>JBNKIC010000001.1:0-67875 GCA_050290705.1 Paracoccaceae bacterium
AGCGGTCTGTGCTACAGGCGCACGCGCGGCCGAAATCCTGAATCAGAACGTGCAAAATGCCTCGGCGGTTTCACCGAAGGCCTTGTAGCGTTCCCAGAATTGTTCATCCTGCCGACGGCTGGACTGACGCACCACTTGCGATTGGTGCGGATCAGAGAAAAATTCGGCGGCACGCCGTTGTTCTGCCGGTGTCAGGGTCAGGTTTGCGACATCCTGAATACAGCCGCAAAGCTGTGCGTTCGCTGCATCACGCCCGGAGGTGCTGCATGCGCGTTCGATGAGATCGGCCTGTGCCGGAAGCGAAATGGCCACCATGGCAAGCGCCGCACAAGCTATGTTTTTCATCCGTCTGCCTCGTTCGTTCGCGGTGTATCCCGCGTTCATGACGGACAGATCATGCCCGAATCGGACGCATTTTGCAATTGTGCTGATTCACGCCGGGAAGTCGGCGTAGAGCAGGGCCTCGGCGGCCTGCATTTCACCTGAGGCCCGGTCAAAGCGGAGATAGGCAATTGCCTGCTCGCCGGATTGAGTGAAAAGAACACCGGCAGGTTTTCCTTGCGCGGTGATCTCGGTGCCAATCGGGGCCGCGCCCTTGATCCGTACCTTGCCCAGCCCTTTCTTAAGCTCGGTCTTGTGCTTCATCCGGGCGGTGACTTCCTGCCCGACATAGCAGCCCTTGCGGAAATCGACGCCATGCAGCCGCTCAAAGCCCGCTTCGAGAATATAGGTCTCTGGGGTCAGCTCGATGCCACTTTCGGGGATCGCATGGGCCACGCGGATCGCGCCCCAATCGATCTGGGGCGCATCGCCGGGCGTATCGCGGTAGGCACGCCAGCCAAGCGCCGGATCGCGCGGGTCTGGCCAGGCATCGTTCGGTGCCGCGCCAAGCCCACGAATGGCGTATTTTTCGGTGGGGTCGATCGAAACTTTCGCCCTGAGCCTGTACATCTGCAACTTCTGGAGCAGGGCCGGGGCAAGCGCATCATCCACGTCGATCAGCACCGCGTCGCCCTGAGGGGCAAGGAAGAAATCGGCGATATACTTGCCCTGCGGGGTCAGCATCGCGGCGTAGGCGAGGCTGCTCAGCCCGCCCACATCGTTTGACACCAGCCCTTGCAGGAAGCTCTCGCGATCCTCGCCGGTGACTTTCAAAATCGTGCGATTCTTGTGCGTCTCGCCCATTGGTCCCTCATCTGTCGCGTGAGGTGAATATAGGGGCGTGGTGCCGGCAGGAGAAGCCGCGTTCGGCAGCATCTGGACAATTGACCTTGGCGCGGCCCGGGCCTACCGCTTGGGAGTTTCATACATGAGGCTGATATGACACTCGCCCACGGCCGCACCTATCTCGCCATTCCCGGCCCCTCGGTCATGCCTGACCGGGTGCTGAACGCCATGCATCAGGCCGCGCCCAATATCTATGAGGGCGCGTTGATCGATATGGTCGCGGGGTTGATCCCCGATCTGAACCGGGTGGCGCGGGCCTCGGGCAAGGTGGCGATCTATGTCGCCAACGGCCATGGCGCCTGGGAGGCGGCGGCCTCGAACGTGATCCGACCCGGCGAAAAGGTGCTGGTGCTGTCGACCGGCCGGTTCGCGGCGGGCTGGGCCGTAGTGTTTGAGCGGCTGGGGGCCGTGATCGAGGTGATTGATTTCGGCAAACGCGATCCGGTGGATCTGGCGCGGGTGGAAGCGGCGCTGAAGGCCGATACCGCCCATGCCTACAAGGCCGTGATCATGGTGCATGTGGATACGGCCAGCTCGGTAAAAAACGATGTGCCGGGGGTACGCGCGCTGCTGGACGCGCTGGGTCACCCGGCGCTGTTCATGGTCGATTGCATCGCCTCGCTGGCGGTGGACCCGTTCGAAACCGAGGCCTGGGGTGTCGATATGATGGTGGCGGCCAGCCAGAAGGGGCTGATGACGCCGCCGGGGCTGAGCTTTGTGTTTGTGAATGCCAAGGCCGAAGCCGCGCAGGTGGAAACGGTGAGCTGGTACTGGGACTGGGCGCCGCGCCTGAACCCGCAGATGTTTTACGAACGCTTCGGCGGCACCGCCCCCACCCATCATCTGCTGGGCCTGCGCGCCGCGCTCGATCTGATCGAAGAGGAAGGCGGGGTCGAGGTGGTCTGGGCGCGCCATGCGACACTGGCCCGGGCGGCCTGGGCGGCGTTCGAGGCCTGGGGGCAGGGCGGGCCGCTGGAAATGAACATTGCAAACCCGGCAGAGCGCACCCATGCGGTGACAGCGCTGCGGTTAGGCGGCGACAATGGCACAAGGCTGCGCCGCTGGCTGGAAGAAAAGGCCGGGGTCACGCTGGGCGTGGGGCTGGGCATGACCGAGCCCGGCGATCCGGCGGGCCACGGCTTTTTCCGGGTTGGCCATATGGGCCATATCAACGCCCATATGCTGATGGGCGTGCTTGGGGTAATGGAGGCGGGATTTGACGCGCTCGACATCCCCTATGGCCCAGGAGCGCTGTCGGCGGCGGCGAAAGTGATTGCCAGCGCCTGATCGGGCAGTATCACTTTTACAACTTTTCATGCGCGAAAAGTCGGGGAAATCGTAGCTTTCTTCTACTTTTCGCTCATCGCGGCGCGGGCGGGCGCCAGCGCCTCTGGCAGGGCATGTTCAAGCAGATCCAAGTCTTCCGGTCGGCCCGCCGAGATGCGGATACAGCGGTTTTGCGGCGCGACGAAGGGCATCCGCACGAACACATCGCGTGCTTCCAGCGCCTGCAGCACGGCGCGGGCAAAGGCGCCATCGCCACCGCAATCCACCGCGACGAAATTGGCCGCTGAGGGCAGGGCGTGTAGCCCGGAACTATGCGCGATTTCGGTGATCCGCCCACGCGCCACGCTGACCGCCGCGCGGATCTCAGCAAGGTAATCCTGATCCTGCAGAGCCGCCAGCGCGCCCGCTTGGCTGACCCGGCTGATACCGAAATGATTGCGGATCTTGTCAAAGGCGGCAATCAGCGGCGCGGCCCCGATCGCATAGCCCACCCGCGCCCCGGCAAGGCCATAAGCCTTGGAAAAGGTGCGCATCCGGATCACGCGCGGATCGGTGGGTGCAAGCGGCGGCGCACTGCCTTCGGGGGTGAAATCGCAATAGGCTTCATCAAGCACGAACAGGCAGCCCTCGGGCACGGCCTCGATCATCCGCGTGAGGGTGCCGGCATCGTGCCAACTGCCCATCGGATTGTCGGGATTGGCCAGATAAACCAGCTTGGCACCGGTCTCGCGCGCCTTGGCAATCAACGCCTCGGGGTCTTCATGGTCGCCGCGATAGGGTACGGTTTCCAGCCGCCCGCCAAAGCCCGCGACGTGAAAATTGAAGGTCGGATAGGCTCCGGCGGAGGTGACCACCACATCGCCCGGGGCAACCAGCAGGCGCACCAGATTGCCCAAGAGCCCGTCGATGCCTTCGCCGACGGTGATGTGCTCGGGCGCGATGCCGTGATGATGGGCCAAGGCCTGGCGCAGATCGTAGCTTTCGGAATCGCCGTATTTCCAAGCCTCTGCCGCCGCCACCTGCATCGCCGCCACCGCTTTCGGCGAGGGGCCGAAGACGCTTTCATTGGCGCCGAGCCGGGCGCGGAACGGGTGGCCGCGAGCGCGTTCCTGGGCTTCCGGCCCGACAAAGGGCACGGTCGAGGGCAGGCTTTGGGCAAGCGGGGTGAAGCGTGGTCCGATGGTCATGCTTCTCAATTGGCCTGAAACGGGGCCGCCGGGCAAGGGGGCAAGCGGCTGGTGCCGTCCGGCGCAGGCTTGTCATAAGTATAGTCCGGTTCCTATGCTGCCTGCAGGGCTGGGGGAATCACCATGACCATGCGTTTGACCTGCCTCGCTATCGTAACGCTTGCCTGTTTCCCCATGGGGATGCGGGCCGCCGATAGAACCTTCACCGCCGAAGGCTCGGACGCGATCTTTGCCATGGGTGCGCGCCATATCGCCATGGGCGGCACTGGCACCGCCACCGCCGATGATCCGCTGGCGATCTTCTACAACCCGGCGCGGTTGGCGGGGATCCGGCAGTTTAGCTTTTCCGGCACCCGCCAGTTGGATGCCACCCTGCGCCCCTATGCCTTTATCGGGGCCACCGCGCCGCTGAGCTTTCTGGAGCCGCTGGGGCTGAACGTCACCGTCGGGGCTGCGCGCTATAACCGGGTTCATGCCCGCGCCACCGGTGCCTATGCGGAAGACGAGTTCGAGAGCATCTTTCTGCGCTATCTCCTGCCGGGGATCTCGGGCACCTTTGACGGAACGATCGATTCAAAGACGCTGGTGAACCGCTTTGCCCTTGGCCTGTCTGCCGATGCCGTGCCGGGGCTGAGCCTTGGGGTGAACCTCGACTGGATCGACTGCAAAACCGATACTTGCGGGATGCATCGTGGCTCAAGCGGCTATGAGGTGCGCACCACCCATGCCACCGCGCTGAGCTATGGCTTTTCGCTGAACTACGCGATGACCGACCGGCTGACCTTCGGGGCGAATTACACCGATGTGAACACCACGCTGCGGGTGGATTCCACCGTGACCGACAGTCTCGGGACGCGCGCGGATACCTATTATGTGAAGCTGCCGCATAAGCTGAACCTTGAGCTGTCGATGCAGGTGACCGACCGGTTGCTGGTGGCGACCGGGTATCAGAAATTCTGGGGCACCTATGGCAATTACGATCTCAATATCGAAACCGCGCATGTCGGGGCGGAATACCAGAGCCGTTACGGGGTGATCTGGCGCGGCGGGCTGTGGATGCCGTTGGCGATCACGGCCTCGAACGGGCTGTCGCCTGAAGTGCTGATCCCGTTTGCGCCGACCGCCGGGGTTGGCTGGCATCAGGATGGCTTCAGCGCCGATCTGGCCGTCTATGCTCATCCGCTGGTGTCGATGTCACAGGGGCGTCCGAAGATCTCGTCGGACCTGACCATCGGCTATCGGTTCTGAGCCCTCAGTGGTGGTGAATGAGGTGCAGGCGCGCTTCGTGGGTGATGTTGTAGCGCATGTCGAGCTCGGCGATCCGCCCCATCAGGGCATCGCGCTGATCTTCCGGCGCCTCTTGCCAGGCTTTGCGTGCGGCGATGCGCTGTTTGTTCAGTTCAACTTCTTTCGGAACCAGACCCGCCTCGTGCAACAGGCGAAAGGCCATGGCTTCGAAAGGGTCGATATAGATATTGTCGATCCGGTCGGGCAGGGGCCGACCTTCGCCCGGCAGATGGCTCAGTTTTCCCTCGGCTAATGCTGCCAGCATCTTGCGCTCGGCAAGCTGAGGAAAATCGATGTTCATGGCCTGATCCCTTGCACCCTGATGCAACCCGTTCGGCATATATGAGCATTGGGGCAGGCCTGCGTCAGAGGTCTGCGGGAAAGTGTCGCGGAACGAAAAGGCCCGGCGCAGGGGCCGGGCCTTAGAACGTTGCGGATGAAGCGGATCAGCCCAGGCTGGCGAGCCGCGACAGCGCCTCTTTCAGCTTCGCGGCTTCAGCTTCGCGGGCGTCGAGATTGGCTTGCGCTTCGGCCACGACCTCTTCCGGGGCGTTTTCGGCGAATTTCGGGTTTTTCAACCGTCCGTTCAGCCCGGCGATTTCCTTGCCGAGCTTTTCAAGGCTCTTTTCAAGCCGGGATTTTTCCTCGTCAACATCAATGATGTCGGCCAGCGGCAGGGCGAAAGTGCCGCCTTCCGCCGGGATGGTGACGCAGCCTTTGGGCAGCTCGGCCATCTCGTTCAGGCTGTCGATCCGGGCCATGCGCATGATCAGGGCGGCGTTGTTTTCCCAGGCGGTGCGCCCGGCAGCGTCGAGATCGCGCAGGATCATCGGGATTTTCAGCCCTGCCGGCACATGCATCTGCTGACGCGCCGACCGGATTTCCTCAATCAGCTTGATCACCCAGTTCATCTCGCGGTCACATTCGCTATTGACCAGAAGCGTGTCGTAGGTAGGCCAATCTTGGTGAACCAAGAGGTTCTTCCGCTTGCCCAGCTGGTCCCAGAGTTCCTCTGTAATAAAGGGCATGAACGGGTGCAGCATGATCAGGCATTGGTCGATGACCCAGCCCATGGTTTGTTTGGTTTCTTCGACAACACCTTCGTGTTCACTCGCGAAAAGCGGCTTCGAAAATTCGACATACCAATCGCAAACCTTGCCCCAAACAAATGCATAGAGCGTTTTTGCCGCGTCATTGAAGCGGTATTCCGCAAGGGCTTCATCTACTTCGACACGAGCCTTGGCTGTTTCGCCGATAATCCATGCGTTTGCGGTTGTGTTGATCTTTTCTCCGTTGCCCACCGTCATCGGAGCATAAGAATCAACTCCTTCCGTCTTGTAGCTATCATAGACTCCGTTCATCTCGGCAAAGCGTGCGGCGTTCCAGATCTTGGTGCCGAATTTGCGATAGCCGTTGATGCGCTCTTCCGACAGTTTTAGCACGCCGCCAATGGCCGCCATCGAGGCATTGGTGAAGCGCAGCGCGTCGGCGCCGTATTCGTCGATGATTTCCAGCGGGTCGATGACGTTGCCCGTGGTTTTCGACATCTTCTTGCCCTTCTCGTCGCGCACGAGCTGGTGCAGATAGACGGTGTGGAAGGGCACTTCGCCCACCACGGCAAGCTGCATCATCATCATCCGGGCGACCCAGAAGAACAGGATGTCAAAGCCGGTGACCAGCACATCGGTGGGGAAGTATTTCTCAAGCTCTTCCGTGCTCTCAGGCCAGCCCAGCGTGCCGATCGGCCAGAGGCCCGAGCTGAACCAGGTGTCGAGCACGTCCGGGTCGCGCCAGACCGGGTAGACCAGCTTGCTCGGATCCTGATCGACCACATATTGCGCAAGGCTTTCGGCGAGGATTTCGACGGCCTTGTTCTTGTCTTCCACCTCGATCACGCGGGCATGGGCGATAGGGGCCGGGGTGTCGGCGTTATCGTCAAGGAAACGGTTGGCGACGTCGTCAAACGAGGCACCGCAATGATAGACCTCGCCCCGATGCACCAGACCGCCCTCGATGAAGAGGCGCAGCATGTCGAGCTCGTCCAGGTCGCCATCGGCGCCGATTTCGCCCTCATAGGACAGATCGAGCCCGTACCAGACCGGAATCTGGTGGCCCCACCAGAGCTGGCGCGAAATGCACCAAGGCTCGATGTTTTCCAGCCAATGGTAATAGGTCTTTTCACCCGATTCCGGGATGATCTTGGTGGTGCCATCGCGCACGGCGTCCAGCGCCGGCCCCACGACCTTTTCGGCTTCCACAAACCACTGATCGGTCAGCATCGGCTCGATGACCACTTTCGAGCGGTCGCCGAAGGGCTGCATGATCGGCTTGTTTTCCACCAGCGGCGATTGATTGCCCTCGTCGTCGAGCACGGTGACGGCAAGCCCCTCGTCGGTGATCTGGGCGACCACCTTTTTGCGGGCTTCAAAGCGATCCAGCCCGCGCAGCTCGTCGGGGACGAGGTTCAGCGTGTCGACTTCTGCGCCGGTGAACGCGTCGCCATTGGCGATTTCCTGGGCCCGGGTGGCACAGGTGGCATAGTCGTCGCCATCGGCGCGCATATGCCCGCGCATGTCCATCAGGCGATACATCGGGATGCCGCCACGCTTGGCGACCTCGTAGTCGTTGAAATCATGCGCGCCGGTGATTTTCACCGCGCCCGAGCCGAAATCAGGGTCGGGGTATTCGTCGGTGATGATCGGGATCAGGCGGCGATGCTCTTTCGGCCCCACCGGGATTTCGCAGAGCTTGCCGATGATGGGCGCATAGCGTTCGTCAGAGGGGTGCACCGCCACGGCGCCATCGCCCAGCATGGTTTCGGGCCGGGTTGTGGCGATGGAGATATAGTCGCGCACTTCCTTGAAGATGATGTCGCCGTGCTCGTCTTTCTCGACATATTCATAGGTTTCGCCGCCCGCGAGCGGGTATTTGAAATGCCACATATGACCGGCGACTTCGATATTCTCGACTTCCAGATCGGAAATCGCGGTTTCGAAATGCGGGTCCCAGTTCACCAGCCGTTTGCCGCGATAGATCAAACCCTTGCGATACATATCGACAAAGACCTTGATCACAGCATCGTGGAAATCGGGGCTGTTTTCGTGGCCGGTACGCGGATCGCCGGGGGCGCCTGCCATAGTGAAAGCGTTGCGGTCCCAATCGCAGGAGGCACCGAGGCGCTTCAGCTGCTCAACGATGGTCGAGCCGTATTGGCCTTTCCATTCCCAGACCTTTTCAAGGAATTTCTCGCGGCCCAGATCGCGGCGGCCCAGATTGCCCTCGGCGGCCAGCATCTTTTCGACCTGAAGCTGGGTGGCGATGCCCGCATGGTCCTGCCCGGGCTGCCAGAGCGTGTCGAAGCCGCGCATCCGGTGCCAGCGCACAAGGATGTCTTGCAACGTGTTGTTGAAGGCATGGCCCACATGCAGCGCCCCGGTCACGTTGGGCGGCGGGATCATCACGGTGAAGGTGTCATCGCGTTTTTTATTAGCGCCAGCGCGGAAGGCATGCGCGGCTTCCCATTTGGCAGAAATGCGCGGCTCGGCGGCTGCGGCGTCAAAGGTTTTTTCCATGGCCATGTCGGGTGATCCCGTTCGGTGCTTCTGTTTCTTTGCGGGGTTTACCTGAGGGGGGCGGTGAGGAAAAGCGATTTGGGAAAATGCGGCAGGTTTGACGTGGAGGGGCCAGCAGTGCTTTACGGAAAGAGACCGCGCTGGGGTGAAATCGGAGACATATCATGGGTGACGTGATTGCATTTGCCGTCGGGCCTGATGGGAAGAGCCAGCAGATCTCACCGGCACCGACGGATGCGCTGAAGGCACCCGAGGGCGGATATGTCTGGGTGCATGTGAATATGAGCGGGGCGGAAGGGCAAAGCTGGCTGGATGCGTCCGGCCTCGATACGTTCAGCCGCAGCGCGCTCAGCCTGATCGAGACCCGCCCGCGCTGCCTTATGCATGGCGAGGCGGCGCTGGTGTTTCTGCGCGGGGTAAACCTGAACCCCGGGGCAGAACCCGAAGATATGGTGGCCCTGCGGCTCTATCTGGACGAACGGCTTGTGGTGACGACACATCGGCGCACTGTGACCGCAGTGCAGGATGTGATTGCGGCGATGTCGCGCGGGGCAGGGCCAGCGAATACTGGCGAATTGCTGGCGCAGCTGGCGCTGCGGCTGTCTGAGCGCGCCGATCCGATTGTGGCAGCGCTGAACGAACGGATCGACGATCTGGAAGAGGTGGCGCCTGAAGAAATGGGCGTGGCCCCGATGCGCGGCGAGTTGGCGGATGTGCGCCGCGAGGCGATCCTGCTGCGGCGCTACATGTTTCCGCAACGTGATGCGCTGGCGGCGCTGGAGATTGAAGATTTCCCCTGGCTGAGCGCCCATGCCCATATGCGCCTGCGCGAGGCGGCCGACCGGGCCACGCGTCTGGCCGAAGATCTGGATGCGATCCGTGACCGGGCGCAGGTGGTGCATGATCAGGTGATGGATATGCGCGCAGAGGCGATGAACCGGCAGATGTTGCTTCTGTCGGTGGTGTCTGCGATCTTCCTGCCGATCACCTTCATCACCGGGCTCTTGGGCATCAATGTCGGGGGCATTCCGGGGGCACATAGCCCGCTTGGATTCTGGTTGGTCACCGCGATTTTGCTGGTGATTGCGGCGGGCCTGATCGGGCTGTTCCGGAAATTGGGGTATCTGGGCAGATAGTAGAATTAGTGAAATTTATCGTGCAGTATCCTGCGAACTTCACCCCGAAAAGTTGCAAATGTGAAAGTGTTACCAATGCTTAGGAGCGCCGGTCGATCCGTGTGGTCAGATGGATCAGGCTTTCCGAGCTCAGCACGCCATCCAGTTCGCCGATCCGGTCAAGCACCACGTCCAGCTCGGCAGTGGTCTGGGCGGCGAGGCTGAGCACCAGATCGAACCGGCCAGAGGCGGTATGAGCGGCCTCGACCTGTGGCAGGGCTTTCAGCCGCCCCAACACCGAGGCCAGCGCGCGGGGTTGCAGCGACAAAAGCACCGTGGCGCGGATCAGAGAAGCAGACGCACTGCTGCCACGCCGCAGCGCATAGCCCGCAATCTCGCCCCGCGCCTCCAGCCGATCAATCCGGGCCTGAACCGTTGAGCGTGCCAGCCCGAGCTTACGCGCCAGCACCGCCACCGGGGCGCGGGCATTTTCGGCCAGCAAACGCAGAAGGGCTTCGTCAGTATCGTCCATTCGTCGAAAACTCCGTCGATAAGTCGTGAAGATAGCGCGGAATCGCCAATCTGTCGCTATGAATCGTCGTGTTTGAGCGCAATCCTGATTTAAAGAACGCGAATGGGTGAGATGATGAGCCGATTTCCACAGGTCTGGACCACGCCGGAAGACTACCTGCGCATGATGCGCCCCGAGGTACCGGTGTTTTTCTTTGTCCCAGAAGCGCTTGCCGCGACGGCGCAGCGTTTTCAACGCGGCTTTGACGGGCTGGTCACCTATGCAGTGAAGGCCAACCCCGAACCGGCGGTGCTGGAAAATCTGGTGGCCACCGGGATCAAGGCTTTCGACGTGGCCTCTCCCGCCGAAATTGCCCTGATGCGCGAGATCGCCCCCGATGCGGCGCTGCATTACAACAACCCTGTGCGCTCGCGGGCCGAGATCGCGGCGGCGGTGGCGGCCAATGTGGCCTCGTATTCGGTCGACGGGATGGGCGAGCTGGCCAAGCTGATGGAGCAGGTGCCGATGGGCACCGAGGTTGCTGTGCGGCTGGCCCTGCCAGTGGAGGGCGCGGCCTATCATTTCGGCGAGAAATTCGGCGAAGACCGCGACGGGGCGATTGCGCTACTGCGCAGTGTGGCTGCCGCCGGGTTCACCCCCGCTATGTGTTTCCACCCGGGCACGCAATGTACTGACCCGGGCGCTTGGGAACATTATATCGAGGTCGCTGCCGAGGTGGCCAATGCTGCCGGAGTGCGTCTGGCGCGGCTCAATGTGGGGGGCGGTTTCCCCTCGGACCGCGATGGCGAAGGGGCTGATCTGGAAGCGATTTTTTCCACGATCCGTCGCGCGACCGATGCGGCCTTCGGTGCTGATGCTCCGGATTTGGTCTGCGAACCAGGCCGGGCAATGGTGGCCGAAGCCTTTACCCTTGCCACTGAGGTGAAGGCCCTGCGTGCCTGCGGGGCGCTGTTTTTGAACGATGGGATCTATGGTGGCCTTGCCGAAGCGCCGCTGATGGGGGCCGTGGGGCGGATGTATCTGGTCTCGCCCGAGGGCGATCCGCGCCAAGGGCCGGTGTCGCTGCGCGAGATTTATGGGCCGACCTGCGATTCGGTTGACCGGCTGCCCGATCCCTTGCCGATCCCGGATGATGTGGCCGAGGGGGATTATCTGATCTTCGCCGGGATGGGGGCCTATAGCAATGCCACGCTGACCCGGTTTAACGGCTATGGCGCGCATGAAATCGTGACCATCCACAAGGCGATGCTGCACGCGGCGGCCGAATAGTCGGACAAGAGGCCACCGCCCCAGATGGGGCGGGGGCAGAGGCTTGGATCAGGCCACCTTGCTCAGTTCCAGTTTCGGGGTCACGCCGAGCGCATGAACGATGTCATGGGTCAGGTAGGGCTTGTTCAGCGTGTAGAAATGCAGGTCTTCCACACCGCCATCCATGAGGTCTGAACACAGCTCGGTGGCCAACGCCACCGACAGCAGCTCTTCGCGCCCGTCGCGTATTGCCTTTTCAAAGGCATCGTCCAGCCAGGCAGGCACCTTGGTGCCGCAGCTTGTGGCGAATTTCTTTACCCCGGCCCAGTTTTCAATCGGCAGGATGCCGGGAATGATCGGCGCGTCGATCCCGGCCTTCACGCATTTGTCGCGGAAGCGGAAAAAGGTTTCGGGTTCAAAGAAGAACTGGGTGATCGCAGAGCTGGCGCCCGCGTCGATCTTGCGCTTCAGCCACTCGACATCGGCGGTATCGGACCCGGATTCGGGATGCGCGTCGGGATAGGCGCCGACGCGGATGTTGAACTTGCCGGTCTCGGCCAGCGCTTCGATCAGCTCGACCGAATTGGCAAAGCCATCGGGATGCGGCACGAATTTGCCCGAGCCTTTCGGCGGATCGCCCCGCAGCGCCACGATTTCCGATACGCCCGCCTGGGCATAGCTTTCGGCAATTTCCAGCGTTTCGGCGCGGGAGGCGTTCACGCAGGTCAGATGCGCGGCCACGTTGAGCCCGTAGCGGTTGTGGATCGTTGCCACCGCATCATGGGTGAGCGCCCGGGTGGTGCCGCCAGCGCCATAGGTGACAGACACAAAGCTCGGGTCGAGCGGCATGAGGTCGCGCACCGTGTCCGACAGGCGAAAGGCGCCTTCGATGTTTTTCGGCGGGAAGAATTCGAAAGAGATACGGGGCGTTGTCATCGGAACCATCCATTTTGTGTTGGCCTCTTGTAACTCGGGAAATCATGTGAAACAAATTCATAAAACTCACAACCTTTATGAGAATGACTCATGTACCTGGAATTCCGGCATTTGCGCACCATCCGTGCCATTCACGAGGCGGGGGGGCTGGCCCGCGCCGCCGACATGCTGCACATCACCCAATCGGCGCTGTCGCATCAGGTGAAGGCGCTGGAGGAACAGGTGGGGATGGAGCTGTTTCACCGCCGCTCGAAGCCGATGAAGCTGAGCCCGGCGGGGCAGCGGCTGCTACGGTTGGCCGAGGTGGTGCTGCCGGAAGTGGCGCGGGTCGAGGACGATTTTCGGGCGCTGCAATCGGGCCGCTCTGGCCGGATGCACATCGCCATCGAATGCCATGCCTGTTTTGACTGGCTGTTTCCGGTGCTGGAGCAGTTCCGCGCCGCCTGGCCTGACGTGGATGTGGATATAAGGATGCGGCTGGCCTTTGATGCGATCGAGGCGCTTCGGCGCGAAGAGATTGATTTCGTGATCTCGTCCGATCCGGTCGATCTGCCCGGGATCACTTTCCAGCCGCTCTTCGATTACGAGCCGCTTTTTGTCTGTGCCAAGGGTCATGAGTTGGCCGATCACGATTGGATCGAGGCTGAGGATTTCGCCGGGCAAACCCTGCTGCATTACCCGGTTGAGCGCGCCAAGCTGGATATTTTCACCCAGCTTTTGACGCCAGCCCGGGTCGAGCCGCAGGCGATGCGGGCGGTGGAGCTGACCGAGGTGATCCTGATGCTGGTTGCGGCCGGGCGCGGGGTGACGGTGCTGCCTGACTGGGTGCTGCGCGATTATAGAGGTCGCCCGGATTACGTGGTGAAACCGATCACCGAGGGCGGGATTTCGAAACGCATGTATGCCGGGATTCGCGAAGAAGACGCGGCAAAACCCTATATCGCCCATATGGTGCGTCTGGCCCGGACCGAGCCGGTGAAATTGCAAAAAGGCACGATTTGATGCGGTCCAAAGCGTCCAGCGAGCTGATTGACGCCATCACCGCGCTGGATCTCAAAACCATGTATGACCGGCGCGCGGGTGATCCGGCGCCGCTTGATGCCGAGACGCAGCGCGCTGCCGTGGCGAAAAGCCTTGAAACCGGTGAGGCGGTGACGATCTGGCGCGAGGATGCTCTGGCAGCTTACGCAGTGTTTGTGCCGCGCGGGCAGGGGCTGTGGTTTGCCTCCGGCATTGCGCTTAGTCCCGATCTGGCCGGACCGGGCACGATCCGCAGCCTGCGCGCGGCGGTGAGTGGCTTTCTGGCGCGTCCGGATGTGAGCCTTGTGGAAAGCAACGTCTATAAGAGCAACCGCAAATCCGTCGCCCTGCATCGGCGGCTGGGTTTTGCGGTGACGCAGGAAAATGATTTCGGCCTCGCCTTTCGCGCAGAGGCCGACGCGTTGATTGCGCAGATTGGCTGAGGGGGGGGCGGCGTCGATGCCTCAAACCTGTTGACCCGTGCAGAGCTTGGCACAGATGCACCTAAGCTCGGGTGAGGCCCGTTTCCATGGCAACAGGTCAATAAGCACGGGCTTACCGCAAGCTGAACGCGTTACGCATTTTTTCTGATGTGTGAATGTCTACTACATACTATAGCTTAGAAAAGTCGCCTGATGTGGGGCCTGATGGTCTGACAGAGTACGGATTTTCCCACGGTTGGGCCTGTGCCCTCCCACCAGGGAGCAGGCAGAGTTGCGGAGGGGCCAATAGAATGAACAAACTAGTTACCTGGCTGAAAAGCGAGCAGGGGATGATCTATGCCATCGGCTTTGTGATCCTGTTGCAGGGGCTGGCCGGTCTGTTCTTCATCACCGATGTGGCCGAAGAGCTGATCATGGGGAACTTTACCGACCTCTGGCATCTGTGGCTGGAGGCCTTTGCAACCCTCGCGCTGCTGTCGGGGATCGCGTTGCTGGTGGTCGAGATGCGGCGTTTGCTGATGCGCATGGCGCTTCTGAACCGCTCGATGCAGGCTGCACGGGGCGAAATGGCCGAGGTGATTGATGGATTTTTCGCCGAATGGAGCCTGACGCCGTCGGAGCGCGACGTGGCGCTGATGGTGCTGAAAGGCATCGACAACGAAAACATCGCCGTGATGCGTGGCACGGCGGCGGGCACGGTACGGGCGCAATGCACATCAATCTATTCCAAAGCCGGGGTTGACGGACGGGCGCAGTTGTTCAGCGTGTTCATGGAAGAACTGCTGGCCAGCAACGAACCCGCATAAAGCGGCGCAAGCAATGGCGGGGCAAACAGAAGCCCCGGCTTACCGGGCAGGCGCAGATGCCATGCTCTTCAGATCACCCGCCCGAGCCGTTGCCCGGGCGGGTTTTGTGTTCTTACTTCGCCACAGCCGGCACCCAGCGCCAGCTGGTCACAACGATCCAGATCAGGGTAGCGATTTCGACGGCTGAGAAAAACCAGTAATGCAGGGTGTTTTCGCCCGCGAAAAGCGATCCGACCTGGACGACCAGCAATGCCAAGCCGACCACGATATTGGCGATACGGTTGGGGGTATAGGGCAACAACCGCGAGAGCACGGTCATGATCATGCCAAGCTCCATAATCACCGCAAACATCAAGAGGAAGGTTTGCGACATCTCTATTCCGTCGACGGTGTTCCCGACGGCAAGCTCCTGGATCATCGGCGGATACATCAGCGAAAAGACATCACAGAAGATGTAGTTGAGGAACAGGAAGATCCAGAGAAGCGAGAGTTTTGCATCCTGAAGCATGATCAATCTCCATGGGGGTAGGTCGTGATATGAGCTGTTATATGGATCGAAAATGGCTGTTCATACGCGTAATATGATCCCATAGTGGATCAAATATGTTCCACGGGGTCGATCATGCGAAGCTGGAAACAACTGCCCTATTTCCTTGCCGTCGCCCGCAGCGGGTCGTTTCGGTCGGGCGCGGCCGAGCTTGGCGCGACACACGCGACCACGCGGCGTCAGATTGATGAGCTGGAAACAGTGCTGGGTACGCGGCTTTTGCATCGGGATCGGCGCGGGGTGGAACTGACCGAGGCCGGGCGGCGGTTTCTAAGCGAGGCTCTGGAAGCCGAACGCCATGTGATGGCTGCGGAAAATCGGGTGTTGGGATTGGATCGCGAGGCAAGCGGCACCGTGCGCCTGTCCTGCGAGGCCTTGATCGGCCGCTCGCTTCTGCCCCCGGTCCTGACCCAGTTTTCGCAGCGCTATCCCGAGATCGATATTGATCTGAAGGTGGGCGATACCTTTGACGACGTGGCCGGTCACGAGGTCGATCTGGCTGTGCGCATTTCCGAACATCCTCCGGCCGGTGCACGGGCAGACCGGATTTGTCCGTTCAATGTGGCGACCTATGCCAGCCAACCCTATCTGGCTGAGCACTTGCCCCATGCCGGTCCACGCGGGGAAGGGCTGGCATGGATCGGATATGATGATGCCGGTGTGGCGGAGCGGATCGCAGCCTCAGCTTACCCTGATGCCCCGCTACGCTTTAAAACCACCGACCTCGACACCCATCTTGCGCTTATGCGGGCGGGGGCCGGGCTTTCGGTACTGCCGACATGGGTTGAGAGCCGCTATCCGGATTTGCAGCAGCTGCCGGGCACGCGACAGGACACCGGCCGTGCTATCTGGCTGGTGATCAATGCCGATCTGGCCCGGATGACCCGGGTGCGCCGTTTCGCGAATGTACTGTCCACTGCCATCGCGGCCAGTTGTGGTGGAGATCTCGCCCAGTAAGCATAATTGCTTCGGCCCTTGGCAAAGGTGCGTGTCGCGCGTATAGCGCGGGCGTTACACAGGAGCCGAATGATGCAAGGCAGCGCCAATCTCAACGTCATGATCAAGGCCGCGCGTAAAGCGGGCCGCAGCCTCGTGAAAGACTTTCGTGAAGTCGAGAACCTGCAGGTCTCGATGAAAGGCGCGGGCGATTTCGTATCGCGCGCCGATATCGCGGCTGAAAACATCATCAAAGAAGAGCTGATGGAAGCGCGGCCGAACTACGGCTGGCTCGGCGAAGAAAGCGCACCCATTGAGGGCAAAGACCCGACGCGGCGCTGGATCGTCGATCCGCTCGACGGCACCACCAACTTCCTGCACGGCCTGCCGCATTGGGCAGTGTCGATCGCGCTTGAGCACAAGGGCGAGGTTATCGCAGGGGTGATTTTTGACGCGGCGAAGGACGAGATGTTCTATGCCGAAAAAGGCGGCGGCGCCTGGCTGAACGACAGCCGTCTGCGGGTTTCGGGCCGCAACCGGATGATCGAAGCAGTTTTTGCCACCGGCGTACCTTTCGGCACCCGTCCCGATCTGCCGGAAACCCTGCAGGATCTGGCCCGCCTGATGCCGGTTTGCGCCGGTGTGCGGCGCTGGGGTGCGGCGGCGCTGGACCTTGCCTATGTGGCGGCCGGGCGGTTCGACGGCTACTGGGAACGTGGGATCCATGCCTGGGATGTCGCGGCAGGGCTGGTTATTCTGCGCGAGGCCGGTGGTCTGGCCGAAGCCATTTCCGAAGACAACGACATCCTGTCGACCGGCGATTTGGTGGCGGCCAACGAGGCTATTTTTGACAGGTTTGCCAAAGTGATCCGCGGCGTCTGAGACGCTCATTGGCTTCAAAGTCCATGATTTTCTCTATGTGTGGCCCGATTCTTGCCATGTTCGACTGACAGTTGATGTCAAAGGACACTGAGTAAGGTTACCATGATGCGCAATTTGAAACTTCCGCTCACCGCGCGCTTTTGCAATGACGAATCCGGCGCGGTCACCGTCGATTGGGTCGTATTGACCGCAGCGGTCACTTTGTTCGGGCTTGGAGCCGGGGTCATTGTGACCGGCTCAATCCCCGGACTTGCGACCAAGATCAGTACCTATATCGCCGCGCAAAATCCCTGAGGGACCTTCTGGCGACCCTTCTGGAAGACCTTTCCCGGAGGGGCGTGGGGCAAGCGCTGGTTTGCCTGCACCTGATGTGTCGGTCCAAGCCGCTGGTCTGGTGATTTTTCCGCCGCAGCGCATCTGCAATCTTTTCCCCGTCCATTGGTTCGGCTAGGGTCGCCGCCACTGGCCCGCGTGGTGGAATGGTAGACACTGGGGACTTAAAATCCCTTGGCTTTATGCCGTGCGAGTTCGAGTCTCGCCGCGGGCACCAGTAGAAATAGTCCTCAACCGGCGATGCAGCGGTGTGTTCCCCTGCAGCGCTCTGTGAGCGGCCCCGTGCGGGCCTAGTAATCCTTCTCGAAGTACAGGCCGATACCGGTGGTGCCATCAGACGTGGCGCTGCCCCGTGCCGTCAGGTCGGGGGTGAGCGACAGGTTGAGGTTGATCTCGGATTTGCCGTCCTGCCCGACGGTGACATCGGTATAGATATTGTCGGAAATATAGGTGCCAGCGCGCAGTTGCAGGGTTCCGTCAGCGCCGGTTGTCACATCAAGATCATCAAGGCCGAAGCTGGAGCGCAAACGGCCAATCGTGTCATTGCCGCCCTGACCCGAGAGCGTGGCGATGGCCGAGGCGAGTTTCAGCGCCTGAAGCGGAGAAATCTGGTCAAGCCCGCGCCCAAAGATCAGCCGCGCCAGAATTTCGTCTTCGGGCAGGTCGGGGGAGGAACTGAAGGTGACTTTCGGATCGGAGGCGAGGCCGTCGATGGTGATGCGCACGGTCACCTCCTCCGCCTGGGTTTCGGCGACGAGATGCAGATAGGGGTCAAGGCTGCCCTGAAGGCTGGCTGTGCCTTCGGTCAGCACCAGACGGCTGCCCAGAAGGTCGAGCCGCCCCCGGATCAGCTGGAAGCCGCCCTCGGCCAAGATGGTTTGCGTGGTGCCGCCCAGGCGCAGGCTGCCGCCGAGTTCAGCATCGAGCCCGCGCCCGCGCAGGAAAATTCTGGAGGGCGCTGAGAGCGCGATGTCGAGCCCGAAGGGTGTGCCGCCGCTGCTATCCGACGCGGCGCCACGCAGGCCCGCCCGGGCCTGCGTGGCCCGCACATCGGCGGGGGCGGCGATGTGCTGAAGGCCTGCCAGCGTGCCATCCACGCCAAGGCCGGTTTCGGGTACCCGCAATTCGGTGGCCCCTAGGGCGATGGCGCCCGATATGGTGGCCCCACCAGTCAGCGGCCCGCGCACCGCTAGGGTGCCGCTTGCCGTGGTGTCGTAAAGCGCGGGATCGGACAGGCCGAGTGCTTTGGCCTCAATCGTCAGATCCGCCGCATAGGGCGGGCGCAGCGCCACCGGCCCGGACAGGGTAATCTGCCCACCGGTATTGGCGGAAGCGGTCAGGTCAAGCTGGGCCTCTAGGCCGGAAATGCGGGCGCTGGCGGTGATGGGATCGAGCGCCATCTGCAGCGCGGGCAAAGACAGCCGCGCGCCGTCGCTGCGCAGGCTGCCAGAGAGCGAGGCGAGCGCCAAGGGGCCGTTCAGCGCCAGATCAAACGTCGCCATGCCATCGGCCCGGCGCGGGGCGATGAAGTTGTTGGCCAGTGCCAGCGGCGCGCGCCCGGTGATGGCGAGATTGGCCGTGCCGCCATCGGTGGCGATCTGCCCTGAGGTGCTGAGGGTGGTGCCGCCGGGGCCGGTGCCCGCTGCGTCCACCTGCCAGCCGGTCTCGGCAAGGCTCGCAGTGCCTTGCGCTGTGAAGGCACCTGAAAGGCCCGGAACGATCAGGCCGAGGTCGCGCAGGCGGGCCTCAGCCTTTAGATCCTGCCGTGTGTCGCTGCCGCTTCCGGTGACGCTTGCGGTGAGTTCCGGGGTTTGCAGATCGAGCCGGGTGAT
The DNA here is from genome assembly GCA_050290705.1 of Paracoccaceae bacterium. GTDB lineage: Bacteria > Pseudomonadota > Alphaproteobacteria > Rhodobacterales > Rhodobacteraceae > Sinisalibacter. The sequence goes on from JBNKIC010000001.1 coordinate 19,191, forward strand.
ACGCAGGCGATAGTTGTCGCCTCGCTCCAGTGCAAACTCGGCCCGGCTGGCCCCGGTGGTGAGGCGGTCCAGATCGCCCAGCCCGAAGGCAAGGTCGCTGCCATCCGCCACCCCGGTCAGGTTGAACGCGCCGGTGCCGGGGGTGTAGCTGCCAGAGGTGGTGAGGGTCGCGCCGCCTGCCAGCGTGCGCCCGGCAAGGCCGGAATAGGGGGCAAGGCTGCCAATCGTGGCGCTGAGATCGCCGCGCAGATTTTCCAGCCCGGTTTGCCCCAGCTCTGATTGCCCGAGAGTGACCACGCCGGACAGCTGCGCCCTGGTTTCGCCGGGGGCGGTGGCATCCAGATTCACAGCCCAATCGCTGCCGGTCTGGTCGGCGGTGCCAGCAAGCGACAGCGCGCCGGTGAGGCCCTCAACGATCTGGCTCGCATCCCCCACATCAAGGCGGGCCTCGATATGGCTATCCTCGGGGGTCAGCATGCCCGATGCGGTGGCCGAGCCGCCCGGGGCAGTGATGGTGACATGGTCGATCCGGGTGCCGGTCTCGTCGCGCATCGCGGCGATGGAGAGCGTGCTGGCCCCAGCAAAGGGCTGGTCGAACCACGGCGTGCCAATGGCCAGATCGCGCCCGCTACCCGCGATGGTCAGATCAAACGGCCCGCCGGGCAGGGCGAGGTTGCCCGCGATCTTGAGGTCGGCCCCGCCCGCCAACGCCTGCCCCGAGAGGGCGGCGAAGCGCGCCAGATGATCGGCCTGTAGGGCAACAGTGCCGTCGGCGATCAGGTCGAGCCTTGTCCAGTCGATGTCGAGCGCGAGCGCACCGGAGAGGCCGTAATCGGCGCCTTTCAAGGTGAAGGCGCTGAGCTGAAGAGGGGCGGAGTCTTCATGGGTGAAGTCGATATGCCCGGAAAACTGCGGGCCAATTGCGCTGGCCAGCGCCGGATCGGTCGGGGCGATGCCGGTGGCGGCGATGTCGAGCTGACCGGTGATCTGCGGCACAAGATTGGCGCTGCCGGAGGTAAGCGTGCCCGCACCGGTGATCCGCGCCGAGGCAAGGGCGAGGGTGTCGCGTGTCAGCCCCTGAAGCGTGAGCGCCCCGGTCCAGCCATCGCCGCGCGTGCTGTCAAAGTCGAAGCTGAGCGCGGCGCGATCAATCCGCGTCGGCCCGCCACCGAGGGGTAAAAGCACCGGCGCACCGTCTGGCCCGGCAATGGTGCCCATAAACCGCGCACGCTCGATCCAGCCCAGCGGGTTGATGTCGGCAGAGCCGGATAGCTGCATCGCATCGGTGTTGATCTGGAAGGTGGCAATCTCAAGCCGCCCGTCAGGCTGCCGTTGCCCCTCCAGCATCAGCCGGGTGTCGGGTCCGAAAAAGGCGCGATAATCGGGGGCGAGCAGGGGGCCGGGATCGCCCGCCAGATCGGCCTTGAACCCCAGCGCCGCATCGGTTGCGGGGGCATCGGCGGTGAGCGCCACTTGGCCCGTCAGACGATCCGTTCCATCGGTGGCGAGCGATATGTCGGCGGTAAAGGCTTCGATGGGGCCGCTGCCGGAGATGGTCAGTGCCAGCGGCGCGCCACCCGGCAGGCCGGTGAGGGCGGCGGCGATGCCGTTGGCGCCTTCGTCCAGGCTGAGGTCAAGCACCAGCTCGCGGCTATCATTGGCGTAAGACCCGGCAAGGTGCAGAAGGCCCTTTGTGCCGTCGATCCGCTCAAGCTGCAGATCGGCGGCACCGGCTCCGCTCGCGATATGGCCGGACCCGGCAAGGCGTAGTGTGGCCGCCACGCCCAGAACCGGCGGACCCAGTATCAGGCGTTTGGCTTCGATCTTGCCGATATTAATCGAAATGGGCAGCTCGGGCAGGGCAAAATCCGAGGTGGTGGCCTGCGGGGTGGTGGACCCTGTCATCGGCCCGGCCACAGGCCGCCGCGACATTTCAATTTCCTCGGCGGTCAGCGCGTCAACCTCCAGCCGCCCGGTCAGGAGCGCCGAGCGGGTCCAATCCAGCGTGACCCCGCGCATCGTGAACCACACGCCGGTATCATCGGCGATGGTCAGCGCCTCCATCGTCGCCTGAGAACTCAGCGCGCCGGAAAACCCGGTAACGGTGACATCGCGCCCGGCACCCGAAAGGTTGGTTTCCAGCCAGTTTTCCAGAAAGGATTTGTCGGCAGCGGCCTGATCCTGCGCGTGTAGGGGCAGGGCGATGAGCGCCATCAGGGCGAGCAGAAGGGCGGCGAAACGGTTCAAAATGCTTGCCCTATCCCGACATAAAGCTGCACGCCCTTGCCGCCGGGGCCGGAGACCGGCATCGCGGCATCAAGGCGGATCGGGCCAAGCCCGGTATCGTAGCGCAGGCCAAGCCCCGCGCCGATCTGCCAGTCGCCCGCCGTATCGAAAAAGCTGTTGGCGCCGATATGGCCGATATCGGCAAAGCCGACCACGCCGATCGTGTCGGTGACCTTGGCCCGGATTTCGCCCGAGGCACCAAGGAAGGCGCGCCCGCCGATCACCGTGCCGCCGCCCAGATCGATGCCGAGCGACTGATAGGGAAAGCCGCGCACCGTGTCGCCGCCGGAGAAGAACAGATAATCGGGTGGCACCGAGGCCGCGCCCGCGCCGATCACGCTGCCCAGCAATCCGCGCCCGGCCAGGACCACGCGGTCATCGGCCAAGCCCAGATAGCCGCGCCCGTCGAGCCAGAGCCGCGCGCCGGTGGCGCCGCTTTCGAAATCGTGAAACGGCTCGATATCGGCGTTGAAGTAAAAGCCAGAAGTGGCATCGAGCGGGGCGTTGCGCTGGTCCCATGTGACGGTCGTGGGCAGGGAAAGCAGCGAAAACCGCCGCGAGCCAAGGTCGTCGGTGGTGAAGGAATAGCGATAGGCGAGGCCGATCTCGCCTTCAAGCGTGTCGGAAAACCGCCGGTGCAGCCCGGCGCTGCCGCCGCCCTGAAGTGTGGTGAAGGCCGGATCGTCGCGGCGCTGGGCTGAGGCGGTGACAAAGGCATCGTTGTCGGTGCCGAAGGCCGCCGGGATGTCGAGCCGGGCCGAGAGGGCGTAGTCCATCCCCGTCCAGCTGCCGGTGATCCCGGAAATCTCGCCATCGAGCCGCAGCCGTTCCGCCCCGCCCAGCAGGTTGCGATGCAGCCAGAAGCCCGAAAGCGTCAGCCCGTCGAGCGACGAGAGCTCTGCCCCGAAGCCAAACCGGCGCGGCGGGGCATCGGCCAGATCCAGCCCGACATCCAGCGTGTCGCCTGGGCCAAGCTTGTCGGCTTCGGTGAGGCTGACCGAGGCAAAGGCACCGGTGCGCCGGAGCCGGGCGGTGACCTTATCGAGCGCTTGCGGCGAAAACTGCTGCCCCTCAGGAAAGCCAGCGATGATGGCAAGGCGTTCGGCGCGCACGGCGGAGGGGGTCATCACCGTCATCTGGTCGAAATGCACAAGCGGGCCGGGGGCAAGCGCGATCCGCGCATCGAGCGTGGCGTTGCGGTGATCGGCCACGATGGATTGATCCGCGACGCTGGCCTTGGCCCGGCCCGCATCGCGCCAATCGCTGATACCGGTTTCCACCGCGTCGCGGATGGCGGTGCTTTGGGCGGGCAGGCCGGTGTGAAAGGCGGGCACCGGCGTCGCGCTGGGCGGCAGCGGGGCCAGCTCGGCGGTGGAAAAGCGAAAGCGGGGGCCGGGATCGACTGAAATGGCGATCTGGCCGATGCGGGCGGGGGCGGCGAAGGGCGAGAGGCCTGCCGCCTCGCGCCCGTCGATGCGAATATGAATGACCCCGCTATAATAGCCCTGGGCGTAAAGCGCGTTCAGCAGCCGGGCATAATCGGCCTGCGCCGCCGCAATCACGTCGCGCGGATCGTCGGTGCCCTGATCTTTAGCGCTGCGCAGAAGCGAGGCACCTTCCAGCGTGGCTTGCAGATCCTGATCCGGGCCGGTCACGTCGATGGACAGTTGGTCAAACGCCAGAGCGGCCACAGGCGAGAGCGCCATGGCCATTAGGAGGCCGATCAACCCCGTTTTCCGTTTCACCTGATCCTGTCCTTCGCAGCCGCGCCGCTCGCTGGCGTTTTCCACGCGAATCCAACCCCGCCCGACCAGTTTAACAGCTGCGGCAGGGGGAGTCAGGCCGAACCGCTTCGCAGGGGACCTGCGCGCAAATTCCGGCTTTACCGGGCGTGAGTGAAGGGCGGCGGCATCTGCCCAGTAAGAAAATTTGAACCAGATCAAGGTGAGATGCCCACATAATTGCGATAACGCCAGAAAAGGATCATCCATGGCAACGCGCGTTTTCCATACCGAAGGCATCACCAAGGTCTATCGGACCGGCGAGGTGGAGGTGCGTGCGCTGCGCGGGGTCGATGCCGAGTTGTTCATGGGCGAATTCACGGTTTTGCTGGGCGCTTCTGGCTCGGGAAAATCGACGCTGCTGAATATCCTTGGCGGGCTGGACCGCGCCACCGACGGTCAGGCGTGGTTTCGCGAGCACGAGCTGACGTCGATGAGTGAACGCGAGCTGACGCGCTACCGGCGCGACCATGTGGGGTTTGTGTTCCAGTTCTACAATCTCGTGCCCAGCCTGACCGCGCGTGAAAACGTGGCGCTGGTCACCGAGGTGGCGAAAAATCCGATGCGCCCGGAAGAGGCGCTGGCGCGGGTCGGGCTCGATCACCGGATGGATCACTTTCCGGCGGAAATGTCAGGCGGCGAGCAGCAGCGGGTGGCGATTGCCCGCGCCATTGCCAAACGGCCTGAAGTGCTCTTGTGCGATGAGCCGACCGGCGCGCTCGACAGCAAGACCGGCGTGCAGGTGCTGGAAGCGCTCGACAAGATCAATCAGGATCTGGGCACCACCACGGTGATCATCACCCACAATGCGGGCATTCGCAAAATGGCGCATCGGGTGATCATGGTGGCCGATGGCAATATCTCCGATGTGGTGGTGAACGAGACCCGCATCACCGCGGGCGAGATCGAGTGGTGAGGTGATGCGCGCGCTCGACAAAAAGCTGTTGCGCGATATCCGCCGCCTCTGGGCGCAGTCGCTCGCCATTGCCGCCGTGCTGGCGGCGGGGGTGATGGTGATGGTGATGTCGTTCGGGGCGCAGCGCTCGCTCTCGGAAACCCGCGACACCTATTATGAGCGCGCCCGGTTTGCTGATGTCTGGTCGAGCGCGGCCCGCGCGCCGATGAGCCTGGTGACCGAGATCGCCTCTATCGAGGGCGTGAGCCGGGTGGAGGCGCGGATCACGACCTTCGCCATTCTCGACATCGAAGGCATGGATATTCCGGCGATGGGGCAGATCCTCTCGATCCCGGCCTCTGGCGAACCGCAGATGAACCAGCTGATCCTGCGTGAGGGGCGCTTGCCCGAGCCGGGCCATGACAACGAGGTGGTGGTGAGCGAGGCCTTTGCGCTGGGCAATGATTTCAGCCCCGGCGACAGGTTCGGGGTCACGCTGAACGGGCAGAAACGGGAGGTACTGATTACCGGGATCGTGCTCAGCCCGGAGTTTATCTACACCATCGGCCCCGGCTCGCTGATGCCGGATGATGAGCATTTCGGCGTGCTGTGGATGCCGGAGGAAGTGCTGAGCGCCGCCTTCAACCTCTCGGGTGCTTTCAACTCGGTCACCCTCAGCGTGACGCGCGGCACCGATCTGGAAGAGGTGAAAGACACGCTGGAGACCTTGCTGAAGCCCTATGGCGGCACCGGGCCTTATGACCGTGAGCAGCAGATTTCAAACGCCTTTCTCGATGGCGAGCTGAAGCAATGGGATATGATGGTGCGGGTGCTGCCGCCGATCTTTCTCGTCATCACCGCCTTTCTGGTGAACATGGTTCTGGGCCGGTTGATCACCCTCGAACGTGAGCAGATCGGGCTGTTGAAGGCGCTGGGCTACAGCTCGTGGGAGATCTCCTGGCATTATCTCAAGCTCGCCATGGGGATCGGTGCGATCGGGATCGTGATCGGCTGGGGCACCGGCTATTGGGCGTCGATCGGGATCAGCCAGGTCTATGGCGATTTCTTTCACTTCCCATATCTGGTCTTCCTGCAATACCCGGCGGTCTACGCGCTTTCGGCCAGTACCGGGCTTGGGGCGGCGATGCTCGGGGCGGCGATTGCGGTGCGCCGGGTGGTGGTGCTGAGCCCGGCCGTGGCGATGAGCCCGCCCGCACCAACCCGGTTTCGCCGTGGGCTGTTCGACCGGCTGATCTCGATTTTCAGACCGCGACAGACGACGATCATGATCCTGCGCTCGATCGGGCGCTGGCCGCTGCGCGCCGCGCTCACCAGCCTGGGGATTTCGATGTCGGTCGCGATGATCGTGGCCGGGCTTTTCATGATCGACAGCTTTGACGAGTTGCTCGACGTTGCCTTCGTGCAGGTCAACCGGCAGGACGCGATATTGGAATTCGCACTGCCCCGGCCCGAGACGGTGCTGGACGACGTGGAAAACCTGCCCGGCGTGATGGGCGCGGAAGGCGCGTTTTCGGTGCCCGCGCGGCTGTATCATGGTCCGCGCACCCGCACGGTTGCGATTGAGGGGCGGCGCGAGGGCGCGACGCTGGCACGGGTGTTCGACGGGCTGAGCCAGATAGAGGTGCCGCCCGAAGATGGAATCGTGCTTGAAGCACGGCTGGCCGACCACCTCGATGCGCGGGTGGGCGATGTGATTGAGATCGAGTTTCTGCAGCACGACACGCAGCGCCACCGGGTGGTGGTCACCGGCACGGTGTCGACCTTCTTTGGACTCGGGGCCTATATGGATCAGGACAAGCTTGCGTCGCTGCTGGGCGAGGTGAGCCAGGTGACGATTGCGAATGTGATGATCGACGAGGGGCAGGAAAGCGCGCTTTATCAGGCGGTGAAAGATGCCCCCGCGATTTCTGGCATCACGCTGATGAGCCAGATGCGCAAGAGCTTTGACGAAACCATGGCCGAGAGCGCCAATATCTCGGTGTTCATTTTCAGCTTCGTGGCCTCGCTGATCGCGGTAGGCGTTGTCTACAACTCCGCCCGAATTTCGCTTTCCGAACGTGCCCGCGAGCTGGCCAGCTTGCGCATTCTCGGCTTCACCCGGGGCGAGGTGAGCTACATCCTGCTGGGCGAACTATTCATCATCACCGTGGTGGCGATCCCGCTGGGCCTCTGGCTCGGCTACCTCATGGCGGCAGGGATGGTCGAAAGCTTCGACAGCGATCTTTATGCAATTCCGCTTATCATCACACAGGCAACCTATACGCGGGCGGCGCTGGTCGTGGCCGGGGCTTCACTGGCCTCGGCGCTGATCGTGCGCCGCCGGATCGACCGGATGGATCTCGTCTCGGTCATGAAAACAAGGGAGTAAACGATGGCCGTCAGTTTCAGGAATATCGTGCTCGGCGCGGTCGTTTTGGCCGGTATCGGCGCGGCGGGCTATCAGCTGACCCGGCCCGAGGTTGTGCCGGTGGATCTGGCAGTGGCGCAAACCGGCATGCTGGAAGTCACCGTGAACGGCGACGGGATGACGCGGATCAAGGATGTGTTCCAGGTTTCGGCGCCGGTGTCGGGTCGGGTGCAGCGCAGCCCGGTCGATATTGGCGATGAGGTGATCCTGGGCGAAACCGTGGTGGCGCGGATCGAACCGGGGGAGCCCGCCTTTCTGGATGAACGCGCCCGCAAACAGGCCGAAGCTGCGGTGGCGCAGGCGGTGGCGGCTCTGGCGCTGGCCGAGGCCAATGTGCGGGCTGCCGATGCTGATCTGAGGAACGCGAAAAACCAGCTCGACCGGATGACGTCGCTGAAAGAGCGCGGTGCGGCGACGCCCGCGCAGCTGGAGGCGGCGCAATCGGTGGTGGATATTTCCGCCGCCCAGCTCGACAGCGCCCATGCGACTTATCAGATGCGGGCCAGCCAGCTGGCTTCGGCCCGCGCGGTGCTGATCGAACCCAGCGCCGGCGATGCGAATGTTGATGCGATGGCCGCCGATTGCTGCATTTCGCTGCGTGCGCCGGTCACCGGGCAGGTGCTGTCGGTGGACAACCAAAGCGCGCGGACGGTGGCAGCGGGCACGCCGTTGCTGACCATCGGGCCGAAGAACGATCTGGAAATCACTGTCGATCTGCTCTCGACCGACGCGGTGCGCATTGCCGCGGGCGCGAAGGCTTATGTTGAACGTTGGGGCGGCGACGGGGTGTTGGAGGCCATGGTGCGCGAGATCGAACCCGCCGCCTTTACCAAGGTCTCGGCGCTGGGGATCGAAGAGCAGCGGGTGAAGGTGCTGCTGGACTTCGTCACTCCGCCGGAACAGCGCGCCGCGCTTGGGCATAATTTCCGCGTTTATCTGCGCATCGTCGAATGGCGTGGCGATGACGTCCTGCGTCTGCCGATCAGCGCCTTGTTTCGCGATCAGGGCAAATGGGCGGTGTTCGTGGTGGACAACGGTGCCGCGCATTTGCAGCCGGTCGAGATCGGGCGGCGCAACACCGAATATGCGCAGGTTTTGGGTGGAATCGAGGCTGGGACGCAGGTGATCACACACCCCTCCGACCGGATTGCCGACGGGGTTTTGGTGGTCGACCGCACGACGCTCGCCAGCAATTGAGCGGGCTCTAACCATCGTCGAAGATCGAAAACGTCGCTTTTGGCACGAAGATTGCCGCGTGCGAGCTGCGTATTGGCGCGCGATCCGTCACTTTCCGCACACTCCAAATTGAAGAGGGCTCGCATGGGCTTCGAAAAGGCTCCGTTCTCGAAAGCGGAATATGACCATCGGCTGGCCAAGGTGCGAGCTGAGATGGCATTGCGCGGAATCGAGGCGCTGTTTGTCGAAGACCCGTCGAATATGGCCTGGCTCACCGGCTATGACGGCTGGAGCTTTTATGTGCATCAGGGCGTTGTGCTGCTGATGAGCGGCGAGCCCCTCTGGTGGGGCCGGGCGATGGACGTAAACGGCGCGCGCCGCACCGCATGGCTGAGCGAAGACAATCTGCGCCCCTATGGCGACGACTATGTACAATCGACCGAGCGCCATCCGATGCAACATCTGGCCGGAGTGCTGAAAGATCTGGGGCTGGAACAGGCGCGGATCGGGCTGGAGCTGGAGAATTACTATTTTTCCGCAAAGGCTTACCTTACGCTGCGCGAGGAGCTACCCAAGGCCGATCTGATGGATGCCACGGCGCTGGTCAACTGGCAGCGGGCAGTGAAATCGGATGAAGAGATCGGTTTCATGCGCAAGGCGGCGCGGATTGCCGAACATATCGTCGATGGGGTGTTTCAGCGGGCTGAGCCGGGGCTGCGCAAGAATGATCTGATTGCGGGCATTTATCACGATGCGCTGACCGGCGTCGGCGAGGATTGGGGCGACTACCCGGCGATTGTGCCGATGGTTCCGTCCGGGGCCGATGCTTCGGCGCCGCACCTGACCTGGAATGGCGAGCCGCTGCGCGAAGGCGAGGCGACCTCGTTTGAAATCGCCGGGGTCTACCGGCGCTATCATGTGCCGTTTTGCCGGACGATCTATCTGGGCGACTTACCCGAGGAAATGCACCTTGTTGCCAGCGCGCTGGTCGAGGGGCTGGAGGCTGGGCTTGAAGCCGCGCAACCCGGGAACCGGGCCTGCGATGTGGCCAATGCGCTGGGCGGGGTGCTGGAAAAAGCGGGCATAGAGCGCGGGGCGCGCTGCGGCTATCCGATCGGGCTGAGCTATCCGCCCGACTGGGGCGAGCGCACGATGAGCCTGCGTGCCGAAGATGAAACGATCCTGGAACCGGGCATGACGTTCCACTTCATGCCGGGCCTTTGGATGAAGGACTGGGGGATTGAAATCACCGAACCGATTCTGATCCGCGAAAACGGCGCGGCGGAATGCCTGTGCGACCGTCCGCGAGGAATCTGGGTGAAGGACTGAACAGGAGGGTGCAACTATAGACGGGGTGTGTTGCAAGTAGATCTGGGGGGATTCGGATAGCTGTAGCGCCACTAGGCGGGGATCTTGAAGCGCTGCGGTTTCACGTAGGGTTGTGTGGTGCCTGTTTTTTGGTCCAGATATAGGCAAACTTCCTGCGAAATAAGCTGAAAGCAGTCAGATTGACTGTTGAATTTTGAGGAACCATGGTGTTCACTTCTGCAAAAGAAAAACACCGACAGGTATTTGGGGGGTCATGTGACCAACGAAAAAACGAACGACGGCTTCGTCGTCTTTGACCGTGTGCAGAAAAGCTATGATGGCGAAGTGCTCGTGGTTAAGGATCTTAATCTCTCGATTGGCCGGGGCGAGTTTCTGACGATGCTCGGGCCGTCAGGCTCGGGGAAAACCACCTGTTTGATGATGCTGGCCGGGTTCGAAACGGCGACGCATGGCGAAATTCTGTTGGGCGGCACGCCGATCAACAATATCCCGCCGCATAAGCGCGGCATCGGCATGGTGTTCCAGAACTACGCTCTGTTCCCGCATATGACGGTTGCAGAAAACCTGAGCTTCCCGCTGGAAGTGCGGGGGATGGGCAAGTCGGAACGCGAAGCCAAGATCAAGCGTGCGCTTGAGATGGTGCAGATGGGGGCCTTCGGCAACCGTCGCCCGGCGCAGCTTTCGGGTGGTCAGCAACAGCGGATCGCTCTGGCCCGTGCTCTGGTGTTTGAACCCGAGCTGGTGCTGATGGACGAACCGCTCGGCGCGCTCGACAAACAGCTGCGCGAGCACATGCAATTTGAAATCACCCGTCTGGCCCACGAGCTGGGGATTACCACGGTTTACGTGACCCACGACCAGACTGAAGCTCTGACCATGTCGGACCGCGTTGCGGTGTTTGACGATGGGCGGATCCAGCAGCTGGCGCCGCCGGATCAACTCTACGAAGCGCCGATCAACAGCTTCGTTGCGCAATTCATCGGTGAAAACAACACGCTGGAAGGCGAAGTTGTTGAAGTCAAATCCGAGGATCTTTGCGTCGTCCGTCTGGACGATGGCGAGATTTTCGACGCCAAGCCGGTGAATGTGAGCAAAGTGGGCGACCGCACACGGGTTTCGATCCGGCCTGAGCGGGTTGAGTACAACCAAAGCCGTATCGATGCGAATGCGCATACGCTTCACGCCGAAGTGCTCGAATTCATCTATATGGGTGACACGTTCCGGACCCGCCTGCGGGTGGCTGGCAACGAAGATTTCATCGTGAAAACACGTAATGCGCCCGATCAGACGCGCCTGACGCCTGGCGATAAAATCGAGATCGGCTGGCTGCCTCAGGATTGCCGCGCGCTGGACGCTTAAACGAATTGTCGCGGCGCGCCGGGTCTTGGTGTGCTGCGATATATGAAGAGGAGCATGGGGGCCCGGACCCATCTCCAATAATTCCATCCGGGCGACCACAAGGGAGTTTCTATATGAACGTCAAATCCATCCTTATGGCGACCGCACTGGCTGGCGTTGCTGGCGCCGCTTGGGCCGAAGGCGAAGTCACTGTTATGTCGTGGGGCGGTTCCTACGGCAAATCGCAGGAAGAAGCCTACAACAAGCCCTTCGCCGCTGCGTCCGGCATCGCCGTGAACATGGTGGACGCCGACAACCCCGGTACGCCGATCAAAGCCATGGTTGAAGCCGGCAACGTGACCGTTGACGTCGCCGACGTCGAATTCTCGGACGCTGTGCGTCTCTGCGACGAAGGCCTGCTTGAAACCATCGATCCGTCGATCCTGCCGGCCGCGCCCGATGGCACCCCGGCTGCTGATGACTTCATCGAAGGTGCGATCCAGGATTGCGCCGTGGCCAACATCGTTTGGTCGACCGTTATGTCGTATAACAGCGAAAAAGTCTCGGGCACCCCGACCTCGGTTGCCGACTTCTTCGACACCGAGACCTACCCGGGCAAGCGCGGTCTGCGTAAATCGGCCAAAGCGACGCTCGAATTCGCTCTGATGGGCGACGGCGTTCCGGCTGACGAAGTCTACGACCTGCTGGACACCTCGGAAGGTGTTGATCGTGCGCTGGCCAAACTCGAATCGATCAAAGGCGATATCGTCTGGTGGGAAGCTGGCGCTCAGCCGCCGCAGCTGCTCGCCGATGGTGAAGTTGTGATGTCGACCGCCTATAACGGCCGTATCTTCAACGCCGCCGTGGCCGAAGGCCAGCCGCTGGAAATCGTCTGGGACGGTCAGCTGCTCGACTTCGACCTTTTCGTCATCCCGAAAGGCGCGCCGAACAAAGAGAACGCGCTGAAATACATCGCTTACGCGACCAGCACCGAAGCGCTCGCCGCTCAGGCCAGCTGGATCTCCTACGGCCCGTCGCGTAAGTCCTCCGGTCCGCTTGTCGGCCTCTACATGGACGGCGAAACCGAGATGGCTCCGCAAATGCCGACGGCTGCTGCGAACCTGAACAATGCTCTCGTGAACAACTTTGAATTCTGGGTCGACAAAGACGCAGAACTCAACGAGCGCTTCAACGCTTGGCTGGCTCAATAAGCCTCGCAATATGACTTCCGGGCGGGCCACGATGGCCCGCCCGATTCCAACAGGTAGGGAACGAGATGGCCGACACATCCACAAATGCTGGTGAAGTGCTGACCACGGCCGATGGTAGGCCACTCAAACAGGCGCTTGCATATGCCCAACGACGCGCACGACTACGGGCGGTGCTTCTGGTGGCGCCGTTGCTCGTCTTTATTCTTGTAACCTTTGTGGTCCCGATCGGGCAGATGCTGCTGCGCTCGGTGAGCAACGAAGGCTTTACGGTGCACACCGATGTTACCTCCGGTACGCGCACCCCGATCATGACCGAGTTGGCCGCCTGGTTCGATGCGAACCCGCGCGGGACAGAACCCGACGAAGCCGCCTTTGTGGCGCTGCGCAACGGGATCGCCCAGCTTGATGAACTTAAAGCTGCCGGTAGTGCCGGCACGCGGATCAACTATGGGCTGTCGGGCACTCGCTCGATGTTCACCAAAGCCGCGCGCAAATGGGACTCGATGGAGCCGCCCTATAAGCAGGCCTTTCTTGACCTCGATGAAGACTGGACTAGCCCTAAACTCTGGTCGGTGATGCGCGGTGCCACACATAGCTATACGATTGATTTCTACCTCGCGGCTTTGGACCGTAACCGTGATACGAGCGGGAACATCGTCAGCGTCAATGAAAACCGGCAGATCTATGTGAAGCTGTTTGGGCGTACACTCAGACTGTCGATCCTGATCACCTTCCTGACCTTCCTGCTGGCCTATCCGATCGCGCATCTTCTGGCCACGCTGCCGCTGAGCCGTTCGAACCTCTTGATGATCTTCGTGCTCTTGCCGTTCTGGACGTCGCTTCTGGTGCGGACCACGAGCTGGATTGTGCTGTTGCAGTCGGAAGGCGTGGTGAACGATGCGCTGGTGGCCTCCGGGCTGGTCAGCGACGGAAACCGGCTGCAGATGATGTATAACCAGATGGGCACGGTGATCGCGATGACGCATATCCTGCTGCCCTTCATGGTGCTGCCGCTCTATTCGGTGATGCGACCGATCAACCCGAGCTATGCACGGGCGGCCCGCAGCCTTGGTGCGACGAGCTGGACAACCTTCCGCCGCATCTACTTCCCGCAAACCGTACCGGGGATCGGGGCAGGGGCGCTTCTCGTCTTCATCCTGTCGGTTGGCTACTACATCACTCCCGCCCTTGTGGGTGGCGCCGATGGCCAGCTGATCTCGAACCTCATCGCCTTCCATATGCAGAAAAGCCTCAACTGGTCGCTTGCCGCGGCGCTGGCTTCGCTCCTGCTGGGTGGTGTTCTCCTCCTGTATTGGCTCTACGACCGGCTCGTGGGCATCGACAACCTGAAGCTGGGATAACTGATCATGGCGCTTCCAACACATGCATCGCCGCTCGAACGGGTCTGGCACTATACCTACCTCGTGCTTTGCGGACTGATCTTTCTGTTCCTCATCGCCCCCATCCTCGTGGTGATGCCGCTCTCGTTCAACATCGAGCCGTATTTCACCTTTACGGAAAAGATGCTGCATCTTGATCCGACGGGTTACAGCTTGCGCTGGTATGAGGCGTTGCTCACCTTCGGGATGAACAACGCCGAGGCTCCGCGCGATGTAAGCTGGTGGTCCGATGTCTGGCACAATGCCAAGTGGATCGCGGCCGCGAAAAACTCGGTGATCGTCGGGGTGTTCTCGACGATCCTCGCCGCAGGGCTGGGCACGGTGGCTGCTCTTGGCCTGTCGCGGCCTGAAATGCCGGGGCGTCGGGTGATCATGGCGATCCTGATTTCGCCGATGATCGTGCCGATCATCATCGTGGCAACCGGTCTGTTCTTCTTCTACTCTGCGATTGGTATCCAGAACTGGGGCATTCCGTATCTGGGGCTGATCCTGGCCCACGCCACGCTGGGTATTCCCTTCGTGATCATCACGGTGACCGCAACGCTGGTGGGGTTCGATCATTCGCTGACCCGGGCTGCCGCCAACCTTGGGGCCAACCCGGTCACGATCTTCCGTCGGGTGCAGATGCCGCTGATCTTGCCTGGCGTGATCTCGGGGGCACTGTTTGCCTTCACCACGTCGTTTGACGAGGTGGTGGTGGTGCTCTTCGTCGGTAAGCTCGACGAGCAGACCATTCCGCGCCAGATGTGGAACGGTATCCGCGAGCAGATCAGCCCGGCGATCCTGGCGGTGGCGACCATCCTCGTGGTGATCTCGATCCTGCTCTTGACCACGGTCGAGCTGCTGCGCCGTCGTTCCGAACGGCTGCGCGGGATGACGCCGCGCTAGGCTGACAGATCCGGACAAAACAATCAGCGCCCCGCTTTCAGACCGAAAGCGGGGCGCTTGGCATGAGGGGGGATAAAAAGTTCGGTCGATTTCGCCCCGTTTTCTCAACACTTTGTTAAGGGCAATTGCGATACGGAGGAAAAGAGGTGGGGTCACGCCCTTGCGGCCCCCAATTGGCGGCACTAAGATTCCAAGAACCCGGGCCTGACCCGGACATTTGAAGAATAAGGCAGGCGGATATGCACGACCCCCTTGAGATCTATAACAATACCCTCGTGCCCATGGTGGTTGAGCAGACCAGCCGCGGTGAACGGGCCTATGATATCTTTTCGCGGCTGCTGAAAGAGCGGATCATCTTCGTCAACGGCCCGGTGCATGATGGTATGTCGACGCTGATCTGTGCCCAGCTTCTGTTTCTGGAAGCCGAGAACCCGTCGAAAGAAATCGCCATGTATATCAACAGCCCCGGCGGCGTGGTGACCTCTGGCCTGTCGATCTATGACACGATGCAATATATCCGTCCGAAGGTCTCGACCCTGGTGATCGGTCAGGCCGCCTCGATGGGCTCGATCCTGTCGGTCGGTGGTGAAAAAGGCATGCGCTATTCGCTGCCCAACAGCCGGATCATGGTGCACCAGCCCTCTGGCGGCTTCCAGGGTCAGGCCACCGACATCATGATCCACGCGAAAGAGACGCAGAAGATCAAGGACAAGCTAATCGATATCTACGTGACGCATACCGGGCATAGCGCCAAGCAGATCGAAAAAGATATCGAACGCGACAACTTCATGTCGCCGGAAGAAGCGAAGGATTGGGGTCATATCGACGAAATCCTCGAAGCCCGCGCCGTTCCGGAAGACGATAAGTAAGGTTGTTGCCCCCGGGCAACGGGGGCAATTTGCCGTTGTGCGCAAGAATCCCGTGGCCTAAGCTTGGGCGATAGGGGGATAGCCCGGATGGGCTGAACACGAGAGGGGCCAGGTGCCCCAAGGAAACGACGAGATGGCAAACTCTTCCTCTGGTGGTGACAGCAAAAACACCCTCTACTGCTCGTTTTGCGGCAAGAGCCAGCACGAGGTGCGCAAACTGATCGCCGGTCCGACCGTGTTCATCTGCGATGAATGCGTTGAGCTCTGCATGGATATCATCCGTGAAGAGACCAAGAGCTCGGGCCTGAAATCGACCGATGGCGTGCCGACCCCGCAGGAAATCTGCAGCGTGCTCGATGATTACGTGATCGGCCAGACCGCAGCCAAACGGGTGCTGTCGGTGGCCGTGCACAACCACTACAAACGCCTCAATCACGCCGCGAGTGCGGGCGATGAGATTGAACTGGCGAAATCCAACATTCTGCTGATCGGCCCGACCGGCACCGGCAAAACCCTGCTGGCCCAAACGCTCGCGCGTATTCTCGATGTGCCGTTCACGATGGCCGACGCGACCACGCTGACCGAAGCGGGCTATGTGGGCGAGGATGTCGAAAACATCATCCTGAAGCTGTTGCAGGCCAGCGAATACAATGTGGAGCGGGCGCAGCGCGGCATCGTCTATATCGACGAGGTCGACAAGATCACCCGCAAATCCGATAACCCTTCGATCACCCGCGACGTGTCGGGCGAGGGCGTGCAGCAAGCGCTGCTGAAGATCATGGAAGGCACCGTGGCCTCTGTGCCGCCGCAAGGGGGGCGCAAGCACCCGCAGCAGGAATTCCTGCAGGTGGATACGACCAATATCCTGTTCATCTGCGGCGGGGCCTTTGCCGGGCTCGACAAGATCATCGCGCATCGCGGCAAGGGGTCGTCCATCGGCTTTGGCGCCGAGGTGAAGGACGAAGACAAGCGCGGCGTTGGCGAGGTGTTCCAGGATCTGGAGCCGGAAGATCTGCTGAAATTCGGCCTGATCCCCGAATTCGTCGGCCGTCTGCCGGTGATCGCCACGCTCACCGATCTGGATGAAGACGCGCTGGTGATCATTCTAACCGGCCCGAAAAACGCGCTGGTGAAACAGTATCAGCGCCTGTTCGAGCTGGAAGATGCCAAGCTGACCTTTACCGATGACGCCCTGAAGGCCATCGCCAAACGCGCCATTGAGCGCAAGACCGGTGCTCGTGGCCTGCGTTCGATCATGGAAGACATCCTGCTCGACACGATGTTTGATCTGCCGGGGATGGAAAATGTCGATGAGGTTGTGGTGAACGAAGAGGCGGTGTCCGCCGAAGCGAAACCGCTGATCATCTATGCCGATGGCAAAGACGCCAAAGAAGGCAAGTCGGCGGGCTGATCCCACCCCAAACCGTAAGATCCAAAGCCGCCTTTCGGGGCGGCTTTTTTCTGCGTGGGTACGGGTTCGGCTTGCAGCTTTTTGCCATCCGGGCTTCTCTCGTCCCATCCCAACAAAGAGGCGCTGCCATGACCCGTAAACTCATCTCCTCCGGTTCTCCTTTCGAAGAACAGATCGGCTATTCCCGCGCTGTTGTGACGGGGGGCTGGGCGTTCGTATCGGGCACCACCGGCTATGACTACGAGACCATGACGATGCCGGAAAGCGTTGCGGATCAGGCGCGTAACGCGTTGAACACCATCGCAAAAGCTCTGGCTGAGGCCGGAACCAGCCTCGATGAGGCGGTGCGCGTGCATTACATCCTGCCCAATGGCGAAGATTTCGAAGCCTGCTGGCCGGTGCTGCGCGAGTTTTTCGGCGAGGCCAGGCCTGCCGCCACGATGATCATCGCCAAGCTGATGAATCCCGAGATGAAGATCGAGATTGAAGTGACGGCCAAACTGCCGGGCTAAGGCGGTTTAATCCGGCTCAGGCAGGCTGGCCTCTTGGCCCGCCAGCGTATCCGGCAGGGCGCGGTGCAGATGGCCGAAAACGGCAATGCCCGCCGCCGCTGCCAGCCCCAGCGGCAGCAGCGCCGACCAGGCAAAGACCGACGCCCCGGCGGAGGCAAAGATTGGCCCGGCGACCCCGGTGCCCACCGCCCCGCCGATCACCGCGATCACCAGCGTTCTGGCCATCAGCGACCCGTCGGGATCGTTCTCGGTCAGGATGCCGGTCAGGAAGGGCGTGACAATGTAAAAGCCGATATTCACGAAAAGCTGTGCGCCGAAGAAAACCGGCGTGGTGAAGATGTGAAAGAGGAAATAGATCGATAGCCCCATGATCATGTAGCCCATCAGCACATAGGGCAGGCGCTTGGATTTGTCGGTGGTGAGCGAGGGCACGATGGCCCCGACAAAGCCCAGCAGCGACGACAGCGCGAGGTAGAGGCCAATCTCGCCGGTCGTCAGCCCCACCCGCTCGCCGACATAGCCGCAGATCGCCCATTGCCCGGCCTGCACCGCATAGACCAGCAGAACCGCCGTCAGCGCCAGCACCATCTTGCCGGGGCTGAGAAGGGAATGATGCGGGGCCAGTGGCAGCGCTTTGCGACGCGCATTTAGCAGGGCAAAGAAGGGCAGCATCAACACGCCGAAGCCTGCGATCATCAGAAAGACCGGGGCGCTGTTGTCTTGCAAAGGCATCAGCGAGACGACGAAGAGCAGCAGCCCCATGGCCGTGCCGCCGATCAGGCTGAGATAGCCCCAGAGCCGTTCGGCATTGGCGAGCGAGGCTAGGCTCATGGTGACAATGCTGAAAATTGCACCTTCGCCCAGCCCGGTGATGAAGCGTGCCGTTGAGAGGGCAATGGGATCGTGCAGCCAGAAGCTCGCCGCTTCGCCGCCGATCACCATGCCAAGCCCGATACCTGCCACCAGATTGCGCGCGCGGATGGTGTATTTCGACAAGAACAGCCCATAGACCGCGATGCCCGCCAGTTCGAGGCTGGCCACGATGGTGGCGGAGCCTTCGTCATAGCCGTGCAGCTTGCTGATCGCGAGCACGATCGCGGGCATCACCATGGTGCCGTTGAGGGCAACCGCATAGGCGGCGCTCAGTCCCAAAATCCACAAAAGCACCAACGTCTCCTTTCCAGAGCGGTTCGCAGGGCTATGAGGGGGCCGGGCGGGGTTGCCGCCTGACCCTCACGGTTTGGAAGAGCCTAGCGCACGGACGCTGTCGGGCAAGGGCAAAGAAAAAACGGCGCGCCGGAGTTGCGCGCCGCTCTGCGAGGGACGTTTGGTCTGTTGTGCTGCGCCGGTAACTCGATAACCGTCTGATCGCCTTATTCCGGCAGATCCTGCGCCGTGGCCTGTTCCGATTCCGCGTCAACAAAAACGGACGCGACACGGCCCAGAACCGCATAGATACCGTTGAATACCGGCTCAAAGGCGTTCGGCTTGGTCGACTTCGTGCTTTGATAGCTGGGGGTGAGGAACTTGGCACTGCTCATGCGGGTTTGGTCACTGCCGGACGGGACGGTCAAAGAGATCAACCCGAAGGCAAGAAAACCTGCGAGGACGAGCGCCAGGAGCGGGGATGAATATGAAGACATGGCGATACCATTACTGCTCGGTTTCTTTGCGCCCAGCCTACGCCCGCGGGATTTAAGAAATCGCTAATTCACATAAAATTAAGCCTATTGCGGCTTTTCGGCCCGATCTGCCTCTCCCTGAGAGCAGGCGACCCGGCGTCGGATCGCCCATCGGACGCGCTTGGCTCTGGACCTCGGCGCGGCGATGCGGCATAGGAGGGATGACCAATTCGGGAGGCTTTCATGCGCTTCATTCTATCGCTCATCACGTGGTATCATGCTGAAACGCTGGGCACCCGTTTCATGACCCGGTTTCAGGGCGTGAAGGTTGGTGAAGATGCCGATGGCAACCGCTACTTCCGCAACCGCGCCGACACCCGTCGCTGGGTGATCTACGCGACCACGCCGGAAGCCTCGAAAATCGGTGCCGACTGGCATGGCTGGCTGCACCACACCTTTGACAACAACCCTGCCGAAATGCCGTTGGCGCATAAGGGCTGGGAAAAACCGCATCACGACAATCTGACCGGCAGCATCGCGGCCTATGCCCCGGCCGGTTCGCTGCGTCAGGCGGTGCCGGCAGAGCGCCACGATTACGAGGCCTGGCAGCCGGAATAATCCGGGGGCGCGGCGGATGACACGCAAGGTTCTTTTCTCACTTTTCCTGATCGCCGCGGCGGCTCCCGCCCTGGCGCAGGATGTGATCGTGGTGCCGCTCGATCCGGTCAACCCGGACGAGATTGTCGCAGACCCGGCGATTTCCGGGCAGGACGGGACCAGCGATGGCGTGCCACTGGATCCGATCAATCCCGACGACATAATCACCCTGCAACCGCTGCCGGAAGACGGGCAGGGCGGCTTTGTTCAGCCGCAGGGCGTGCCCGGCTCGGTGGTCGGGCAGGACGTGACTACAGTGATCGAAAACGACGTGTCCACCGGCACCGGAGCGGCGCTGAAAGGGCTCGATAAATTCGCGGGCTCGGTGCAGGACATCACGCTGAAAAGCGGCGAGACCACCAAACTTGGTTGGCTGGAAATCACGCTGGGTGAATGCCGCTATCCGGTCGATAACCCCGCAGGCGACGCCTATGCCTGGCTGGTGATCCGCGATCAGAATGAAGACGCGCAGATTTTTCAGGGCTGGATGATCGCGTCATCCCCGGCGCTGAATGCGCTCGATCACGCCCGCTTTGATGTCTGGGTGACCCACTGCACCACCGAATAGGCATCGGGCAGGGGCCGGGCACGGATCGCGCCGGGTTTGTCTGACAGCGCCTCTTCCAGCATCTCACGATAGGCCGCGCGCGGCACTTCGACGCCGCCGAGGCTGGACAGATGGCTGGTTAGGAATTGCGTATCAAACAGAGTAAAGCCGGTGCGCCCGAGATGGGCCACCAGCGTGGCCAGCGCGATTTTCGAGGCATCGGTGCGATGTGAAAACATGCTTTCGCCAAAGAACGCCCGGCCCAGCACCACGCCATAGACCCCGCCCACCAGCGTGTCGCCCTCCCAGGCCTCGATGGAATGGCCATAGCCCATCCGGAACAGCTCTTGATAGGCGCTGAAAATCGGCCCGCTGATCCAGGTTTCGGGCCGCCCGGCGCAGCCCTTCACCACACCATCGAAATCCTCATCGAGGCTCAGGCGGAACGGGGCTTTGATCAGGGTGCGTTTGAGCGAGCGCGACAGGTGAAAGCCATCGAGGGGCATCACGCCGCGCCGTTCGGGATCGACCCAGAACACTTCCGGGTCGTCGCGGCTTTCCGACATCGGAAAAACCCCGGCAGCATAGGCCCGCAGAAGAAGTTCAGGGGTTAGCTCTCCTGCCTTCACCCCCATGCCTCGCCTTCAGCCCATGTTCTCTTCGAGCCAGCGCTCCAGCCAGTGGATGTTGTAATTGCCCGTGATGATGTCGGGCTCCTGCAACAGGGCGGTGAACAGCGGCAGGGTGGTATCCACCCCATCGACGATCAGCTCGCCAAGCGCGCGCTGCAGACGCGACAGCGCCTCGGTGCGGTCGCGGCCATGCACGATGAGCTTGCCGATCAGGCTGTCGTAATAGGGCGGGATCGAATAGCCGTCGTAAAGCGCGCTATCCATCCGCACACCCAGCCCGCCGGGCACGTGGTATTGGGTGATCTTGCCGGGGCAGGGCGAGAAATTCGGCAGCTTCTCTGCGTTGATGCGGATCTCGATGGCGGCGCCGTTGATCACCAGATCGTCCTGGGTGAAAGACAGCGACATCCCTTCGGCCACGCGGATTTGCTCGCGCACCAGATCGACACCGAAAATCGCTTCGGTCACCGGGTGTTCCACCTGCAGACGGGTGTTCATCTCGATGAAATAGAACTCGCCGTCCTCATAGAGAAATTCGACGGTTCCGGCGCCGGAATATCCCATTTCTGCAATGGCATTTGCACAAATCGAACCAATCCGCGCACGATCTTCGGCGCTGATCTCGGGGCCGGGGGCCTCTTCGAACACTTTCTGGTGGCGCCGCTGCAACGAACAGTCGCGCTCGCCCAGATGCACACCGCCGCCTTTGCCATCGCCAAAGACCTGGATCTCGATATGACGCGGCTTCTGGAGATATTTCTCCATATAGACTTCGTCATTGCCAAAGGCCGCCTTGGCCTCACTGCGGGCGGTCCGGAAGGCGTTTTCCAGCGCTTTCTCGTTTTCTGCGACTTTCATCCCGCGCCCACCGCCGCCGGCAGTGGCTTTGATGATCACCGGATAGCCCATATCGGCGGCAGCCTTTTTGGCCGCGTCAAGATCGGCCACGCCGCCCTTGGAACCCGGCACCACCGGAATGCCCAGCCGTTCGGCGGTTTCCTTGGCGGTGATCTTGTCGCCCATCTGGCGGATATGCTCGGCCGAGGGGCCGATGAAGGTGATGTCGTGATCCTCGACGATCTGCACGAAATTGGCGTTTTCCGACAGAAAGCCATAGCCCGGGTGAATCGCTTGCGCCCCGGTGATCTCGCAGGCCGCAATGATCGAGGGAATCGACAGATAGCTGTCAGTGCCCGGCGGCGGGCCAATGCAGACAGATTCGTCGGCCATGCGCACATGCATCGCGTCGGCATCGGCGGTGGAGTGGACGGCAACCGTCTTGATCCCCATCTCACGAGCCGCTCGGATGACCCGAAGCGCGATCTCGCCCCGGTTGGCGATCAGGATCTTTTCGAACATCGCGGGCTCCCGGCTTATTCGATGATCATCAGCGGCGCGCCGAATTCGACGGGCGCCCCGTCTTCGACGAGGATGCGCTTGACCGTGCCCGAACGGGGGGCCGGGATCTGGTTCATGGTTTTCATCGCTTCGATGATCAGCAGCGTGTCGCCTTCGGACACGCTGTCGCCCACCTTCACAAAGGCGGCAGAGCCCGGTTCGGGCTGCAGGTAAACGGTGCCAACCATCGGCGACGCCACGGCGCCGGGATGTGAGGCCGGGTCGCTCTCGGCGGCGGCCGGGGCTGCTGCGGGTGCGGCGGCAACGGGTGCGGCGACAGGGGCAGCGGGGGCTGCGGCATAAACGGGTGCCGGCGCCGGACCGCCACGGCTAACGCGGACGTTCAGGCTGTCGCCCTCGCCATATTCGCGCTTTACCTGAAGCTCGGTAAGATCGTTTTCGGTCAGGAGCTCCGCGAGCGCCCGGATGAATACCACGTCATTTTCGCGGGTTTTATCGGTCATGCCATCCTCGACAATCTGCCATGCCCCATCTGGCTGCGGGGCTTTGTGGGTTTTCACGCTTATAGGACGCTGCGTCGCGCGAGGAAAGCGAACTTTGCTCTTGATTCAGTCGAGGCAGGATTCGCCGGGGGGCGGGTGATGCTTTAGACAAATCTCAACATCACCCGCAGGCGGGTTTCACACTTGAAAAACCTAAAAGAATTCCGGCGCCCAGCTTACGCTGTGCGTTCAATACAACTGCGCTGAGAGGCGGTGATCGCTGGGATCAGGCCTCTACAGCAGTCGGCTCGGCGTTCGAAAGACTGGCTTCTGCCGTGGCAACAGAGCTCTGCGCGTCAGAAACTGCGCTGGCTTGTGCCGTGTTGGATGCGCTCTGAGACGCACTTCCTGATTGAACCGCATCACTGTCGCGCGATTGGGCGCGTTGTGCTTCGATTCGGGCGAGGACCTGTTTCAGGTCGCTTTCGACTTCGAGCAAACTCAGCTCGAATGTCGGCGGCGGCCCTGCGGGCAGATCGCGCCGTTCCATTTGACGACGAATTTCAGTGATGTCCCGCGCTTGCGACGCAGTGGCATCTTGTTCAGGGCGTTGACGTGCATCCGTTCCGGCGCCGTTCGACTGCTGGCCCGGGTCGACCTTTTGCACATCAGGCGCCTTATGCACGGGCATAGTCACGGCAGCAGCCGTAGCCAACCCATGCGGATTGAGACCTGATAGTTCCATATCCCGTAGCTCCGTTTCCATCGGAGCCCCCACCGGCATAGTATTACCAAGTTACGTCTAGACCCCTGATTCTTCCACAGATTTTGAAGGGATTGGTAAATAGGAGTTAACGGGGTGTTAGTGCGGCGCGGTAGAAACCGGTGAGAAATTTCAACGCATCGTCAAAATGTTCGTCATCCTGCGGGTTCAGAATGCCGCGTACCTGGACATCAAAATCGGCATAATGCTGGGTGGTCGCCCAGATCGAAAAGATCAGATGATAGGGCGAAACATCGGCAATCTTTCCAGCCTCGGCCCATCCCTGGATCACGCTGGCCTTCTCATCAACGAGGTCTTTCAGCGGTCCGGTGATCTCACCCTCGATGCGGGGGGCGCCCTGAATGATCTCGTTGGCGAACAGCCGGCTTTCGCGCGGCATTTCGCGCGCCATGTCGAGCTTGCGCTGCATATAGGCAAGGATTTCGCCGATCGGATCGCCATTGGCATTAAGCGCGCGCAGCGGTTCCAGCCAATCGTCGAGCAGTTCCGACAGAAGCGCGGTATGGATCGCCTCTTTCGAGGAGAAATAGTAAAGCACGTTGGGCTTGGACAATCCCGCCGTCTGCGCGATCTGGTCGAGGGTCGAACCGCGAAAGCCGTGGCGCGAAAATACTTCAAGTCCGGCGTCGAGGATCGCGGCACGGTTCTTTTCCTGAATTCTGGTCTGCGGCCGCTTTTTGGGCACGTGTGCCTCCATCTGGATCAGTGAAAGAATAGCAGGACGGCCAGTGTTTTCAACCGTTTGGTCAAAACTTACCGCTGCCCATACCTGCGATTACACGCTTGCCGCACCGCGCAGGTACGCTACCAGATAAATTGAACCGGACCTCGTTTTTGGAGCACTTTGAAATCAGCTGCAACCCGGAGCGGATATGAAAAATAGACAAAATGCGCTGGAGGCCTATCTGGTTGCTTCGGCGCGGCTGGGGGACGAGCGGGCACTGGCGCAACTGATTACGCTGCGGGGGCCACGTCTGTTGTCGCACGCCACCCGGCTCTTGGGCGAGCGCGAGGCGGCGCAGGATATGGTGCAGGAGGCGTGGCTGGAAATTTTCCGGGGGCTGCGCGGGTTGCGCGACGATGCGGCCTTTCTGCCCTGGGCGCTTCGGATTGTCTCGCGCCGGGTGGCCCGCGAAATTGCCCGCCGCCAGAAAATCCGCCGCCGCGACGAGGCGCTGAAAGCCGAGCCGGATGAACCGGATCAGCCAGACCCGGCACTTGAGATAGATAAGGTGCAGATGAAGGCGGCGATTGCCGCGCTCAGCCCGGTGCAATCGGCCACGGTGGCGCTGTTCTATCTGGAAGACATGAGCGTGGCCGAGGTCGCTACGGCTATGGATGTGCCGCTGGGCACCGTGAAGACACGTTTGATGCATGCCCGCGCCAAGCTGCGCGTAATGCTGGAAGGAGAGAGTGATGAGCAAGCTTGATGAAATGATCCGTGAAGCGCTGGAAGGCGAAGAGCGGGAAGCCTTCGAGGCGATGGCTGAGCCGGGCTATTTCTACCAGGGGATCGACCTGTTTCGCGGTCACGCGGCTTGGGTCAATTGGGTAGTGATGCTGGTGCAGTCGGTCTTGTTCGTCATCGCCGTCTGGGCGGGCTGGCACTTTTTCACCGCAAACGAGCTTCTGGTGGCGCTCAAATGGGGGCTGAGTGCGGTGACGCTGGTGATTGTAGCGACGGTTATGAAGCTCAGCCTGATCCCGGTGATGCAGGCCAATCGGGTCCTGCGCGAGCTGAAGCGGGTCGAACTGATGCTGGCGAGTGAAAGGGCGGAGAAATGACCCAGACCATCGCCTTGATCGCCGGGTCCTATCTGCTGGTTACCGCGGTGGGCTTTCTGATTTCGCGCGGCTTTTATGAGCGCATGGTGCTGGGAACGGCGAACTCAGACCCGATGCTGCTCAATCTCTCCGGCGCGGTGCATTTCATCATCGGTGCGGTGGTGCTCGTCAATCACTGGGACTGGTCGGGGATCGGCGCGGGGGCTGTCACCCTGGTTGGCGGGGCGGCCGTGGCAAAAGGCGCCGCCCTCATTGCTGTGCCGGAGCTGACGCTGAAAAGCCCGAAAACGGTCGGGAACACGCTCATCGCCTCCGCTATCGGCTTTGCCCTCTGGGGGATGATCCTGATCTGGACGGGCGTCACGGGCGGGTCATGAAAAAAGGCCGGAGCATTGCCCCGGCCTTCTGTTCAGATCTTTAAGACCTGTCAATCTTGCATGCGGTTTTCGATCAGATCCTCCACCACACCCGGGTCGGCCAGGGTCGAGGTGTCGCCAAGCGCGCCGTAATCATTCTCGGCGATCTTGCGCAGAATGCGGCGCATGATCTTGCCCGAGCGGGTTTTCGGCAGGCCCGGCGCCCATTGGATGTAGTCGGGCTTGGCGATCGGGCCGATTTCCTTACGCACCCAGTTCACCAGCTCTTCGCGCAGCTCGTCGGTATAGGGCACGTCTTCCATCAAGGTGACGTAGCAATAGATGCCTTGCCCTTTCAGCGCGTGCGGGAAGCCCACCACGGCGGCCTCGGCCACTTTTGGATGCGCCACCAGTGCCGATTCGACTTCGGCGGTCCCCATCCGGTGACCCGAGACGTTGATCACGTCATCGACCCGGCCGGTGATCCAATAGTCGCCATCGGCATCACGCCGGCAGCCGTCGCCGGAGAAGTAATAGCCTTTGTAATCGGCGAAATAGGTTTTCACGAAGCGGTCGTGGTCGCCATAGACCGAGCGCATCTGGCCGGGCCAGCTGTCCTTGATCGCCAGCACACCCTCGCAGGCGGTCTCGTCGATCTCCTGACCGGTTGTCGGTTCCAGAACCACCGGCTGCACGCCGAAGAACGGCTTTTGCGCCGCACCGGGTTTGGTCGCATGGGCGCCGGGCAGGGGGGTCATCATATGGCCGCCGGTCTCGGTCTGCCACCAGGTGTCGACAATCGGGCGGGTGCCCTTGCCGACCACATCGTTATACCATTCCCAGGCTTCCGGGTTGATCGGCTCGCCCACCGTGCCCAGCACTTTCAGCGCCGAGAGGTCAAAGCGTTCCACCGGCTCGGTGCCATGGCGCATCAGCGCGCGGATGGCGGTCGGGGCGGTGTAGAATTGGTTGACCTTGTGCTTTTCGCAGACCTGCCAGAACCGGCCCACATCGGGATAGGTCGGCACACCTTCGAACATCAGCGTGGTGGCGCCATTGGCCAGCGGGCCATAGACGATATAGCTGTGGCCGGTGACCCAGCCCACATCGGCAGTGCACCAGAACACATCACCATCGTGATAATCGAAGGTGTATTCATGGGTCATCGCCGCGTAGAGCAGATAGCCGCCCGAGGTATGCAGCACGCCTTTCGGGGTGCCGGTGGAGCCGGAGGTATAGAGGATGAACAGCGGATCTTCGGCGTTCATCGCTTCCGGCTCGCAGACATCCGAGGCGGCTTCAAACAGCGCGGTGTAGCCGTGATCGACGCCCGGCTCCATGTGCACATCGCCGCCGGTGCGTTCGACCACCAGCGTGGCAACGTTGCCGCAATGCTCGCGGGCCTTGTCGACATTGGCTTTCAGCGGGGTGTTGCGCCCGCCACGCGGGGCTTCGTCGGCGGTGACGATCAGGCTTGCTTTGCAGTCGTTCACCCGGCTGGCCAGCGCCTCGGGTGAGAAGCCCGCAAACACCACCGAATGCACCGCGCCGATCCGCGCACAGGCGAGCATCGCATAGGCCGCTTCCGGCACCATCGGCATGTATAGCACCACACGGTCGCCTTTGCCGACGCCTAGCCCTTTGTAGATATTGGCGAATTTGTTCACATTCGCCGAGAGCTCTTTATAGGTGATGTGTTTCGAGAGGTTCGGATCATCCGCTTCCCAGATGATCGCCACCTGATCGCCACGGGTGGCGACGTGACGGTCAATGCAGTTGGCCGCGACGTTCAGGGCGCCGTCTTCGAACCATTTGATCGAGACATCCGGATAGGCAAAGCTGGTGTTCTTCACCTTGGTGGGCTTGGTCATCCAGTCAAGCCGGTCTGCGGCCTCGCCCCAGAACCCGTCGGGATCAGACACCGAGCGGGCATACATCTGATCGTATTTAGCCGCGTCGATTTTGGCATGGGCCACGAAATCCGCTGAGGGCGGATGAATTTTTGCGTCGGACATGGATCCTCCTCTGAGCTTTTTCACTCTATCTCATATAACAAACCAAAATGCCCACCCCTTGGGGTAGGCTGTTTTGTCAGATGGCCAGATAGTCGTGCCGCAGGGTCTCGTTGTCGAGGACTTCCTGTGCAGAACCATCAAAGACGATGGTGCCGGTATCAAGGATGACTGCGCGGTCGGCCAGGGCCAGCGCCCGCAGGGCATTCTGTTCCACCAGAACGGTGGTGATGCCCTGGCTCTTGATCACGTTCAGGGTCTTTTCGATTTCATCGACGATCACCGGGGCGAGGCCTTCATAGGGTTCATCGAGCAACAGCAGCTTGATGTCGCGCACCAGCGCCCGGGCGATGGCCAGCATCTGCTGTTCGCCGCCGGAGAGAGTCACGCCCTCCTGTTTGCGCCGCTCGCCAAGGCGGGGGAACAGCTCGTAGACGCGCTCGATCTCCCAGCCCGGGTTGGGAGCGATGCGGGCCAGTTCGAGGTTTTCTTCAACCGTGAGGCCCTGAATGATGCGCCGGTCTTCCGGCACCAGAGCCAGCCCCGCCTGCGCGGCGTCGTAGCTTTTCATCCGGTGCAGCGGCTTGTGATCCAGCCAGATCTCGCCATGGGTCACCAGCGG
Organism: Paracoccaceae bacterium; assembly: GCA_050290705.1. Lineage (GTDB taxonomy): Bacteria > Pseudomonadota > Alphaproteobacteria > Rhodobacterales > Rhodobacteraceae > Sinisalibacter. The sequence continues at coordinate 47,573 of JBNKIC010000001.1, forward strand.
GCTGCCGGTACGGGCGATGGCGCGCAGGGTCGAGGTCTTGCCCGCGCCGTTGCGGCCCAGAAGGGCAAGGATCTCGCCCTCATGGACGTTGAAGCTGACCCCCTGCACAATATAGCTCTCGCCATAATAGGCGTGCACGTCATGGACCGAGAAAAACGCAGGCGCGGTGGCCGCGTGGTTGGCGTTTTTCGAAAAATCGGGCTTCACGTTCATGCGGCTTCTCCCAGATAGGCTTCTTTCACCTTCGGATGCCCCTTGATGTTGTCGGGGGTGTCCTCGACCAGCGGCGTGCCCTGTGCCAGCACGGTGATCCGGTCGGCGAGCGAGAACACCACATGCATGTCATGCTCGATGATCGCCATGGTGATGTCGCGCTTTTCCTTGATCTCTTTCAGCAGATCGATGGTGTTGTTGGTATCGGCCCGCGCCATGCCGGCGGTGGGTTCGTCGAGCAGCAGAAGCTTCGGGTTCTGGGCCAGGCACATCGCCATTTCCAGCCGCCGCTTGTCGCCCCGGCTCATCGAGGCCGAATGCATCTCGCGCTTGTCGATCATGTTCACGTCGATCAGCATCTGCTCGGCCTGTTCGATGATCTCGGTTTCATGCGCCACGGTTTCAAACGGGTGCAGCCGGAAGGCGCCATCGCGCTGGGCAAAGCACGAGATCATCACGTTTTCCATCACCGTCAGATCGGCGAAGATCTCAGGGGTCTGGAACACCCGGCTGATGCCGAGCTGATTGATCTCGTAGGGCTTGCGCCCCAGCACCGACTGGCCGTTGAACATCACGCTGCCGGTATCCGGGATCAGCTTGCCGACGAAGCAGTTCAGCAGGGTCGATTTGCCCGCGCCGTTCGGCCCGATGATCGCGTGCACGCTGTTTTCGGCCACCGAGAGGTTCACGTCAGATAGGGCCTGCAAACCGCCGAAGCGTTTGCCAACACCTTTGACTTCAAGAATACCCATGGTTCAGGCCTCCTCTTTTTCGGCCACTTGGGGCGCGGGGGCAGGGTGATGCTCGGGGGTAGGCCCGTCATCAGAATTCGATTTGCGACGCAGGGACGCCCAGATCTTGGTGCCGCCTTCGACCAGACCGCCGGGCAGGAAGACCACGATCAGCATGAACAACAGGCCAAGGGTGAGGTTCCAGCTTTTGCCGACAAAGAAGTGGCTGACATTGATCAGGAAGTTTTCCAGCCCGTCGGGGAGGAAAGCAAACCAGCCATGCAGGATGTTGTCGTTGATCTTCGAAAAGATGTTTTCGAAGTACTTGATGAAGCCCGCGCCCAGCACCGGCCCCATCAGGGTGCCCGCGCCGCCAAGGATGGTCATCAGCACCACTTCACCCGAGGCAGTCCACTGCATACGTTCCGCGCCGGTCAGCGGGTCCATGGCTGCCAGCAGTCCGCCAGCCAGCCCGGCATACATGCCCGAGATCACGAAGGCCGCGAGCGCATAGGGGCGGGTATTGATGCCGGTATAGTTCAGCCGCGTCTGGTTGGTCTTGATCGCGCGCAGCATCAGCCCAAAGGGCGAGCGGAAGATGCGCAGGCTGAGATAGAACACGATGATCGCGATCACTGCAGTGAAGTAATAGCCGTTGTTGAAGGTAAACTCCCAGCCGCCGACGGCGAGCTTGTGGCTTTCATTCATCACCAGGCCAAAGAAATGCGGTGAATTGGGCTCGCCTTCACCGAACAGGATGCGCGCATCGTTGCTGTAAACCTGCAAGCCGGTTTCGCCGTTGGTCAGCGGTGTTAGCACCGAATAGGCGAGGTTATAGCTCATCTGTGCAAAGGCCAGCGTCAGGATCGAGAAGTAGATGCCTGAGCGGCGCAGGCTGACAAAACCGATCAGCAGCGCGAACAGGCCGGAGGTGACGATCGCCAGCGGCAGGCCCCAGATCACATTGTAATCCAGAAGCTTGTACATCCAGACCACGGTATAGGAGCCGACGCCCAGAAAGGCCGCGTGACCGAAGCTGAGGTAGCCGGTCAGGCCAAAGAGGATGTTAAAGCCGATGGCGAAGATCCCGAAGATCGCAAAGCGCTGCATCAGGTCCGGATAGCCTGCGTTGAACTGCGCCATGCCCGAGCCTTCGGGGAAGGGCTGCAGCAGCACCGGGGTAGCCAGCGTCAGAAAGATGACGATCAGCAGGAAGCGCGTGTCGCGCGAAGTAAGGCCGAGAAATTTCATGTCTTATTCCTCCATCACACCGGCGCGGCCCATCAGCCCGCGGGGACGGGTGAGCAGAATGACGATGGCGACGAGGTAGATGATCACCTGGTCGATGCCGGGGATGAGTGATTTGATTTCGTTCATCGAGGCGAAGCTTTGCAGGATGCCGAGCAGGAAGCCCGCAGCCACGGCGCCGGGCAGGCTGCCCATGCCGCCGACCACGACCACCACGAAGCTCAGCACCAGAAATTCCATGCCCATATGGTAATTTGGAGCCAAGATCGGGGTGTACATCACCCCCGCAATGCCTGCGACAGCGGCGGCAAGGCCAAACATGATGGTAAAGCGCCGGTCGATATTGATGCCCAAGAGGCCCACGGTCTCGCGATCCGCCATGCCCGCGCGCACCACCATGCCGAAGGTGGTGAATTGCAGGAAGGCAAAGACCCCGCCAATCACCACAGCGGCAAACAGGAAGTAGACCAGGCGCCAGTAGGGGTAGATGATCACATTCGGGTCAAAGCCGATCATCATGCCGAAATCAAACGAGCCCTGAAAGACCTCCGGCGCGCCGGTCTGGATCGGGTTGGCGCCAAAGAAGTATTTCACCAGCTCCTGCATCACGATGGCAAGGCCGAAGGTCACGAGGATCTGATCGGCATGATTGCGCTTGTAGAAATGCTTGATCAGCCCGCGCTCCATCACAAAGCCGATGGTCACCATGATCGGAATGGCAAACAGGATCGACAGCGGTACCGACCAGTCGATCAGCCAGTCGCCAAAGTCCGTGCCAAACCAGCCTTCCACATAGGGCACCTGCACGATCAGCGGATTGCCGAGAAAATCAGTCTTGGTCGGATCGACCTGTTCATAGGAAAGCCCGAACAGGCGCTGAACGGCGACGGCGACGAAACCGCCAATCATAAACAGCGCGCCATGGGCGAAGTTGACCACACCGAGCGTGCCGAAAATCAGTGTCAGCCCCAGCGCGATCAGCGCATAGGCAGAGCCCTTATCGAGCCCGTTGAGGATTTGTAGAATGATGGCGTCCATGTCCCCACCTGTCGGGTATAGTAAAAGAACCGGGTCTAACGCCCGGGTTTGAAAACAGGGCGGGGAGATCCCCGCCCTGATCGGATTGTCAGAGGCTTAGCCGGCGTTGCAGGTGCCGAGCGAGGCGTCGTCGCCACCGAACATTTCGTTGTTCGGCTCGTACATCACCTGTTCCACCGGGGTGGCTTCGACGATTTCCAGCGTGTCATAAGGCGTCGTCGGGTTGTCGGCGCCTTTCATGACCAGCACGTCTTTGAAGCACTGGTGGTCTTCGGCGCGATACAGCGTTTTGCCATTGCCCATACCGTCGAACTCAAAGCCTTCCAGGGCTTCGGCCACGGCGCAGGGGTTGAAGCTGCCCGCACGGGTTACCGCATCAGCATAGAGCAGGGTCTGCGCGTAGCAGGTATGCGCCGAGTTTGACGGCGGACGGCCGTACTTTTCGCCGAAGCTCTTCACGAAGGCTTTGGTGCCCTCATCCGGCAGCTGCCAGTTCCAGTTCATCGAGCCGTAAACGCCTTTGATGTTGGCGCCAGCACCAGCGGCCATCAGTTCGGAATAGAGCGGCACGACGATTTCGAAGTTCTTGCCGTTCACAACCTTGTCGCGCAGGCCGAACTGCACCGACTGGGTCAGCGAGTTGATCATGTCGCCGCCGTAGTGGTTCAGGACCAGCACATCGGCGCCCGAGTTCAGCACCGGCGCGATATAGGACGAGAAGTCGCCTGCGCCAACCGGCGTGCGCACGTCTTCGACCATGTTCCAGCCCTTGGCTTCCATGAAGGACTTCATGGAGTCGGCTTGGGTCCAGCCCCAGCTGTAATCCGAGGTCAGCATGTAGAAGTTGCGATCGGCACCATAGGCTTTTTCAAGCACCGGAGCGAGCGCGGCGCCCGACATATAAGCGTTGAAGAAGTGACGGAAGCCGTTGGCTTTGCGGTCTTTCCCAGTGGTGTCGTTCGAGTGGGTCAGACCCGCCATGAAGATGATGCCGGCTTCCTGGCAGAGGCCCTGCACAGCGATGGCCACGCCCGAGGACGAGCCGCCATTGATCATCACAACGCCGTCTTTTTCGATCATCGACTTGGCCGAAGCGCGAGCGGCGTCCGATTTGGTCTGGGTGTCGCCGGTCACGAATTCGACTTTTTTACCCAGAATGCCGGTGCCGTCGAGCGACTTCGACGAGAAGGTGTTGAGCATCCCGCCATCGCCGACACCGTTGATGTGGTCAACGGCCAGCTGTTGGGCGCGCAGTTCGTCCATGCCTTCATCGGCATAGGGGCCAGTCTGCGGCACGTTGAAGCCGAATTTCACCGTCGAACCCGTGGGCTCGTTGGTGAAGGCCATGGCGCCCGAAGTAAAGATGGTGGGCAGAGCAAGCCCGGCGCTGGTCGCAGCAGCCGTTTTGATCAGCCCACGGCGGGTGATGTTGGTCTTCGACATAGGAGTCCTCCCAATTGATATCCGGCTGCACCTCCTCTGTGCTGCCGCTGCGCATTTACAGCGCTGCCTGGATACTGGGGGAAGATGGAAAACCATGCAACAAATGCTTGCAAAGACTAGGTTTATTAGTAAACATATCAACAAGGGCTGTGGAGATTTTGTAAATAAATTTTCGCGCACTTGCAGAAAACGCCTGAAATCGAAGGAGATTTACCCGTGGGAGGCGAGCGTCTGACTGGCAGCCGGATCCGCGAGAGGCGTTTGGCGGCGGGGATGAAGCAGGCCGATCTGGCGCGTGCGGCGGGGATCTCTCCAGCCTATCTCAATCTGATTGAGCACAACCGTCGCAGAATCGCGGGTAAGTTGTTGAACGATCTGGCGCGCGAGCTTGGCGCCGATCCGGCACAGCTGTCGGAGGGTGCAGAGGATGCGCAGGTTGCGGCCCTGAGGGGCGCGGCGGCGCAGGAACTGGCCGCATCGGTCGAGCTGGATCAGACCGAGGAATTTGCCGGGCGGTTTCCGGGCTGGGCCGGGCTGGCCACGGCGCAGGCGCGCCGGATCGAGGATCTGGAGCGGCAGGTCGAGGCGCTGGCCGACCGGCTGGCCCATGACCCGCATTTGGCCACCTCGCTGCACGAAGTGCTGTCTGCCGTGACTGCGATCCGGTCGACCGCTGCGATCCTTGCCGGACCTGAAGAGATCGACCCCGAATGGCAGGCGCGGTTTCTGCGCGGGGTGCGGGAAGAAAGCCGCAGGCTGTCCTCCAGCGCCGAGGGGCTGGTGGCCTGGCTCGATTCCGGTGGCGAAATGGCTGAACGTCCGCTGTCGCCGATCGACGAGCTGGGCGCTTTCGTCACCCGGGCGCGCTATCACTTTGAAGGGTTGGAAGGGCCGGGGGCGGGCGAGGCCGAGATTGAGGCGCTGGTGGAAGGCGAGGCGCAGTTTGCAGATCCAGGCACCGCCGATCTGGCAAGGCGGCTATTGCGTCGCTATCTGGCCGAGGCGCGGGCGATGCCCGCCGCGGCCTTTGCCACCTCGCGTGAGGCCACCGACGATCCCGCGCGGCTGGCCAGCTCTTTCGGGGTGCCGATTGATGCCGTGCTGCGCCGGATGGCGAGCCTTGGCGGCACGACTGCCGGGCTGGTGGCCTGCGATGGCAGCGGCACGATCACCCTGCGCAAGGCCATCGACGGGTTCAGCCTGCCGCGTTTTGGCGCCGCGTGTCCGTTCTGGCCGCTGTTTCAGGCGCTGGCGCGGCCTGCGCAGCCGGTTTCGGCCATTCTCGCCATGCCCGGCCGCCTGCCGCGCCGGTTTCTGTGTCGGGCGATTTCGCTGCCGATCCCGGGGCAAAGCTTCGAGGCGCTGCCGGTCTATCAGGCCACCATGCTGATCGAACCCGCCCCCGAGGAGGTCAGCGGTCCAGTTGTCGAGGCCGGGAGCGCCTGCCGGGTCTGCCCGCGCGACGCCTGCATCGCCCGGCGCGAACCTTCGATCATGGGGCAGGCGGGCTAACCTCCCATATCGGGCATGACAAAATCGTCAGCGGCACGCATGATAGTCTTTGGAGGATCTACCATGCCGACACGCCAGATTTTTCTGTTTCTCGCTGTCACCTTCGCCTGGAGCTGGGGATTCTGGGCGCTGCCGGTGATGCTTCACGCCGGGGTGGCGCTGCCCCCGGCATTGGCGACCTATGCTGCCTCCGGCACACCCGCCGCCTGGGGACCGCTGATCGGCGCCTTGGTCGTGGCGCTTCAGCGCGGCGGACTTTCGGGCGTCGGGGCGCTGCTTAGGCGCGCCACCGTACTGCGCTTCGGCTGGCGCTGGTATCTGGTGGTGTTTCTCACCTTCCCGGCGCTGATCGGCGGATCGGTTTTGCTGGCAATGCTCATGGGCGAACCCATCGCGGCGAGCGAACCGATGCTGAACCCGGTGATGATTCCGGTGGGTTTCGTGATCATCCTGCTTACCGGTGGGCCGCTACAGGAAGAATTCGGCTGGCGCGGCACCCTGCTTGACCCGTTGCAGGATCGCTTTGGTGCGCTGGGGGCCAGCCTTGCGGTCGGGACCATCTGGGCGATCTGGCACATCCCGCTGTTTTTGTTTCCGAACGACGCGGCCCCGTATTACGACCGGCCGTTCTGGGGGCTGTTGGTCACCAGCGTGATGATCTCGGTGCTATTTACCTGGATCTGGAACAACACTGGCCGCTCAATCGCGGCAATGCTGATCTTTCACACGATGTTCAATCTCTCGCATTGGGTGTTTCCGGCTCTCGAAAGCGATCTGGTGTCGCTTGTGCTGTTTGCCGCCCAGTTTTTGCTGGTCGTGGCGGTGATCTTGCGGTTTGGGCCCGCACGGTTGCGCAAGTTTTTTTGACAGGAGCCCCCGGTTTAGGGATAGTCTGCGCAACGGCTCCGGGGAGGGGGCCGAGGGGGAAAGAATGAACAAATCCATTGTCCTCATCGAGGACGAGCCGAATATCGTTGAGGCGATCCGATTTATCCTGTCCCGTGATGGCTGGTCTGTGACTGCCCATGCCAATGGCGAAACCGCCGCCGACACGGTGCGCAACGCCCGGCCTGATGCGGTGGTGCTGGATGTGATGCTGCCGGGGCGCTCGGGCTATGACATCCTGCGCGATCTGCGGGCCGATCCAGATTTCGCAGCACTTCCGGTGCTGATTCTGACCGCGCGCGGCCAGAAGAAAGACCGCGACCTTGCCGCCTCGCTGGGGGCGACGCGGTTCATGACCAAACCGTTCTCGAATGCCGAAATGCTTGCCGCGCTGAACGAGATCACCGGCGGCGAGGGCTGAGCCTTGTCCACCGCGCCGCGTGAACCGATCTTTCTGGGTCGCGAGACCTACCGCCGCCGTCGGCTGATTGATGCGCTGCGGCTGTTGCCGGTGGTGGGCTTCATATTTTTCCTGTCGCCGCTACTGGGCGCCAGCGCCGGGCCGCGCTCGACTGCGGCGGGGATGGCGTTTTTGTTTGCGGGCTGGCTCTTGCTGATCGTGGTCTCGGCGGGGCTGGTGCGGGTGCTGTCGCGCGCCCCCGGAGGTGTGGCCGCCGATCCGCTGGAACCCGACCCGGGCTTTGACAAGAGCGACAGGTCATGACCTCTAACCTGCTCATCTTTGTCAGCCTGCTTTATGTGATCTTCCTGTTCGGCGTGGCCTTCGGGGCCGACAAGCTGGCCCGCGCCGGGCGCGGCGGCTGGCTGCGGGCGCCGGGGATCTACACGCTCAGCCTGTCGATCTACTGCACCGCCTGGACCTTTTACGGCGCGGTTGGCTATGCGGCGCGCTCGGGGCTGGAATTCTTGACCATCTATCTGGGCCCGACCATCGTAATGGTGGGCTGGTGGTGGGTGCTGCGCAAGCTGGTGCGGATCGGACGGGCGCAGCGGATCACCTCGGTGGCCGACCTGATTTCCTCGCGCTACGGCAAATCGAACCTGCTGGGCGTGATCGTGACGCTGCTCGCGGTGATCGGCACAACGCCCTATATCGCGCTGCAATTGCAGTCGGTCACCCTGTCGCTTTCGGTCTTCACCGATGGCCCGGCGGGGCAGGTGGATGGGCTTGGCGCGCCTGCTACCGCGCTTTGGGTGGCCTCGGGGCTCGCGGTATTCACGGTAATGTTCGGCACCCGCAACCTTGATGTGAACGAACGGCATCATGGCGTGGTTACCGCCATCGCGGTTGAAGCGGTGGTGAAACTGGTCGCGCTGCTGGCGGTGGGGATCTTCGTGGTCTGGGGCATCGCAGGCGGGCCGCGCGAAGTGGCGACAATCATCAATGCCTCGCCAATTGCCGATTGGCATCTGAACGGCGGGCGCTGGGCGGCACTCACCTTTCTGTCGGGCGCGGCCTTTCTGACGCTGCCCCGGATGTTTCAGGTTCTGGTGGTCGAGAATGTCGATGAAAGCCAGCTGGCCACCGCCTCCTGGGCCTTTCCGCTCTATCTGTTTCTGATGAGCCTGTTCGTGGTGCCGATTGCGGCGGTGGGGCTGACAACACTGCCCGCGGGCGCCAACCCTGACCTGTTCGTGCTGACGGTGCCGCTGTCGCAGGGGCGCGAGGGGCTGGCGATGCTGTCCTTCCTTGGCGGCTTTTCCTCGGCGACCTCCATGGTGATCGTGGCAGCGATTGCGCTGTCGACCATGCTGTCGAACCACATCGTCATGCCGTTCTGGCTGTCGTTGCGCCACGAGGGCGCCTCGGTCTCGGGCGATGTGCGCACGCTGGTGCTGAACGCGCGGCGCGTGTCGATCGGCGTGGTGCTGCTGCTGGGCTATCTTTACTACCGGCTGTCGGGCGGCGGCGAGGCGCTGGCGGCGATCGGGCTGATCTCTTTTGCCGGGGTGGCGCAGGTGCTGCCGGCGCTGCTGGGCGGGCTGTTCTGGCGGGGGGCAACGCGGATTGGCGCGGCGGTGGGGCTGAGCGTGGGTTTTGCGGTCTGGGCCTATACGCTGTTTCTGCCCTCGTTCGGGCCAGAGGCGATCTCGGCCAATCTGCTGGCCCATGGCCCGTTCGGGTTGAGCTGGCTGCGCCCGCAGGCGCTGTTCGGGATCGAGGGGATGGACCCGGTGGTGCATGCGATCATCTGGTCGATGGCGCTGAACACGCTGTGCTTTTTCATCTTCTCGCTCAGTTCGTTCCCAACCCCGCTGGAGCGGCTTCAGGGCGCGCAATTCGTCAACGTGTTCGAGCATTCCCGCTCGGCGCGCGGCTGGGCGCATGGCGCGGCCGAGGCCGAAGATCTGATGATCATGGCGCAGCGGATTATGGGCGCGGGCGATGCTCAGGCGCTGTTTCGCTCCGAGGCGGCGGCGCAGGGAAAATCGGGCTTTCTTCCTGACACCACGCCTACCTTTCTGGTGCGGCTGGAACGCGAGCTGGCAGGCTCGGTGGGCGCGGCAACGGCCCATGCGATGGTGGGCCAGATCGTGGGCGGGGCTGCGGTATCGGTGGAAGATCTGATGGCCGTGGCCGACGAGGCGCAGCAAATTCTGGAATATTCCTCGCAGCTTGAGGCGAAATCGGAAGAGCTGGCACGCACCGCCCGCAAGCTGTCGGAGGCGAACGACAAACTCACCCAGCTTTCACTGCAGAAGGATGCATTCCTAAGCCAGATCAGCCACGAACTGCGCACCCCGATGACTTCGATCCGGGCGTTCTCGGAAATTCTGGGCGACGGGCGCACCGATGAGACGTCGCAGGGGCGCTATGCGGGGATCATTCAGGACGAAGCGATCCGGCTGACGCGGCTGCTGGATGATCTGCTCGATCTGTCGGTGCTGGAGGCCGGGCAAGTGACGCTGAACGTGCAGCGCGCCAGCCTGCGCAGCGTGATCGACCGGGCCGTGGCGGGGGCAGGGGAAGGCGGCGACGATTACCAGCTGGATATTCGCCGCGACCCGGCGCGCGAAGAGATCGAGATTAATACCGATCCCGACCGGCTGGCGCAGGTGTTCATCAATCTGATCACCAATGTCCGCAAATATTGCGAGGCCGATACGCCGGTTCTGACCGTGCGGGTCAGCCGGAAAGGCGGCTGGCTGATGGTCGATATGGTCGATAATGGCGCGGGCATCCCGACCTCGGATCAGAGCGTGATTTTCGAGAAGTTCTCGCGTCTCAGCGATCAGCAGAAGGCGGGCAGTGCCGGGCTGGGGCTGGCGATCTGCCGTGAGATCATGAACAAGCTCGGCGGCACGATCACCTATCTGCCCGGACAGGGGGGCGCGGCCTTCCGGGTGACGCTGCCACTCGCGAATGGGCGCGGATAGACTCGATTAGCCAACCGATTTCAACCTTTTGTAAACCTTGTGCTGCGACATCTTGGGGGACGGAAAATCCGGATGGCGCAGAGAATGAATGCAGAGGCGCAGCCCAGTGTAATGCGGCGGAAAGCCGGGGCCGACAGGCCCCCGCCCGAGATCGGCGCGGTGACCGCCGCCGTGGCTATTCGTATGGCAGTGGCCCATGCGGCCGAAGACGTGGCCGAACTGATTGCGGCTGCGGGCACCGTTACGGAAAGCCGTATCACCCTTGATCCGTTTATCGAGGCACTGCCGGACCCTTCGCTGCTCTGCTTGGTTGAAGGGCCCGATGGCCATTTCGGCATCGTGGTGCTCGACAATCAGGCGATTGCCGCGCTGATCGAGAAACAGACGACCGGGCGGGTGATCCCGCGCCCTGCCGATGCCCGCCCGCCGACCCGCACCGATGCGATCATGTGTGCAGATTTCATCGACAAGATGCTGGAACTGATCGAGGTGAATGCGGCCGAGGCCGAGCTGGAGATCGCCCCGCGCCTGACCGGCTATCGCTATGCGATGGCGCTGGCCGATACCCGTGCCATCACCATGACGCTGGAAAACATCCCCTATCGGCTGTTCTCCTTCTCGGTGGATTTTGCCACGGGGGCGAAAACCGGCGGGGTGCAGATTTTGATGCCATTCGATGCGCCCGGTCACCAGCCCAATACCGAGGCCGAAAACCTCGCCTTTACGTCGACCCTGCAGGAACAGGTGATGGATGCCGAGGTGACGCTGAGCTCAACCCTATTGCGCAAAGAGCTGACACTGGCCGAGGTTTCCGAATTTACCGTCGGCACGCTCATTCCGGTGCCCCGCGATGCGCTGTCGCAGATCAGCGTGGAAGGGATTGATGGTACTCTGGTCGGTCAGGGCAAGCTGGGTCAGGTCGGGGGCTTTCGTGCCGTGCGCCTGTCGTCGGGCGCGGATGCCGGACAGCCGTCGAACGCTGCCACCGGCGCCATGATTGACATGCCGGGTGGGATGCCCGGCCTGATCGAGGGGCCAGCGGGAGATCCTGCCGGCGACCTAGGTAATCTTGGCGCCTTTGGCAGCGAGCCTGGTGGTCTTGGGGATCTTGGCGGCTTGGGTGACCTTGGCGATCTCGGCGGGCTGCCCGATCTGCCCGATGCCGGAGGGGCAGGTGATCTGGGCGACCTTGGCGATCTTGGCGATTTCGGCTCTGCCGGGGGGATGGGCGATCTTGGCGATTTGGGCGATCTGGGAAGCCTTGGCGATGCCGGGTCGCTGGGCGATTTGCCCGATCTGCCGGGCGGTGGCGACTTGTCAGATCTTGGCGATTTTCCCGATCTTGCCAGTCTTGGAGGATAAGCTGGAGGCGGCGCACTGTCATGCAGGTTGATTTGTATCAAGGCGCAGTTGGTGCCCTCATGGGCACGATACTCTGAATTCCGGGAGAACTTTGATGATCGACACCGCGAAATATCGCGCCATACTCGAAGACCGTCTGGCAGAGCTCACTGCCCGGCTGCACGAGATTGACGAAACGCTGGACAGCCACCAATCGCGCGATTGGGAGGAACTGGCGACCGAGCGTGAAGGCGATGAAGTGCTGGAGAGTATGGGAAGCTCTGGCAAGGTCGAGATTTTCCGGATCAAAGCTGCGTTGCAGCGCATGGACGAAGACGAATTCGGCTATTGCGTCAGCTGCGGCGATGAAATTCCGACGGAACGTCTGGACGTGGTGCCCTATACCCCCTTCTGCGTGAAATGCGCAGATCGCAAGGCCTAGCGCCGGGTGGTTTTGCGACCGTAACGATTTAGCCCGGGTTTGGGAGGAGTCCATGGCCTTTGAAAATATCAAGGCGGCGATTGATGCGTTGATGGACGAGATTGTCGCCCGGCCAGAAGATCTGCACGTGCTGCAGGAACAGCTGCGCGAAAAGCTTTCTGAACTTCGCTCTCTTGGGCTGCCACTTCCAAACGATCTGCAACAGCTTGAAGAAGAGCTGGAACGGGCGCGATACAGCGCGCATCGATCCGATCAGTCCCGTTGATGCGTTTAGGAGGGATTGTGCAATCTAAGATTGCATCTGAAACCTTTCGGCCTAGAGTTGAAGATAGGCAAGACTGAATAACGCGCCCCGCGCGGGTGCAAACGGGGCAGGCCGATGAGCGACGTGATCGACGAAAGTGAAGTGGTGACCTACGAGCTGCGCGATGGCGTGGCTCTTATCTGGATCAACAATCAGCCGGTAAATTCCATCAGCCATCAGGTCTGCGTCGGGCTGATGGCCGCGCTCGATACCGCCGAGGCCGATGATGCGGCCCAGGCGGTGGTGATCGGCGCGACGGGGCGGAATTTTTCGTCCGGCTCGGCGCTCAGCGATTTTACCCGGCGGAACGGAACCCCCTCGCTTGGCGCGGTGGCGCGCCGGGTTGAGCTGTTTGCCAAACCCGTGGCGGCTGCAATGCAGGGGTCTGCGATCGGGGCGGGGTTTGAACTGGCTCTGGCCTGTCATCTGCGGGTGGTGCGCTCGGATGCCAAGCTGGGGTTGCCCGATCTCAAGGTCGGAGTCCCCCCGGGGGCCGGGGGCACTCAGCGCCTTGCCCGGCTGGTGGGGGCAAAACCCGCGCTAAGGATGCTGGTCTCGGCCAATCCGATCACGGCGGGAATGGGCCGTCAGATCGGTCTGGTGGACGAGGTGGTCGAGGACGATGTGGTCGAAGCGGCGATCAAAGCGGTGAAACACCTGGTCGAAACCGGTACGCCGCTGCGGCGCAGCTGCGATCTGGTCGACGGGTTTCACGCCCCGAAAGATTATCTGGCTGCGGTGAAAGAACGCCGAGCGGCCCATGCCGACGATCCGCGCATTGCCGCGAGCCGTATCATTGATCTGGTTGAAGCCGCGCTGCTGATGCCGATCGAGGTGGGGCTGGCGATGGAGGCCGCCGCCTATGAAGATCTGGTGGAGGGCGATCAGGCGCGGGCATTACGCCACAGTTTTCAGGCCGAACGGCGTACCTGGCGGCGCGGCGATCTGGGCACCGCCTCGCGTACCGTGATCCGCAGCGTTGGGCTTGTTGGCGGCGGTGTGATCGGCGGGCAAATCGCCCGGCTGTGTATCGCGGCGGGAGTGCCGGTGGTGCTGGTCGAGATCGACGAAAAACATGCAGCACAGGTCCAGGGCGACCTGGAACAACGCTTTGCCGAAGAGGTGACCGAAGGCTGGATCAGCGAGATCGAGCGCGACCGCCGTTTGCAGCGGCTGAAGGTAACCGCTGAGCTGGGCGATCTGAACGGCGTTGAACTGGTGATCGAGGCCATTCCCGAAGATCTCGCGCAGAAACAGGCTGTTTACAAAGCTCTGGGTGAGGTTCTGCCCGAGGGGGTGATGCTGGCCAGCACCAGCGACACGATTGATCTGGATCTGCTGGCCGAGGCTTCGGGGCGGCCGGATGACGTGTTCGGCTTGCGTTTCTTTGCCCCGGTCGAGCGGAACAATCTGATCGAGGTTTTGCGTCCGCCACGGGCCGCATCCGATCTGGCGCCAGCGGTGGCGCGGTTTGTGCGCGCGTTGGGGCGCACGCCGATCCTGCCCGGGATTGCGGCGCAGGGCGTGGCGCTGCCGGTCTTTGCGGCGATGCTGGAAGCCGCCGATGCGTTGGTTCTGCAAGGGGCAACGCCCGGTGCGGTGGATGCTGCAATGCGCCGCTATGGGTTTGCGCGCGGTCCCTACCGGATCTGCGATGCGGCGGGATTGGAGCTTGCACTGTCCTGGTCCGGGCTGGGGCCAAGCGGCGTGAAAAGCGCGCTGATCTCCCGGCTGGTGGCTCAGGGATTAACCGGAGAGGCCGCTGGCTTGGGCTTTTATCGCTACGATGGCGGTGCCACGTCGCAGGGTCCGGCCCCGGAAGCCACGGCGCTGGCCGCCCAGTGGCGCCACGATATGGGCGTGACCCCGCGTGAGCCGACGACGGAGGAGATTCACGATCGTCTGGTGCTGGCAATGGCCAATGCCGGGGCGAAACTGGTTGAACGCGGCGCGGCCAAGCGCCCCGCCGATATTGATGCGGCGATGATCGTGGGCTTTGAATTTCCGCGCTGGGAAGGCGGGCCGATGGAGGTCGCCGATCTGAAAGGCGCGCTACAGGTGCGCAATCAGCTCAGGGACTGGGCGGCGCAAGACCCGTCGCCGCTCTGGCGACCGGCGGGAGTTTTCGACGATCTGATCCGCGAAGGCAGCACGTTTGAGCAGATGAACAGCTAGGCGACCTATACCCGAAAGGGCAGGTCAGGCGAGGATCACGCCGACCACCACCATCATCAGCCCAAACGCCGAAAGGGCGAGCGCGCCGAAGTTCAGCACCATGGCCTTGCGCACTTCGTCCTTGATCGCGTCGTCATCCAGACCGGCCTTGCGGGCCTTGATCACCTTGATCGCCGACAGAACAAGTCCGACAAGGCCGACAGCCGAAATGCTCGTGCCAGCAATAATAAGAAGCTCCATGGGCGTTCCTTTCCGTTGTGCCGGAGGTAACGTGCAAGGCTTCGCCTGACAAGCCCAGAGCGGCTTACGCCCCCTTGAAGAGCAGGGGCGGGGCGGATAGCAAGGCGAAACCCAACCTCCGGAGGACAGAATGGACGCTCTCAACGACGACAACTCCAAACCCGACAGCTACCGCGTGACGGCCGATGAGCTGCGCCAGTTCATCGAGCGCTTCGAGCGGCTGGAAATGGAAAAGAAAGACATTGCCGACCAGCAAAAAGAGGTGATGGCCGAGGCCAAAGGGCGCGGTTACGACACCAAGGTGATGCGCAAGGTTATCGCGCTGCGCAAACGCGACCAGAACGACATCGCCGAAGAAGAAGCGGTGCTCGAAATGTACAAAGAAGCGCTGGGCATGGCGTAACCGCCGCCCCGGCGCGCGTTCCGGCGCGACCTGTTCTTATAGCGATAAGACGGTCACGCCCGGGACGCGGGAAACTTCCAGCATGTCTTCGTCATAGATGTTCGACAGCTGCTCGATCAGTTCCGGCGTCCAGCCGGGCAGATCGATCTCTTCTTCGACCTCCTCATCGAGTGCGTATTTGTCGAGGAAGGCCGAAATGATCCGGCGACGCTGGATCTCGTTGATCGGCGGGTGGCTGGCCAGATAACTGCGCAGCCGCTTGATCCCTTCCTTGGCCATGATCTTGCTCAGGATTCTGAAGCCGCCCGAAAGCGGGATCTGGCTATCGAGGCCAACCACTTCGTGCATGACCTCCGGCCAGATCATCGGCGTATCTTCGTTGCACCACACGGTGATCGGCGTTTCGGGATTGGCCTCGCGGATGTCGCGGATCACATCTGACCAGAGCAGATGCTCGGGATCGAGCCCGTCGACATAGTTCACAAACGGCGTGTCGGGCAGATAAGAGTGCATTTCCGGAATCCAGGTCGCCGGATCGCGGACCGCAAAGAACAACTCTACCGGGTTGTCCGGAAAGAGGTTTCGGAGCGCAGCCGAACGGGCGCCGGCCTGAGGATAGAGCTGACCGTCCGTGAATGCACCCGGATGATTGGCCAGCGAGAACGGGGCCGAGAGCACGATCCGCTCCGCATCTTCGCTTTTGGTGATGTGTTCGAACAGCACATCCTGGGTGTCCTGATTGGCCGGCGCGCCATTGAGCCGCTCCAGAACTTCGCGAATCAAGGGGCGATAATTTCCTGGTTTGGGAACAACGACCGCATGTTCGTGCAGCGCCTTGTTGTTCCGCCGAAGCGAGCCGATGAGCAGGTCGTCATCGGTGCAGAGCGCTCCCAGATGAAATGAAATTCGCGTGCCGTGCATGACCTTCTACCACCGCTGCTGTTCTGCCCACCCAAGCGGTAATATAGATGCTTTTCCCGATAGTTAAACAGGTTTTCCATAACGCGTGGGTTCTGATGGCGGAATGACCACGCCCTACAACCACGGCGTGCGACCATCTGCACCGGCCCCGTATGCGGCTGCGATCCCCCGGAATGGTCGGGCCGCAAGCTTGGCCTCGCGGTAGGGGGCGTGATTGATCCCGGCACCGCCCTTTCCGGGGCGCCCGGAAAGTGAGGCTTGAACGGCCGCGCCGGAAGCCGTAAATGCGGGGAACGTGCCCCTATAGCTCAGCTGGTAGAGCATCTGATTTGTAATCAGAGGGTCGGGAGTTCGAGTCTCTCTGGGGGCACCAATAAAATCAAATACTTATGCGCCTCTCCCGCATCCGCCGAAAATCTCTGGCACACACATGGCACACACGGCGCGCGGTTTCGGAGAATCTAAATCCGTCTATTTCCCCACGCCCCGAGAGGGCCGCAGAACTGTCGCATCCAGAATCGAGACCACGCGCCTCCATGATAGGCTGGGGTTGGGGCTGGTGCCGGGTTGATCATAGCTGGCGATGGCAGGCGCAATGCGACAAGGTAAGAGCGGAAAAGCGTTCGGCTAATTCTTTTCCCTGTAACTTCTGTAACTCCGTAACTTACTAGATAAGCTGCTGTTTCCACAGGGTGTTTCCAGCCCGCTATCGGTTACAAGGTCCGATCTGCATTCTGTAACCTGTAACTGCCAACATATTGATAACAAACAATAATACCGAAAGAACTGGTCCTTTTCCCCTAATTATCCTGGGGCGTGCAAAGAGGTATCCCCACCGGTCTCCGGTGGACGAGCCTAATTCTCCGATACCCCCCGGGGGGCTCGCATCGCAAGGGGAATGCGCGGTGAGCAGCCCCGACCATACAAGCCTCGCACGCTTCGCTAGGTCTTTGTTCTTCATGGCTGGTGCACTTTTTCTCCAGCTTCCGGAGGTGGCCTTGTTTCGTGCAGGCGACGTGGCCTTTACCCTTCCGGGCGCGGGTCGGGGTCGCACACGAAAAGGCCCGGCGCTGGGCCGGGCCATGGATGGGAAGAGATAATAGTCTGGGCATAACCTATCGGCTTTGATCCGATTTGCCCGGGGACGCTGCCTACAGACGCTTCCGCTAGCCTTCTTGCACCTGTGTCGCATCGCCAAGTTGAAGGCGGTCGCACATGTCAGCGAGCTCGATCGTCAGCGGCTCAAGGGCCGAAACCATTGCCCAGATATGGTCGAGTTTGTCATTTCGCTTCCCCGAAGGTGTTACAAAGCTGACGTCGTTGAGTTGTGCCATGGCTGCGCTCGCCAGCCCCGTAACGACTTGCGACTTCATTGCCAAATCGTAGCGATTGATGCCGCCGGGCAGCGTGTCGGTCGGTGCGATTACTTCGGTCATTGTTTGCTCCATTATTGTTGGTTGCACTGTGTGGTGGCGGCAATGATATGAGCGCACCACTGTTCATCCTTGGCTTTGGGGCAGTTGAGATCCTCATTGCCATCCTATCAAGGGTGATAGATAATCTATAAGAAGCGACAGAACTTCTTTCAATAGAAATTCTATCACAATGGCAAGTTTATCTATCGGGTGAGCAATGAACGGCGAACAGATTAGGGCGGCGCGTGCGCTCGTTGGGTGGTCAGCAAACGAGCTGGCAAAGGCATCCGGCGTAAGCTACCCCACGATCCAGAGACTTGATGCAACGCGCGGTCCAGTATCGGCGCGACACGATACCGTTGAAGCCATCCGGCATGCGCTTGAAGGTCAGGGGGTTCAATTCCTGAAAGGCGGAGCCGCCGCCAAGGGCGATGGCGTTGCCCTCATCAAAGCGAAGGGCTGAGGGGCAAGCGCAAGCGTTTCATTTGGAGCCCAGACCAAACCCACTTTGATCGCCCCCGACCTGCCACTGAACTTTCATCCAGCCGCGACCGGAGTCCGAGGGTTGTTTACGCCTATTGGCGCAGGTTGAGCAATCGCCAGACGCGCGGAGCTTTCATCTCGCGCAGCGGGCGGGCGATTGCGGTGGTTAGGGTACGCGCATAGTCGGCTGGGGTCTGGTAATCCAAGGCCGAATGCGGGCGCTCGGTGTTGTAGTCGGCCCCGTCGCCATCATGATAGCGCAGAAATTCTTGCGGATACTTATGAAACACCGGCGGCAGCAACTGTCCATTCTAGATGGTTAAACGCTGGTTGTCTCAACCGCTTCAATCTCGCACTACGCCAATAGCGCTACCCGACATCAACGAAACGCAGCGTCCCTATGCACCGCCGGACGAACGATGTGGGCCATCAGGCAGCTATCAAGAGCAATTCGACTGCAAATTAGTCGTCTCGTCCGCGTCTTTGGAGCTTCACTTTTTTTTAAAATTCCGCTCAAAAGTCGCCAAACGCTCATAGATCTGGCTAGCCAATCCACGAACCTCCGGGTTCGCGTCGTTCAATAGCTCTTCACCTCCGACAAATCCTTTGATGGCAACAAACAACGGCGCGACTTTTTCCGACAATCTTGTTTCTTCAAACCATGAAACAAGTCGCTCCCCAAACCCCTTTTGTTTCGCGATAAGAAGGAACCGCTCGATATCGTCTTCGAAATTCCAATCGCCCTTATCCAGCTCTCCGCCAACCACGTCCTCAAAGAGCTTCATAGCTGAACCGAAGTTGTCTCTACGAAGCTCAAACGCCGCCGACATCAATGCCTTACCGAACGGCGGAAGCTCATCCAGCTCCTGAAACATGTCCTTGGCTAGTTGCTCATCTCCGGTTAGCAACTGGAGCCAGACAAGATTGGCGCGTGCTAGCAGTGAGTTTTGTGGCATTGCCTCTCGAAGTAATCTTTCGGCGCGTTCAAACTCTAGGCCACCTTGGATCAAGCCATTTGCCAAATTAATTAGGGCATCCACTGCGGCCTCGCGCACGCCGTCTGCTTCATCATCACCATAGCGCTCGATCAGTGCGTCATAGGTCGCCAGCGCGGCCTCAAGATCGCCATTCTTGGCGAGGGCATGGCCCTTGTTAAACATTGCCCTCGCTGCGAACTCGCGCACGTCGTCTGCTTCATCATCACCATAGCGCTCGATCAGCGCGTCATAGGTCGTCAGTGCAGCCTCAAGATCGCCATTCTTGTCGAGGGCATGGCCCTTGTTAAGCATTGCCCTCGCTGCGAACTCGCGCACGCCGTCTGCTTCATCATCACCATAGCGCTTGATCAGCGCGTCATAGGCCGTCAGTGCAGCCTCAAGATCGCCATTCTTGTCGAGGGCATGGCCCTTGTTGAGCATTGCCCTTGCTACGGCCTCGCGCACGCCGTCTGCTTCATCATCACCATAGCGCGCGATCAGTGCGTCATAGGTCGCCAGCGCAGCCTCAAGATCGCCGTTCTTGTCGAGGGCGAAGCCCTTGCTAAACATTGCCACAGCTGCGAACTCGCGTACGTCGTCTGCTTCATCATCACCATAGCGCTCGATCAGCGCGTCATAGGCCGTCAGTGCAGCCTCAAGATCGCCATTCTTGTCGAGGGCAACGCCCTTGTTGAGCATTGCCACAGCTGCAAACTCGCGCACGTCGTCTGCTTCATCATCACCATAGCGCTCGATCAGCGCGTCATAAGCCATCAGTGCAGCCTCAAGATCGCCGCTCTTGTCGAGGGCGAAGCCCTTGCTAAGCATTGCCCTTGCTGCGACCGCGCGCACGTCGTCTGCTTCATCATCACCATAGCGCGCGATCAGCGCGTCATAGGCCGTCAGCGCAGCCTCAAGATCGCCGCTCTCGTCGAGCGCGAGGCCCTTGCTAAACATTGCCCTCGCTGCGACCTCGCGCACGTTGCCCGCATCATCGTCACCGTAGCGCGCGATCAGAGCGTCATAGGCCGTCAGCGCAGCCTCAAGATCGCCACTTTCCTTGAGGGCAAGACCTTTGCAGCGCATTGCTCTCGCTACTTGTGTACGCACGCTGTCTGCTTCATCATCACCAT
>JBNKIC010000002.1:0-13962 GCA_050290705.1 Paracoccaceae bacterium
CCCGACCCGGGCGGGCGCGGTAAAACCCTCGGCGCGGGGCGAGCTTGAGATCGTGACGCTGCTGGAAACCTATCTCGCCGATGGCACGCTTTCGGTCGAGCGTATGGGGCGTGGTTACGCCTGGCTCGATACCGGCACCCATGGATCTCTGCTCGATGCCGGAAACTTCGTGCGCACGCTTTCGATGCGGCAAGGGATGCAATCAGGCTGCCCCGAAGAAATCGCCTATGAGGCCGGATGGATCGACGACGCACAGATGCGCCAGTACGCCGAAACCTACAAGAAAACCGAATATGGGCGGTATCTCAGCGGTCTTCTGCGCTGACGAGACACGCCCTGGCCGAGAACTCTCAGTAGGATGTTCAGGGCGTGAGCCGGGGCATAGCCTGTGAGGGCCGAGTGTGGGCGCGTTGTGCTTGCCAACCGCACTCGACGGTTGACTTCACTCGTCGCGCATTGAACATGAGACACGTAGCTACGAGTTTGAATATGCATATTCCAGGACGCTTTATCGTCGCCCTTATCGGTGTTTTTTGGCTTTTCGGCGCGGCCCAGGCCACCGCTCAGACCGCAGCGGTGAAGGCAGAATCTCTTATGGATAGTGCCTTTGCCGTGCCTCAGGGGGCTGCGGATGCCCCGAACACGCTGGTTTTCGTCCATGCGGGCAGCGATCTTGCGCAGGATTTCAACGGGCTGAACGAAGAGCAACTGGGCGAAGCGATCAGCGCAGGCCAGCTTCGGGTGGTGAACCTCTTCACCTTCACCGGCAAAAACAGTTCAATCTGGGCCAATCTGGCGCTGATCTGCGGCGGGGCGAAAGGCTATCATGCCACCCGCGCGGCGCTGCTTGGCAACGAGGCTAAGGCAGCGCTGAGTGCGATTGATACAACCGGCGATCAGGCCGCGCTACGCGCACTGATCGGTGCGGCCTATGACAGCGTCGGGCTGGATGCCGGGCTGCTGGCTCACTGCGCCTTCGACCGGGGACACGCGCTGCGCTATCTCGCGGAATGGAATCGGGCGCAGGACACCTATTTTGGTCAGGGGGCAGACCTGTATACCCTCTGGCCCGCCTTTGCGCTGAACGGCAAACAGATGCCAGCCCAAACCGTGAATGTCTGGCTTACGGCCTTCGTCGCCACGGCGGAACAGGCCAAAATGCGGGAAGACCTGAACATCGCCACGGCCATGGCCCCCGCAACCGCCGCCGATACCAACACTTTGCCGGACGAGCCGGGCCCGGCCCCTGTTGTGGCCGAGACAGCACCGGAAGCCCCCGCCGATGCGGCGAATACCGATCTGGCAGCCGCGGATCAGACGCCTGACGTGGCGCTTGGTGCCGTTCCTGAAGCCACCACTGAAGCCACTGCCGCTCCGGCCCCGGAACTTGCCGCCGCGCCGGTGATCGCGCCGATGATCTCACTGGCCACGCGCCCGCCCTACCCGGCCCCTGCTGCCTCGGCGGTGGGGCGCATCCCGTCCGTGCAGCGCGGTGTCTGGGGCCATTCTCTGGCGGATTGCCTGGACTATGTGCGCGGGCTCGATCAGGCGACCACGCTGGATCAGGCGCTGCCCACGCCCGATGCAGACGATCCCGCACAGGCGCTGTTTCTGATCACTAGCCAGAATCTAAGCCTGTTCGACGCGAGCGGCACCGAATGCCTGCTGGATCGGGAAGAGGCCAGCGGCGACAGCTTTGCGGCGCGCTACACCTGCACAGCAGGCAATGGGCAGACCGCACCGGCGCTGGAGCTGACCGGCCTGCCCACCCGGCAGAATGTGCCGCGCCTCGATCTGCGCCGTGGTACGAATGCGGGGACGGAAATGCGCCAGTGCCGCACGTTGGGGCAGCTCGGCCGCATCGCGGCGCCGCTTTGGAAGATCGACAGCCAAACCTGCCGCGCCACCGCGCCGCTGAGCAACGCCAGCTTCAGCTTCCATCCGGGCGCCGACGACACGCTGATCCTGTCAGTAAAACCGGCGGCAGAGCTGCCGGGGGCCGATGCGCTCTATCCCGGCATCGCCGTGGATGGCACCGTGATCAGCACCGGTCAGGCCGACTGGACTGGCAATGGCTGGGACATCTCGCTGGGTCAGGCCAGCGACGCGGTGCGTGCCGTGTCTCGCGGGATGTTTCTTGAGGCGCGGCTGTCCGAAGGCACTGCCGATGCGCTCTACCGGCTTCCGCTGCTGGGCAGCTCGCAGGCGATGAAAGCGGTCATGGGCTGCAGCTCCGGCGGCAACTAATCCGCGTCGTCTACCCGGCCCTCGGCCAGACGCGCGTCCAGATCAGTGCTATACATGGTGGACCGGGCCCGACCGCGATCTTTTGAGGTGTAGAGCGCGATATCGGCGTCGTTCATCATCTGCTTGGCCTCCGGCTTGGTATAGTGGCGCGATGTGACCATGCCGATCGAAGCGGAAATCTGTGCCTCGTTCAGGTCAACGGCGATCGGAACCTCCAGCCGCTCAATCAGACGACCCGCGATGGCTTCCAGCCGGGTTGGATCTGTCAACTCTTTGATCAGAATAACAAATTCATCGCCCCCGACACGGGAAACCACGTCATCCCCCCGGGTGACATCCAAGAGGATACGCGCCACTTCCTTCAGCACCGCATCCCCCGCCGCGTGGCCCAGGGTATCGTTGACCTGTTTGAAATAGTCGAGATCGAGATGCATCAGGGTGAAAGGAACGCCGCGCCCGATCACCCGGGCCAGCATCTGATCCAGTGCCCGACGATTGGCCAGCCCTGTGAGCGTGTCTGACATCGCCTGAAGCTCGGCCTGCGCCTTGGCCCCATGCAACCGTTCATTCAGCTTGCGCGATTCCGCCATCGCCGCCGATTTCGCCTCGACCAGATAGAGCATTTCCAGCGTCAGGTCTGTGGCCGCGAAATCCGACCCGGCCAGATTGAACCGCGCCACCGCATCGACCACCGCAATGCCAAAGGACAGGTTCACCAGAACCCCCTGCTCGGCCTCAAGCCCGGTGGCACTGGCAATCACCGGCGTGCTGTCTGCATCGCGCAGACGCAGATAGAACTTGGCCCCGGCCTTGGCACAGAGCGCGGCAAGGCCATCAACCTTGCGAGGACGGCGCAGTTCGAAAACGTCAAAAAAACGCTGGCCGTCCAATTCTTGGCCGGGATGGATCTTGGCGATCGTCGGCCCGACATGAAGAATGCGGTCGGAGCTGTCCACGACCACATGCATGGGCATGATCACGTCAAGCGCGGCTGGCGCCATCGAGATCGGTTGGAGCATCGTCATCCCGACAGCCCCTCTCAACTCGCCTGTTGGGTCAGCGCAAAGCCGCGACCCTCAGAAAAATCACTTTCCAGCAGCCGGATCGACACATAGTCGACGCCGGAGTGACGCCCTTCAAAATCTATCAAAACCAATGCTCCATAATCGTCGGCAAGGGCGCGAAGCAGCCCTACATAAACGTGACCGGCGCCCTCATAGGCGCCCTGACAATGCAGTTCGAATTCGCCCTTTCCGAGTTCTTCCAGCTGAATATCCGGAAGATCGAGATCTGGAACAGCCAGATGGGCACGGCCGCGCAGATCTTCGAGAGAGGCGAGAAAATCCTCATAATCGACGCCGCCGAAACGCAGCAGCCGCCGCACCCGTTCCGATGACGGATGCGCCACGAGATAGGTGCCAAAATCCTCCAGCAACACCTCGCGCGGCTTGTCCAGCTGCCGGGTCGCGATGGAGATAATGCGTTGAATGAGCTGCGAATCGTATTGGAACATGGCCTCGAAGGTTTCGACGCCCACGTCCAGATCTTCGACCACATGCAGCCAGAGCTCGGCACCGTAGGTGTCGCGCAAAAAATTCTCAAACGATCGATATATCAGACCATTCATACCAAAATTCCCAATCCCATCAGGGGAACCTTAGGCGAAAGGTCTTAACGAAGAGGAAAACCCGGCGGGCGGCGGATCAGGGCCTTGCCCCGGTCAGGAGGCCAGCCAGTCGGGCAGATGGCCAATATCGGGAAGCACCGCATCAGCCAGTGGCGCGAGGGTTTCGGCGCTGGCCAGCCCGGTGAGCACCCCCACCACCTGCATCCCCGCCGCGCGGCCCGCGATCAGATCGTGGGTGCTGTCGCCCACCATCACCACCCGGGCGGGATCGAGCCCCTGTGCTGCGGCAAAGGCCAGACACATGCCGGGGGCGGGTTTGCCGCCATGGCCGCTGTCGCAGCCCGCGATGAAATCAAACAGATCTTTCACGCCAGCCGCCGTCAAATGGGAAAGTGCAGGTATTTCCCCATCATTGGTGGCCACCCCCAGCCGCAACCCCTGCTGGCGAAACCCGTTAAGCAGCGGCACCAGAGGCACCGCCTCGGCCTGAGGGGCACCGGCAGAGATGGCGTTGAGCTCATCCACCAGCGTGGGCGCCGCAACGCCCAGCACCGGGGCAAGCGCCCCGGCCACTTCGTCGGACGTGCCAGCGATCACGATAGAATCAGGGCGAAACGCCCGCGCGGCCAGATCGAAGCCGATGGCCCCCGCCAATGCGGCCTGCAAAGCGTTGTCATCACCCGCCAGATCCGCGATCAGCCGCTCGGTAAACACCACCCAGGTGGCATTGAAATCAAACAGGGTTCCGTCTTTGTCGAAGAGAATGCCATCTGCGCGCATATCAGGTCCAATGTGTCTGTTCGCCGCCCGGAAGCGCCTGACGCGCCGCCATCGGGGCCTCGTATGGCAGGCCTTCGCTATCGCAGAAAGCCATAATCCAGCGGTCATCTAGATTAACGAAATCGAGCACCGACCCCAGAAAGGCCGGATCACCGGCTCCGGCTCGGATATCGCCCTCGCTCACGCCGCTACTGCCTTGGAATATAGGAAGAAGTTCGTCATTCGCCAAGAGCCACACCAGGGCTTTCAGCGCGATAGTTTCAGCGGATTCCTGCCACATTTCAGCCTCAATAGTTGTTCCCGGAAACGCTTTATTAACGTTTCTTTGGCAAGTCTTACCAAACAGAACACAATTCGACACGTTTCGGTGGGAAAAATGGCAGGTAAGCTCCTGATTGCAGATAACACGGTGACCAACCGCATCGTCCTCAAGGTGACGCTGGCGGGTGCTCGCTATCAAGTGCTGCAAGCCGCCACCGGCCCCGATGCGGTGGAGCTGGCCCTTGCCGAACGGCCCGATCTGGTGCTGCTCGACGCGCATCTGCCCGATGGCGGGGCCGCTGCCGTTTGTGCCGCTCTGCGCGCCGATCCGCGCACCCGCTCAATTCCGATCATCGTGATCGACGGGGTCAGCACCCGCGAGGCGCGGCTGGCCACCTTACGCGCCGGGGCTGACGATTACATGGCCCGCCCGCTGGACGAGGCCGCGCTGCTGGCCCTCGTGCGCCGCCTGCTGCGTACCCGCGCCAGTTTTAACGAGCTGTCGCGGCGGCAGGAAACGGCAGAAGATCTGGGCTTTGCCGAGGCTGCGCGCGGCTTCATTCGCAAATCCCGTGTGGCGGTGATTGCCCCGGCCGCCGATAGCTCGGTGGTCTGGCGGCGGATGCTGGGGCTTGCCCTGCCCGCGCAGATCATCGCCCTGTCGCAAGCCGACGCGCTGGACGGCGCGGGGCAAAGTGAAGCGCCCGACGCCTATGTCATCGCCGCCGATCTGGCCCGGCGCGGCGACGGGCTGCGCCTTGTCAGCGAACTGCGTTCGCGCAGCGACTCGCACAATGCGGTGATCCTTGTGCTCGACGAGACCAACACCGCCGCGACCGTGTCGATGGCGCTCGATATTGGCGCCAACGCGGTGGTGACGGGAAAATTCGACCCGCAAGAGATCGCCGCGCGGCTCGACATGCTGCTGGCGCGCAAGCTGGAAACCGATGTGCTGCGCGCGAGCTTTGACAAGCGCCTCAGCCTGGCCATGCAAGACCCGCTGACCGGGCTATACAACCGGCGTTATGCCGAAACCTATCTGCGCCGTCTTGCCGATGAAACCATGCATAGCGGCCAGCCCTTTGCGCTGATGTTGCTCGATCTCGACCATTTCAAGGGCGTGAACGATCGCTTTGGTCACAGCGTGGGCGACGAGGTGCTGATCGAAACCGCCCGGCGGCTGCGCGCGAATATGCGCGAGATGGACCTGCTGGCGCGTTATGGCGGCGAGGAATTCGTGATTGCCCTGCCGGAAACCGATTTGGCCGCAGCCTCGCGCATGGCGGAACGGCTGCGCCGGGTGATCGGGGAAACTCCGATACGGGCGGCCAACCGGGGCATCGACGTGGCAGTGACGATCTCGATCGGGGTCTGCATCTTCGATGGCCGCGGCCAGCAAATGCCACGGATGCGCGCGCTGATAGACGAAGCCGACGCCGCGCTTTACGCCTCGAAAGCCGAAGGGCGCAATCTGGTGACCTTTGCACATGGTCAGGCGGCCTGACCCTGCCCCCAAAATAAACATGCACGCCGCGCGGGGCGGCGTGCTTTACTCGCTAAGAACCTGAAACAGCTTGAAATCAGTTGTTTGGCCGCGGCGGCGCCATCGGGGCCGGTGGCGGGGGCTGCATCGACAGCGCGCGGTTGAAGCGGCGCTCAAGCTCATCGGCAAAGGTGGCGCGCTCCTGCGCACTCATCGCGCCGATCTGTTCGAGCAGAATATCGCGCCCGGTTGCGGCGCGATCAGCGGCGCGCTGCTGCTGGGCTGTCATCAGCCCCGCCATCGCCTGGCCGTCATAGCGTTCGGCCTTCAGCACGGCGATCATCCCGCGCAATTCCTGCGCCAGCGTGGCACGATTGGGGCCCAGCGGTTGGCCCCGCCCCCGGATCGCCTGCGACAGCCGTCCCCGTGCCTCGCGCGGCATCGCGTCGAAAAACGGCGCCAGCCCACTGTCATGCAGGGCGGTGCGGTTCGGCGGCGGCGCCAACCGTTGATCGCGCCCGTCACGAAACTGCGCCCCGGCCACCATGCCCAGAACCAACAGGTTCAGCGTCAGCGACCCGGCAAGCAGCACTTTAGGCCAGCGCTTCGGTTTGGCTTCAGATGTGGCGGCGCCCGCAGGCAGTGCCGGTTTATCGTCGGTCATATTATCCCTCCGCCCCGATCGCGCTGAGCCCGCTAAAGCCCGGCACAATATCTTCTAAATCATAGCTGCTGGTTGAGCTCGTGTCGCTTTGCAGCAAAAGCCCGCCCGAAAGCGTGTTCACCTGGTCGGGCGAGACAAAGCCCATCGAAACGCCAACCACCGCCGCCGTGACCATCCCGGCCAGTGCCGGCCAACCGCCCAGCCCGTCGATGAAGGCCCGCAGGCGGGTTTTCAGGCGCGGCACGGCGCGCACCGGCAGCACCGCCGGGCGGGCGGCCAGCTCGGTATCGGCATCACCCAAGATCCGGGCCAGCAGATCCGCCGACGGCACCGGCGCTTCGGCCCGGGCCGCGCGGAACAGATCGTCCAGCATCGCATCGCTCATCATGTCTTTGTCAGCCTTCGACATATCCCAACTCCTCACGCCGCGCCGCCAAAGCAACCGACAACGCTCTTTTGCCCCGGGCGGTCAGACTTTCGACCGCCTCGACACTGATCTCCAAAACCTCGGCAATCTCCGGGTTCGTCCGCCCTTCGAGATGCCGCAGGATCACCGCCACCCGTTGCCGCTCGGGCAACGTATTCAGCGCCCCCTGCAAAGCCTCGGCGCGGGCTGTATCCAGCATCGCCTCGGCCACCCCCGGCGCATCGTCCGCCGGTTCCGGGATCGCGTCGATATCGACGCTGCGGCGTTTGCGCAGCCGGTCGGTACAGAGGTTCTGGGCCACCCGGTAAAGCCAGGTTGACACCTTGGCCTCGCCCTGACGCCAGTCCGGCGCGATTTTCCACAGGCGCAGCATCGCTTCCTGCGCCACGTCCTCGGCCTCGGCCCGGTCGCCCGAGAGCATCCGGGTGGCAAGGCCCAGCACCAAGGGCGCAAGCCGCGCCGTCAATAGCGCTGCCGCCTCCCGGTCGCCATTGCCGAAAGCCACGAGAAGCGCCTCGTCCGAGACCTGTTGCTGCGCATCGAAAGCCATATCCATCGCGTCTCTGAGGTAACCTTTGCCTGCCCACACCGCAATCTTTACGGGGCGCTTCACGGGGCGCTTCGGGTGTTTTTTGCCCGAAAGCCCGGCCTGCACGCGCGCCGCGCTTATCTGTTTGCCCGACCACCGCGGTTTCCATGCCATCCACTCCGGCCCCCGGCGCTGGTATCGCGCGCGGCCATTCTGCTGTTCAGTTCTGCTCTGACGGCGTCATATTCCGCCTGACTGAGCGCGTTGTCGTCGTCGGTATCGTAACGGTCGATGACCCGGCCAAAGCCCGATTGCGGGCCAAGCTCGACCAGCGACAGCACACCGTCGCCATTGCCATCGCGTGCGGCCAGCATCCGCTCGGCCGCCTTCATCGCAATCGCAGTCGGATCAAGGGTTTGGGCCTGCCGCTGTGCCCCGGTCCGGCTTTGCGCCCGTGCCTCTTGCCGGGTGGTCACCCGAGCCGCCATCTTGGCTGCAAGCTCGTCGATGCTCAGCGTGCCGCTGCCGTCGCTGTCGGCTTCGGTCAGCTTCGCCGTGGCCAGCCCGCTCAGATCATCTTCGGAGATCAGCCCGTTGCCATCGGCGTCGAGCGCGGCGAAGCTTTGGGCAAACAGCCCGCCCGGCGCACCCGCCGAAAAGCCGCCCACTGTGGCCATGCCGGTGCCCTGTGCCAGCGCAGGCATCGCCACCAACGCCAGAACAGCACCCGCTATCCCGCCATATCCGATCGTTTTCATTGCACGTTTCATGTCTAGTCACTCCTGTTGCGCAGATCGCGCTGCCATTCATTTGACCGGGCACCGCCCGTGTCGTATTCCTAGAACGCGAACAGGAGGAAGTTCCGTCGCACAGATTGCAAAAATATTGCGACACTGGGCCGCAACGGCTGATCAGCCATGGTTGCCTATATTATCTGTGTGACGCGAACAGATCATACGAAAGGCCGAAACGCATGGACGCAACACTTGCGGCTATAGAAGATCAGGGACAGCTGACGGCTCCGTCCGATTACGAGCTGCCCGAACGCGACGTACGCGAAGCCGTTTGGCGCGGCTGGCGGCGGCGCTGCCCATCCTGTGGCACCGGCCCGATCATGAAGGGCTATCTGACCGTGCGCGATACCTGCACGGTTTGCGGCGAAGAGCTTTCCCATCACCGCGCCGATGACGGCCCGGCCTATCTGACGATCCTGATCGTCGGCCATGTGATGGCACCGCTGCTGGGCGCGGCCTGGATCGCCTTCCGGCCCGATCCGATGGTGCTGGCCACGATATTCACCATCGGCGTTGTCTCGGCCTCGCTCTGGCTGCTGCCCCGGCTGAAAGGGCTGATGGTCGGGTTCCAATGGGCTAAGCGGATGCATGGCTTTGCGACCAGCGGTGAGGACCGCCCCGAACTCGGGGGCTGAGCCTTTGGCACAGATCGACAAATCAACCCTGGTGCGCGACGCGGCAACGCTGGTGCTTCTGCGCGATCCCACCGGGCCAGATCCGCGTGTGCTGATGGGCCAGCGCGGCGCCACGGCGGCCTTTATGCCGAACAAATTCGTCTTTCCCGGCGGCGCGGTGGATGACGCCGACGCCGAGATCGAGGTGATTGGGGCCGATGCTGCCCCCGATGCCGCACGTCTGGCCAAAGCAGCCCCCGACGGGATCGGCCCGCGCCTGCTGGCCGCCGCGATCCGCGAGCTGTGGGAAGAAACCGGCCAGGTGCTGGGCCAGCCCGGCGCATGGCCCGCCCCCGCGCCCGGCCCCTGGACAGGCTTTGCCGAGACCGGCCATCTGCCCAGCGCCGAGGGGGTATCGTTCATCTTTCGCGCCATCACCCCGCCGGGCCGCCCGCGCCGCTTTGATGCGCGGTTCTTTCTGGCCGATGCCACGCGGCTGGCCTCTGACCCCGACGATTTCTCGCGCGCCTGCGATGAGCTATCGCATCTGCAATGGGTGCCGCTAAGGGGGCTACGTGATTACGATCTGCCCTTCATCACCCAGCTCGTGCTGGCCGAAACCGCCGCCCGCCTGCCCGCGATCACCGCGCCTGACAGCGTGCCGTTCTTTCGCAATGCCGAGGGCGACCGCGGATTTCTTCGGATCGACTAGTCGCGGCAGATCATCAGCTCGTGCCCGGCCTCGTCAAGATAGCCATAGCAGCCGAACAGCGGGTGTTCCGGCGCGCAGGAATGAGTTTCAGACAGACAGGCCCCTTCACAATCGCTCGCGCGCTTGCAGCTCTTGCCCGCATCCGCATTGGGCAGGAAGCAAAGCTTCTGGCGCGACCGGCCGCCAAGGGCCCAACGCCCCCCGGCAGCAAGGCACAAAGCCTCGGTGTCTGGCGCGGTCTCTGTCGTGATCACTGGCGATGGGCTGGGCATATCCTTGAAGTGGCAACCGTCCACATTCAGAACCAACCCCAAGACCATGATTAGTCTATACATATTTCCACAATCTCGCCGTCATCGCGGAAAATAGAATGGCACCCAAAGGTGGGGGATTGCGGCGCACAGCTGCCGGTGCGGGGCGGTTGGGTGTCGGCGGCAAGCTGATCGAGCAGGCCGGCCGCATCGGCTGGGCCAGTATCGGAGGGGGCAACATCGGCAAGGCAGAGATCTTCGCAATCGCTGTCGCGCGTGCAGGTCTGACCGGCATCCGAGGTGGGTGTCACGCAAGTCAGCCCCACCAGCCCGGATTCGACAAGTTGCCCGCCCGCCGCTTCGCAATTTGCGCGTTGATCGCCGAGCTGCGCAGGCGCACGCCCCTGCGGATCGCTCGGATCGGGCGTTTCATTCATACAGCCCGCCAGCAAAAGCAAAGCCACAACACCCGATAGACGCCTCATCCGGTCATTCCGTTTTCTGTGCCACACGTTCCAGTTGAGAGGAATCATAGCCCATCCCCTGCAGTACCGAAACAGCCTTGTCGTACTGGGCCGGGGCAATCTGCGGGCTACGGGCCAAGATCCAGCCGGTTTTACCACCCGGATTGCCGACCACCGCGAGCTGATAGCCGGGATCGACGTAAAGCACCCAGTAATCGCCATTGATGAACGGCAGGAACGGGGTGAAGGTCACCTTGAGCTGTCCGGGGGCATCGATCCAGGCAAGCCCATTGGCCACTTTCAGCGGACCATCGGGGGCACCCTTGTAGCAGCTGTTGCGCACCGAGATTTTGCCATCGTCGCGCAGCGCATATTCCGCCGTCACCCCCTGACAATCGCGCTCGAACCAATTGGGAAAGCGGGCGATTTCATACCAGAGGCCAAGATAACGCTGGGTGTCGAGATCACTCACCGAGGCGATGGGTACGCTCTGATCGCGGAACTCTTCGGCATGAACCGGCGCGGCAAAGCCGGAAAACAGCGCCGTCAGCGGGATCAAAAACCGCGTTACAAAAGACATCGTAAACCTCCATATCACCACTCTTGCGGATATGGGCAGTGTTGGGGCCGGTTCAACCCGGCCCCATTTTTATCGTTAATAGGGCAGCGGGTTCGCCTTATGGGCGGCGTCGATCTCGGCCCGCACTTCGTCTGACAGTTCCACATCCACCGTGCCAAGGCTGCGTTTGAGCTGTTCGATGCTCGTCGCGCCGAAAATCACCGAGCCCATAAAGGGCTTATCGGCGGCCCAGCGCAGCGCCATATGCACCGGGTCGATCCCATGACGCGCGGCAATCTCCAGATAGGCCGCCGCCGCTGGCCAGATGCGCGGTGTGACCCGCCCGCCCAGATCGCCATTCAGCGCCAGCCGCGAGCCTTCGGGCACCACAGTACCGCCGTGATATTTGCCAGTCAGAACCCCGGTGGCGAGCGGCGAATAGGCCAAGAGCCCGACATCCTCGTTCACCGAAAGCTCGGCCAGATCGGTATCGTAGAGGCGGCAAAGCAGCGAATATTCGTTCTGGATCGTCACCACTTCCGGCGCGCCCATTTCGCGCGCCAGCTTCAGCCACATCGCCGTGCCCCAGGCGGTTTCGTTCGACAGGCCGAAATGGCGCACCTTGCCAGAGGCCACGATTTCTTTCATCGCCCCCAGCACGCCGCGCATGTGATCCAGCGTTTCTTCGCGGTTCTGGCTCGACGGATCATAGCGCCAGCTTTGGCGGAAATGATACGAGCCGCGCATCGGCCAGTGCAGCTGATAGATGTCGATCACATCGGTTTTCAGCCGTTTCAGCGACGCTTCGACGGTGCTTGCGATATTCGCTCCCGAAAAGCCCTCGCCGCCCCGGATCATCCGGCTGTCGCCCGACACTTTGGTGGCCAGCACATAGTCGCCCCGCCGCCCGGTCTTGGCGTTCCAGCTGCCGACAATCTCTTCCGTGCGCCCCACGGTTTCGGGCCGCACCGGGTTCACCGGATACATCTCGGCGGTGTCGATGAAATTGATCCCGTGATCCAACGCCATGTCGATCTGGGCATGACCCTCGGCCTCGGTATTCTGGCTACCCCAGGTCATCGAGCCGAGGCACAGCTCGCTCACCTCAAGCGCACCTCCGGCAAGTTTGTTCATTTTCATGCGTGTCTCTCCTATGTTGCGCGCAGGATTTCCGATCCGGCAGACAGGCGCAAGGCGGTTTCCACCTGCAATCCGGGTGTTTGTCTGTGATCTCTGGGATCGGTCGCACCGTGCCATCTGGCCTTGCCCGTCGCCATGAGGTAAAGGCGGGGCGAACCGCTAAAGGACGTAACATGGCACGTATCCTCATCACCTCCGCGCTTCCCTATATCAACGGGATCAAGCACCTGGGCAATCTCGTGGGCTCGCAGCTGCCCGCCGACCTCTATGCCCGCTACAACCGCGCCCGGGGCCATGAGGTGATGTTCATCTGCGCCACCGACGAGCACGGCACCCCGGCCGAGCTGGCCGCGGCCAAAACCGGCGAAGATGTAGCCTCCTACTGCGCCCGGATGCATGATGTGCAGGCCGAGCTGGCCGCCGGCTTCCGGCTGAGCTTTGATTATTTCGGCCGCTCATCCTCCAAGCAAAACCATGCGCTGACCCAACACCTTGCGGGCAAGCTGGCCGAGGCCGGGCTGATCGAGGAAGTCAGCGAAAAGCAGGTTTACTCCAACGCCGATGGCCGCTTCCTGCCCGACCGCTATATCGAGGGCACCTGCCCGAATTGCGGGTACGACAAGGCGCGGGGCGATCAGTGCGAGAACTGCACCAAGCAGCTTGACCCGACCGACCTGATAAACCCGCGTTCCGCCGTCTCAGGCTCGACCGAGCTGGAGGTGCGTGAGACCAAGCACCTTTACCTGAAACAGAAATCTCTGAAGGGTGAAATCGAGGCATGGATCGACAGCCAGCAGGACTGGCCGGTCCTGACCACCTCCATCGCCAAGAAATGGCTGCATGACGGTGAGGGCTTGCAGGATCGGGGCATCACCCGCGACCTCAGCTGGGGCGTTCCGGTGCAGTTTCCCGGCGCCCCCTGGAGCGGCATGGACGGTAAGGTCTTTTATGTCTGGTTCGACGCGCCCATCGAATATATCGCCGGGACCGCCGAATGGGCCGACGCGAACCGCAAGACCGAGGCTGACTGGGAACGCTGGTGGCGGACCGACAAGGGTGCCGAAGATGTGCGCTACGTGCAGTTCATGGGCAAGGACAACGTGCCGTTCCACACGCTTTCCTTCCCCGCGACGATCATGGGGTCGCGCGAGCCGTGGAAAAAGGTCGATTACATCAAGAGCTTCAACTACCTGAACTACGATGGCGGCCAGTTTTCCACCTCGCAGGGGCGCGGCGTCTTCATGGATCAGGCGCTGTCGATCCTGCCTGCCGACTACTGGCGCTGGTGGCTCCTCAGCCACGCGCCCGAAAACTCCGACAGCGAGTTCACCTGGGAGAACTTTCAGGTATCGGTCAACAAGGATCTTGCCGATGTGCTCGGCAATTTCGTCAGCCGCATCACCAAGTTCT
>JBNKIC010000003.1:0-119945 GCA_050290705.1 Paracoccaceae bacterium
CCCGGGCAAAGGCGTCCTTGAATTCCTCGGGGTTCTTGAGGTAGCGCCGCGCGATCGGCTCGTAGATCGGGTCGAACTTCAGCGAGAGGTCCGCCGTGGTCATCATCGGCCGGTGCTTCTTGGACGGGTCATGGGCATCGACGACCATGTCTTCATCGTCCACGTCCTTGGCAAGCCACTGGTGCGCGCCCGCCGGGCTCTTCACCAGTTCCCATTCGTATTTGAACAGGACCTTGAGGTAGCCCATGTCCCAAGTCGTCGGGTTCGGCTTCCACGCGCCTTCGATGCCGGAGGTGATGGTGTCGCCCGCCTTGCCGGAGCCATGGGTGCTGAGCCAGCCAAACCCCTGCGCCTCAATCGGGGCGGCTTCGGGTTCGGGGCCAACATGACCGGCGTCGCCGGCGCCATGGGCCTTGCCGAAGGTGTGACCGCCGGCGACCAGCGCCACGGTTTCTTCGTCATTCATCGCCATGCGGGCGAAGGTTTCGCGCACGTCGTGGCCTGAGGCGACCGGGTCGGGATTGCCGTCCGGGCCTTCCGGGTTCACATAGATCAGGCCCATTTGCACCGCTGCCAGCGGGTCTTCCAGATCGCGGTCACCGGAATAGCGGGAGTTCTCGCCGCCGGAGACCTCCAGCCATTCGTGCTCGCCGCCCCAATAGATGTCTTCCTCGGGTGCCCAGACGTCTTCGCGCCCGCCGCCAAAACCGAAGGTTTCAAACCCCATCGATTCCAGCGCCACATTGCCTGCGAGGATCATCAGATCGGCCCAGCTGAGCGCATTGCCGTATTTCTGTTTGATCGGCCACAAGAGGCGCCGCGCTTTGTCGAGATTGCCGTTATCGGGCCAGGAGTTCAGCGGTGCAAAGCGTTGGGTGCCAGTGCCAGCCCCGCCGCGCCCGTCAGCGATGCGATAGGTGCCCGCCGAGTGCCAGGCCATGCGGATGAACAGGCCACCATAATGGCCGTAATCGGCGGGCCACCAATCCTGGCTTTCGGTCATCAGCGCCGTCAGATCGGCTTTCACCGCGTCAAGGTCGAGGGCTTTGAACGCTTCGGCATAGTTGAAATCGCTATCCATCGGGCTGGACACCGGCTGATGCTGGTGCAGGATCGACAGATCAAGCTGGTTGGGCCACCAGTCGCGATTGGTGGTTTTACTGTGATGCGCCACCGGGCATTTCATTTCACCGTCCATGACATCCTCCAAGATTCTTTTACAGGGGCACGGCCTTAGGGGCCTGCCGGGGGCAGGTGGCCCGCGCCAGACCACACACACAGCCAGACGAGGGCACGTCCTGTTCGCTGAATTAGAATGACTCTAAGAGAGGATAATTGGAAATTGCATTTTGTGGCGGAAAACGATTAGAAAAATTTATGAACATTACACTGCGACAGCTTTCCTATTTCACCGCGCTCGCCGAAGAGCGGCATTTTGGCCGGGCGGCGGCGCGGGTGCATGTGACCCAACCGGCGCTCTCGACCCAAATCAAGGAGCTGGAAGAGCGCTTGGGCGGGGCCTTGATAGATCGCTCTGATCGGGCCTTTCGGCTGACACCTGCAGGGCAGGAAGTGCTGGCCTCGGCGCGGCGGATCGCGGCGGAGGTGGAGCGGATGCAGGTAGCGGCGCGCTGGCAGGAAGGGCTGGCGGGGCGGCTGAAGCTGGGCATCATCCCGACCGTGGCGCCCTATCTGTTGCCCGAGGCGCTGCCGCTGCTGCGCTCGCGCGATGTGACGCTGGATCTGCGTCTGCGCGAGGCCCAGACCGAGGTGCTGCTGGGCGAGCTGGCCGATGGGCTGCTGGATGCGGCGGTGATCGCGCTGCCTTCGGGGCTGGCCGGGCTGGTGGAACAGCCGCTGTTTTCCGACCGGTTTCTGCTCGCGGGTGGGCACGGCGTGGCGGAGATGCGCGCGCGGGGCGTGGCGCCGCATCCGGCGGAGCTGAACCCGGCGCGGCTGTTGCTGCTGGACGAGGGGCATTGCCTCGCTGATCAGGCGCTGGAGGTCTGCGGCACCTCGCGGGCGGCCACGCGGGTTGATCTTGGAGCCTCGTCGCTGGCTACGCTCTGTGGGTTGGTGGCGGCAGGGTTCGGGCAGACACTACTGCCAGAGATCGCCCTGACCACCGAGGCGGCTGCGGCCCCCGGAATGAGCGTGATCCGCTTTGGCGCGCCGGAGCCTGCACGGGTGATCGGCCTCGTGCGCCGCGATTTGGGCGGGCAGGGCGGCTGGTTTGACGAGCTGGCCGGGATGCTGAGGCATGCGGGCGAAGCCCTGGTGGGGCGGGTTGCGCGCTAGACAGAACCCGGCTGGACCCGGCAGGTTTATTTGTTATGAAACAAGAGCGTGACCGAAGAGGCGGAACGCAGGATTGGTTGCAGGTGAAGGGTGCAGGGATGCAGGCGCGCGCAGTGCGATGGGATTGGTTTGGATTGGCCTTGGGGGTGTTGTGCCTGATTGGGCTGATCTGGGTAAATCGTTCTTTCTTTCATGATGATGCCTATATTTCCCTGCGTTACGCACGCCATTTTGCCGAGACCGGTGCCTTAGAATGGAACCTGGGCGAGCGCGTCGAGGGCTATACGAATTTCCTCTTTGTGATCATGGAAGCCGGGCTGATCTGGCTGGGTCTTGCGCCAGTGTTCGCGGCGCATGTTCTGACGGGATCTGCGGCGGTTCTGCTGATGATCGCGATCATGCGAGCGGCGCGCGAGATTGCTCCGCAACCCGGTCCGGCCCATGGCGCGATATTGATTGCGGCCGGGGCTACCCCTGGGCTCGCGATCTGGGTGCTCGGTGGATTGGAGGCGGTAGCGGTCGCCGCCTTTATCGGTTGGGGTTTGATCGGCGCGCTGAAAGCCTGTGAAACCGGCCGTTACGCTCCTGCTTTCTGGGGCGGTCTGGCCTTTGCTGGTGCCGTGTTGACGCGTCTGGACAGTGCGGTGTTCGTCGGAACGCTCGGTGTGGTGGCTCTGGTGTTGATGCCGGGAGGGTTTACTGCGCGTTTGCGGCTGGCGGCGCTTTTGGCGGGGATACCCGCGCTTTTTGCTCTGGCGCATATGGGCTGGCGTCTTGCCTATTACGGCCTGCCGTTTCCGTTAACGTTTTACGCCAAGACCGGTGTGCCGCTGTCAGTGCGCCTGGAGTTTTTGCCCTATTTCCCGGGCTATGTTCTGACAAACCTACCCATCCTGCTCCCGGCTGTACTGATCGCGGTTTTGGTGGCGGTCCGTCCGTTTGGTACAAAGGCAAAGCTGCTGGCGTTTCCGCTGATGCTGCAACTCGTCTATGTTGTCTGGTCGGGCGGCGATCATATGCCGGGGGGGCGTGTGCTCGTTCCTCTGATCGCGCCGGCGGGGTTATTGTTGCTAGCTCTACCGCAGCGCGCGACTACCACGTCCATCGTGGCGGCTGCGCTGAGCTTGAGCGCGATTGTGCTGCGGCCAGCCCTGAATGAAGACCCTGCGGCTTTTGTCGGTACGATTATTGGCCGCTATCTGGCGCAGCATGCTGAGGGTAAAACCATCTCGCTTGCGACAGCCGGCTCGACTCCATTCTACGCTGACAACAACATCTTTTTGGATCAGCTTGGGCTCAACGATCCGGTGATCGCTCGCCGCGAAAATGTTCCAATCCGGCTGCTGGCTCAGCATGTTCCTGGCCATGCCAAAGGTGATGGGGCCTATATCCTTTCGCGTCATCCAGACATGATCATTCTGGGCAAAGCAGAAGGAAATCCGGCAGACCGGCCAATGTTTCTCAGCGATGTTGAGATGATTGAGGCACCGGAATTTGCCCGGTGTTATGAGCAAAGGCAGGTGGAAATCCCCTATGATGCAGAGACTGCGCGCCGCAATCCGACCTATCCAAACCCACTGACATTCACTTGGTACGAGCGGGTCTGTTCGTGAATTTGACGCTATGCGCCATGTGCATAGGTGTATGCAGGGCGGGGTGCGTGACACTGCTTTCACAAGCTCTTATATGGGGGGAAACCCTATTTGGGGTGAACGGAGGTTCCCATGCGTGATCTGAATACGCCCGAAGGGCGACACCCTGAAAAAGCTCATCGCCCTGACAATGCTCAGCCGAAAAAGCCCAGCTGGATCCGCGTGCGCGCGCCGGGCGGGGCGGGCTATGCTGACACCCACAAGATCATGCGCGATCATGGGCTTTCGACGGTGTGCGAAGAGGCCGGCTGTCCGAATGTGGGCGAGTGCTGGAACCAGGGCCACGCGACGATGATGATTATGGGCGAGATCTGCACCCGCGGCTGTACCTTCTGCAATGTTGCCACCGGCAAGCCCACGGCGCTTGACGTATTTGAGCCGGGCCGGGTGGCCGATGCGGTGGAAAAACTGGGGCTGAACCATGTGGTGATCACATCTGTCGACCGCGACGATGTGGACGATGGCGGGGCGGAGCATTTCGCCATGACCATCCGCGCGATCCGCAAGAAAAGCCCGAATACGACGATTGAAATCCTCACCCCTGACTTTCTGAAATCCGCGCCCGGATCGCTGGAAATGGTGGTTGAGGCCAAACCGGACGTGTTCAACCACAATCTGGAAACCGTGCCCGGCCTTTACCCGGAAGTGCGCCCCGGCGCGCGCTATTTCCATTCGCTGCGGCTGTTGCAGCGGGTGAAAGAGCTGGACCCGACGATGTTCACCAAATCCGGCATCATGGTCGGCCTTGGCGAAGACCGGCAGGGCGTGATGCAGGTGATGGACGATATGCGCGCGGCGGATATCGATTTTCTGACCATCGGGCAGTATTTGCAGCCGACACCGAAACACCACGCGGTGGCGCGGTTTGTGACGCCGGAAGAGTTCAAGGCCTATGAAGAAGCCGCCTTTGGCAAAGGTTTTTCGATGGTCTCGGCCACGCCGCTGACCCGTTCATCCTACCATGCGGGCGACGATTTTGCCCAGCTGCGTGAAAACCGGATGGCGAAACTCGGGCGGGGCTAAGGGGCGTCACCGAGCGCGCGCGCGATGCCTGAGCGTCCGCTCATCAGGGCCTGATGGCACTCATAGACAAGCGTTTCATGCAGAATGCCTCGTGGCCGTTTGGGCAGGACCTGCCCGCAGGTAATCCGCAAGGGAGTAGGAGCCGAGGTGGCCACCGGCGTCAGGTGATCGTCGTCCGTGACGACATTGGTGTAGAGTTATGGTTTTTCGGCAAAGTCAGACTGTGGAAATCCCGCACATTTCATGTCCTTCAACAGCCGCTGCCGTAGGTGCAATAGTCCGGACAGGCGACCTTTGAAACAAAGGGAAATCACCTGCTTGGCTCGTAATTGACCACAAACAGCAGCTCGTCGGTTCGGTGTAATACTAGCTGAGTGCCTGAAAGCACTCGGTTAGCAACTGATCTTCCGGCACCGTCGAGGGGTCATTCAGATAGATTTCCCAGGTTGGAGCAATGAAACTCAGGCCGTGTTTCTGGGTATAGCGAAACATCTCGCCATAGGCGTCTTCCAGCCCGCTATAGGGGCCGCGATGGACGAAATGCAGAACCTGCCCGGCGGGCGTGACATCGGCCAGAACACTGCCCTGTGCTACCCCCATATCGGCGCGTGAGATGATGAAACCTGCGCGAAACTTCATCACGTCGGGGCTGTAGTCGTAATAGACCGATAGTGCACCGCCAGCAGGGGCAACCCCGTGCTGTTCCATAAACCCCCAAACCTCGCCGAAAGCCCCTCCCATGGCGGCGGCAATATCGGCTTTCGAGCTGCTCCGCTCGACATAGAGATACGGGGTTTCCTCGACAGTCTGGACTTTCAATTCAGTCATGGCCGGTTCTCCTCCCTTGGCACATCCAGGCATGCTACGGGGCCTTCGGCCTTCGCTCCATGATCGGGATCAAAGCGCTTAAGCCCATACGGATAGGTCTAGGCCTTGAGCGCCTGATAGCAATCAGTGACCAGTTGTTCTTCCAGAACCACCGCCGGATCGTTCCGGTAGATCTGCCAGCTTGGCGCGATTGGCCGTAGCCCCTGTTCCTTGCAATAGTCCAGCATTCTATCATGGGCGACGGGAAGCCCGTCATAGCTGCCGTGATGAATCTGGTGGATGGCCTGCCCGGTGGGGGTGACACCTGCCATGATATCACCGCTGGCAATGCCCATATCGTGCTCGTCGACCAGAAAACCCGCACGAAAATTCACGATGTTTGTCGGTCGGTTGAGAAATAGCGTGAATGCCCCGCCCGCCGATCCGACACCATGCGAAACCATGTGTTTCCAAACGGTCTCAAACGCGGACATCACCGCCATGTCCAGCTCGGAAGCATTTACTGATTGCGAGACATAGAGATGCGGCATCTCTTCGACATCGATAATATCGTAGCCCTGCATACCATTTCCCTAACTACCACAACACAGCCAACGTTAGGCTGGAATGGTTGAAAAAATATTTCACAAAGTCAACGTAGGGTTGATTTGCGCTATGCGTGATCGCGCGGATCAATGGCAGAAAGTGTCGGAGGAAAGAGCGACAGACTGATAGCATTCCGTCAAAAGCTGATGTTCCGGCACCATCGAAATGTCGTTGGGATAGATCTGCCAGCTCATCGGATGGATGGGCAGGTTCTGTTTTTCAGCATAGTCCTGAAGCCGAAGGTAGAGGGCTGGCAAATCATCATAGCTGCCATGATGGGTGAAATGCAGGTTGTGCCCGGATTTGGTAAGGCCCGCCTGAACCTGGCCGTCGGCCACTTTCATATTGGTCTGATCAATCAGAAATCCGGCCCGAAAATGCGCGGTATCTGTGGGTGGGGCCGCGAATATGGTCAATGCGCCACCGGCAGGGGCAACCCCATGCTTGACCATGAATTTCCAGACCTGATCGAAGGCCGACATCAAGGAGGTGTCTATTTCCGCAGTGTTGACGTTACAATCGACATAGAGATGCGGAAAGGCTTCTACTTCGACAATATGGAACTCGTTCATAACCTGAACCCTGAACCTTGAACTCAAAAACTCATTACGGATAAGAGCCTACGGCGGTCGGGTTGAAAATTAGTTGATGATAATCAACCTCTAGTTGGGCATTGGAAGCTGTTTCACATAGGCCGCGATGGCCGCGCGATCGGATTCGGGCAGGCGAGAGAGGTTTTCGACCACATAGGCCATATGCCCCCCGGCGCTGTCGAACTCGGGGGTGAAGCCCGAGGTGAAGTATTCCACCAGATCATCTTTCGACCAGCTCAGCTTCGGGGGTGTCAGATCGGGGAACTGACCGCGACCATCGGGATTGGGCGCGCCGGTAAGCCAGGCGGATCCGGTTTTGAGCCCGCCCAAGGCCGTGCGCGGCGTGTGGCATTCGGCGCAATGCCCCAGCGCCTCGACCAGATAGCGCCCGCGCTCCAGCTCGGGGCCGAGATCGCCCTGCAAAACCCAGCCAGACCGCAGATAGAGCCGTTTCCAACCGCCAATGGCGGCACGGATATTGAAGGGGAACGGAATGTCATGCGCCCCCGACGGGGTCGGGTCGGCAGGCAGGGCGGCCAGATAGGCGCGCAGATCGACCACGTCTTGCGGGGTCATATGGGTGTAGGTGCCATAAGGCAGGACCGGGTAGTAGTGCTGCCCCTCAGGCGAGGTGCCATTGTGCAGCGCGTTCCACAGATCGAGCGCTGTCCAGTTGCCGATCCCGGCAGTCGGGTCGGAGCTGATATTCGGGGCCGTAAAGGTGCCGAAAGCCGAGGCGAAGCTCTGTCCACCGGTCAGCCCCAGCCTTGCCTTATCGCCCTGTGCCTGCGGTGCCATGTGACAGGAGGCACAACCCGCCGCATCGAACACCCATTCGCCATGGGTCACGTCAGGGGTGAGACCGGCCAACACCTCAGGCCCGTCTTGCCGGGGTCGGGTGATCCACAGACCAAGCGCCGAGACCAGCACGAACAGCAGAATGAGGCGCAGGAACCAGCGGCGCATTGTTAACTCCCAAGCGAAAGGGGCGGCTTGTCGCCGCCCCGGAAGATGATGAAACCTATCGGTTAATGTGGGGCGCGGTACGATTTGTGGCAAGCCCCGCAAGCGCCGCCCAGCGGACCCATCGCGGCTTGCAGCGCTTCGAGATCGGTGCCAGCAGCTTCGGCCATGGCATCGGTGGCGCTGCTCAGCGCCTGCGCCTTGGAGATCACGTCGGGGAAACTGTCCCAAAGAACCGGCAGGGCGTGGCTGCCTTCGACGTGGTCAGCGTCTGACCCGGCGGGCCACATCGCCGACATATCGATCTTGCTCAGCTTGGCGAGATTGCCCGAAGCGACCGTGGCCATTTGCGCATCATAAGGCATTTTGCCCTGAGCCATGGCGCCGAGCGTGCCGAGGTTGTAGGCATAAAGCCCCATCAGGGATTGACGCGCCTTGACGGCAGGGTCGGTGGCATCGTGCGCCTGTACGGCACCGGCAGTGAACACGACACCAGCAAGGGCGAGCGCAACAGTTCGAATTTTAACCATTTTAGATCCTTTCGCGTGACAGATAGCTGGACCCGACGGTATCTGTTGTGAAACGCAAGTAAATACGCCAAAAGCGCAGCGCTTCTGTGCGAAAATGCGCAAGGTGGATAAGGTCATGCTGGAAACAGATTGGGATGATGTGCGGTTCGTTCTGGCCGTGGCGCGCAAGGGCACCCTGTCCGGCGCCGCGCGGCAGTTGCGGGTGAACCATGCAACCGTGCTGCGCCGTGTGAATGGCTTTGAAAACAGTCTGGGCGTCACCATTTTTGACCGCACCGCGCGCGGATACAAGATTGCGCCGCATCGGCGGCAATTGCTGGACGCCATGCAGGTGATGGAAGAGGCAGCCCTTGGTGTTGAGCGGGCACTGGTCGCTGCGCGGGCTCCGCTTACCGGTCTGGTCCGCGTGACGTCCACCGACTCTCTGTGCCATTCGATCCTACCCTCGGTGACGGCTCGTCTGATGCGTGAAGCCGAAGGGCTGTCGATCGACCTGATTTCGCACAATACGCGCGCGGATCTTGGCCGGATGGATGCCGATATCGCCGTGCGCCCAACCCAGACCCTGCCACTGGGTTTGACCGGCACCAAAGCTGGCAAGATGCAGTTCGGTGTCTTTGCCGCTCCCGGTCGGGCGACGAATTGGCTGGGGATGAGCGGGCCGCTGGAAAGCGCGGCGCCCGCGCAGTGGATGGCCGATACCGTGTCCGAACATGAAATCGTCGCCTGGGCTGATTCTTTCGTGGTGCTGCGCGAGATGGCGGCGGCCGGGCAGGGCCGTGCGATACTGCCTGTCGTGCTCGGGGCAACCGATCCCCGGCTGGTGCCGCTGTCCGGCCTGATCCCGCCAATGGATGTCGATGTCTGGGTGGCCAGTCACACCGATATGGCCGAAGTGCCGCGCATCAAGGCAGTGCGTGAAATGTTGACAAGCGCCCTGAGTGCCGAGCTGGCGCGGCTCGAAAACGCGGCCTGACCTGCGGGCCAGCCCCGGCCTAGCGCAACAACCTCCCGCGCGGCATCGAATTGATCCGCATCCAGTCGGGCGTGCCGAAAAGCTGTTCCAGCCCCCAGATGGCGGCGACAATGGCGATGACGGCCAGCACCAGCTTTACTTTTCGTGCCGAAGGCGGATTACGCGCCCAACCCGACATGCGCAGGAAATGGCGGGGATTGAACATCATGTTTCGGTAAAGCGCACCGCGCCGATAAAGGGCAGGTTGCGGTTGCGCTGCGCAAAGTCGATCCCGTAACCCACGACAAAATCATCAGGAATTTCAAAGCCGATCCAGTCGGCGCTGATATCGGCCTCGCGGCGCGAGGGTTTGTCGAGCAGGGCGATGGTTTTCAGCCGCGCCGGTTTGCGCGCCTTCAAAAGCCCCACCACATGTTTCAGCGTGAAGCCGGTATCGACAATATCCTCGACCACCAGCACATCGCGATCATGCACCTCACCGCGCAGATCCTTAAGAATGCGCACCTCGCGGCTTGAGGTCATCTCGTTGCCGTAAGAACTGGCTTCGATGAAATCGACCTCGACCGGCAGATCAAGCTCGCGCACCAGATCGGCGATAAAGACGAAAGAGCCGCGCAGAAGCCCGACCACGATCAGCTTGTTGGTGCCGCTGTAATCCGCTTCGATTTCCTTCGCCAAAGCCTCGATCCTTGCGGCAATCGTTTTAGCAGAAATCATTTCATCTATGAC
Organism: Paracoccaceae bacterium; assembly: GCA_050290705.1. Lineage (GTDB taxonomy): Bacteria > Pseudomonadota > Alphaproteobacteria > Rhodobacterales > Rhodobacteraceae > Sinisalibacter. Next base: position 10,178 of record JBNKIC010000003.1, read on the forward strand.
ATATGGCCGCGCTGACATGGCTCTCCCCTTGCATCCTGCCGCCATCCTATGGAATTTGCGCCCCGAGTCACGCGAGGATAGGGCGGAATGCCGACACATGGTGAAAAACGGGTGATGCCCTATAGCGCGCGCCAGATGTACGATCTGGTGGCCGATGTGAAACGCTATCCGGAATTCATCCCCTGGATCGCCGCCGCGCGCATCCGCGAGGTGAAACCACTGGGCGATGGGGTGGAAACCATGACGGCCGACCTGGTGGTCAGTTTCAAGGTATTCCGCGAGAAATTCGGCAGCCGGGTGCGGTTGGACGAGCCGGGGCTGGCGATTGGCGTGGACTATCTCGACGGCCCGTTCAAATACCTGCGCTCGCGCTGGCAGTTCCGCGACGTGACCGGCGGTTGCGAGGTCGAGTTTTTCGTCGATTTCGAGTTTCGCAACGCGGTGCTGCAAAAGGTGATCGGCGTGGTCTTCAACGAAGCCATGCACCGCATCGTGCGCGCCTTCGAAACCCGCGCCAAGGCGCTGTACGGGTAGGCGTGGCTGGGGCGGACCGATGCTCGCCCGGAACCTGCGGTGCTGTTCGGGCAGGGTTTGGTGAGGGGCAGGTGGCGGTCCGCGGGGCGGGATTCGCGCAACCTGCTCAAAAGCTGGACATATTTCGGCCTTTCCATTGAAAAACCGATCCGTCCTCCCCATGTGATAACAGGGTCCGGTAGAGCCGGAGCTGAGTGATGCGACTGTCTCGAAGGTCTGTCGCACATCCCATTTTCGAAAATCGCACCTTTCGCCAACCATTCAAGCCGGTTTCTTGGCCATCACGATCGATTTTCCCAGTCACGACCGTGAAAGGATATCTTATGGGCTATTCCTCCCCCAAGAAGCAGTTGGATTTGAAAGATTTTCTGAGCAAGCCCGGCAAAGCTGGGCCCTCTCGACGCAACTGGAATCGTGCGGCGATGCCGCCCGCAAAGACGACGCCCGCCAGCAAGCCTGAGGTAAAGGCTGACTGAGGGTGGGGCTGCCTGATGGGGGCGGTCGTTGCGCTGTTGTGATCAGATTCTCGCGACGTGCCGATTTCATGTATATGTTACAATGGGAAGCTAAATAAACTCGGACGACCACGCCATAGAACAAGGATTTTGATTTAGTGCTCTCAACGCCCGTGATTTTTGACTGCGACGGCGTGCTTGTCGATTCTGAGATCATTTATCTGGAGACGGATCGTGAATGCCTCGCAAGCATCGGTCTGCGCTACGAGGATGCGGAATATCGGGATCGTTTCGTCGGAATGCCGGATGTGGCGTTTTTCAAGCAGCTTGCGCGTGATTATGAAGCGCGTGGGCTCGGTCAATTTCCGATGGGTCTTTCCGAAAAAATGAAGGCGATGTCCACCGAGCGCATACTCAAGGAATTACAACCGGTACCTGGTGCGGCTAAGTTTTTGAGTTCCTTAAAGGGAAAAGTGGCGGTTGCGTCTTCGAGCGAGGTTGCCATCCTCCATACCAAACTCAAGCTCACCCAGCTTTCGCAGCATTTTGGACTTCATGTCTATTCGGGTGACCAAGTGGAGCGCGGCAAGCCTGAACCAGATTTGTTCCTATTCGCAGCAAAAAACATTGATGAAAAACCTGAGAACTGCATCGTTGTTGAAGACAGTGTGAATGGTGTGAAAGCCGGGCATTCCGCTGGGATGGAAGTCTGGGGGTTCACAGGCGGCGCACATGCCAACGACGCCCTTCCGGGGCGTTTGCGTGAAGCAGGGGCTCATCGCGTATTTTCAAGCTACGATCAGATATTGTCTTACATGCGCGCATCGTAAAGCGCGCCATGCGGTGCTGTTCGGGCGGGGGGGATGAGGGGAGCATGGTCTGCTTAGCGGACGGAGCCGCCGTTGGGCGCCTTTGTGCTTTCGAGAGCCCCATTTAGATGTACATGTCATGGTTCAGAACGTTTGGGAGAATTGAACATGACGACAGGTCATATGTTCATGGCGATGAGCCTTGATGGATATGTTGCGCGGGAAGATTTTGGCCTTGATTGGCTGATGAAGCAGAAGACCGACGGCGAGGATCATGGCTATGCAGCGTTCATGGAATCCGTCGATGGGCTTGTGATGGGGAGTGGTTCGTTTCAAACCGCGCTGACCTTCGAGGCTTGGCCATATGAAAAGCCAGTTGTCGTGCTGAGTAAGAGGTTGAAATCGGAAGATATCCCCGATGACCTGCGCGACAAGGTAAGCATCAGTGCGCTGGAGCCTCTGCAGCTCATGGCGTCCCTGTCAGAACAAGGCTGGACGCGCGCCTATATCGACGGGGGCAAAGTCATTCAAAGCTTCATGCGTGCGGGTTTGATCGCAGATATGACCGTGACCGTTGTTCCGATCCTTATCGGGGCGGGCAAGCGGATGTTCGGGGCGCTGGATGCCGATATCGACCTGCAACTATTGGATTCGAAGTCATTTCCATCGGGTCTGGTGACATCAAGATACAAGGTTCTTTAGCGCTCAAGGTTGACCTTATCCCCTTAGCCCTTTTCCGCCAGCGGGTGGTGTTCCAGAACCAGCGCTTTCAGGCGTTCGTCCAAGACGTGGGTGTAGATCTCTGTGGTGGAAATGTCGGCATGGCCCAACAGCGTCTGGATGGCGCGTAGATCGGCGCCGTGGGCCAGAAGGTGGGTGGCGAAGGCGTGGCGCAGGCGGTGCGGGGTGACTGCTTCGGGCGAGACGCCAGCTGCCACGGCAAATTCCTTGATCAGTCCGTGAAAGCGGTGGCGGGTCAGGTGGCCCTCTTTGCCATGCGAGGGAAACAGATAGCGCGACGGGGCGATGCCCTTGGCGCGGGCACCGTCCTGCACCTCGTCCCAACAGGCGAGCCACTCGGTGAGGGCTGTGCGGGCCGGGGCAGAGAGCGGCACCATGCGTTCCTTCCCGCCTTTGCCACGCACCAGAAGCATTTGCGGATTGCCGCGCGCGGCAGAGACCGGCAGGCCCACCAGCTCGCTCACCCGCATGCCGGTGGCGTAGAGAAGTTCCATCAGGCAGGCATTGCGCAGCCGGTCGGTGGGGCTGCGGCCATGGCTGCGGGCGGCCTCGATCAGCCGCGTTACCTCGTCTTCGCTCAGGGTTTTGGGCAGGCGTTTGGCCTTGCCGGGGCCAGTGAGGCGCAGGGCCGGGTTTTCGCCGCGCCAGCCTTCTTCAAAGGCGAAGCGATAGAGCTGCTTTACCGCCGAGAGCCTGCGCGCGCGGGTCGAGACCGCCAGCCCCTGTGCCTCGCAGTCAATCAGATAGGCCTCGATATCTGCCGTCTCCGCCGTTGCGAAATGTAAGCCCGACCGATCCAGAAACCCGGCGAAGTCCTTCAGATCGCGGCCATAGGCGAGCAGGGTGTTTTCGGCGGCGTCCAGTTCGGCCGCCTGTGCATCGAGAAAGGCCGAAATCCAGCGTGCGTCATCTGGCGCCAGGGTCATTCCGCCCGGTCCAGAATGAGATATTCCAGCGCCGTACGCCGGGCGGTGTCTTCCAGCCCCACCGCACGCAGAAGCGCCAGCGCATCGCGGATCTGATCGAGATCGCCCGACATGCCTTCGGTGAACAGCGTCATCGCGCGCAGGATCGCTTCACCCATCCGGTTGGTTTCGAGGAGGGAGGCGAGCCGCACCGGCGCACCAGTCGCGCTAAAGCCGTCGATCACCGCCTGGGCCCGGGCATCGGGCGCGGGGGCGCCGGTGACGTCGCCCTTGGCGATGGCGGAGAGAAGCTGATCCATCGGCGTTTCGGGCGTGACGGCCTGTGCGACGGCTTCGTATTCGTCCGAGAGCAGCCCCATGTGAAAGGCAATCTCGCCCGCCTTACCCGTCAGCCCCATCGTGGCAAGCTCGGGGCCATGGATGCGCGAAATCGGCACCGCCACCCGGGCTCTGGTGATCTGGGCCCAGGCCTCGGGCAGGTTTTCTGCAGTGCCGGCCTTGTAGCCCGCCGCCATGGCCGATTCGAGCTTTTGTAGTGCCGCGGCGCGGTCCCAGACCCCACCAGAGGCAGCCGGGCGCTGTTCGGTGTAAAGCCCCAGCAGCGCGTTATCGGCCACCGCCCCGGTGCGGGCCAGACGTTCGGCGGCCTCGATCCGGGCCTTCCAGCCGATATTGTCGCGCAGATCGGAATAGGCAAAGGCCAGTGGCAGGGTGTTGGTGGGGATCGGTTCGCCGATAGCTTCGAACATCAGAAAGGTCAGAGGCGTCGGATGGGCGGGCGGCGTCAGCGGCGGTTCGCCCTCGAACAGATCCGGATCAAGAAAGTGCGAAAACAGCTCGGCATCCTGTGGCGGCACCAGCCCCAGCGCGCGCCCGGTGCCCAGAATCAGCGCCGCGCCATCCCAATCGCCCGCCCGCGCGAGGCAGAAAATCCGCGCCTGATAGGTGGGCGACAGGCTCGGGGTGCCGCTCATGATCTCGCACAGCTTGTCTTCCTGGCCAATGAGCAGCGAGACATCGAACCAGCGGCGGAAAATCTCGGGATCGGTCGGATCGGCGCGTTCCAAGAGGGCGTTGGCCTGATCGAGGGCACCCATCTGCAACAGCTTGTCGATCCGGGCCAGAAAGATCGTGCGGTCATCCGGGCCGGGTGTTTCGGGCGGGTCAAGCTCGGCCAGCAGCAGCGTGTAAAGCAGGCTTTGCAGCGCGGGAAGCATCTCGGCGTGTTCTGCGCGAATGCGCCGGGCGAGGTCTTCGGGCCGTGAAGCTCCCCAGAGCGAGGCGGGCAGACCAGTCAGAGAGGGCGACAGAATGCCAATCGCATCGGCCCCGGCAGCGGCATCCAGCGAGGTAACGTTGACCGATGCTGGCGAAACGCCCGCACTGGTGGCCGGTTCGCCATTGCCGGTTGGTTGCGGCAGGGTCACGCTGTTGGACAGCCAGTCGATCGCCGACATCGGCCCCCCTGACGGGGTGCCTGCGGCAGTCGCGCTGTCCTGTGCCTCTACCGGACCCGCCAGCGCGAGCAGGAGCCCGGCAAGAGCCGAAATGGCCCGGCTAGTTCTGAACATCCAGATTCACCGTCAGGCTTTCCGTACCGGGGGCCGGGGCCAGATTGCCAATATAGGCATAGACCGCCAGACCGGCCGCCACCAGCACCACCAGAAAGAGTAGAAATTTTATCAGCCGCCCGATCATCGCTCGCCCCTCGTTTTCGCAGGTTTTTTCTCTGGCGCGATTCATATATGGCATGATTTCAAACTTCACGCCATGAAGGCGCAACAAGAATTTTCGGCGAGGCACTGCCGGTTGGGATACCAGGTGAAAAAACCCATCGTTCTGGTGGGCATGATGGGGGCGGGAAAATCCGCTGTCGGGCGGGCGCTGGCGCAGCGCCTGCAGGTGCCGTTTCTGGACAGCGACGAAGAGCTGGAACGCGCCGCCGCGATGAGCATTGCCGAGGTGTTCGCCCGCGACGGTGAAAGCTTTTTCCGTGACCGTGAAGCCGAGGTGATTTCGCGGCTGCTGGCGGCGGGGCCTGCGGTGCTGTCAACCGGCGGCGGGGCGTTTCTGGCGGAACGCAACCGGGTGGAGATTTCGCGCCTTGGCGTGTCGGTCTGGCTGCGCGCCGATCTTGATCTGCTCTGGGAACGGGTGCGCCACAAAAGCACCCGTCCGCTGTTGCGTACCCATGATCCGCGCGCCACGCTGGCCGAGATCTACGAGGCGCGGCAGGATATCTATGCGCTGTCCGATCTGGTGGTCGACGCGCATCCCGATTATTCGATCACGCAGATGACCGAAGAGGTGATCCGGGTCTTGCTGACCCGGCCCGACGTTCTGGAGGACGAAAATTGATGGATGTGGTGAAGGTCGAGCTGGGCAGCCGCTCTTATGACGTGCGTATCGGGCAGAATCTGATCGCGCAGGCGGGCGAACAGATCGCGCCGCTGCTCAATCGCCCGGATGTGGCGATCATCACCGAAGAAAATGTGGCCGAGCTGCATTTGGCCGAGCTGCAATTGGGGCTGGCGGTGGCCGGGATCACTTCGGAAGCGCTGATCCTGCCGCCGGGAGAAAGCACCAAGAGCTGGTCGAATTTTCAGGAAGTGGTCGAATGGCTGCTGGCGCAGAAGGTCGAGCGCAAGGGCATGGTCATTGCCTTTGGCGGCGGCGTGATCGGCGATCTGGCGGGCTTTGCGGCGTCGGTTTTGCGCCGGGGCGTGCGCTTCGTGCAGATCCCGACGACGCTCTTGAGCCAGGTTGACAGCTCGGTGGGCGGCAAGACCGGCATCAACTCGCCCCATGGCAAAAACCTTGTGGGGGCGTTCCATCAGCCCTCGCTGGTGCTCGCGGATATCGACATTCTGGGCACCCTCACCACGCGCGATTTCATCGCAGGCTATGGTGAAGTGGTGAAATATGGCGGGCTGGGCAGCCTTGAGTTTTTCGAATGGCTCGAAGCCAATGGCCCGCGTCTGGCCGGGGGCGATACGGCGCTACGGCAAGAGGCGGTGCGCCGCTCGGTGCAGATGAAGGCCGATATCGTGTCGCGTGATGAGACCGAGCAGGGCGACCGGGCGCTACTCAATCTCGGCCACACCTTTGGCCACGCGCTGGAAGCGGCCACCGGGTATTCGCAGCGGCTTCTGCATGGCGAAGGCGTGGCGATCGGCTGCGCGTTGGCCTTTGAAACCTCGTCGCGGTTGGGCCTGATGAGCCAGGAAGCGCCCTCGCGGTTCCGCGCCCATCTGGCGGCGATGGGGATGAAGCGCGACCTTGCCGACATTCCCGGCGAGCTGCCCGATGTGGATGGGCTGATGGCGCTGATGGCGCAGGATAAAAAGGTCGAGAGCGGCAAGCTGCGCTTCGTGCTCGCCCGTGCGATTGGCGAGGCTTTTGTGGCCGATGATGTGGATCTGGATGTGGTGCGCGGGGTTCTGGCCGACGCGCTTGCAAAATGAGCAGCCAGACTCCGGCCACCGTGGCTCTGGAAGCAGCGGGCGTTGCCTTCGAGGTGATCGAATACGATTATACCGCCGGACCGCAGATAGGCATTCACGCCGCCGAGGCGATTGGGACCGACCCCGAAAGCGTGCTGAAAACCCTGATGGTCGAGGTCGATGGTAACCCTGCCTGCGCGGTGATCCCGTCTGATGCCAGCCTGTCGATGAAGAAGGTGGCGAAAGCCTTTGGCGGCAAGTCGGCGCAGATGATGGACCCAGGGAAAGCCGAGCGGCTGACCGGATTTCACACCGGCGGGATCAGCCCGTTCGGGCAGAAACGCACCGTGCCCTGCGCGATTGAGGAACTGGCCTTTGTGCTGGACGAGATCGTGCTGAATGGTGGCAAACGCGGGATGATGGTGAAGCTTGCGCCGGAGGATGCGTTGCATGCCGCCGGGGCCGAGGCGAAAGACCTGATCGCGTAAAAAAGGCGGGCACCGGGCCCGCCTTTTGTGTGTCTTTATTGAGGCTTAGCCTTCCAGAATCACCAGCGCGTGGCGTTTTTTGCCTGCAGAGAGCTTCACCGGTTCGGCAAGGTCGGCGGCGGCGAACATCCGGCCCGCATCGGTGCAGGCCTCGTCGTTCACTTTCAGCCCGCCTTCCGAAATCAGGCGCTTGCCGTCTTTGCCCGATTTTGCCAGGCCCGAGCGCACCACAAGCTGGGCGAGCGAGATGCCATCGCCCAGCTCGCTGACGGGCAGGGCTAGGGTGGGAAGGTCATCGCCGACGCCGCCCTTTTCAAACACTTCGCGCGCGGTGGCCTCGGCGGCTTCAGCGGCTTCGCGACCATGCAGAAGCGCCGTCACCTCATTGGCCAGCACGATCTTGGCATCGTTAATCGCCGCGCCTTCAGCATTGCCAAGACGTTCGCACTCGTCCAGCGGCAGCTCGGTATAGAGCTTCAGGAACCGGCCGACATCGGCATCGGTGGTGTTGCGCCAGAACTGCCAGAACTCGTAAGGCGACAGCATGTCACCATTCAGCCAGACCGCGCCCGACTGGCTTTTGCCCATCTTTTTACCGTCCGAAGTGGTCAGCAGCGGCGAGGTGAGGCCGTAGATCTCGTGATCCAGCACCCGGCGGGTCAGGTCGATCCCGTTGACGATATTGCCCCACTGATCCGAGCCGCCCATCTGCAGCAGACAGCCGTAGCGCCGGTTCAGCTCAAGGAAATCATAGGCTTGCAGTATCATGTAGTTGAATTCGAGAAAGCTCAGGCTCTGCTCGCGATCCAGCCGCGATTTCACGCTTTCAAAGGCCAGCATCCGGTTCACCGAGAAATGCCGCCCGATATCGCGCAGAAAGTCGAGGTAGTTCAGCTCGTCGAGCCATTCGGCGTTGTTGACCATCACCGCGTCATTCGCCCCGTCGCCAAAGCTGACATAGTGCGAGAACACCTGCTTGATCCCGGCGATATTGGCGTCGATCTGATCTGCGGTCAGCAGCGGGCGCTCGTCGGCGCGGAACGAGGGGTCGCCCACCTTGGTAGTGCCGCCGCCCATGAGCACAATCGGCTTGTGCCCGGTCTTTTGCAGCCAGCGCAGCATCATGATCTGGATGAGCGAGCCCACATGCAAAGACGACGCCGTGGCGTCGAAGCCGATATAGGCCGGGACGACCCCATCGATCAGGGCCTCGTCAAGCGATTGATAATCCGTGCAATCGGCCAGAAAGCCGCGCTCGATCATCACACGCATGAAGTCTGATTTGGGATGGTAGGTCATCGCTTTTGAGTCCATTCTATATCGGCGTGCCTCTCTATATCGGGGGGAGCCTCGGAGGAAAAGGGATGTTGAAAGAGGGGGCTGTCTGGGCTTTGGGGGCGATGTCGGGCACATCGCTCGACGGCGTCGATGCGGCGATGGTTCTGACCGATGGCGAGCGCATTCTGGAATTCGGTGAAACCGGCTACCGTCCCTATTGCGGGGGCGAGGTGGCCTTGCTGAAATCTGTGCTTGGGCGCTGGCCGGGCGACGAGGATCTGGAGGCGGCGGCGGAACTGGTCGAGGCCGCGCATGTGGCGCTCCTGAGCCGGTTCGAGGGGGCCCAGCTGATCGGTTTTCACGGTCAGACCCTCGCGCATGAGCCAAGGGGGCGCGGTACGCATCAGCTGGGCGACGGGCAGATCATCGCCGAGGTGCTGAACTGCCCGATCGCCTGGGATTTCCGCTCATCCGATGTTGCGCTGGGGGGCGAAGGCGCACCGCTGGCACCGTTCTTCCACTTTGCCTGCGCCAAATGGATCGGTGCCAAGGCGCCGGTGGCCTTCCTCAATCTTGGCGGTGTCGGCAACCTGACCTGGGTTGACCCAACGAAAGACCGGCCCGAGGCCGCGGGCGCGCTGATCGCCTTTGATACCGGCCCGGCCAATGCGCCGATTGACGATCTGATGCAGTCGCGGCTTGGCCTGACCTGCGACGAGGGCGGGGCGCTGGCTGCAACGGGCGCGGTGGATAGAAGCGTGGTCGAAGCCTTTCTGGAGCATGGATACTTCTATCGGATGCCGCCGAAGTCTTTGGACCGGAACGATTTTGACGGACTGGCCGAGGCCGTGGCGGGGCTGTCGGATGCCGATGCGGCGGCGACGCTCACCGCCTGTGCGGTGGCGGCGGTGGCGCGTGGGATGGAGCATTGCCCGGAGCCGCCAGCGCAGCTTCTAGTGTCCGGTGGCGGACGCAAGAATGCCGCGATGATGGCCGGGCTTGCCGAGGCGCTGACCTGCCCGGTGCTGCCGGTCGAAGAGGTCGGGCTGGATGGCGATATGCTGGAAGCACAGGCCTTTGCCTATCTTGCCGTGCGCGTAGCGCGCGGATTGCCGACCTCTTGCCCTTCCACCACCGGCGTGGCGGCGGCGGTGGGCGGCGGCGTGGTCTCGACCCCGTCAAACTGAAAACGCCCGACGCGGGGGCCGGGCGTTTTCGTCAGTCTCTCAGGCGAAGCGCCTCAGTTCAGATAGCCAAGCGGATCGACCGCCAACGTGCCTTCGCGCACCTGGAAGTGCAGGAACGAGGGGCTTGCCTCGCGCACGGCGGCGATCACCTGACCGCGCTGCACGCTGTCGCCCTTGGCCACCTTGATGTTGTCGATCCCGGCATAGACGGTCAGCACGTTGTTGGCGTGGCGGATCACCAGAATGGGCACCTGATTGGTGTCGCGGGTGATTGCGGCCACGCTGCCCGCTTCGGCGGCGCGCACCGGGCTGCCAGCGGTGGCGGAAATGTCGATCCCGTCGGTATGACCCTTGTCGAAACCGCGCACCACCTTGCCATCCACCGGCATCGCCATGCGTGCGGTCGAGACCGGGGTGCGATCCCCGGCGAGGTTGGGCGAGGGCGGGGTGACGGCTGCGGTCGTCACCGGGCTCTGGACAGGCAGCGGTTCCGAGGCCGAGGGCGGCAGCGGGGTGGCGCTGCCTTCGCCGGGGGGCGACGCATCAGGTGCGGCGCTGGCCATGGTGTTTTGCTCGATCACCGTCGGGATCAGCAGATATTGCCCTTCGCGCACCGTCAGCGAGCTGTCGAGGCTGTTCCATTCCGCCAGAGCCCGCACCGAGATGCCATAGCGCCGGGCGATGGAATAGGCGGTTTCGCCGCGTTCAACCTGATGTCGCACCGGTTCCTGAGCGACGGTGCTTACACCGGTTGCTGCGGGCGTGCTGCCCACACGGTCAAGCGCGTTGCCTGCCAGCGTGGTCACATCAATGGTGCCGGGCAGGGTGGTGGCATTCGTCGGCCCGGCAGCGCCCAACTGGCGTGGCAGGGCGACGATTTCGCCAGCCCGCAGGGTGCTTTCCGGCGGAATGCCGTTATAGCGCCCCAGCTCGTTGGCGCCAAAGCCCAGCCGTGCGGCCATCTGCGCCACGGTTTCGCCGCCACGGGCCATGGCCACCTGATAGGTGGGATAGGAAATCACACCGCGGGCATCGGGGTCCGGACGGGCAGCGACACGGGCGTTGTTGGCGGCGGCGCTGGTGGAAAAGCCACCGGCCAGCCCGCGCAGATCGAAATCGAGCCCATCGCCGCAGCCTGCGAGTGCCAGAAGCGACACAGCCGCAAGGCCGAACCGCACTGATTTTCGGGGGAAACTCATGCTCTCATCCTCTTCGGGCCCGTTTTGGGCCTGTCCTCCACCGGCGCGCTCTTAAGGCGTGTCCGGCAATTCATCAGGCACTTTTCATGCCAAATATTTTTTACCCCAGCCCTTCCAGCAGAGGCACGAACCGCACCGGCATAAGCTCTTCATAATCATATCCGCTTTCAAGGCGCGTCACCTTTAAAAGGGTCTGCACCGCGTCGGACTGGCCTACCGGCAACACCATGATACCGCCGATTGCAAGCTGAGCCAAGAGCGGCCCCGGGGGGTCTTCTGCCGCAGCGGTCAGGATGATCCGGTCAAACGGCGCCTGTTCGGGCAGGCCGAAGGATCCGTCGCCCATGATCACGGTGATATTGTGCAGATCGAGCGCCTCGAACACTTTCCGCGCCTCGCGCACCAGCGTGCGGTGACGGTCAACGGTATAGACCCGGCGCGCCAGCTTGGCGAGAATCGCGGCCTGATAGCCCGAGCCGGTGCCGACTTCGAGCACCTTGTTCTTGGGCTGCACATCCAGCGCCTGGCTCATTAGCCCAACCACGGAAGGCTGGCTGATCGTCTGCCCCGATGCGATGGGCAGGGCCATATCCTCATAGGCGCGGTCTTCGAACACGCCGGTTACAAAACTGCCCCGGTCAATCGCCTCCATCGCGTTCAGCACGCGGGCGTTGGTCACCCCCTTGGAGCGCAGCGCAAACAGAAACTGCATCTTGCGTTCGGCGTCTATGGGAGCCGCATCGCTCATGCGAAGATCCCGCCCAGCTCGACCAGCCGGTCATGCGCGGTGAGATCCGCGCGCATCGGGGTGACCGAGATATAGCCATCAAGATTGGCCGTCACATCGGTACCCGGCGCGCAAGGCTCATGCTGCGGGCCGCCCTTGATCCAGAGAAAACGCCGCCCCGAGGGCGAGTTTGTGGGTTCGGTGGAAAAGAAGGTGTCGCGCCGCCAGCCCTGCACTGTGGCGCGGGTGCCCTGCACATCGGCGGCGGCAATCGGCGGAAAGTTCACATTGTAAAACAGCCGGTAATCGTCGCTTCCATCCCAGGGCGCGCGGTCAAGCAATGTGCGCACCACGTTGGCGCCGTGAACCCGGGCGGCTTCGAACGGATCGGCAAGATGGGCCGTGCTCGGCCCGTAATATTGCGACAAGGCAATCGCGGGCAGGTTTTGCAATGCGGCCTCAAGGGCCGCGCCAATCGTGCCGGAATAGAGCGCGTTTTCCCCGGCATTGTTACCCCGGTTCACCCCCGAAAGCACCAGATCGGGCCGCCCCGGCATCGCGTCACCCAGTGCGGCCAGCACGCAATCGGCGGGGGTGCCCTCGGCGGCAAAGCGGCGCGGGGCCAGCTCAGCCAGCATCATCGGGCGCGAATAGGAAATGCAGTGCCCCACGCCGGATTGCTCGAAAGCGGGCGCAACGGTCCAGACCTCGCCCTCCGGCCCGGCAATCTCGGCCGCGATCTGTTCCAACACCGTCAGCCCCGGTGCGTTGATCCCGTCGTCATTGGTGATGAGAATGCGCATTGGCCCGCCCCAGTTGCTTTGCCTTTCAATAGGCGAGGCAGGCGGCGCGGGCAAGCGGACTGTCAGCCGAGGATTTCAGGCAGCAGTCGCTGGGCTTCTTCGGTGGGCGAAGCGAGATCAGAGCGATCCTCGCCGGGATAGAAGCGCGCGCGCATAGCGGTGGCCAGCGGTTTGGGGGTCACGATCTTGACCCGCGGCCCAACCCGTTCGGCTTCCCATTGCCAGCTTTCCACCAGCGCCATTTGCGCAGCTTTGGTGGCGCCGTAGCCGCCGAAGAACTTCTCGCCTGCATGGCCGTCGCGGAAAAACGCAGCGGTGCCATCCTCGCCCAGAAGCGGGGCCACGAAAGCAATCAGCCGCGCGGTGGCATCGACATTGACCTTCAGCGACTGATCCCAGTCTTTTTCCTGAAGCGCCAGATGCGTCGTCGGGGTCAGCTGCATCGCCTCGATGGCGGTGTGAGCCCAGACATCAACCTTGCCCCAGCGCTCGTAGATCGCCCGGCAGAGCTGTTGCATCGCTTCCGGCTGGGTGATGTCCATCGGGGCCAGCGTGGCTTCGCCGCCAACGGCCTTGATCCGGTCGTCGAGATCTTCCAGCCCTCCGGTGGTGCGGGCGACGGCAACTATATGATGGGTCGGTGCCAGTTCCACCGCCAGCGCCGCGCCAAGCCCGCGCGATGCACCGGTGATGAGAGCGATTTTTTCGGCCATGATGATCTCCCACGCAGCGTTGCGACGGTATCTCACCCAAGCGCGCGCCTGTCCAGTGTGTGAAAGCGCCGCGCTCAGCCAATATCGGCCAGACGGGCCTTGACCATCTCGCGCACCAGATCGCGGGGCAGTGGATGGCTTTGGGTGAACCGCACCGTGCCTTTGGCAATTGAGAACGCACCGAGCCTATCGGCAAAGCGGGCCACGAGATCGCCTTCAAACACGTAAAACCCGCAATGGGCCTTCATGGCTGCGTAGCCCACCAGCACCTTGCCCTTGCCGGGGCCAACCCGGAAGGCGGGAACCCCGTAGGAAAACACCTCGCGCGCGCCCGGCGCGGTCGCCGTGATGGTTTCACGCAGATCTTGCAGCGCCGCGCGCTGATCGGCGGGCAGTGTGGAAAGATAGTCGTCGTGGCTGCGCTCTGTCACCATGGTCCGATCCTGCCGCTGAAACGCCGATCTGGCAAGGATCAGGCAGCAGGCAGAGAAAGAACCAGCTCGCTGCCTGCGCGCCAGAACCGGGCTTCGCCGGCACCGATCTCCATCACGATCCCGACCATGCTCAGATCGCTGGTCTGAACCATCTCGATCTCGCCCTTGGCGCTTCGCAGGAGCGCCTGCCGCGCGCCGGGCTTGCCGGCGATGCCCAGCAGCGCCACGTTATGCAGATCGAGCGCCGATAGTTGAGTGGCCTTTTCGGCCACGATTTCGACCCCGTTCACAGGGATTGGTTTTGCCATGGATGTCTCCGCGTTTCTCTTCACCCGGCAGCTAGGGGCTGGGCGGGTGAAGGAAAAGCGGCGGCGGCGCGCGCGGGCAGAACCCCGCCGGGCCGGACGGGCCAAACCGGCGAAGCGTTGCCGAGCGGCAGGCGCGCAATCAGGTTATTCGGCGGCTTTCAGCTCGAACCCCTTGGCGATCATGTCGCTGGGGGCCACGGGATACTCGCCCGAGAAGCAGGCATCGCAATAGGCGGGGGATTTCGGGTTGCGCCCCTTGGCCTGCCCAACTGCGCGGTAAAGCCCGTCGAGCGAGATGAACTTGAGGCTGTCGACACCAAGGTAGTCGCACATCTCGTCTTCGCTCATCTGTGCCGCCAACAGCTTCGAACGCTCGGGCGTATCGACGCCGTAAAAGCACGGCCAGGCGGTGGGCGGGGACGCAATGCGGAAATGCACCTCTTTGGCGCCCGCATCGAGGATCATGTCCTTGATCTTGCGGCTGGTGGTGCCGCGCACCACCGAGTCATCGACCAGGATCACCCGTTTGCCCGCAACCAGCGCGCGGTTGACGTTCAGCTTCAGGCGCACGCCCATATTGCGGATCTGTTCGGTCGGCTCGATGAAAGTGCGGCCCATGTATTGGTTGCGGGTGATGCCGAGACCAAAAGGAATGCCGCTTTCGGCGGCGAAGCCGATGGCGGCGGGCGTACCCGAATCCGGCACCGGGCAGACCAGATCGGCATCCACGGCGGCTTCGCGTGCCAGCTCCACCCCGATTTGGTGACGGGTCTCATAGACCGAGCGCCCGCCGATGATCGAATCGGGGCGCGAGAAATAGACATGTTCGAAGATGCAGAAACGCGGTTTGCTGCTGCGGAACGGACGGCGGCTTTCGACGCCATCTTCGGTGATCACCACCATCTCTCCCGGTTCGATCTCGCGCACGAATTTGGCGCCGATGATGTCGAGAGCACAGGTTTCCGAGCTGAGCACCCAGCCATCGCCAAACTGCCCCAGCACCAACGGGCGCACGCCCAGAGGATCACGCACACCGATCAGCTTTGAGCGGGTCATGGCGACGATGGAAAACGCCCCTTCAACCCGGCGCAGCGCGTCTTCGAGCCGTTCGGAAATGTTCTTTTGCAGCGAGCGCGCCATCAGGTGGATGATGCACTCGGAATCGCTGGACGACTGGAAGATCGAGCCGCGCTCGATCAGTTCGCGGCGCAGCTCTTCGGCATTGGTGATATTGCCGTTATGAGCAATCGCCGCGCCGCCCATCGAAAACTCGCCAAAGAAAGGCTGCACATCGCGGATTGCAGCGCCTTTCTTGCCAGCGGTGGAATAGCGCACATGGCCGATGGCCAGCGGCCCCGGCAGGGTTTCCATCAGGCTGGCTTTGGTGAAATTATCGCGCACATAGCCGAAGCGGCGCACCGAGTTGAAGCCTTCGGCGGGGTCGTGGCTGACGATCCCCCCCGCTTCCTGGCCCCGATGCTGGAGCGCGTGCAGGCCGAGGGCGACGAAATTGGCAGCGTCGGCGAGGCCGAGTACGCCAAAGACGCCGCACTCTTCTTTCAGTTTGTCATCATCGAAAGGATGAGCGGGCGGCAGGGATGCGCAAGATGGCATGGGCAGCTGTTCCGAATCCGGCTATGAGGAGTTGCGCCCCTCATAACGCCCCTTGCCGGGCCTGTCACGAAACTATCACAGATAACGGGTGATAACTTCGCGACTGGTTAGAACTTCGGCATAGGTACCCTCGAGCGCGGCCATGATTGCGGCATGAACCATGGGGGCGGGCACATCCTGGCCGCTAAAACTCTGCGCCTTTGCCGCGCAGGCATCGTGGAGCACCGTAACCGAATGGCCCAGATCAGCTGCCGCGCGGGTGGTGGCATCGATGCACATCTGGCTCATCGCGCCCGCGATCAGCAGCTGGTCCGGGGCGATGTCTGCCAACAGGTCCGCGAGATCGGTGCCCAGAAACGCATTGGGGCGATGTTTTAGGATCACCGGTTCGCCGGGGGCTGGGGCGACGCTAGGGTGTATCTCGGCGCTATCTGTGCCGGGCTGAAAGAACGGGACAGCCGGATTGGTGGCTTCGTGGCGGATATGGATCACCGGGGCACCTGCGGCCCGGGCGGCCTTCAGCGCTTCGGCGGCGTGGCTTGCGGCGGCTTCCATCCCGTGAACCTCCCAGTTCCCGCCTGGAAAGTAGTCGTTTTGGATATCAATCAGCAAAAGAGAAGGGCGCGACATGGTATCTCCTTTCAGGTTGGTATGGTGGACAGGATGGGGCGAAAGCTGCTAGGGCGAAAATGGCGGATATGACAAAAAAGGTGCCGATCATGCCAAAACCCATTCGCGTTGCCCTGATCGACTATCCCGGTGCGCAGCAGGCGGCGCTGCTGGGGATGGCCGATATGTTTGCCTTTGCCAGCCGTTTTGCGGCGGATGGCACCAAGTTTCTGACCAGCATTCACGCCAGCCCCGGTGATGTGGGGCAGGCGGATGTGCTGATCCTGCCGCCTGCGCTGGGGGTAAGTGACCAACTGGTGGCTGACGATGGGTTTCGTGCTGCTCTGCAGGGGCTGCACGCCACGGGCACGCTGATCACCTCGGTCTGTGCGGGTAGCCTTTTGCTGGCAGATTGCGGGCTGCTCGATGGACGCCCCGCCACCACCCATTGGGCGCTGGCCGAAGGGTTTCGCGCCCGCTTTCCCAAAGTGGCGCTCGATCCGGCGCGGCTGATCGTGGATGATGGCGATATTATCACCGCAGGCGGGCTGATGGCCTGGGCCGATATGGTGCTGCATCTGGTCGGGCGGCTGCATTCGCCCGAGCTGCGCAACGCGCTGGCGCATTACTGCCTGATCGACGCGTCAGGACGGGCGCAAAGCCACTATGCCCGCTTTCAGCCTCGGCTCGATCACGGCAACCGGCGCGTGCTCAAGGTGCAGCATTGGCTCGCCGGGCAGCTTTCTGGCGCGGTGAGTATCGCCGATATGGCGCGCGAGGCCGGGCAATCGGAGCGCAGTTTTGTGCGGCATTTCCGGGCGGCCACCGGGCACCCGCCGGGGGAATATCTGCAACTCTTGCGGCTGGCGCGGGCGCAGGACCGGCTGGAAGCAGGCGATGACGCGGTGGCGCGGATCGCCTGGGATGTGGGCTATGAAGACGTATCGGCCTTTCGGCGGATGTTTCAGGCGCGCATCGGCCTGACGCCCGGCGCCTATCGACGCCGGTTCAGATCCGGGCAGGCAGCGGCCTGATGGCTCAGTTGGTGGAGGTGGGCGTGGTCGAGCCAGTCGAGCAGGTCGACACCATCGCTTCGTAGCGGCTCAGGATCCAGCCCGGCGCATCGGTCGGGATCTGCTCATCAATCTGCCCGCTCAGCCGGGCAAAGACCCGCGCGGTGCGCGAATTGTCGACCATCGGCACGGTATCGGTCACCACCAGACGATCGTAAACCACCAGTGCGATGGCTACGAGCACGAGGCCCCGTAGCACCCCAAAGGCAAAACCAAGACCTTGATCGAGCCCACCCAGCGCCGAACGCTGGATTGCCGAGGCCATCAGCGGGGTGAAGATCGACACCACCACCAGCGCCACCGCCATGACCGCGCCGAAAGCGGCAATCAGGCTAAGCTCGCAGCTATCGGCAAGAAACTTGTCGAGAACCGGAATTTCCTTGATCAGTGGCACCGCCTGGGCGGCGAACATATAGGCCACGATAGCGGCGACCACCCAACCGGCAATGGCCATGCCCTCGCGCACGAAACCGCGCGAATAGGCGAGGACGGCCGAAACCAGAATGACCAGTGCGACGCCCCCGTCGACGATCGTGAAACCTTCCATGCCTGCCAGCCTCCGCTATTATCCTGCTCCGAAAACCTCGCCGACAAAGCTGGCCAGATCGGTCATTGTGGTCAGCCCCATACCGGCGCCCTGTCCAAATTTCGAACGCGCCGGGGCAATGGCCGTTGTGAAACCAAGTTTTTGGGCTTCTTTCAACCTGTTTTCCGCCTGCGAGACCGGACGAAGGGCTCCAGATAGCGAGATTTCTCCGAAAATTACAGTTTCCCGGGGTAGGGCGGCGTCTTCACGAGCGGAAAGCAGCGCAGCAGCCACGGCGAGATCGGCGGCGGGTTCGGAAATTTTCATCCCGCCCGCCACGTTGAGATAGACATCGAGCCCGGCAAAGGGGATGCCAACGCGCGCTTCCAGCACCGCAAGGATCATCGCCAGCCGTCCGCTATCCCAGCCCAGCACCGAGCGGCGCGGCTGCGCGAGCGAGGACGGCGCGACCAGGGCTTGGAATTCCACCAGAACCGGACGGCTGCCTTCGATCCCGGCGAAGACCACCGAGCCGGGGGCGGGTTCTTCGCGCTCTGACAGGAACAGGGCGGAGGGATTGGTGACCTCGGCCAGCCCGCCGCCGGTCATTTCGAACACGCCAATCTCATCGGCCGGACCAAAGCGGTTTTTCACCGCGCGCAGGATGCGGAACTGATGGCCGCGCTCGCCTTCGAAATAGAGCACCGTGTCGACCATATGCTCGACCACCCGGGGCCCGGCGATCTGGCCGTCTTTGGTGACATGGCCGACAAGGATCACCGACACGCCCTTGCGCTTGGCAAAACTGGTCAGCTCATGGGCGGCGGCGCGCACCTGGCTTACACTGCCCGGGGCGCTGCCGACATGATCGGCCCACATGGTCTGGATCGAATCGATCACCACCAGATCCGGCGCTTCGGCCTCCAGCGTGGTGAGGATGTCGCGCAGATTGGTTTCGGCGCCGAGCTTCACCGGCGCATCGCTCAGCCCCAACCGCTGGGCGCGCATCCGCACCTGCGCGGCGGCTTCTTCGCCGGAGATATAGAGGCACTTCAGACCCTTGCGGGCGAAACTCGCGGTAGCCTGCAACAACAGGGTGGATTTCCCGATCCCCGGATCGCCGCCGACGAGGATGGCCGAGGCAGGCACCAGCCCACCGCCCAACACCCGGTCAAATTCCTCAAGCCCCGAGATCGTGCGCGGCGGCGGCGCCTCTTCGGTGGCCAGATCGCTAAGCTGCACCTTTTGGCCGCGCGCCGCGCCAAGGGTTTTCGAGGCCGGGCCGGAGGAAAGCGGTTCTTCCTCGACAATCGAATTCCACGCGCCGCAGGCGTCGCAGCGCCCCGACCATTTGGAATGTGCCGCACCACAGGACTGGCAGGTGAAGGAAGGAGATTTGGCCATCAGTGTGTCTCGGAATTTGGTTGCTGTGTGTTTCGGGCGGCCTGTTGCATCATCATTACGCCCTACGTTTCGCCGTCATCAGGCTCGTCGCCAGCGAGGCCAGCACGCAAAAGGTGAAAAGATAGAGCCCCCAGCCGGTTTCGACGCGGGCCAGATGCACGCCCTTCACCACGACGATATAGAGCGCGATGAGAAAGATATCGGCCATCGCGAGTTTGCCCAGAATGTTCAGCACTGGCAGCACCTTACGCCGCATCAGCCCGAATTGCACCAGCGCCACGCCGATCACTTTCAGGAGCGGGGCGAAGATCGCAAAGAAGGTGACGAGCAGCGCAAGGAAGACATCGGTATCCCAGAGCACCTGCAGGCCTGAAACCACACTGATCGCCTTGGTGCCGAACAGTGGCAGATTGATCCCCGCCCGCAGAAGCGGCGCGAACCAGGCGACGGGAAACAGCACCAAGAGGGCAAGGTTGAGATATCGAAGCGCGACCATGGGATCGGCATAGCCGACGGCGCGGGCTGGGGCGAGGGGCATTTGTCAGGATTTTCCCCGGCCGGAGCAATCGTCCTGCCGTTCGGTCTTGGAGGAGCAAGCACCGGAGTGGCTGAGGGGGCCGCGCCCCCTCCGCCCTTAGTCCCCGTGCATCTCTTTCGTCGCGGTCAGTTTCAGCTCCGGGTAATCGCGCTCGGCGCGGTCGATATCCCATTGCAGGCGGGTCAGATAAACCGCGTCGCCATCGTGATCGTAGGCGATGTGCTGTTTGTTGGCGTTGATGAAACGCTCCATCTCGGCTTTCGGTCCCGACACCCAGCGCGCCGAGGTGAATTGCGAAGCTTCAAAACGCACCGGCAGCCCGTATTCCAGCTCGATCCGGCTGGCGAGTACCTCAAATTGCAGCGCGCCGACGACGCCGACGATGAAGCCCGAGCCGATATTGGGCTTGAACACTTTCGCCGCGCCTTCTTCGGCAAATTGCATCAGCGCCTTTTCCAGATGCTTGGCCTTCATCGGGTCGCCCGCCCGCACGCCCTGCAGCAGCTCGGGCGCAAAGCTCGGAATGCCGGTGACGCGCAGCGCCTCGCCCTCGGTCAGCGTGTCGCCGATGCGCAGCTGGCCGTGGTTCGGGATGCCGATGATATCGCCCGCCCAGGCCTCTTCCGCCAGTTCGCGGTCGGAGGCGAGGAACATCACCGGGTTGGAAATCGCCATCGGCTTTTTCGAGCGCACATGATTCAGCTTCATGCCGCGCTGGAAATGCCCCGAGGCGATGCGCACAAATGCCACGCGGTCGCGGTGCTTGGCATCCATATTGGCCTGAACCTTGAAGACGAAACCGGAAACCTTGGTTTCTTCGGGAAAAATGTCGCGCGGCTCTGCCTTCTGGGGCTGCGGCTCGGGGCCATATTCGGCAATGCCATTCATCAGCTCCTGCACCCCGAAGGAGTTGATCGCCGAACCGAACCAGATTGGCGTCATCATCCCGGCGGCAACTTCTTCTGCGTCAATCGCGGGCAGAAGTTCGCGCGCCATCTCGACCTCTTCGCGCAGCTTGGCGAGTAGTTCGGCAGGCACGTGCTCTTCGAGCTTCGGATCGTCGAGCCCATCGATCTTCACGCTTTCCGCCACCTTGTTGCGGTCGGCGCGGTCCATCAGCTCCAGCCGGTCATGGATCAGATCGTAGCAGCCCAGAAAATCGCGGCCCATGCCGATGGGCCAGCTTGCGGGCGTCACATGGATCGCCAGCATCTCCTGAATTTCGTCGATGATCTCGAAAGTGTCGCGCGCCTCGCGGTCCATCTTGTTACAGAAGGTCAGGATCGGCAGATCGCGCATCCGGCAGACTTCAAACAGCTTCTGCGTCTGGCTTTCCACCCCTTTCGCGCCGTCGATCACCATCACCGCCGCATCAACCGCCGTGAGGGTACGATAGGTGTCTTCGGAAAAGTCCGAGTGGCCGGGGGTGTCGACGAGGTTGAAGCGGTATTTGCCAAAATCGAACGACATCGCCGAGGCCGAGACGGAAATGCCCCGGTCTTTTTCCATCTGCATGAAGTCCGAGCGTGTGCGCCGCGCTTCGCCCTTGGCCCGCACCTGTCCAGCCATCTGGATCGCGCCACCATAAAGCAGGAACTTTTCGGTCAGCGTGGTCTTGCCCGCATCCGGGTGCGAGATGATGGCAAAGGTGCGCCGCCGGGCGATTTCCGGCGGCAGAGCGGGGCGGGTTTCGGGTGTATCCAACATGAGCGCGGATATAGGCGGGAAGCTCTCGCGCGGCAATGGGGAAGCGGTCGCCAATGCGCATTGTTGGTATGTGTTGAAAGGCGCCGGGCGAGTGGGA
Source organism: Paracoccaceae bacterium (assembly GCA_050290705.1). Taxonomy (GTDB): domain Bacteria; phylum Pseudomonadota; class Alphaproteobacteria; order Rhodobacterales; family Rhodobacteraceae; genus Sinisalibacter. The sequence goes on from JBNKIC010000003.1 coordinate 31,791, forward strand.
CCCGGCGCCTGACTTTCTTAGCTTCGTGGCGAGATGGCGAAGGCGTCGGTACCGCCGCCGGCATAGTCGATCGTCACTTTGTCACCAGTCGTGAAATTGCTCAGTGCACCGGCATGCATGAGGTCGAACGTGTAAGCTGAGCCATCGGTCAGCGTCACTGTGCCAAGCAGCGGGCTGATCTTGGCCACAGTGCCAGTGGTGGTAGCCGCAAGGGCTGCGCCCGACGCCCCGAGGGTGGCTGCGATGGTAAGCGGGATAAGATATTTACGCATTGGTCGTACCTTTCTCTACGCCCCAAATCCGGGGCCATTCTGCCTCCCGGGAGTGGAAGGAGGGACTTGTTTCTCGGTCCTGAACCCTAGTTGGGGAAGGCGATGCCGAAGAACGAGAGGGGGCTCTGACACAAGCGGGTGAGAGGGGGTGAAGCGGCGTGATAGTACGGAGGCGAAATCTGGCAGCGCGCAGATAAACCCTCAGCAAACCACATCGCGCTACGATCACGGGTGATGTGAATGGCTAAGAAAAAATTGTGCTCGGGGAAAGCCAGCGTAACCACCGCATTTTGATATCTGCGGTGGTTGAATTTTCAAGGTGTTACACCTTAGAGCGCCGAGACGCGCCGCAACAGTTCGACGGTGTTGCGCCGTGGTGCGAGATCGGTTGCGTTCAGCTCGCGGGCGCGCTGAACTTGCGGCCGACGCGACGTTTTCAGCACCCGCGCCAGCTCTTCCGGCACAGCCTGACCAACATTCGTATCAACAAACAGGCTCTCGGCGGCGATGCCTTCGGCGTAGATGATTTCATGCTTGTCGAAGAGGATCTGGAAATAGTCCACAAAGCCGCCGGGTTCCTGCATCACGGAGGTGCCGTTCACCAGAAGCCCCGCCTTGATCAGCACTTCCTTGCGCCCGGCCCCCAGCGCATCGACGCGCTGATAGATAAACAGGCGGTGATTAGGGCTGACAACCAGCGTGTCGGAGTTATTGAGCGTTCCGGCGGCGATGGTGATCGGGGCGAAGGCCCCGGTGGCGCGCAGGGTTTGTAGGCCAACCCAGCGCACTTCCTGTGGGCCAGAATCGCGGGTCAGAACCTTGTCACCCGGCTGCAGGTCTTCGATGGCGCGCTGACAGCCATTGGCCAAAGTGATCTTGGTGCCACGGGTAAAGGCAACGGCGGCACTGGCGGCAAGCCGGGCCGGGGCGCTTTCGCGGTCAATTGTCACCAGCGTATAGCCAGTTTTCACCGCAAAAGGTGCCAGCGGCAGCATATAGATCTCGGCGATCATGCCGGAATCGGCATCAACCTCGACGAAAACCAGCGCTTCGCAGGCGTCGCGCTCTGGCCCCATGAAGGTGAGCATACAATCCAGATAGACGGGTGCCCCCGGCTGGCCGGTTTCTGTGGTTTCAGCAACACGGAAACTGCCGTCGGATTCATCGACCGCTAGCGCAAGCCGTTTGGTCGCGGCGCGCTCGCTCAGCTCATAAATATCTTCATGAACAAGATCCGAGGCATCGCTAAGCGGATCGCCACGATTAGCGCCTTCTACGACGCAAAACGAATTGGCCTCGTACACCGACAAATGTCGGACCGGCATTCCTGCCTGGTTCCCGTTTTCAATCATCCCAATCCCCTTGCGCGCGGCCCCCGACCACGCACCATCTAGAGTTAGGACGCGCAGAAGAAATGGTCAACAAAACCTTAATCTTATTGTAAACACTTCAACCAAAAGGCGAGTAGATGTTCGCAAACTCCAAACAACACGGCCCGGCGGATCAGATTGTCTGCAAAACGTGACGTGCCGCGAGGTGGGCGAATCATGTTGGCTTTGCTAGGCCGAAGCGCAAACGCACCCAAACGCACCCAGGGAGACAGGAAATGGATTTCGGAATTCGCGGCAAACGGGCACTGGTTTGCGCCTCGTCAAAAGGGCTCGGGCGGGGTGCTGCGGAGGCTTTGGCGGGTGAAGGGGTGAACCTGGTTCTGAACGCCCGCACCGCCGAGGTGCTGGAGGCGACAGCCGAGGAAATCCGCCAGCGCTACGGCGTTGAGGTGGTCGCGGTGGCGGCGGACATCACCAGTGAAGACGGCCGGGCCAAGGTGCTGAAAGCGGCCGGCGAGGTCGATATTTTGATCACCAATGCCGGTGGGCCGCCCCCGGGTGTCTGGACCGACTGGAACCGCGATGACTTCATTGCAGCGATTGATGCCAACATGCTGTCGGCGATTGCGCTGATCCAGGCGTTGGTGCCCGGCATGATGCAACGCGGCTGGGGCAGGGTGGTCAACATCACCAGCCGTTCGGTCAAGGCGCCGCTGGCCGCTCTGGGGCTTTCCAATACTGCGCGCGCCGGGCTGACCGGCTTTGTCGCGGGCACGGCGCGGCAGGTGGCCGGATCTGGCGTGACCATCAACAACATCCTGCCCGGCAGCCACGATACCGATCGGATCCGGGGCATGGACAGCCGCGTCGCGACGCAAAAGGGCATCGGCCTTGAGGCGCAAAAAGCGGCGAGGGTTGCGGCAAACCCGGTAGGGCGCGACGGAACGGCGGAAGATTTCGGGGCGGTTTGCGCCTTCCTCTGCTCGCAACAGGCCTCGTTCATTGTCGGGCAGAACGTGCTGGTCGATGGTGGCGAAGTGAACGCGACGCTCTGATCTGGTGCTTAAAAATTGATCCTGCGGGTGCCTGCAGGATCGTTTTCTTGCCCTGGATGCAACTTCGCCCTTTGATCCGGGCCGCGAAGTGAATAGATACAGGTTGGAAAAAAGTCAGGGCAGCAAGACTGCCCCTGAGAGGGAGACGTTTCTATGCTCAACAATATCGGCCTTCCCGGCCTGCTTCTGATCGCCGTTGTCGTGCTGGTGCTGTTCGGCCGTGGCAAGGTCTCTTCGCTGATGGGTGAAGTCGGCAAAGGTATCTCGGCCTTCAAGAAAGGCGTGGATGATGGCAAGAAAGAGATCGAAGACCAAGCTGCTGACGGCGCCAAGGACGTGACGCCCGAAGACGATAAAGACAAGGTCTGACTTCTTTCTGACACCGGCGGGAGAGCACACGCATGTTCGATATCGGTATGAGCGAACTGCTGGTGATCGGCGTGGTTGCGTTGATCGTGATCGGGCCGAAAGACCTGCCGGCGCTGTTTCACACGATTGGGCGGTTCACCGCCAAGGCACGGTCTTTGGGGCGCGAGTTCAATCGCGCGATGAGCGATGCGGCGCGTGACACCGGCATCAACGAGGTCAGCGATAGCCTGAAAGGTGTGGCGAACCCGAAGAAGTTCGGGCTCGACAAGCTCAATCAGGCCGCAGATCGGTTCGAGACTTGGGAACCTGGCAAGCCCGCTGCGCCTATGGCCACCAGCGAGGCGACCAAGCCGGTTTCTGCATCTGTCGATGCCGAGGCTCAGCCTGATGTGGCCAAAGATGAGCCAGTAGCTGACGCTTCGCCTGCAAAGGCCCCCGCCAAAAAGCCTGCTGCCAAGAAGCCCGCCGCTAAGAAAACGCCTGCGAAGAAGCCTGCAGCCAAAGCCGCTGAGGCAAAAGCCGAGAGCGCCGAACCGGCCCCGGCTAAGAAACCTGCTGCCAAGCCCGCCACGGCCAAGCCCACCACTGCCAAGAAACCGGCGGTGAAAAAGCCTGCAGCCAAAAGCGCGACGAGCAAAACCACCGCAGCTACCAAATCGGCGGCGACGAGACCTGCGGCCAAGAAGCCCGCTGCGAAAAAGCCCGCGACCAAAGCTGCGGCTGACACCAAGAAGGCGGAAGGCAAATGAGCCGCACTGACGACGATATCGAAGAAAGCTCCGCGCCGCTGATCGAACATCTGGCCGAGCTGCGCAACCGGCTGATCTGGTCGGTTCTGGCCTTTGTCGTGGCAATGATCCTGGTGTTCGCCGTCGGCAGCTATGTGCTCGATTTCCTGCTCATGCCGATTGAAGCGACCATGCGCGCGCTCGGCAACCCGAACCCGGTGATGCAATACACCGCGCCGCAGGAATATTTCTTTACCCTCATCCGCATCTCGATGGTGGGCGGGTTACTCCTGTCTTTCCCGGTGATCGCCTATCAGCTTTGGCGCTTTGTCGCGCCGGGGCTCTACAAGACCGAGAAAGAGGCGTTTCTGCCCTTTCTGGTCGCCAGCCCCGCGCTGTTTGTGCTCGGTGCGGCCTTTGCGCATTTCATTGTCGTGCCGATGGCGATGAGCTTCTTTCTGGGCTTTGCCGACCTGCCTTCGGTGGTGGCGGCCTATTTCACTTCGCCTGATGAAACGGTGCAGACCACAGCCGATCACGGCATCAAGATCGTGTTTCAGGGCAAGGTGAACGAGACCCTCGATATCACCCTGAAAATGATCGTGGCCTTCGGGCTGTGTTTCCAGCTTCCGGTGCTTCTGACCCTGATGGGTAAGGCCGGGCTGGCCACGGCGGCGGGCCTGCGTGGCACGCGCAAATACGCAGTTGTCGGCATCCTGGCCGTGGCTGCAATCGTGACCCCGCCGGATGTGACCACGCAGGTGGTTCTGTTCACGGTGGTCTACGGGCTTTATGAAATCTCGATCTTCCTTGTCGCCCGGGTTGAAAAGCAACGCGAAGCCCGGCTGCGCGCCGAAGGGCTGTGGTTCGAAGACGATGAGGACGAAGACGATACCCCTGCGGCGGCCGAGCCTGCTCAGGCAAAGGCCGACGAGGATGACGGCACCACGCCAGAGGGTGACATCACCGATTACGACAGCGCGATGGACGATGTTCTGGGCAAGAAACCAGGCGAGGACGATCAGGGCTGATGGGTGAGGACATGCTGAGCCGGATCGCCGAAGCGCTGGAGCGCATCGCTCCTGCGCCGCTCGCCACGCCTGATCTTTCGTCTGCTCAGGCCTTCGTATGGCATGTTGCGCCGGATCGGCTGATGCCGGTGCCCCATGTCAGCCGGGTCGATATTTCGCTGTTGATCGGCGTTGATCGGGCTCGCGATACGCTGCTCGACAACACCCGCCAGTTTGCCCGGGGCCTGCCTGCCAACAACGCGCTGCTCTGGGGCGCGCGTGGGATGGGGAAAAGCTCGCTGGTGAAGGCGGTGCATGCGGCGGTGAATGCCGAGGGCACGCCTCTGAAGATTGTCGAGCTGCAACGCGAAGACCTGCCCAGCGTCGCGCGGCTTCTGACCCATCTGCGCGGCAGTCCGCACCGGTTCCTGCTGTTCTGCGATGACCTGTCGTTCAGCCATGACGACGAGCATTACAAAAGCCTGAAAGCCGTGCTCGATGGCGGGATCGAGGGGCGGCCCGAAAATGTGGTGTTCTATGCCACCTCGAACCGACGCCACCTGATGCCGCGCGACATGATCGAAAACGAACGCTCCTCAGCGATCAACCCGTCAGAAGCGGTCGAGGAAAAGGTGTCGCTGTCGGACCGTTTCGGCCTCTGGTTGGGCTTCCACCCTTGTTCGCAAGACGAATATCTCGCGATGATCCAAGGCTATTGCGCCGCGTTCGGTATCCCCATCAGCGACGATGAGCTGCGCGCCGAGGCCATCGAATGGCAGGCGACACGGGGCGCCCGCTCTGGCCGGGTGGCGTGGCAATACGTGACCGACCTTGCCGGGCGCAAAGGTGTGAACCTGGCGCGCTGATCCCGGCCTTGTGCTTCATTCTGATCTTGCCTGACGCCCCGCTGCTCGCCTAGGCTCAGCCCATTCTAGTGTAATGTGTTGAGTGTTGGGGGCGATATGGCGTTAAGACACGCGCTCAGAGCCTATATGAAAAAAGACGACCGGCTGGCCTATCTCAGCCTGTTGCCAAATCTCGCAGTCTATTTCGGCGCCCTCGCGCTGGCGGTCCGGGCCAGCGCGCTGCAGAACTGGGGGCTGGCCGGTATCGGCGTGCTGGTGCTGGGGCTGGCCGGGGTGCGGCTATACGTGCTGCAGCATGATCTGGGGCATCTGTCGTTTTTCAGCAGCCGACAGGCGAACGAATTCTGGGGCTATGCGATCTCGCCCTTCACCATGGCCGCCTATCCGCAGATGCGTCACAACCACAATCTGCACCACAGCTATGTGGGCGATCTCGACGCGCGTGAGACCACCGAGATTTTCACCATGACGCTGGCGGAATGGAACGACGCCGGATTTTGGCGCCGGCTCTATTACCGGCTCTATCGCAATCCGTTCGTGCTGATCCCGCTCGGGTCGGCATTGACCTATTTCGTCATGTATCGCTGGCCGAAACATGCCCGCGAGATTGGGGTGGGCGCGATGATCGTTCACAACCTGTCGGTGGCGAGCTGGTTCGGGTTTCTCTACCTCTCATCCGGCTGGGGGGGCGTTGCGGTGATGGCACTGGCGATCTGGATCGGCGGGATGCTGGGGGTGTTCCTTGTCTACCTTCAGCACAATTTCGACGGCACATGGTGGGATCATCGCCCCGGGCTGAGCATAGAACGTGCCGCGATCCAGGGCGCCTCATGCCTGAATTTCGGCTGGGTGTTTGACGAGATGGTGGCGAATATCACCAAGCACGACATTCACCATCTGGTGGCCGCGATCCCCTCGTACCGGCTGCGTGCGGCGCATCGGGCGGTGGAGCAGCGCCATCATCTGCGACGGATCGGCTTCATCGAAGCGCTGGGGGCGTTCCGGCTGAAGCTCTGGGACGAAGAACGCCACCAGCTTGTGCCGTTCCCGGTCACCGACGCGCCCCGAACCGTTGCCGCATCTGCGGGGTGATCAGCCCTCTAACATCCGGTCAACTTCAACCCCCGAGATTGAGTGGCTGAGCGGGGTGAAGTCGCCGCGCTCAAACATCGCATGGCCTGCATCGGCAATCAGCCGATGGGTGGCCCGGGCAAGGGCTGAGCCGAGCGAGATGCGCGCCACGCCGATGCTGGCAAATGTGTCGCGGGAAACCTGGGTGAAGTCGCCAGCCGCCAGCGCGTTGACCGGCAGGGTGGTGGCGGCGCAGATCCGGGCTTGCGCGTCGAGCGATCCCGGCACCGGCACGTAAAGGCAATCGGCCCCGGCGGCCTCATACCCAGCCAGCCGCGCCAATGCCTCGTCCAGATCATACTGCCCATGCATCACCCCGTCGGCACGGGCGACCAGCACGAAATCCCGCGGCAGGGCCCGGGCGGCAGAGGCGGCGGCGCGGATGCGTTCAATTGCCAGATCGCGTGCATAGGGGGCCGGGCCTTGTTGCGGGATGTCTTCTATCGAGATCCCTGCCAGCCCCACTTCCGCCGCCAGACGTACGGTTTCGGCCACCGTATCCGGGTCATCGCCAAAGCCGTTTTCGAAATCGCCCGAGACCGGCACCGTGACCGCCGCAACCAGATCCTGCGCATGGGCCAGCGCCTCATCACGGCTGACATCCCCATCGGCGCGCCCCAGCGTGAAGGCATGGGCCGAGCTTGAAGTGGCAATCGCCTCAGCCCCCAGAGCGGCCAGCATCTTGGCGCTGCCTACATCCCAGGCATTGGCGAGGATGAACGGGTTTCCGGGGTGGTGGAGCGCGCGAAATACTGTGCCAATATCATGGGTCATGCGGTTTTTCCTTGGGCAAAGCCGATCAGCCGGGTGATGGCGTCTTCGAAAACCGCATCCTCGACCGTGAGCGCCACGCGGATATGCCCGGCGGCGGCTTTGCCGAAGCTTTCGCCCGGCATCACTGCGATTTTCTCGGCGTCGAGCAACTGGCCCGCAAAGGCCTGCCCCGAGAGCCCGGTCGCGCGGATATCGAGCATCAGATACATCGCCCCCTGCGCGGGGACATGGCGCAGGTGGTTCTGCCCTTCCAGCAGGCGCATGGCGATGTCGCGGCGGCGACGGAAGGGGGCGGCAATTTCCTCTTCCAGCGCGGTGCCCTGGCTGAGGGCAAAGAGCGCGGCCTCCTGAATATAGCCCGGCACCCCGAAGGTGGTGTGGGTCGAGAGGTTGGTGATCGCCTCGATGGCCTCTTCCGGCCCGACCATCCAGCCGACACGGCTGCCGGTCATCGCATGGCTTTTGGAAAACGAGCCGATCACTAGCGTGCGTGCGGCCATGTCGGGCAGGGCGCGGGGCGAGAGATGGGTGCCCTCCCAGATCTGGGTGTCATAGACCTCATCGGAGATCAGCCAGAGCCCGGCCTCGGTGACGGCTCCCGCAATCGCCTCCAGCGTGGCGCGCGGATAGACGGCGCCGGTCGGGTTGTTGGGCGAGTTGATCAACAGGCTTTTGGCACCCGTCGTCGCAGCGGCTGAGGCGATGTCTTCGGCCCGGGGCAGGAAACCCTCTTCCGGGCGGGTGGCGATGGCGTGGGGGCGCCCGCCGACCGCCGAAATCGTGCCGGGATAGGTGGCATAGAACGGGTCGATGAACAGCCCGGTCTCGCCCGGGTCGAGCACGGCAGCATGGGCGGCCAGCAAGGCGGCTTGCCCACCGGGGGTGATATGCACGTTTTCGGGGCCGGTTGGCACCCCGCTGCGCGCTGTCACCCGGTCTGCCACCGCCTGACGCAGGGCAGGGATGCCGGGAATGTCTGCATAGCCAGTACGGCCTGCCTGAGCGGCCTCGTGCATCGCGTCGAGAATGGCCGGGATGGTGCGGATATCCGGCTCGCCGATGGTCAGTTCCACCACGCTTTCGCCTGCCGCCACCATCTGGCGTGCTTTGAAAAACACTGCCCAGGCGTCGCCACCGCCCTTCAGGCCGCGAATCCGTTCCGATAGCTGCATCGCGCGTCTCCGATTTTTGACCAAACGGACATGGGAGCTCTGGGATTGTCCAGCCATATCGGCCCGCATTTTGACGCATTGCCCCAATAATTTGCGTCTGCCCCCTTTCCAAACCCCAACTTGCATGAAATAGGGAGGCGTCAAACGAAGCATCCAAGGAGATACCCCTATGGAGATTCGCGAGGCGCTCACCTTCGACGATGTCCTACTCGTGCCGGCGGAAAGTTCCGTCCTGCCGTCAACCGCGGATACCCGCACGCGTGTGACCAAAGACATCACGCTCAACATCCCGCTTTTGGCCGCTGCCATGGACACGGTCACCGAAAGCCGCATGGCCATCGCCATGGCGCAGGCCGGTGGCATGGGGGTCATCCACAAGAACCTCGATATTGAGGCTCAGGCGCGCGAAGTGCGACGGGTGAAGCGCTTTGAAAGCGGCATTGTCTACCACCCGGTGACCCTGCGCCCCGATCAAACGCTGGCCGATGCCAAGGCGCTGATCGAGCGGTATAATTTCACCGGCTTCCCGGTGGTTGACGAAGGCGGCCACGTGGTCGGGATCGTCACCAACCGCGACATGCGTTTCGCTCCGTCGGACGACACGCCGGTCAGCGTGATGATGACCTCGCAAAACCTCGCGATGCTGACCGAGCCTGCCGACCGCGATCAGGCCAAGAGCCTGATGCGCGAGCGCCGGATCGAAAAGCTGCTGGTCACCGATAGCGAGGGCAAGCTGACCGGGCTCCTGACCCTGAAAGACAGCGAACAGGCAGTGCTGAACCCGACCGCCTGCAAAGACAAGCTTGGTCGCCTGCGGGTGGCTGCGGCTACCGGTGTGGGCGATGCGGGCTTTGAACGTGCTGAAGCGCTGATAGACTCAGGCGTGGATATTGTCGTGATCGACACCGCCCATGGCCATTCTTCCGGCGTGCTCGACACGGTTCGGCGGGTAAAGGCGCTGTCGGGTGATTTCCAGGTCGTCGCTGGCAACGTTGCCACCGGTGCCGCGACCCGCGCGCTGATTGATGCGGGCGCCGATGGCGTGAAAGTGGGCATCGGCCCCGGCTCGATCTGCACCACGCGGATGGTGGCAGGCGTTGGCGTGCCGCAGCTGACCGCGATCATGGATTGCGCTAAGGCGGCGGGCGATGTGCCGGTGATCGCCGATGGCGGGATCAAGTTCTCGGGCGATTTCGCCAAGGCGATTGCGGCGGGGGCCTCGGCTGCGATGGTTGGCTCGATGATCGCGGGTACCGATGAAAGCCCGGGCGAGGTGATCCTCTATCAGGGCCGTAGCTTCAAAAGCTATCGCGGCATGGGCAGCCTTGGCGCCATGGCGCGCGGCTCGGCGGATCGCTATTTCCAGAAAGATGCCGCTTCTGACAAGCTGGTGCCCGAAGGGATCGAGGGGCAGGTGCCGTACAAAGGCCCGGTGTCCACGGTTCTGCACCAGATGGTCGGCGGTCTTCGTGCCGCGATGGGCTACACGGGCAATGGAACCGTGGCCGATATGCGCGGCGGCTGCAATTTTGTGAAGATCACCGGGGCCGGGCTGAAAGAAAGCCATGTGCATGATGTGCGCATCACCCGCGAAAGCCCGAACTATCGGATCGAGTAAGGATATGAATGTGTTGTGCGGTAAAGCTCAGGTGGCAGCATGACCCCCGCCGCCCGTATTGCTGCCGCGATTGAGGTGCTTGATCTCTGGTTGGGCGGTGCGCCCGCCGAACAGGCGCTGACCAACTGGGCCCGGGGCCATCGCTTTGCCGGATCGAAAGACCGCGCGGCGATCCGTGATCATGTCTTCGATGCGGTGCGCTGCCGTCGCAGCTTTGCCGCCCTTGGCGGGGTGGAAACCGGACGCGGGCTGATGATCGGAGCGCTGCGCGCGGCGGGCACGGATCCGGTAGAGATGTTCAGCGGTACGGGCTATGGGCCCACGCCGCTGACACCGGACGAGGCCGTAGGCTCAACCCCCGGTGACTTGACCGAAAATATCCGCCTCGATTGCCCTGATTGGCTGGCCCCACAGCTCAAGGATAGTCTGGGAGAAGATTTTGCGCCGGTCATGGACGCCCTGCGCCACCGTGCGCCGGTGTTCCTGCGGGTGAACCTTATCAAGGCAAGCTGTGACGAGGCCATCGCCGTGCTGGCGGAAGACGGTATTACCGCTGTGCCGCATGGCTTGGCGGAAACCGCTTTGGAGGTGGTCGATGGGGCGCGACGGGTGCAGCTTTCACAGGCGTTTGTGAACGGTCTGGTCGAGCTGCAGGATGCCGCCAGTCAGGCCGTCGTGGCATTGCTGCCGGTAAAGCCGGGGGCAAAGGTGCTGGACTATTGTGCAGGGGGCGGGGGAAAAAGCCTCGCGCTCGCGGCCAGTGGCGGCGATGTTGTGGCGCACGACATCTCGCTGGCTCGGATGGCGGATATTCCCACGCGCGCCGCGCGCGCCGGGGTCGATATTCGCTGCGTCAGTGGCACATCTGACCTGACACCCGCCGCCTATGATCTGGTGTTTGCCGATGCGCCCTGTTCGGGGTCTGGCGCGTGGCGTCGCAGCCCGCAGGGGAAATGGGATCTGACGCCCGACCGTCTGGACGAGCTTTGCGCGCTTCAGGCGACGATCCTTGACGAGCTGGTGGCCTATGTCGCGCCCGGAGGCACGCTCACCTATGCTACCTGTTCGCTGATCGAGGCGGAAAACACGCTCCAGATCGAGGCGTTTCTGGCCCGTCATCCCGACTGGCACGTGACGCTTCAGCGCAGCTTTACCCCGCTTGACGGTGGCGACGGTTTCTTTGTAGCGCTATTGACGCGATAGTAGGGCGTTGATTTAGTCGCCCTAAAGATGTCCACCAAGCTCATGCGGCCAACGAGATTGCGGGCCAGAATATGAGCGGGTGAAAAAGGGGCGGATCAGGCAATGCATATGCAGTCGAAAGTAACGGCTCCGATCTCTTCTCCTGATCTGCTGACACGGGCCGCGCTGGAATTCGAACCGCGCGTCGTGTGGATTTCGCTGGCGGGGCTTTTTCTGCTTGCCGCAGCGCTTTACGTCCCAATCCGTAGTCTGGCGCTTTTGCTGCTGCTCCTTGGCATGGCTCTGGTCGCGCTGGCGGTGCTGGTGAAGGCGATATGCGTGCGACATGCGCGCAACCGGGTGCACCTGATCCGGATGCTCGACGAGGTGCTGATAAACGATGCAGCGCCTGGATTTGCCACCGACCGTGATGGACAGATCCGTTGCGCCAACCCTGCGGCTATCGCGGCCTTCGGCGATGTCCGGGGGCGTGCGCTGATCGACGCTTTGGGGGAAATGTTCGCCTCACCGGCTTCGGTGTTCTACCGGCTGCAAAACCGGGCGCTGGCCAAGGGCTCGGCCCGCGAAGATGTGGTGCTGCGCAAGGGCAATGTGCGCCTCGCCGTGCATGGCGTGAAGGGGCAGCTGTTTTTGTGGCGGCTGGAAGAAATTGCCGAGCATGGCGCCCGCTTTCACAGCGGCGAAAGCATTGCTTTGCCGATGATGACGGTGTCGCGCACCGGTACGATCCTGATGATGAACGAGGCTCTGCGCGACCTGCTGGGCGGGCGCGAAACCGCGCTGGACCGGGTGTTTTCCGATCTGCCGCTCAGGGCCGGAGAAATTCACCATGTGACCACGGCGCGCGGTCCGGTGCCGGTGCTGGTGGTCGAGGCTGAGCTTACAGCCTCGCGGCGCGAGCTCTACCTCTTGCCGGAGCCTGCGCGCTTTATCGTGCGCCCCGGCGAATGGGGTATCGTCGAAAGCCTGCCGGTGCCGCTGTTGCGACTGGGCCGCGACGGGCGGATCACCATGGCCAACAAGCGCGCGCGGCTGTTGCTGAACGATGAATTCGCCACCGGCAAGCATCTGGCAGACGAAGTCGAGGGGCTGGGACGCCCGGTCTCGGACTGGCTGCGCGACGCCTGGCAGGGGCGCAATCTCAGCCGCACCGAAACCCTGCGCGCCTCGCATTCTGACGAACGCTTCCTGCAAGTCTCTCTGGAACAGTTTCAGGATGACGATGGTGTGGCGCTGGTGGCGGTGCTGAACGACGCGACCGAGCTGAAAAGCCTGGAGACTCAATTCGTTCAAAGCCAGAAAATGCAGGCAATCGGTCAGCTTGCGGGCGGCGTCGCGCATGATTTCAACAACCTGCTGACCGCCATTTCCGGCCATTGCGATCTCTTGCTGCTGCGCCATGACGAGCAGGATCCCGATTATGGCGATCTGTCGCAAATATCGCAAAACTCCAACCGGGCGGCCGCCCTCGTGGGGCAGCTTCTGGCGTTCTCGCGCAAACAGACGTTGCGGCCCGAAGTGATCGACCTGACCGACACGATGGGCGATCTTACCCATCTGCTCGGGCGTTTGGTGGGCGAGCGCGTGCAGCTTGAATTCCACGCCGACGCCGATGTGCAGAAAGTGCGTGCCGACAAGCGTCAGCTTGAACAGGTGCTGATGAACCTGGTGGTGAATGCCCGTGATGCGATGATGCCGACAGGCGGGTGCATTCAACTCCGCATCGAGAACACGCGTCTGACCACTCCGTTGGAACGCGACCGTGCGGTGGTGATGCCGGGCAATTATGTGACCATCAAGGTGGTTGATCAGGGCCAAGGGATTGCCGCCGATAAGCTGGGCAAGATCTTCGAGCCGTTCTTTACCACAAAGGGGGCAGGCAAGGGCACGGGGCTGGGCTTGAGCATGGCCTATGGGATCGTGAAGCAATCGGGCGGTTTCATCTTTGTCGACTCGGTCGAGGGCAGCGGCACCACCTTCACGCTCTACTTCCCGGTCTTCACCGGTGATAGCGAGGCTTTGCCGGATGCATTGAGTGAAGCGCCCGTCACAGAGACCGGAGCGGCCCCCGACGCCGCTGAGCCTCAAGTTCCTGAACAGGTGCCCGATCCGGTACGTGAGTCAGAGCCTGAGATTGCGCCTGTTGCCGAGCAGTCAGAGTCTGAACCTGTGCCGGAGACGAAGGCTGTAGAGCCTGCACCTGCGCCTCAAGCGCCGGACCCCACAGCTGATGAGGAAAAACAAAGCGGCGGCGTGGTGTTTCTGGTCGAAGACGAAGCACCGGTGCGGGCCTTTGCCTCGCGGGCGCTGAAACTTAAGGGCTATGAGGTTATCGAAGCAGAAAATGGCGAAGAGGCCCTGCGCAAGCTCGAAGATGAAAACCTCAAGATTGATCTGTTCGTTTCCGATGTGATCATGCCGGGCATTGACGGGCCCACCTGGGTATCGGAAGCGCTGCTGCGGCGGCCCGATGTGCGGGTGGTATTCATGTCTGGCTATGCCGAAGACTCGGTTTCGGAACATCAGGCGCGGATTCCCAATTCGGTGTTTTTGCAGAAACCCTTCTCGCTTTCGGCTTTGAGCGAAACGGTCGCGGGGCAGATCGGGACGCCTGACGCCAAATAAGAACTGCATTTACAAGATCTTGTCGGAAAGAATCCCGAAATCATGACATTCCCAGGCGGAATTCATGAAAAATTAACCTTGTAATGTTCTCTATTTGTGCCAGAAGAACATATAAGAACATGAGGTGAACACGCGCAGAGATGGACGCCCGGCTGCGGGTGTGTGATAAGGGATGATAACATGGCAACGGCTGATATTTTCGACATGGACAAGAAGCGCGACGGTGAAAAGCAAAAGGCCCTGGATTCGGCCCTGGCTCAGATTGAACGGCAATTCGGCAAAGGCTCGATCATGCGCCTTGGCGGTGACAACCCGGTAGCCGAAATTGAATCCACCTCTACGGGCTCGCTCGGCCTCGATATCGCTCTGGGCATTGGTGGCCTGCCGAAAGGCCGGATCATCGAGATCTACGGGCCGGAAAGCTCGGGCAAAACCACGCTGACTCTGCATTGCGTGGCCGAAGAGCAGAAAAAGGGCGGCGTCTGTGCCTTTGTCGATGCGGAACATGCGCTCGATCCGATCTATGCCCGCAAGCTGGGCGTCGATCTGGACGAGCTGTTGATTTCGCAGCCCGATACCGGCGAACAGGCGCTGGAAATTGTCGATACTCTGGTGCGCTCCGGCGCGGTGTCGATGGTGGTGGTCGATTCGGTTGCCGCGCTTACCCCCAAATCCGAGCTTGAAGGCGATATGGGCGATAGCAGCGTTGGGGTGCAGGCCCGGTTGATGAGCCAGGCGATGCGTAAGCTCACCGGCTCGATCTCGCGTTCCAAGTGTATGGTGGTCTTCATCAACCAGATCCGCATGAAAATCGGCGTGATGTTCGGTAGCCCCGAAACCACCACCGGCGGCAATGCGCTGAAATTCTATTCCTCGGTCCGGCTCGATATTCGCCGCATCGGCGCGATCAAGGATCGTGACGAGGTTGTGGGCAACGCGACCCGGGTGAAAGTGGTGAAAAACAAGGTCGCCCCGCCGTTCAAACAGGTCGAGTTCGACATCATGTATGGCGAAGGCATCTCGAAAACCGGCGAGCTTCTGGACCTTGGCGTCAAGGCTGGCGTGGTTGATAAATCCGGTGCCTGGTTCTCGTATGGCGATGAACGCATCGGGCAGGGCCGTGAGAACTCGAAAACCTTTCTCAAGGAAAACCCGCAGATCGCGCTGGAGATCGAAGACAAGATCCGCGCCGCCCATGGGCTCGAGTTCGATGCCAGTGGTGGTGATGACGATCTGATGGAGGCCTGACCGGCCCTCTCACACAACTGAAGTTTGGCAGGCCGGGGCAATGCTCCGGCCTTCTGCTGTGGACAGGCGCGCGGCACACATTTAAACGGGGACGACGGCCCTTGAGGCCCCAAACTTGCTGGAAGACCCGAAGAAATGGCTAGCCTCAACGAAATCCGATCCACCTTTCTGAACTACTTCGAGAAGAACGGCCATGAGGTCGTCGACAGCTCGCCACTGGTGCCGCGCAACGACCCGACGCTGATGTTCGTCAATTCCGGCATGGTGCAGTTCAAGAACCTGTTCACCGGGGTGGAAAAACGCGATTACGTCCGCGCCACCACTGCGCAGAAATGCGTGCGGGCCGGCGGCAAGCATAACGACCTTGATAATGTCGGCTATACCGCGCGCCACCACACGTTTTTCGAAATGCTCGGCAACTTCTCGTTCGGTGATTATTTCAAGGAACAGGCCATTCCCTATGCCTGGGAGTTGCTGACCAAGGATTTCGATATTCCGAAAGACAAGCTGCTGGTCACCGTCTATCACACCGATGACGAAGCCGCAGAGATCTGGAAAAAGGTCGCGGGCCTGCCGGATGAGCGCATCATCCGCATCCCGACCAATGACAATTTCTGGCAGATGGGCCCGACCGGCCCCTGCGGCCCCTGCACCGAGATCTTCTTTGATCACGGCGAGCATATCTGGGGTGGCCCTCCGGGTAGCCCGGAAGAAGACGGCGACCGGTTCATCGAGATCTGGAACCTCGTTTTTATGCAAAACGAACAGTTTGCCGATGGCTCGATGGTGCCGCTCGACATGCAGTCGATTGATACTGGCATGGGGCTGGAACGCATCGGCGCGCTGTTGCAGGGCAAGCACGATAATTACGATACCGACCTGATGCGCGCGCTGATTGAAGCCTCGGCCCATGCCACCAGCGCGGATCCCGATGGGGATGGCAATGTGCATCACCGGGTGATCGCCGACCATTTGCGCTCGACCTCGTTCCTGATCGCCGATGGGGTGATGCCCTCGAATGAAGGCCGTGGATATGTGCTGCGCCGGATCATGCGCCGCGCCATGCGTCACGCGCATCTTCTGGGTGCGAAAGACCCGGTCATGCATCGGCTGGTGCCCGAACTGGTGCGCCAGATGGGGCAGGCCTATCCGGAGCTCGGCCGCGCGCAGCTTCTGATCGAAGAAACGCTGCTGGGCGAAGAAACCCGCTTCAAGGCGACGCTGGATCGCGGGCTGAAACTGCTGGATGATGAGCTGTCGGCGCTGCCAGATGCGGCGGAACTGCCGGGCGAAACCGCGTTCAAGCTCTACGATACCTATGGCTTCCCGCTCGACCTGACCCAGGACGCGCTGCGCGAAAAGGGCCGTAGCGTTGATACCGAAGGCTTCGACGCCGCGATGGATGCGCAGAAGGCCAAGGCCCGCGCTGCCTGGTCTGGCTCGGGCGAGGCTGCTGATGCTTCGATCTGGTTCGACATTGCTGAGAAACAGGGCGTGACCGAATTCCTGGGCTACGACACCGAACATGCCGAAGGGCAGGTTCTGGCGCTGGTGAAAGACGGCGCGCCGACCGATAAGGCGAGCGCAGGCGACACGGTACAGATCGTGGTGAACCAAACGCCGTTCTATGCCGAAAGCGGCGGTCAGGTCGGCGATACCGGGCTGATCCGCACCGAAAGCGGCAGCGCCAAGGTAACCGACACCAAAAAGGTGGCCGGTGTGTTCATCCATTTTGCTGAAGTGGAAAGCGGCGAGATGGCCGTGGGGCAGGGTGCTGAACTGTCGGTGGAGCATCTGCGCCGCACCGCGATCCGCGCCAACCATTCGGCCACACACCTGCTCAATGAAGCGCTGCGCGCCGAGCTTGGCGAGCATGTGGCCCAGCGGGGCTCGCTGAACGCACCTGACCGGCTGCGGTTCGATTTCAGCCATGCCAAGGCGCTGAGCCCGCAGGAACTGATGAATATCGAGCGCGAGGTGAACACCTATATCCGCCAGAATACCGCGGTTGAAACCCGGGTGATGACGCCGGACGAGGCGCGCGATATGGGCGCGCAGGCGCTGTTTGGCGAAAAATACGGCGACGAGGTGCGCGTGGTCTCGATGGGCACGGCTCCGACCGGCAAGGGCGCGGCTGGCCAGACCTATTCGATCGAGCTTTGCGGCGGCACCCATGTGTCACGCACCGGCGATATCGGGTTGTTCGTGCTGCTGGGCGACAGTGCCTCTTCGGCCGGTGTGCGCCGGATCGAAGCCCTGACCGGAAAAGAGGCGCTGGCCTATCTCGAAGGCGAGGCCAAACGTGTGGCCGAGCTCGCCGAGCTTCTGAAAACGCAGCCTGCCGATCTGGTCGATCGCGTGAAGGCGCTGGCTGACGAGCGCAAGGCCCTGGCGGGCGAAGTGGCGCAGCTCCGGCGTGAACTGGCCATGGCGGGTGGCGCCAAAGAATCCGGGAAACCGAAAGATATCAACGGTGTGCAATTCGTGGCTCAGGTGCTTTCAGGCGTCTCGGGCAAAGATCTACCGCCGCTGATCGACGAGATCAAAGCCAGCATCGGCTCCGGTGCCGTGCTCCTGATCGCCGATGTCGATGGCAAGGCGGCGGTGGCGGCTGGGGTGACGGCTGACTTGAAAGACAAGCTGTCAGCGGTCGATATTCTGCGCGCGGCGGTGGCCGAGCTGGGCGGCAAGGGCGGCGGTGGCCGTCCCGATATGGCGCAGGGCGGCGGCAGCAACCCGGCCAATGCAGATGCAGCGATTGCCGCGGCAGAAGCCGTGATTGGAGGTTGATATGCCAGCTCTTTGGATTGCCCATGTTACCGTGACCGACGAAGAGGCCTATGGCAAATACGCCAAGCTTGCCGGTCCTGCCATCGAGGCTCATGGCGGCAAGTTCATCGCGCGCGGTGGGCGCTTTGTGCAGCTTGAAGGCAAGGAACGGCCGCGTAATGTGGTGGCGAAATTCCCCAGCGTCGAGGCGGCGGAAGCCTGCTACCACTCGCCTGAGTATCAGGAAGCGCTGAGCCACGCCCGCAATGCCTCGGAGCGTGAGCTGCTGATCGTCGAGACCAGCGAATAGGCACGACATGATCCTGCACGCAGCCTACTGCGCGATCCGGCCTGAGGTTTCTCGGGCCGGGATTGCTGCGGTGTTTGCAGAGCTGGAAGCGCTGGTTGGCCAATGCGAGGGGCTGCAGTCTTTCGAGGCGGGCCCCAACATTGATCTTGAGCAGAAATCACAAGGGTTCACGCATGGCTTTGTCATGCGTTTTTCCAGCCGTGCGGCGCTGGAGGCCTATGCAAACCACCCGGCGCATCTGCTGGCGGCTGGGGCGCTTGTGGATATCTGTGCAGGCGGGGCGGAGGGGATCATGGTCTTCGACCTCGATCTGCCCCCCGCGCCCTGATTATCAGGCCGATCTGGAGGCCCGTTTGCGCTCATGCGGGTCAAGGTGCCGCTTGCGCAGACGGATGGCGGAGGGGGTGACCTCGACCAGCTCGTCGTCGTTGATGTAGGCAATCGCCTGTTCCAGCGTCATTTTCGAGATCGGGGTAAGGCGCACGGCCTCGTCGGTGCCCGATGCGCGCACGTTGGTCAGTTTCTTGCCTTTCAGCGGGTTCACTTCCAGGTCGTTATCCCGGCTGTGTTCGCCGATGATCATGCCCTGATAGACCTTTTCCTGCGGCCCGATGAACAGCTTGCCGCGATCTTCGAGGTTCCACAGCGCATAGGCTACGGCCTCGCCGGATTCGATCGAGATCAGCACGCCCAGACGGCGACCTTCGATCGTGCCCTTATGCGGGGTCCAGCCGTGGAACACCCTGTTCAGCACGCCGGTGCCGCGGGTATCGGTCAGGAACTCGCCGTGATAGCCAATGAGGCCGCGCGAGGGCACGTGGGCGATGATCCGGGTCTTGCCCGCGCCCGCCGGTTTCATCTCGACCAGATCGCCCCTGCGGGTGCTGGTGAGCTTTTCGATCACCACGCCGGAATATTCGTCATCCACGTCAACGGTGACTTCTTCGACCGGCTCCAGCCGTTCGCCGTTTTCACCTTCGCGCATGATCACCTGCGGGCGCGAGATCGAAAGCTCGAAGCCCTCGCGGCGCATATTTTCGATCAACACGCCCATCTGAAGTTCGCCCCGGCCAGACACCTCGAAGGCTTCGCCGCCCGGCGTGTCGGCGATCTTGATCGCGACGTTCGACTCGGCTTCTTTCATCAGCCGGTCACGGATGACGCGGCTTTGCACCTTTTTGCCATCGCGGCCCGCCAGCGGGCTGTCGTTGATGCCAAAGGTCACGGTGATGGTCGGCGGGTCAATCGGCTGGGCGTCGAGGGGTTCATCAACCGCCAGCGCACAGATCGTGTCGGCCACGGTGGCTTTCTGCATCCCGGCGATCGAGACGATATCGCCCGCCACGCCTTCTTCGATGTCCTGCTGGCCGAGGCCACGGAAGGCCTGCACACGGGTCACACGGAACTGTTCGATTTTCTGGCCGATGCGGCTGAGCGCCTGCACCGTTTGGCCAACCTTGACCTTGCCGGTCTCGACCCGCCCGGTCAGCAGACGGCCGACAAAGGGGTCAGAGCCAAGCGTGGTGGCCAGCATGGTGAAATCTTCGTCTTGATGCTTGATCTGCTTCGGCGCCGGAACGTGGTTCACAATCAGCTCAAACAGCGCGTGCAGATCCTTGCGCGGGCCATCAAGCGTGGCATCGCACCAGCCGTTGCGGCCAGAGGCGTAGAGATGCGGGAAATCGAGCTGGTCGTCATCGGCGCCCAGATTGGCGAAAAGGTCGAACACTTCATCGAGCGCGCGGTCGGGCTCGGCATCGGGTTTGTCGACCTTGTTGAGCACCACAATCGGGCGCAGGCCGAGGGCGAGCGCTTTCGAGGTCACGAATTTCGTCTGCGGCATCGGCCCTTCAGCGGCGTCGACCAGCAGCACAACACCGTCTACCATCGAGAGGATCCGCTCAACCTCGCCGCCGAAATCGGCGTGGCCGGGGGTGTCGACGATGTTGATCCGCGTGCTCTTCCATTCAACCGAGGTGGCCTTGGCAAGAATGGTGATGCCGCGCTCGCGCTCCAGATCGTTGGAATCCATCGCCCGCTCAGCCACTGCCTGGTTTTCACGGAAAGCGCCGGACTGCTTCAGCAGCTCGTCAACCAGCGTTGTTTTACCGTGGTCAACGTGGGCAATGATGGCGATGTTTCTAAGGTCCATAGGGGCGTCCTTTGTTTCGTACCGGCGGGCCTTACCTTGCCCTTTGACAAAAGGCCAGCCCCAATGGACGGCTTAGCTAACCACGTACCAATCTCGCCGATGGTTGAAAGCGATCACAAGGTTCAGAACCACAGCCCCCAGAAGCGACCAGAGCACCTTGTCGATGGGGAGCACGAAGAGCGCCACGGCAAAGAGCAGCCCGTCGTGGACGAACTGGGTGAGCCCGGCGCGGATGCCGAAGCGATCCTGCAGGATCACCGCGATGATCGACACACCGCCAAGGCTGCCCGAGTGGCGAAACAGCCCCAAGAGCCCGACGCCCGCGCTGACGCCAAACAGCACGGCGGCGGCGCCCGGGTGAATGCTGGCGATGGACAGCAGCGGCTTCAGCGCCTCTGCCAGCACCGAAACCAGCGTGACGCTGACCAGGCTCTTGATGAAAAACACCATGCCGCGCGCCCGGTAGGCAAAGACAAAGAACGGGATGTTGATGAGGAAGAACACCAGCCCGAAGCGCCAGCCGCCCAGATAGGTCAGGATCAGTGCCATCCCCGCCGTGCCGCCGGTCATCAACCCCGCCGCGCGCAGCAGGTGGATGCCCAGGGCGGCCTCGATAGAGGCCACCAGAAGCCCCTGCGTGTCTTCGAGGGGGGAATAATGCGGGGTGTGATCAAGGTCAGCAATCATGACCTTACTCTGCCCGAGAATTTGCCCCCGTCAATGGAAATCGCGCAGGCCTATTGGGCGATATAGCGGTCGCGGCGGTGATTGAGGGTGATCATCACATTCAAAAGCAGAGACCCCGCCAGCGACCAGAGCACGATGGAGAGTGGAAACTGGGTGAGTGCGATCAGGAACACCAAAAGATCAAAGCCCAGCTGCACCATCCCGGCGCGAATGCCGATCTTGTCTTGCAGATACAGCGCCATGATCCCGACGCCGCCCAAAGTGGCGCCATGGCGAAACAGCACCAGAAGCCCGGTGCCAGCCGTGACACCCGCCATCAGCGCGGCAAGGGCCGGGTGGGCGATGTTCAGGGTCAGAAGCTGCCCCATAAGCTCGCTGAAGCCTGAGAGCAGTGCTACGGCAATGAAGGTTTTGATGGTGAAGCGCCAGCCCATCCGGGCAATGGCGAAGCCATAAAACGGCAGGTTCAGGATGAAGAAGACCAGCCCGAAGCTCCAGCCGGTGAGATAGGAGAGCACCAGCGACAAGCCGGCAATCTGCCCGGTGATCAGCCCTGAGGCTCGCAGAAACTGCACCGAGAGTGCCACAAGCAGCGTACCCGTGATGAGGGCGAGCGCGTCTTCCAGCGGGGTGTGGCGGTCAGGCGGGGCAGAGAGAAGCAGCATCAGTGCAGATCCGAAGAGGAAAAAAGGTGAATAACGGCGAGCCCTAAAAGGATCAGTCCAATACCGATCAGGGCGGGCGTATCAAGGCTCTGGCGGAAGACGAAGAAACCAAACAGCGCGATCAGCACAATGCCAAGGCCCGACCAGATGGCGTAGGCTATGCCCATTGGCAAGTATTTCAGGGCAAGGCCCAGAAAATAAAAGCTGAAGGCATAGGCTGCCACGGCCAGCAGCGTCGGCCAAAGACGGGTGAACTGCTGGCTGGCCTGCAGCGCCGCAGTGCCGATGGTTTCAGTGACAATGGCGAGGGTGAGGATGAGATAGGGCATGGGGATAACCGTTGGGGTTTGGCGGGAAGCTAGAGCGGCTTGCCCGGAAAGGCCAGTGGCTGAGGCGCTTTGATCACGCGATCTGGCCGCGATAATGCGCCAGCACATAAAGCCGGATGGCCGAGGCCAGCCCTGCATCGGTGCCACGGGCATCGTCAATCTCGGCGGCGAGGGTGTTGATGCCCTTGCCCTCGGCCTCGGCAATCTCTCGAAAGGCCTGCCAGAACGGATCTTCAAGCGAAACCGAAGTACGGTGGCCGTGCAGAGTGAGGGAATGTTTGCGGGGGCGGGCGCTCATTCGCGCTCTTTCCCGTCGAGATCGCGCGCGGCCTTTTCAGCCCGCGCGCGTTCCAGCTCTTTCTCGGCCTTGGTGCGGCCAAATTTCACCGCGTTCTCGTCTGCTTTCGCGCGTTTGTCGGCGCGCGCCTTGGCCTTGCGGGCCGCGGAGAGCGAGACGAGCTTCGCCATCAGCCTTTCGGGCCGATCATGTCTTCGGGGCGCACAACGCGGTCGAAGGTTTCTTCGTCGACATAGCCCAGCGCAATCGCTTCTTCCTTGAGGGTGGTGCCGTTCTTATGCGCGGTCTTGGCCACTTTGGTGGCGGCGTCATAGCCGATGGTGGGGGCCAGCGCCGTGACCAGCATCAGGCTTTCTTTCATCAGCTTTTCAATCCGCGCTTCGTTGGCCTTGGTGCCCATGAGCATCCGCTCGGTGAAGCTGTCGGCCACGTCGCCCAGAAGCTGGATGGATTGCAAGAGGTTATAGGCCATCATCGGGTTGTAGACGTTGAGCTCGAAATGCCCTTGGGAGCCCGCGAATTTGATCGCGGCGTCATTGCCCATCACATGCGCGGCAACCTGGGTCATGGCTTCGGCCTGGGTCGGGTTCACCTTGCCCGGCATGATCGAGGAGCCCGGCTCGTTTTCCGGCAGGATCAGTTCGCCAAGGCCGGAACGGGGGCCGGAGCCGAGGAAGCGGATATCGTTGGCGATCTTGTAGCAGGAGCCGGCAACGGTGGCCAAAGCGCCCGACATGAACACCATCGCGTCATGGGCGGCCAGAGCTTCAAACTTGTTGGGCGCGGTCACGAAGGGCAGGCCGGTGATGTCGGCGATCTGCGCCGCCACGTCTTCGCCCCAACCGGGACGGGTGTTGAGCCCGGTGCCGACGGCAGTGCCGCCCTGCGCCAGCTCGTAGATCCCCGGCAGCGCCAGTTTCACCCGGGCAATGCCCTGACGGATCTGATGCGCATAGCCGGAAAATTCCTGACCCAGCGTCAGCGGCGTGGCGTCCTGGGTGTGGGTGCGGCCGATCTTGATGATATCCTTGAACTCTTCCGACTTGGCCTCAAGCCCGGCCAGCAGCTTTTCCAGCCCGGGCAGAAGTACCGAATGCACGCTCACCGCCGTGGCCACATGCATGGCCGTGGGGAAGGTGTCGTTGGAGCTTTGGCCCATGTTGCAGTGATCGTTCGGGTGCACCGGGTCTTTCGAGCCGATCACGCCGCCGAGGATTTCAATCGCGCGGTTGGCGATCACTTCGTTGGCGTTCATGTTCGATTGCGTGCCGGAGCCGGTCTGCCAGACGACCAGCGGGAAATTGTCGTCAAACTTGCCGTCGATCACTTCGCTGGCAGCCGCGATGATGGCATCGGCCAGTTTCGCATCCAGCGCGCCTGCCGCTTTGTTCGACATCGCGGCGGCTTTTTTGATCGTGCCCAGCGCGCGCACGATGGCGACGGGCTGCTTTTCCCAGCCGATCGGGAAGTTCATCAGCGAGCGCTGAGTTTGCGCCCCCCAATATTTCTCGGCGGGAACCTCAAGCGGTCCAAAGCTGTCGGTTTCAGTGCGGGTATTGGTCATCGGAGCCTCCAATGTATGCGGTTGCATGCCGTTTACCGCTCCCGGGCCGCCGGTGCAAATGCGTTTGCGCGAACAGCGCTATTTGCGGAAGCTGTCGAGGCTAACGACATCGGCATTTTTCTTGCCATCCTTGTCGGTGACGGCCCCGTTATTGGCATCGCTGACGGTGTCGTCGTCAGCTTCGTCGTCATCCTCATCATCGACATCCTGCGTTTCAAAGCGCAGGCCAAACTCGACGGAGGGATCAACAAAAGTGCGGATGGCGTCGAAGGGAATGTACATCCGTTCCGGCTGATTGCCGAAATTCAGCGTAATCCCGAACCCGTCTTCTTTCACGTCGAGATCATCGAACCAATGCTGCATGACCACGGTCATGTCATCGGGGAAGCGTTCGGCCAGCCAGTCGGCAATTTCCACATCGGGATGGCCGGTATCGAACGAGATGAAAAAATGATGGGCCCCCGGCAGGCCATGTTCGGCCACATCCGAGAGAACCTCCCGGATCAGGCCACGCATGGCCTCGTGCATCAAGTTGCCGTAGTCGATTGAGCGCGTCATCGCATCCCCCGGAAGGTTTCCCTCAACATACGGGATTCGAATTTGAAGGAAAGAGGTCGATGAACTTTGACCTCTTCGCCAACAGGGTCATTTTTCGACAACCGAATTTTCTCAGGCAACGAGCGGTTCACCCGATAGCGCGAGCGCGATGGTATCGGGGGGCAGGGCGCCGATCTGCTCGAAAAAGCTGATGAAATCGAAGTTGTTATAGGCTTCGGCAAAGACACCGTTCTCGATTCTGGCCATCAGCTGGCCGGTAAAGGCGATGGTGGCGTTCGAATAGGCATGGGTGCCATTGACCGAAATCAGGGCCGAGATCCATGGCCCGCTTTCGATCACGTTCAGCACTTCGATGGAAAAATCTTGAACAAGCTGCGTAAAGGCCGGCACCAGTTCTTTGAAATCATCGGCACCGACGGCAAACCCCATCATGCCCTCTGCGCTTGTTGCAGGGGGAAACATACGATCAATCGCATCAAGGTCGCCATTTATCCAAACATCACGAAACCACTCGGCAAGAATCAACGCGTTGCTCATATGTGCGCACTCCAGGACTGTCCTGCTCAAAAGGATAGTTCGCGCGAGTTAACAAACTGTAAGTATTTGGTGAAAATGCAGGCTTCTGTTGCCAGGTGCCTGCGAACCCCGCCTTACGCTGCTAGGCGCAAGGGCTTAAGTTTCGATAGTTCGAACTGCTTACGCAGCCAGAGCCATCGGAGCACGATTGTCGTTGGCAATTGTACTTTTCGGACCGATAACGGTGGTACCTCACCGAGACAAAGCAATCCCCTTTAGACGTTCGTCGATCCTGTTTCGGCCCCTTGATCCCCCAACGAGGGAATTTTGGTGGAGCCGCCGGGTACCGCCCCCGGGTCCGATCCGCTTATTACGAGCGCGTTTATGTCCATAGTCCCCGAAGGAACAACATAGATATAGGGGCTGCGGGGCGCGTTGAAAAGGCCCTGCTTGTCTGAAACGATGCACCGGGATGGCGCTGGGATGTCTGGCGAAATCGTTCGGGGCCGACAGCAGGAATGGCTGAATTTGGCACGCAGGGGCAAAACGGGCCTTCTACCCGGGGGATTTGCCGACTATCAAATGGGCAACAAAGGGAGGACGCGATGTTCAAGGCACTTATTTTGGAGCAGGGCGAAGACGGGCTGGCAGAGGCGCGGATTCAGGAAATTGGTGAAGATCGTCTGCCCGAGGGCGATGTGACGGTGGCTGTCGAATATTCCACGGTGAATTACAAAGACGGGCTTTGCCTGTCGCCCAAAGGCGGCGGGCTGGTGCGCAACTATCCGCATGTGGGCGGGATCGACTTTGCAGGCACGGTCGAAGCCTCTGACGATCCGCGTTACAGCCCCGGCGACAAAGTGGTGCTGACCGGCTGGCGCGTGGGCGAGGTGCATTGGGGCGGTTATGCCCAAAAGGCGCGGGTGAAGGCCGATTGGCTGGTGCCGTTGCCCGAGGGGCTGACCACCCGGCAGGCCATGGCCGTAGGCACGGCGGGATTCACCGCGATGCTGGCGGTGATGGCGCTGGAGGATCACGGGCTCAGCCCTGACAAGGGCGAGGTGCTGGTCACGGGGGCGGCGGGCGGCGTCGGTTCGGTGGCCACGGCCATTCTCGGCCATTTGGGCTATCAGGTCGCGGGTGTGACCGGGCGGCCCGAGCAGGAAGGCTACCTCAAGGGTCTGGGGGCTGCGCGGATTGTGGCACGTGAAGACTTGGCCGAGGTGGTGAAGCGCCCGCTGGAAAGCGAAAACTGGGCGGGCTGTGTCGATGCCGTTGGCGGCGCCATGCTGGCCCGGGTGCTTGGGCAGATGAAATATGGCGGTTCGGTCGCGGCGGTTGGGCTTGCAGGCGGTGCGGCGCTGCCGACTACGGTGATCCCGTTCCTGCTGCGCGGGGTAAACCTTCTGGGCATCGACAGTGTGATGCAGCCCTATGAAAACCGCCTGCGCGGCTGGCAACGGGTGGCGCGCGATCTGCCGATGGATAAGCTTGAGGCCATGGTCACCCCGGCCACGCTCGCCGATCTGCCAGCACTTGGTGCCGACATTCTGAACGGTCAGGTCAAAGGACGTGTCGTGGTGGATGTGAACGCCTGAGAGCGGGCCAATTTGCCAGGTTGAATGAATACAGGGCCTAAGCCGCGTTGTGTCACGCGGCTTAGGCCCATCATCATATCAGGCGCAGAACGCCTTTTCCTGCCGGAACCTCAATCCCCGATTGCTTCGCGGTCGAGCCAGTGCACAGGGCAGTTCGCGCATTTACGATCCCTTTTTCACCTCGATCTTGCGGCTCGTTTCCGATTGAGTGTCGGGTTTCGGAATAGTCACGGTCAACACACCGTTTTTCACTTCGGCCCGCACGCTGTCAGGATCAATCTCGAAGGGTAGGCGGGTCATCCGCCGGAACGCGCCAGAGCGGCGTTCGATGCGGTGGAAGCGCCGACCTTCCTTTTCGCTCTTTTCGTCTTTCTCCGACTTTTTCTCGCCAGAGATCATGATCGTGTCGCCGGAGATTTCCACTTCGACATCGTCGGTATCCAGCCCAGGCAGCTCGGCGGTCATGCAGATTTCGGCCTCGGTTTCGCTGACATTGGTGCGCAGCGCAAATTCACCGCGTTGCAGCATGCCGCCCTTGTCGAAATCTTCCATCACCGAGTCGATCTGTCTGCGCAGCGCGCCGAACGGGTTATCTTCGTCGCCCCAATCGCTCCAGATTTTTGGAAGCCAATCATGCTTTGCCATAACACCCTCCTGAACACTCATTACAATCTGAATATGATAGCATAATGGTCGGAGAGGGCGTTGATCAGGATCAAGCCGTCGAAAAACTGAAACCAAGCGGCGAAACCAGAGGCATTCTGGACAAATCCCTGACCTCTCAGCATAGATTGCAGAACCAAATCTTGTGAGGCTGGTGATGCAACTCAATATCGACTGGGTCCGGGGACAGTTTCCGGCGTTTACAGACCCCGCGCTGGTCGGGCAGGCGTTTTTCGAAAATGCCGGGGGCAGCTATACCGCAGCGCCAGTGATCGAACGGCTGACGCGGTTTTATCACAGCCGCAAAGTGCAGCCCTATGGCCCCTATGAGGCCAGCCGTCTGGCCGGAGAAGAAATGGACGAGGCACGTCGCCGTCTAGCAGCGATGCTGGGTGTCGACACCGACGAGCTGAGCTTTGGCCCCTCGACCAGTCAGAACACCTATGTGCTCGCGCAGGCCTTTCGCGGGCTGATGCGGCCGGGCGAGGCGATCGTGGTGACCAATCAGGATCACGAGGCCAATACCGGGGCCTGGCGGCGTCTGGCCGAGGCCGGGATCGAGATCCGGGAATGGAAGATTGATCCGGAAACCGGGCATCTGGATCCCGACAAGCTGGACGATCTGCTCGATGAAAAAGTGCGGCTGGTCACCTTTCCGCATTGCTCGAACGTGGTGGGCGAGATCAATGACGTGGTGGCAATCACCGCGCGCGCCCATGCGGCCGGCGCCTTTGTCTGCGTTGATGGGGTCAGCTACGCGCCGCATGGCTTGCCGAATGTCGGCGAGCTGGGGCCGGATATCTATCTGTTTTCGTCCTACAAAACCTATGGGCCGCATCAGGGCCTCATGACGATCCGGCGCGAGCTGGGGGCGCTCCTGCCCAATCAGGCGCATTACTTCAACGGCGATGTGCTGTATAAACGCTTCACCCCGGCCGGGCCGGATCATGCGCAGGTGGCGGCCAGCGCGGGGATGGCGGATTATTTCGAAGCGCTGTCGGCCCATCATGGCGGGCCGGACGCGGGTGCTGCGGCCTCTGCCTTTGTCCACGATCTGATGCGCGCACATGAGGTGACGCTGCTTCAGCCGCTGCTGGATTTCCTGAAAGACCGCAATGATCTGCGCCTGCTCGGGCCGAGCCTGGCCGAAACCCGTGCTCCGACCGTGGCCGTGGACGTGGCCGATCCTAAAGCGGTGGCGGCCGCTCTGGCCCAGCGCGGTGTGATGGTATCAAACAGCGATTTTTACGCGGTGCGCGCGCTTGAGGGCATGGGCGTTGATCCGGCCAAGGGGGTGTTGCGGATGAGCTTTGTGCACTACACCCACGAGGACGAGGTGGAAAAACTGATTGGTGCACTCGCTGACGTGCTTTAAGGGCGTCTGGTTCATTCGGCCTTGCATGCAGGGCTGAGCGGGTCGAAACTCGGCGAAACGCGCCCTAACTTCCAAGGAGGGATCATGCCCACCACAGCCCGGCTTGTTGCAGGTCTTCTGATGGCGGCGCTCGCCTATTTCGTCGCGGAGCTGATCAAACCCTATATGCCGCCCGAACAGCCGGTTGGCCTGTTGTCGCCAGTCTCGGCCGGGTTTGGCTTTCTGATTGGCTGGGCCTATACCGGACGACACCTCCAGCGTGGTGTGGGAACGCCCTTTGGGATCGGTCTGGCGGGTGTCATGCTGGTGGTGTTCTGGGTGGTTGTGGTCTTTTCGGTGCAGGAAATGGTCCAGCGCTCGATGCGACTGTTCTATCACGGTCCGGTCGAGGCCATGCAAGGCATGATAGATATTGCGCTGGGGTATCTAAAAACAGCTGCTCAGATTGATGTGATCATTGCGGCGGTGATCGGTGGATTTGTCGTGGGTCTGATCACCAAAGGAGTGGCGGTGCGGTACCGGTGAGCGAAGCAATATTTCTATGGGGCGCGCTCTGCTACGAGCCGGTGCGCGAGGTTGTGCTGGGCGCTTGTCATGCTGGCGAAGCGGCCGAGCTGAAAGGCTTTGCGCTGCACGAGGCGGCAGAAGGCGATCACCCCGTCCTGATGAAACATGCGGATAGCTGCGCGCCGGGGCTTCTGGTCCATGGGCTTGATCCGAAGGCCTGGGAACGGCTGGGGCTGTTCATGGAGGGGCTGGGCTGCGCCCCCGCAACGGTTGAACTGATCCTGCCGGGCGCGGGCGCGGGCGCGACAGAGGCGACAACATGGCTTCCGGCGTCGGAACCTGCCAAGGTTGGTGACCCGTGGGTCTTGGATGACTGGGTCGAGCGCTGGGGTGCGATCTGGTGCGAGGCGGCCCATGAGGCAATGGATGCGCTCAAATTCGGCAGCCCATCGCTGGTTGGGCGCTGGACGATGATGAAGCAGCGCGGTGCCACGAGGCTGCGCGCGGCGGCGGCGGGCACCGATATTCGCACAGCCTACAGTGCCGCCGATGATGTCGAGGTGATCACCCCGCGTCGGCCCTATACCGAATACTTCACCCTTGAAGATAACGACCTGCGCTTTCGCCGTTTTGATGGCTCGATGAGCCCGATGGTGCGCCGGGCGGGCTTTGTTGGCGGCGATGCGGCCACGGTGCTGCCCTATGATCCGGTCAGCGATAGCGTGATGCTGGTGGAACAATTCCGCGCCGGACCGCTGATGCGGGGCGATCCGCACCCCTGGACTCTGGAACCCATTGCCGGGCGGATCGACCCGGGCGAATTGCCGGAAGACGCCATCCACCGCGAAGCGATGGAAGAGGCGGGGCTGGAGATCGGTGAGCTGTTTTCGATTGGCAATTACTACCCCAGCCCCGGGGCGGTGACGGAGTTTGTCTATTCCTATATCGGGCTGGCCGATCTGGCGGGTCGGGGCGGCGAAATTGGCGGGGTAGACCATGAAGACGAAGATATCCGGACTCATGTTCTGAGCTTCGAGCGGCTGATGGAACTGATTACGGCTGGCGAGGTGAATACCGGACCCCTGATCCTTTCTGCCTATTGGCTGGCGCAGAACCGGGCCGGACTGCGCCCCTCGGGTTGAGTTCCGGCTGCGCCCCGCCTACACATTCTCAAAAGGCACGGCTGAAAGGCGCTATGATGTATATTCGCAAAGATTTTTCGGGGCTGGTTGGCAATACCCCTCTGGTGCGTCTGCGCGCGGCCTCCGAGGCGACCGGCTGTGAGATCCTGGGTAAGGCCGAATTTCTCAATCCTGGTCAATCGGTTAAGGACCGTGCGGCGCTTTACATCATCAAGGATGCGCTGGCCCGTGGCGAGCTGAAGCCGGGCGGCACCATCGTGGAAGGCACGGCGGGCAATACTGGCATTGGGCTGGCGTTGGTTGGCAGCTCGATGGGGTTCAAAACCGTGATCGTGATCCCGGAAACCCAGGCGCAGGAAAAGAAAGACATGATCCGTCTTGCCGGGGCCGAGCTTGTTGAAGTGCCCGCCGCCCCCTATCGCAATCCGAATAACTATGTGCGCTATTCCGGGCGGCTGGCCGAGGCGCTGGCCAAGACCGAACCCAATGGCGCGATCTGGGCCAATCAGTTCGACAATGTCGCGAACCGGCAGGCGCATGTGGAAACCACCGGCCCCGAGATTTGGGAGCAGACCGGCGGCAAGGTGGATGGGTTCATCTGCGCGGTGGGTTCCGGCGGCACACTGGCCGGTGTCGCCATGGCGCTGCAGCCGAAAGGCGTGAAGATCGGTCTTGCCGATCCGATGGGCGCCGCGCTTTATTCCTATTACACCAGTGGCGAATTCGCTTCGCAGGGCGGGTCGATCACCGAAGGGATCGGGCAGGGGCGGATCACTGCCAATCTGGAAGGCTTCACCCCCGACATGGCCTATCAGATCCCCGATGACGAGGCGCTGCCCTATATTTTTGATCTGGTCGAACATGAGGGGTTGGTGCTGGGCGGCTCTTCGGCGGTGAACATCGCCGGTGCGGTGCGCATGGCGCGCGAGATGGGGCCGGGACACACGATTGTAACGGTGCTCGCCGATTACGGCACCCGTTACCAGTCAAAGCTGTTCAACCCGGCGTTCCTGAAGGAAAAATCCTTGCCGGTTCCCGCCTGGCTGACCCGTGCACCCGCTGAGTTGCCCAAAATGTTCGAAGATTCATGAGCTTGAAGCCCGTCCGCCTTGCGGCGCTTGCCGCTCTTGTTCTGGGGCTTGCCAGCGGGCCTTCCTATCTGTTCGCACAGGATACCAGCATGCAAGCGCCGCGGAGTGCGGTAGCGCCGCCTGCCACAACCGATGATACGGCTGTCGCCGCCATCGATTACGCGGCCTGGGAACGCGTCGCACAACGGGCAGAACGGGCGTTGGAAGCCGGGCGGGCCTCGGATCAGGCCCTGACAACGCTGCGCGCCGAGCTGGCGGGATGGCGCGAGACCTTCGCCAGCGCCAAGGCGGAAAATCAGGTGCGCATCACTACGTTGCAAACCCAGATTGCCACGCTTGGCCCGGCCCCGGCAGAGGGCGCTACCGAGCCTGCAATCTTGACCGAAAAGCGCAACGAGCTGATTGCTGAGCTGGAGGTGGCGCAAGCCCCGGAGAAAGACGCAGAACTTGCCCGCGCCCGCGCCAATGCGCTGATCGGTCAGGTCGACAGTATGCTGCGCACACGCCAGACCGATGAACTGACCCGGCTGGGGCCGACGCCGCTCAACCCGTCGCTCTGGGCGGGGGCAATTGGCGATTTCGGTAAAACCCTAGCTCTAGCTTGGTCCGGGGTGATGAATTCGCTTGGTACCAAAACCCAGAGGGCTGAGCTGAGCGGAAATATCCCGGCTCTGACGTTGTTTTTGGTCATCGCCGTGGCTCTGCTTCTGCGGGGGCGTGGCTGGGTGCTGCAACTGGGACAACGCCTCCAAGCCCATGGCCGGGGTCCGGCGCGCGGGGTCTGGGAGCTGATCATATCCTTCGGCCAGATCGTGGTGCCACTGGCGGGCGTCTATGCGCTGGTTCAGGCGCTGCATTATGCGGGCATTCTGGGCCTACGGGCGCAGGTGATCGTCGATGAGTTGCCGCAGCTTGGCCTCAGCGTTTTGGTGGCGCATTGGTTAGCCAACCGGGTTTTTGGCGCCCCCGAGGCGCCGTCGCGCGTGGTCAACCTGCCGCCCAATGTTCGGATGGAAGGGCGGCGCGAAGTACGGGTTTTGGGCTTGCTCTATGGCCTCAAGCTGATGCTGGACGCCATCGCGACCTACGAAACCTATTCTGATGCAACGCGCGCCGTGCTCTATTTCCCCTTGCTGATCGCCAGCGGTTTTCTGGTGATGCGGCTCGGCCAGATTTTGCGCCGCCATGCGCGTGCGGAAAGCGACGAGGCCGATGATGGCGCCCGTTTCCTGACCAGGGTCATGGCCGCGGGTGGCTGGGCGATGGTGATCGTGGGTATCGTTGGCCCGCTTGCCGCTGCCATCGGCTATGGACGGTTGGCCGAGAGCTTCGTGTATTCGACCATCCTCACCGCCGCCCTTGGCGGGCTCCTGATCGTGCTGCACCAGTTCTTCCTCGATCTCTACGGGCTGATCTTCAGCCGCGACGAAGAAGCCAGCCGCAATGCGCTGGTGCCGGTGCTGGCAACCTTTGTCGTCTCTGTCGCATTGCTGCCGGTTCTGGGGCTGATCTGAGGGATGCGGGTTACTGATCTGACCGAGCTCTGGACCAAGATCAGCGAAGGCGTGGCGATTGGCGGCATGGTGATTTCGCCGGGCACTCTGCTAACCCTCGCGATTGTCTTTGCCATCGGCTACAGCATCACCCGGTTGTTGCAGGGGATGCTGAAAAGCACGGTTCTGCCGAAAACCAAGCTCGATACTGGCGGGCAAAGCGCGATCAGCTCCGGTATTGGCTATCTGGGCATTTTCCTCGCTGCCATCGCCGCGATCACTGCGGCCGGGATCGACCTTTCATCATTGGCCATCGTTGCCGGTGCGCTTTCGGTCGGGATCGGCTTTGGCTTGCAGAACATCATCTCGAACTTCGTTTCGGGCATTATTCTGCTGATCGAACGGCCCATCAGCGAAGGCGACTGGATCGAGGTAAGCGGTCAGATGGGCTTTGTGCGCGATATTTCCGTGCGTTCGACCCGGATCGAAACCTTCGACCGCACCGATGTGATCCTTCCCAACTCCGAGCTGATTTCCGGCGTGGTGACCAACTACACCCGGCAAAACCTCATGGGTCGGGTGATTGTGCCGGTTGGCGTTGCCTATGGCACCGATAGCATGAGGGTCGAGACGATCTTGAAAGAGATCGCCAATGCCCATCCGCTGGTGGCGCTGAATCCGCCGCCTTCGGTTTTCTTCATCGAATTTGGCGCGGACAGCATGAATTTTGAGATCCGCGCCATCCTGCGCGATGTGAATTTCAAACTCAGCGTGCGCTCGGAGATGAACCATGAAATTTCCCGACGGTTCGCGGAAGAAGGGATCGAAATCCCCTTCGCACAGCGCGATATCTGGCTGCGCAACCCCGAAGCTCTGACCGGCCACACAGCTGTGGCGCCTGCGGAACCCGCCGTAGAGGCAGATCCGGAGCCGGAGCCGGAGCTCGTCACGGTCGAGACCGATCCGGAACAGGCCCGCGCGATGTTGGACCCCGGAACGATGCGCAGCACCAACACCAATCACGGCGATGGGGAAGGGGCCGAATAACCAGCCCGCAGAAGGTGTTGCGGCAATCCGGACATGGCGTGTGGATTTTGCGCGTGCCCCCTTGTCAGCCCGCGCCCACGGCGCTAGATAGCGCGCTACGGAGAGGTGGCCGAGTGGTCGAAGGCGCACGCCTGGAAAGTGTGTAGGCGGGAGACCGTCTCCAGGGTTCGAATCCCTGTCTCTCCGCCACATTGCCCTCGGGGAAATGCGCTCTACGTAAGCAATAATAACGTTATGAAGCTGTAGCCGCCCTTTCGCTGGGCTGTTTTGCTACTGATTTACCGGGTTCACGGCGTGATTTTGTGTTGAAATCGTGAAATCGATATCATGAAGTCATGCGCCGGCACCTGTTGCAGCGACAGAGACGCCTGCGCCTGACCGGCATTCTATGGGCCTTGATCGGTCAAATCCCTGAGCGGGTTAGCCTGCAATCACACAAAGACGGGCCAAATTAATCCGATTTTCATGCCTTCCTGACAATACCGGAGCCTAAGACCCTGCGACCGCTCCGCGGATCGTGTGTTTTGGGAGAGCCTGAATATGCAATTTTTTGCCAACATTCCGATTTCGCGCAAACTTCCGGCGATCATGACGCTGCTGGTCCTCATTGCCGTGGCCGGATCCATGATCCTTTCGGCGATTGATCTGCGCAGCGCCAGTGAAACCCAGGCGAAAGAGTTGATGCAGTCGCTTGTCCAATCCAGGGGCAATCAGCTGGAAGACCAGTTCCAGCTGCGCGAGCAAGAGATCAACGTAATGGCGCGCCGCACGTCCACGGTGAAGGCGATGGCCGGATTTGCGTCTTCCTGGGATATGTTTGGCGAGTCCGCTGCTGGCAAGATTCTGGAGCTCTACGTCACCAACAATCCTTTTGGACCTGAAGAGCGTGGCAAATACGACAGCGCAGGCGATTTCTCGTTCTACACCGGGGCACATGCCAGCGCGAACCCCGAGTTCCGCTCGACGCTCGGTCTGTTTGGCTATCAGGATATCTACCTGATTGATATGCACGGCAACGTGGTCTATTCGGTCACGAAAGGCGCTGATTTCACCACCAGTCTCGAAACCGGCCCCTACAAGGATAGCGGTCTGGCGCGGCTCTATAAATCAGCCAAATCTCTGAAAGACGGGCAGGTTGCCTTTGAAGACTTTTCTGCCTACGGGACCGGGAATGGCGCGCTCGCCTCGTTCCTTGGCCGCCCGGTCTTCAACGAAGACGGCACGGCAGTTGGGGTTCTGGCCTATCAGTTCGGTTTGGCCAGTATCAACACCATCACCACTGCTGCTGAGGGTCTTGGCGCGACCGGTGACCTCTATCTGGTGGGGCCGGATCACATCATGCGGTCGGAATCGCGGTTTGCCACTGAACAGACGGCTCTGGTGCGTGAAGTCTCCACACCAGCGGTTGATGCCGCGCTTGCCGACCAGGCTGGCGAAGTCGAAGGCATCGGGCTGAATGGGGCCCCGGTCCTGTCGGCCTATTTTCCGCTGCAGGTCTATGGCCAGACTTGGGCCGTGATCACCGAAAAGGATTCTGCCGAAGTCTTCGATGAACTGAGCACCATGCTGTTCAATCTCGGGATTGGGGCCGTTGTGGTTCTGACCGTGATCATGGGGGCGGGCATCCTGTTGTCGCGGTCTATCTCTGTGCCGCTGGTGCGGGTCATTGATGCGATGCACGAGATTGCCGATGGCGAGCTCGATACACATGTGTCCTATACCGGACGGCGGGATGAGGTTGGCCGGATTGCCTCGGCGCTCGATGATTTCCGTGTGACGCTGCAGGAAGCTGAGAAGACCAACATGGAAAGTCAGTTCCGTGGCGCGGCCTTCCAGGCGAGCAAATCGGCGATGATGATGGTCGATCTCGATCTCAACATCATTCACCTCAACGAAGCCGTGCTCGAGCTGATGCGCAAATATCAGGATATCTTCAGCGAACACGTGCAAGGCTTCGATATCGACAAGGTGCTTGGCGGCACGGTGACCGATTTCCACCCGGATGCGATCGGCGCGCGCGTTGCCAAGATAATGCGCGATCGTTCGAAACTGCCCTATCATGCCAGTATCGCGATGGGCGACGTGCGCCTCGAACTGACCATTTCGGCAGTAGACAATGAAAAGGGCGAGCATATTGGATATGTTTCGGAATGGGTTGACGCGTCGCAGACCTATCTGAATACCGCGCTGCTCGGTGCGATGGATGAAAACCAGCTGAAAGCGGAGTTCCGGGCCGATGGAACCTTCATTGTCGCCAATACGCTGTTTGAACAGGCGGTCGGAGATGTAGCGCAGGTCGCAAACATCACGGCCCTGTCTCCCGAGCTTGCCGATGTATTCGAGCACGTGCGCGCCGGAGAAGCCGTCTATGATCTGTTTAGTCTGCCGTGCAGCCATGACGGTGCTCCAGTGAAGATCGACGGTGGGTTTGCACCGGTGAAGGATCCGCGCGGAAACATTCTGCGTGTGGTGCTGATCGGTAATGATGTGACCGAGGCGCAGCGCAAAATCGCAGAAGCCGAAACTGCGCGGGCGACCATGCAGGCGGCACAGGCCAAGGTTGTGGACGCGCTTAGAAACGGGCTTGAACAGCTTGCCGAGGGCAATCTGACCGTCAGCCTGAACGAGGCCTTTTCGGATGATTACGAACAGCTTCGCAACGACTTCAACAAGGCGGTGGATGGCCTTCTGTCGGCCATGCGTGGTGTGATCGAAAACGCCGATCTTATCCAGGGCGAAGCAGCCGAGATTTCCTCGGCGGCCGATGATCTATCAGGGCGGACCGAGAAACAGGCGGCGACACTGGAAGAAACAGCAGCCGCGCTGGACGAGTTGACCTCTTCGGTGACATCGGCGGCAGAAGCGGCAGCCCATGCCAACGATCTGGTGGATACCGCCCGCAAAGACGCCGAAGCCTCGGGCGAGGTGGTGCGTGAAGCGGTCGAAGCAATGAGTGCGATCGAAACCTCGTCGCAGCAGATCGGCAAGATCACCTCTGTGATCGACGATATCGCCTTCCAGACCAACCTTCTGGCCCTGAATGCGGGCGTCGAGGCGGCGCGCGCGGGCGAGGCAGGCCGTGGCTTTGCCGTCGTGGCCTCGGAAGTGCGGGCGCTGGCACAACGCTCGTCGGAAGCGGCGCGCGAAATCAACGGGTTGATCTCGGCCTCGGGCGCGCAGGTGAAGCGCGGGGTCGAACTGGTTGATCAGGCGGGCGATGCGCTGAAGGGCATCGTGGAAAGCGTGATGGCCATCAGCCAAAATGTCAGTGGCATCGCGGTCTCGTCGCGCGAACAAAGCTCGGGCCTTGCTGAGATTAACGAGGCGGTGAACCAGCTTGATCATGTGACGCAACAGAACGCGGCGATGTTCGAGGAAACCACGGCAGCCAGCCATGCGCTGACCCGCGAAGCCGAAACTCTGACGCAGACGATGGGGCAGTTCCAGACCGGACAAGGCTCGATGCGTAAAGGGGCCGAAGTTGTTACCCCGACGTTCCCCGCAGGCAGTACCTCGGCAGCCGGGTCGGAGGCAAAGCAGCCTGTACAAGCGCCTGTCGCGGCGAAAGCAGCCCCAAAGGCTGTTGCCGCATCCGCCAGCTCGCAAAGCACGCCAACATTCGACGATGACGATGGATGGGACGAATTCTAGAAATAAAACCATACACAGGATGGGGAACCATGAGAGAACCCTCACAGGTGACAAGAGTCGTCGTGGTGGATGATTCCTCCACCATGCGTCGCCTGATCCGCGCTGGACTGGAGCACGATCCTCAGATCGAGGTGGTTGCAGAAGCGTCCAACGCCCGCGAGGCCCGCGACGCGGTGAAAGCCCTCGCGCCGGATGTCTTGACACTCGATGTTGAGATGCCGGGTATGAATGGATTGGAATTTCTCGAGCGCCTCATGCGGGCGCGGCCGACGCCGGTGATCATGTTTTCGACTCTGACGCGGTCGGGATCGGATGAAGCCGTAAGAGCGCTGAGTCTGGGGGCTTTTGACTGCGTCGAAAAGCCGAAATTCGGATCGGCGCAGGCCACGATGGAACGGGTGGCGGACCTGGTCAAGATCGCGGCCAAGGCCCGCGTGGATGCCCGGAATTATCAGGTGCGGCTGCGCCCGGCGAAAACCTCGCCGGATTGGGATTGGAATGGGAAATGGATCATGATCGGGGCGTCGACCGGAGGCGTTGAAGCCCTGCAGACGGTGCTCAGCGGTCTGCCGCCGAATTGCCCGCCGACGATGATCACCCAGCATATGCCGCCCCGGTTTCTGGTCAGCCTTGCCGCCCGGCTTGACACCATTGTCGCCCCGAATGTGCGCCTTGCCTGCGATGGCGACCGGCCTGAGCAGGGGGTGGTCTATATCGCGCCCGGGGGCGATACGCATTTGCAGCTCGACCCAACCGGTGAACGGATCCGGCTCGTGGCCGGTGAAAAACGATCTGGTCACCGCCCGTCGGTTGACGCCATGTTCGGGTCGGCCGTGCCGCATGCCAAGCGCATTATTGCAACCATTCTGACCGGTATGGGGCGCGACGGTGCCGAAGAAATGCTGTCGTTGCATCGCGCAGGCGCCGTTTGCATCGGCCAAAACGAACAGACTTCCGTCGTCTATGGTATGCCCCGTGTTGCACGAGAGATGGGCGGGGTTGAAACCGAGCTTCCGATCACGGAAATTTCCTCTTACTTGTTGCGGCGGGCTGCCAAATGACAGAACACCTGAGAACGCCTCCTACTGCGAAACCCAATGCCTCAGCGGTAAAGCGCATCTATATCGGGCAGGGGGAATATGCGATCGATAGCGGTCCTGAGACTGTTATCACCACCTTGCTGGGCTCTTGTGTGTCCTCCTGCATCTGGGATCCGCAACGTGGCATAGGCGGGATGAACCATGTGTTGTTTATCGACGATAACGCCAATGCAGCGGATGTATTCGGCCATGGCGTGAACGGGATGGAGCTGGTCATCAACGGTCTGCTGCGCCTCGGAGCCGATCGGCGCAACCTCAAGGCCAAGGTCTTTGGCGGCGCGAAGATGATCCAGGGCTTGTCGGATGAGGGTGCGCGCAATGGGGAGTTCGTGATCGAATTTCTGGCGCGCGAAGGGATAGAATATCTCGGCGGCGACATAGGCGGCACCCGGGCTCGGCGTCTTGAGTTCTGGCCCGGAACCGGCCGCGCCCGGATGAAATATGTCGAGCAGGCCGTCCCTGTGAAGCATATCGAACCGGCGCAGCAAGAAGACGAAGGGACGATCGAACTGTTCTAAAACGGGCAGGATACAAGACTGGATGGGCGCTCCGGAGCGGTGGCGCCCATTTTGCTGCTTGATGCGGCGTTTGGGTCTTCCTGGTCTGACCGGATCATGCGCCAAGGATCGCCCCAGATTCTATAGGCGGCATCCTCGCCCAGCCATCCCCGTCAGTGACCGACGTTGTTGTTGGCCCAGCATCCTTCGTGCGCAGTGTCGGTGTGGTTTGGCTTGGAGATGACGAAAGAGATCTCACATCCGGAAGCTCTGCATCCCGTGTGACGCTCTGAGCGCGGTGATCATGGCCTGGCAGAGGTGAGGTAACGAGCCGAGACCTTCTCCAGCTATTGCACCAAGCTCGTGGCATCTGAGGTGTCTTTATCAGATCGTCGGCGATGTCTCGGACCGGTTCTATCGGGAAAACGTTACGGTGCGTGGTCTCGGCCGATCTGGCTCATATGGCGCCGGTCGCCGATGGGAAGAAGGTGGATGGAAAGAACGGGGGGCGCCAGCCGATAGAATGCAAGGGGGGACGCCGACCACTGATGTTTGCATGGATTGGGGCACCGTGCTCGGTGCCCCATCAGAAGGTCAGAACCAGGTAATGTCGTTCTCTTCCTCGGTCGTTTCGACTCCCGGCAGGATTTCCGCAAGGCCAAGACGGCGCCTCAGGCTTTCCAGCTGGATCGATTCATTCACTTCCTTCTCGTCGAGCGGATGGCTCGGCGAGGCTTCTGCGGCAACCCGCAGGATTGAAGCGATATCAAACAGGGTTTGTTGCAGTCGGTCGATATCCTGCAACATGTGGATTTCTGCGCCCAGATCTGGGTGGTGCACCTTTTCCAGAATGGTCGAGATCGACCATTGCAGCTTGGCGCAGGTTTCGGCAGAGGTATCCACCTCGCCGACAAGGCGCATCAGAATCTCGGCAAGGTCGAGCATCCCGACAGATATTTCTTGTTTTTGCAGAGCCTGCGTCATGACTGCACCTTCAGAGACGGCCGACAATCGCTTCAATCGCCGTGCGGAGATCTGCCGGTTGAAAGGGTTTGGGCAGAAAGTTATTCATGCCGAGTTTCTTGCCGGTTTCGATGATCTGCCGGTCGGCTTTACCGGTGATCAGCAAAAAACCGACACGTTGCGTGGGGCCCGACGTGCGCAGCGCATGCAGCAGCTGCAACCCGTTCATACCTGGCATGTTCATGTCGGAGATGACCAGATGCACAGGCCAGGTCGCAATCTTTTGCAGCGCTGACTGGCCATCCGCAGCGCTGGCGACATGGCTAATCCCGAAACCGTCAAGCGCCTGGGTGATCAGGCCGCGACTCGTCGACATATCGTCAACGACCATAACCCTGAGTTGATCGCGCAATGCCATTTATCGTTGTCCTCTTAATTGCGCGTCGGCGCCGGCGGAATATCCGCGGGTTTTACCGACCCTGTTCCATTTCGTTGGTATGACGTCAGTCCACTGCTCGTAAAAAACTTCATTGCGTCGTGCGAAACGCGCTCAGAGTGCCCCAGGAACAACCAGCCATCGGGCTTGAGAATGTTCGCGAACCGGCCCCAAAGCCGATCTTGAGTCGGGGCGTCAAAATAGATCACCACATTACGGCAGAAGATAACGTCGAATTTGCCATGCATAGGCCACTGGTGCAGCAGGTTCAGAACCTTGAAGCTGATAAGCGACTGCAGCTCAGGTTTGGCACGCCAGCTTACTTCTCCAGCGCCATCTTCGCATTGGAAGTATTTATCTCTCTGGGCCTCGCTTATGCCCGTTGTCATGGAGTCCGGGTAAAGCCCCGCGCGGCCGTGGGCGACCACATTCGGGTCGATATCAGTGGCGAGGATCCGGACATCGACGCCCGAGGGAATATTCGCTTCCCGCAAGGTCATCGCAATTGAGTAGGGTTCCTGCCCGTTGGAACAGCCCGCAGACCAGATCCGCAGCTTGTCGCCGTGACGGGCCTTGTCGAGCAGGCTTGGCAGGATCTTTTTTTTCAGAGTAGTGAAATGATGATCTTCCCGGAAGAAATGCGAAACATTCGTGGTAAGCGCCGAGATCATCAACCCGAGCTCATCATGCCCGTCACCACCCTCGACATAGGCGCAATAGCTTTCGAAATCGGGGATCTTCAGCGCGCGAAGGCGACGGGCCAGGCGCGTGCGCACCATGGCCGCCTTGCCTTCGGCAATGAACAATCCCGCTTCACGATGCGCAATCGCTGCGATGTGAGCAAACGCAGCATCTGACAGGGCGGGACCAGTCGTCGGCAGGCCGCCCGCAGGCTGGGGCGCACCGCCCACAGATTCAGAATGTCCGGTTTGCTGTAACATCTTGTTCATGCCGCTACGTCTTCACCAGTGGGGGGCAGGACCGATGACAGGTCCAGGACCCGGATCATCCGGCTATCGACAATCGTCAGAGCCGAGACAAAACTGCGTTCATCATCCGCTTTCATTTCCGGCGGCGGCTGCAGTTCGTCTTCCGGGATCGCCAGGATGTCAGAAACCGCATCGACCATCAGGCCGACAGTGCGTTCGCCGACCGCGACCACGATGATGACATTGCGTTCCTTGTCGGTTTCAGCGTCGAGTTCGAGCCGCGACGACAGGTCCATGATCGGCAGAACCGTGCCACGCAGGTTGATCACGCCACGCATATAGCTGGGCGAATGGGGCAGGGGCGTGGCTTTCGCGCCACCGCGGATTTCGCGCACCGACATGATGTCGACGCAGTAATCCTGTCCGCCTACGAGAAAGGACAGAAGCTCGACCACATTGGCGTCTTTGCTTTTGTCGGATTGCGGTGTTGTCGTCATATCGTTCATGCGAGAATCCCCATTTGTTCAGAGGGTTGATCCACAATGGCTGGGTTGTGTGTACGTGCGCGGGTATGGCCGCTGGCGCGGGTAATGAGGTCGACCGGGTCGAGGATCAGAGCGATCTGACCATCCCCGAGGATCGTGGCTGCAGCGATGCCGGGAACCCGACCATAGCTGTCCTGCAGGCCCTTGATCACGACCTGACGCTGATCTTCGATCGTATCCACGGCGACGGCGGCGGTGCTGCCATCCTCCTGACCGATCAGAAGCACAACCCCACCGGAATAGTCATCCAGAGGGTTGCGATAGCCCAGCTCAGCGCCAAGATCGAGCAAAGGCACGAAATTATCGCGGATATTCACCACATGGGTATTGGGTCCGAAGGGGCGAATGTCATCTGCGGTCAGGGCCAGCGTTTCGACGATGGAATTGAGCGGCACAACAAGGGTTTGCCCGGCCACATTCACCACCATCCCGTCAAGTACGGCAAGGGTGAGCGGAAGCGAGATCGAGAACGTGGTGCCTTTGCCGCGCTCCGAAGTGATCGAAACGCGCCCGCCCAAAGCCGAGATGGCGCTGCGCACCACATCCATGCCAACCCCACGCCCTGACAGGTTTGAAACCTTATCGGCGGTCGAGAAGCCCGGAAGGAAGAGCAGATTGTCGATTTCGGTGTCAGAGAGCTGGCTGTCAGCGGGAATGAGCCCGTTTTCGATCGCCTTGCTCAGCACTTTTTCCCGGTTGATCCCAGCGCCGTCATCCACAACTTCGATGACCACGCGGCCCGAGCGGTGCATGGCGCGCAGGTAAACATTCCCTTCGCGCTGTTTGCCCGCCGCGACACGTTCGTCATTGCTTTCCAGCCCATGATCGACCGCATTGCGGATCATATGGGTCAGCGGATCGGCCAGGCGTTCGATAACGGTCTTGTCGACCTCGGTATTTTCGCCATCGGTGCGCAGGCGCACGTCCTTACCGACGCCGGCTGAAGATTCACGCACAATCCGCGCCATCCGCTGAAACAGCGATTTGACTGGTTGCGCGCGGATCATCATCACGCTTTCCTGAATGTCGCGGGTGAGCTGAAGGAATTCTTCAAGCCCGGCGCGCACCGAGGAATTGGGCGGCAGCCCGGCGGCCTCGACGCTTTGCGACAGCATCGCCTGGTTGATCACGATCTCGCCCACGAGGTTCACCAGTCGGTCAACCCGTTCGAGATCGACACGTACCGTTGCGCGCGGAGTCGCGGCACCTTTAACCGCGCCCTTGTCAGCGGCAGGCGGCTCAGCTTTTGCCATTTCTACCGTTTTAGCGGCAGGCGCTGGATCAGGAGTGGCCGGAGCTTCAGTCTCGGTTAGCTCGGGGGTCGTGGCAGGGGCAGGAGACGAAGCCGCAGCAGCCGGTTGACCGGCGGGCTCCGCCTCAACGATAGGGGGAACGTCGTCCTCGCTGTCTTTCAGGGCCCCGAGATCCTCAAGGGAAGGAAGCCCGTCGAGCGGGGGCAGATCGCCATCGGAGGGCTGCGCCGCAGCACCGCCTTCAATCGAGATATCGAGATCGCACAGCCCATCGACAAAATCGAAGGCTTCGCGGATCGCTGCCTGACCCTCGCTGGTTTTCAGCGTCATATCCCAGCTAACATAGGCGTCTTCCGGGGTGATCTCATCAACGCCGGGCAGGTCGTTATCGCGGCAGGTCACGGTAAGCGGACCCAGATCGCGCAGGGTGCGGATCAGGAAGAGCGGCTCGTTGCCACTGGCATAGAGGCCGGCTTCCGGCCGGAAATGAATTTTGTAGGTGGGATCGCCCGGCTCTTCTTCGAGCGCATCGAGCGGCGGCAGGTCACCGACGATATCGAGGTCAAGGTCGTCGGCGCCGAGATCAAGATCCAGTGCCAGCGTGGTGGGCTGGAACTCGATCACCTCTTCCGGTTCTTCTTCACCAGTAGCCCCGACCAGCGAGTCGAGTTCGGTCAGCACCGGACCATAAACGCTTTCGTCATGGTCAAGGCCATCGCGGCTCTCGCGCACCAGATCGGTCAGGATATCGGCGCCATGAAAAAACAGTTTCAGCGTTTCGACATCCGGCGTCAGCCGGCCGCCACGGACTTCGTCCATTGCCGTTTCGAAGCGGTGGGCAAAGGCCACCAGCGTATCGAGCCCGAAGGCACCGGCACCGCCCTTGATCGAATGGACGGCGCGGAACACGACATTTACCGTCTCCGGATCGTCGTCGCCGTCGTACATTGCTTGCAGGCCATCCTGCAAAGATTCG
This sequence comes from Paracoccaceae bacterium, assembly GCA_050290705.1. Classification (GTDB taxonomy): domain Bacteria; phylum Pseudomonadota; class Alphaproteobacteria; order Rhodobacterales; family Rhodobacteraceae; genus Sinisalibacter. The sequence goes on from JBNKIC010000003.1 coordinate 76,307, forward strand.
AGCAATTCCTCGCATTCAACGAAGAAGGACGCTCTGATTTCCGCCATAGGATCGGACATGAGACTACCCCGCTACCATCCGGAGCGCTTTGACCAATTTTGCCGGATCGAAAGGTTTAACAATCCAGCCGGTCGCGCCGGCTTCACGCGCGCGGGCTTTGAGCTCGGCGGCGCTTTCAGTTGTAAGAACAAGAATGGGGATCGCGCGATAATCATCCATCGCACGAACAGCATCAATGAATCCGAAGCCATCGAGCCTCGGCATGTTGATATCGGTAATAATGACGTCGGGCATTTCGATCTCTTCAAGAACTTCGAGACCGTGCACCCCATCTTCGGCGAGATGGGCATCAATCCCGGCGCCGGTCAGAGCAATGCGGACCATGTCGCGCATTGTCCGGCTGTCATCAACAGCGAGAACCTGCATGTTACGCTGCCTCCCATAATGTGATGGTTTCCGGTTTGAACCCGAGAAGATAGAGCTGATCGCTCAGCTCCGTCGAGGCGTTCTCCATCGTGAGGTTTACGCCATCGGTTGCCCAGGTTTTGGCGGCGGCCCGGATGACCTGTACCGCCAGCGCCCCGATCTGGTTCACCTCCGTCGCGTCGAGCACGAGATCGTGCCCACGGTTTTCGGTGAGAACCTTGGCGAGTGGTTCGGCAGCTCGCAGATCGAGCCGCGGTTCCAACTGAAGCCTAACTGCACTCATTGGTATGCCTCCACACCAACAACAAGAATCTGTCGCACAACCTGTCCCTTTCTTAGGTCCGGTGTTTCCGGAATAAGACAAAGGGAGTTAAGATTGACTTACAGAGGCAGGACTTTTCAGTCGGAAGGCAGCAAATTACGTCAGCCGGGCAGCAAATGCGCCAGATGATGGGCGCATCCGGTGAGAGCTGCGTAATCGTCGTCGATCACATAAACCGGGAAATTGCGCATGAAACCGGCAAAACGACCCTTGTCGCGCATCGCATCGGCATAGCCGAGCTGGCCCATCCAGGGCATCACCGCGCGGGCCATGCCGCCGATCAGATAGACCCCGCCAAAAGGCAGGTGAATCAATGACAGGTTGCCGGTCACAGTGCCGAAGACTCGGATGAATAGCCGAAGCGTATCCATCGCCAGCGCATCGCCAGCCTCTGCCGCTTCCAGAACCTGGGCCGTTGAACGCTCGCCCGGCGCTCCGGCGCGGCGCGCATGCCAGGCATGAAGATTGGCGAGCCCGCGACCGGACAGCACTTCTTCCACCGACGGAAACCCATGGACGGTTTCAAGGTCGTGGCAGAGATCAAGCTCTTCGCTCGTACGGATCGGCAGGTTGGCATGGCCAGCTTCGGCAGGCGGCACAAAGCGCCCGCCCGGGGTTTCATAAACCGGCGCACAGTTGAAGCCGGTCCCCATGCCGATCACCAGTTTGGTGCCGTCGCTTTTGGGGGCGCCACTGTCGATAACGGGGGTCAGTGCCGTGGCTTCGAGATGGCCCAGCGCATGGCCCTGCGCCTGTAGATCGTTCAGCACTGCCACGGTTTCGGCCCCGGTGGCGCGCCCGATGGTCTCGGCGTTGAAGGTCCAGTCGAGATTGGTCATCGTGGCAACGCCGTTATGCACCGGCCCGGCCGCAGCCACGCAGGCCCCGGCGCAATCGGGATTGCCTTCTTCGCCCAGATAGGTCGACAGCACCGTTTCCAGCCCGGGATATTGCGCGTTTTTGTAGCGCCGGATCGTGTCGGGCAGCAGCTCGGTGCCCCGCGCCAGCGCAACGCGGGTATTGGTCCCGCCGATATCGGCTAGAAGCGAATAGGTATTGGCAGGGGCAGCTTGGACCATCTTTAACTCCGGGCGAGGGCGTGTTTCAGGGCGTGATACGAGGCCTTTGGGGTGCGTTCAAGGGTTTCGAAATCAACCCGCACCAGACCAAAGCGTTTCTCATAACCCAGCGCCCATTCAAAATTGTCGAGCAGCGACCAGCTGAAGTAGCCCTTTACCGGGGCTCCGGCGGCAATGGCGCGGTTCACGGCGTCTACATGCGCGGCGATATAGGCGATCCGGTCGGCATCGTTCACGCTGCCATCGGCGGCCACCTGATCGGGGGCGGCCATGCCGTTTTCGGTGATGTAGATCGGCACATCGCCCGAATATTCCCGCGCCATCCAGGTGAGCACCTGCTCCAGCCCTTCGGGGTAGATTTCCCAGCCCATTTCGGTTTTCGGCAGAGGGCCGGTCACGCTTCTGGTCGAGGGCCAGGCGCCGGTATCGGCCTCGATGATGCTGCGGGTGTAGTAGTTCACACCAAGCCAGTCGAGCGGCTGCGAGATCAGCGCCATATCGTCTTGCCAGCCTTTCGGCATATGCGGCTCAAGCCCGTCCAGCGCTTCTTCGGGGTAGCTGCCCTTGAACACCGCCTGCAGGAACCAGCGGTTGTAAATCGCCTCCTGACGGGCGGCCGCTGCAGCGGTTTCGCGGCTATCATCGGCGCGTTCGACATATTCGAAATTCGGCGCGAAACCGATATTCTTCTGTCCCATCGCGCGGGCGGCTTGCATGGATGTTCCATGGGCCAGCAGCACGTGGTGCATCGCACGGGCGGCGGCACGGATATCGCGCAGGCCGGGCGCATGGATGCCGAGGAAATGGCTCAACCAGGCCACGCACCAGGGCTCGTTGATGGTTGCCGTGCCCCAGAGCCTGTCGCCGATCCGGCCCAGGATCACTTCGGTGAAATCGGCAAACCATTTGGCCACATCGCGGTTGGTCCAGCCGCCGAGATCCGACAGAGCCGCCGGCATTTCCCAGTGATAAAGCGTGGCAAGCGGTTTCAGCCCGCGCTCCAGTAGCCCGTCAACCAGACGGTCGTAATAGTCGAGCCCTTCCGGGTTGGGTTTGCCACGCCCCTCAGGCAGAACGCGCGACCAGCTGGTCGAAAACCGATAGGCATCGAGATTGGCGCCCTGCAGAAGATCAAGGTCTTCCGACAAGCGGTGATAGCTGTCGCAGGCGCGCGACCCGTTCTCCGCATTCACCACATTGCCGGGGGTTGCCGCAAACGTATCCCAATGGCTGGGGCCCGCGCCGCCAAAGCCTGAGCCCTCGATCTGATAGGCCGCCGTTGCCGCACCGAAAAGAAACCCTTCGGGCAAGTCTTTACGCGTAAATTTCAGGGTCATGTTATCTGCTTTTCGATAGGGGGCCGGTGGATTGCCCAAGGATCAGTTCGGCTTCCAGCAGTTCGCTGCGGGGGCCTGACCCCGGGTTCGCGATGAGATCGAGAAGCATTTCCCCAGAGCGCCGACCGGCCTCGCGCACCGACGAACGGGTGGCGGTGAACACCGGAACATCGGCGCGATTCTTCAGATAGCTGAGATCGTCGTCATGCGTGATCACCGATATATCACGCCCCATTCTGAGGCCAAGCTCTTCAATGGCACGGCGAACCCCGATGGCGGTGATGATTGACGACACCAGAAACGCCGATGGCGGTTCGGGCAGGGCAAGATAGGCGCGGGCGGTATCGTGACCAAAAGCTTCGGTCATCTCGTCACAGGCGATCAGGGTTGGATCGGGTTCCAGATCGCGGGCGTGATAGGCTTCGTCAAACCCGGCGCGGCGACGGATGGCAAAATCCATTTCATCCAGACCGTTGATCAGCGCGATCCGGCGATGACCGAGATCGAGCAGCAGATCGGTGGCACGGCGAAACGCATGGGTGTTGTTCATATCCACCCAGCTATAGGGCTCTTCGGCGTCTGATGCGCGGCCATGCACCACGAAGGGAAGGCCGATTTCGTTCAGAAGATGCACCCGTCGATCGCCCCGTTTCGGCGCGTGGACGATCAGCCCGTCGACCGATCCTTTGGTGCGCAGCTCGTGATAGGCGCGCTCCTGATCTTCATCAGGCACAATCGAGATCACCATGTCGTAACCGCGTCGCGCATAGACCTCGCTGGCCCCGGCAAGAAAGTCGGTGAAGACCGGATTCACCATTTCATGAGTCGACGATATGGGAATCACATGGCCAATCGCCATCGCCCGGCCTGTGGCCAGCGAACGCGCCCGCATGTTCGGGCTGTAGCCATATGTCTGAGCCGCCGCCAAAACCTTTTTACGCGTGGCTTCCGAGACTTCTGGATAGCCATTCAGCGCCCGGCTGACGGTTGTCTGAGACAGATGCAGAAGGTCGGCAAGTTCTTTGAGATTCATCGGCCTAATTCGTTCCAAAACGCTTTGGATGGATTTGGAAGCTAGTGGGCTTTTTGATCTAGGTCAAAAGAAACGCGACTTTTTGTGCGATAAATCGACCGGATGATGGTTCTTTGGGCAATGTGTTTATGCATCGTTGACAGGGGCTGATGCATCGGCGACGGTAGCGCATCCAAAGCGCTTTGGAGTGAGTCGTGGATTCGCTTCATGTGTGTGGATTGTTTCAGACGCCCTGAGGGGGCGCAGATCTGGGAGGATTATGATTAATGAAACATGTACTTTTGTGTGGTGTTGCTGCGATGGCGCTCACCTCGGGCGCGGCGATGGCCGAGCAGCTTACGGTTTTCGGCCCGTGGCTTGGCCCGGACCAGGAAAACGTTGAGGCGGTGCTTGACCAGTTTGCCAAGGAATCCGGCATCGACGTGCGCTACACCGGCTCCGACAGCTTTGAGCAGCAGGTCGTTGTTGACCTCGAAGCTGGTTCGGCGGCGAACGTGTCGGCCTTCCCGCAGCCCGGTCTTGCCAAAGACATGGCGGGCCGCGGCTTCCTGAGCCCGCTTGGCGCGGATGTGGCCAGCTGGGTCAGCGATAACTACGCCGCTGGTCCGTCCTGGGTGGCTCTTGGCACCTATGCTGGCCCTGATGGCAGCGAAGCGTTCTATGGTTTCCCGTTCAAGAACGACGTGAAATCGCTGGTCTGGTTCGTGCCGGAAAACTTTGAAGATGCTGGCTACGACGTTCCGAAAACCATGGAAGAGCTGAAAGCGCTCACCCAGCAGATCGTTGACGATGGCGGCACCCCGTGGTGCATCGGCCTCGGCTCGGGTGCGGCGACCGGCTGGCCGGCTACCGACTGGGTCGAAGACATGATGCTGCGCACGCAGTCACCCGAAGTCTATGACGAATGGGTGTCCAACGACATGCCGTTCAACGATCCGAAAGTGATCGCTGCGATCGATGAATTCGGCTGGTTTGCGAAAAACGACGATTTCGTTGCTGGCGGTGCCGGTGCGGTGGCAACCACCGACTTCCGTGACTCGCCGAAGGGCCTCTTCTCGTCGCCGGCTCAGTGCTACATGCACCGTCAGGCGTCGTTCATCCCGGCCTTCTTCCCGGAAGGCACCGTGGTGGGTGAAGATGCTGACTTCTTCTACTTCCCGGCCTATGCCGATAAAGACCTCGGCACTCCGGTGCTGGGTGCGGGCACGACCTGGACGATCACCAATGACAGCCCGGCGGCTCACAAGCTGATCGCCTTCATGCAAACGCCGGAAGCCCACGAGATCTGGATGGCCCGCAAAGGCTTCCTGACCCCGTTCAAAGGTGTGAACACCGATGCGTTCGGCGATCCGACCCTGAAGAAAATGAACGACATCCTGCTCAACGCGACGACCTTCCGGTTTGACGGTTCCGACCTGATGCCGGGCGCCGTGGGCGCGGGCTCGTTCTGGACCGGCATGGTTGACTATGTTGGTGGCAAATCGGCTGATGCCGTGGCCAACGACATTCAGGCCAGCTGGGACGCGATCAAGTAAAGACGATCTGTCTTGAAAAATCAGTGCGGCCCCGAGGCTTTCTTGGGGCCGCACTTGACACAGGACCATTCTCCTGAGCCATCATGGCGTAAGAATGTGAAAAATTTCAGGGGGGAAACATGCAAGCGGCATTTCAAGGGCTCCTGGTCATCCTGATCGGGGTGAGCGCGGCCATCGGCTATTTCTACTTCTCGAACATCTATCTCGATAAGGTGGTCTTTCCGGCCCGCCGGACCGAAGAAGATGAGCTTCGCAAGCGTCGGGTCACCGTGCCAGCCTATTCCTTCCTTCTCGTCCTCGCCATCGTGGCGCTTGGTGTGTTCATCCTGCCAATCCTGGTGGCGCGCAGCTGGGGCGCGATCCTGCTAAGCTTTGGCGACGGGTTTGTGCGGCTTGGCGCGCTGGCGACTTCGGTTGGTGGCGTCTATGTGCTGATTGTTGCGGCGCTGGCCGCACTTGGCACGCGCCTGCTGCTCTCGGGCGATCTGTCCGGGATCGGCCAGAACATCAACCGCGCGAACATGATCCGCCCCTGGCTGTTTCTCGCTCCGGCGCTTTTCGCGCTGTCGCTTTATCTGGCCTATCCGGTGGTCGAGACCCTGCGTCTGAGCCTGACCACCCGCGTGCCGATCCCCGGCGGCGGCGGTGCCTTTTCCTACAAATTCGTGGGGCTGGCCAATTATCAGCAGATGCTGAACGAACCGAAATTCTGGGAAGCGCTGCGCAACAACTTCCTGTGGCTTCTGGTCGTGCCTGCCGCGTCAACCGTGCTTGGCCTTATGGTGGCGCAGCTCACCGACCGGCTGAAATGGGGCAATATCGCCAAGTCGATCATCTTCATGCCGATGGCTATCAGCTTTGTCGGCGCCTCGGTGATCTGGAAACTGGTCTACGATACCCGCCCGATCGAGCAGGATCAGATTGGCATCTTCAATGCGATCATCGTCGGCCTTGGGGGTGATCCGCAAACCTTCCTCACCATTCCGTTCTGGAACAACTTCTTCCTGATGATCGTGTTGATCTGGATCCAGACGGGCTTTGCCATGGTGATCCTGTCTGCGGCGCTGCGGGGCATTCCCGAAGAAACCATCGAAGCCGCTATCGTTGACGGTGCGGGTCCGTTCCAGGTGTTCTTCAAGATCAAGGTGCCGCAAATCGCCGGGACCATCGTGGTGGTCTGGACGACGATCACGCTGGTTGTGCTGAAGATCTTCGACATCGTGTTCGCGATGACAAATGGGCAATGGCAGACGCAGGTTCTGGCCAACTACATGTTCGACAAGCTGTTCCGCGCCAACAATTGGGGCGTCGGATCTGCCTCGGCCATGGTGATCATGTTGCTGGTGCTGCCGATCCTCATCTGGAACGTGCGCAACGCGCGCAAAGAAATGCGCTGAGGGGGAGGGGATCATGGAAAATATCGCTGGTAAAAAGTCGAGCCTGACATGGGCTGTGAACCTCTCGGTCGTCTTCATCGTAGCGCTCTGGCTGTTTCCCACGGTCGGGCTTTTCGTCAGTTCGTTTCGCACGGCAGACCAGATCTCGACCTCGGGCTGGTGGAAATCGCTGTTTCCCTCGACCCAGAACCTGGTGCTGCGCACCGCTGACCCCGATGACTTCCGGGTCGAAGACGGTGGGCGTTATGTGGTCTCGGGCAACCTGTTCGAAGAGGGCAGTGAGGCCGTGATCAGCGTTTGGGGCACCACGACAAAGACTTTTAATGATTACGTTGCGGGCGACACCGCCGATATGGGCGATGGCGAAAGCATGATCGTGCAGGCCAATGGCGACTATGTCTGGACCGGGTCTGCCGATCAGCTCACCGGGCGTGGGCAACGGGTCTTCGCCACCGCGAAAACGCCGCCTAAATTCACCTTCGACAACTACGAGCACGTGCTGTTTTCGGGTTCGACCACAGATTCCATGGCAAAGGCGTTTTTCAACACGCTGACCGTTACGATCCCGGCCACGATCATCCCGATCCTGTTTGCGGCTTTTGCGGCCTACGCGCTGGCCTGGATGGATTTCCCGGGTCGGGCGCTACTGATCGCCGTCATCGTTGGTCTCTTGGTGGTGCCATTGCAACTGGCGCTGATCCCTCTGCTGAAGCTGCATCTCAGCATCGGCATCGGAAAGGGCTATCTGGGCGTCTGGCTGGCGCATACCGGCTTTGGCCTGCCACTGGCGATCTATTTGTTGCGCAATTACATGGTCGGCCTGCCGCGTGACATCATCGAGAATGCCAAGGTCGATGGCGCGACGGATTTCCAGATTTTCACCAAGATCATTCTGCCGCTGTCCTTCCCGGCGCTGGCCAGCTTTGCGATCTTCCAGTTCCTCTGGACCTGGAACGACCTGCTGGTGGCCAAAGTCTTCCTGATCGATGCGACGGGTGAGACCACGGTGATGACCAACCAGATCGTCGAACTTCTGGGCACCAGAGGCGGCAACTGGGAAATCCTGGCGACGGCGGCCTTCGTGTCGATCGCGGTTCCGCTCGGCGTGTTCTTCGCCATGCAACGTTACTTGGTGCGCGGTCTGTTGGCCGGTTCCGTGAAATAACAATCAGAGAGGCAGAATGACAGCTCACGAAGAGGCCCCGCGGATGACCTATCTTGCAAAAGACCCGGATTGGTGGCGCGGTGCTGTGATCTATCAGATCTATCCGCGTTCCTATCAGGACAGCAATGGCGACGGTATCGGCGATCTGCTCGGTATCGTACGTCGGCTGCCCTATATCGCCTCGCTCGGAGTGGATGCGATCTGGATCAGCCCGTTCTTCACTTCGCCGATGAAGGATTTCGGCTACGACGTTTCGGACTACTGCGACGTCGATCCGATGTTCGGCTCATTGGCCGATTTCGACGCCGTTGTCGAAACCGCCCACGCGCTGGGGCTGAAGGTGATGATCGACCTGGTGTTGTCGCATACCTCTGACCAGCATCCTTGGTTCAAGGAAAGCCGTGCTGCGCGCGATGGTGAAAAGTCCGACTGGTATGTCTGGGCCGATGCCAAGCCTGACGGGACGCCGCCCAACAACTGGCTGTCGATCTTCGGCGGCTCCGCCTGGGAATGGGATGGCGGGCGGATGCAGTACTATATGCACAACTTCCTGTCCTCGCAGCCCGATCTGAACTTCCATAATGATGAGGTACAGGCAGCGCTGCTCGGCGTGGCGAAGTTCTGGCTCAATCGTGGGGTGGACGGGTTCCGGCTCGACACGATCAACTTCTATTTCTGCGATGCCCAGCTGCGCGACAATCCGGCCCTGCCGGAAGAGGCGCGTAATTCCAGCATTGCGCCTGCGGTGAACCCCTATAACTGGCAGGATCACAAATACGATAAGAACCAGCCGGAAAACATTGAGTTCCTGAAGAAACTTCGCGCGACCATGAACCCGTTCAACGCGGCTGCCGTGGGCGAGGTGGGCGATAGCCAGTATGGTCTGCAGATCCTTGGGGAATACACCAAGGGCGATGACCGGATGCAGATGTGCTACGCCTTCGAGATGCTCTCGGGGGATCGCCCGACCGCCGCGCGTGTGGCCGAGGTGATGGCTCATTTCGATGAGGTCGCCAGCGATGGCTGGGCCACCTGGGCGTTTTGCAACCATGACGTGGTGCGTCATATCACCCGCTGGGATCTAACACCGGCGGCGGCGCGGGGCTTTACCACGCTGCTGATGTGCCTGCGCGGGTCTGCCTGTATCTATCAGGGCGAAGAGCTTGGCCTGCCTGAGGCCGATATCGCCTTTGAAGACCTGCAGGATCCCTACGGCATCCAGTTCTGGCCCGAGTTCAAAGGCCGCGACGGTTGCCGCACGCCGATGGTCTGGGAGCGGTCTAACGCCGCTGGTGGGTTCAGCTCGGCCCCGCGCACATGGTTGCCGGTTCCGGGCGAGCATTTGAACCATTCGGTTGAGGCCGAAGAGGACGATCCGGGCTCGCTGATCCATCATTACCGGCGCGCCATCGCTTTCCGTCACGCCCATAAGGCGCTTCAGAAAGGAACCCTGGAGGAGATGCGCGTCGATGGCGACGTGTTGAGTTTCATTCGGCGGTTCGAAGACGAAGAGATCTTTTTTGCTCTGAACATGGGGGAAGAGCCTGCCATGATCCACATGCCGCAGGGCACATGGCATTCGGTCGGAACAGAACTCAACAGTGCCCATCCGGGCGAAGACGGAAACCTGCATCTGGCGCATTGGCAGCCGTGCATCATGTTGCGCAACTCTCAAAGCGCGTAAAGAGGGGGGAGATATGGCTGAACTGAAACTCACGAATGTCGGCAAAACCTACGGGGGCAAGGTCGAGGTTCTCAAAGGGATCAATATGGACATCGCCACGGGCGAATTGATCGTGTTCGTCGGCCCGTCCGGTTGCGGTAAATCCACCCTTTTGCGGATGATCGCCGGGCTTGAACAAATCACTGCCGGCACGCTGGAGATTGACGGGGTGGTGATGAATGACGTGCCCCCCAGCCAGCGCGGCATCGCCATGGTGTTCCAGTCCTATGCGCTTTATCCACATATGACGGTCTACGATAACATGGCCTTCGCCCTGAGAATTGCCAAGAAATCGAAAGAAGAGATCGACGCAGCGGTGCGCAAGGCAGCCAACATCCTGCAACTCGAACCCTTCCTCGATCGTCTGCCCAAGGCTCTGTCGGGCGGGCAACGCCAACGGGTAGCCATCGGTCGCTCGATCGTACGCGATCCGAAAGTCTATCTGTTCGACGAGCCGCTCTCTAACCTCGATGCCGCTTTGCGGGTGGCCACGCGCATTCAGATCGCCGAGCTGAAGGAATCGATGCCCGAGAGCACGATGGTCTACGTGACCCACGATCAGGTGGAAGCGATGACCTTGGCCGATAAAATCGTGGTGCTCGCCGACAAGGGTATCGCGCAGATGGGTAATCCGCTGGAGCTTTATGAGCGGCCCGACAATGAATTTGTCGCGCAATTCATCGGTTCGCCTGCGATGAACCTTCTGCCCGGCACCATCGTCGGCACCGGCAAGGACACCACGCTCGACCTGACCCATGGTCATGATGTGGTGGCGGATGTCGAAACCCAGGAGGCCGAAAAGGGCTGGAAGGTGAATATCGGCGTGCGGCCAGAGGATTTCCGGTTTGCCAAAGACGGCGAACATGTCCTGTTCGAAGGCACAGTTGATTACATCGAGGCGCTTGGCGAAGTGACGCTGCTCTACTTCAAATCGGTCGAGGGCGAAGATCCCCTGATCGCCAAACTGCCCGGCATCCATGCCGATCTGCGCGGCAAGACGGTGAAGCTGACCGCCGACGCGCCGAAGATCCAGGTCTTCCACAACGGCCAGTCGCTGCGAACCCGCTGAGCCGGGCGCGCTCTTGCGCGACAAATTGAAATCAGGTAGTCCCCGGGATCTTTCCCGGAGGCTCCAATGGTCGATGCGCGCGCTCACACCCTCGCCATAGATTTTGGTACATCGAACTCAGCAGCGGCGGTTCTGGCCGGTGGCATTGTGCGTCGCGTACCGTTGGAAGATTGGGAAGAAACCCTACCCACAGCAGTGTTCTTTCCGGAACATGGCGGGGCCATGCGCATTGGGGCCGCCGCCGGATCGGCGCTGATCCAGGGCGAAGAGGGGCGCTATATGCGGGCGCTGAAAAGCGTTCTGGGCACCGCGCTGTTTCACGAAGAACGGTTGATCGCCGGGCGCCGCCGCACCCTGTCTGCGGTTGTCACCGCCTTCCTGACCGAGGTGAAATCCCGCGCCGAGGCGCTGACCGGGCAGAGCTTTCGCCACGCCGTATCAGGCCGCCCGGTGCATTTTCACACCGCCGATCCCGTTCGTGACGCCAAAGCCGCCGAAGATCTTGCGGCCTGCTACCATGCGGCGGGATTTGAGGATCTGCGCTTTGTGATGGAACCGGAAGCCGCCGCCCTTGCGAGCCATGGCAAGGGGCAGAAGGGCGCGCTGGGGCTGATCGTCGATATCGGCGGCGGCACCTCGGACTTCACACTCTACCAGCAGGCAGGCGACGGGGTGGAGATCCTGTCGAGCCACGGCGTTCGGTTGGGCGGTACCGATTTCGATCAGGCGATTTCACTGGCCCGTGCGATGCCGCTCTTGGGGCAGGGCGGCGAGCTGCGCCGTGACTTCGGCCCCGGCTTGCTGCCGATGCCCAACGCGCTCTATGTCGACCTCGCGACCTGGGCGCGCATTCCCTTCCTCTACACCCCGGAAACCCGCCGCTCGGTGGCTGACATGCTGAAACGAGCGGTCGATCCCAAAGCGCTGGGGCGGCTGGCCGAACTTCTGGAGCATGAGCTGGGGCACGAGCTGGCCTTCGCCGTTGAGAAGGGTAAAATCGCCGCCAATTCCGGCACCGCCGAGGCGCGCATCAATATGGCGATGATCCAGCCCGGGCTCGGCGCGCCACTCAGCCCCGCCGATATGGCCACGGCTCTGGTCCAGCACGAGGCCACACTGGCCGGGGCAATCCAAGAGACGCTGTCGCGCGCCGGGATTGCGGCCGAAGAGGTTCAGACCGTGGTTCTGGTCGGCGGCTCCAGCCTGATGGGGCTGGTCGAAGGAACGGCGCAGCGGCTCTGCCCGAAAGCCACCCTTGAACGGGGCGAGGCCTTCACCGCAATTGTTGACGGGCTGGCGCTGGCCATCGACAAAAAGATCGGAACAAGCGTCGCGGCTTGAACCGGCAGGCGGAGACGGCTAAATCCTGTCGGAACCCAGAAAAGAGGCACAGCCATGCGCGCGGAAACTCAAAAAATCGTCGAGGCCATCCGGGACTCGCTTAAACTGCTTGAGCAGCGCATCGGCATGGACACCGCCGGGCACCGGCTCGAAGAGCTGAATGCGATGACCGAAGATCCGGAGTTGTGGAACGATCCCGATCGCGCCCAGAAGCTGATGCGCGAACGTCAGGCGCTGGCGGAATCGATTGAGACCTATGAAGCGATGGCACAGGAGCTGTCGGACAATATCGAGCTTATCGAGATGGGCGAGATGGAGGACGATGCCGAAGTGGTGGGCGAGGCCGAGACCGCGCTGAAAGCCCTGAAAGTCAAAGCTGCCGCTGCCGAGTTGGAAGCGCTGCTGAACGGCGAGGCGGATGCCAACGATACCTTCCTCGAAGTCCATTCCGGCGCCGGTGGCACCGAAAGCTGCGATTGGGCCTCGATGCTGGCGCGGATGTATGTCCGCTGGGCCGAGGCACATGGCTACAAGGTTGAAATGCAGTCCGAAACCCCGGGCGAAGAAGCTGGGATCAAATCGGTCACATACAAGATTTCCGGCCATAACGCCTATGGCTGGTTGAAATCGGAAAGCGGCGTGCACCGGCTGGTGCGGATCTCGCCCTATGACAGCGCGGCGCGGCGCCACACCTCGTTCTCGTCGGTCTGGGTCTATCCGGTGGTCGACGACAATATTGATATCGAGGTGCAGCCCAACGATATCCGCGTCGATACCTATCGCTCGTCCGGTGCCGGTGGCCAGCACGTGAACACCACCGACTCTGCCGTGCGTATCACCCACTTCCCCACGGGCATCGTGGTGACCAGCTCAGAGAAATCGCAGCACCAGAACCGCGACATCGCCATGAAGGCGCTGAAATCGCGGCTCTATCAGATGGAGCTGGATCGCCGGAATGCCGCGATCAACGAGGCGCATGAAAACAAAGGCGATGCGGGCTGGGGCAACCAGATCCGCAGCTATGTGTTGCAGCCCTATCAGATGGTGAAAGACCTGCGCACCAATTTCGAGACCTCCGACACTCAGGGCGTTCTCGATGGTGATCTCGACGGGCTGATGGCAGCGACGCTGGCGATGGACGTAGCTGGCAAAAGCCGCGCCGAAGCCAACGCGGAAGATTAATCCCGGCGGGACGACGCGCCCGCCCCCCAATCACCTAACAAACAAGGCCGCCCACGGGCGGCCTTTTCATTCTGCTCTGTCGGGCAGAGTAGGCAGGGGCTTTGCACCTATGAACGCGACACCAAAAGTATTGGGCTGGAATTTCGGTCGCGTTTCTGAGGCGAGCCCTCGGTGTCAGAAATAGAAGGTGGCGAAAGCTGCGATGAGCGCCCCTGCAATTGCCGGACTGCTGCGAAACTGCCATCTGCCGAAGCTCAGCCCTTCACGGCGATAGTCAACCGGACGAATGAGCAGGACAAGGAAAGTCGCCACCATATAGAACCGTTCATGCGTTCCAAAGGGTGAGTCCGCGAAGACGGTGAGTGTCAGAAATGCGAAAGCGGCAACAGGGTAGAGCAGCACTACCCAGCGATTAAAGGGGGGCATCTCGTCAATCGGGGTATCAACATCGAAATAGGCGCGGGTGAGCGATGCGGCCGGGCGCGTTTTTCCACCCAACCTGGGTTGAGACATTAACGCCCCCATCACGATTCCTACGATCATCCAGATTGCGTATAGCTCATAAAATTGGTCAGAGGGTTTCACCAACCATATGAGGTTCATGATCACGATCAGATAGGCGGAATAGTATCCATACAGCCAGCGGTAGATCCGTGCCGTTCTGTCATCTCGGTCGCCAAGTTCCGCGCGCATTGCGATCAATCCCTGCATCAACGGCGTGCCTATGAGCCAGAGCGCGGCCATATAGGCAATGCGTTGCAGGAGCGCCGCCCCTGTAATCTCAGGCTCATTCGGGAATATCGCCAGCATGAACCAGCCAAATATAGCTGCACCGATGGCGATGATGACCGGTAGAATGACGGGGTGCCGCAGGTATTGGGAAATGCGCATGTAAAAATCTTACCTTTCAAGTATTTGCGCGGCGACGATACAAAATTCAGACTGAAAAACAAGACGCGCGTTCGCATTATTATGTGCGCTGGGACGGTAAAAAAAGGCCGCCCGAGGGCGGCCTTTTTCAGCACTGAGGCTGCGATTATTCGGATTTGCCCGTCGGCACCGGCTTTTTCGAGGTGCCGTTCAGCGGGTCTTCCTGACGCTGAACCGAACCTTCGAAATGCGCACCGCTTTCGATCGCGATGGTTTTGTGGATGATGTCGCCTTCCACGCGCGCGGTCGCGGTGAGGCGTACTTTCAGCCCGCGCAGACGACCGATGATGCGGCCATTGACCACCACATCGTCGGCAACGATTTCGCCCTTCACGGTGGCGCTTTCGCCGACCGTCAGGGTGTGGGCGCGGATGTCGCCTTCAACAGCGCCTTCGACGATGATATCGCCGGTCGATTTCATGTTGCCCTTCACGACCAGGTCGGAAGACAGCACCGAGGCGGCCGGTTTCGGTTTCGGGGCGCCTGTGGGCACCGGCGGAGTCTGCGAGGTCGTGGGAGTTGTGGGTTTTGTCATCTCAGGCTTCGTCGCTTGGGTTTCGTTTGCGCCCGCTTTGGGCCCGGGTTCGTTGATCCTGCTTTTAGAAAACATTTTTTGCTGCCTTGATGTAGATCATCGGATTGATGGGCTTACCGCTGACGCGCACCTCGTAGTGAAGATGGGGTCCTGTGGAATGGCCAGAATTTCCCATATCACCAATTCTCTCACCAAGCGAGACCCTTTGTCCCTTCGTTACCTTGATGGCGGAAAGGTGCGCGTAGCGCGTTGTGATGCCGAAATCATGCTGGATTTCGATAAGCCGTCCATAGCCCGAGACCCAGCCTGCGCGTTTCACCACGCCGTCAGCGGTTGAATAGATGGGTGTGCCGACCGGGCCTGCCAAATCCACGCCCTCGTGCATCCGTCCCCAGCGCCTGCCGAAGGGCGAGGAATAGCGGAAGGCGGACTTAACAGGCATCCCGAAGGGCAGCTTTTGCGCCGCGATCCGGTACATGTTCATCCGGTCAAGCTGGTCGAGGATCTCGTTGGCACGGGCCGTATCGGCATCGGGTTCAGCGCCCATGGTCGACATGACCAGCGGCGTCATCGGGCCACCCTGGCCAGAGTAACCGCGGCGCACGGTCTCAAGAACGCTATCGGTCGACA
Organism: Paracoccaceae bacterium; assembly: GCA_050290705.1. Classification (GTDB taxonomy): domain Bacteria; phylum Pseudomonadota; class Alphaproteobacteria; order Rhodobacterales; family Rhodobacteraceae; genus Sinisalibacter. The sequence continues at coordinate 92,011 of JBNKIC010000003.1, forward strand.
TGCCTGCGGCCCGGAACATTTTGTCGAGCGGCTCCAGCGAAATGGTCACGGCATCTTCAAGCTGGCGGAAAATCTGATCGTTGCGCTCGTCACGCAGATGCTGATCGTAAACCAGCTCGTCGGCATAATCTTTTGAGTTTGCCGCATTTTTCAGCGCTGCATCGCGCTCGGCCGAAATATCGTTGAGTGCTGCGGTCAGAAAGCCGAGCGTTTCCGATTGTTCCGGTGAAGGGGCAGGGCGCGTGCCCCCGTCTGTATTGGCGTTATCCGCCAGATAGGCGGTCAGATCTGACCGGCTTGCATCGCGTTCCTGCATGGTGCGGCGCAAGGTGGCCTGAATCACGTTAATGCCGGTTTCAAGTTCGCGGCGACGGTCTTCCGAGGCCAGAAGCTCGGACTGCATCACCGAGATCTGATCCATTGCCGAGGCAAAGCGTTCCTGAGCCGCAGCGGCCTCTGCGGCGCGTGTGTCACGCTCATCGGCAAGGTTCTGCAAACGCATTTCATAAAGCTTCTGCTCCCGCGCCGCTTGATCGCGCAGATTGCCCGATCCGATCGAATCCATCAGCAAAATGGCGGTTGCGATAATGGCCCAGGCCACAAACGCGGCGCTGCCCATCCAGCCGAACAGCTGGGTCAGCGGTGACAGAATGATGAAACGGGTGCCGTCTTCCGAGCGGAGAAACAAACGTTGTTCGGGAAAGCTGCTTTGGAGCTTATGATTCAGCCTATTCGCAAAACGCTTCAGCACCGCTCTCTTCCGATTGTTTTTTTCATCCCCTCCCGGGCGTCGTTTCGACCCGGGTTGAAGGTGAATAACCCGCCCCCCGGTTCGAGGCAAGTTTCTTCGCGCAATCAAGACGTGCAAAGGGATACGTATGGCGGGAAACCGCTCAACTGTGGTCGTGCTCGGCAAGAGGCCAATAGAAATCAGGGGGTAATCCCGCTTCGGCGCGTTTCTCTTCGTTAAACGGCGGCTTCAAGGCGCCATGGAAATACTGCCGCACCAGCGCGTGAAAGCTCTCTTTTGGGTCAAGCTCGTGGCGGCCGCAGAGAAAGTGAAACCACTTCGAGCCATAGGCCACATGCCCAACCTCTTCGGCATATATCACCTTCAGCGCATCCACCGCACCGGTATCGCCCGCCTTTTCAAACAGCGCGATCATTCCCGGCGTCACGTCCAGCCCGCGCGCTTCCAGAACCATCGGCACCACGGCCAGCCGCCCCATCAGATCATCCGCCGTATCTTCGGCGGCCTGCCACATGAAGGCATGGGCAGGCAGGGCGCCGTAGAAACTGCCATGCGTTTCAAGAATGCCGCAGACCAGGTTGAAATGGTGGGCTTCTTCTGCTGCCGACTTTACCCAGTCATCATAGAATCCCAGCGGCATTCTGGTATCGGTAAAGCGCGCGATGATGTCCCAATGCAGATCGACCGCGTTCAGCTCGATATGGGCCACCGCGTGCAGCATGGCGAGCCGCCCGGCAGGTGATCCGGGGCGGCGGCGCGGAACGTCACGCGGGTCCAGAAGTTCTGGTTTTGCGGGCCGGGCAGGGGCGTCGGGTGGGTTGGCCTGCCCGATTTCCAGCGGCGTTCCCGCCGCACGCGACGCCGCCCAAAGCCCGGCATATTCAGCGCTGAGCGCGGCCTTTTCCTGTGCATCCGGGCAGCGCAGCACCGCCTCGGCCATTTCAGCAAGGCTGAGCGTCACAGCGCGCGTACCGCCTCAAGCACCTCGGAAGCATGGCCCGCCACCTTCACCTTGTGCCAGACCCGAACGACGATGCCGTCGGCCCCGATCAGAAAGGTGCTGCGGGTGATACCCATATAGGTGCGCCCGTAATTCTTTTTCTCGCCCCAGACGCCATAGCGTTCGCAGGTATCGCTTTTGGCATCCGACAGAAGCGGCATGGCAAGGCTCTGCTTGGCGGCGAAGTTTTCCTGCCGCGTCACGCTGTCTTTGGAAATGCCCAGCACCACAGCCCCCGCCGCCTCGAAATCAGCGATCTGCGAGGTGAAATCGCAAGCCTCGGTGGTGCAGCCCGGGGTGCTGGCTTTCGGATAGAAGAACAGAACCACCGGTTTACCGCGGAGTGCTGCGAGCGACACCATTTCGCCCCCATCGCGCGGCAGGTTGAACTCCGGCGCTGGCGTGCCTGTTTCGATGAGAGCGGATGACATTGCTTCACTTCCCTCGCATGATCCCTTAAGCGATGATTTGTAAGGGGAGACGGCCGAAAAGAAAAGCCGATGACGTGCCCTCAGATAGACCGGATGAGCGAAGAACCAACCTCTGACGATACCCCGCCGATCACCCCGGATCCCGCCCCGCCTTCGCGCGGATGGCGGCCCAGAGCGTTGCATTTTCATCTGTCTTTCTGGACGTTGCTCTCAGCCGGGCTGATTTCGGTGTTCCTCCTGCTCGCGTCGATGTCGGCCACGGGGCGTGTGCTCGTGCTGCCGGATTGGGCCGCGCAAAAGGCGCTGGCAGAGATTAACAAAGCCGTGCCCGAGATGAACTTCACCCTGCGCCAGGTTGAATTCGGCATGATGAAGAATGGCCGACCGATGATACGGCTGGTCGATCTTGGGGTAAAAGATGCAACCGGGCTGGATCTGGCGCAGCTGAATGGGGTGGAATCGAGCTTTGGCATCGGGGCGATGCTGACAGGACGGTTCGAACCCACGCTTGTACGATTGCAGGGCGCGCAGATGACCCTGCGCCGGTTCTCTGATGGGACATTCGCGCTGAGCCTTGGTAAGTCCGCAGGCACCGCGGGCAGTTTTGCCTCAATGCTTGACGGCATTGATGCCGCCTTCACCGAAGGGCCTTTGGCCACCACCAGCCGGTTGGAAGCCAATGATCTGACCTTGACCCTGGAAGATGCGCGATCCGGGCGGCTTTGGCAGGTCACCAATGGGAGTCTGGCGGTCACGCCATCTGAAAACACCATCGACACCACAATCCACTTTGATGTGTTTAACCAGACTGAAGAACTTGCAACGACCGAACTGAGCTTCCGCACCTCGAAAACCAGCTCTGAGGCCAGCCTTTCTGCCCGGTTTGAAAACGCCGCCGCGCGCGATATCGCGGCTCAGGCCCCGGCTCTGTCTTTCCTGTCGGTGATCGACGCACCAATTTCCGGGGCGCTGCGCACCTCGATCGACACCACCGGCGCGATTGCCGATCTGGCCGGGGCGTTGAAAATTGGCAGCGGCGCCCTGTCGCCAACCCCCGGCGCCAAGCCCGCAGCCTTTGACGGCGCGCAGATCTACATTGATTTTGATCCTTTGGCTCAGCGGATCGATTTTCAGGGGGTGTCCGTCCGGTCTGAACTCGGCACCGCGCAGGCCGAAGGGCAGGTCTATCTGACCGACTTCAAGGGGGCTTGGCCCAATTCCATGATCGGACAGATCACGCTCAGTGGCGGCGAGGTGAACACGGGCAACATGTTCGAAGCCCCGCTGACCATCGACAACGGTCGCGCCGATCTGCGTGTAACGCTGTCCCCCTTCTCGATCGAGATCGGGCAGGCGGTGATTTTCCGCGGCGATAACCGCTACCATGGATCGGGCAAGATTTCGGCCAATGCCGATGGCTGGAGCGTCGCGATTGATGGCGGTTTCGATGCTGCAAGGCGGGACGAGCTGCTGGCGCTTTGGCCACTGAATATCGAACCCGGTGGACGCGACTGGGTGGCAACCCGGCTGCTCAAGGGCGAAGCGACGGATGGCTCCGTCTCGTGGCGGCTGAAGCCGGGCGAATTTCTGCAGATGACCGGCACTTTCGGTTTGCGCGATGCCGTGTTGCGCCCGATGGATACCCTGCCGGATCTGCAGGTTGAAAGCGGCTATGTGACCATTTCGCCGAGCAGCTTCACCGCCGTTGCGGAAAAGGCGAGCATGGTGGCGCCAAATGGTGATGTGATGGATGCCTCCGGGTCGGGCTACCGGCTACCCGATCTTACCCAATATCAGAAAACCGCCATTATTGATGTGGCGGTCAAGGGCACGGTGCACGGGGCGCTGTCGGTGCTGGAGCTGGATCCGTTTTTCATCTTCAAAGGCTCCGATCTGGGGCCGGATATGGCGCGTGGGCAAATATCGGCGAGCGGAACAATTGCCTTTCCGGTGCCGATGAACCCCACAACCCCGATCCCGCCTGAAGATTTCGACTACGACATCGCCGGAACCATCAGCCATGTCACCTCGGATGTGGTGGTGAAAGACAAGCTTCTGGTGGCCGATACACTGGCGCTGTCCGCCACCAGCGAACGGGTTGAAGTCTCGGGTCCGGTGCGGATCGGGCAGGCGCAGGCCCGTGGCACCTGGCATTTGCCCTTTGATCGCGGGGTGCCTGGCGAACCCAGCATCGACGGCACGATCACGATCAATCAGGCGGCGCTGTCCGAATTCGGTCTGGCCGGTATGGGGGATCTGGTGACGGGCGCGGCGCGCGGACATATCGAGCTGGCATTGCCCGCCCATGCGCCCCCGCACCTCACACTGGTTTCCGATCTGTCTGGGCTGGCCATGCATATCCCAGGCACCGGCTGGACGAAATCCACGCGCAGCAGCGGCTCTCTTTCGGTAGAGGCGGATCTCGGCGATCGACCTGAAGCCACGAGCATCAGTTTTACCGCAAACGGGCTCAAGGCCACCGGCACCGCCACCACCGCCGAGGGCGGGGGGCTGGGCGAAGCCCGGTTTGACCGGGTGCAGCTTGGAGGCTGGCTTGATGCGCCGGTGGTGTTGACCGGACGCGGCAACACGGCCCCCATCGCCATCTCGCTGCCCGGCGGCACAATTGATATGCGCAAGGCCCAGCTTGGCGGGTCGGGAGGGGGTGGCATCGCTGCCGGGCCGCGCCAGCCGCTGAACCTAGCTGCCGTCAGTCTGATCGTCACCGAGGGGATAAAGATCAGCGATCTGACCGGCGAGTTCGACCTCGCGGGCGGGATTCACGGCACCTATACCGGCAAAATCTCCGGCGCGCCGATTGCCGGAACCGTGGCGCAGCAGAAAAACGGCTCTGCCTTCCGGATCACCAGCCAGAATGCCGGCGCGGTAATGAGCGGCGCGGGGGTGTTTTCCAGTGCCAAAGGCGGATCGCTGGAGCTGATCCTTGCGCCTGCCGCAGCCCCCGGCACCTATGAGGGTGATTTTACCGTCAAAGACACGCGGCTGGTCGATGCACCCGCAATGGCCGAAATGCTGGCGGCGGTCTCGGTGGTTGGTCTGATCGAACAGCTCAACGCCGAGGGGATCCTGTTCAACACCGTCGAGGGTCGGTTCAAACTCAGCCCGGAAACCCTGACGCTTTATCACGCCTCGGCGGTCGGGGCCTCGATGGGGGTCTCGCTCGATGGCTATTACGATATGAAAAGCCAGCAGGTTGACATGCAGGGGGTGCTGTCGCCGCTCTATATCGTCAACGTGCTGGGCGGCATCGTGTCGCCGCGCGAAGGCGAGGGGCTGGTGGGCTTCAACTTCAACCTGACCGGCCCGGCGGCTGAGCCGAAGGTCAGTATCAACCCGCTGTCGCTCCTGCTGCCGGGGCCATTGCGCGATATCTTCCGCCGACCGGCGCCGACGCCTGACAGCCCGCAACCATGAGCCAGATCCGATGACCCTTCCGAACCGCCCCGAACCGGGCGCGCGCCTGTCCGACTATGATTTCGACCTGCCGGAAGAGCTGATCGCGACAAGGCCGGCGAAGCCGCGCTCGTCGGCCCGGCTTTTGGTCGCCACACGTGGGCAGATCCGCGATGGGGTGGTGGCCGATCTGGTGGACCTGTTGCGCTCCGGCGACCGGCTGGTGCTGAATGACACCCGGGTGATCCCGGCGCGGCTGCGCGGGCAGCGCCAACGCGGCGAGGCCGTTGCAGGCGTCGAGGTGACATTGCTGGAGCCTGCGCCGGGCGGCGAATGGCGGGCGCTGCTGAAGCCGCTGCGCAAGGTGAAGGAGGGCGAAGAGATCCGCTTTTCCGATGCCCTTTCGGCGCGGCTGGTGGCGAAGGAAGACGGGCAGGCGCGGATTGCCTTCAATCTGACCGGCGCGGATTTTGATGCCGCGCTGACGGAGGCCGGGCAAATGCCGCTGCCGCCCTACATCGAGGCCAAGCGCAAGGCCGACGCGCAGGACCGCGAGGATTACCAGACGGTCTGGGCCGAAAAACAGGGCGCGGTGGCAGCCCCTACGGCCTCGCTTCATTTCGACGAGGCCTTGTTGGCAGCGTTGCGGGCGAAGGGCGTGGAGACGACCCATGTGACGCTGCATGTCGGGGCGGGGACGTTTCTGCCGGTGAAGACCGACGACCTGACCGATCACAAGATGCATGCCGAATGGGGCGAGGTGAATGCGGCGGCGGCGGCGGAGATCAACGCGACCAAGGCGGCGGGGGGACGGGTGATCCCGGTGGGGACCACGGCGCTGAGGTTGATCGAAAGCGCGGCCACCGGCCCCGGCCAGATTGCGCCCTGGCAGGGGCCCACGGATATCTTCATCCGCCCCGGGTTTCGGTTCCAGCTTGCCGACGCCTTGATGACGAATTTTCACCTGCCGAAGTCGACGCTGATGATGCTGGTCTCGGCCCTGATGGGGCTGGACAGGATGCGAGAGATCTATGCCCACGCCATCGAAAACCGCTACCGGTTCTTCAGCTACGGAGACGCCTCGCTCTTGCTGCCGGGCGAGGACTAGCCGGGGGTGGGCGAACTCGCCCGGGGGTATAAGTCTAGGAAAACTATAGCGATAGCGCTAACTGTGCGAAGTTTTGAGCGAGGGGGGTGGGACCCCAAAAGCGGTGTGTTGGATTTGTTCAACGGGGAACAAGAAGTAGAGAAGCGCCGCTGACGGAAAAAGCCCGGTTCATGGTCGTTTGGACCAGAATGAATTCGGGATTGGACCAGTCGATGCCATTTTTAGGCAGCTGGAAATTGCGCGGAAAAGGTTGGAAATCGGGTTCGGCCCCGTCCGCAATTTGATAGATCCCATCGCTTGCGACGGCCCAGACGGATTTTCCATTTCCGCCAATCGAAAAGAAACTGACGCTCTGAGAGCTTTCCCCGACTTTTTGAGGATCGAACTGCCAGTCGGGCTCGAGTGTGTATGGCTTTGCATAGATAAGAGACGCTGAATCGCCACAGATCCGGTAGATTGCTCCACTCGACAAGAAATGAACGAGTCCGGATGCAGCAAGGATACAGTCGGGCCGAACGGGGTCGGGTTCCAGACCGGTTATCGTCGTGCTTGGCTTGATGAGTTCGCCCGTTCCGCCAGCAATTGGGAAGCGCAAGGTCGCACCGCCCCATTCGCCCATATTCACGCCGACATACAGAAAACCGCCATGTTGCAATGTGGTCATATAGCCGAAACCGACGGTATCGGTGGGGTTGAGACTAATCGGACGCACGTCGTTGGTTGTCCGGATGGCTTCGGTTGAGAACAACAGTGGCTCTGTGCCACTGCAATCCAACGTGACGAAGATGTCGCTGTCCGTTTGCTCGAAAGACGTCACAGAAGACCACTTTTCTGGCGGCCCTGTCCAAAGGGCAATAGGTCCTCCGGTTTGTTCCCCGGTAACCAAATACATGTCACTGCCGAGCGTGCATATGCTCAGGACCGGACCGGGAGTGGTGACTTTGGTGCTTTCACTACCGCCGTCGACCCATGCGAGGACATCCCCGTTTGACATACGCGTGTAAAGCAGACCGGATTGAAAAACGGCTTGCAACACAATCGGATTGTATTCTCGTGGCGCGTCTGCGACCTCGGGGGCTTCCGGTGGAAGATCGGCCAGTGTGATCGGCTTTGCAGGCACAGTAAAACGCATCTGGTCGATGGGGTCGAAGCTCAAAGACGTCAATTTGTAATCGTTGAACTGCAACGCGCCATGCTCGGACAGCAAATCGTATATGTTGGTCTCTTGGGGGTCGTCATTTGCTGACATGATCCCCAACGCCTGCTCATACCTTGAAAAAGCCTGACCAAGCGGCGTTAGAGCGGGATCGTCCGACAGCACGATTTGCGTCGAGTCTGGGAACTTGGTTTCGGCATAATTATAGCGCGTGCCAATGCGACCCCCGACGATCATCTCTTCCACGGGCACATAATAGATCGGGGGGGGCGTGGAGTCGGTTTGGCCGGAGGTGATCCAGTTCTTACGTTGCCGTTTGGCAAGCTCGACTTCAACTTCCAGCGTGTTGACATCGGGTCCGCCGGGACCAGCCATCACACTGTAAATCTGATCATCCAGAAACAGCAGGTCGCCATAAACGTCGCCACGCGACACCCGCATTTTACCGTCATCTGCGACCTCGAAAACGAGCCGGGACAGGCCATTTTTGCCTTCATATGTCGCGCGAAAGTCGGCGCGGGCGGAATTGGCGAGAACCGGCAGTAGAAAAACCAGAACGGTTCGCAAAATCACATTATGCAAATTGAGACTCCACTCTTCAGATAAATCTTTTCGGCTCACCCCTCAAACCACCCCTTCGTCCTGTTCGCAAAGCCGACCAGCGTCAGCATTACCGGGACTTCGACCAGAACGCCGACCACGGTGGCGAGGGCTGCGCCGGAGCTGAGGCCGAAGAGGGAGATGGCGACGGCGACGGCGAGTTCGAAGAAGTTCGAGGTGCCGATCAGGCAGGCGGGGGCGGCGATGGTGTGGGGCAGGCGCATCATGCGGGCGGCGGTGTAGGCGATGGCGAAGATGCCATAGGTCTGCACCAGAAGCGGCACCGCGATCAGCGCGATCACCAGCGGCTGGGCCAGGATCTTTTCAGCCTGAAAGCCAAAGAGCAGCACCACGGTGGCCAGCAGCCCGACCACCGACCACGGCTTCAGCCGCGCCACGAATGAGGCAATGGCGGCTTTGCCCTGACGCTCCAACCGGTGCCGGGTGAGGATGCCCGCCACCAACGGCAGGGCTACGAAGAGCAGCACCGACAGAAGCAGGGTCTGCCACGGCACCGCAACCTCGCTCACGCCAAGCAGGAAGCCCGCGATCGGGGCGAAGGCGAAGACCATGATCACGTCATTGGCAGCAACCTGCACCAGCGTATAGGCGGGATCGCCCTTGGTGAGCTGGCTCCAGACAAACACCATCGCGGTGCAGGGGGCGACGCCCAGAAGGATCATCCCGGCGATATATTCGCCCGCAGCCCCCGGATCGACGAAGGGGGCGAAGAGCACGCGAAAGAACAGCCAGCCGAGCGCGGCCATGGTGAAAGGCTTCACCAGCCAGTTGATCACCAGCGTCAGCACCAGCCCGCGCGGGCGGCGGCCAACATCCTTGATCGCGCTGAAATCGATCTGCACCATCATCGGGTAGATCATCACCCAGATCAGCGCCGCGACCACGAGGTTCACATGGGCGATCTCGGCCCGCGCGAAGAGGCCGAAGAGACCGGGCATGAGCGTGCCCAGCGCAACGCCGGCCGCGATGCAGAGGCCGACCCACAGGGTGAGGTTACGTTCGAAGAAAGACATGGCGATCCCCATTATCTGCTCGGGTGGTCGGGCCTGAACCGGCGTCTAAACTCCCGCCATTCCTTGCGCATTCTCGTCGGCGTTGCAATTCGCCTTTCAGTCGCGGCGATGGGGCAGAACGTATGAGCGGGCACGGCGGTGTGAAAACCCCGCGCTGCGAGCTGCAACGCGGGACTAGGTGTGTTCGGTGGGGTGATTACTCTTCCCACCACCAGGTTTGCGGCTGGAAGCCCAGATAATCGCCATACATCGGCACATGCTCGGGATAGTGCAGCTGTTTGACATGGGCGATATGCGAGGGGTTGGGCTGTTTCGGGCGCAGCGGCACCAGATAGCGCCCGGCGGCAAGAAGCCGGTCAAGCGCATGGGCGGCGGCGCGGAATTCGCCCTGATCGGTGGCGCCGAGCATAGCGTCGATCATCGCATCCACCGCCGGGCTTTTCACCCCGGTCCAGTTGCGCCCGCCTTCCACATCGGCGCCAGCCGCGCCCCAGTAAAGCTTTTGCTCATTGCCGGGCGAGAGCGAGGCGGAGGTTTCATAAGGCACGACCATATCGAAATCATGCGCCTTGGCGCGTTCGACGTATTGCGCCGAATCCACCGCCGAGATCGTCGGGGTGATCCCGATCCGCGCCAGCGCACTGGAATAGATTTCGAGGATCTTGCGGAACTCGGTGGCGTTCTGGCTGACCAGAATATCAAAGGCGAAGGGCTGGCCGTCGGCGTTTTTCATCACCCCGTCCTGCACCGTCCAACCGGCCTCGGCCATCAGGTCGAGCGCTTTGGCGATGCCGGCGCGGTTGCGCTCGGAGCCGTCCGAGACGGGCAGGGTATAGCCTTCGATCGCGCCGGGCGGGATGTCGGCGGCGAAGGGAGCAAGGAGGTCCGCAACCCGGCCAGTCGCGGGGGCGGACAGATCAGCGGCAAGCACCGAATTGCCGAAATATGAGCGGATGCGTTCTGCCCGGCCGCCATAGATCGTCTGATTGACGAATTCGAACGGGAAGGCCTGGATCAGCGCCTCGCGCACCTGCCAATCGGCAAACACCGGGCGCCGGGTGTTCATCGCCATGCCGCTATAGCCATCGGGCCGGTGATGGGGGATGTCGGAGAGCACGACATCGCCGCTTTGCACGCCAGGGAAATCGTATTGGGTGGCCCATTTCTGATCATTGGTCTCGCGGTAGCTGTTGGCCTCGCCCGCCTTGAAGGCTTCGAAGACCACATCGCCATCGCCGTAATAATCAAAGCGGATTTCGTCGAGATTATCCTGCCCCTGCATGAAGGGCAGATCCTTGCCCCAGTAGTCGGGGTTGCGTTTCAGCACCAGATAGCGCTGCGGCTCGAAATCGGCGATCATATAGGGCGACGAGGTGATCGGGGCGCGCTCGACGCCATCGCTATTGGCGAAATCGACGCCGTCCCATTGCGCTTTTTCAAGGATCGGGCGCATCCCCATCAGGAGCGGCAATTCGCGATCGGCGGTATTGAAGGTGAAACGGATCGAGCGCGGGCCGGTCTGCTCCATCTTGGAGATCTTCTCCCACACCCCGGCATAGCGCGGGTGGCCCTGGGTTCCGAGGGTCTCATAAGACCACATCACATCGTCCACCGTGACGGGGTTGCCGTCGGAAAACTTTGCCTCGGGGCGCAGGGTGAATTCGACCCAGCTGCGGTCGGGCGGGGTTTCCACGGTTTCGCAGAGCAGACAGTAGAGGGTGAAGGGTTCGTCGTAGCTGCGGCCCATCAGGCTTTCCACCGCCCAGAAGCGCAGTTGCCACGGGGTGCGGCCTTTGCGGATGAACGGATTGAGCGAATCGAAGCCGCCCGATTCGGCGATTACGATCCTGCCACCCTTCGGCGCATCGGGATTTACCTGCGGCAGGTGGGTGAAATCGGCAGGCAAAGCTGGTTCGCCATACATCGCCAGCCCATAGGTCGGCTCGGCCCCAGCCATGCCCGGCAGGGCGAGAAGGGCCGCCAGACCAAGAATTGCACGGGTTTTCGGGGCGAATCTGCGGAAAAACTCTGGTCGCATATCGGGAACAATCCTCGCCTGTCGTTGTTTCGTTGGGGTGATGCTAGAGGGGGCGCCAAAGCAATTCAAACTTTTAGCTTGGAACGTGCGGATCGCCGCAGTATAAAGAGGTCACTGCTCGATAGGTTTCTTGCCTGTATGAAACCTGCCTCAATGACTTAACGCCGGCCTTGTGCCGGCGTTTTTTTTTGGTTCGGCGAGATTTGAGCAGGGTTTCCGGTCAGAGAATGCCAAGCACCAGCTTTGCCGCCAGCGCCAGCATCGTGAGGCCGATCAGCGCATCGAGCGCCTGCCAGGCGCGGGGCGAGCGCATGATCGGGGCGAGCAGGCGTGCGCCGTAGCCTAATGAGAAGAAGAACACGAAAGACGCGGTAACCGCACCGATGCCGAAGGCGATCTTATCGTCGAGCGCAGCAAAGCCGGTCGAGACCGCCCCGAGCAGCCCCAGCGTGTCGAGATAGACATGCGGGTTCAGCCAGGTGAAAGCGGCGGCGATGGCCAGAGTTTTCGACAAGGCACGCGCTTCGCCGCCGTCAACTAATGCGTGCCCGCCGATCCAGGCCGCGCGCAGGCGGCTGACCCCATAGGCGGTCAGGAAGGCAGCACCGGCGAGGCTCATGTATAGGGGCAGGGCGGGCCATGCGGTGGTGAGGACTCCAAACCCCGCAACACCTGCAGTGACAAGCAGCGCATCCGAGGCAGCGCAGAACAGCGCCAGCGCAAACACATGCTGGCGCATCAGCCCCTGACGCAGAACAAAGGCATTCTGCGCACCGATGGCGAGGATCAGGGAAATCCCGGTGAAAAACCCGGTAAGTGCCGCGTTGATCATGCCTTGTCGGCAGGTTCTTCAACGGCGACGGCTTTGGCGGCGTCAGCGTTCTTGGCGGAGCCGGGCTTGGTCGGATCTTTCGGGTTCGGATAGACAAGCCCGCCGGAGATCACCAGCTTGGCCGCGTCTTCGATCGACATATCCAGCTCGATCACATCACTTTTCGGCAGGAACAGCAGATAGCCCGAGGTTGGGTTGGGCGTGGTCGGCAGAAAGACCGAAATCACCTGTTCGTCCACCGGGATCCGTTGATTGACCTCACCCTTGGCCTTGGTCGAGATAAATCCAAGGGCCCAGCAGCCAGAGCGCGGATATTCGATCAGGCAGGCCTTGTCGAACTTCGCATCCTGATGGGCAAAGACGGTTTCGGCGAGCTGCTTCACGCCATTATAGAGCGAGCGCACCACCGGCATCCGGTCGACGATGCTTTCGCCCCAATGGATCATGCTGCGCCCGATGAAGCCCTTGGCGACCCAGCCCACCACCGAGGTGAAGAACAGGAAGAACACCACGCCAACGCCGCGAATGCTGACATGCACATCCGGGCCGAACTGATCGCGGAACCAGGTATGGGCTTCAAGCCAGCGGGTGATGATCGCGTCGGGCTGCCAATAGCGGGGCAGGAAGGGCAGAACCCAGCTGTCAATCCAGCCGACAAAGCTCCAGATCAGCCAGAGCGTGATAACGACGGGGAAAACGACGACAAGACCGGCAAGGAAGTTGTTGCGAAATCCGGCAAAAGGCCGGAAGCGATGCCCCGTCCGGGGCGCCGAGCCGTCTTCGCTGCCCAAGTCTTGAAGGTTTTTGAGGTCCATGAAGTTTTCCCGCCTGTTCGCGCAGAATGTAAGGGCTTTGCGGCAGTGCGGCAATGGCACCGCGCGCGATTGTCAGCCTGCCGGGGCGAAGGCGCACGCTATTTCAGCAGCCAGCCGGGCATTGTTCTTTACCAGTGCAATATTGGCGGTGAGCGAGGTGCCATTGGTGGCATGGAAGATATGGTCGAGCAGGAACGGGGTCACGGCTTTGGCGGCAATCCGCTGATCCTCGGCGGCGGCTAGCGCGGCGGCGATCACCGGGGCCAGAACCTCGGCGGCAATCTCGTCGTCCACCGGGATCGGATTGGCAACAAGCTGCCCGCCCGGCAGGCCCATCGCGGCGCGGGTATCGGCGGCGCGGGCAATATCGGCGGCGCTGTCCATGCGCAGCGGCGAGGCGAGGCCAGAGCTGCGCGACCAGAAGGCGGGGAAATCGTCCTGCCCGAAGGTGATCACCGGCACGCCGTGGGTTTCGAGCACTTCAAGGGTTTTCGGCAGGTCGAGAATGGCCTTGGCCCCGGCGGCCACGACGGTGACCGGGGTATGGGACAGCTCCAGCAGGTCGGCGGAAATGTCGAAGCTGGTTTCAGCGCCGCGATGCACGCCGCCGATGCCGCCAGTGGCAAACACCCGGATTCCCGCAAGGTTTGCTGCGATCATCGTGGCGGCCACGGTGGTGGCGCCGGTGCCGCCGGTGGCGATGCAGGCGGCAAAATCGGCGCGGCTGAGCTTGGCTACATTCTGGGCCTGACCCAGCGCGGTGAGTTCTTCATCGGTGAGGCCGATATGCAGCTGCCCCTCGATCACCGCCATGGTGGCGGGCACGGCGCCCGATGCACGGATCACCGCTTCGACTTCGCGCGCGGTTTCGACGTTTTGCGGGTAAGGCATCCCGTGGGTGATGATGGTCGATTCCAGCGCCACGATCGGCAGGGATTTTTCTTTTGCAGCAGCGACTTCGGGAGAGAAGGACAGGGGGATCATGGGGAGCTTTCAGAAATAGAGAAAAAAGAGTGTGGCGGGTATCAGACCGGATCTTTACCCGAGACATAGGTGGCGGCGGCGGTGAGGGCGGTGGCCAGCGCGGTGTGGCCGGATTCGCCGCGGGTTTCGGCCGCGATATGGGCGGCCATGAAGGTATCGCCCGCGCCGGTGACGCGGGCCTGTTCCACTTGCGGGGGCTGGGCGGTGATCACATGGCCTGCCGCGCCAAAGGCCGCCTCGCGCGCGCCGTCGGTGACCAGAGCACGGGCCACGCCCTCGGCCAGCAGCGCCTCGGCGGCGCGGTGGGCGGTGGTGAAGACGGTGCCAAGGATCAGCCCGGCTTCTTCCAGGTTTACATAGAAGGTGGCGTGGCCGTGGCCGACCAGCGGGCGCAGGCGCATGGCCTTGCCGGGGCTGGCGGGCGCCACGCGCAGATCGGCCCCAGCAAAGCTCGGGCGCCGGGCGATCTCGGCCAGAAGGGCTTCTGTAAGGTTGCCATCAAGCGCCACAGGGCCTTGATAGGGTGCGCTGTCGCTGCCCAGGCGCCCATCTTCCAGAGCCGCCAGAATGTCGGCCCCTGCGGCCTCTAGCGAATGGGCGTCGGCGATGGCCGCCACCAGCCCGGCGGTGCATTCGATGGCGAGATAACGGTCGGTCGGCAGGGTCGGATCGCGGTGGATATAGTCGGTGACCATGCCGAGCGCGGCACATTCGGCCATCAGCTCGACCCCTTCGGCATCGGTGCCAATCGCGGTCAACAGCGCCGGGCGCATCCCGAACCGCGAGAGCCCCATGGCGATATTCATTGCCACGCCCCCGGGCAACCGTGTAATCCGCCCGGGTACGTCGTTGCCATAGGTCATCGAAAGATCGGCGCGTCCGATCACGTCCCACAGAACCGAGCCGATGCAGAGAATGTCATGCCTTTGTGTCATGGCCCGTTTGTGGCAGGCGGTGCGAGGGGTTGCAATAGGGCGCAGGGCCGTGTAGGACGCGCGCACTTCACAGGCGGGGTTGGGCCCTGCGGGGAGACATCCCGCAACGGTCCGCCGGTTGGGTTTAACGCCCTGATTGCCCCGCTGAGGCCAAACCGGAAAGGAAATTTGGACATGGCGCTCCCTGAATTCTCGCTGCGTCAGCTTTTGGAAGCTGGCGTTCACTTCGGTCACCAAACCCAACGCTGGAACCCGCGTATGGGCGAGTTCATCTATGGTGACCGCAACGGCATCCACATTCTTGACCTGACGCAGACCGTGCCGATGCTCGACGCGGCTCTGAACGTGATCCGCGAAACCGTGGCCAAAGGCGGCCGCGTGCTGTTCGTCGGCACCAAACGTCAGGCGTCCAAGCCGATCGCTGACGCTGCCGAACGTTCGGCGCAGTACTACATGAACCACCGCTGGCTCGGTGGCACGCTGACCAACTGGCAGACCGTGTCGCAGTCGATCAACCGTCTGAAAGAGATCGACGAGAAGCTTGTCAACGGCGCCGAAGGCCTGACCAAGAAAGAGCGTCTGGGCATGGAACGCGACCAAGCCAAACTGCAGGCCTCGCTCGGCGGGATCCGCGATATGGGCGGCGTGCCGGACCTGCTGTTCGTCATCGACGTGAACAAAGAAGACCTGGCGATCGCCGAAGCCAAGAAACTGGGTATCCCGGTTGTGGCCGTGGTCGATACCAACTGCTCGCCCGCTGGTGTGGACTACATCATCCCCGGCAACGACGACGCCGCCCGTGCCATCGCGCTTTATTGCGATCTGGCCGCGCGCGCTGCGCTTGACGGTATGTCGGGCCAGATGGAAGCCGCTGGCATCGACGTTGGTGCGCTTGAAGAGGTGCCGGTTGAAGAGGCAGTTGCTGAAGAAGCTGTTGCTGAAGAAGCCGCCCCGGCCGCCGAAGCCTAAGACGCCTGATCGTCACACATCTGTAACCGGGAGCGGGCACACCGCTCCCGGACCCATTTGAAGGAGAGCCGAGATGGCAATCACCGCCGCACAAGTTAAAGAACTGCGCGAAATGTCCGGCGCGGGCATGATGGACGCCAAAAAAGCGCTGACCGAAACCGATGGCGACATGGACGCCGCGATCGATTGGCTGCGCACCAAAGGTCTTGCAACCGCCGCCAAGAAATCGGGCCGCGTGGCCGCTGAGGGCCTCGTTGGTGTGGCCGTCGAAGGTGGCAAAGGCGTGGCTGTCGAGGTGAACTCCGAGACCGACTTTGTCGGCAAAAACGCCGAATTCCAGGGGCTGGTCGCCGGCATCACCAAAGCCGCGCTGAACGTTTCCGATCTGGACGCGCTGAAATCTGCTGATGTCGACGGGATGACCGTTGAAGCTGCGCTGACCGACAAGATCGCCAAAATCGGCGAGAACATGACCCTGCGCCGGATGGCTTCGGTCGCGGGCGACGTGGTTGTGACCTATGTGCACAACCCGGTTAGCGCCGGTCTGGGCAAAATCGGCGTTCTGGTGGCGCTGAAAGGTGGCGACGAAGGCTTTGGCAAACAGGTTGCCATGCACGTTGCCGCGGCCAACCCGGCCTCGCTGTCGGAAGCCGACCTTGATCCGGCTGTGGTCGCCAAAGAGCGCCAGATCCAGATCGACATCGCCAAGGAATCCGGCAAGCCGGAAGCCGTGATCGAGAAAATGATCGTTGGCCGGATGAAGAAATTCCTCTCGGAAGTTACGCTTCTGGGCCAGAGCTTCGTCGTCAACCCCGACCTGACCGTGGCTCAAGCCGCCGAAGAAGCCGGGGCCGAGATCGTTGGCTTCGTGCGCATGGAAGTGGGCGAAGGCATCGAGAAGAAAGAAGACGATTTCGCTGCCGAAGTCGCTTCGATGGCCAAAAGCTGATCTGTCATGCCGGGCGCGGGTCTGATCTCGCGCCTGGACTGATGCAGAGCTACAGTTTTTCTTCTGCTGAAAAAAAGTGAACGGCGCTCGCCATGACAGCGAGCGCCGTTCAGATTCAGGAGACCAAATGGGGATGTGATACCCCTGAACAACTCAAATGATGATGGCACGAACCTGTGCCCTGAGACCAATACTCACCACTATGCGGGATGGAGAAACCTGTAATTGCAGGCTCTCCAACCCATGTTCCAAAAAGGCATCATTGCCAAATAGCAAACTGCCACCACTCACGGAACACGGGAAAACTAAACCGAAATACAACCGAGGCAAAGTCAGGGAAACCATACCAAGTTCCCAGATTCAGCTTTGTTTAACGGTATGTTGGCGTGAATTTGACCGGATGGATCGGGCGCGATCTAGAGCTTGTAGATCTGGTTCAGGAACGAGGCCTTCAGCACGGCTTGCGCGGTGGTATCGACCCCAAGCCGTTCCCGAGCAAGGCGCAGATGTTTTTCGACCGTTGCCAGCGACACGCCGAGAATGGTGGCAATGTCGAGGTTCGACTTGCCGTCACCGATCCATTCCAGCACCTCGCGCTGACGCTTAGTCAGCTCGCCACGGGTGGTGCGATAGGGCAGGGACATGACTTTGAGGTGAACCATGTGGTTCATCACCTCGATCTCGCGGCCATGCTTGCGCCAGATCTCATCCACATCGTCCTGGCTGAGCCCACGACGCCCGGCCAGCACCACGATGCCGGTGGCGCGTGAGCTGGAATCTGAAAAGCGGATGGTATAGCCCGCGACCACGCCCATGGAGATGTTGAAGGCAATGATTTCGCGCTGCCTGTCGCTGAGCTTGGCCTGATCGTTCCAGAGGGTGCCCCAGCTGCAGGCGCCAACATTGTTGAGCGCCCATTTCGTAACCGGCGCATCGACGAACATCTGGCCGACGACGAAGGCTTCGACATAGTCGGGATCGTGGTTGGTGAGGAACAGCGCGTCGTCCATCTCGCCAACGGAGTTCTGCTTGGGGAAGCGGGTGAACGCATACATGATACGGTCGAAACCGTATTCATTCATCTTACGGCAGTGCAAATCCCAAACCGTTTCGATCGTGGTCGCAGTGGCGACCGTATGCATATGATCTAGCAACGACTGTACCTCACAACGCAACGCGATGGCACAAGACGTGCATCATTTCCCGTCAAACCAAACATAGTGCTTCCGGAATCATCCCCAGGTAGCAGTTTAGCCCAAACGGTCAGAAATATGTAGGTACTCAATAGGTTATGCTAAACACACGCAGTTCAGTCAAAATATTACATAATACTGATTATGCGACTTTTGTCTGGTCCGATCCAGACCGACGGTTGCGCCCTGCTTGCAGCTTGAGATCTGTGCTGCAAGCGCTTGTGATGGCGCGGAAACACCGCCTGGCTTAGCCGAGCGCGTAGCCGGTGCCGCGCACGGTGCGCAGCGGATCGTCGCTATCGCCTGTGCGCAGCGCTTTGCGCAGCCGCCCGACATGGACATCGACCGTGCGCGTATCGACGAACACGTCGCGGCCCCAGACCCGGTCCAAAAGCTGCTCACGGGTCCAGACCCGCCCGGGCTTTTCCATCAGCGTCGAGAGTAGCCGGAATTCGGTCGGCCCGAGCTTGATTTCTTCTCCGGACCTGGTCACGCGATGGGTTTCACCATCAAGCACAATGTCTTGATATTGCAGCTTTTCCCCCAACGATACCGGCCGCGTACGGCGCAGCTGCGTGCGGATGCGCGCCATCAGCTCGCTCACCGAATACGGCTTGACCATATAGTCGTCAGCCCCGGTTTCCAGACCACGTACCCGATCCATTTCTTCAGACCGCGCAGACAGCATTATGGTAGGAATATCAGAGGTTACGCGGCGGTTCTTCAAGCGACGAAGCACTTCAATCCCCGACACGCCGGGCAGCATCCAGTCCAGCAGGATCAGGTCCGGCTCAACCTCCTCAGACAGAAGCAGCGCGTCATCGCCATTATCGGCCATGGTGACATCATAGCCTTCCGAGGTGAGATTGTAGCGCAGGATTTCGCGCTGCGCCGGTTCGTCTTCGACGAGCAGAACACAGGGCTTGTCGGCGCTCATCCATCCTGCTCCCGATAGCTGGCGGGCTCATAGGCCGGTGCGGTGTCTTTCGGGCGGGCTTCGTCCGGCATCTCGCCGGTGACCAGATAGATCACCTGATCGGCGATCGAGGTGACGTGATCCCCGGCCCGTTCGATATTCTTGGCGATAAAATGCAGATGCATGCACGGGGTGATGTTGCGCGGGTCTTCCATCATGAAGGTCAGGAACTCGCGAAACAGCGCGTTGTACATCTGGTCGACCTCGACATCGCGCTGGCGCACATTATGGGCCATGGCAGCGTCGCGGCGGATATAGGCGTCGAGCACATCCGAGAGCATGTTCTGGACTTCGCGCGCCATCCGCTTGATCGCGCTGGCCCCACCATCGACCGCCGGAAGCTCGGCCAGAACAGCCGTGCGCTTGGCGAGGTTCTTGGCATAGTCGCCGATGCGTTCGAGGTTGGACGAGATCTTGATCACCGTCAGAACGGTGCGCAGATCGCCGGCAATCGGCTGACGCAGGGCGATGACCCGGGCGCAGTCGAGGTTGATCTGCTCTTCCAGCTCGTCGATGCGTTTGTCGGCGCGGCGCACCTGATCAGCCAGCTCGGTATCGCGGGATTTCAGCGCCTTGGCGCCATCGCGGATGGCGTCTTCGACGAGGCCACCCATTTTCATCACCAGCGCCTGGATGTCTTCCAGGTCGCGGTCGAAAGCCGAGGCGATATGGTGTTGATCGGAACTCATGGTACTGCTCTCCCTGCCCCTTAACCGATCCGGCCGGTAATGTAGCTTTCCGTGCGCGGATCTATCGGGTTGGTGAAAATCTGGTCGGTGTCGCCGTATTCGACGAGATTGCCGAGGTGGAAAAATGCGGTTTTCTGGCTGACGCGGGCGGCCTGTTGCATCGAATGGGTCACGATCACCACCGAGAAATTGGCTTTCAGCTCGTCGATCAGCTCTTCGACCTGCGCGGTGGCAATCGGGTCAAGCGCCGAGCATGGCTCGTCCATCAAGAGGACTTCGGGTTCGGTTGCCACGGCGCGGGCGATGCAAAGCCGCTGCTGCTGGCCGCCGGAAAGCCCGGTGCCGGGTGCATCCAACCGGTCTTTCACCTCGTCCCAGAGCGCGGCGCGGCGCAGGCTTTGCTCGACCAGCCCATCCAGCTCGGCTTTATTGCGCGACAACCCGTGAATGCGCGGCCCATAGGCGACGTTATCGAAGATCGACTTCGGGAACGGGTTGGGTTTCTGAAACACCATCCCGACCTTGGCGCGCAGCTGCACCGGATCGACGCGCTTGTCATAGATGTCTTCGCCATCGAGCATGATCGAGCCTTCAACCCGGGCAATCGGAATGGTGTCATTCATCCGGTTGAGGCTGCGCAGGAAAGTGGATTTGCCACAGCCCGACGGACCGATGAAGGCGGTCACGGTTTTATCAAGGATATCGACATTCACGTCTTTGATGGCGTGGTTGTCGCCGTAATAGACCTGCACGTCACGGGTCTGGAATTTCACGTCCATCTGGTTCACGAGAAGCCGTCCTTCCATATTATCTTTCATCTGTCCGGTCCTTCTACCAACGGCGCTCAAAGCGGCGGCGCAACAGCACGGCGGTGATGTTCATGATGAAAAGGAACAACAGAAGCACGATGATAGCCCCCGAAGCCCGTTCGAAAAAGGCCGGGTCGCCGCGCGTGGTCCAGTTGTAGACCTGAACCGGCAGCGCCGAGGCCGGATCCATGAAGCCCTCGGGCGGCGCGCCCGGGAATTCGCGCACGAAGGCGACCATGCCGATGAGCAAGAGCGGCGCGGTTTCGCCAAGCGCCTGCGCCAGCCCGATGATCACCCCGGTCAGGATGCCGGGCATGGCGAGCGGCAGGACATGGTGAAACACCGATTGCATTTTCGAGGCCCCTACCCCGAGTGCTGCTTCGCGGATCGAGGGCGGCACCGAGGTGAGCGCGGCGCGGGCCGGGATGATGATGCGCGGCAGGGTCATCAGGGTCAGCACCAGACCGCCGACGATGGGAGCCGATTGCGGCAGGCCCATCCAGTTGATGAAGATAGACAGGCCGAGGATACCGAACACGATCGAGGGCACCGCCGCGAGGTTGGAGATGTTCACTTCGATCAGGTCGGTGAAACGGTTTTTCGCTGCAAATTCCTCAAGATAGATCGCGGCGGCCACGCCCAGCGGCAGGCTGAGGACCAGCACAATCAGCATCATATAGGCCGAGCCGAGCACCGCGACGCCAAGACCAGCGGCTTCGGGCCGGGTATCCGAGGCATCGGGGGCGGTGAAGAAATTCCAGTTGAATTGCAGCCCCAGCAGCCCGGCTTTCTGCATCTCGTCGGCCAGGGTGAGCTGCGCGGGCGAGACGTTGCGGTCAAGCGCTGCGCTTTCCATCGTCACCCGGCCTTTGTAATAGCCGTCGATCCGCCCGGTCGCGAGCAGGTTGAAGCTGACCCGCGAGCCGATCTTGTCGGGATGAGCCAGCACGAAGGCGCGCATATCCGCCGGCCCCTGCGCCGAGATCATCGCGCCCAGCTCTTTCTTGCTGAGATCGGCATGGTCGATCCCGGCGGCATCAAGGCTTTCGGTCAGGGCTTTTGTAATCAGCGGTTTGTAGCCAAACGTCGTGACCTTGGCGATTTTCTCCAGATCGTGCGAACCGTCTTTGTCGAGCTTGGCCGGATCGAGATAGACGTTGAGCGTGATATAGGTCTGACGGAAGGACGACAGCCCGTTCGACCCGATCGAGATCAAGAGGCCAAACAGCGCGGCAATGCCGATGGCCACGGCAACCTGCCCCATGGCCCGGAAACGTGCCTCGGAGGCGTTGCGCTTGCGGGTGCGCGCATCGGGGAGCAGCAGCGAGCTGCGCTTGCCCTCGGGTTTGTTGAGGTGCGCCTGGGTTGTGTCGGTCATTCGTATTGCTCCCGGTATTTACGCACGATGTAGAGCGCGAAGATATTCAGCGCGAGGGTCAGGGTGAACAGCGTCAGGCCAAGGGCGAAAGCCACCAGCGTTTCGGGGCTGGCAAATTCGGTATCGCCGGTCAGCTGGCTGACGATTTTCACCGTGACTGTGGTCATTGCCTCGAACGGGTTCAGCGAGAGCCGGGCCGCGGCCCCTGCCCCCATGACCACGATCATGGTTTCGCCAATGGCACGCGAGGCGGCCAGCAGGATCGCCCCGACCACGCCCGGAAGCGCTGCGGGCAGGATCACCTGTTTGATGGTTTCCGATTGCGTGGCGCCAAGGCCATAGGAGCCGTCGCGCAGGCTTTGCGGCACCGCGTTGATGATGTCGTCAGAGAGCGACGACACGAAGGGGATCAGCATCACTCCCATGACCAGACCGGCGGTCAGCACCGACGAGGAGCTGTCGCCAATGCCCAGCGGCTGGGCGATCCAGTCGCGCAGGATAGGCCCGATGGTGAGCAGGGCGAACAGACCGTAGACGATGGTCGGGATCCCGGCGAGCACTTCGATGGCGGGTTTGGCGAGGCTGCGCTGTCGTTTGCTGGCATATTCCGCCAGATAGATAGCGATCATCAGCCCGATCGGCACCGCAACCACCAGCGCCACCAGCGAGACATAAAGCGTGCCCCAGAGCAGCGGCAGGATGCCGAGGGTCGAGCCGCCCCGGAATTGCGGGTTCCAGGTGGTGGAGGTGAAAAATTCGAACGCCGGATAAAGCTGGAAGAAATGCAGGGCTTCGAACAGCAGCGACAGGATGATGCCAACCGTGGTCAGGATCGCCACCATCGAGGCGCCGATCAACAGGGCCAGCACGAAACGTTCGGTGATATTGCGGGCGCGTTGTTCAGCGGTGATGCGGGAATAGGACCAGCCGAACAGCCCAAGCGCGATCACCAGCACCAGCGCGCTCATCGCCATGGCGCCGGTGTTTACATCGGCGCGATAGGCTTTCGCAGCGTCCAGCAACTCGCCCGTCACGTCGCCACCGATGGCAACCCCGACCTCGGCCAGACGGCCACGTATATCGGTCAGATCGGCGCGCATGTTGCCCAGATCGGCTTCTGACAGCTTGCCCTCATCCATCATCAGGTCGATGCCACCGGCGATCCGGCGCACATCGCTCATGATCAGGCTGACCGAGCTGTCTTCGCCAGCGGGCACAGTGATCATTTCGGCGATTTTGGTGTCGATCAGAACCGGCTGCACGAACAGCCAGATCACCATGACCAGAAGCGCCGGAACAGCGGTGAAGAGGAAAACCGATTGGCCGTAATAGCTTGGGCGCGAATGCAGGTCGCGCGTATCGCCTTTAACCAAAGAGACCGCACGCTGGCGGCCGAGGAAGAAGCCGAGCACGGCAAGGCCCAGCACGATTGTGGTCAGTAGGCTGACGCTCATATCAACTCCATCCTCAAAGGCGCAGGCGGCACGCTGGGCGCCGCCTGCAAAGGTATCTTAGTTCAGCGGACCCATCGGGGTGCGGTTGGCAACCATTTCCTGGGTTTTGGCGAGTTCCGGATCCGAAACCAGACCGTATTCGGACAGCGGGCCATCGGGGCCAGCCATGTCGTCGGACACGAAGAACTCGATGTATTCCTGCAGGCCCGGGATCACGTCAAGATGCGCGTTCTTCACATAGAAGTAGAGCGGACGCGACACCGGATATTCGCCGGAGGCCACGGTGTCGACCGAGGGGGTCACGCCGTTCATGGTCGCCACTTGCAGCTTGTCGGTGTTGTTCTGGTAGAACGACAGGCCAAACACGCCGACGGCTTGTTTGTTGGCGTCGAGGCGGGCCAGGGTTTCGGTGTAGTCGCCGTCGATATCGACCGCCACGCCGTCGGTGCGCAGCTCGCCGCACATTTTCGCGCCGTCTTCGCCTTTGGCAGCCACGAAGGCTTCTTCGGCGCCCGATTCTGCGCAGCCGTCTTCCAGCACTTTTTTGTCGAACACTTCGCGGGTGCCGTGTTTGGTGCCCGGGATGAAGGCCAGGATCGGCTGATCCGGCAGATCCGGGTTCACGTCATGCCAGGATTTGTTGGGATTCGGAACGACGTTGCCGTCGACCACAACATTGGCGGCCAGCGCTTTGAACCAATCGGCCGGGGTGAAGGCGAAGGACGCGCCGTTGATGTCGGAGGCAAACACGATGCCGTCGTAACCGATGCGCACTTCCTGGATGTCTTTCACGCCGTTGGAGGCGCAGTTGTCGATATCCGATTGTTTGATACGCGAGGAGCTGTCGGCGATGTCGATGGTGTTTTCACCCACGCCTTCGCAGAGCGCTTTACGGCCAGCGCCCGAACCGCCACCTTCCACAACCGGAGTCGGGAAGTCGAAGTTTTCACCGAAAGCCTCGGCAACGATCGAGGCGTAAGGCAGAACCGTCGACGAGCCTTTGATCTGAATGGTGTCACGCGCCATCGCAGCAGTGGTCGAAACGGCAGCGATCGCCAGCGTCGAGGCGGTCAGTTTCACGAAGGACATATCTGTCTCCTGGAATTTGGTTTCATCCGAACGCCCACCCGGCGTCCTTGCGACGCGGTTTATGGCTGTGCGGTAACTCCTAGATGACACTTATGTAACAACCATATGACAATCCCGGTTTTTACGAAACCGTTCTATTCCAGCGGCAGGAAAACCGTGAAAACGCTGCCTTTGCCCGGGGTACTTTCGATCCGCAGCCGCCCGCGATGGCGATTGATGATATGTTTTACAATCGCAAGCCCCAGCCCGGTGCCGCCCATGCCGCGCGACCGATGGGAATCGACCCGATAGAATCGCTCGGTGAGACGGCCCAGGTGCCGCTCATCTATGCCTTCGCCGTCATCGCTGACAGAAATCCTCAGCCCCGGCCCTTGCAACAGCACCGCCGTATCGAGCCGCGTGAGGTCAACTGTGACCTTGCCGTTCTCGCGCCCGTATTTGATCGCGTTCTCGATCAGGTTGGTGCAGACCTGCGCCAGCTGATCCGGGTCGCCGGGAGCCAGTTGCGAGCTGTCGCAGCCCAGCACCGACAGGGTGACGCCACGCGCCTCGGCCTGAGGCTGAAGCCCGTTCACGGTGCCGGTGATCAGCGCCGCCACATCGACCGGGGCGCTCGGGCGCACCCGTTCCAGATCTTCCACCCGGGTGAGCGACAGCAGATCTTCGACCAGTCGAATCATCCGCCGGGCCTCGCGTTCCATGATCCCGAGAAACTGATCGCGGGCCTGTGCATCATCCCGGGCCGGGCCGCGCAGGGTTTCGATAAACCCGGCAATCGCCGTGAGCGGCGTGCGCAGCTCATGGCTGACATTGGCCACCAGTTCAGAGCGCCGTTCGTCGGCCTCTTCCTGATGGGTGATGTCGAGAAACACCATGACAAAGCCCGCAGACCGCCCGGCGTCCTGCACGGGCGACATGGTCACTTCATAAGTGGTATCGCGCCCGGCCTGCCGTCCGACATAGCGCCCGGTGACCACGGTGCCGGTGGTGATCGCGTCTTCGATCCGGTCCAGCAGCGCCGGCTGGCGGAACGCGGTAATATAGTGGTGGCCGCGAATTTCGCTGCCGAACAGGGCTGTGCTACCTGCGTTGAGCGCAGACACCCTGCCCTGCGGCGTGATGTGAACGCATGGCAAGGGGATGGCTGCAATCAGCTCGTCGGGGGTCATTCCGGGGCTCCTGTCTTTGGCGCGACCATCGTGGATGCCTCGCGTGCTGTAAAGCCGCGATGAAATTGACTGGCGGATCAATAACCATTTTACATTGCATGTGAGCGCCATATAATCCTTCCAAACGAGCGACCAAATTCGAGAAAACGGATCGTATCGTATTGGGGCAGATAGGAAATTACCGATGGGCAAGGTCGGCAAGGGGTTTTACCCGGCGCTTAGATACGTGGCTGAGGGTGTGGAATGCGGAACTGCCATGTCGATATTGGCGGTTGGCGAGATTTGCAGCGAACCCAGCGCCGTACAGGAAGACGAAGACAGTGTCACATATCTCAATTACGGAAGCCTGTGCGGTGAAACGCTGGCGCAATATGCACCGGAGCTGATTCTGGCACCGCTGGTTTCGGCCAGTTTCGATTGCTTCGATCTGGCGGAAAAACTCGTGGGCGCGGGCTATCGCGGCAAATTGCGGGTGGCGGTCGAAAACCTGCCCAATCCGACGGTGGTCAAACGGGAATTTTCTGCGCAGTTTCCCGAACTGGATTTCGACGTGATCGTTCTGGGCCGTCCGGAGCTGCGCGCGGTGCTGCAAGACTGATCGACAGCGCCGGACGGGTTTTGGTCAGTAGATCATATCGAATTTCTCAGAGCCTTCTTCGGCATAGTGGCGCGCAAGGCGGCGCAGCGCGATCCTGAGCACCAGTTTGCCGGAGCGCGCGGGATAGCCCAGACGGCTTTCGATCTCTTCCATCCCCTCTTCGTGACAGACGCTCAGGATCACGGTTTCGGTCAGATCGGGCCCCAATGCCCGGATCGCCGCCGCGAGCGATTCCTCGGCTTCCAGCCGCCGGGTTGCGCGGCCTGCGGGCAATGATGGGCCGGACCCGTTGATGCGCCCGACTTTCAGGCGTTCCCAATCGTGCGTGATCGCGCCGCCCAGACGGGCAATCTCGTAGGTTTCATGAAAGCGAAAGGCCGCGGCCACCAGATCGGGCGGCAGCCAGGGCTCGCCATCGGCGCGCCGCCGGCGGGCCAGCACATAGATCGGGGATTCGGTGCCCGCACTGCGCCGGAGCGGCGATTTGCGCCCCTTCTTGCAGGTCTGGGCCTCGAACACCTGACGGGCATCCACCACCGCCTGGTCTTCGCTGACCCCATGCAGGGCGGCGCGGGCGGATTCCACCTCGGCCAGCAGACGGCGCAGCTCTGACCGCCCGGCGGCGGTGATGGTGTAGCGAGTTAAACGCCCGGTCTGCCGCCCTTCGACGAAGTCGCGCAGCACCAGCGTTTCGGCGATTTCTCGGCTGACCACGGCGCGGCGCACCGGGCGGCCGTCTTCGGCACTATGCACCACCACGGCCTCTTCCACGCCATCCGCGATGACCATCAGGCAATCGGGACCGTTCATGGCCTTCAATGCCTGGAAGGTTTCCTGAGAGATTTGCACATCGTCCATTGCATTCGAAATCATGACTGAACATTCCCGTTCTCTGGGCCGACCGAAAAAAGAGCCGCTGCGCTGGCGCCAAAGCTGCCCCAACCGGCCAAGTCCGGCATCGGCGAGCGGGTCGTCGCGGAGCGCTTCGATGCGCTGAACCTGTCTGAGCGTGGTCGACGGATGGCATCCCGCCGCCCGGGCCAGTGCCCGGATACTTTGGCCCCCTTCGGTGTGGGCAAGATAGACAAGCAGCGTGTCGGATATCCATTCGGGCAAAGCTTGAAGGCCCTCTGGATGTTTCGCCTCTGCGTACCCCATCACTGCCCCCAAACATCACAATCGTTCCCGGGGCAGATTGCATCGGGCAACTCTACCTGAAGGTGAACTACTCGTTAAAGCAGCTAGGCTGAGAATGGTTACCGAGTGGTTAACAATTCGATATGAACAGAGGAATATCCTTTGATACCAATCTATTGGTCAATGGTGCGCACGCAAGCCTCGGCCTTTGCGCAACACTCGCTGGAGTTGTGGCATGGCTTAGATGTCAAGTTGAATGGGGATCGATATGTCCGATGTTCTGTCTCGTCTGGCGGCGCTGCGCCGCCCGAAACTTCTGGTTCATGCGGCCCGTCTGGGCTTGGCCGATTACCATCGAGACCGCGATCTGAAACGGCTGATGCATCGGGCGAACCTGCCCTCGCCCGGCGCTGCGGTCACGCTGTTG
>JBNKIC010000004.1:0-26893 GCA_050290705.1 Paracoccaceae bacterium
TTTCGGTCGATCACCCCGATCTGCCGAACCTGCCGGTGGCGCGGGCGGTCTGGGAATGCCAGCCGGATTTCAAAACCGCGCTGCAGGCCTGGATCCTGGCGGGCGGGGCGCATCACACCGCCTATTCCAACGACGTGACCCCCGAGATGCTGGAAGATTTCGCCAATATCGCCGGGATCGAACTGGCGCTGATCGACGAAGACACGCGGATTTCGACGTTCAAACAGGATCTGCGCAACAACGAAGTCTACTGGCACCTCGCCGGCGGCTTCCGCGCCTGACCAACCAAGCGGTGCGCGTCATCGCGCGTGCCGCTACTATTCCGGCAGATGATGAATGGCGGCGGTCAATATGCGCGGGCCCATGGGCCCGCGCTTCATGCGTATCGTGATCGTCCGGCAGAGCTGACCCCACCTTGCGGAGGGGGGATCAGGGGGCGGGCGGGGCGATGGAATTGCGCTCGACCAACTCGCATTCCAGCTTGATCGGCCGGTTGTCGAGCCCCTGCGGTACAGACGCTTCGCCCAGGGCCCGTTCGATGGCCCAGCGGCCCATTGCCCGACTGGGCAGGATCATCGAGGTCAGCGGCGGCGACAGGTGCAGCGCGGTTTCAGTATCGTCATAGCCGATCACCGAAATGTCCTCGGGAATGCGCTTGCCCATCTCTTTCAGCGCCTCATAACAGCCGATCGCCATCCGGTCGTTCTGGCAGAAGATCGCGGTGGGCGGATTGTCGAGGCTCATCAGCGCGCGGGTGCCGCGATACCCGGCGCTGGGCGACCAGTCGCCTTCCACCACCAGCTCGGGCGCAAAGGGAATATCGGCGGTGGCCAGCGCGTTGCGATAGCCCTGCAGCCGGTCGCGCGCGGCCTCCATGAACGTCTCGCCGGTGATGGTGCCGATCCGCCGGTGTCCGGCCTCGATCAGTGCATTCGTCGCCCGGTGGCCGCCTGCGGTTTCGCCTGGCACCACGGCGGGCAGGTCTTCATCAGGCGCGTAGCAGTTCAACAGCACCACCGGCACCGAGGTTTCACGAAGCGCGTTGGGAATGGTTGTGTCGCGGGTGAACAGGCAGGCATAGATGATCGCCCGCACCCCGAGTTCAACGAACATTTCCACGCTGGCCGGTTCCAGCGCCGGGTCGTTGTCGGTTTCGGCCACCAGCACCACCGCGTTCATCGCGCGGGCAATTTCTTTCACCCCGTCGAGCATCACGATGCCTTCGGGGCTGGTGGTGATCTTGTCGATCAGAAACCCGATCCGTCCGCTGGAGGTTTCCGGGGCAGAGCGGGCGGCTGAACGCGTGGGGGCCCGATACTCGAGATCGCGCACCACCTGCAGCACCCGCTCGCGGGTGGTTTCGGAAATATGGGCCGAGGTGTTCCCGCTCAGTACGAAAGACACGGTCGATTGCGAACACCCTGCCACCCGGGCGACATCCTGCATCGTCACCCGCTTGCGCCCCGACACTTTTCCAAGGCCGGGTTTCGGCGCGTCTGTCTTCGGTGTCGTATCGTCCATCATCGCCTCTCATTGTCAGGCAGGCCGATACCAACATGCCGTCAGATCACCGGGTGCGGTCAGGTGATAGCCAGAACCCGCGCATGAGGAAAGGCACCTGTGATCACGGCACAAAATTTTTCAACCTGGGCTTCGGGCACCAGCGCAACCACCGAGCCGCCCCAGCCGCCGCCGGTCTGACGTGCCCCCAATGCACCAGCGTCCAGCGCCGCTTCGGCCAGCGCGTCGGTCTCGGGAACGGTGATCTGAAAATCATCCCGTTCCGAGGCATGGCTGGCCACCATCAGCCGCCCGAATGTGGCCGCATCGCCCGCTTTCAGCGCCGCGACGCCGTCCTGCGTGAGCTGGTTATCGGTGATGATATGGCGCGCGCGCCGGTTCATCGGTTCGGCAATCGTGTTTACCCGGTCCAGATCGTCCGGGCCAAGATCGCTCAGCAGCTTAACGCCCAGCGCGGCACAGGCGGCGTTGCATTCGGCCACACGGGTGGCATAGCCGTCATCGGTCAGCTGATGGCTGACGCCGGAATGGATCACCACAAAACGGTGCCCGGGCAGCGACGGCGCGGGGATATGCGACAGCGAGCGGGTGTCGAGAAACAGCGCCTGCCCCGGCTCGCCCACCGAGATGGAAAACTGGTCCATGATTCCGCAGGGCACGCCGACAAACTCGTTTTCCACCCGGCGCGCGGCCACGGCCAGTGCCACCGGATCCATCTCGCGGCCGATCAGTTGGTTGAGTCCGCGAAAGCTTGCCACTTCCAGCGCCGCCGAGCTGGATAGCCCAGCCCCAAGCGGCAGTGTGGTGACCAATGCGGCCTGCAGCCCGCTGCGTGCCACCTCGTCGCGGGCCACTGCTTGCACGCAGCCCAGCAGGTAATCCGACCAACGCCCGGCGCGGGTGTCGTCGATATTGCGGGTTTCGGCGGCATGGAAGGTGTCCGACCAGGCCGCGACCTCGCCCGGCTTGCCCCCACGGCCCAAAGCGATGGCAACGCCAAGATCGTTCAGGGCAATCGGCAGCACATAGCCGCCGTTATAATCGGTATGCTCGCCCAGAAGGTTCACCCGCCCCGGGGCCGAAGCGACCACTTCGGGCGCGGTGCCGAAATGGGCTTCATAGGCCTGTGCAACGGCAGCGAGGGGTTCGGTCATGCTCATCTCAATTACTTTCTTTCCTGAGCGCGTCTCGGTAGTGGGTTTCTGAGAGCGACCGCAGACGATCCGCCGCGCTTTCGGCGGTCAGATCGCGCTGGGCTTCGGCCAGCATTTCATAGCCCACCATGAATTTCTTCACGGTCGCCGAGC
This sequence comes from Paracoccaceae bacterium, assembly GCA_050290705.1. Classification (GTDB taxonomy): domain Bacteria; phylum Pseudomonadota; class Alphaproteobacteria; order Rhodobacterales; family Rhodobacteraceae; genus Sinisalibacter. Next base: position 2,829 of record JBNKIC010000004.1, read on the forward strand.
GCAGAAGCGGCGGGTAGAAATGCGCGTGGAGCTGCCAATGGCTCCAATCGCCGTCGCCCAGCGGCGCACCGTGCCAGCCCATCGTATAGGGGAAGTCGGTCTCGAACAGGTTGTCATAGCGGGTGCAGAGCCGTTTCAGAACGTCGGCCAGCCCGTCGCGCTCAGTCGGGGTCAGGTCGGGCAGGCGCTGCACATGGCGGCGCGGCAGAACCAGCGTTTCAAACGGCCAGACCGCCCACCACGGCACCACAACAAGCCAATCGTCGTTTTCGACCACGATGCGCTCGCGCGCCTCGGTTTCGCGGGCGGCGTAGTCCACCAGTAGCACATTGCCGGTGTCTTCCAGATAGCGCGCCTGATGACGGTCTTCCGTCGCCACCTCGTTGGGCAGGAAGTCCGAGGCCCAGATCTGGCCATGCGGATGCGGCTGCGAACAGCCCATCACCGCGCCTTTGTTTTCAAACACCGCGACCCAATCCCAGCGCGCGCCCAGATCGGTGATCTGATCGGCCCAGGTATCGACCACCCCGCGGATCGCAGGCACCGGCAATTCAGCGAGGCTCAGATCGTGGCGTTCGGAAAAGCACACAACCCGCGCCGTGCCGCGCACATTCTCGGCCCGAAACAGCGGATCATCCGCGCGCGCGCCACTTGGCGTGTCGGGCAGCATGGCGGGGAAGTCATTGTCGAAAACGAAAGTGCCTTTGTAATCGGGGTTCACCGCGCCCGAGGTCCGGGCATTGCCCGCGCACAGATAGCAGCCCGGATCATGCGCAGGGCGGTCGCTGATCGTGCCGGGTTCCTGTTGGCCCTGCCAGGGCCGGTTGCCACGCTGCGGCGAGACCAGAACCCATTCCCCGGTCAGGGGATTCAGGCGCCGATGCGGCGCAGAGGTGAGTAGGGCGTCATCCGACATTCACGCTTCCTTTATGCGGTCCCGGCGGCACGGCCATAGCGCGGCGCGCGGTGCCAGGTCCAGGCGGTTTCAACGATTTGTTCAAGCTCGGCAAAACGCGGTTCCCAGCCCAGCTCGGATTTGGCGCGGGTGCTGTCGGCCACCAATGTGCCAGCATCGCCCGCCCGGCGCGGCGCCATCTCATAGGGCACCTCTTTTCCGGTGACGCGCTGCACTGCTTCGATGACTTCCAGATTGGTGAAACCTGCGCCATTGCCGAGGTTGAACTGATGCGCACCAGGATGGGTGTCGAGGTAATCCAGTGCTTTGAGATGCGCGGATGCCAGATCGAGCACATGGATATAGTCACGCACGCAGGTGCCATCGCGGGTGTCGTAATCGCTGCCGAACACCTTCAGCATATCGCGCTTGCCCATTGCCGCTTCCAGCACCAGCGGTACCAGATGGGTTTCCGGATCATGCGCCTCGCCAATGCTGCCATCGGGGGCGGCCCCGGCGGCGTTGAAATAGCGCAGCGCCACCGAGTTCAGGCCAAAGGCGGTGGCGTGATCGGCCAGCATCTGCTCGACCATCCGTTTCGACCAGCCATAGGGGTTGATCGGTGCCAGCGGGTGGCTTTCGTCAATCCGGTCGCTCAGCGGATTGCCAAACACGGCGGCGGTGGAGGAAAAGACCAACTGTTCCACCCCGGCCGCGCGCATCGCGGTCAGCAGGTTCAGCGTGCCGCAGACGTTGTTTTTGTAATAAAGCCCCGGCTCTTCGACGGATTCCCCCACCGCAATCAGCGCGGCAAAATGGATCACCGCGTCGAACCTGTGCTGGGCAAAGAGCTGCGACAGATCGTCGGGATTGAGCAGATCACCCTCGACCAGAAACACGCCTTCGATGGCCTCGCGGTGGCCTTGCGACAGATTGTCGAACACCACCACGCCGTGCCCGGCTTCGATCAGCGCGCGCACCATATGCGAGCCGATATAGCCCGCGCCACCAACAACCAGAACATTACGGCTCATGACATGTCTCCTTTGCCGGTGAGCGGTTCGAACGCCACGTCGCAGCCTGCCACGTCCAACGCGCCATGGCGCACGGGGTCGGCATTGTAGTTGAACCAGATGCGGTGACTGGCGGTGTCGCGACGGCGTAGGCCTTCGGGCAGAAGCTCGGTATCCAGCCCGGCCGCAGCGGCGGCATCGGCCACGAACCGCGTCAGCGCCGCCGGATCGGGCCAGCCGCCCAGATAGCGGGTGTGGCCATTGCTCATCAGCACCGGCCAGCCATCGGCGCTGCGCTCCAGCACCTCGGCCTCGCCTTCCAGAAACTCGCGCCAGCGGACCAGCGCCCCGCCACCTTCCAGCGCAATCTCGGTGCCTGGCGGAACGCTTTCTACCCGCGCCACCGTGCAATCGAGCCGGGCCAGATTGGGCGGCAACGGCACCGGCGTTGCGAAATTCCGGGTTTTCGCATTGCTGCGCGGCCCGATCAGCGCTTGGCCCTCATGCGTATCGAGCGCGGTGGCAAGTTCGGCGGTGAAGGTTGCCAGCCCCGGCACCAGAACCAGTTGCCACGGCGACAGATCAGCAGTTTCCGGCGGCACGATATCCACATCGAGCCCCAACTGCCGACAGGCGCGGTAGAAGGCGAAGACCAGTTGGAAATAGCTGAAATCCTTGCCCTGCGGCTGGACCTCCCAAGCCCAGGCGCTTTCGTAATCGAAGACCAGCGCCACCTTGCCCGGCGCACAGCCTGCATCGGGCATCGCCGCCAGCTCCTCGGCCACCTGCATGGCTTCGGCCAGAGCCGGGGCATCGGCGCTATCGGGGCGCAGCAGCCCCGCATGCATGGTTTCCTGCGCAAAGGGCGCTTGCCGCCAGCGGAAATAACTCACCACCTCGGCGCCATGGGCAAAGGCTTCCCAAGCCCAGAGCCGCGGCATCCCGGGCAGGGGGGCCGGGTTCCACGGCGCCCAGTTCACCGGGCCGGGTTGCTGTTCCATCACCCACCAGCGCCCATGCCCCACGGCACGATACAGATCGTGATGGAAGCCCTGAAGGTCCGGATCGCCCTGCCGCAAGAAGCGCTGACGATACTCATCGCTCACCTGCATCCGTTCCGAGAGGAACCCGATCGGGTAGCTGTCCCAACTGGCCACATCCAGATCGGCGCCCACGTCGAAATGATCAAACCCGGTCTCAAACCCCATATAGTTGTGGATCAGCGGCGCGTCGGTATAGCGGCGCAGAATTTCGACCTGCACCCGGTTGAACGCCGCCACCTGATCCGAGGCGAAGCGGCGGAAATCCATCACATGGGCGGGGTTGGGCTCGGTCACCGTCAGGTTGGGCAGCTCGATATCGTTAAAGCTGGAATAGTCCATCGACCAGAAGACATTGCCCCAGGCCCGGTTCAGCGCGTCAGGTGATTGGTATTTCTGCGCCAGCCAGTCGCGAAACCCCGCAAGCGCAACGGGGGAATAGGAGAGCGTGGTGTCATGGCAGGAATATTCATTGTCAGTCTGCCAGGCGGCCACATGCGGATTGGCTCCGTAGCGTTCGGCCAGCACACCCACGATCCGTGCGCATTCCTCGCGATAGCCCTGATGGCTGAAATCGTAATGCCGACGCGAGCCAAAGCCGCGCGGACGCCCGTCGCGATCAACGGCCAGCATGTCGGGGTGACGGGTGAGCATCCAGCGCGGCGGCGTGGCGGTGGGGGTGCCCAGCACCACTTTCAGCCCGGCTGCGCCAAGGGTTTCAATCGCCCGGTCGAGCCAATCCAGCTCATAGCGCCCCGGTATCGGCTCCATCCGCGTCCAGGCAAATTCACCGATCCGCACGAAGGATATTCCGGCCTCGGCCATGCGCGCCGCGTCTTCAGCCCAGATCTCTTCCGGCCAGTGTTCGGGGTAATAACAAACGCCAATCTCGCGTTTCACAGCTTTTCTCCTTCAATCACCCAGATCCGCTGCGGAAAGCTGCGCGGCAGGGTGATGCCTTGTCCCATCAACGCCCGGCCCGACAGGGTGAGCGGCCCGGTTTTCAGCGCCATTTCTCTGTGCGACACCGGCGGTACTTCGTCCCGGTTCAGCAGGCTGACCCGGTAGCTAGCCTCGGCCTCCAGCCCGGTCAGCCGAAGCGGGCGGGGGGAAATTTGTGCCGAGTTTTCGACTTGCCCGGCAAAGACCACGAACCGGCTGCCATCGCGGGCCAGCTGTTCTTCAGCTGTCACTGCTGGGTCGGCGCTGTCGAGCCGTAAAATGTCGGCCCGCATCATCCAGCTACGATTGGCCTTCCACCAGCCCGTGACCCGGGTCAGAAGCGCGGCTTCGTCATCGGTCAGCTCGCGCGGGTCCATCTCAAATCCCATATGCCGCTGCGCCGCCACCCAGGCGCGCATCGACATATCGAGCACCCGGCCCGAGGTGTGGCTCATGCGCGGGCCGACATGGCTACCGGTGATCGCGGCGGGCAGGAATAGCGCCGCCTCGTGCTGCATCCGCAGCCGCTCCAGCGCGTCGTTGCTGTCAGACAGCCAGACCCGATGGGTGCGCGACAGGATGCCCGCATCAATCCGCCCGCCGCCCGACGAGCAGCTTTCAATCTCGACATCGGGGAAGGCCGCGCGCAACCGGTCCATCAACGCATAGGTGCCGCGGGCCTGCGCCGCGTCGGGCGCGGGCAGAACCCGGTTGTGATCCCATTTCAGATAGGAAATGGCGTTATTGCCCAGCAGATCGGCGATGCGGTCATAAAGGTAGTCGCGCACCTCTTGCCGGGCCAAATCAAGCACCATCTGGTGGCGGCCAAGAACCTGATCCGGTGCGCCCAGCGCCCAGTCGGGGTGCGTCCGGTAGAGATCGCTATCCGGATTCACCATCTCGGGCTCGACCCACAGGCCAAACTCCATACCCAGACTCTGCACATGCGCGATCAGCGGCGTTAGCCCGTCCGGGTATTTGGCCGGGTTGATCCACCAGTCGCCCAGCGAGCTGGTATCGTCATCGCGCCGCCCAAACCAACCATCATCAAGCACGAACCGCTCGGCCCCCAAAGCGGCAGCGCGGGTGGCGATGTCTTGCAGTTCGCCCGGATCGTGGTCGAAATAGACCGCTTCCCAGCAGTTGTAATGCACCGGGCGCGGCTTATCCGGATTAGGCCAGTGCACAACCTTGTCGCGCAGATGGCGCTGGAAGGTTGTGGCGCAGCCGTTCAGCCCGCTATCGGACCAGGCAACGTAAAGCATGGCGGTTTCGAAATGCGTGCCGGGCACGGTTTCGCTGCCGCTTGCATGTCCGAATTGTACCTGACGGCGACCGTCGACCAGCTCTTCGGCCAGCATCTGATGCCCGCCCGACCAGCCATAATGCAGCGCCATCGCCTCGCCCGAGGTGTTGGTGGTGGCGGAGCTGGGCAGGATCAGGCCCGGAAAGGTTTCATGCCCGGTCCGTCCGGTGCGGTTTTCGATAAACCGTGCGCCGGGCGACCACGGGGTGCGCTGCATCCGAAACTCGCCCACCCAGCACCCGGAGAAATCAATCATTTCGCCCGCAAACTGCGGCGCGGGCAGAACCGGAGCCGACAGCCAATGCAGCTGCACCGGCGCGGCGGCGTCGAGTGCGGCGCGCGCCTCCAGCATGCCGGTCTCGGCGTTCAGCACAAACTCGGCGCTGTAGGTCAGCCCCAGCGCCGCATCGGCAAAGCGCAGGCTCAACCGCCCTTCACTGGCCTCGTCGCGGCTAAAGGTAAAACGCGGGGCCAGAGCGGCCCCGGTGGTATCGGTCAGCAACATTCCGGGCTGCCCGGCGAACCCGCCCGACGCTTCCGGGCAGATCGACAGCTCCGGGATTTCGTCAAGCGTCCCGTTCACACGGTCGATGGCGCTGGCGTCAGCCAGCGCCTCCAGATCCTCATTGGCGGGGAGCCGTGCCCCCCACCAGATGACCACGGGCAAATGCCCCTCATGCGAGACCAGCGCGAGTGTTCGGCCCGCGCTGTCGAGCCGCCAGGTTTTTGTCATTTTACCGCACCAAGTGTCAGACCTGCGATGAAGTGGCGTTGCATCAGGAAGAACATCGCCACCGGGGGCAGGGCGGCCATGATGGCCCCGGCCGAAACCAGCTGCCACTGCGCGATCCAGAGACCGTTCAGCGAATAAAGCCCGGCAGTGACCGGCTGGGTTTCCTGCGAGGTGGTCAGCACCGTTGCCCAGAAATAGTCGTTCCAGATGAAGGTGAACACCAGCACCGCCAGCGCCGCGATGGCGGGGCGCATCAGGGGCAGAACCACATACCAGAAGATGCGAGCTTCACTCACCCCTTCCACCCGCGCCGCTTCGATCAGCTCGCGCGGCAGGGCACGGATAAAGTTGCGCATGAACAGGGTGCAGAACCCGGTCTGGAAGGCCACATGGAACAGGACCAGCCCCATCGTGGTGTTGTAAAGGCCAAGCTGCACGCTCATGTCGCGCACCGGCACCATGAGAATCTGGAAGGGCACGAAGTTACCCGCCACGAACATGAAGAAAACCCAGATATTGGCCCGGAAGCGGTAGATGCCCAAGGCAAAGCCGGTCAGGCTCGACAGCACCAGCGTGCCGATCACCGTGGGGATCGTCACCTTGAAGCTGTTCCAGATATATTGGCCAATCGGTGAATGGGTGAACACGTCGGCATAGTTCGACCAAGCGATATGGCTGGGCATGCCGAAGTAATTGCCCGAGGCCAGATCAGAGGCGGGTTTCAGCGAGGTGACGGCTACGCCAAGCAGCGGCAGCAGCCAGAGAATGAGCGAGATCGGCAGCGCCACCTGATAGGTGAGCTGCACCGCACGCGACTGTTGTTGAATGGGGCGGGGAAACATATCAGAGCCCTTTGCGTTCGTCGTTGACCATCTTCCAGATGAACCCGGAGATGAAGATCAGCATGATCATGAACAGAACCACAGCGATCGAGGCGCCATAGCCCATGCGGTAGCCGTATTCGGACAGCGCTTGTTCGTACATGTAGAACGAGAGCACTCGCGACGAACCGAACGGGCCGCCATCGGTCATGATCGAGACAAGGTCGAAGCTACGGAGCGCGCCGATCACCGTAACCACGACCGCCATGAAGGTGGCCGGGCGCAGCTGCGGCAGGATCACGTACCAGAGCATTTTGAAGCTTTTGGCGCCATCAAGGCGTGCGGCCTCGATCTGTTCGGGATCAACGGCGTTGAGGCCGGTCAGGTAAAGGATCATGCAATAGGCGATCTGTGGCCAGAGCCCTGCGGCGATGATCCCGTAAGTCACCAGGTTCGGATCGGCAAGAACCGCGATCCCCTTGCCGGTGAACCATTCGATCAGCAGGTAGAACAGGCCGAAATTCGGAGCGTAGAACCAGGCAAAGATCAGGCCGACGACCACTTGCGAGATCACGAAGGGGAAGAAGAACAGCGATTTATAGGCGCGGATGAAGCGCACCTTCTGATTGAGAAAGATCGCAATGCCCAGCCCCGCCGGGATGGCGAGCAGATAGAGCACAAGCCAGATCACGTTGTTTTTCAACGCGGTATAAAAGGCTGGGTCGTCCATCAGCTCGCGGTAGTTGTCAAAGCCGATCCAGGTTTTGACGCCGAGCCCATCCCAATCGAACCCTGAGAGCCAGAAGCTCTTGAAGATCGGGATGATCACATAGACCATGAAAAAGAGGATGCCCGGTGCCAGAAAAATATAGGGCGTGAGTTTTTGCTGGTTCTGGCTCCACCAAGACCGGGAGCGAGTTTCTGTACTGGCGAGGCTCATACGCGTAACCCTTCCATCATTTAAAGAAACTGGACGGCGCCGGCCCCGAATGCGGCACGGCGCCGTCCAGCGCAGATGAGGGGCCGGCAGGACCGGCCCCCTCTGGGAGTGTTACTTGTAGATCCGCTGACGGGCTTTTTCGAGCCGGTCGAGGATCGCATCAAGCTGCTCAGGCTGCACCATGAACTGCTGGAAGCCTTCCATGCCGATCTTGGCCATTTCAGCCGGCGCGTCGCGGTCGAAGAACTGCGCGATGCCGCCCGGGGTCGTCGACAGAAGATCGAACCCGGCTTTGATGAACGGGTCAGCTTCGTTGACCGTTGCATCCTTGTTGATCGGCAGCTGTTCGATTGCCGCGTTGATCTTGGTCTGGGCATCGGCTCCAGCCATATACGCGAGGAACAGCTTCGCTTCTTCCGGGTTCTTGGCGCCGGTCGGAATGTGGATCGTGTCGGTCGGCGCTTCTTCGGCGCGCGGCACATCCGGGTTGATCGTCGGGAAGGGCAGGAAACCAAGCGTATCGTCGGTCATGCCACCTTGTTTGAACACGCCCACGGAGAAGTTGCCCATCACGTAGTTGGCGGCTTTGCCCTGAACCAGAAGCGAAGCCGCATCCTGCCAGTCAATCGCCGCGTGGTTTTCGGTGATGTAACCGGGATCCACCAGCTTGGCCCATTCCGCGAAGGTCGCCCGCACGCGGTCATCGGTCCACGCGATCTTGCCGTTGGCGAGATCCATGTGGAATTGATAGCCGTTGGTGCGCAGGTCAAGATAGTCGAAGATACCAGCTCCGGGCCACAGCGCTCTGGTGCCGGTGGTCAAGCAATCAATGTCAGCCGCTTTGAACAGTGCGCAATTGGCAATGAACTCGTCCCAGGTCGTGGGCACTTCGGCACCAACTTGCTCGTAGGCGGTTTTGTTATAGTAGATGCCCCACTGATAGTAGGTATAGGGCACACCCCATTGCTTGCCATCGATGGTCATCGACGGCAGTGCCGAGGCCAGGCTGTCTTTCAGACCATTCTCTTCCCAGACATCCGAAACGTCCATGAACTGCCCGGAGTTAACAAAGGGCGCCATGCGGTTGCCGGCATACCAGTTGGCCAGATCAGGTGCATCGGCCGACAGGAAGTTGCGAATAGAGGTTTTGTAGCCTTCGTGGTCGAAGTTCTGAAACTCGATTTTGATATCGGGATTCGCCGCTTCGAAGTCGGCGATGATCTCTTGCATCGCCGCCAGCGGAATAGGGTCATAGTCCGCGTAGTACTTGACGGTACCCGCGAAAGTAGCAGAGGCGGCGACCATGGCAATTGCCGAGGCCGACACCGTGAATACGGTTCTCATAATTGTCCTCCCATTTACGCTTCAAACAAAGTTCCGTTATGTGGAACCAAGTTTTGAATATTGAAACCCTAGGTCCGACTCGCTAAAGTTGTCAATAGCCGGAGCGCGGAATGGGAGAATCCTCGAGGCCGGTAGGGGGAGGATGCAATCTATGGCAGCAAACGAAAGCGGCACTGTGGGCAAGGCTCTAGGTGTGCTTGATCTCGTTGCGGCGCAGGGGGATTCGGTGAGGTTCGCCGAATTGCAGCGGGCCTCCGAGCTGCCGAAGGCGACCCTTCATAGATTATTGCAAATATTAGTAATGGAGGAAATGCTCACGCAGTCTGCCGAAACCGGGGCCTATACGCTCGGCTCCCGTTTGCTGCGCCTTTCGCGGGCAGCGCGGCAGCAGACATCGCTCAGCCAGATTGCTCGCCCACATCTGGACGCATTGGCCCGGGAGACCGGTTATACCGTGCATCTGGCGCAGCTAGACTATGGCCATGTGCTCTATGTCGACCGGCGCGCGGCGCGGCCTCAGGACATGGACTTTACCGAAGCGGGCAAGGTTGCTCCGGCCTATTGCACCGGGGTGGGCAAGGCGATGCTGGCCTATCTCGAAGACCAGCAGCTTGGCCATGTGTTGGGGCTGCAGAACTTTCAACGCTTCACCCCGACCACCTTGGCCAGCGAGGTCTTGCTGCGCCAATCCCTGCGACGCATCCGCGAGCGTGGCTATGCTGTGGATCGCGAAGAATATCAAAGCGGCGTCATCTGCATCGCCGTTCCCGTATTATCGGCAGAGAATAGCGTGCTTGGCGCGCTCAGCCTCTCTGCTTCCACAAGACAAACAGATCTGAACACGTTGGAAACATGGGTGCCTCAGCTCAGAGACTATGCCGAGGCGATTGCCGTCGACATGTCACACTGGGCGTTTCCCACCGAGTAACCAGCAAAAAAACTGGAAGGAAAAGGTAAATGGTAGGTGTCGTTCTTGGAAATGTCGTCAAGCGCTATGGCGAGACGCAGGTGATCCATGGCGTGGATCTGGAGATTCACGATGGCGAGTTCTGCGTCTTCGTAGGCCCGTCCGGCTGCGGGAAGTCTACACTGTTGCGCATGGTGGCCGGGCTCGAGGAAACCACCGAAGGCGCAATCCGGATCGGCGATCGGGACGTAACGCGGCTGGACCCGTCAGAGCGCGGCGTGGCGATGGTGTTTCAGACCTATGCACTCTACCCGCATATGACGGTGGCCGAGAATATGGGTTTTGGCCTGAAGATGACCGGCCATCCGAAAGACGAGGTCGCTGCCAAGGTGGGTGAGGCGGCGCGTATCCTGCAGCTGGAACCCTATCTGGCCCGGCGCCCTAAGGCGCTTTCGGGTGGCCAGCGTCAGCGCGTGGCAATCGGGCGCGCCATCACGCGGGGGCCTGATGTGTTTCTGTTCGACGAGCCGCTGTCGAACCTCGATGCCGAGCTTCGGGTTGAAATGCGGGTCGAGATCGCGCGGCTGCACAGCGAGATCGGTGCGACGATGATCTATGTCACCCACGATCAGGTTGAGGCGATGACGCTGGCCGACAAGATCGTGGTGTTGCGCGCGGGCCGGGTTGAACAGGTCGGCAAGCCGATGGATCTGTATCAGGATCCCGACAACAAATTCGTCGCGGGTTTCATTGGATCTCCCTCGATGAATTTCGTCGAGGGCACGATCACGGGCGACAAAGTGATGGCGTCGGGCTTTTCCGATGGGCTGAGCGTGTCTGCGACGCTGCCCGCCGAAGGTTCCAAGGTGCTGGTTGGTCTTCGGCCGGAGCATCTAACGCTGGATGCCGCAGGTGACACCCATAGCGTTGAGCTGACGGAAGCGCTGGGCGGTGTGTCCTTCGCCCACCTCGAAGGGCCCGGCGGCGAGCGGCTGATCGTGGAAGAACGCGGCGACGTACGAACAGAGCGCGGCGCCCGCGTGGGCCTGTCGATTCCGCAGGAGAAAGTCTACCTGTTCGACGCGGCAAGCGAACAGCGCATCCGCTAAGCCTCGACTGCATTTTCCACCGGGGGCGGGCAATCGGTCCGCCCTCGGCGTATTTTGGGACAGTCGCTTGCCCCAGATTTCGTGACATTTCAGAGGCCTGTCCCCGTTGTGCCTCCGACGCCATCAGGGGATTAAGGGTTTCTTCAAATCCCCACCAATAGCCACACGATCTTGGCAAAACGGCCATATTCCGCCGGATTTTGCCATGCTTTCGCCGGGTTTCTTGTCGATAAGTTTCTCATGGACTATGCGGTCCATAGCCTTAACGCCGTCTTAACAAACGGGGTTGGGCTTGAGCCGAAAGCTAAGGGTGAAACAGCTTTTGAGGGGACAGTATGAGACGTATTATAGCTGCGGCGCTCGTCGCAGGCCTCGGTAGTGTGGCCTGGGCGGGGTCGGTAAGTGTGACTTCGCAACGGGGGCAATCGCCTGCGGAACTGGTTCTGGCGAGTTTCAGCAACAGTCAAGCAGAGCAACGTTTTTCCGCCTACATCACGGGGTATTCCTACTGGGATAACACCCCGCCGGGCTCGACGGCTATCTCGAAGCCGACGGTGCATCGCCGGGCTGGCGGAAGCGGTACCTATCGTGATCCGATCACGATCGCGGTGGGGCATGTGATCGAACATGGGCGCCAGACGCTGGATTTCCGGCCGGGCACGCGCTTCTATCTTACCCATCTGCGTAAATATGCGGTGGTTGAGGATGTCTGCGGCGATGGCAACCGTCCTCAGGACGGCCCCTGCCATACCGGATATCAGGGTCGGCCGTGGCTCGATATCTATATCGGCGGCCAAAGCGTCAGTGCATCTGCCGCGACGCAATGCGCCAACCGGTTGACGGCTGTGCAGCAGATCATCATCAACCCGCGCCCGGACTACGCGGTCGTTGCGGGTTCGATCGCCGATCAGGGCTGCCACGTTTTCTAAGGCGCTCATCATTCCGCCGCCAGCTTGTGCTCAACCGTATGGCTGGCGGCGATTGGTGGCATAGAAATCGCGGATCTGTTGCGCACCGAGCCGGAGGGTTTCTGACCCGGCGGCGTATGGCGAACCAGTGCTGAGGTCCGATCGACCTTCTGCCAACCTTTGATCCGTCCCATCACCACCTGCCGAATGGCGCGGATCGTGGCGGTGTAAAGCATCTGCCGATACCAGAAGCGATTGATCAGAACGAGAAAGACCAAAGATTTGCGTTCTGCCGGTTCAAGCCTGAAAGCGAGTAGGGCAATGAACAGGTCGAGTACGGGCAAGACCAGATAGGCGCCGATTTCGGTCGGCGACAAGGGCGTCTGGCTGACCGTATGCATGCCGGGTATAAGCGACCAGATCCACCCAGAGACGGACATCACAAAGACCAGATCGGCCAGGGGCGCCAGCAATGGCATGATCACCCCGAAAAGCACCAGATCGGGGAGGGCCAGCAAGCCGAGCCCGCCGCGTTCGTACACCGCGCCCCGATGTTTCCATGCCATCTGCATCATCCCGACCGACCAGCGCAGCCGCTGGCGGAAGAACTGACGGAGCGTTTCCGGGGCCTCGGTGATGGCCACGGCGTCAGGTTCGAACACCGTCAAGTATCCGGCACGGTTGACCGACACAGTCAGGTCGGCATCCTCGGCAAGCGTGTCGGTCTGATAGGACCCCGCCGCCTCAACCGCCCGACGACGCCAGGCGCCGATTGCACCGGGAACAACCAGAATGCCATTGATCAGCTCCATCGCGCGCCGGTCGATATTCTGCGTAGTGATATATTCCAGCGCCTGGAACCGGGTGAGCATATTGACCCGGTTGCCCACCTTCACATTGCCCGCCACGGCGCCGACGCGCGGATTGGCGAAATGCCGGACCAGACGCGAAATGGCGCGGGGCTCGATCAGCGTATCGGCATCAATGGCCACGAAGATCTCGGCCTGCGAGTATTTCAGCGCGTAGTTGAGCGCGCTCGATTTGCCGCCATTCGGCTTGTGCAGCACAGTGACGCCGGGGTGATCGCCAAACTGATCGAGCAGTACCTCAAAGGTGCGATCTGGCGAGCCATCGTCGATCACGATCACATGCAGATTGGGATAGTTCGAGGCCAATACCGAATGAACCGTGGCCGCCACCACGGTTTCTTCGCAATAGGCCGGGATTAGAACGTCAATATCCGGGTGATCTTCGTTGATGGTGTGTTTGTTACGGTAGCGATCGAAATATGAGGCAATAAGGATCAGGACCGAGCGCGTCAGCCCCATCATGATCACAATCCAGAACGACCAGCGCAGGACCGTCGAAAACTGGCTGAGCACGGTGACCAGAACCAGGACAGCAAAGGATTCCTTTTCGGTAACAGGCGGCATCAGGTTCGCCTGCGGCACGCCGATCACCTCGGGAGTGTCAATGAAGGTGTAACCCCGCGCGCGCAGTTCATGAATGAGCTTCGGCAGCGCCTCAACCACATTGCCGCGCGGCCCGCCGCCATCATGCAGCACCAGAACCTTGCCTTCGCCGGACTGGGTTGCCGACACAACCTGCGACACGATCTTGTCGGCATCCAGTTGCGCCCAATCGCGGGGCGAAATGTCTTCCAGGGCAAGGATATAGCCGCGATCCGTTACCTCGCGGATCGGGTCGGACAGGTTCCCGTCATAGGGGCCGGAGCCAGTGGCGTAGGGCAGGCGCATCAGGTAGGTTTCCCGCCCGGTCACGTGTTTCAGCATCATCTGGCTCAGCGCAAGCTCCAGCCTCAACCGCAGCGGGGTAAGCTGCGAAAAGTCGGGGTGGGTATAGCTGTGTGAACCGATGGTATGGCCCTCATCGACCATCCGCCGGACAAGGTCATCGTTGGCCCCAACCATTCCGCCGATCAGGAAGAAGGTTGCGGGCACATTTTCCTGTTTGAGGATGTCGAGCACTTCCGGCGTATAGGTCGGGTCGGGGCCGTCATCGAAGGTTAGAAGCACGGTGTTCGACGGCATTTTACCCCAATGGATCAACCTTTGGGGCTCGGGGATGGTCACATAGGTTTCGGCCAAACGGGCCGGATCGTCGGGGCTTGGGGTAAATACCCTGAGACCGCGTTCGGCATCCCTTCCATAGTCAATCAGCGGGCCCTCGCCGTGATAAGAGATGTAGCGCTTGATGTCGGGATGAACGAGCCGGTCAAACCCATGCCGGTCTTTGGTCAGAAGGCTCCAGATCCCCGGATCCTCGCCACCGATCGGCCAGACCGCAAAGCGGCTGATGCCCGCGGCACTCAGGCTTTGCACCCAGGAATAGGCGCTGGCTGCATCCTGCACCCAAAGCGTATGCACATTGCCGCTGTCATCCGTAAACTCGGAATAGCTGTTGGCCGGAACCTGCGCATAGGTGAGCTTGCCACTGGACCAGCCGGTTGCCGACATCGCATCGACATATGACAGCATTTTGGGCTGGGCGCTGGCGCTGGACCACTCGGCGGATTGCGTGCCCAGAGCGATCACGAATTTATCAAGATCGCTACGGGTCGACAAAACCGTGGCCAGCACCTGAGCTTCGCCAATCGGGGCGAGCGGGCCGGGATAGGCGGCATCGCGGACTCTGTCGTCGGGGCGCAGAACGATCGTGTCAAACGTCGCGCTGCGTTCCTGCGGCCAGGCCCACAGTGCGGTTTCGGAAATGATCAGGCAGGTGGACTTGCCAGCCCAGTCGGGCTGAGCCTGCAGCTTGTGCACCAGCGACAGTGCCAGATTGGCCGCACGCCTGTTTGGATCGGCCACATCGATACACAGTCCCATATTGCCCGCGGCAACAATGGCTGTGCTCAGCTTGTCGGCTATTCCGGTTGCAATGATGTTCAGGTCGGGGTCGCTTAGGCGATCTATCCCAGCGCCGGTCCAGAGCCGCAGAATAGGCATGAGCTGCGTGCGCCCATGGCGCTTGTCGAGAAGGGATTCCACGGTTTCCAGATGCGGGGCATCGGCCCCGATATCGGTGAACCCCGCCCCGCCGAGTTCGAGCGTATAAAGCTCAGGCATGAGCACGTCGATCCTGTCGATATTCTCTTCCAGCGAGAATAGATTGGTCTCTGGCCAGACCGGCAGGAAAGCGTAGGTCTTGAACGTGTCGCGGGGTAGGGCATCCAGCGCGGGTTTCAGGGCTTCATTGGCGTGCGTGGCGCAACTGTTCAGGGTGGCGCCGCTGTCGCATCCAAGCTGTTCAAGCAGGCGGGTAGGGTCCGGGTCCGAGGCTGTTGCCTGCATAACCGGCCCGGGGCGTAGGGTTTCGCTGGCAAGGGGGGGGATCGAGAGCACGGTTGCGAGAGCAACAACCAGCAGGGCGATAGCCGTCAGCAGCCAGCCCGATGCAACGCCTGTCGTCCACCAGGCGCGTCGCTGGCCGGGATCGTGAAACACGGGGACAGCAGGCGAAGCTTGTTCGGAAAGCAGCCGCCGCGCAATCTGCTGGTTCCAACTCGCATCCCGCACAAAAAATATCCCCTTGGAGGTAATGACACTCCATGGTGATAGGAAAATATGCTTAATAAAGCCTTTGAGGATTCAACTCAAATCGTCACTATATGCTATAGTTAGGCATACGAAGCGCAATTTTTTGGTATGTTTATACCAAACCCATCAGGAGGGCACTATGACGGCACAGAGCCTGACGCGGCGGTCCCTGCTGAGCCTCATCGGATATGGGGCGGCGCTGGGAGGGATTGGCGGGCCTGGCTGGGCTGCAAGTGCGGAGCCAGGCCCGTTTGTTCTGCTTCTGACTGATCTGCCTGCGGAGCTTTCTGAACGCCTGCTGATGGCGCTGCTTACGCCTCTGGCCAAGGATTTCCTGCGCGTCGGGATAGAGCTTCCCACACCGAAACCGTCGATGCTTTCGCCTGTGCTGCAAGAGGCGCTTATGCGCGTCGAGGCGCAGAGGCCGGGGCTGGTTGAGCGCATCCCGCTGGTGCCGCCGCCGTCGCGCCGGGCCGAACTGAGCTATGTTCTGGCCCATGAGCTGGCCGACGCGATGGCCGACACGATGGCTGCTGGGCGCGAGATGTTTGCCGCCTCGTCGCTTCCCGTCACCCTATGTGTCCAGCCCGGTGGGCCGCAGGGGGCAGACTGGGCTGGCGGCGCGCGGGTTCTGGGCTTTCGCACCGTGTTTGAAAGCGAGGCGTCGAGCGCCCCCACGACGATCGGCACGCCGAATGAAGCGGTCTGGCATGTGCGTGGCGGACTGCACTGGCACTGGCAGGACGGGCCGGAGCAATGGGAGGCCGACTTCAGCACGGCTCTGGCCGAAGATGTGGCCGTGGTGGCGCGTTTGTCTCTGGCAGGTGTGCAGGATCAGGATACCGAAACCGTGGCCGATCTGGCCCGCGCGTTGGCTGCGATGCTGACCACGCACAAACAGGCGGGCGACCTGATCAGCCTTTTGCCGCGCGAATTGAGCTTCCGGGCACTCGGAAAGGATTATGGCCAATCGGTTCTTCTGCTGGTCGAAGAGGGCGGCGACAGAACCACCAAGGGGCATCTGGCGGCGTTTCAAGCGCTCATCGCTCAGGCGGGCCTGCCCCTGGAGGTTCTTTCGCGCCGGTCTAACGATAGCTTTGCCATAACCGGCTGCTCTGTCAGCGTGGCCGATATGCCGGATTTTTCGTCCTGCCTCGCCCAGCCTGAAGGGGCGGCGGCGGGAGCGGCCTCATTGGTTGTGCGCGGGCCGGAAGAGGCGATTGGCTTTGGCGGTCCGGACGATGCTGGCACTCTGATCGTTCCGCTTGTGGCCGACATTGCCGATGCGGCCAGCGGGGCGGATCGCCTTGATAGGCTGGCCACCAATCAGGCGTCGCTGCGCGATTCCGTCGTGCTGGTTCGTCAATCCGCGCTGACAACTCCATCGGCCCGGACCCTGCTGGCGAATGCCATCAAAAGGCTCGGCAATAACGGGCGGGCGCGGTTTCGCACCGAGCTGGATTTTTCTACCGCCCTCTTTCCCGAGTTTCCCCTGCTCGATCTTCTGCACCGCACCGAAGCTGCACAGGCCTGGCCCGATCTGGCACCGGGAGCGCTGCCATCGCTTGAGGGCGAGGCGCTGCTGACAGACGCCGCCACGGCGTTCGCGTTCTTTATGAGTGATCCCGATCCGAATACAGGGCTGTCTGCCCCGACCGAATTTCACTCGGACAGCTTTTCGACCCGCTATGAAACCATCACCATGTGGGATGTGGCGAGCAATCTGTTTGCGGTGCTTAGTGCGATGGAGCTTGGGTTGCTCGAGCAAGCCGAGGGCGAGGCCTGGGTGGAAAAGATCGTGGCCGCGATCCCCACCCGCACGGTCAAAGGGCTATCGCTGCCCATCGCTGAATTCGAATACCGCCTGCGCGACACCAGCAACCGGGCGTTCAATGCCAGCGATGTCGGCCGTTTGCTGATCGCCCTGCGCGCTGCGGCGGACCGCACCCCATCACGCGAGGCGATTGAAACCATGGTGAGCGGGTGGGATTTGCCCGCCACTGTGGTCGACGGCATCCCGATGAACGTTTTCCGGGGCCAGTACGTGAATGCCGGTGAAAACCACTACCTGACCTATCTCAGGCGCGGCTATGCGCTTTGGGGCGTTGATATGGCCCCGGCCTTTGTGCCGGATATGGCAGACGATGCCTTTACCGGCCAGATGCGGATCATGAGGACAGCCAAGCAATACGGTCTGCTCGGCGCCGAACCCCACGGGCTTGAGGCGATAGAGCTTGGGACTTCAACCACCACGCAGTTGCTCAGCGATGTGCTGATTGCCGCGCAATACGAGACCTTCCGAGCCACGGGAGAGCTGGTTGCGGTGACCGAAACGCCGCTCGATCGCGAGCCGTGGTTCACCTATCAGGGCCTCGATCTGGAGCGCCCGGCCTATGGCTGGAAGGTGCGGCCGAATCCGCCCGACTGGCGCTATGACAGCCCTGAGATGCAGGCCGCCCTGAAGGTGTTCAGCGCCAAGGCGGCCTATCTTGCCGCTGCGATGCATCCCTCGGTGTTTTCTGACAAACTGCTTGCCGCCGCGCGCGCGCATTGCGCCGTGCCCGAGAAATCGTTTTGCGTCGGCACCTACGCCGCGTCCGGCGCGCCGATGAGCGGCTATAGCGACATCAACACCAATGGCGTTATCCTCGAAGTCCTGGCCTTCCTGGCGCGCGGCCGCACACCAATGATCGGGTGATTTCTACTGCGCTCATTTCTTGGGCGCAGAGCCGGAAAACCGGGCATCGGCGCGGCGGATTGCACAGAGGGATAGCCCGTCAACACGGATCGCCTGACAGGCCCGGTCGCACTGTGCTGAAAAGATAGGCGCGAGAATCTGGGGTGAGGGGATATGACACAGGCCATGACCACCATGGAAGCCGACCATCAGCCGCGCGCCCTCGGGGCGGTGCGGGTCTCGGCGAAATGCGTGGGGACGGCCAGTCGGATCGACGCGCTGTCGATGTCCGGCTCGTTCAAGCTGCTGTTTCCCCGTCCGGCGGGCACCGCGCTCGATGCGGTGCTGATCAACACCGCAGGCGGCATTACTGGCGGCGATCAGTTTACCTGCGAGGCGGAAGCCGGGGCCGGGGCGGAACTGAGCCTGACCACCCAGGCAGCTGAACGGGTCTACCGCGCCGCCGGGGCCACTCCGGGGCGGCTGTCGACAAAACTCAGCGCCCAAGCGGGCGCAAGCCTGGCCTGGCTGCCACAGGAAACCATTCTGTTTGAGGGCGCGCATCTGAAACGGCGGCTGAGCGTAGACCTCGCCAAGGATGCGCGGTTTCTGATGGTTGAGCCGCTGGTTTTTGGCCGTGCCGCCATGGGCGAGAGCCTGCACGCGGCACGGTTCGATGATCGGGTCGAGATCCGCCGTGCCGGGCAACCGATCTGGCTCGATGCGGTGCAGCTGGATGGCGACATTGCCGCGCAGATGGGGCGCAAGGCGCTGGGGGATGGCGCGCGGGCAATGGCGAGCCTTGTCTATATCGCCCCCGATGCCGAGGCCCTGCGCGAGCCTCTGCGTGCGCTTCTGCCCGAAACCGCCGGTGCCAGCCTGATCGGTGAAGATATGCTGGTGGCGCGGCTTCTGGCTCCCGATAGTTACGATCTGAGGCGCGCCCTTGTGCCCGCGATCAAGCTTTTGAACTCAAACGAAATCCCAAAGCCCTGGATGCTCTGACATGAACCTGACCCCGCGAGAGAAAGACAAACTGCTCATCGCCATGGCCGCCGAGGTGGCCCGCAAGCGCCTGGCGCGCGGCGTGAAGCTGAACCACCCGGAAGCGATTGCGCTGATCACTGATGCGGTGGTGGAGGGCGCGCGCGATGGCCGCTCGGTCTCCGAGATGATGGCGGCAGGGGCCGAGGTGATCAGCCGCGACCAATGCATGGAAGGGGTGCCCGAGATGATCCACGACGTGCAGGTCGAAGCCACCTTTCCCGACGGCACCAAGCTCGTCACCGTTCACAACCCGATCCGCTAGGAGGCCCCAATGCGTTCGCTCATCGCTCTTGCTTTCATGACCACCCCCGCGCTGGCCCATCCCGGACATGGCGCGCATCTGCATGGCCCGAACGGGCTCTGGATCGCCGCCGCGCTGATCGTGGCTACAGTGATCACCCTTGCGGGGCTGCGCAAAACCGCGAGGGCCCAGGCATGATCCCCGGAGAGCTCTTTCCCGCCGAGGGCGAGATTACCCTGAATGCCGACCGCGAAGCGATCACACTGATGGTGGCCAATACCGGCGACCGACCGGTGCAGGTGGGCAGCCATTACCATTTCGCCGAGACCAACCCGGCGCTGGAATTTGACCGCGACGCCGCCCACGGGATGCGGCTCGACATCGCCCCCGGCACCGCCGTGCGGTTTGAACCCGGCCAGCGGCGCGAGGTGAACCTCATCCCCATCGGTGGCGGTCGCAAGGTGTTTGGCTTCAACCAGAAAGTCATGGGGGCGCTGTGAAACGCTTCACCCTCTCCGTTGTGATGACCCTTTTCGCCGCGCCTGCTTTGGCGCAGGAGCTGGATTGCAACAACGCGCTCACCCAGTCCGACATGAACCAATGCGCCTATCAGGGCTGGCAATATGCCGATGGCGATCTGAACGCGACCTACCGGCTCGCCGTGAGCTGGGCGAAGGAAACCGATGCCAGCCTGCCCGACGATCTGAAAGGCGCCGAAGCCGCCCTGCGCGAAGGCCAGCGCGCCTGGATCACCGTACGCGACAAGACCTGTGAACTGGCAGGCTTCGTGGCACGGGGCGGTTCGATGGAGCCGTCTCTGGTTTACGCCTGCATGGAAGACCTGACCCGCGCGCGCAGCGAAGAGCTGCGCAGCCTGACTGAAATGAACTGACTTCGCCAAGGAGCATCCGACATGCCCGTCCAGATTAAACGTTCCGACTATGCCGCTATGTTTGGCCCCACTGTGGGCGACAGGCTGCGGCTGGCCGATACCGACCTGATCATCGAGGTCGAGAAGGATTTCACCACTTACGGCGAAGAGGTGAAATTCGGCGGCGGCAAGGTGATCCGCGATGGCATGGGCCAAAGTCAGGCCACGCGCGATCAGGGGGCGGTGGATACCGTTATCACCAATGCGCTGATCGTCGATCACACTGGCATCTACAAGGCCGATGTGGGCTTGAAAGACGGGCGCATTGCCGGGATCGGCAAGGCGGGCAATCCCGACACCCAGCCAGGGGTGGATATCATCATCGGCCCGGGCACCGAGGCGATTGCGGGCGAGGGCAAGATCCTGACCGCTGGCGGGTTTGACAGCCATATCCACTGGATCGCACCGCAGCAGATCGATGACGCGCTGCATTCGGGGCTGACCACCATGCTCGGCGGCGGCACCGGCCCGGCCCATGGTACGCTCGCCACCACCTGCACGCCCGGCCCGTGGAATATCGCCCGGATGCTGCAGGCCGTCGATGGCGTGGCGATGAATATCGGCTTTGCGGGCAAGGGCAATGCCAGCCTGCCTGCGGCGCTGGAAGAGCAGGTGCTCGCGGGGGCCTGCAGCCTCAAGCTGCACGAAGACTGGGGCACGACGCCTGCCACCATCGACAATTGCCTGTCGGTGGCCGATGCGCTCGACGTGCAGGTGATGATCCACACCGACACGCTGAACGAAAGCGGCTTTGTCGAAAACACCGTCGCGGCGATGAAGGGCCGAACCATCCATGCTTTCCATACCGAAGGCGCGGGCGGCGGCCATGCGCCCGACATCATCAAGGTCTGTGGGCAGGAAAACGTGCTGCCCAGCTCGACCAACCCGACGCGCCCCTTCACCGTGAACACGCTGGAAGAGCATCTGGATATGCTGATGGTCTGCCACCATCTGGACAAGTCGATCCCGGAAGACGTGGCCTTTGCCGAAAGCCGTATCCGGCGCGAGACCATTGCAGCGGAAGACATTCTGCACGATCTGGGCGCGTTTTCGATCATCGCATCCGACAGTCAGGCGATGGGCCGGGTGGGCGAGGTGATCATCCGCACTTGGCAGACCGCTGACAAAATGAAGAAACAGCGCGGGCGTCTGGCCGATGAAACTGGCGAAAACGACAATATGCGCGTGCGCCGCTATATCGCCAAATACACCATCAACCCCGCCATCGCGCATGGGATGAGCCATGAGATCGGCTCGATCGAAACCGGCAAGCGCGCCGATCTGGTGCTGTGGAACCCGGGCTTTTTCGGGGTGAAGCCGGAAATGGTGCTTCTGGGCGGGATGATTGCGGTGGCGCAGATGGGCGACCCGAACGCCTCGATCCCGACGCCGCAGCCGGTTTATTCGCGCCCGATGTTCGGCTCGATGGGCCGCGCCGTCGAGCATTCCGCGATCACCTTTGTCTCTGCCGCCGCGCAGGATGCGGGCATTCGCGGGCAGTTGGGGCTGGCCAAGCAGACGGTGGCCGTGCGCAACACCCGCGGCATCGGCAAGCGCGACCTGAAACTGAACGACGCCCTGCCGCATATCGAGGTGAACCCGGAAACCTATGAAGTGCGGGCCGACGGAGAATTGCTCACCTGCCAACCCGCCGAGGTGCTCCCAATGGCGCAGCGGTATTTCTTGTTTTGAGGATGGGTCGATGAAGGTTGCCCTGCCCCCGGCAGTTGCGAAAATCTACGAGGCGGTCGCGGAGCTTTCCGCCGACTTCCCCGGTCGCCCTTTCACGCCCGACGGTCATCTCGTCGGGTCGATTGGCGAGGTGATCGCGTCGGAGGCCCTTCACCTGAAACTCGCGCCGCCCTCGACGCCGGGATACGATGCCCATGATGACGCCGGGCGCGAGGTGCAGATCAAGCTCACCTCCAAGGCTGGAATCGGGCTCAATGAAAACTGCGACCGGCTGGTGGTGTTTCGTATCCTCGACGCGCACTTCGCCGAGCTTGTCTATGACGGCGATGGCGACCCGGTGTGGCAGCGCGCCGGAGCGATGCAGAAGAACGGCCAGCGCCGGATTTCTTTCGCGCGCCTGCGCGAGTTGCCCGGCTGGATCGGAGACTAGACCATGACCCTGCCAACCACCCATTCCATTACCCACGCCCATCACGGCGACGACAGGGTGACGCTGACCTATGATGAGCGTTTTCTGCGCAGGAAGGTACTGACAGCCGCTTCTGGCCTGCGGTTTCTTGTCGATCTCGAACATACGCTCTCGGTTGGGGGCCATGATGCCTTCGTGCTCGACGATGGGCGCAAGGTGCTGGTGGTGCCTGCCGAAGAGCCTCTTCTGGCGGTGTCGGGTGATGATCTTGTCCGCCTCGCCTGGCATATTGGCAACCGCCATACCCCCGCGCAGATCGAGCCTGCCCGCATCCTGATCCAGCGCGATCATGTGATGGCAGATATGTTGGGCAAGCTCGGGGCGACGGTCAGCGAAGTGGTGGAGCCGTTCACGCCGGAGGGCGGGGCCTATGGCCACGGTCGCACCCATGGCCATGATCACAGCCACCAGCATGGGCCGGAAACGCACACACACGACCACGATCATGAACACAGCCACTGATCTGCTCACCCTCAGCCAATGGCTGTCGCCCGCCTTCCCGGTCGGGGCGTTCACCTATAGCCACGGGCTGGAAGCGGCGTTTCAGACAGGCTGGATCGCGGATGCGGCGGGGCTGGAAGACTGGCTGACCGATCTTCTGACCCATGGTTCGGCCAAGTCTGACGCCACTTTCCTGGCCGCTGCCTATCATGGCGCGCTGCCGCTTGAGGAGCTCGACGCGATGGCGCGGGCCTTTGCCCCCTCTGCCGAGCGGTTGCTTGAGACGCAGGCGCAGGGGCAGGCCTTTTGCCAGACCGTCGCGGCGATCTGGGAGGCTGAGCTTTCCGGCCTCACCTATCCGGTGGCGCTGGGCCGGGCGGCGGCACTGGAGGCTTTGCCGCTGGGCCTCACGCTGACCCTCTATCTGCAAGCTTTCCTGTCCAACCTCATCGCGGCGGCGCAGCGGTTGGGGCCAATCGGTCAGACCGAAGGCCAGCGCATCTTGCGCGCCCTTGCCCCGTTGATCGCCACCACAGCCGATGCCGCAGCCCCCGGCGATCTGACCACGCTCAGCTCTGCCGCCTTCCTGTCGGACATCGCCGCGATGCGCCACGAAACCCAATATTCGAGGATTTTCCGCTCATGACCTCTCCCAACGGCCCGCTGCGCGTGGGCATCGGCGGCCCGGTTGGCGCGGGCAAGACCACGCTGACCGCCGAGCTTGCCAAAGCGCTGAAAACCCGCTGTTCGCTCGCGGTGATCACCAACGATATTTACACCAGCGAAGATGCCGAGGCGCTGATGCGCCAGCAGATCCTGCCCGAAAGCCGGGTGATGGGGGTCGAAACCGGCGGTTGCCCGCATACGGCGATCCGCGAAGATGCCTCGATCAATCTGGCCGCCATTGCCGAGATGAATGCCCGCCACCCCGATCTGGACCTGATCCTGATCGAGTCGGGCGGCGATAACCTGTCGGCCACCTTCAGCCCGGAGCTGGCGGATATCACCCTTTACGTGATCGACACGGCGGCGGGCGAAGACATCCCGCG
>JBNKIC010000005.1:0-8892 GCA_050290705.1 Paracoccaceae bacterium
ACCAAACCGCCCACATATCTCTTCAGTATTCTATCAATGTCAAACAGCGTTGAGACAAAAACAAACTGGATGCGCCAAACTTCCTTAGCGCGCCCCGCCCGTTATGCCTCTGATTTCTAACCAAACTTCCCTCAAGAGCGCGGCTCCGTCCGTCCGTCTGGCCGACCAACCGCGCCTCAGCGCCGCCGGTGAGGGGGGTTCTACGGCCACACACCAATACCCGCAAGTGGTTTTTCACAAAAAATGCGATTTTCTTCTCTGGGTCTGTTTTTACTCATAAAAATAAGGATTTAGCAGATGATCCGCAAAGGAAGGTCAGCCCAGGCAACCGCGGATATCCGGCGGTTCGGGTCGAATCTGGCGATGCGTAGAGGGGTTTTCATCCAGAAGCTGCGAGTCTTGCTGCAAATTCGCCTGTCTGGAGCGGAATCAAGGCTGCGGGCCGCGAGTCGGAAGCAGATTTCCGGGAATCGGGCCCGCAGGAAGAGCAGGGATCAGATCGGGCAGCGCACCAGAGGTTCGATCTCGGCCTCATAGATCTCGCGCAGAGCCACATGGGTCGCCTCGGGCAGCGGCGGCAGATCCGACACGCGGGCATTGCGTTCGGCCTGTTCGGCCCGGCTGACACCGGCGATCACCGAACTCACCGCGTCGTGGTCGAGAATCCATCTCAGGGCGAAATCGGCCATGCTCATGCCTTCGGGCACATAGGGACGGATCAGATCCAGCGCGTCGATCGCCTTGTCCATCTCGATGCCCGAAAAGGTCTCGCCCACCGAGAAGGCCGCGCCATCGGCATTGTAGTTGCGATGATCGGTTTCGGGGAAGCGGTGGCCCTTTTCGAATTTCCCGGCCAGCACCCCGGAGGCAAGCGGCAGGCGCACGATGATGCCCACGCCCTTGGCCTTGGCCTCGTCGAAGATCTCCCAGGCCGCGTTCTGGCGGTATAGGTTGAAGATGATCTGCAGGCTGGCGCAACCGGGCTGGGCCAGGCAGAGACGCGCCTCTTCCAGTGTTTCGACGCTGGCACCCCAATATTTGGTTAGCCCTTCGGCCTGCATCTTTTCCATCATCGCAAAGATCGCGCCATCGCGCAGCACCTCGGTGGGCACGCAGTGGAGCTGGACGAGATCGAGGCTGTCCACCCCGAGCCGCTGCGCCGAGGCCGCAAGATGGGTGCGGATGCGGTCTTCCTCATAGCCGCTGGGGTAAAGCTCGGCGGTGCGGCCCACTTTGGTGGCCACGACCGATCCGGCGCCCGGCCCTTTCAGAAACAGCCCAACCTGGGTTTCCGAGCGTCCGGCGCCATAGACATCGGCGGTATCGTAAAAGGTGATGCCCGCCGCATGGGCCGACGCGAGCGCGACCTGCGAGGTGCTATCTTCAATCGGGCCGAAATCGCCGCCGAGTTGCCAGCAACCCATGCCGATTTCCGAAACCTCATAGCCGGTCTTGCCTAAAGTGCGTGTTTTCATGGGAACCTCCTCTTCATGCGCGGGCATCCTAGGCGCATGCACGGCACTGTCCAGTGACGGCTCAAACGAAAACGCCCGCGCGGGGCACGGGCGTATTGTCGTTTCCGATCAAGCAGGCGCTCAGGAGGTGCTTTTCACCAGCTTGCGCGCGGCCAGCCAGCGTTTGACCGGCAGGCGAAGACTGAGCACCAACACGATCAGCAGAAGATAGATCAGCGGCTCAGCCTGCCAACCCTTGCGCACCATCACGAAATGCACCCCGCCCAGAAGCACCGCCGGATAGACCAGCTGATGCAGCTGGCGCCAGCGCATCCCGAGTTTGCGGATCGCGGCATTATAAGAGGTGGCGGCGAGCGGGATCAGGATCAGAAAGCCGACCATGCCGATGGTGATATAGGGGCGCTTCACGATATCGGCCCAGATCCGGGCCGGGTCACGGATATCGAGCAGGAGCCAGGCCAGCAGATGGGCGCTGATATAATAGAAGGCCAGAAGCCCCAGCGCGCGGCGAAAGCGGATGAGGTTCAGCCCGGCATATTTGCGCAGGGGCGTCACCATGAGCCCGGCGATGAGGAATTGCAGCCCCAGAAGCCCGAGCTTGTGTTCGAGCGCCGAGATCGGCTCGATCCCAAGCCCGCCGGTGAAGCCCAGATAGAGATACCAGAAGGGCGGCACGGCGCCGAGCAGATAGATCGGCCAGGTGGGCAGTTTGCGCAGCGCCCCATTAAGTGTGGAGGTCAGAGCCATCAGTGGAACTTTCTGAGGTCCATGCCGGTGTAGAGCCCGGCGACCTCTTGTTCATAGCCGTTGAACATCAGGGTCTCGATCCGCGGGGCGAACAAGCCACCACCGATCCGCCGTTCGGTGGCCTGCGACCAGCGCGGGTGGTCCACCGTCGGGTTCACATTACTGTAGAAGCCGTATTCGCGCCCATTGGCCTTGTTCCAGCTGGTGGGCGGCTCTTTATCAGTCAGGGTGATCTTCACAATCGCCTTGATCGACTTGTAGCCGTATTTCCACGGCACCACGAGCCTGAGCGGCGCGCCGCTTTGATTGGGCAGCGGCTTGCCATAGAGCCCGGTGGCCATAAGGGTGAGCGGGTGCATCGCCTCGTCCAGCCGCAGCCCTTCGACATAGGGCCAGTCGAGCACGCGGGTTTTCTGGCCGGGCATTTCCTCGGGCCGCATCAGGGTTTCGAAGGCCACATATTTGGCGCCCGATTTTACCCCGACCTTTTTCAGCAGCGAACTCAGCTCGAAGCCGTTCCACGGAATCACCATCGACCAGGCCTCGACACAGCGGAAGCGATAGATCCGCTCTTCGATGGTCAGGCCCGCGATCAGGTCGGCAAGACTATAGGTGCCGGGCTTGTCCACCAGCCCATCGACCGTCACCGTCCAGGGATCGGTGCGCAGCTGACCGGCATGGCGCGCCGGGTCTTCCTTGCCGGTGCCGAATTCATAGTAGTTGTTGTAATGGGTGATCTCGTCAAAGCTGTTGGGCTTGAGCGTGTCCGCCTTTGCGGCCAGTGGCCCGACAAGCGCACCCAGCCCCAGACCAGCAGCGCCCGCCATGATCTGGCGACGGTTCAGATAGGCGGCTTCCGGCGTGACATCCGCCCAGGTGAGTTTCGACTTATAGGCCATATGATCCCCTTTCCGGCTTTCGCAAAAAGTAGCGCAAAAGAACCCACCCGCCAAAACAAGCCGGTTCACGTTGGTGTTGGAAACTGTAACCTGCCCCGCCTGCGCGACAGGAGGCCATTTCATCGTTTCAAGGCCTTTGCGGGCGGGGCAACCCGATCCGCCCCCTAGACCGCGCTTCAGATCATCTAGATAACAGGCGCATGAGTCAGAACACCTGAGAGGCATTGATCATGACACGGCACGCCGACATCCAAAAGATCCTGGACAATTGCCTGACGAGTGCAGAATTTCCGGAACTGCCGGGGTTTCGTGAAAATAAGGTGCGCGACACCTACCAATTGCCGGGACGGCGGCGGCTGCTGATTACGACCGATCGCCAGTCGGCGTTTGATCAGGTGCTGACGGCGGTGCCCTATAAGGGGCAGGTGCTGACCCAGATCGCCCGCTATTGGTTCGATCAAACCAGCGATGTGTGCCCGAACCATGTGATTTCCTACCCCGACCCGAACGCGGTTCTGGTCAAGGATCTGGACATGCTGCCGATCGAGGTTGTGGTGCGCTCCTATCTGACGGGTTCGACCAACACCAGCATCTGGCCGATGTACCAGCGCGGCGAGCGGGTGATCTATGGGCATGACTTCCCGGATGGGATGAAAAAGAACCAAAAGCTGCCGACGCCGATTATCACGCCGACGACGAAACCCGATGACGGTGCGCATGATGCGCCGATCACCGAGGCGGAGATTCTGGCCACCCAGCTTGTGACCACCGCGCAGTGGCAGGAGATCGCGGAAAAGAGCCTGGCCCTGTTTGCCCGTGGGCAAGAGCTGGCGGCCAAGAAGGGGCTGATCCTGGTCGATACCAAATATGAGTTCGGTGTGGATGAGAACGGCACCGTAGTGATTGCCGACGAGATCCACACGCCTGACTCCAGCCGCTTCTGGATTGCCGAGACCTATCCGGACCGCTTTGCGGCCGGGGAAGAGCCGGAGAGTCTGGACAAGGAATTCCTGCGTCTGTGGATCACCAGCCAGTGCGACCCGTATAATGAGCCGATCCCCGAGATCCCGGCCGAGACCCTGATTGCGTTCAGCAACAAGTATATCGCCCTTTACGAACAGCTGACCGGGTTGCCGTTTGAAAAGCCAGATCCCGAGCAATCGGTGCGGGACCGTATCCACGACGCTCTGGCGAAGGAACTGCCCGAGTATTTCTGACCCGGGCAGGTCTGCGTTCAGGGGTGCCCCAAGGACATCAACGGCAGGCGGCGAATCAGAACACCGCCGCCGTGCTGTAGCTTGGGTAGAGATCACTCATCGGGATCGAACGGCCATCGGTCTGCACGATGCGCACATGGCGCCGCCGCATCTGGCGCGGCTCGGCCACCCCCACCGAATGGGCAATGGTTTCCACCTCGTGGATCAGGCTGGTGGCAAACATCGCCACCCGCTTGGCCTTGTCTTCGGGCACCAGACCCTTTTGCAGCCGCTTATCGTGAGTGGTGATACCGGTCGGGCAGGTGTTCTTATTGCATTTCAGCGCCTGAATGCAGCCGAGGCTGAACATGAAG
This sequence comes from Paracoccaceae bacterium, assembly GCA_050290705.1. Taxonomy (GTDB): domain Bacteria; phylum Pseudomonadota; class Alphaproteobacteria; order Rhodobacterales; family Rhodobacteraceae; genus Sinisalibacter. The sequence continues at coordinate 4,692 of JBNKIC010000005.1, forward strand.
CCGCGCGCCGAGGTGATGAAATCGGCCCCGGCACAAAGCGCCCAGGCCACGTCGCCCGGATTGACCAGCTTGCCCGAAGCGACAATGCGGATGCGGTTGTGCAGGCCGCGCTGATCGCGCAGATCGACGATGCGCGGCAGGCTTTCACGGATCGGCATCCCGACCAGATCAATCAGCGGCATCGGCGCCGCCCCGGTGCCGCCCTCGCCACCATCAATGGTGATGAAATCGGGGGCACTGTCCGGGCCGCGCTGAACAATGAGGTCAAACAGTTCGGCAAAGGGATCGACCCGGCCAATCACGGTTTTGAACCCCACCGGCTTGCCGGTGACTTTGCGGATATGGGCGATCATATCGAGCAGATCGCCCCAATCATCGATGTCTTCGTGCCGGTTCGGGCTTTCGCTGGCCTCACCCACCGGAATGTGCCGGATGGCTGCGATTTCTTCGGTGACCTTGTTCGCGGGCAGGATACCGCCCTTGCCGGGCTTGGCCCCCTGCGCGAGCTTCAGTTCGAACATCTTCACTTGCGGGCGCTTGGCGGCGGCGATCAGCTTTTCATCCGACAGCTTGCCGTTCTCATCGCGCAGCCCGTATTTAGCCGTTCCGATCTGATAGACGATGTCGCAGCCACCTTCGAGGTGGAAGGGCGACAAGCCGCCTTCGCCGGTGTTCATCCAGACCCCCGCCTGCCGCGCCCCGCGCGACAGCGCCTGCACCGCCGGACGCGAAAGCGCGCCGTAGCTCATGCCGGAAATATTGAAGAACGAAGGTGCATCGTAAGGCTCGCGTGCGGTCGGCCCGATGCGCAGCGGTTCGGTTTTGGCGTATTGAAAACCCAGCGGCGGGAAGGCCGCGTTCATGAAGATCGTAGTACCCGGCGCTTGCAGGCTGCGGGTCGAGCCAAAGGCAACGGTGTTGTCCTTGCCCTGCGCCGAGCGGTAGATCCAGTCGCGCTGCGCCCGGTTGAATGGCATCTCTTCGCGGTCCATCGCAAAGAAGTATTGCCGGAAAAACTCGCCCAGCGCGGTGAACCAGCCCCGGAACCGCCCGATGACCGGATAGTTACGCCGCACCGCGTCAGAGGTTTGCAGTACGTCTAGCAGGTAGAAAAGCACGACGATCGCGAGCATCAGGCCGATGACAAAGACAAAGACCAGCGCCAGCAATTGCAGCGCTGTGGTTGCCCAGTTTAAGAATGCCATTATTACCGTTTCCCTTTCGGCACTTCGGTTGGATGTACCATGAAACGGGTTGTGCCAGATCGGCAAGCCCGAAGTGTTTCGGTTTGCCGATGGTAACGCAAACATCCTCGCGGGGCAGCCGCTCTGATGGATATTCTCAGTAACTCAGCCCCAGCCTCCGGTAGACAAAGCCCAGCACCCATGCCGGGCCGATCAGCAGAAATTGCAGGTCTTTGAAGAAGGACGGGCGTTTGCCTTCGACGGAATGACCCCAGAATTGCCCGATCCAGGCCAGAACGAAGACCAGAGCGGCCACCTGCCAGAGGGGCAGCGGCACCAGCGCCTCGACCAGTTTCAGCAGTCCGTCGATCACCACCATCACCAGCACGAAGCCCAGCGCGAGGCGCCATGACAGGCTGACGTAATAGATCAGCACCAGGGCGGCCGCGATCCACATCCAGTTGATCCCCGCAATCGGCGGCAGCAGGTAGAAGAACGCCGCCACGCAGGCAAAGATGGTGGGCACGCAGATCCAGTGCACCCGCTTGTTGGTCGGGTTCTGGTGACTTTCGGCATATTCGCTCAGAAGCGCGTCTATTCTGCGCATGGTCCTCTCCTCCCTGTTTCCGCCGAGTGTAGCCAGCGCATAGGTTTGGCATAGCCCCGCCGAAATATGCCGTCGCGTCAGGAGGATCGCCGCCGCATGGCAAAAAGCCGCCTTTGATGTGCGGTTTGCCGCGCGGGTTTTGCGCCGCTGCGCGCAGGCCCTCGCCCAAAACGCGGACCCTGCACTCTACCCGGTGCGGGCGGCGGCGCGGCGTGTTCGGCTGCCTCTGCACCGCAATCAGGCGTGCAATTACACGACACTGACCACAACAGATGGAGAGATTCTGATGAAACCTGTTACCCTGACCATCGCCGTATTTCTTGCGGGGGCTGCGGCCGCCAATGCCCAGACCACCATCGACGCTAATGGCGACGGCAAGGTCACCTATGATGAGATGGTGGCGGTCTATCCGGACGTGACCGAGGACCAGTTCATCGCAGCCGATACCAATGACGACGGGCTGCTGGACGAGGCCGAGATGGCTGCGGCACAGGAAGCCGGCACGCTGCCGATGTCCGACGATATGTAATCGTGCCGCGAACGAAATAGCTGCCCCCGCCGGAGCAATCCGGCGGGGGCATTGCATTACGACGCGGCTTTAATGCACCACGGCATCATCCGGTTTTGGCTTATGGCTGGCGCCGGTCTTTTCGCCGATCATCAGCCCGTCAGCCCCTGCATGAACCGTGACGGTTTCGCCATCGAGCACATCGCCCGCGAGCAGAAGCTCGGCTAGCGGGTCTTGCAGGCTACGCTGGATCACCCGTTTCAGCGGCCGCGCGCCATAGACCGGATCATAGCCCTGATCGGCCAGCCAGGTTTTCGCGCTATCATCGAGCGTCAGCGTGATGTTGCGCTTGGCCAGACGTTTCGCCAGCAGGCCCAGCTGAACATCGACGATCCCATCCATGTTTTCCCGGGTGAGCCGGTCAAAGATGATCGTTTCATCCAGACGGTTCAGGAATTCGGGGCGGAAATGCGCCCGGACCGCATCCATCACGTCGCGTTTGGCTTGCCCGCCATCGGCGTTTTCGGGCAGTTGGCTCAGCGCCTGCGACCCAAGGTTCGAAGTGAGCACGATGAGGGTTTGCTTGAAATCCACCGTGCGCCCCTGCCCGTCGGTGAGCACGCCATCGTCGAGCACCTGCAAAAGCACGTTGAACACGTCCGGATGGGCCTTTTCGACCTCGTCGAACAGCACAACCTGATAAGGCCGACGCCGCACCGCTTCGGTGAGCACCCCGCCCTCGTCATAGCCGACATAGCCCGGAGGGGCGCCGATCAGCCGCGACACCGCATGTTTCTCCATGAATTCCGACATGTCGATGCGCACCATGGCGCTGTCGTCGTCAAACAGGAACTCGGCCACCGCCTTGGTCAGCTCGGTTTTGCCCACGCCGGTCGGCCCGAGGAACAGGAACGAACCAAGCGGGCGGTTTTCGTCGTTCAGCCCGGCCCGCGCACGGCGCACGGCATTGGCCACCGCCCGCACCGCCTGATCCTGACCGATCACCCGCTTGTGCAAGCCGTCTTCCATCCGGAGCAGCTTGTCGCGCTCGCCTTCCAACATTTTCGAGGTCGGGATCCCGGTCCAGCGTTCGACCACGGCGGCGATTTGTTCGGGGCGCACGGCCTCTTCCACCAGCATATCGTCGTCGCGCGCTTCGGCCTCGCTGAGCTTGCGCTCCAGCTCGGGGATGATGCCATAGGAAAGCTCGCCCGCACGGGCCAGATTGCCCTCGCGCTTGGCCGCATCCAGATCGGCGCGCGCCCGGTCAAGCTGTTCCTTGATGTCGCGCGCGCCTTCCAGCTTATCCCGCTCGGCCTGCCATTTGGCCGTCATACTGGCGGATTTCTCCTGCAACTCGCTGAGCTCGCCTTCCAGCTTCTCAAGCCGGTCAATCGAGGCTTTGTCGTCTTCCTTCTTCAGCGCTTCGGCCTCGATCTGCATTTGCAGGATCTGCCGGTCGAGCTGATCGAGCTCTTCGGGCTTGCTGTCGACCTCCATGCGCAACCGGCTCGCAGCCTCGTCGACAAGGTCGATGGCCTTGTCGGGCAGGAAGCGGTCGGTGATGTAGCGCTGCGACAGGGTTGCCGCTGCCACAAGCGCTGCGTCGGCAATCCGGACACCGTGGTGAAGCTCATACTTCTCCTTGATGCCGCGCAGGATGGAGATCGTATCTTCAACCGTCGGCTCATCGACCAATACCGGCTGGAAGCGCCGGGCTAGGGCCGCGTCCTTTTCGACATATTTGCGGTATTCATCGAGCGTGGTGGCGCCGATGCAGCGCAGCTCGCCGCGGGCGAGGGCGGGCTTGAGCATGTTGGCCGCGTCCATCGAGCCCTCGGCCTTGCCGGCGCCGACGAGGGTGTGGAGCTCGTCGATGAAGATGATGATCGTGCCCTGGGC
>JBNKIC010000006.1:0-30973 GCA_050290705.1 Paracoccaceae bacterium
CGACTTCCGCCGCCCGGAGCTTCTGCTGCGCGCGGTGACGCACGCCTCCATCTCCACGCCGCAGCGGCCCGACAACCAGCGGCTGGAATTCCTCGGCGACCGGGTGCTGGGCCTCGTCATGGCCGAGGCGCTGCTCTCCGCCGACCGGGGCGCGAGCGAAGGCCAGCTTGCCCCCCGTTTCAACACGCTCGTGCGCAAGGAAACCTGCGCCGATGTCGCCCGCGAGGTCGATCTGGGCGCGGTGCTGAAGCTTGGCCGGTCGGAAATGATGTCAGGCGGGCGGCGCAAACAGGCGCTGCTGGGCGACGCGATGGAGGCGGTGATTGCCGCCGTCTATCTGGATGGCGGTTTTGAAGCGGCGCGCGAGATGATCCTGCGGCTCTGGGGCAAGCGGATCGAAACGGTGGAAGACGATGCGCGCGACGCCAAGACCAGCCTGCAGGAATGGGCACAGGCGCGCGGGCTGCAACCGCCGAAATATGTCGAAACCGGCCGCACTGGCCCGGATCATGCGCCGGTCTTCACCATCGCGGCGCAGCTGGAAAACGGCGAAGAAGCCAGTGCCACTGCCCCCTCCAAACGCGCCGCCGAACAGGCCGCAGCCAAGGCGCTTCTGACCCGTCTGGAGGGGTGATGAGCACCCCGGTGCCGAAATTCGACATCACCGCCGAAGAAATTGATCGGCTGGTGGCCGCCTTCTATGTCCGTATCCGAACCCATCCCGGCTTGGGCCCGGTCTTTGCCCGCGCCATCGCCGCTGAAGACGGGCCGGAATGGCGCGCGCATGAGGCTAAGATTGCCGCCTTTTGGCGCAATGCGGTAGGGATCGACCGCAGCTATGACGGCAACCCGACCAAGGTGCATGTGGAAAACACCGATGTGCGCCCCGGGATGTTCGAGCCATGGCTGGGGCTGTTTCGGATCGTGGCCGAAGCCGAGCTGGAGCCGGAAAAGGCTGCCAAGATGGTGGCTTTGGCCGAACGCATCGGGCAGGGGTTGCGCTACAGCGTCACCCAACGTGGGCAGGTCAAAGGCGGTCCGCCCATCCTGCGCTGACCCCGGCGCGACGATGCGGCGCTTGCCAATCCGCCCCCGCTTGCGCCATCGTTTGGCTCAGGACAGCCAGTAACGGGGCGAAAATGGCAGGCGTGCCAGATCATCCGAAACTTCACATCACCGGCGCTTCCGGCACCGGGGTCAGCTCGCTCGGTGCCCGGCTGGCGGCGCGGCTTGGGGTGCCGTGGCTCGATACCGATGAGTTCTACTGGCACCCGACCAATCCGCCCTTCACCAGCAAACGCAGCGTGGCCGAGCGCCGTGCGCTGATGCAGGCGGCGATGGGGTCGGGCGGTTGGGTGATCTCGGGCGCGCTGGAAAGCTGGGGCACGCCCCTGATCGAGCAGGCCGATCTTGTGATCTTTCTCACCCTCGATGCCCGCGAGCGATTGGCCCGGCTGACCCGGCGCGAGCGTGAGCGCTTTGGCGCCCGAATTGATCCCGGCGGCGATATGGCGGCGATCCATGCCGACTTTCTCAACTGGGCCGCGCAATATGATGCGCCGGGGTTTTTCGGCCGCAGCCGGATGCGGCACGAAGTCTGGCTGGCCGAGCTTGATCTGCCGATCCTGCACCTCGATGCCAGCGCCAAGCCCGAAATGCTGGAAGCTGCGGTGCTCACGGCTCTGGCTACTGCGCAGCATACCCCGGCCTGAGCGCACTGAACTTGTGTCTGGCGGGGGCTTCCGCTATTTCAGGCCATTCCCGCCCAACCAGATAGGCTTATGATGACCACACGCGCCGGATTTGTTGCCCTGATCGGCGAGCCCAATGCGGGCAAATCGACCCTGACCAATCGCATGGTGGGGGCGAAGGTCTCGATCGTCACCCATAAGGTGCAGACCACCCGCGCGCGCATTCGCGGCGTGGCGTTGGAAGGCGAGGCGCAGATCGTGTTCGTCGACACGCCCGGGCTGTTTCAGCCCAAGCGCCGGCTTGACCGCGCCATGGTCGCCGCCGCCTGGGGCGGGGCTGCCGATGCCGATGTGGTTGTGCTGCTGATCGAAGCCCATCGCGGCATCACCGAAGGGGTGAAGCGCATCCTTGAAGGCCTTTCGGAAATCGGCAAGGGCCGCACCGTGGCGCTGGCGATCAACAAGATCGACCGGGTGCAATCGGAAACCCTGCTGTCGCTGGCCAAAGAGATGAACGAATATTACCCCTTCGCCGAGACCTTCATGATCTCGGCCGAAAAGGGGCATGGTGTCGATCACCTGCGCCAATGGCTGGCCGAGCGGATGCCCGAAGGGCCCTGGCTCTACCCCGAAGATCAGATCGCCGATCTGCCCCTGCGCATGATCGCCGCCGAGATGACCCGCGAAAAGCTCACGCTGCGGCTGCATCAGGAACTGCCTTATCAGCTCACCGTCGAAACCGAGAACTGGGAAGAGCGCGGCGATGGCTCGGTGCGGATCGACCAGCTGGTTTACGTGGTGCGCGACGGCCATAAGGGCATCGTGCTGGGCAAGAAGGGTGAAACCATCAAGGCCGTGGGGCAGTCAGCACGGGCCGAGCTGGAAGAATTCCTTGGCCGCAAGGTGCACCTGTTCCTGCAGGTCAAAGTGCGCCCGAACTGGCTGGAAGAATCCGAGCGCTATTCCGAAATGGGGCTTGATTTCAAAGACGGAAATTCATGAGTCGCCTTGCCTCCGGCATCTGGGTCGGCGCCTATCTGGCGCGGCTACAGGCCGAAGGCATTCCGGTTTACGTTCTGGCGCGCGGCGACGAAACGGCGGGCGCGGTGCTGGTCAAGCTCGCCACGCTCAACGGTCAGGCGCAGGCCTTTCACCGGGTTCCTGATCTTATGAGCGGTGCGCGCCAATGGGAGCTGCTGGCTGAAGGCGCGGAAGCCGAGGTAGACGCAGCGATTGCCCGCCAGCGCAGCTTTGATCCTGATCTATGGGTGATTGAGGTGGAAGATGCGCGCGGGCGTCACCTGCTCGAACAGCCGGGCCTCAGCGAATAGCCTTGCCCGATAAAAGCTTGCCAGTGCCGACGATCCCCAGCCCTCCGGCGTAGAAAGCCAGGCACAGCCCGATCGAATTCAGCGCCACGCGGGTATAGCCGAACTGCCCGGCATCGACGAAGAAATAGGGATATGTCCCGTCGAGCCCGCCCCGGATCAGCGCATAGGCGACATAGGCCAGCGGCCAGACCAGCCAGAGCGCGGCATGGCGCCAGTTGAGGCTGTGTTTGGGCAGAAAACCGATCCAGACCAGAGCCACCAGCGCGGGCACCGCACTGTGCAGCCCCTGATCAACCCACCACGCAAATCCGTGCAGATCGGCCAGCCCCGCCAAGAGCAGGTGATAGACCACGCCGACGATCAGAATCCATAAGGTCAGCGCCGCCATCCAGCCATCACCCAGCACTTGGTTGCGCAGCGCTACCCTTGTGTAGACGAGGGCCACCATCAGGTTTGTGAGAATGGTGAAGTAGCGCAGAAGTATCCAGATCGCCGGAGCGATTCCTCCGTTATCAGCGGCAGAAATCGAGAGCTGCCCAACTAGGGCAGTCCAGGCAATAAGGGCAACGAAGGCGGCACCAAGCCGTGCGGTGGGTGTCAGTTGCATAAACATCACTCTGTCCGAAAGCGCCGCACCGCGCAACAGCTCTGCTGCAGCGGAAGCCATAAGCACCGGCTTAAATCCAATGCTTTCAATGGCATTATAACCTCCGCCCTATGGCTATTCGCCTTGGGCATGTTCACTCTCGGCGCAGGAGATCTGAACCCCGCCGCTTTGGGGGGAAGTGCGGCGCAGGTGACAGGCCACCACGCGGCGCAGCTTCGCGGGATGGTGCGCCCTGCATCCAGATCGCTTCAGTCTCTCTGATACATATCCAGTTGCGCTTCGGCGCAAACGGGCAGGCCCCCAACCGCAACTTGCCTGCCCTTTCCCGTCGAAGGCGATCCCCACTTGCCTTCGGCGGGATTTTTTGTGCTCCTGTCGGCGGAGGCAGATATGGATTGGCGCGATCAGGGCATTTTGTTGAGCGTGCGCAAGCATGGCGAAACCTCGGTGATCATCGAGGTGTTTACCGCCACGCATGGGCGCCATGCTGGCGTGGTGCGCGGTGGCGTGTCGCGCAAGATCGCGCCGGTGCTGCAACCGGGGGCGCAGCTTGACCTCGCCTGGCGCGCCCGGTTGGAAGAGCATCTGGGCACCTTCAGCGTCGAGCCGGTGAAAAGCCGCGCCGCTGCGGTGATGAGTGATCGCAATGCGCTGGCCGGGCTGAATGCGATGACCGCGCTTCTGGGCTTTGCCCTGCCCGAGCGCGAGGCCCATCCCCGGCTTTACGAGAAAAGCGTCGAGATGTTCGATCTGCTCGGCCAGAACGACGCCTGGCCGGTGGCCTATCTGCAATGGGAACTGGCGCTGCTGGAAGAGCTGGGCTTCGGCCTGGATTTTTCCGCCTGCGCGGTGACCGGGCAAAACCAGCATCTGGATTATGTTTCGCCGAAATCAGGCCGCGCGGTCAGTGCCGAGGGGGCAGGGGAATGGGTCGACAGGCTGTTGCCGCTGCCGCCGGAGCTGCTGGGCGTGGTCACCCGGGATCTGGCCGGTCTTGCCGACGCGCTGCGCACCACCGGGCATTTCCTCACCCATAGGCTGGCGCATTCTCTGGGCGATAAGCCTTTGCCGGAAGCCCGCGCCCGGCTGGTCGACCGGTTATCGCGTCAGGCTTCCTGAAGCGCCAACAGCGCCGCAACCAGGGATGACATCGCGCTGCGGTTTTCCTCCCTGTCTCCAGCGCTGAGGATGCCCATGCCGATATAGGCGCCATAAAGAATGCGGGCGAAATCGGGATTGGAAAGCCCCAGCTCGGTCAGCAAAGCTGCGGTGTAATGCAGGCGCTGACTGTCGATCTTGCGCACGGCTTCGGCAACCGCAGGATCCGAGCGTGCCCAGGCGCGGATTGCCGGTTCCATCTGCGCGCCGCCATGCAGCGTGTCTTCCGTCGCTGCGATCTCGGCCAGCCGGTAGAGCCGTTCTGCCGCGGGGCCTTCGGTTTCGACCACTCGGGTGACCGCCGTAAAGGCCTCATCAAACCAATACGAGAGCATCTGCGCCTTGAACGCGGGAACATCTTTGAAATGCCAGTAAAAGCTGCCTTTCGTCGTGCCCAGATCGCGCGCCAGCCGCTCAGCTTTCAGCGCGTCCGGCCCCTCGGCCGAGAGCGCACGGAATCCGGCGATGATCCAGTCTGCGGGTGAGAGGCGGGGGGATTTCTGCGGCATGTCTCTGTTCCATACGGATACGTATTGAAAACATTAGCGCCGCCAAATACCATACGCAAGCGTATTGATTCGGAGTTGGTCATGAATAAACCCATCGCCATTGCGGCAATCCTCGCCACGCTGACTGTCGGCGTACATGTCTTTCTGGCCTCGCCATCGGTCATCGAGCTGGTGCGGGCGAGCGCGCTGCCACAGGAATTGCAGGTGGTGCTTAGGGTGGTCTGGCACGGGATCAGCGTGACGCTTGCGGGTATCGCGGCGGGTCTCTGGTGGCTGACCACGCACCGCAATCTGGCGCTCACCGTGGCGCTTTCAGGGGTCCAGGTTGCCTTCGCCGCGCTCTTCATCGGCTTCGGGCTGGGGCAGCTCGGCTCACTTGCCACCATGCCGCAATGGGTGGTTTTTCTGCTGATCCCGGCGCTGACTTTCTGGGGTGTGAGGCGGCAGTCATGACCATGATCGCAACGGGTATGATTGCCGTTTTGGCCACCGCAGCGGCCATTCACATCCTCTGGGGGCTGAAGATCTGGTGGCCGATCCGCGATGAGGCCGCGCTGGCGCGGCTTGTGGTCGGCACCAAAGGGATCAAGCGGATGCCCAAATCCGGTTTGGCTTTTGCGGTGGCCGGCCTGCTGTTTCTTGGCATGTTCTGGACGGCTGCGTTGGCAGGCTGGCTCAGCTTTCCCGGCCCTACATGGGCGTTGCGGCTTGGCGGTTGGAGCATGGCGGCCATCCTGCTTCTGCGTGGCGCAATGTCTTGGATGCCGCCGTTCGGAGCAGCCATGGCAGAGCCGGAATTCCGCCGCCTGAACGAGCGCCTCTATGGGCCGCTGATCGTGGCGCTTGGATTGGGAGTGCTGGCACTGCTCTAGCCGTGCGGCAAGCTCAGCGGCCTTTGATCTTCTTCGCCTGTTTCACCCGTTTGCCGAACGCGCGGGCATGGGCGTGGGCGCCAGCTATGGTGCGATTGTTGAAGGCGTCTTCGCGCTTGAGCTTTTGCCAGCGCGCCAGCCGCTCGGGGTCGATCTCGCCTGCCGCAATGGCCGCCTGCACCGCGCAGCCCGGCTCGGTGTCATGGGCGCAATCGGAAAACCGGCAGCCCATGGCCAGCTCGGCAATATCGTCAAACACCGCGTCGATGCCCGCTTCCATCCCGGCAAGCTGCAGCTCGCGCATCCCGGGCGTGTCGATCAGCCAACCGCCCCCGGCAATGGCGTGAAATTCGCGCGCGGTGGTGGTGTGGCGGCCCTTGGCGTCATCCTCGCGGATGCCCTGCGTGACCAGCGCTTTGCCGGTGAGGGTACCGACCAGCGTCGACTTGCCCACCCCGGACGATCCCAGCAGCGCCACGGTCTGCCCCGGTCCGCACCAATCGGCCAGCGCCTCGGCGGTGCTCGGATCGTGGGCATTGACGACCAGCACGGGTACCGTGGGGGCAATGGCCCGCAGCGCATCGAGATAGGGCGCGGGATCGTCGCAGAGATCAGCCTTGGTCAGCATGAAAACCGGCGACACGTCACCATCATAGGCCAGCGCCAGATAGCGTTCGAGGCGCGCCGGGTTGAAATCGGCATTCATCGAGGTGGTGATGAACAGCGTATCGACATTGGCGGCAATGAGCTGGCTGCGCGCTTCTGGTCCGGCGGCGCGGCGGCGCAACACGCTTTTGCGTTCCAGCACCCGCTCGACATGCAGCGTATCGGCAGCGATCAACACCCAGTCGCCCACTGCCACCTCGCCGGTGGTCAGGCCCATGGGCAGCACCAGCGTGGAGGGGCCAGCCTCGGCCAGCACATCTACCCGGTCGCGATGCACCGCAACCACCCGGGCCGGGGGCAGCACGCCGATTTCGTCAGGATCAAGCTGGCGCAGAAAGTCGGCAGACCAGCCAAGAGTGTGTAGGGAATGAGTCAAAGTCTCAACCTCGTGAGAACCACGGTAAGGCGCCTGTGCGGCACAAAGGATCGGGGTGCATCCGCCACCCCCATGGTTCAGACAACAAGCATCAAGGCTCCGGTTTGACTTTCACCCATCATAACATGAGCTGCGCCGACAAGGAACCGTTTCAGATCATTCCAGCAAGCGCCGCGCAATCACCTGCGCCTGGATCTCGGCCGCACCCTCGAAAATGTTGAGAATGCGAGCATCGCAGAGGATGCGGCTGATCTGGTATTCCAGCGCAAAACCGTTGCCGCCGTGGATCTGCAGGGCATTGTCAGCCGCCGACCAGGCCACCCGCGCGCCCAGCAGCTTGGCCATGCCTGCCTCAAGGTCGCAGCGCTGATCGTGATCCTTTTCCCAGGCGGCGAAATAGGTCAGCTGGCGCGCCACCATGATCTCGACCGCCATCATCGCCAGCTTGTTGCCGACGCGCGGAAACTCGATCAGCGGTTTGCCGAATTGCTGGCGGTCTTCGGCATAGCGCAGCCCCACTTCCAGCGCGTTCTGCGCCACGCCAATGGCGCGGGCGGCGGTCTGGATGCGCGCGGCCTCGAAGGTTTTCATCAGCTGCTTGAAGCCCTGATTCTCGACCCCGCCCAGCAGGTTTTCGGCCGGGACTTTGAAGCCATCAAAACCCAGCTCGTATTCCTTCATGCCGCGATAGCCCAGCACCCCGATCTCGCCACCCGACATGCCGGGGCTGGGGAAATCCTCGACCTCGGTCATCGGGTCTTTCTCGGCGATGAACATCGAAAGCCCTTTGTGGTCTTTCGTCGCCGGATCGGTGCGGGCCAGCAGGGTCATCACCGAAGCCCGCGCTGCATGGGTGATCCAGGTCTTGTTGCCGGTGATCAGGTAATCGTCGCCGTCGCGCGCGGCGCGGGTGCGCAAGCTGCCAAGGTCCGATCCGGTATTGGGTTCGGTAAATACTGCCGTCGGCAGAACCTCGGCGCTGGCGATTTTCGGCAGCCATTGCGCCTTCTGCGCCTCAGTGCCCCCGGCAAGGATTAGCTCTGCGGCAATCTCGGAGCGGGTGCCAAGGCTGCCCACGCCGATATAGCCCCGGCTCAGCTCTTCCGAGACCACCACCATCGAAGCCTTGGAAAGGCCCAGCCCGCCGAACTCTTCCGGGATGGTCAGCCCGAACACCCCCATCTCGGCCAGCTCCTCGATCACCGCCATCGGGATCAGCTCGTCCTTCAGGTGCCAGTCATGGGCATGGGGCACAATCTTGTCGTCGGCATAGCGGCGGAATTGCTCGCGGATCATCTCCAGCTCGTCATCCAGCCCGGTCTGGCCGAAAGTGGCATAGCCTTCATGACCGCGCATCAGCTCCACCAGCCGTAGCCGCGCCGCCGGGGTATTGCCCTCAGCCAGCAGGATCTGCACCTCGCGCTGCACCAGAATGGCCAGCTCTTCCGGTTCCAGAAACATATCTGGCAGCCGGGCGATCTCGGTCTGGCTCATCGGAATGCCGCCATGGATCTGCGCCAGGTATTCGCCGAACGCGATTTGCAGGATCAGCGCTTCGATTTCGCCATAGCGCCCGGCTTCGACCAGCCGTTCGGCCCAGGCCTGCATCTGGCGCAGCGCCTCCAGATAGGTGGAGAACCACGCCAGCGCATGGGTCGCGGCCTGATGCAGCTCTAGCTGCGCCGCAGAAATTCGCCCGTTTTCCTCCAGCCGGCTGCGCAACTGGGCCTTGGCGCTGTCCAGCACCTCCTCCACCGGGCCAATGGCGCCTTTGGTCAGCGAAAGCAGGTCGTCAAGAAGCGGGCTGTGCATGGCGGCGTCCTTCGGCATGAGTTCTCCCCCGGATTAATCGCCCCCGTGATAGCTATTGTGCAGGTGCAGCGCAATAAAAATACGCAGGAAGGTTTTCACGCGCACAAAAGTGGCGCGCGAAAATGGGCGTGCCCTCGCCGACAGGAGGCGATAGAACCCCGGCACAACGAGAGGGATATAAGATGAGCGATCTTCTGGCGGGGATGCCGCCGGACCTGATCCTGGCGTCGGTGATCATCGTGTTTTTTGCGGGTTTCGTGAAAGGCGCGGTGGGCTTTGCCATGCCGATGATCCTGATCTCCGGGCTCAGCTCGATCATGCCCGCCGAAACGGCGCTGGCGGTGCTGATCCTGCCCACGGTTGTCACCAACCAGTTTCAGGCTTTCCGGCAGGGTTGGCGTGCGGCTCTCCATGTGGTGATCAAGATGCGCATCTATCTGGTGATGATGCTGGTCTTTCTGGTCTCTTCCGCACAGCTGGTGAATATTGTACCGCAATGGGTGCTGCTCATGCTGATCGGGGTGCCGATTGTGCTGTTTGCGATCACCCAGCTTGTCGGGCTGCGTCTGCATCTGAATGATGAAACCAAGCTGCGCGATGAGCTGGTGATTGGCGGGGTGTCCGGCTTTATCGGCGGCATGTCCGGGGTCTGGGGGCCGCCGCTGATCGCCTATCTGATCGCTACAGATACTGAGAAAACCGAAGCCGTGCGGGTGCAGGGCGTGGCCTTTGGTGTGGGTGGCCTGGCACTGCTGGCGGCGCATCTGCGCTCTGGCGTGCTGAACGAGACCACGCTGCCGCTGTCTGCTGCGGCCCTGATTCCGGCGCTGGCGGGGATGGGGCTGGGCGTGCTTTTGCACGACCGGATGCCGCAAAGCACCTTTCGCCGGGCGATGCTGGTGGTTCTGTTCCTGGCCGGGCTGAACCTGATCCGCCGCGCTCTCTTCGTATAAAAAAAGCCCCGGCAATGTGCCGGGGCTTTCGTATTTCCACTGGCCATTTGGCTCAGAGCGCAATCGCCTTCACGTCTTTGTCGACATAGGGCAGGTATTGCAGGAAGTTTTCGGCAAACATGGCGACCAGTTTTTCGGCCTGTTTGTCGTAGGCTTTGTGGTCGTTCCAGGTGCGGCGCGGATCCAGCAGCACTTCCGGCACGTCGGTGACATGTTTCGGCACTTCGAAGCCGAAGTTCTCGTCGGTGCGGAATTCCACATCATGCAGCGAGCCGTCGAGGGCAGCAGTCAGCAGGCGCCGGGTTTCCTTGATCGGCATCCGGTTGCCTTCGCCATAGGGGCCGCCGGTCCAGCCGGTGTTCACCAGCCAGCAGGTGGCGCCGTGGTTGGCGATTTTTTCCTGCAGAAGCTTGCCATAAGCCTCGGGGCGGCGCGGCATGAAGGGCGCACCGAAACAGGTCGAGAAGCTGGGCTCCGGCTCGGTCACACCACGCTCGGTGCCAGCCACCTTGGCGGTGAAGCCCGACAGGAAGTGATACATCGCCTGCGCCGGGGTCAGACGGGCGATCGGAGGCAGAACCCCAAACGCATCGGCGGTCAGCATGATGATGTTTTTCGGATGACCCCCAAGCGAGGTGTCCGACGCATTCGAGATGTAATGCAGCGGATAGGCACAGCGCATGTTCGGGGTCAGGCTGTCATCTTCGAAATCGAGATCCATGTTGTCTTTGTCCCACACCATGTTTTCGACGATGGTCGAGAACATCGAGGTGGTCGCATAGATTTCCGGTTCGGCTTCTTTCGACAGGCTGATGGTCTTGGCGTAGCAGCCGCCTTCGAAGTTGAAGGTGCCTTTTTCCGACCAGCCATGTTCGTCATCGCCGATCAGCACCCGTTTCGGATCGGCCGAAAGGGTGGTTTTGCCGGTGCCGGACAGACCGAAGAAGATCGCGGTATCAACCGGGTTGCCGGGTGCGTGGTTGGCCGAGCAATGCATCGCCATCACGCCTTTGCCGGGCAGGATGTAGTTCAGCAGGGTGAAGACCGATTTCTTGTTCTCGCCGGCATATTCGGTGCCGCCGATCAGGATCATCTTCTTGTCGAAGTTCAGCGCGATCACGGTGCCGCTGCGGCAGCCATGCACTTCCGGGTCGGCTTTGAAGCTCGGGCAGTTGATGATGGTGAATTCCGGCACGAAGCTGTCGAGTTCTTCGCGCTCGGGGCGGCGCAGCATGTGGCGCATGAACAGCCCGTGCCAGGCGAGTTCGGCCACGAGCCGCACATCGAGCCGGTGCTCAGGGTCGGCGCCGCCATACAGATCTTCGACGAAATACTCTTTGCCCTGCATATGCGCGACCATGTCGGTATAGAGCTGGTCAAAGGCTGCCGGATCCATCGGCTGGTTGTTTTCCCACCAGATGCTGTCTTCCACGCTCGGGGTGCGCACGACGTATTTGTCATTGGGCGAACGGCCGGTATGGGTGCCGGTCGATACGAGCATCGAGCCGCCTTTGCCCACATTCCCTTCCCCACGCAGAATGGCCTGCTCATACAGCTGAGCCTCGGTGAGGTTGTAATAGACGTTCTTCAGGCCCTTAATGCCTTGTTTTGACAGGCGTTTGCCTTGATTGACGCGTCCAATGCTGCCCATTTGACTCTCCTAATCGCCGGCCAATGCCGGGGCGTTTCGATTACTTCAGGGACGCGCGAGGGGCCAAGCTCGCGCTCGCTGCCATTGCAGCGTGGCCTCGCTATAGCACGCGGAAATTGCAAAGGAACCCGCGTGCGTAACGAGTTAGCGCTACCTCTCATATGTTTGCGCCATCAGCCTTGAGCTGAATCAAGCGTTTTGCAGAAAAAGAGGAAACAATTAGGCGAATGTTGAGAGATTGTGGTGCGGAATAGACTCAATTGGAGTACTGATTCGCCCTTGGATATTGATTCCGCGAGCAAAAGCGGATTCAATAGCCGGAAAACAGGCATAAGAACGAGCAGTAGAGGATACCTCACATGTCGAGGATTGCTTTGGTTGATGATGACAGGAATATCCTGACGTCGGTCTCGATGACCCTAGAGGCTGAAGGGTTCGAGGTTGAAACCTACAACGATGGCCAAGCGGCGCTGGACGCCTTCAATAAAAGCCTGCCGGATATGGCAGTGTTTGATATCAAGATGCCGCGGATGGATGGCATGGACCTGCTGCAGCGGGTGCGCCTGAAAACCAACATGCCGGTGATCTTTCTCACCTCGAAAGACGATGAGATCGACGAGGTGCTGGGCCTGCGCATGGGCGCGGACGACTATGTGAAAAAACCCTTCTCGCAGCGGCTTCTGGTGGAACGGATTCGCGCGCTTCTGCGTCGGCAGGATGCGATCGAGGGCGTTCACATCCCGGAAACCGAAGACAACAAGGTGATGGAACGCGGAAACCTGACCATGGACCCGCTGCGTCATGCCGTTACCTGGAAGGGTCGCGACGTATCGCTTACCGTGACCGAATTCCTGCTGTTGCAGGCTCTGGCGCAACGCCCGGGTTTCGTGAAAAGCCGCGACCAGCTGATGGATGTGGCCTATGACGATCAGGTCTATGTCGACGATCGGACCATCGACAGCCATATCAAGCGTCTGCGCAAGAAGATGCGGATGGTCGATGACGAATTCTCGGCGATTGAGACGCTGTACGGCATCGGCTATAGGTATAACGAGGAATAGGCGCAGCCAGACGGGGCGGGCGATAGCGCGCAGATAGGGACGCATTGGTGCGCGATACAAAAGGCATGGCAGACAATACCGAAGTGGTGTTGGGCGACGATTGGGTCGGCCCGCAAAGCTCGGTTGATGCGGAATTGCGTGAAGGGCGTCGGCGTCGGCGTCGCTTCTCGCTCAAGCATTCGCCTCTGGCCCGCAAGATCATCATCTTCAACCTGCTGGGCCTGATCGTTCTGGTTGCCGGGGTTCTGTATCTGAACCCCTTCCGCGCCAGCCTGCTCTATCAGCGTGAACAGAGCATGGTGCTGGCGGCCGAGCTGGTGGCCGATCTGTTCGAGGTGTATCAGGTGGGGGCCGAAACCGGCGCCGAAGCGGGGCTCCCGCAGGATCTGGTGCAGACGGTGCTGGGCGAAACCCACCTGCACAGCGGTGCCGATGTTCTGATTTTCGGAACGGACGGAACGCTGCTTGGCTCTTCCCTCGACACCCCCAGCACGGCGCATCCGCCGGTTCTGGGGCTGGATACCGACCAGCGGTCCACCCTCATCACCGACGGGCTCAGCCATGCCTGGGATGTGGTGGCAGGGCTGATCGCCCCGGATCGCAACAACGGTCAGCCACTGAAAGATGTGATCACCGAAGCCCAAGATCTGATCGGCGACTCGCTTGCGGGTACGACGCGGGTGTTCACCGGCAGTGCCACCCTGGGCGAAGCGGCCTTCGTCATCACCACGCCGATTCTGATTGATAATCAGGTGGTTGGTGTGGTGGCCCTGTCGAGCGCCAATGATCAGCTCAGTTCGTTGGTCCGCACCGAACGCGAGCAGATCCTGCAAATGTTCCTGATCGCCATTCTGGTTTCGATCGGGCTCAGCACGGTTCTGGCTTCGACCATCGCCAACCCGCTGTCCGATCTTGCCGCCGCTGCCGAGATCGGGCGCGACAAGAACTCCCGCAAGGTCAATCCCGGTCGGGTACGCATTCCCGACCTGACGGGGCGGCCCGACGAGATCGGGCGGTTGTCGAAAGCGCTGCGCGGCATGGTCAGCGCGCTTTATGACCGGATCGACGCCAACGAACAATTCGCCGCCGATGTCGCACATGAAATCAAGAACCCGCTTGCCTCTCTGCGCTCGGCCATCGGTTCACTGCGTTTCGTGAAGCAGGACGAACAGCGCGAAAAACTGCTGGATGTGATCGAGCACGATGTGCGTCGGCTCGACCGGCTGGTCAGCGACATTTCCAACGCTTCTCGGCTCGATAGCGAGCTGGTGAAGGAAGACGAACAAAGCTTCGATCTGCTGAAAATGATGCGCAACATCACCGAATATCTCGGCAACGAGGCGCAGCAGAAAGGCGTGGATTTCATCACCGATCTGCCCACTGGCGCGATGGTGGTGAACGGGCTTGAGGCGCGTTTGGCGCAGGTTTTCGTGAACCTGATCACCAACGCGATCAGCTTCTGCGACGAAGGTGATGCCATTCGGGTCTGGGCGCGTCAGCGCGACAACCGGGTGCTGGTGGTGGTTGAGGATACCGGCCCGGGCATTCCCGAAGAGGCGCTGACCAAGATCTTCAATCGCTTCTACAGCCAGCGGCCCGAAAACCAGTTCGGCAACAATTCCGGCCTTGGTCTGGCGATTTCCAAGCAGATCGTCGAGGCCCATGGCGGCGTGATCTGGGCCGAGAATATCCGCCCGACCGATGCCGACATCACCTCTGAACCACTCGGTGCCCGCTTTGTTGTGGGCCTGCCGGTGTGAGTGCGGCCCCGCCCGCAGATGGCTTTGCGGGCGAAACACGCCACGCCACCTCTGTTGAAATAGACGGCTCCGCCATTCTGATCGAAGGCCCCTCTGGCAGCGGTAAATCCGGGCTGGCCCTGCAACTGATCGCGCTTGGGGCGAGGCTGATTGCCGATGACCGGTCACTGCTGGCGCTGCGGGATGGCTGGCCGTGGGTGCTGGCGCCCCAGCGCCTTGCCGGTGTGATCGAGGCGCGGGGCATCGGGCTTTTGCAGGTGCCCCACTGCGTCGGCGCGCCGCTGCGGCTGATCGTGGATATGGGCGCAGCAGAACAGGCCCGTTTGCCCGATCCGGTAGAAGAAATCGTGCTTGACCAACCGGTGACACGCATCCGAAGGGTTGACGGCCCGGCTTTTCCCAGTGCCATACTCGCCCTTGCACAAGGCGGACGCTGGCAGGATGACTAAGAGCGGAACAAAGACGGGGAAACCCGAAGGGGCGCGACAGCGGATTGTACTGGTATCCGGGGCCTCTGGCGCCGGGCGCAGCACCGCCATCCGGGTGCTTGAGGATATCGGCTACGAAGTCATCGACAACCTGCCCCTGGGGCTGGTTCCGCGCCTGATCGACGGTCCCCCGCTCGACCATCCGTTGGCGCTGGGCATCGACGTGCGCACCCGTGACTTTTCGGTCGACGCGCTGAACGGCGTGCTCGATATGCTCACCGCCGATCCGGGGCTGGAGGCGCAGCTGCTCTATCTCGACTGTCGCACCGAAGTCCTGACGCAACGTTATTCCGAAACCCGCCGCCGCCATCCGCTGGCCCAGAACGACAGCCCGGAGCGCGGGATCGAACGCGAGATCGAATTGCTGGCGCCGCTCCGGGCGCGCGCCGACATGTTGATTGATACCTCAGACCTCAATGTGCACGACCTGAAAGCCGAGCTGCATCGCTGGCTCGAGCTGGACGAGGGCGAAGCCCTGTCGATTTCGGTGCAGAGTTTCAGCTACAAGCGTGGCGTGCCGTGGGGCCTTGATCTGGTCTTCGACGTGCGCTTCCTGCGCAATCCGCATTGGCAGGAAGATCTGCGCGCGCTCACCGGCCGCGATCCGGCCGTGGCCGCCTATGTTGCAGCGGATCCGCTCTATCCGGAGTTTCTTGACCGCATCACCGGGCTGATCTCGTTTTTGCTGCCAGCCTATGCCAAAGAGGGTAAAGCGCATCTGGCAATCGGATTCGGCTGCACCGGCGGGCGTCATCGCTCGGTGGCTCTGGCTGAAACTGTCGCCAAGCATCTTGCGGATACGTGCTGGCGGGTGTCAACTAGACACCGGGAAATCGAGGGCACCGGGTCCGGTGCCGAGGCTGGGTTGAAAAGGGGATCGGTCGCGTGATCGGGATCGTGATCGTCGCACATGGCGGGTTGGCTGCGGAATATCTTGCCGCAGTTGAACATGTGGTCGGGCCGCTCAAGCAGGCCCGGGCCATTGCTATTGCCGCCGATTACGACCGCGCGAAGAAATCCGAGGAAATCGCCAAAGCCGCCGATGAGGTGGATAGCGGCGACGGGGTGATCGTCGTGGTCGACATGTTTGGCTCGTCTCCGTCAAACCTGTCGCTGACCGCCTGCCGTGACGACAAGCGCAAAATTCTTTACGGAGCCAATCTGCCCATGCTGGTAAAGCTGGCGAAGTGTCGCCAGGCCAGCGTTGACGACGCCACCCATGCAGCTTTGGCCGCTGGCCGGAAATATATTGATTGCATCGACGGAAAACCGAGCCGGGAGTGAACTATATGGCCGACAGGCTGAGCCGCCGGATGAAAATTGTGAACAGCAAGGGCCTTCATGCCCGTGCCTCCGCCCGGTTTGTCGAGGTGGTTGAGGCCCATGACGGCCATGCGCGCGTGTTCATTGATGGAATGGAAGCCGATGGCGATTCGATCATGGGCCTGCTGATGCTTGGTGCTGCCTATGGCAGCGAGATCGAGGTCGAAACCACGGGGGAGGATGCACCGGCCCTGCTGGACGCGCTCGATACGCTGGTGGCCGACAGATTCGGCGAAGAAAACTGAACTCATGTCGGTCCGGCCACAAAGCGCCGAAGCTGCGCACGCCTATGGAAAACGCAACCTGACCTACGCCAATTCGTTCGACAATGGGCTGCAATCCACGATTATTCGAACAATCGAGTGGCTAAGCGGCAAGGTGACGATCTTGCGCATGGTGCGCGAATTTGAACGTCGCGGCGGGGCGCGGGGGCTTGGGTTCTGGAAGGCTGCGCTAGAGGTTATGGGGGTCGAGATCACCACGCCCCCCGAGCAGTTTGCAAACATTCCCACGACCGGGCCGGTGGTGGTGGTGGCCAATCACCCGCATGGGCTGGTCGATGGCATGATCATGGCCGAGATGATCGCCCGGGTGCGCAGCGATTTTCAGATCCTCACCCGTGAAGTGCTGATCGGGCTTGATGAGATGGCATCGTCCTTCCTCATCCCGGTGCCGTTTCCGCATGACAAGGACGCCCAGAAGAAAAGCGTCGCAATGCGGGCGCAGGCGATGGACAGGCTGAAGGCAGGCGGGCTGATCTGCGTGTTTCCCTCGGGCGTGGTCGCCAGTTCGCGCACCGCCTTCGGCCCGGTGGAAGAGGCGGAGTGGAACGTCTTCACCGCCCAGCTGATCCGCCGCTCCGGCGCGACCGTGGTACCGATCCGGTTTCGCGGGCAGAACTCGCGCTGGTATCAGGTGGCCAACAGGATCTCGTCAACCCTGCGTCAGGCGCTGCTGTTGCACGAGGTCGTCTATGTCTGCAATCGCCGCCACGAGCCGATCATCGGCACGCCGCTCGACGAAGCGCAGATGGCAGCGCTGAAAACCGATCCGCGCGGCTTCATCGCCTGGCTACGCGAACACACGCTGAGCCTCAAAGACTGAGTCTCAAAATCCGCGTGCAGATCAGCGGGTCGGCACCGGCTCTTCGCCCCGGTAATCGTAGAAGCCCCGCCCGGTCTTGCGACCCAGCCAGCCCGCCTCGACATATTTCGTCAACAGCGGGCAGGGGCGGTATTTGGTATCCGCCAGCCCCTCATGCAGCACGTTCATGATCGCAAGGCAGGTATCTAGCCCGATGAAATCGGCCAGCTCCAGCGGCCCCATCGGGTGGTTGGCGCCCAGCTTCATGGATTCGTCGATGGATTTCACCGATCCCACGCCCTCGTAGAGCGTATAAACCGCCTCGTTGATCATCGGCATCAGGATACGGTTCACGATGAAGGCCGGGAAATCCTCGGCAGGCGCTGCGGTTTTCCCCAGCTTTTCGACAACTTCAAGGCAGGAATGATAGGTCGCCTGATCGGTGGCAATGCCCCGGATCAACTCGACCAGCTGCATCACCGGCACCGGGTTCATGAAATGGAAGCCCATGAACTTTTCCGGCCGGTCGGTGCGCGAGGCAAGTCGCGTGATCGAGATCGACGAGGTGTTGGAGGTGAGGATGGTCTCGGGCTTCAGATGCGGCAGCAGGTCTTCGAAAATCGCCTGTTTCACGCTTTCGCGCTCGGTCGCGGCTTCGATGATCAGATCGGTCTGGCCCAGATCGGCGAGCGTCAGCGTGGTGCCGATCCGCGCCAGCGCCGCATCGCGGTCAGCGGCGCTGATCTTCTCGCGCGTTACCTGCCGGTCGAGATTCTTTTTGATTGTTCCCAGAGCCTGATCCAGCGCGCCCTGGTTCACGTCGTTCAGCAGAACCTGAAAGCCCGCCAGCGCCATCACATGGGCGATACCATTGCCCATCTGCCCCGCACCGATAACCCCGACCGTTTCAACGCTCATGCCCATGCTCCTTGCAATGCAGGGCGACCATAGTGGCGTTTATGCTGCAGGTGCAAGAGGCGCCGCAGCGCGTTAACCTTAGCTTAGGTTTAAGGAATTGTTTAACATTGAAAATTTAGGAATTTGGCAACGGTTCGGTGCGATTCTCTTACTCGGGTGAAAAAGGAGTGGGTGGAATGGCCTATGAAAACCTGGGCGAAGGTGCCCTTGATTACTATCCGTGCCGTTATGGAAAATCCAAGCTTCTGTTCCGGGGACCGAAGCACAAACTCGATCAGCCCTATGTGGCGATGATCGGTGGCACTGAAACTTACGGGAAATTCGTTGAACATCCGTTTCCGGTCCTGACCGGCGAGATGCTTGGCCAGCAGGTGGTCAATCTCGGGATGGTCAATGCCGGAATTGATGTCTTCATAAGCGACCAGTCGGTGGTCGACATCTGCTCGAACGCCGAGGTGACGGTGATTCAGGCCACCGGGGCGCAGAATATGTCAAACCGGTTCTACGCGGTGCATCCGCGGCGCAATGATCGGTTCTTGCGGGCGTCTAACCTGCTGAAAACGATCTATCGCGAGGTGGATTTCACCGAGTTCAACTTCACGCGGCACCTGCTGACGGCGCTGCGGGACGCCAGCCCCGACAAGTTCCTGATGGTTGAACAGGAGCTGAAAGAGGCCTGGGTGGCCCGGATGAAAACGCTGGTCTCCAGCATTGAATCCGATGTCATCCTGCTCTGGCTCTCGGATCATTCGCCGGACAAGACCGACGACCAGCCCCTGAATGGTGTTGATCCGCTGTTCGTTGATCGCGACATGCTGCGGCAGGTCGAACCCTTCGTCGCGGGCATTGCCGAGGTGGTGGTGCAGCCGCAAGATATCGAGGCGGGTTTCCCGGGTCTGGTCTATACCGATCTGGAAGAACCGGCGGCGCGCGGAATGCTGGGCACTGTCGCCCATGACAAGGTGGCCGAAGCCCTGGAGCCTCTGCTTACAGCCTTCTTCTGAGCCACGGCCCAGACAACGAAAAAGGCCCGCCAGATTGGCGGGCCTTTCCTATTGGATCGGATCCGTTCAGAGCTTGCCGGTCAGTTCCGGCAGGGCTTCGAACAGGTCGGCCACGAGGCCGAAATCGGCAACCTGGAAGATCGGCGCTTCTTCGTCTTTGTTGATCGCGACGATGATTTTCGAATCTTTCATCCCGGCAAGGTGCTGGATCGCACCGGAAATGCCGACGGCGATGTAAAGATCCGGCGCAACCACTTTACCGGTCTGACCAACCTGATGATCGTTCGGGGCAAAGCCCGAATCGACCGCCGCGCGCGAGGCGCCAACGGCGGCGCCCAGCTTGTCGGCCAGTCCTTCGATCAGCGCGAAGTTCTCTTCCGAGCCCACGCCACGACCGCCGGAAACGACAATGGAAGACGAGGTGAGTTCCGGACGATCCGAAGTCGCCACCTTGTCTTCAACCCATTCGCTCAGAGCGGATGCGGACGCGCCACCGATGGCTTCCACCGCGGCACCAGCGCCTTCGCCAGCCGCCTCGAAGGTCGAGGTGCGGAAGGTGATGACCTTTTTCGCGTCTTTCGATTTCACCGTCTGGATCGCGTTACCGGCATAGACCGGGCGCTCAAACGTGTCGGCATCGACAACGCCGGATACATCCGAAAGCACCATCACATCCAAGAGCGCTGCAACGCGCGGGAAGATGTTTTTGGCGTCCGTGGTGGCCGGGGCGACGATGTGGTCGTAATCGCCAGCCAGCGACACGATCAGATCGGCGGTCGGTTCGGCCAGACGGTGACCCAGCGCTGCATCTTCGGCGACCAGCACTTTGGCAACGCCGTCGATTTTCGCAGCGGCTTCACCGGCAGCGGCGGCCGAGGCACCGGCGCAAAGCACGGTCACATCGCCCAGCGATTTCGCAGCGGTTACAGCTTTCGCGGTGGCATCCAGCGCCAGCGCGCCATCGGTCACTTCAGCAAGAAGAAGAACAGCCATTAGATTGCCCCCGCATCTTTGAGTTTGGTCACAAGCTCGTCGACCGAGCCAACGATGATCCCGGCCTGACGCGAGGCGGGTTCGGTGGTTTTCACGATCTCAAGCCGCGGGCTCACGTCGACGCCGTAATCGGCGGGCGTCTTTTCGTCGAGCGGCTTTTTCTTGGCTTTCATGATGTTCGGCAGCGAAGCATAGCGCGGCTCGTTCAGGCGCAGATCGGCGGTCACCACGGCGGGCAGTTTCACCTTGATCGTCTGCAAGCCGCCATCAACTTCGCGGGTCACGGTGGCGCTGTCGCCATCGACATCCATACCCGAAGCAAAGGTGGCCTGGGCCCAGCCGGTGAGGGCAGCGAGCATCTGGCCAGTGGCGTTCATGTCGTTGTCGATCGCCTGCTTGCCCATGATCACCAGACCCGGCTGTTCTTCGTCGATCACCGCTTTCAGCAGTTTGGCAACGGCAAGCGGTTCGATATCGTTCGTCACGTCGTCGGCGGCAACGATAAGAATGCCGCGATCGGCGCCCATGGCGAGGCCGGTGCGGATCGTCTCCTGCGCCTGTTTGACCCCGATCGAGACCACTACGATTTCATCGGCTTTCCCGGCTTCTTTCAGCCGGATTGCCTCTTCCACCGCGATCTCGTCGAACGGGTTCATCGACATCTTCACATTGGCAAGATCGACCCCGCTTCCGTCCGCTTTCACGCGCACTTTCACGTTGTAGTCGATCACGCGCTTCACAGGCACAATAACCTTCATCAGCGTGTCACTCCCTTGGCAGGCCCTGTCGGGCAATCGTCTTGGGCGTGTTTAACGAGTCATCAGGCGAGGGAACAATGCCAAAGCGACACATAATTGCGCTGCGACGCCGCGTTTTTTGTCGTTTCGCATGATGCTGGCGGTAACGGCGGGGCGAGCTGACCCCGCCACTGGCACCTTATTCGTCGGCAAAATGGTAGTAGCTCTGCGCGCAAAGATCGACATTCGGGCGCTCATGCGCGCTGCCATCGGCCTTGGTGAAGCGCAGATCGTAATTGCAGGTTTCGGCGCCGCCGGGGAAGGTCACATCGACAAACCCACCTGCGGCCAGCGTGCCATCGGCCAGCGCGATCGCGGTGTAGCTGTCGCTGCCCGCCGGGGCATATTCAGCCGCGCTGAGCGCATCCCAGCTGTTATTGCCAAAGGCGATGGTCAGATCGCCAGCGAATGCGAGACCGGGCGCGCAAATGGCAGCGGCGGTAAAGCAAAAAGTAGACAAACGCATGAATCACTCCAGATGAACCCGGGCCGAACCCGGCCCGCGCATCATCCTGCCCGCAGGTATCCCGGCGCGTCAGGGGGAAAAACGACCGGGTTCTGCCAGAAGGACCATCCTGCTAGGGCGCGACCCGCTCGATTTCCTCCTCGGGCCAGATCAAACTGGGGTCGGCGTCGATCTGCCGAAGCGCCCGTTTCAATCTCTTGGCATTGATCGGCGAAAGAAGCGTTTGCGCCTCCTTCGCTTCAATCTGATACCGACGCAGAAACAGGCCGAGCGCAAAGGCGATGGTTTCGGGCGAGATATAGCCGCGATGCGACACCCGCCAGCCCTGAGCAAAAGCATCGCCAAACGCTTCCGACGTAAAAGCGCTTTCAAGGCTCATCACTCCAAATCCGGCTTCCACCACGAGCAGATCGGTGGCGATTTCTTCAAGGCCCGGATCGTCATATCGGTCGTTCGGGCCGGTCGTGGCCAACAGCATATAATGCGCAAGCTCATGCGCCATGGTGGCGATGAAAGCGCGTGGATTGCCGGGCAAGTCGGGATCGTAGGTAATCAACGGCCCCTGTTCATCAACCCGAAAGCTGCCCAGAATCGGGCGAGTGTCGTGCTGGACCAGAAGCGTTTCAGCCACGGCTTGCACGCGCGGCGCAGGCTCCTGCGCTTCCAGCCGCACCGGCCAGTCTTCTCCAAGGCCCATATGACGTTTGATCTGGTCGAACACGATCAAGGCAACGCCATGATCGCTGCCCTTTGGAGCGTCGAAAAATTCACGACTGGGCAGGATCAGCCTGCGTGAGTCCCGCCAGCCCGGGCCAAAGCGATCGACAAATCCGGCGCATTGCCCGGCGATCCATTCCGCCTCGTCCACAGGAAGCAAGCGCCTGTATCCGAACAGAGTCATCCTACCGGGTCGCCCCCGGCACCCAAAGCACATCGGCCTTGCCTTGGTCATTGGCCATGCGCGCGGCGGTAAAGCACCAGTCCGACAGCCGGTTGAGATAGCGAATCGCGTTGGCGTTTACCGGCCCGGTTCCGGCCAGCTCCACCGCCCGCCGCTCGGCCCGGCGCGCCACGGTGCGGGCCAGATGCAGATGCGCTGAAAGCGGCGATCCGCCCGGCAGGATGAAGCTTTTCAGTGGCTCCAGCACCGCCGTCATCGCGTCAATCTCAGACTCCAGCCGCTCCACCTGCGCCGCGATCATGCGCAGCGGCGGGTATTCGGCGGTGTCGTCTTTTTCCAGATCGGGGTTCGACAGATCGGCGCCAAGATCGAACAGGTCGTTCTGGATGCGCCCCAACGCCCCGTCGACCTCGCCCTCGGCGGTAAGACGTGCCAGCCCCAGCACCGAATTCAGCTCGTCCACGGTGCCATAGGCGGCCACCCGCAGGCTATGCTTGGCCACCCGGTCCCCGTTCGACAAGGCGGTTTCGCCCGCGTCGCCGGTGCGGGTGTAGATCTTGTTCAGAACCACCATCTTAACGGCCGCCGTGCAGCCAGATGTAGAGCAGGATCAGAACCACCGCGCCGGCCTGCGCATAGATCCGGTAGCGCATGATGCGATTGGCGTTTTTCTTATGGAAGTCTCCACCCTTGGCAAAGCTGCCGATCCCGGTGATCAGAATCACAGCCACAAGGGCCACCGCAGCGATGACGAGCAGAAATAGCGGGTCTCCAGTCATGATAGCCTCCCAATTGACCCTTCATCGATACCCGGTTTCGGCGATGAAGGCGAGCCTGTCCTACACACCCGAGATCAGCTTGTCGGCCCAGCGTGTCGAAAGCAGCCGCCTGCCGATGCCAGCGGCATAGGTGGGGGTGGTGACCCAATAGCGCGGTTTCGGGCGGCGAGATTCGACGGCGTGGGCGAGCTTTTTCGTCACGGCGGATGGTGCTAGTTGAAACGGATCGGGCTTGCCGCTGTCATCATAGAGCCGGGGCAGCAGCAGGG
Organism: Paracoccaceae bacterium; assembly: GCA_050290705.1. Lineage (GTDB taxonomy): Bacteria > Pseudomonadota > Alphaproteobacteria > Rhodobacterales > Rhodobacteraceae > Sinisalibacter. Next base: position 23,469 of record JBNKIC010000006.1, read on the forward strand.
CTTCGTATTGGTCACGGCGCGGCGAGGCCTGCCAGTCGATCCAATGCTCGAAATGCGGGCGCGAGTTTTCCCGGATCTTCGAGGCAATCGGGCCGGGTTCGATCAGAATCACCTTGATCCCCAGCTCTTTCATCTCCAGCCGCAACGTATCGGCATAGCCCTCGAGCGCGTATTTCGTGCAGACATAGGCGGCCCGCCATTTCAGCGGCACCAGCCCCAGAACCGACGAGTTGAAGACGATCCGCCCATAGCCCTGCGCCCGCATCACCGGGATGGTCTGGCGCACCAATTCGTGCACGCCGAAGAAATTCGTCTCGAAAATCGCCCGGAACGCATCGGTGGGCAGGTCTTCCACCGCGCCGGGCAGGCCGAAGGCACCATTGGCGAAGATCGCATCCAACCGCCCGTTGCTGCGGGTGGTGGCCTCGTCCAGCGCTTCGAAAATGCTCTTCGGGTCGGTGTGATCGAGCACGAAGCTTTCCAGCCCCTCATCGCGCAGTCGCGCGCAGTCTTCCTCTTTGCGGCAGGTGGCAAACACCTGCCAGCCGCGCGCTTTCATGCCCCGCGCGGCGCCCAGCCCGATTCCTGACGAGCAGCCGGTGATTAGGATCGCACGCTTGCTCATAGGGGCCTCGTTCTAGGGGGCTGTGGGCGAGAGGAAATCATTCGACATGAAGCCGATCTCGCCCGATTGCAGCTGAATCTGTCGCCAGTTGTCGCCCACATCGCCCAGATCAATCACCTCGGTGCCCCGGGTCAGCGCCGCAATCGGCTCGTTCGTGGTCGAGGGGTCGGAGCGGACATTTACCTTGGTGCCGGTGACAAATAGCTGCGCGGGCAGGGCGGGAGCAGGCTCTGGGGTCGGCATAAAGCTCGGGTCATCCTCGGCGGGCAGGATGATTTCGTCCTGGGCAGACTCCGCTGCGGGCGTGGGCTGCGTATCTGGCGCTGAATCGGCCTGTGTTGCGGGGGCATCGGAGGGCTGTGTGGTGCTATCAACCGCCTGCTGCGCGGCATTGTTGATCTCCGCAACGATTCCGGCCGCGGCGTCAAACCCGTCACTACCTGTCGCGTCGGGCTCTGTCGCTGAAACGGTGCTGGTGGGCTCTGCGGTCGTCGCGCTGTCGCCCAATGGAGCAAGGGCGGGCGCGGCATCCGGCGCGGCGGGCTCTTCCATCACCACGGTCACCGGCACAGGCTCGGCCTCGCGCCCGATCAGATGGCCCGAAAGCCCCTCGTCCCGGCCGAAATATTTCATGCCGAGCCAGAGCAAAACCATGGTGAAAAGTGTCAGCCGGATGATACCCATGCTTTCTCCATAGCGTGACATCTCGGCTCAGGCCAGTGCGGTTCTGACCGCACCCCTCAAGCGGTGCTTGCGGGCCGCGAATCGCGCCTGTATTCAGCACCCATGAGTGATCTTCCCCATGACGCCCCTCCCGTAGGCATTGAAATCTCCGAACCGCTGCGACGCGCGATCGGCGACCGCTATCTGACCTATGCGCTGTCGACGATTATGCACCGGGCGCTGCCCGATGCCCGCGACGGGCTGAAACCTGTGCACCGGCGCATTCTCTACGCGATGCACCGGCTGAAACTGGCGTCGAATGGCCGGTTTTTGAAATCCGCCAAGATTTCCGGCGACACGATGGGCGATTTCCACCCGCATGGTGATGCCGCGATCTATGATGCGATGGCCCGCCTCGCGCAGGATTTCAACGTGCGCTATCCGCTGGTCGATGGGCAGGGGAACTTCGGCAATATCGACGGCGATAACCCGGCAGCCAGCCGCTATACCGAAGCCCGGATGACCTTCGTGGCCGAGGCGATGCTGGAAGGGCTCGACGAAAACGCCGTCGACTTCCGCGCCAACTACGATGGTCGCCTTGAAGAACCCGCCGTTCTGCCCGCCACCTTTCCGCATCTGTTGGCCAATGGCGCAACCGGGATCGCGGTGGGTATGGCCACCAATATTCCGCCGCATAACATCGCCGAGCTGGTCGATGCCTGTATCCATCTGATCAAGACCCCCGATGCGCGCGACGAAACCCTGCTGAACTACGTGCCCGGCCCGGATTTCCCCACCGGCGGGGTGATCGTGGACGACCGCGAAACCATCGCGCAAGCCTATGCCACCGGGCGCGGGGCGATCCGCCTGCGGGCGCGCTGGGAGGTCGAAGACCTTGGGCGCGGCCAGTGGCAGATCGTGGTCACCGAGATTCCCTATCAGGTGCAGAAATCCAAGCTGATCGAGAAAATCGCCGAGCTGATCCAGACCAAAAAGATCCCGATCCTTGGTGATGTGCGCGATGAAAGCGCCGACGACATCCGGCTGATTCTCGAGCCGAAGTCGAAAAACGTCGATCCCGAGCTGCTGATGGGGCTGATGTTCCGCAATTCCGATCTGGAAACGCGCTTCAACCTCAACATGAACGTGCTGATCGACGGGGTCACACCCAAGGTCTGCTCGATGAAGGAAGTGCTGCGTGCCTTCCTCGATTTCCGCCGCGAAGTGCTTATTCGCCGGTCGCAGCACCGGATGGAAAAGATCGACCACCGGCTGGAAGTGCTGGAAGGCTTCATCATTGCCTTCCTCAATCTCGACCGGGTGATCGACATCATCCGTTACGATGAAGATCCGAAAGCGGCGCTGATGCGCGAAGACTGGTCGATCGACCATGTGCGCGCCACCAACGAGAAAGACTATGTCAGCCCGGCAGCGGGCGGCGGCGAGCTAAGCGAAGTCCAGACCGACGCGATTCTCAACATGCGGCTGCGCAGCTTGCGGCGGCTTGAGGAAATGGAGCTGGTGCGCGAGCGCGATGCGCTGATGGAAGAGCGCGCCGGGCTGGAAGACCTGCTCGACAGCGAAGAGCTGCAATGGGGCCGTATCTCGGAACAATTGCGCGCGGCCAAAAAGACCTTCGGCAAGGATTACGTCATCGGCGGCGCCCGGCGCACCACCTTTGCCGAGGCCGGCGAAGTGGAAGACGTACCGCTGGAAGCGATGATCGAGCGCGAGCCGGTTACCGTGGTCTGCTCGCAAATGGGCTGGATCCGCGCCATGTCGGGCCATATCGACCTGACCCGCGACCTGAAATTCAAAGATGGCGACGGGCCGCGTTTCGCCTTCCATGCCGAAACCACCGACAAGATCGTGATCTTCGCGGAAAACGGCCGCTTCTACACGCTCTTGGCCGCCAACCTGCCCGGCGGGCGGGGTATGGGCGAGCCACTCAGGCTGATGGTCGATCTGCCCAACGAGGCCGCGATCATCGACATGTTCGTGCACAAGTCCGGTGAAAAGCTGATCGTCGCTTCTGCCGAGGGCAATGGCTTCGTGGTGCCCGCCGACGATGTGCTGGCGCAAACCCGCTCTGGCAAGCAGGTGCTGAATGTCGGCGATGGCGTTGCGAAACTGTGCAAGACGGTGCTGGGCGATCATGTTGCCGTGGTCAGCGAAAACCGCAAATTGCTGGTTTTCCCGCTGGCCGAGCTGCCCGAAATGGGCCGAGGCAAGGGCGTGCGGTTGCAGAAATACAATTCGGCACGCGGCAAACAGGGGGTGTTGGAGCTGGATGGCGGTCTGTCCGACCTGACCACCTTCGCCCTTGAAAAGGGCCTGTCCTGGGCGGCGGGGGGCGATCGCACCCGCACCGAGGTAGACATGAGCCCCTGGATCGGCAAACGTGCAGGGGCGGGTAAGCTGCCGCCGCATGGCTTCCCGCGGGATAACAAGTTCACGTCGTAAGGAAAGCAAGTGGCTCTGCGTGATCTCAGGATTGATTATGCGGGCCGCAAACCCGCGATGTTCGGCCTTGCGCTGAAAACCGGCGTGCTCACCGTTCTGACGCTGGGCTTTTATCGCTTCTGGATGAAGGTGCGGATGCGCCGCTATTACTGGTCGGCGATCCGCCCGGGCGGCATCCCGCTGGAATTTACCGGCCGCGGTGCCGAAACGCTTACCGGTTTTCTGACTGCCGTGGTGGTGCTCTCCTTCTATATCGGCATCGTGAACCTGATCCTGATGTATTTCTCGTTCAGCCTGTTCAGCGGCAACACCCCCGCCTATGTGGTCAGCGGCATCGGCGTGGCACCGATGATCTTTTTCGCTCAGTACCGCTCGCGCCGCTACATTTTGGCTCGCACCCGCTGGCGCGGCATCCGCTTCGGGCTGGAACCGGGGGTGAAGGGCTATGTCTGGCGGGCGATTCTCTGGTGGCTGGCTGCGCTCGCCACGGGGGGCATCCTGTGGCCCGCGAAAACCTATGCGCTGGAAAAATACCGCACCGACCGCACCTGGTTTGGCGATGAAAAATTCGAACAAACCGGCGGTATGCGCCCGATGTTCCACGCCATGCGCCATGTCTATCTGGGCGTGGCGCTCACCACTTTGGCTGTGGTGGTGGCCACCCTCTCTGACGAACCGGTCTGGATCATCGGCGCGGTGATGGGCGGGATCTGGACCCTTCTCGGCCTGGCCCATTGGAAAGCGATGAGCTTTCGCGTGCTCACGGAAGGCAAAAGGCTGGGCGAGGCTGGATTTCGCTGCCGCCCCCGCCCGGGCAGGATCATCGGCATCTATCTGGGCGGCAGTATGCTGATTTGGGCGCTGATGTTCGCGTTTTTCTTTGTCTTCGGCATTGGGCTCGGCATCCTGCTCGCGGTGATCGGCTCGATGAACGCGCTCGATATGCTCGATGATCCGGCCAGCTTTTTCTCGATCCCGGCCTGGCTGCTCACTATTTTCGGCATCGCCAGCTATTTCTCGATGTTCCTGCTCTGGGGGGTGCTGCGCGAAGTGTTCCTGACCCTGCCGATGGCCCGCCATCTGGCCGAAAGCACCGAGATCGTGAACGTGCATGGTCTCAGCGCTATCCGTCAGCGCGACCGCGATGAATTCGTCGAGGCCGAAGGCTTTGCCGACGCGCTGCCGCTGGGGGATGGGATATGAGCGAGGCGGGGATCACCCTCGAAGGTTTCGGCGATTACCTCGACGGCGAAAAGGCCATCGTGCGCCGCGTCGTGCTCACCCTGTTGCCCGACCGGCTGCGCATTGCCCTGCCCGATGGCCGGGTGGAAGACTGGATCGCCGACGACCTGCGCGCCGTGCCCGATCAGGCCGACGGGGACAGCCTCGTGATCGGACGTGTCGGTGATCCGCTGACCCGGCTGAAAGTGACCGATGCCGAGATTGCCCGGCTGATCCGCTCCAATGCCAAAGCGCTGCACAAGCGTCCGCCGGTCGAGCATCTGGGCCGGATTGTCGGCTGGGCCTCGGGGGCGGTGGCCTCGGTCGCGCTAATCATTTTCGTGCTGGTGCCGATGATCGCCAACCAGCTTGCGCTCTACCTGCCGCCATCGGGCGAAAAGGCGCTAGGCGATGCCACGTTTGAGCAGATCCGTTCAGCCCTGTCTCAGGGTAGCCTGCCGATCACCGCCTGCTCCGAGCCCACCGGGCTGGAGGCGCTGGCGGCGATGCAGGCGCGGCTCAACGCGACCAAAGATCTGCCCTATCCGGTCGAGCTGACGGTGCTTGATCATGAAATGGTCAACGCCTTCGCACTGCCCGGGGGGCGGATCGTGCTGTTTCGCGGCCTATTGGAGTCGGCCGAGACGCCGGACGAGGTGGCGGCGGTTCTGGCGCATGAGCTGGGCCATGTTGCCCATCGCGATCCCACCCGCGACGCGCTGCGTGTGGCCGGATCGGTCGGGGTGCTCGGGCTGATCTTTGGCGATTTCGCCGGGGGCACCGTGGTTCTGGTGCTCGCCAACCAGCTGATCAACGCGCAATACTCGCAGGCCGCCGAAGCCGGGGCCGATGATTTCGCCTATGCGCTGATGACCGATGCCGGGTTGCCGCCCGCCGCACTCGGGCATTTCTTTGAACGGCTGCGCGCGGAATATGGCGATGAGCCGGGGTTGATCGCGCATTTCTCGTCGCATCCGCAGATGACCGCCCGCATCGAGGCGGCGCTGGCCGCGCAGGAGCGGGCGGGCGCGCTGGGCGATCCGGTTTTGGGTGATGCCGACTGGCAAGCCCTGCAATCCATCTGCGGAGCGCCGCCCGACAAACCCGGCGCGCCCACTGCGCCCTCGGACGAGGGCGGGCACCATGTTGGCGATGGCGATATTTCAGTCGGACCCGGCGCCAAGGGGCAGTCTGGGCGCAAATAACCGGCATCGGGCAAAATCCCGCCGACGCCCGCCGTGGCGTTTTCCCGCTTTCAGGCCGATTTTCGCGCGTCCCCCGGGGATGAGACGATCCGCGCAGGGGGTATCGTTTGCCTGAGCGGTCCGGGCAGGGTATCCAAGGCCCCAAACGACCCCGCAAGGAGCTGCCGATGTCCCGTTTCTCTCGTCTTGCCCGTTTGGCCCTCGGCCTTTCTCTGGGCGCGATTCTGCTTTCGGCCTGTGCGGCAGACAATCCCGATCTGCCGCCGCCGCCGCTCGGGCGTTTCCTTCTGGGGCACAACATCGCTCTGGTGGCCGATCAGGTGCAGGTTGGTCCGTTTTCGCGCACGCTCGAAAACGACGCTATCGTCACCTCGATACGCTCTGCCATGAACCAGACCTTCAGCCGCTATGATGGCGATCAGTATTACCACATTTCGGTGGTGGTGCTCGGCTATGTTCTAGCCCAGCCCGGCATTCCGGTCATCGCCTCGCCGAAAAGCGTGCTGATTGCCGATGTCAGCATCTATGATGATCGCGATGGTGGTAAGCCGCTGAATGCGGAGCCGAAACAGTTCACCGTGCTCGAAGGGGTGGGGCAACAGCCCGTCGATATGATTCTCGGCTCCGGCTTCACCCGCAGCGCCGAAGAGCAGATGGACAGCCTGTCTCAGGGTCTGACTGGCGAAATCGTAAGGTGGCTGCAGGGAAACCGCGATTGGTTTGGCGATCCTGCGCTGATGGACCCGGCCACCACGTCGCTGGGGCGGCCGGTGCAACCCTTGCCGCCGATGCCCGCTTTCGGGGTAAAATCCGATGCGGCTGACGGCGAGGCGGGCGCTGATCCGGCGGCATCCGAGGCCACGGGCACTTCTGCACCCTCTGGGGCATAACATCATCTTGATTTTCGGCGCTCAAACAAGTAACGAGCGCCCGAATATGAACCGGGTTCGCGTGGAACCCCCCAACCGCGAGGCTTTTGGCACATGGCCAAGGAAAAGTTTGAACGTAACAAACCGCATGTGAACATCGGCACGGTGGGTCACGTTGACCACGGGAAGACGACGCTGACGGCGGCGATCACCAAATATTTCGGTGACTTCAAAGACTACGACCAGATCGATGGCGCGCCGGAAGAAAAAGCCCGCGGGATCACGATCTCGACCGCGCACGTGGAATACGAAACCGATGCGCGTCACTACGCCCACGTCGACTGCCCCGGCCACGCCGACTATGTGAAAAACATGATCACCGGCGCGGCGCAGATGGACGGCGCGATCCTGGTGTGTTCGGCCGCTGATGGCCCGATGCCGCAGACCCGCGAGCACATC
>JBNKIC010000007.1:0-145750 GCA_050290705.1 Paracoccaceae bacterium
CGACGACTATATGGCCAGCTACGAGGTCGATTCTGAGCTGGCCCCGGGCGGCAACCGGCATGAAAGCCTGCGCTACAACGCCAAGCAAGAGCTGGGGCTGGAAGCCTTCCTCGCCGAGGGCGGCTTCAAAGGCTTCACCGACACGTTCGAAGATCTGCACGGGCTCAGCCAGTTGCCGGGTCTGGCGGCGCAGCGGATGATGGCCAAGGGCTACGGCTTTGCCGGCGAGGGCGACTGGAAAACCCCGGCGCTGGTGCGGGCGATGAAGGTGATGGGCCACGGGCTGAGCGGGGCGACCTCGTTCATGGAGGATTACACCTACAATATGACCCCGGGGTCCGAGCAGGTTCTGGGCGCGCATATGCTGGAGATCTGCCCGAGCATCGCCGAAGACAAACCCCGGGTCGAGATCCATGCGCTGGGGATCGGCGGCAAGGATGATCCGGTGCGGCTGGTGTTCAATTCCCGCAAGGGGCCCGCGATCAATGCCTGCTTCATCGACCTTGGCAACCGCTTCCGGCTGATCGCCAACACCGCCGTCTCGGTCGATCACCCCGATCTGCCGAACCTGCCGGTGGCGCGGGCGGTCTGGGAATGCCAGCCGGATTTCAAAACCGCGCTGCAGGCCTGGATCCTGGCGGGCGGGGCGCATCACACCGCCTACTCCAACGATGTGACCCCGGAAATGCTGGAAGATTTCGCCAATATCGCCGGGATCGAGCTGGCGCTGATCGACGAAGACACGCGGATTTCGACGTTCAAACAGGATCTGCGCAACAACGAAGTCTACTGGCACCTCGCCGGCGGCTTCCGCGCCTGATCAACCAAGCGGTGCGCGCCCGACCAAACTAACGGCGCGTGCCGCTATTCCGGCAGATGCTCGGCCACAGCCGGTATCGCGGCAGCAAGCTCTTCCGGGGAAGATTGCTCGGCTTGGGTGCTTTTTTCCCGAAAGGCGCGCGGGCTCACCCCGGTGTGACGCCGGAACACCCGCGAGAAATAGAGCGGGTCGTCATAGCCCACCATGGCCGAGAGCGATTTGATCGGCTCGTTGGTGATCCGCAGGATCTGCATCGCGCATTGCACCCTTTGGGCATCGCGCCACTGCACCGGCCCGGCGCCCGCATATTTGCGAAACAGATGCGACAGGCGCGACGGCGACAGGCAGACGTGATCGGCAATCTCGGCCACGGTCAGTGGCTTATGCAGGTTTTCGGTGATCAGCCGACAGGCTTCCAGAACCCGTTCGTCCATATGCAGGGGGGCCGATTTCGCGTCCTGCTGGCGCCGGGCGGCGGACAGCAGGATGTGTTCCAGTCGGTTGAAGGCGAGGTCGATCGAAAGCGGATCGTCCAGCACCGACCATTTCTCGACCTCGACGAAAAGCTGGAAAAGCTCGCTGGAGGTTCCGGCCCCGCCATCGCGCAGAACCTGCACCCCGCCGATCTCGGTATCCCAGGACAGCCACGGCTTCCAAAAGGCGCGCGGCTGGAAATAGATCCAGCGATGCCACCATTTTTCGGCTAGCGGATGACGGCCGTAATAATGCCGCGCCCCCGCCGGAAGCAGGATGAGATCGCCCGGGGAAACCGTAAATTTCTCTTCTCCATCAAAGACCTGACCGATGCCATCCACCGTCAGATTGATGATCCAGCCTTTCAGCCCCGCAGGCCGGTCGATGAAAAAATCGAGCTGCCCGTTCTTTTCGATGGGGGTGATCCCGGCCACCAACCGCACGTCGAAATCGAACCCGGGGAACAGCGGCGCCACCTGCGTGTCGTCTTTCGGCGGTTCCGAAATGAAGGCAAGCTTGCGAATGATCTGACGAACGCGGGGATCCTGGGTTGGATCGAATGCCAGAGAATCATCCATGTGTGTAGCGGGATGCTGCATTGTTGAGGTTAGCTATGATCAATATTGTATAGCAGTTGGCTGCCACTGGGAAGAGCCGTGTCGGACAGAGCTAAGAGAAATGTCCATGACAGGATGATGCAGGCCAACGTATGTCCCGCGCGTTCGGGCTGAGGAGGATTCTAGAATGGCTGCGTCGGAAGATACTTGCGTTCTCGGGCTGGATTTCGGCTCGGACAGTGTGCGTGCGGTTGTCGTGCGTGTGGCGAATGGCGATGAGCTCGCCGCCGCCTCGGCCGAATATCCGCGCTGGATGGAAGGGCGCTTCTGCGACCCGACGCGCCAGCAGTTCCGCCAGCACCCGACCGATTACATGGAAGCGATGACCAGCGCAGTGCGTGGCGCTTTGGCCAAGATCGCGGGCAAGGCCCCGAAGATCGTCGGCATCGGCGTTGACACCACCGGCTCTTCGCCGCTGCCGGTGGCCGCCGATGGCACCGCTCTGGCGCTGAAGGAAGGCTTCACCACCGATCCCGACGCGATGTGCATCCTGTGGAAGGATCACACCTCGGTTGCGGAAGCCGAAGAGATCAACGAACTCTGCGCCTCGGGCGATTTTCCAGATTATATCCGCTATGTTGGCGGCATCTATTCCTCTGAATGGTATTGGGCCAAGATCCTCAACGTCGCCCGGCGCAACCCGACGGTGTTCCAAGCCGCCGCGAACTGGGTCGAGCTGGCCGATTACATTCCCGCCCTGCTGACCGGGGTGACCGATGCCAACCAGATCGTGCGCGGGGTTTGCGCCGCCGGGCACAAGGCGCTGTGGCATGAAGATTGGGGCGGGCTGCCGGATCGCGACTGGCTGACCACGCTCGATCCGAGCCTCGGCAATATGAAAATGCCGCTCTACAGCGAAACCAAAACCTCCGATCAGGCGGCGGGCAAGCTGTCGCCGGAATGGGCCGGGCGCTTTGGCCTTGATGCGGGCATTCCGGTCGCGGTGGGGGCCTTCGATTGCCATATGGGCGCGGTGGGCGCGGGCATCGAACCCTATACGCTGGTGCGGGTCATGGGCACCTCGACCTGCGATATTCTCGTGGCTCCGCCGGAAGAGGTGGGCGACACGCTGGTGGGTGGTATCTGTGGACAGGTGCAGGGCAGTGTCATTCCCGGGATGGTCGGCTTTGAGGCCGGGCAATCGTCGTTTGGCGATGCTTTCGCCTGGTTCGAGCAACTCTTGCAATGGGGCGCCGATGCGGCCGGGGCCAAGGGCTCGCTTCTGCCCGCACTTGAGGCCGAGGCGGCCAAGCTGCCGCCGGGGGGCCATGGCGAGCGGGCGCTCGACTGGCTGAATGGCCGCCGCACCCCCGACGCCAACCAGAAGGTTCGGGCGATGATCGCCGGGCTGCATCTGGGCTCGACCGCGCCGTCGATCTACCGCGCCTTGGTCGAAGCGGCCGCCTTTGGCTCGCGCGCCATCGTCGAACGGTTCGAATCCGAAGGTATTCCGGTCAAGAACATCGCCGGGATCGGCGGCATCGCCCGCAAATCCGATCTGATCTCGCAGGTCTGCGCCGATGTGATGAACCGCCGGATCGACATCGTGGAATCCGACGAATGCTGCGCGCGCGGGGCCGCGATCTTTGCCGCCACCGCCGCCGGGGAATATGGCGACGTCAACGCGGCGAAATCGGCGATGCTGAGCCCGGTGGAGAAATCTTTCCTGCCGGACCCAGAAGCCCATGCCCAATACGAAGTGCTTTATCAGGAATACAAACGCCTGGGAGCCTTTGCAGAGACCTTCTGACCAGCCACCAATTCCCGGCAGAATTCGGTGGTTTCATGAAGGAAAGCGCGCCCCCCGGGCGCGCTTTTTTCTTTCAGCCAGCCGAAACCTCAGAACGGATAGTGCTGGTTCGGGTCTTCGATGGTGATCCAAATCGCGGCCTTGCCCCTGAACCAGCCATAGCCGGAGACGCCATCGCCACCAACGGGCATCAGCGCCCACCTGATGTGCTCGCAGCCTTGCCGCACCATGCCGGGACATGGCTTTCCCACGGTCCGGCCCAAGGCGCTGGAAAGCCCTCCAAATCCGCAATCCCGCCTCAGATCAAATTCCCCCGTTTTCCCTCTTGTTTTCCCGAGGCAGTGCAAATAGACACACCGGCGGAGACGTGGCCGAGTGGTCGAAGGCGCTCCCCTGCTAAGGGAGTAGGCCCGGAAGGGTCTCGAGGGTTCGAATCCCTTCGTCTCCGCCACTTTCACCCTCGTGAAGTGAGATGTTGTTGATTGGTATCAATAATATCAGGCGTTTTTTTGCCCTCATCGGGCGGTTTTCCTACATATTTGACGGCTTCACGGTGTGTTTTTCGTCGAAATCGTGACGTGACGCGCCGACATCTGTTGCAGCAACAGAGTCGCTAGCGCGTTTCTGGAACGCTTCGGCCAGTTATGGGATACGCGTCTGGTCCAGTCGCGAGGGGCAGATCAGAGCAGAACGCGCGGCTCGGGCAGGCCGGGGATGCCTGCTTCGGCGGTATAGACCGGGCCCTGCGCTGCATCCGGGGCGGCGATGTTTTCGCGCGCGGTGGTCACGTAAAGCGTGCCGAGGTCGGTGCCGCCAAAGGCCGGGCAGGAGGAATGCTGCCCGCCCACCGAAATTGCCCGGTCAAAGCGCCCATCGGGCAGGTAGCGCGCCACCCGGGCCGCGCCCCATTGCGCATTCCACAGCGCGCCTTCGCTGTCGGTCACGGCGCCATCGGGGCTGTAGCTCTCACCGCTGAAATCCAGAAACAGCTCGGCCTCGCCCACGGGCCAGCCTTCGGCGTCGAGGGGCTGGCGCAGGATCTGCCCGACCGGGCTATCGGCGAAATAGGCCAGCCGCCCATCGGGGGCGAAACAGATGGCGTTGGGGATCGAAATGCCCGCGAAGAGCTGGCGCAGCTCGCCCTTGTAGAAGCGATAGATCGCCCCGGCGTTCGGCTCGGCCTGTTTGCCCATCGTGCCGATCCAGAACCCGCCCATGGGGTCGGCGCGGCCATCGTTGGAGCGGGTGACGGGGTTGTCGGCTTCCAGCGCCACCACCAGATCACGCGTACCGGTGTCGATGTTGAAGCGATAGAGCCCGGTTTCCGAGGCGATGAGCAGCGTGTCACGATCCACCCAGCCCGCCGCCGACACATGTTCATCAAACTGCCACTCCAGCGCCCGGTCGCCCACACGGCTGAGCAGGCGCTTGCCGATGATGTCGAACCAGAAAAGCTGGGCGCGCTCGGGATGCCAGAGCGGACCTTCGCCCAGCTCGCAAAGACGGGCGTCATAGACGGTGGCTGTGCTCATGTGTGGTCCTCCCCGGCCGATCTGTGCTTTGGTCCTGCCAGAAGGGCGCGCGCGCGGCAAGACACAAGCGGCGCGTCCGGGCCGGGCCGCGATGATCAAAGCCGCCGAATAGCCGCCTGACGCCGCGCAGGTGCTTGACCTTCTGCCCGAGCCGCCGCAGGTTGCCCGCAACTTGCGAAGGAAGAGCCCATTGGCCCGAACCACCCCACCATTTTCGCGTTTTGAATGGATGATTGCCTGGCGTTATCTGCGCGCCCGCCGTGCCGAGGGCGGGGTGAGCGTGATGACCTGGATCAGCCTGATCGGCATCACCCTGGCGGTGGCGGCGCTGATCATCACGCTGGCCGTGCGCTCGGGCTATCGCACCGAATTCGTCGATACCATCGTCGGGGCCAATGCCCATATCACCGTCTATTCGCGGGTCTATCTCAACGACGCCGGCCAGCCCGCGCGCGAGATCAAGGATTTCGACGCCTGGGCCGGGCGGATTGCCGAGGTGCCCGGGGTGACGCGGGCGGCCCCGCTGATCAAGGGCCAGGTGATGGCCAATCGCGACAGCTCCAATGTCGGGGTGCAGGTGTTTGGCATTCGTGCCGCCGATCTGGCCAGCATCCCGCGCATTGCCGACCCGGAAAATAGCATCGGCAGCATTGACGATTTCGAGGGCGGCATCGCCATCGGCTCAGGCGTCGCGCGCGATCTGGGGGTGACGGTGGGCGACAGCCTCAAGCTGATTTCGCCCAACGGGGTGAAAACCGCCTTTGGCACCACGCCGCGCGTCAATGCCTATAAGGTCACCTATGTCTTCACCGCCGGGCGCTGGGATATCGACCAGACCCGCGTGTATCTGCCCTTTGCCGAGGCGCAGAGCTTTTTCAACAAGGAAGGCCTTGCTGACGAGATCGAGGTGATGATCACCGATCCCGAACAGGTGAATGACGAGATTGCCCCGGTGATGGCGGCGGCGGGCGAGGATGCCGCGATCTGGACGTGGCGCGACGGGGCAGGGGCGTTTTTGCGGGCGCTGACCATGGAAGACAATGTGATGTTCGTCATCCTGTCGCTGGTGGTGCTGATTGCCGCGATGAATATCGTCTCGGGGCTGGTGATGCTGGTCAAGAATAAGGGCCGCGATATCGGCATCCTGCGCACGATGGGGCTGACCGAAGGCTCGGTGCTGCGGGTGTTCTTCCTCGTCGGGGCCACGACCGGGCTGCTGGGCACGCTGTTCGGAGTGATCCTCGGGGTGCTCTTTGCCTATTACATCGACCCGATCTTTGCGCTGGTGAACTATTTCTCGGGTGGAGGGGCCTGGGATCCGTCGATCCGGGGCATTTACAAGCTGCCCGCCGAAGTGCGGCTGAACGATGTGATGTCGGCGGTCAGCCTGTCGCTGTTTCTGTCCTTCCTCGTCACCATCCTGCCCGCAAGGCGCGCGGCGCGGATGAACCCGGTGGAGGCGCTGCGCTATGAATAAGGTTCTGGAGCTTGAGGGCGTCGAGAAGGTCTATAATCGCGGGCTTCCAAGCGAGGTGAGCGTGCTGCGTGGGGCTTCGCTGAGCCTGAAACCGGGCGAGGTGGTGGCGCTGGTGGCGCCCTCGGGGGCCGGGAAATCAACGCTGCTGCATATCGCCGGGCTGCTCGACACGCCGGATACGGGCGAGGTGCGGATTGCCGGGCGCGAGATGACCCGCGCCTCGGATCGTGCCCGCACCGCCACGCGGCGCGACGAGGTTGGCTTTGTCTATCAGTTTCACCACCTGCTGCCGGAATTTTCGGCGCTGGAAAACGTGATGCTGCCGCAGCTTGCCAATGGTGCCCGTCCGGCGGCGGCGCGCGAGCGGGCGATGAAACTGCTCGATTCCGTTGGCGTGGCGCCGCGGGCCAGCCACCGTCCGGCGGCCCTGTCGGGGGGCGAACAACAGCGCGTCGCCTTTTGCCGGGCGCTGGCCAATGAACCGGCGCTGCTTTTGGCTGACGAGCCCACCGGCAACCTTGACCCGGCGACATCTGACACGGTGTTCGGGGCGCTGATGGCGCTGGTGCGCGACACCGGGCTTTCGGCCCTCATCGCCACCCATAACCTGGAGCTGGCCGCCCGGATGGACCGGGTGCTGCATCTGGACAATGGTCTGATCAGCGAAAGCTAGGCCGGGATGAAGGTGGCGCTGGCGGTGGCCAGCTCTTTACCGGAAGGCTCGGCCGTCAGCACCGCGCGGGTGAAGATCATGGTCTTGCTGCCGCGCACCAAAGTGGCGGTGCAGGACACCTCTTTGCTCATCGCCGGGCGCAGGATCTGCAAGGCGATATTGGTGGGGATGACGGGTTTGAAGCCGCGGAAATAGCCTGCGCAGACCAGAGTCATCGCGGTTTCCGCGAGCGTCGACAGCACTTGCGGGGCGATGTTGCCATCGGGTTGGTTGAGCGCGTCCGTCACTGGCAGGGTCACGATCAGCCCGGTGCAGGCCATTTTCGTCACGCGCAGATCGAGCGCGCCCAGATAGGGGGCGAACTTGCTGCTGATCCAGTCGTTTGCGGTGTCGAGATCCATGAGGCGATCCTGCGCCGATGCCTGCAATAGCGCAAGCCTCGGCAGCGTAGCGCAAAGCCGGATCTTGCGCTAGGATGCGGGAAACGAAAGGAAACCGCATGACGATACGCATCGCGTTTCTGGCTTGCCTTGCCCTTGCCGCCTGTTCCGATGAGGTGACAACCGGCGCCGGGCTTTATGCCGATAACTGCGCCGCCTGCCATGGCCCCGACGCGCGCGGCGGCACCGAGCTGTTTGACGGCAAATTGCCGCCCGATTTGACCACGCTGGCCGCGCGCAACGGCAGCTTTCCGACGGTCTATGTGATGTCGACGATCGACGGCTATAACCGCGCTGCGACCCATGGTCCCATGCCGATCTTCGGCGAGCTGCTCGACGGCCCCACGGCCAACTGGGCCGACCCCGACGGCGGGGTCACCCCCACGCCGACCGCGCTGATCCAACTCGCCGCCTATCTGGAGAGCCTACAGGAGGGATAGATGCTGAATTTTGCGCTGGTAAGCCTCGGGGCAGGGATTCTGTTTGGATTTATGGACGGGCTGATCAACGCCAACCCGCTCGCGCAGAAGCTAAGCGCCGTCTATGCCCCGATTGCGAAAACCGGGATCAATGTACCCGCCGGGATCGCGATTGATCTTGTCTATGGTTTTGTAATCGTAGGAATATTTACCCTTCTACACACCGCGCTGCCGGGGCAGTCGGGGCTGGTGAAGGGGCTTTCACTGGGGCTGGGGATGTGGTTTTTCCGGGTGGTGATGGGCGTGGCCACGACCTGGATGACGCAACAGGTGCCGCTTGGGCTGCTTGGCTATCAGCTCGCCGCCGGGCTTGCGGAAATGCTTATTCTCGGGGCGTTCGTGGGAATTCTGCTGCAAATCCGCTGAGCGACCGAGCAAAGCCACAAGCGATTTTCGTCCATCTGGACAAATTTCGCGCCTTTCCCTTGCCACCGCGCGTGCTAAGGTTTGCCATGGCCGCCGGGGGAATCGCCGCCATTCGAATGCGATTTACCTTTGATTGCGGATCCTTAACCGTCCGCGCCCGACGTCAGGGCGCGGCGTGACATGGAGGTTTATATGACGTTTTTGACCAAAGCCGGGCTTGCTGCCGCTTTTCTCGCGGGTTCGATGAGCGCTGCCTCAGCATTCACCGCCTGCCAGGTGACCGATACCGGCGGGATCGACGACGCGGGCTTCAACCAGACCGCGTGGAAAGGCGTTGAAGACGCCAAAACCGCCTATGGGATCGAAGGCCGCTTCCTGGAAAGCCAAGCCGAAACCGACTATGCGGCCAACATCAACTCGCTGCTCGACGGCTCCTGCGACATCATCATCACCGTGGGCTTTTTGATGGGCGACGCCACCAAGACCGCGGCGGAAGCGAACCCCGATCAGAAATTCTCGATCGTCGACTTCGCCTATGACCCGACCATCGCCAATGTGAACGGTCAGGTTTTCGCCACCGATCAGGGCGCGTTCCTTGCTGGCTATCTGGCGGCGGGCATGTCGAAATCGGGCGTGATCGGTACCTTTGGCGGCATCAACATTCCGCCGGTGACCTCGTTCATGGACGGTCTCGTCTACGGTGTGAAGTACTACAACGAAAAGCACGGCACCGATGTGCAGGTGCTGGGTTGGGATCCGGAAGCCAAAGACGGCCTGTTCACCGGCAACTTTGACAGCCTCGACGATGGCCGCACCTTCGCGCAGAACCTCTATGACGAAGGCGCCGATATCGTGATGCCGGTGGCTGGTCCCGTGGGCCTCGGCTCGGCGGCTCTGGCCGACGAACTGGGCACCGATCAGCTGAAAATCATCGGCGTGGATGCCGATCAGGCGCTGACCGACACCGAGAAAGCCGATGTCTATCTGACCTCGGTTCTGAAACGGATGGATTCCACCGTTGAGGCCGTGATCAAAGCCGCGATGGATGGCACGTTTGAAGGCGGTCTGACCGTTGGTACGCTGGACAACGAAGGCGTAGGCCTTGCCCCGTTCCACGCCTTTGAAGATGCGGTTCCGGCCGATCTGAAAGCCGAAATCGACGACGTGAAAGCTGGCCTTATCGATGGGTCGATCAAGATCGGCATGTAAGTCGACATTTGCCGCCGCCGGGCCACACCCGGCGGCGGTACCTATTTGAGCGGGGAGGGCGAGACATGGATGTCGAGCTGCGCGGGATTACCAAGCGTTTCGGCCCGGTTGTGGCCAATGATGGCGTCAATCTCACCATCCGTGGCGGCGAGGTGCTTGGGCTCCTTGGCGAAAACGGCGCGGGAAAATCCACGATGATGAACATTCTCTCGGGGCTTTATTCCCCCGATGAGGGCGAGATTCTGATTGATGGCAAACCGGTCACCTTTCACGGCCCCGGCGACGGGATCGCGGCGGGGATTGGCATGGTACACCAGCATTTCATGCTGGTTCCGGTCTTTACCGTGGCCGAGAACGTGGTGTTGGGGGTCGAACCCACCGGCACGATGGGCCATCTGGACCTGAAAAAGGCCCGGGCCGATGTGCAGGAGATCAACGACAAATACGGGCTGCATGTGCCGCCCGACGAGCTGATCGAAAACCTCCCTGTCGGCATCCAGCAACGCGTTGAAATTCTGAAAGTGCTTTTCCGCGAAGCCGATGTGCTGATCCTGGACGAACCCACCGCGGTGCTGACGCCGCAGGAAGTCGATGAGTTCTTCGGGATCGTGCGCAGTCTGCGCGATGCGGGCAAGGCCATCGTGTTCATCACCCACAAACTGCATGAAATCCTTGAAATTTCCGACCGGATCAATGTGCTGCGTCAGGGCCGGATCACCGGCGAGGGCGATCCGAAAACCCTGAATGAACAGCAATTGGCCGAGATGATGGTGGGCCGCCCGGTCAGCTTTGCCGTGGATAAAGACGAAGCCCATCCCGGCAAGCCGATGTTGGAAATCTCCAATGTTGTGATGCTGGACGAAAACGACGATTTTGCCCTCGACCATGTTTCGCTGACGGTGCGGTCGGGCGAGGTTGTGGGCGTTGCCGGGGTGCAGGGCAATGGCCAGACCGAGCTGGTCGAAGCGATCACCGGGCTGGAACATGTGGCCTCGGGCACGATCATTTTCGACGGCGAAGACATCACCCGCGCCTCGGTGCGCGATCGGCATTTCCGCGGCATGGCCCATATTCCCGAAGACCGGCACAAATCCGGGATGATCGGCAGTTTCACCATTGCCGAAAACATGGTGCTGAACTCGTACTATCTCGCGCCCTATTCGAAGGGGGCTGCCATCGACTGGGGTGCGGTGCAGAAAACCAGCGCCAAATACTGCCTCGATTTCGACGTGCGCACCCCCAGCGTTTTCCTGCCTGCGGGCAACCTGTCGGGCGGCAACCAGCAAAAGATGGTGGTAGCGCGCGAGCTGGAGCGCGACACCAAGCTGGTGATCGCCAGCCAACCGACGCGCGGGCTCGATGTCGGCTCGATCGAATATATCCACAAACGCTTGATCGGCAGCCGTGACGAGGGCGACGGGGTACTGATCGTTTCCTCGGAACTCGACGAGATCATGGGGCTGGCCGACCGCATCGTGGTGATGTTCGACGGGCGTCTGGTGGCAGAATTTGACAATACCGGCGGCAAAGCCGACCGCAACGCCGTGGGTCTGGCCATGGCGGGCGCGCATGAGGGGGCAGCGGCATGACCGATCTCAGCAATATCAACAGCGACATGCAGAAGCTGCTCGCCCGCGCCTCTCGGGGGCGGGAAGACTTTGAAGATCTCGTGGTGGTGCCGCTTTTTGCCGTGGTGGTGGCGCTGATCATCGGCGCGCTGGTGATGCTGGCCACCGGGGTGGATCTGCCGACCATCGGCAAAAGCTTCGTGGCTCTGGCGCAGGGGTCTGTCGGATCGCTGAATGCGATCTCGGAAACCCTGACCTCGGCGATCCCGCTGGTTCTCGCCGGGCTGGGGCTTGGGCTTGGGTTCCGGGCCGGGCTGTTCAATATCGGGGCCGAAGGGCAGATCATCATGGGCGGTATGGCCTCGGTGATTTTCGCCTTCAGCTTTGGCAACCTGCCGTTCGTGCTGTTGTTGCCGATGTCGCTTTTGGCCGGGGCGATTGCCGGGGCGTTCTACGCCGGTATCGCCGGGGCGCTGAAAGCCGCGACCGGGGCGCATGAGGTGATTTCGACCATCATGCTGAACCTGACCTCCTATCAGCTTCTGACCTATCTGCTGAACCAGCCTTTCGTGCAGAAAGCCGGGCGCACCGATCCGATTTCGAAATCAGTGCCGCCGAACGCGCAACTGCCGCAGCTGCTCGACTGGATCGATCCGAACCTGCGCATGCATTCGGGCATCTTTCTGATGCTGGCGGCGGTGGCGGTGGTCTGGTGGATCCTGTTCCGGTCGAAAATCGGTTTTGCCTTCCGGGCCTCGGGTGAAAACCCCGATGCGGCACGCTATGCCGGGATGAAATCGGGCTTGGTCATCGTTGCGGCCATGGCCTCTGCCGGAGCGCTGGCGGGGCTGGCCGGGGGCGCACAGGTGCTGGGGGTTTTGCACCGCGCCAGCCCGGGCTTTTCGGCCGGGATCGGCTTTGACGCCATTGCGGTGGCGCTTCTGGGCCGGTCGCATCCGGTGGGCATTCTGTTCGCTGGTCTGCTGTTTGGCGGGCTTGAGGCGGGCGGGCGCCAGATGCAGGTGGATGCGGGCGTGTCGCTCGACATGATCGGCATCATTCAGGCGCTGATCGTGGTGTTCATCGCCGCGCCGCTCTTGGTGCGTGCGATCTTCCCCTGGGGATTCCGTAAAGACACGAAGGGGGGGCAGGCATGAGCGCTGTGACCACAAATACCTCTGCCGAGGCGGAAAAGATTGCAAGCGGCCACGCGCGTCAGGCACGGATCGCCGGGGTGGCGCTGATCCTGCTCTCGCTTCTGGTGCTCTTCGTGCTCGACGTGTCGGGCGGCGCGATCGCCACGTTCAAACTGGCGCGGGTCAAGGGCGATCTGCCCAATCTGGTGGTGCCGGGCGGGCCGTTCAACTACGCCGCCGGGGCCATTCTGGCCTTTCTCGGTGTGCGGCAGTTCCTCAAGGGCGGTGGGCGCTGGTCGTCGCTGTCGCTGGGGGCGGGGCTGTTCATCGCGGTGCTGGCCTTTCTGGTCTGGGCCACGGCGGGCAAAAGCTTTTACCTGACCGGCATGTTGCAGGCCACAGTGGTCCGCGCGATGCCGATTGCGCTGGGCGGGCTTGCGGGCGTGCTCTGCGAGCGCGTGGCGGTGGTGAACATCGCCATCGAAGGCATGTTGCTGGCAGGCGCTTTTACCGGCGCGCTGGTCGGGTCGCTGATGGGCGGCTGGGCCGGGCTGATGGCGGCGGTGCTGGTCGGCGGGGTCTTTGGCATTGTGCTGGCGGCCCTCGTGGTGACCTACAGGATGGACCAGATTATTGCGGGCACGGTGATCAACCTATTCGTGCTCGGGGTCACGTCCTATGTCAGTTCGCAGGTGTTTCAGAGCTACCGGGCGCTGAACAACGCGCCGGTGTTCCGGGCGGTGAAAATTCCGGTGCTGAGCGATATTCCGGTGATCGGGCCGATGCTGTTTCAGCAGAATATATTCGTCTATGGGGCGCTGATCCTTGTGGGCGTGGCGACCTATTATCTGTTCTACACCCGTGGGGGCCTGCGCGCCCGTGCGGTGGGCGAACATCCCCGCGCCGCCGATACGCTGGGCATCGACGTTTACAAGACGCGCTATTTCCATGTGATGCTGGGCGGCATGGTCGCCGGGTTTGGTGGGGCATGGTTTACCCTTGGGTCTGCCGGACGGTTCGACGAGAACATGACCAACGGGCGCGGCTTCATCGGCCTTGCGGCGATGATCTTTGGTCGCTGGCACCCGGTGGGGGCGCTGATGGCGGCGCTGGTTTTCGGTTTTGCGGATTCGCTGCAGCAAAAGCTCGCGCTCTTGCGCACCCCGATCCCGTCGGAATTCCTCGCCATGGCACCCTATCTTGCCACGATGGTGGTGGTCGCCGGGCTGATCGGCAAGGCGCGCCCGCCTGCCGCCGATGGCAAACCTTACGTGAAAGAATAAACTGATCCGGGGTGCCAATGGCGCCCCGGTTTGGTTTTGAGGGGGCGGCTGGACGAAACGGACACCGCCCGAACAGCGCCCTTCAGGGCGCCGGGCGAGCGCCGGTCCGGCCCGTCGTGCCAAAGGCGCGCTTTCAGCATGACTGACTGGCGCTTTTCTGTCTCTCGACACGCGGGAAGGCGGGCAGCTTGTGGCTGGCATAAACGGCGATGCTCACAGGTATGGGTGCGCCACTCCCCGGACCGGCCCGCGCCCGGTGATGCAGCTTGTCGCCGCCTCAAGCCGCCCCTAGTCTGACCACATGCATGATACCGACCGCGCCTTTCTCACCCGTCTTTTCGATGCTGCCATCGCCGCCGCCGACCCGGTGCAGGCGCTGGCAGGGCATCTGCCAGACAAGCCCAAGGGCCGCACCGTGGTGATTGGCGCGGGCAAGGGCGCGGCGCAGCTCGCTGCCGCGTTCGAAATCCTCTGGGACGGGCTGGTCGAAGGCGTGGTCGTCACCCGCTACGGCTATGGCTGTGCCACCAGGCAAGTGAAGATCATCGAGGCCGCCCACCCGGTGCCCGACGCGGCAGGGCTGGCGGCGGGGGCGGAGCTGATGCAGGCCGTCTCGGGGCTGACGGCGGACGATCTGGTGGTGGCGCTGATCACCGGCGGCGGCTCGGCGCTGCTGCCCAGCCCCCCCGAGGGCTTCACGCTGGAAGACGAACAGGCGCTGAACGCGGCGCTGCTGGCCTCTGGCGCGCCAATCTCGGCGATGAACGCGGTGCGCAAATCCTTCTCGACCATCAAAGGCGGGAGGCTGGCGGCGGCGGCTTATCCGGCGCGGGTGGTCAGCCTGATCGTGTCGGACGTGCCGGGCGATGATCCGGCAGAGGTCGCCTCTGGCCCGACCGTGCCCGATGCGAGTGGCGCCGAGGCCGCGCTGGCGGCGATCCGCACCTATCAGATTGCGCTGCCTGAACGGGTGCTGGCCCATATCGCCGGGGCATCTGCCCCCAGCCCCGACGATCCGGTTTTCGCCCGCAACACGGTGACGGTAATCGCCTCCGCCGCCCGATCACTCGAAGCCGCTGCGGCGCTAGCTGAAGTCGAAGGGGTGCCGGCGGTGATCCTGTCGGATTGCATCGAGGGCGAGGCGCGCGAGGTGGCGAAGATGCACGCGGCCATCGCCCGTGAAGTGGCCACCAAACACCGGCCCTTTGCGCCGCCCGTGCTGCTGCTCTCGGGCGGCGAAACCACGGTGACGCTGAAGGGTCAGGGGCGCGGCGGGCGCAATTCCGAGTTTCTGCTGTCGCTGGCGCTGGGCGTCGAGGAGCTGGATCTGGCCGCTCTGGCTGCCGATACCGATGGCATTGATGGCAGCGAAGATAATGCCGGGGCTTTTGCCGATGGGCAGTCGGTGGCGCGGCTACGCGCAGCGGGGCATGACCCCGCCGCACTACTGGCGGATAACGATGCCTATGGTGCCTTTGCGGCGCTGGGGGATCTATTCACACCCGGCCCGACCGGCACCAATGTGAACGACTTCCGCGCCATCCTCGTGCGTTGATTGCTGCGCTGATTACAGATCGGAAAGCTGCGGGTTGGTCTGCTCGACCACCGTTTCCATCGCCACGAAGGTTGAGGTGGCGGTGACATGCGGCAGGCTAGAAATCTGCTCGGCCATAACCTGCCGATATTCCACAATATCATGGGTGCGTACCTTCAGAAGGTAATCATAACCGCCTGCGATCATGTGACATTCCGCGATCTGCGGCACCTTCTTCACCGCCGCGTTGAAGGCGAGCAGGGCCTTTTCGCGGGTGTCCGAAAGCTTCACCTCGACAAAGGCGACATGGCTGAGACCAAGCTGGACAGGTGACAGTATGGCGCGGTAGCCTGTGATCAAGCCTTCCGCCTCAAGCCGCTTCACCCGCGCGGCCACCGGGGTTTTGGACAGACCGACCTTATTGCTGAGCTGGGTCAGCGGAATACGGGCATCGGTGGTGAGCGCATCGAGAATCCGGCGGTCGATATCGTCGAGTTGGAATGTCATATTGGCTTAAAACCTGCTCGGATTCAGACTGATCGCCCATGATACTGCCCCATTACGGCCTGATCGGCTAGCATAAAAGCTATATTTTGGCACAAATCCCGATTTTCAGGAGTCCGACTCGTGACTGCAACCTCTCATTCGACCCCGATCCCCGACGCGCTGTCTGCCAACAAGACCCGTCCGGAAGCCGACGTGCTTGCCGAGCTTGTGGCGCAGGCTGGTCTTGATGACGCGCAACGCGCGCGGATGGCGGCACAGGCGGCCGAGCTGGTGCGCCGCATCCGGGCCGAGGCCAAACCCTCGCTGATGGAGCAGTTTCTGGGCGAATACGGGCTGTCGACCCGCGAAGGCGTGGCGCTGATGTGCCTGGCCGAAGCGATGTTGCGGGTGCCCGACCGCGAAACCATGGACGACCTGATCGAAGACAAGATCGTGCCGTCTGACTGGGGTCGACATCTGGGCGAAGCCTCGTCGTCGCTGGTCAATGCTTCGACCTGGGCGCTGATGCTGACGGGCCGGGTGCTTGAAGAGCGCCAGCCCTCGATTGCGGGCACGCTGCGCGGCGCGGTCAAGCGTCTGGGCGAGCCGGTGATCCGCACCGCCGTCAGCCGCGCGATGAAAGAGCTGGGGCGGCAATTCGTGCTGGGCGAAACCATCACCAAGGCGCTGAGCCGGGCGAAGGGGCAAGAGGCGCAGGGCTTTACTTATAGCTACGACATGCTGGGCGAGGCGGCGATGACGGCCGAGGATGCCGCGCGCTACGCCAAAGCCTATTCCGACGCCATCGCGTCGATTGCGGCGGCTTGCGACAAGGGCTCGGTCGAAGCCAATCCGGGCATCTCGATCAAGCTTTCGGCGCTGCATCCGCGCTATGAAGTGGCACAGGAAGCCCGGGTGATGGCCGAGCTGGTGCCGGTGGTACGTGATCTTGCCCGCAAGGCGCGCGCGGCCAATATGGGCTTCAATATCGACGCCGAAGAGCAGGACCGTCTGGTGCTGTCGCTGAAAGTGATCGGCGCGGTGCTGGCCGACCCGGAACTGGCGGGCTGGAACGGCTTTGGCGTTGTGGTGCAGGCCTACGGCAAACGCGCCGGGTTGGCGATTGACTGGCTTTATGCGCTGGCCTCCGATCTTGACCGTCGGATCATGGTGCGGCTGGTGAAGGGCGCCTATTGGGATACCGAAATGAAGCTGGCGCAGGTTGAGGGGCTGGATGATTTCTCGCTGTTCACCTCGAAAACCGCGACCGATGTGAGCTACATCGCCAACGCGCGTAAGCTGTTTGAGTATGGCGACCGGATCTATCCGCAATTCGCCACCCATAACGCCCATTCGGTGGCCGCGATCCTCGACATGGCCGGGGATGTGCCGTTTGAATTCCAGCGCCTGCACGGGATGGGCGAACGGCTGCATGACATCGTGCTGAAAGACACCAAAGGCCGCTGCCGGATCTATGCGCCGGTGGGCGCGCATCGCGATCTCTTGGCCTATCTGGTGCGGCGGCTGCTGGAAAACGGCGCGAACTCGTCTTTCGTGAACCAGATCGTCGATGACGCGGTGCCGCCGGAAGAGATTGCCGCCGATCCGTTCGACGCACTGGCCTCGGCGACAGCTCCGCTGGGGCTGGCAGCACCCAAGGAGATTTTCGGCGAAGGCCGGGTGAACGCGCAGGGCTTTGACCTCAGCGACGAACAAACACTGGCCCGGATCGAGGCGGCGCGCGCTGTCGACGCCTTGCCCGAAGCTGGCCCGATTGTGCTGGGCGCGGCAAGCGGCACTGCCGTTGACGTGCTGAACCCGGCTACCGGTGCGGTGATCGGCAAGGTGGTCGAAGCTGATGCGGCAACCGTTGCCGCTGCGCTTGACGCTGCCGCTGTCTGGGCCGCACCGGTGGCTGAACGTGCTGCCGTGCTGCGCAAGGCTGCTGATCTTTACGAGCGCGATTTCGGCCTGATCTTTGCCGCTCTGGCCCGGGAAGCCGGGAAAAACCTCCTCGATGCGGTGGGCGAGCTGCGCGAGGCGGTGGACTTCCTGCGCTATTACGCAAATCAGGCCGAGGCGGCGGGGGATCATGATCCGCGTGGGGTGATCACCGCGATCAGCCCGTGGAACTTCCCGCTGGCGATTTTCACCGGCCAGATTGCAGCGGCGCTGGCCACCGGCAATGCGGTGCTGGCAAAACCTGCCGAACAGACGCCGATCATCGCCGCCATTGCGGTGCGGTTGATGCATGAGGCCGGTGTGCCGCAAAGTGCCTTGCAGCTTCTGCCCGGGCAGGGCGGCGTGGTCGGCGCGGCGCTGACCTCTGACAACCGGGTGAAAGGCGTGGTCTTCACCGGCTCGACCGACACCGCCTTCCTGATCCGCAAATCCATGGTCGAGCATCTCGATCCCGGCGCGCCGCTGATCGCGGAAACCGGCGGGCTGAATGCGATGGTGGTCGACAGCACGGCGCTGCCCGAACAGGCGGTGCGCGATATCGTCGCCTCGGCCTTCCAATCGGCTGGGCAACGCTGCTCGGCGCTCAGATGCCTCTATGTGCAGGAAGACGTAGCCCCGCATCTGAAAACCATGATCAAGGGCGCGATGAACGAGCTGAGCCTTGGCGATCCGTGGCAGCTGACCACCGATGTCGGCCCGGTGATCGACGAAGAGGCGCGTACGGATATCGCGGCTTATGTGGCGGCGGCGGAACAGAAGGGCACGGTGCTGCATCAGCTCGCCCAGCCCAACGAAGGCACATTTGTACCGCCCGCGATGATCGAAGTCTCCGGCATCGGCGAGCTGGAGCGGGAAATCTTTGGCCCGGTCCTGCATGTGGCCACGTTCAAATCCGAGGATCTGGGCAAGGTGATCGCCGATGTGAACGCCACCGGCTACGGGCTGACCTTCGGTTTTCACAGCCGGATTGATGGCCGGGTGCAAGAGATTGCCGAGGGCGTGCATGTGGGCAACGTCTATGTGAACCGCAACCAGATCGGTGCGGTGGTGGGCAGCCAACCCTTTGGCGGCGAAGGGCTTTCGGGCACCGGGCCGAAAGCGGGCGGGCCGAACTATCTGCGCCGCTTCATGGCGGAACCGCGCCAGATCGCCAAAACCGCCTGGACGAAACAGGACGACCTCAACGCGTTGAAGGCCCGGATTGCCAAGGTGGCTGGCAGCGAGGGCGAGGTGATTTCCGAGCGGGAAATGCCGGGGCCGACCGGCGAGGCCAATACGCTGACCTTGCTGTGCCGCGCGCCGGTGCTCTGCCTTGGGCCGGGCAAAGAGGCGGTGGCCGCACAGGTGCAGGCGGTCGAGGCGCTGGAAGGCATTGCCGTGGCCGCCGAAGGGCTGGTGCCGCCCGAAGCGCTGACCTCGCTGGAGAACATTTCCGGCGCGATCTGGTGGGGCGACGGCGGGCAGGGCTATGCCCGCGCGCTGGCCGACCGCCCCGGTCCGATCCTGCCGCTGATCACCACGCTGCCCGATCAGGGCCATGTGGCGCATGAACGGCACCTTTGCGTCGATACCACCGCAGCAGGCGGCAATGCCTCGCTGCTGTCGGGCGAGGGCGCGGCGGCCTAGCCGCGTTCCAGAACCTTGACGCAGAGCACGGTGGGCAGATGGCTGGCGATCTCGCGCCAGCTTTCGCCCTCGTCCGCGCTGGCAAAGATCGAGCCGGAATTGGTGCCGAAATACACCCCGGCGGGGCTTTGGCTGTCGGTGGTCATCGACTGGCGCAGCACGGTGAAATAACAGTTTTTCCCCGGCAGGCCGTCGCGTTTATCCGCCCATGTCTCGCCGCCATCGGTGGATTTCCATACCGCCGCCGAGGCATCGGGCGGAAAGCGCCCCACACTGTCGCCATTCAGCGGCAGCACCCAGATCGTATCGGGATCGCGCGGATGCACCGCGATGGGAAAGCCAAAGGTCGAGGGCAGGCCCGCGCCGATATCCTGCCAGCTGCGCCCGCCATCTGCGCTGCGAAACACGCCGTGATGGTTCTGCTGATAGAGCCGGTCGCTCGCCCCACCGGGCGCACGCACCATATTATGCACGCAGAGCCCAGTTTTGGCGCTGGGATCGTGCCGGCTGCCATCGGCATGGATATGGGCGGGGCTTTCGGTATTGTCGCGCCGGTTGCGCCGCTCCCAGCTTCCCCCGCCATCCTCTGAGGCGAACACCCCGGCGGCGGAAATCCCCAGCCAGAGCTTTTGCGGATCCGCCGGGTCGGTGACGATTGTGTGCAGGGTCATCCCCGCCGCACCGGGCTGCCAGGTTTCGCGGCCCGGATGGTTGGCGATGCTGTCGAGCATGTCAAAGCTTTCGCCGCCATCGCGGCTGATTAGCAATTGGGCAGGGCGAGTGCCCGCATAAAGCGCGCCATCGGTATGGTGGAGCGACCAGATGGAATCGAAGGCGCCGGTATAGGGTGCGGGATCGGGCATCGGCATACCGAACTTGGCGGCGATTTCGGGATCGGCAAACTTGCCATTGGCGAGCTTGGTGAGCTGCCAGCTCGCTCCGCCATCGGTTGAGCGCCAAATCCCGGCCCCCTCCCATTCGCCACCACCCGCAGCCCAAAGCGTACCGGTCTCGGCATCGGCGGCCAGATGATTGATTGGCCAGCCATCGCAATGCGGCCCGCTGACCGACCAGTCTTGCCGGTCCGGCCCCGACGACAACAGAAAGGCCCCTTTGGTGGTGCCAACAAGAAGGGTAAGTTCGGACATCGCGCGTCTCCTCATCCTGCCACCGGGTCAGGATAGCAGAGAATCTGAGACAAGGCTGCAAATAACAAAGCGCCGCTGCCCGAGAGCAACGGCGCCAATTGTCTTTGGTCCTGAAATACCTTGGGGGTGCGGGGGCAACGCCCCCGCCAGCAGGCTCAGAGCCCCGGATAGAGCGGGAACTTGGCGCAGAGCGCTTCGACTTTCGCTTTCACCGCTTCTTCCACCGCGCCGTTGCCGTCTTCGCCATTGGCGGCGAGGCCATCGATCACTTCGATGATCAGATCGCCGATCTCGCGGAATTCCGCCTCGCCGAAGCCACGGGTGGTGCCCGCCGGAGTGCCCAGACGGATGCCCGAGGTGATGGTGGGCTTTTCCGGGTCGAACGGGATGCCGTTTTTGTTGCAGGTGATATGGGCACGACCGAGGGCTTTCTCGGTGGCGTTGCCTTTCACGCCTTTGGGGCGCAGATCGACCAGCATCAGGTGGGTGTCGGTGCCGCCCGAAACGATGTCGAGCCCGCCCTTCATCAGCTGATCGGCCAGTGCGACGGCATTGGTGCGCACCGATTTGATATAGCCTTTGAACTCAGGGCGCAGCGCTTCGCCAAAGGCCACAGCCTTGGCTGCGATCACGTGCTCCAGCGGACCACCCTGCAGACCGGGGAAGATCGCCGAATTGACCTTTTTGGCGATCGCTTCGTCATTGGTCAAGATCATGCCGCCACGCGGACCGCGCAGGGTCTTGTGCGTGGTGGTGGTGGCGATGTCGGCATAGGGGAAGGGCGAGGGATGCTCGCCCGCAGCCACCAGACCGGCAAAATGCGCCATGTCGACCATCAGATAGGCGCCAACGCTGTCGGCGATCTCGCGGAATTTCGCAAAGTCGATCTGGCGCGGGATGGCCGAGCCACCGGCGATGATCAGTTTCGGCTGGTGCTCTTTGGCCAGCGCAGCCACTTCATCATAGTCGATCAGGCTGTCTTGCTGACGCACACCGTATTGCACGGCGTTGAACCATTTGCCCGACTGGTTGGGGGCGGCGCCGTGGGTCAGGTGCCCACCGGAGGCCAGGTTCATGCCCAGAATGGTGTCGCCGGGCTTGATCAGCGCCATGAAGGCACCCTGGTTGGCCTGCGAGCCGGAATTCGGCTGCACATTGACGAAGTCGCAACCGAAGAGCTGTTTGGCGCGGTCGATGGCCAGGTTCTCCGACACGTCCACCCACTGACAGCCGCCATAGTAGCGACGTCCCGGGTAACCTTCGGCATATTTGTTGGTCATCACGCTGCCCTGCGCTTCCATCACGGCAGCAGAGACGATGTTTTCCGACGCGATCAGCTCGATCTCGTCGCGCTGGCGGCCAAGCTCGCCACGGATCGCGCCGTAGAGTTCGGGATCACGCGTTTCCAGCGCCTCGGTGAAAAAACCAGCATCACGAATCTCGGTCATGAACCTCTCCTGTGGCTTTGCATTTGCAACGGTTCCTAGAGGAAATAGGGATAGGCTGACAGCGCCGATTGCGACATGCGGGCACAATCAAGCGACGCCTCTGGCGCAAGGCGGAAACTTGTGTTCTTTTCGGAACCTGAAACCCCTCAGAGGAAACAGATATGAGCCTCAAACTCGCCTTTCTCGCCTCCGACGCCCCACATGCACAGGAGAGCCGGGAAGAGCTGGTGGCGCTTTATGGCAATGTGCCGGTGGACGAGGCGGATGTGATCGTGGCGCTGGGTGGTGATGGCTTCATGCTGGAAACGCTGCATGCCTGCGAAGGGCTGGACGCGCGCGTCTACGGGATGAACCGGGGCACGGTCGGGTTCATGATGAACCAGTATTCCGCCGAGGAGCTGCGCGAGCGGCTGGAACAGGCGGAGCTGACGGTGATCAATCCGCTGAAAATGCGGGCGACCTGTGTGGATGGCTCGGTGTCCGAGGGGCTGGCGATCAACGAAGTGGCGCTGCTGCGCTCGGGCAGTCAGGCGGCGAAGCTTTCGATCTCGGTCGATGGGCGGCTGCGCATGGCCGAGCTGGCCTGCGACGGGGTGCTGGTGGCAACGCCAGCAGGCTCGACCGCCTATAACTATTCCGCACACGGCCCGATCCTGCCGATTGGGGCCGATATTCTGGCGATCACGGCGATTGCCGCCTTCCGGCCCCGGCGCTGGCGCGGGGCACTGCTGCCGAAACGGGCCAAAATCCGCATTGATGTGCTCGATCCGGAAAAACGCCCGGTGATGGCCGATGCCGATGGTCGCCCGGCTGGGGGCAATGTGCTGTCGGTCGAGGTGGAAACCGCAAGCGAGATCGAGCATCGGGTGCTGTTCGATCCGGGCCACGGGCTGGAAGAACGGCTGATCCGCGAACAATTCGTCTAAGAGCTGGAGCGGGCTTTGGGTCAGCCAGGGCCGGAGGGGCCGCTGGCCTAGTTGCCCTGCATCTTGCGTTCCCAGGCTTCGCGCTTGCGATAGATCGTCGAGGGCGACACATCGAGCACCCGCGCCGCGCGCGGCACCGAACCGCCCTGCGCTTCAATCGTGGCTTCGATGATGGTCTGTTCGATTTCAGCCAGCGTGTGACCGATCAGCGAGGATGTCTCGGACGAGGTGCCCGCATAGGCCAGTGGGGACGAGGGGCTGGCGAAGGGCTGATGCGGCGAGATGATTTCGGGCGGTAGATTGGCGGCGGTCAGGCGCGGCCCGTCATGCAGCAAAACCGCTGTCCACAGCACGTTCAGAAGTTCGCGCACATTGCCGGGCCAGTGATGCGCCTCCAGCAGCGCCAGCGCATCGTCGTCGATCCCGGTGAAGCGCCGCCCTTCGGCGGCTGAGAACTGGGCCAGCTTGGTGCGGGCGATATGGGCAATGTCGCCCTTGCGCTCGCGTAGCGACGGCACCGCAATCGGGGCGACATGCAGCCGGTAGAACAGATCCGCGCGCAGGCGGCCTTCGCGGATGGCTTCGCGCGGGTCGTGGCGGGTCGAGGCGATGAAGCGGTGCGCGGGAACTTGGCTTGGCTGCGCATTGCGGTCGATGAGATTGAGCAGCAACGGCTGCACGTCGCTCTTCATTTCGCAGATTTCGTCGAAATAGAGCGTGCCGCCCGCCGCCCTGGTTGTAGCCTCGTCGCCAAGCACATCCCGCTCGAATTGCTCGCGGGTGAGAGTTACGCAATCGATTTCAATCCAGGGCGCAGCAGAGCGCGGTGAATGGCTATGGATGAACCGCGCCAGCTCGCATTTGCCGGTGCCGATCTCGCCCTTGATGAAAACCGGCGCCTCGGAGCGGGCGATGGTGGTGGCCCGTTCGATCATGTTTCGCATCTGCGGCGACACGGCCAGCAGGCCGGTATCTTCGCGCGGGGTTGGGGTGAGGCTCGATGCGGGGGCTGACGGCTTGCGGGCCGGTGCGTGGCCGCTGCGTTCGGCCATCAGACTGGCCCGGTCGGGCAGGGCCTTCATCGCATTCGCAATCGCCTTGGTCAGACGGGCATTGGAAAACGGGCGAAACAGGCAGTCATAAGCCCCGGCGCGCATCGCCTCGGCGGCGGCGTTGATCTGATCGTTCGAGGCCACAACCACCACAACCGGCGCTGCCGACGAGGCCATGCATTGTTCAAGCTGCTGGGTGATCGGCTGCCCCCTCACGGTGAGCGGCACAAACAGCAGCTCGGGGCCGAAAAGGTGGCACTTCTCAGAAGCGTCCTCAAGGTCACTGGCGCGTACAACCTTGCATCCGGCTTCAATAAACGGATCATCGGGCATCTGCCAGGCGTCATCTGGGTTGGAAACGACGAGCGCTACAACGTCGTGCTGGTGGACCCCTTTGGCAATATCCGCATTCTCAAGCGTGTTGCCGGACACTGTCATAACCTCTGAATGTGGAAAACATTGGCCTACGAATAACGCCTTAAAGTTGCAACCGTCCTAACACACACAATTAATGCAAACAAATCCACCCCGCACACGTGTGCAAGGTGGATTTAGTCATAATGGCTTAGAACTGGACTAATTACCAGCGTAACCTAGCGTTTCCAGCGCCTCGCGGATTTCGTCCAGAATGGCCGGATCGTCGATTGTCGCGGGCATCTTGAACTCTTTGCCATCGGCGATCGAAACCATGGTGCCGCGCAGGATCTTGCCGGAGCGGGTTTTGGGCAACCGGTCAACCACCACAGCGGCCTTGAAGGCGGCAACCGGGCCGATCTGATCGCGCACCAGTTTTACGCATTCGCCAACCACATCGGCATTGTCGCGGGTGCTGCCCGCGTTGAGGCAGAGGAAACCCAGCGGGATCTGGCCCTTGAGGTCGTCGCCCACGCCAATCACGGCGCATTCGGCCACATCGGGGTGGCTGGCCAGAACCTCTTCCATCGCGCCGGTCGAGAGCCGGTGCCCGGCGACGTTGATCACGTCATCGGTGCGCGCCATGATGTAGAGATAGCCGTCTTCATCCTTGTAGCCCGCATCGCCGGTTTCGTAATAGCCGGGATAGGTGTTGAGATAGCTTTTCTTGAACCGGTCCTCGGCATTCCACAGCGTCGGCAGGGTGCCCGGGGGCAGGGGCAGCTTGATGGCAATCGCGCCCAGCGTGCCTGGGGGCACCTGATGGCCGCCCTCATCGAGGATCTGCACGTCAAAGCCCGGCATCGGCACCGAGGGCGAGCCGAGCTTTATCGGCAGCTGTTCGATTCCCAGGGGGTTGGCGGCAATGGCATAGCCGGTTTCGGTTTGCCACCAATGGTCGATCACCGGTACGCCCAGTTGGGTTTCGGCCCATTTGATCGTGTCGGGGTCGGCGCGTTCACCGGCCAGAAACACCGAGCGCAGGCCCGACAGGTCGTAATCTTTCACCAGCGCGCCGGTCGGGTCTTCCCGCTTCACCGCACGGAAAGCGGTGGGGGCGGTAAAGAAGCTTTTCACGTCATGTTCCGAGATCACCCGCCAGAAGGTGCCCGCATCGGGGGTGCCCACCGGCTTACCTTCGAACACGATGGTGGTGTTCCCGGCGATCAGCGGGCCGTAACAGATATAGCTGTGGCCCACGACCCAGCCGACATCGGAAGCGGCCCAGAACACTTCGCCCGGATCGACGTCATAGACGTTTTTCATCGTCCAGTTCAGCGCCACCAGATGCCCGGCGGTGTGACGGATCACGCCCTTGGGCTGGCCGGTGGTGCCGGAGGTGTAGAGGATATAGGCGGGATGATTGCCCTCGACGGGCAGGCAGGGGGCCGGATCGGCTTGGGCCAGA
Organism: Paracoccaceae bacterium; assembly: GCA_050290705.1. Taxonomy (GTDB): domain Bacteria; phylum Pseudomonadota; class Alphaproteobacteria; order Rhodobacterales; family Rhodobacteraceae; genus Sinisalibacter. The sequence goes on from JBNKIC010000007.1 coordinate 25,829, forward strand.
TCGGCCCAGTCGACATCGCGGCCCGCGATCAGCTCGGCAGGTTGCTGCTCGCGTTGCAGGATGACGCAGAAATCGGGTTTGTGCGCGGCCTGTTCGATGGCGCCGTTGAGCAGCGGCTTGTAGGAGACGATCCGGTTCGGCTCGATCCCGCAGGAGGCGGCGATGATGGCTTTCGGGGTGGCATCGTTGATCCGCACCGCCAGCTCATGCGCTGCAAAACCACCGAACACCACCGAATGGATGGCGCCGATCCGGGTGACAGCGAGCATCGCCACCAGCGCTTCGGGCACCATCGGCATATAGATGATCACCCGGTCACCCTTGGTGATGCCACGTGCGGTGAGGCCGCCAGCAAAACGCGCGACGCGGTCCTGCAGCTCGGCATAGGTGATTTTGTCTTTCTTGCCGGTGATCGGGCTGTCATAGATGATCGCCACCTGATCGGCGCGGCCGTTTTCGACATGGCGATCAACCGCGTTCCAGCAGGTGTTCACCATCCCATCGGCGAACCATTCGTAGAGCGGTGCGTTTTCATCGCTGAGCGCTTTCGTGGGTTTCTGCACCCAGTCGATAGCCTCGGCGGCCTGCATCCAAAACGCTTCCGGATCATTCTGCCAGCGTGCGTATTCCTCGCGGTATCCCATATCGTCCTCCTCCAAAGCCGATAGGCTTAGTTACGAGAGCGGATGGGGCGCGGGCAAGATGCCTGCGACAGGCTGAGGCGTTTCTACGCAGATAATTTGCAAGTTTTCGCTGTGAGGCGGTGCAAATTTTGCAAACCCACCGGAATTATGCAAAGAATTTTTGGTCACTGTCTGGATTTGCAAAGCGGCGAGGGCTGCATTGCAAACCGGGTGGGAATCGTTCCGCCTCTGCTGTCTTGCGCTCTATGGGGTGGCCGGGCAGGGTGGTGCATGGGGAAGCGGGCGCCCCGGGTGGTGCTTTTACCTTGCACCCGACGCGCGCGCGGTTACCTTATACCAAACGGTCAAAAAGGAACGGCCATGTCTTTGCTCGATGCGGCTAAACAGGTGCGTGAAAACGCCCATGCCCCCTATTCGAATTTCAAGGTCGGCGCGGCCATTCGCACGCCGTCCGGCAAGGTCTTTGTCGGCTGCAATGTGGAGAACGCCGCCTATCCCGAGGGCACCTGTGCCGAGGCCGGGGCGATTGCCGCGATGGTGGCGGCGGGCGAAAGCGTGATCGCCGAGATCGCCGTGGTAGGCGATGCGCCCGATCCCGTCAGCCCCTGTGGCGGCTGCCGCCAGAAGATTGCCGAATTTGCCCCGAAGGGCGTTGAGGTGACGATGGCCAATATGGCGGGCGATGAGATTGTTGAACCGATCGAGGCGCTGCTGCCCCATGCCTTTGCCAAGGCACAGATGGAGGGCTGAGGATGACACGGGCCTTTCTGGTGGTGATGGATTCGGTTGGGGTCGGCGGTGCGTCGGATGCGGCCGACTATTTCAACGACGGTATTCCCGATACCGGCGCCAATACGCTGGGCCATATCGCCCGGGCCTGTGCCGAAGGGCTGGGCGATGGCGCGGGGCGGTCTGGGCCGCTTTACCTGCCCAATCTCGACGCGCTGGGGCTGGGGGCGGCGGTGCATCTGGCCTCGGGCACGGCGGCGGCGGGGCTTGAGGCCGAGCCGATCGGGCTTTGGGGCGCGGCCAGCGAAGTGTCGCGCGGCAAGGATACCCCCTCGGGCCATTGGGAAATCGCCGGTGTGCCGGTGCCGTGGGATTGGACGTATTTCCCCAAAGCCGAGCCGAGCTTTCCGCCCGACCTGACGGCGGCGCTGCGTCAGGCGGCGGGCACCGAGGGGCTGTTGGGCAACAAGCATTCCTCCGGCACGGTGATCCTTGACGAGCTGGGGGCAGAGCATCTGCGCAGCGGCTGGCCGATTGTCTACACCTCGGCGGATTCCGTGGTGCAGATCGCCGCCCATGAAGAGGCCTTCGGGCTGGAACGGCTTTACGAGATGTGCCGCGCGGTGGCGCCGATGGTGCATGCGATGCGCGTGGGCCGGGTGATCGCGCGGCCCTTTGTGGGCAGCCCCGAAACCGGCTTTACCCGCACCGTCAACCGCCGCGATTTTGCCCTCGCGCCGCCATCGCCCACCCTGATGGACTGGGCGCAGGCCGAAGGGCGCAAGGTGCATTCCATCGGCAAGATTGACGATATTTTTGCCGGGCATGGCGTGGATACGGCGCTGCATGGTGCCGATGCCGATCTGATGGAAGCGCTGATCGCGCTTGGCGGCAGCGCCGAAGAGGGCAGCCTGACCTTTGCCAATTTCGTCGAGTTCGATGCGAAATACGGCCACCGGCGCGATGTGGCGGGCTATGCCGCGCATCTGGAATGGTTCGATGCGCAACTCCCTCGGTTCTTTGCCACCCTCGGCGCCGGGGATCTGGTGATCTTCACCGCCGACCATGGCAATGACCCGACCTGGACCGGCACCGACCACACCCGCGAGCGGGTGCCGGTGCTGGGTTGGGGGGCTGGATCGCAACCCGTGGGGCAGGTTGGTTTTTCCGATATCGGCGCCTCTGTTGCTGCCCATCTGGGGCTTGAGGCGCGTGGCGCCGGGAGATCGTTTTTGTGAGCCTGAAAAACCTGCCGAAGATCGAGCTGCACCATCACTTGGAAGGTGCCGCCCCGCCCCGCTTTGTGCGCGCGCTGGCGGCTGAGAAGGGCTTGAACATTTCGAGCATTTTCGATGCTGATGGCGCCTATTCCTACCGGGATTTCTTGCAGTTTCTCGATGTTTACGAGCAGGCGACCAAACCGCTTGCCACGCCCGAGGATTACGCCCGTTTGGTTTCGGTGGTGCTGGAAGAGGCCGCCGAGCAGGGGGTGATCTATATCGAAAGCTTCCTGTCGCCGGATTTCTGCGGCGGGCGCGATGTGGCGGCCTGGCGCGAGTATATGGCGGCGATGCGCGAAGCGGCACAGAAGGCAGAGGCGCTGGGCATCACCCTGCGCGGCATCGTCACCGCGATCCGCCATTTCGGCCCCGAAGTGGCGCGTGAAACCGCCGCCTGCGCGCAGGATACGGCGGGCGATTTTATCGTTGGCTTTGGCCTTGCGGGCGACGAGAACGCCCATCACCCGGCCGATTTCGCCTATGCGTTCGACATGGCGCGCGAAGCCGGGCTGCGCCTGACCGCCCATGCGGGCGAATGGGGCGGTGCGCGCTCGATGCGCGACGCGATTGAGCATCTGAAAGTGGAGCGCATCGGTCATGGCGTGGCTGCCATCGACGACCCCGAACTGGTGAAATACCTCGCCGCCTCCGGGATCGTGCTGGAGGTCTGCCCCGGCTCTAATGTGGCGCTTGGGGTCTACCCCTCGATCAGCGCCCATCCGATAGCCAAATTGCGCGATGCTGGGGTGAAGGTGACCGTCTCGACTGACGACCCACCGTTCTTTCACACCGACATGACCCATGAATATGAAATGCTGGCACAGGCTTTCGGCTGGACCGAAGTTGATTTTGCCGCGCTGAACCGGGTGGCGCTGGACGCTGCCTTTTGCGATGATCCGACACGAGCGCGGATCGCGGCAAGACTGGAGACCGGATATGTATGACCACCTGACCATCGTGAAACACCCGCTGGTGCAGCACAAACTCACCCTGATGCGCCAGAAGGACACTTCGACCGCTGGGTTTAGGCAATTGCTGCGCGAAATCTCGCTGCTGCTGGCCTATGAGGTCACCCGCGAGCTGCCGATGACCACGCGCGGCATCGAAACCCCGCTTCAGGAAATGGAAGCGCCGATCCTGTCGGGCAAGAAGATGGCGCTGGTCTCGATCCTGCGCGCGGGCAACGGGCTCTTGGACGGGGTGCTCGAGCTGATCCCCTCGGCGCGGGTCGGTTTTGTCGGGCTTTACCGCGACGAAACCACGCTGGAGCCGGTGCAGTATTACTTCAAAGTGCCGACCGAGTTGAAAGACCGGCTGGTGATCGTGGTTGATCCGATGCTGGCCACCGGCAATTCCTCGGTGGCGGCGGTGGATCTGTTGAAAAAGGCCGGGGCCACCAATATTCGCTTCCTCTGCCTGCTGGCAGCGCCCGAAGGGGTGGAGCGGATGCGCGAAGCCCATCCCGATGTGCCGATCGTGACCGCTTCGGTTGACGAAAAGCTGAATGAACACGGCTATATCGTGCCCGGGCTTGGCGATGCGGGCGACCGCATGTATGGGACCAAATAGGCCGGGGATCGCTCCCGGATAGCTCGGGCAAGTTCCGCAAATTGTTGACAAAATGTGTACAGAGTGTTGATGCGACTCTGGACTTTCTAGCGGTGTTCCTTCATGCTGCCCCCAGATCTTGTGTTGGGGGACACGGATATGAAATTGCTTCGCTTCGCGGGCGCGCTGACTGCGTTCGCTCTTCTGCACGGCACAGCTGCCAATGCCTACACCTTGTCACAGGCGGGAACCCCGTCTCCGCGACCGCCTGCCAGCTATCGCGGTGATGTGTTCGTCGATAGCCGGGGCTGTGCCTATGTGCGCGCCTCAATTGGCAATGTGGTCAACTGGGTGCCGAGGATTTCATCCGATAAGAAAAGCGTGGTCTGCGGGCTGACGCCGACCAATCTGGCGGCGGCGGCCATGCCGATCCCGGCCCCGCCCGCGCCGCCGCCTCCGGAACAGATGACGGCAGGTCTGACCGCGCCGCAGGCTGGGACGAGCGCGGGCAGTGATACCGAAACCGCTTCCAGCATCATGGCCGCCGCCAATACCGGCCCGGCAGCCGCCGCGCCTGCCAACCAGCCCGCCAGCGATCCGGTCGCCCCGACCCCGGTCCGCGCCGATGTCGTGCGCACCATCGAGGTGACCTGCCCGGCTGATGGCAGCGCCGCCCGGGTGCGGGTGGGTGCCGATACGGTGAGTATGTCGTGCCAGCCGGGGCAGACCGGCCCGGTGCGCTATCTTGTGCATCACGCCAATGGCGAAACCTCACGGGTGATCGCCAGCCCGGCACCAGCCCCTGCGCCCGCTCCGGTACAGGCGCCGCAGGTGACGATTGTACAGGCCACCACTCCGGCCCCGACGGCCCCCGCTACGGGCAGCTCCAGCTTCCCCGCCTCCACTGCGCGGGTGCGCTATGGTGGCGTGCCGACCGGCCAGGCGGGCAATGGCTTTGGCCATGGCTTTGGCACCGGCTCCGGCGCGGCGCCGCTTGATCCGATGCCCTCGGCCGGTCTGGCCTCAACCGGCGCCCCGACCTATCCGATCGGAAACGGCTACGGGCTGACCGATTATCCCGGGGCAATAGACCCGGTTCCAACCATTCCGGCAGGCTATCGTGCCGCCTGGACCGATGACCGGCTGAACCCGAACCGTGGTCCGCGTTCGGCGGCGGGCAATCAGCAGATGGCAGCGGTATGGGATACCAGCCAGGTGCCGATGCGTCGGGTGGTCCCGACCAGTGCCAATCGTGGCGGCGTGGTGATGTCGAGCATGAACGCTCCGGCGGCTCGGGCTGCTGGCGCGACGGCATCGTCCCGGCCCGCCGCGCAGGCGGTACACGGCTATCGCTATGTGCAGGTGGGTGTGTTCAAGGTGGCGAGCAATGCTTCGGCAGCGGCGGCACAGCTGCGGGCCCAAGGTCTGGCAGGGAAAGTGGCCCAAACCCGCTCCGGCCTCAATCTTGTAGTGGCCGGGCCCTATGACGATCCGGCGGCGCTGCAAAACGCGCTGGCCATCGCGCGGCGCGGCTTCTCGGACGCCTATCTGCGCAACTGAGCCAGACTCGCGACAGAGACCCACAGCAACAAAACCGAAGCCCCGCCCAACCGGCGGGGCTTATTCGTTGCAGATGCCTTGCAAGGCCACCCAATCGCTGTCGGCCAAGAGCGGTTCGGCAAAGGCCAGCGGCACCGGGTCGGCCTCGACCAGGCCCATGGTGCTCTCGCCGGTCTCGTCCAGCACATAGGCATAGGGCGTGCTTGGGGTTCTCGCCGCGTCAAAGCGGGCCAGCAGGGCAGCATCGGCCAGCGGTGCAGGCGGTGTGGTCAGCAGGGTTGTGGCATAGCTGTCGAGCGTGCTGTCCGACAGCTCGCCGCTGGTCAGCAGCCGCATGGTAGCGAACACCCCGGCATGGCGGAGCAGCGCCACCATCGGATCGACCTCATGGGCGCGCTCATTCTCGGCCAGAACGAAGCCCGCCACCGGCTCGGGGCTGTCGAAGGTTTCCACCAGACTGCGGTTCAGAACGATGATCCCGCCGGGCAGGTGGGTGGCGTTGCTCACCCCATCGGGCACCACGACCAGCCGCGCGGTTTGCGGATCGAGCAGCCGCTGGCGCAGCTTGGTCAGCGCCTGCACCCCCAGACGGGATTGGCAGGGCGTTCCGGTGATATGGGTCATGCGTGCCAGCAGCCGCTGGCCAATCGTGGCGCGGGTGACATCGGGCAGCACCGCCACGGTCTGGCGCACCAACGCACCGGGCAGCCAGAACACCGCCGCAAGGCCGATCACCGCAAAGACCGAGAGCGAAATCGTTAGGCGCAGCCGGCCCGAATGGGGCAGCTGCCGGTCAATCGCGCGGCGCACCCGCTCGATGGCCTCGATCATGTCGTTATCGTCGGTTTCAAGCTGCTCGGCCTCTTCCGGATCGGAGGAGGGCACGTAGAGCGCCGGGCGTTTGCCCGGGTTCACCCGATGCAGCGCGGGCAGCGACCAATGCGCCAGCGGGCGTTCCTGCATATCGGTGATGGTCAGCGTTGCGTCGCCGATCGAGAGGATCACGTTCACGCGCTGCGCCTCCGGCGCGGGACGCCAGAGACCGGGGCCTTCAAGCCGCTCATATTCCAGGAGCGCGGTCATATCTCGGCGGACTGCTCTTATTATCGTTGGGACAAAGATAGCCTCTGCGCGGGATATGGGCAATCCCGGCAGGCCGTGGCTGGGAGGTGGGCGCTAGACCAGCTTGCGCAGCTGAAACTTCTGGATCTTGCCGGTCGAGGTTTTCGGGAGTTCAGTGAAAATCACCTGTTTCGGGGTTTTGAACCCCGCCAGCCGTTCCCGGGCAAAGGCGATCAGCTCGGCTTCGGTGACCTCGGCCCCCTCTTTCAGCTCGACAAAAGCACAGGGCACTTCGCCCCATTTTTCGTCAGGCTTGGCCACCACCGCACAGAGCGACACCGCCGGGTGATGCATCAAGGCGCCCTCGACCTCGACCGAGCTGACATTCTCGCCGCCGGAAATGATGATGTCCTTCGCCCGGTCGGTGATCTTGATATAGCCGTCAGGGTGGCGAAAGGCGATGTCGCCGGTGTGGAAATAGCCGCCCGCAAAAGCCTCGGCGGTGGCCTCGGGGTTCTTCAGATAACCCTTCATCACCACATTGCCGCGCACCATGATCTCGCCGACGCTTTCCCCATCGGCAGGGAGTTCGGTCATGGTCTCGGGGTCCATCACGGTCACCGCCTCTTCCATCACCTGACTGACCCCGGTGCGCGCCTTGATCGCGTAGCGTTCGTCATCGGGCAGAGTGTTCCAATCGTCGTTCCAGACGCATTCCACCACATGGCCATAGGTTTCGGTGAGCCCGTAAACCTGCGTCACGGCAAAGCCCAGCGGCTCGATTTTCATCAGCGTGGCAGCAGGGGGCGGGGCTCCGGCGGTGTAGACATTCACGACATGGGAAAAATCGCGCCGGTCTTCGTCTTTGGCGTTGATCAGCATGTTGAGCACGATGGGCGCGCCGCCGAAATGGCTGACGCCCTCATCGGCAATCGCGTCGTAGATCGCGTTCGGGGTGATGTCGCGGCAGCAAACCACGGTGCCGCCCACCGCCGGGATCGACCACGTGTGCACCCAGTTGTTGCAGTGAAACAGCGGCACGATGGTCAGGTAAACCGTATCGCGGCCCAGCCCCCAATCGAGGCTGAGGCCCAGCGTGTGCAGATAGGCGCCGCGATGGGAATAGACCACGCCTTTCGGCCGCCCGGTGGTGCCGGAGGTGTAGTTGAGCGCCAGGCTTTCCCATTCGTCCTCGGGCATCACCCAAGCGAAATCGGCATCCCCCGTCGCGATGAAATCCTCGTATTCCTCATAGCGGCCCGAGGCCGGAAAGCCCGCCGCCGGGTCGGCCACTTCGACGATCAGGGGGGCAGGGCCTTCCATCCGGGCGATGGCGGCTTCGGCCAGCGAGATGAGGGAGGTGTCGACCAGCACCAGCTTGGCTTCGCCATGGCCGAAAAGGTAACCCACCGTGTCGGGGTCGAGCCTTGTGTTGATGGTGTTGAGCACCGCACCACAGGCGGGCACGCCCCAATGGGCTTCGGCCTGGGCAAGGATATTGGGCAAGAGCGTCGCCACCACATCGCCGGGGGTGATCCCGGCCCGGGTGAGCGCCGAGGCCAGTTGCGAGGCGCGGGCGTGATACTCGGTATAGGTCAGCCGCCGGTCACGGTCGATGATCGCGACCTTGTCGGGAAAGACCAGCCGCGCCCGGTTCAGATGCGACAGCGGCGTGAGCGCCACATGGTTGGCCGGTGTTTTGTCCAGACCCGTTTCGTCTTTCATCCAACCCATGACATCCTCCCGCTTGACCTCGAAGGATTAGGGCGCAAAGGCGGGCGCAGGTCAATGCTGCACTGCAACATCGGTGGGTGGATGCGAGTAGGGCCGCGATGCCTTGCAGCACGCGGCCCTGACCCAGAGTTGAGAAGCCTATCAGATCCCGGCGAAAATCGCCGCCAGTGCCAGCAGGGCGGGCACGGTCTGAATGAACAGGATCTTCCGGCTCGAGGTCGCGGCGCCGAAAACACCGGCAACGGCGATGCAGAGAAGGAAGAACAGGATGAACCCGCTACCATTTGCGCCAAGTACAAGGCCGGTGATCAGCCCGGCAGCCAGAAAGCCGTTATAGAGCCCCTGATTGGCCGCCATCACGCGGGTCTGACGGGCAAACTCCGGCTCCAGCCCAAAGGCACGCTGGCCCGCAGGCTTGTCCCACAGGAACATTTCCAGCACCAGAATATAGACATGCAGAAGCGCGATCAGCGCGACGAGGAGTGTCGAAATCATATTGGTCTCTTTCGTTACGGCCGCAGAAGCACTTTGCCAGCTTTGCCGGGTGCCAGTGAGGCTTGCACAGCTTCGCTGATCTGGTCGAGCGAAAAGATCGCTTCAACCGGCAGATCCAGTTCGCCGGTGGCGACCAGTTTGATCAGCTCGCCGATCAGTGCCACGCGCTTTTCGCCCGGCATCGCGGCGCTGACTTTGGCGCCCCAGAAGCCTTTGAGGGTAAGCTGTTTGAAGATCACCTCGCCCGAGGGGATCTGCATCGCTTCGCCCAGCATGGTGCCAAACGAGACAAACAGCCCGTTTTCGCCCAGAAGCCGGATCAGCTCGCCGCTGGCCGCGCCGCCGATGGAATCCACCGCAGCCCGGATCGGCGCACCATCGGTGAGGGCGCGGACCTTGTCCTGCCAGCCTTCGCTGGCGGTCGAGACCACATTGGTGATGCCAAGCGCTTCAAGCTCGTCCACCCCGGCATCGCGCCGCACCAGGTTGATGGTGTGGATCCCGCGTGCCTTGGCGAGCATCGCAACGGCCTTGCCCACCGCGCCATTGGCGGTGTTCTGAATGATCCAGTCGCCGGCTTCGACGCCCAGAAAATCAATCAGCGAAATGGCGCTGAACGGCATGGCGATCAGTTGCGCCGCCGCTTCGTCGGAAATCGCATCGGGCACCGGCACCAGCCCCTGCGCGGAGGCGATAAAGGCCTCGGCCCAGCTGCCATGCACCCCGGCCACCGCCACGCGCTGACCAAGGGCCACGCCGGTCACGCCGTCGCCCAAGGCGTCGATGGTGCCCACGGCTTCGGTGCCGCCGATGGCGGGCAGTTCGGGCTTGTAGCCATAGCTGCCGCGCACGGTCCAAAGGTCGTGATTGTGAATCGGCGACAGGATGGTGCGGATGCGCACTTCGCCGGGACCGGGCTCGGGCAGCGCGCTTTCGCCGGATTTCAGAACCTCGGCGGGTTCGCCGAAAACGTCATGGATTGCGGATTTCATAGCGTGGTCCTTACTTCGCGGTGACGTGCAGGCGCACGTCGATATTGTCGCGGGTGGCGTTGGAATAGGGGCAGACCTGATGGGTGGCTTCGATCAGTTTCTCGGCCTCTTCGGTGCTGATGCCGGTGGTTTCGACATAGATGTCGAGATCCAGCACATAGCCGCCTTCCTTGCGCTGACCGATCCCGACCTCAACCGAGGTCTGGCTGGTCACGGTGAGTTTCATCTGCTGCGCCACAACCGACAGGGCACTGTCGAAACAGGCCGCATAGCCAAGCGCGAAAAGCTGTTCGGGGTTCACGCCATTGGCGCCGGAGCCGGGGAGCACGAGGTCGAAACCAAGGCTGCCATCGTCCAGCGCGGTATGGCCCGAGCGGCCACCGGTTGCGGTGGCACGGGTCTTGTAGAAGATTTTCATGGGAGTGTCCTTCAGGGATGAATATGGGCGGGTCAGCCCAGTAGTTTTTCGGTTGAACGAAGCGCATCCTGCATCGGCAGGGGCGAACGGGTGAGCTTGGCGAGCAAGGCGCTGCCCAGCCACATTTGATAGAGCACGCGCGACAGCGCCTCGGGATCGGGGCCTTTCGTCAGCGAGCCATCGGCCTGACCTTCGGCGATCAGGGCGGCGCCGAGGGCCTGAAGCCGTTCCACCCCACCAGCCAGAACTAGGCGCATCTCTTCCGACAGGTCAGCGACTTCGGCGGCCAGCTTGACCACCAGACAGGTTTCCGCCCAGCCGGGCAGGGCCGGATCATCGGGATCGGTGATCCAGGCGCCGAAATAGCGCATCAGCTTTTCGCGGCCCGTTCCCGGCTGGTCGAGCAGCTTTGCCAGACGCCCGGCATAGGTTTCGACATATTGGGTCAGAAGCGCGGTGCCGAAGGCCTCTTTCGACGGGAAGTAGTGGTAGAACGAGCCTTTCGGCACCGAAGCCACTTTAAGAATTTCCTGTAGGCCGAGATTGGCAAAGCCCTTGCGCAGCACCAGTTCGCGCCCCGTATCGAGGATCGTCTGGCGGGTGGCTTCGGCCTTGGGGGTGAGGGTTGTCTGTGTCATGAGGTAATAAATAGACCGGTCGTCTAGTAATTCAAGTGCCTCTGTTCGCCTTTGAGAGTGACGTGGCGTCACGCGCCCATCCAGAAGGGGGCGGGGCGTTGCGGGGGATGATGATGGAAAGGGGGGGGGCAGGTGGCCCTGACAGGCCCGGTAGGGGCAGGGCGGTGCAGGTCGGCCGGTGTTCCGGCCGACCTGACAGATCAGATCTTACTTCTGAAGCTCGGTCCAGATGCGGGTGTAGAGATCCTGCGTTTCAGGCGCGCAGAGGGTGGTGAAAAAGCCTGCATCCTTCAGATCGTCGGGAATGATCAGTTCCGGTGCGCCCGTCATCGCGGGGTCCATATACTGCTCTGACCCGGCGATCCCGTTCGCATAGCGCGCATAGTTCGAGATCATCGCGGCATTTTCCGGATCCATCACGAAGTTCTGGAACAGCTTGGCGTTTTCCGGGTTCTTGGCATCCGCCAGAACCCCCACGGCATCCTGCCAGACCGGATAGCCTTCTTTCGGGTAGCCATAGGCGAAATGCTCATTCGCCTCGCGCACCCGCATCGAAGCGCCGTTCCAGAAGTTAGAGGCCAGGATGTCTTCGTTGATGAACTTCTCGATCGCCGGGTAATCGACGCCGATCCAGCCCTTCTTGGCTTCGGTCAGACCGTCACGCACCTTTTTCAACAGGTCGAGATCGTTGGTGCACTGCTCGCCGCCATAATAATAGATGGCCATGTTCATCACATCCTGCATCTCGGGCACGATGTTGACCTGACCATAAAGCTCTTCCGGCGTGTCAAAGATGATTGCCGAGGTGTTGATATCGCCGGGATAGGCGGCGGTATTCACCAGAACCCCGGTGGTGCCCCACTGATAGGGCACGGAGTAGTGGCGGCCCGGATCCCAATCGACATCCACCCAACGCGCATCGACATGGCTGAAGTTTTCCATCTCGTCGGGGCGGGTTTCGCTCAGAAGCCCTTCAGCCGCCCAGAGCGAGACAAAGGCGTTGTTCAGCACTGCAACATCGAAGCCATGGCCGCCCGCCTTGACCTTGGCGGTTGCCGCGTCGGAGCTGTCATATTCGGTGACCGTCACCTTCACGTCATAGGTGTCTTCGAACTTCTTGATCAGATCAGGCGGCGTGTAGTTGCCCCAGTTGTAGATGTTCAGCTTGCCTTCGGCATAAGCGGCCTGAGCGGTGAACGCGACAAGCGCGGTGCTGAGTTTCAGCAGGTTCATTTTGGTCATGATGGGTCCTCTGTTGGTGGAGATCAGTTTTTGGTTTTGCTTAGAACGAAAACGCCGGACAGGATCACGACGCTGAGCGACAGCATCATCGACGCGATGGCATAGACTTCCGGCGAAACTCCCCGGCGCAATTGGCCGAGCATGTAAGTCGGCAGGGTCTCCTGACCGGCCGACTTGATGAATTGCGTGATCACCACATCGTCGAAGGAGATCACGAAAGCGAGCATGAAGCCCCCGAACACGGCGGGCAGCAGCAAGGGCAGGGTGACCCTGCGAAACGTCACCCAACCATTGGCATAAAGGTCGGCTGCGGCGGCTTCGAGATTGCTGTCCATGCCTTCGAGACGCGCCCGGATCGGCATGTAGGCAAAGGGGATGCAAAAGGTGGTGTGGGCGGCGATCACATAGCCCAGCCCTTCGATGCCGGTCAGCTTGCGGATCAGGGCAAAGAGGATCAGAAGCGCCACCGCCAGCACGATTTCAGGCACCATCAGCGGCTGCGAGATGACCATATAGATCCACTTGGAGGCCTTGAACGAGGTGCTGCGCGTGGTGGCGATGGCCGCCATCGTAGCAAAGGTCACCCCAAGGCCAGCGGCGATCGAGGCGATCAGCACCGAGCGCATGGCGGCGTCGCGGATCATGTCGTTATGCAGGGTCGAGATATACCAGCGCCACGAAAAGCCACCCCAATGGCCCAGCACGTCGTCGGCACTGAACGAATAGAAGATCAGCACCCCGAGCGGCATGTAGAGAAACGCAAAACCAAGCAGGGCCAGCGGCGTGATGCCGGGCAGGAAGCGTACGTTGAATTCGCGGGCGGGTTTAGCCATGGGGAAGGTCCTTCTTGCCGGTCGCGACGACGTAGTAGATCAGCACGATCACGATCATCAGCGTGAGGGTCAGCGACAGTGCGGCGCCCAGCGGCCAGTTGCGCCCCTGACCGAATTGCAGCTCGATCAGGTTGCCGATCATCAGCTTGCCGCCGCCGCCCAGCACGCGGGGGGTGACGTAATCGCCCAGCGAGGGCACGAAAACCAGGATCGATCCGGCGATGATGCCCGGTTTGATCGAGGGCAGCACCACCCGGCGGAACGCGGTCCAGCGGGTCGCATAGAGATCGTAGCAGGCTTCCAGAAGGTTGAAGTCCAGCCGCTCGACCGAGGCATAGACCGGCAGAACCATCAACGGCAGGTAGACATAGGTCATCCCCATGCCGATGGCGAAATCGGTGAACAGCATATGCAGCGGCGAGTCGATAATGCCGGTGCTCATCAGGGCGGAGTTGATGATGCCATCCTTACGAATAATCTCGAGAATGGCGATGGTCCGGATCAAGAGGCTGCTCCAGAACGGCAGGGTGATCAGAAACAGCCAGATATTGCGCGACGAGGTCGGGCGGGTTGCGATGAAATAGGCAACCGGCACCCCGAGCGTCAGTGTGGTGATCGTGGTGAGGGTCGACAGTTTGATCGACCGCCAGAAGATCGAAAGATGGGCATCGGCGAAGCCCAGCGTGCCATCGAAAATATCGCGCTGCACTATAACCTCGGCCCAGGCATTGCCCGAGAACTGCCAGACAACACCGCCATAGGAGTCTTTCTGGAGCATGGAAAACACCAGAACGACCACCAAGGGCACCAGCGACAGCAGAGTGATGACGGTCAGCGACGGTAAAGACAGCAGCCAGCGTTTGCGATGATCCGTGCGTTGTTGCCGAAGTTCCGCGCGCGACAATTGCCTGTGAGTGGTGGCAGAGGGGGCAGTTGTGGGGGCGGGAGTGTTCACGGTTACGCTCGTCATGCCGATACCAGTTTGACCGCGCTGTGCGGCACGCTGATCTGGGTGTGGTCGCCCTGTTTCAGCGTCGCCAGGATCGGGTTGGCGTTTTGCAGCCGCGCCATGATCGAGCGGCCTTCGTCCAGCGTCACCTCGACATGGGTGTCGGTGCCGAAAAAGGTGATGGCATCGATCGTTCCCTCGAAGCACATGCAGTCGTCGTCATTGGCCGGGGCTCCGAGAGTGATCATCTCGGGCCGCACCATGACCGACAGCGTGCCGTGCTCTTCTTTGGGGGCCTCGACCCGCAGGTTGTGACGCCCGGCCACCAAGAGATCAATCTTCGAGCCTTCGCGGCCCAGAATGCTGGTGTCGAGATAGTTGCTTTCGCCAATGAAGTCGGCGACGAAATGGTCGGCCGGTTCTTCATAAAGCTCGCGCGGGCTGGCCACCTGATGAACCGCCCCGCCGTTGATCACGGCGATCCGGTCGGACATGGTCAGCGCTTCTTCCTGATCATGGGTGACAAAGATGAAGGTGATGCCGGTTTCGACCTGCAGCCGCTTCAGCTCGACCTGCATTTCCTTGCGCAGCTTGTAATCCAGCGCCGAAAGCGGTTCGTCGAGCAGCAGGATGCGCGGATGCGGGGCCAGGGCGCGGGCCAGCGCCACACGCTGTTGCTGACCGCCCGACAGAGCGGCAACCGGGCGGTCGCGCAGATGTTCCATCTTGACCAGCGCCAGCATCGCATCGACGCCTTTGGTGATCTCGGCGCGCGGCTTGCGCAGGGTCTCAAGCCCGAAGGCGATGTTCTGCGCCACGGTCATATGCGGAAACAGCGCGTAGTTCTGAAACACCGTGTTCACCGGGCGCTTGTTCGGCGGCAATTGGGTGATTTCTTCGCCGTCCAGAATAATCTCTCCGGCGCTCGGGGCGACGAATCCCGCGATCAGACGCAGCAGCGTGGTTTTGCCACATCCGGACGGCCCCAGCAGCGTAAAGAACTCCGCCTCGCCGATCCTCATGTCGGTTTTTTTCAAGGCTTCAAAGGCCGTAGGGCCCGAACCATAGGTCTTTGCAACAGCTTTCAGTTCGATCATCTTTTTCCTTTGACCTCATGGGCCACTTCCCTGTTTTGATCAAATTCGTATTGACTTAAAACTTTTAGTCAATAAAAAAATGAAGACGATCAAGAAAGGATGACCTCGGTGACGGCCAGATTGCATATTGACGAAAGCACTGCCTCAGCCGGGTTGCGCCAGCGCAAAAAGGTCAAGCGACGCGATGAAATTCTGTTTCATGCAAAGGCGTTGTTTGCCGAACGGGGCATCGACGCCACCACCATGGCTGAAATCGCCGAGGCCGCCGAAGTGTCGCCGCCGACGGTGTTCAACTATTTTGGTAACAAGGATGGCATCCTGATCGCGCTGATCACCGAGGGCACGCGCCAGGCGACGGAAAACGATGTTTCGATGAAACCGCGCGATGATTCCGATTTCGGGTCGATCCTTGTCGAGGCGATGCTGGCCATCTCGGAAGGCACGCTGAACATCGCGGCCAAACGGGTCTGGCGCTATGCCGAAGCCGCCTCGATCCGGCATCCCGACACCGATCTCGCCCGTGAATTCAATCTGGTCGATATGCGCCTGCGCGCAACGCTGGAAACCTTTCTGCTGCATTACGATCTGCGGCTGAGATCGGGCGAGCCTGCCGATACGGCATATCTCGCCGATCTGATCTTTCTCACCTGGAGCGCGACCTTCGTCGAGCTGATCAAGACCGAAGATCAGGACCTGATTTCCCATGAACAGCATCTGTCCGCCCGGCTGCGTCCGCTGGTGAAGATGCTGTTTGACGACGCATTTCTGAATGCCCCCCTCCTCAAAGCCAAAAAGGGCTGACAAATGGCTGCTGCCGATCTTCTTATCTATAACGCCAAAACGCTGACCATGGACGAGGCCGCACCGCGCGCCGAGGCCGTTGCCATTGCCGGCAACCGGATCATCGCCGTGGGCGATCTCTCTGATGTCGAGGCTCATGCCGGGGCCACGACCCGCCGGATTGATGCCAAGGGTGGCACCCTGCTGCCGGGCTTTGTGGAATCGCATATGCACCTGTTCAGCGGCGCCTATGGCCGCAAGCTGATGCAGCTGGCCGAGGTTGAGGGCGAAGCGGCGCTGGCGGCGGAAATCCGGGGCTTTTCAGCGGCCAATCCCGATGAAGGGCTGCTGATCGGGCAGGGCACCCCTTACGAAATTCTGGGCGACGATCACCCGATCACCCGTCACGATCTCGACCGGATGGAAGCGGATCGCCCGCTTATCCTGATGGGCTACGATTTCCACACCTCCTGGGCCAACACCGCGGCGCTGCGCGCGGCGGGGCTGCTGGAGGGCCGTGATGTGGGCGCGGGCAATGAGGTGGTGATGGGGATCGACGGCTTGGCCACCGGCGAGCTGCGCGAGAAAAACGCCTTTCTGCCGGTGCTGGATCTGCGCACCTCGGGCGGGCGCGAATTGCTGGGCATGACCGGGGTCGAACCCGAGACGCCGCCCAGCCCGGAAGAACGCGCCGCCGATATTGCGGTGATGAAAGAGGGGTTGGACTATTGCGCGGCGCAGGGCATCACGGCGATCCACAACATGGACGGCAACCGCTACATGCTCGAGCTGCTGCACGAGATCGAACAGGCGGGTGAGATGGCTTGCCGGGTTGAAGTGCCGTTCCACCTGACGCTTGAAATGCCCTATTCCGAGCTCGACCGCGCCATGGGGATGCACGCCGATTTCCACAGCGACATGCTGCAATCAGGACGGGTCAAGATCTTCTGCGACGGGGTGATGGAAAGCGGCACCGCGCTGTTCGTCGAGGATTACGGCGGCCAGCCCGGCTACAAGGGCGAGTCGATCTTCGATGCCGAAACCTTTCGTAAGGCGGCGATCGAGGTGGATCGACGGGGCCTCCAGATCAGCACCCATGCCATTGGCGATGGCGCGGTGCGGATCACCCTCGACGGTTATGAAGCCGCGCAAAAAGCCAATGGTCGGCGCGACAGCCGGCATCGGATCGAACATGTCGAGTTGATCCATGCCGATGACGTGCCGCGCTTTGCCGAGCTTGGCGTGATCGCCTCGATGCAGCCTTTACACGCGCCGCAAGCACTGGGTGAGCCGCTGGAGATCGGGCTTACCGCCATTGGTGAAGCGCGCTGGCATCTGGCCTTTGCCTGGCGCACCATCGTTGAAACCGGGGCCGATTATTGCTTTTCGTCGGATTGGCCGATCGTGACGATCGAGCCGCTGGTCGGGATCATGGCAGCGCTCAGCCGGAAGCCTTGGGCCGAAGGCCTGCCGGATCAGCGTCTGTCGCTGCATCGAACCCTGGAAGCCTATACCTGGCGCGGGGCCCATGCGGCCTTCCACGACGATCGCACCGGGCGCATCCGTGCTGGAATGCTGGCCGATCTGGTGCTGCTCGGGGGCGACATCGAAGCCACCGCGCCCGCAGATCTGCCGGGGCTTGGTCCGGTTCTGACCATCTGCGACGGCCGGATCACCCACGAGGCCTGACAACGGTCGGGCGGCGCGCCGGGGCAAACGGCGCGCTTCTCTCCCGGCGCAGCCTCAGTTAGTCTGGGCCCATGATCCTGTCGCGCGGTCGCCGCTATATCTTCGTTCACGCCCCCAAGACCGGGGGCACCTCGCTGGCGCTGGCGCTTGAGGCGCGGGCGATGAGTGATGACGTGATGCTGGGCGATACGCCGAAAGCGGTAAAGCGGCGGCGCAGGCTCAAGGATGTGCAAAGCTCGGGGCGGCTCTGGAAGCATTCGATGCTGACTGACCTCTATGGGCTGGTGACGCAGGAGGAGATGGAAGCGTTTTTCGTCTTCACCCTGGTGCGCAACCCGTGGGACCGGATGGTGAGCTATTATCACTGGCTGCGGGGTCAGAGCTTCGATCACCCGGCGGTGGGGCTGGCGCAAAGCCTCGACTTTTCCGCTTTCCTGCACACGCCGCTGATCCGGGCGGGGATGCAGAACTTTCCCTATGGCCGCTATGTCGAGGATGCGTCGGGGGTGGAACGGGCGGATCTGTTCATCCGGCTGGAGCATCTGGCCGAGGATCTCGCCCCGCTTGAGGCGCATCTGGGCTTCAGCCTTGGCGAGCTTTCGCAGGTGAACCAATCCGAGCGCGCACGCGACTGGCGGGTATACTACACCGACAGCGATGCCGAATGGGTGGCCGAGGCCTGCGCCTCCGATATTACCCGGTTTTCCTACAGATTCGCCTGACCCGAACAGATTCGGTCCGGCTGCCCCAAATTGGGCGGGTTAACCTTAATATTTTCAAGGCTTTACCTTTTGTTAAACAATATCTTCGCTAAACCGGAAACAATGCCTGGCCCCCGATGTCTGTGGTGAAATCCGCAGGACAATGCCGCAATATGGCCCCTTTGGTGTCGAAGATTTTACGCTGACCTCTCACAATTCTTGATCAAGACCAGAGCGATGCCGCTGCTGCATGGATCATAAGAAGGGGACGCCATGTTTGGGACTTGGGAAAAAGCGCTGAAAGGCGTGGAAGGGCTGGCGAACGAAATAACGGGCGGTCTCGATGACGACATCAGGACTGACGATTATAGCATGCGTGGTTTCGCTTCGACCACGCGGATCGCAACCGAACGCGGCTGGCGGCGGATCACCGATATCAAGGCCGGTGACCGGGTCTTTACCTTCGACAACGGTGCGCAGACGGTGATGGCTGTGTCGCGCGGCAGCCATTTCGTTGCCAGCGACAGCCTGCCGGATTTCACCAACCCGATCCATGTGCCGATCCAGGCGCTTGGCAATGAAGAGCCGATGGTGCTGCTGCCTGAACAGGTAGTGATGATCGAAAGCGACGTGGCTGAAGAGCTGACCGGCGATCCCTTCGCGCTGATCCCGGCCAAGCTGCTGGTCGGCTTCCGCGGCATCGAACGCTTCCGCAGCCTGCACCCGATTGAGATGGCCACGCTGCACTTTGAACATGACGAGATCGTCTATGCCGATGGCGGGGCGCTTATGCTCTCGCCCGCCGCGATTGCCGGGTTCGCCATGCTCGACTTTGTTGGCGGCAATGCTCTGCCCGCGCCCTATACGGTGTGGAAAGGCGATCAGGCCCGCGAGCTGATCGCGAAAATGGCAGAGGAAGACATGCACGCACAGAGCGCTTCGTCACTGACCTCGGCGGCCTGACCAGATTCCCACATCCTGTCGCAGGATCTGACCTCTGTCCCGCTGTCCCCCAGTCGAGGCGTCCTGCGAATATGAAGCCCCGTCCGGTGATCACCGGACGGGGCTTAAACGTTGCTTAGGGCGCTGGGCTCAGGCGGCGGCTGCCGGGGCGAAGCAGCTGTAGAAACCTTCGCCCTTGTCGGCCAGATCGCGCAGCAGGGCCGGGGTGGTGAACCGGGCGCCGAAATCGGCGGTCAGTCCATCGCAGATCTCTGCCGCTTTCGCCGCGCCGATCATATCGAGCCACGAGAACGGACCACCGGACCACGGCGCGAAGCCCCAGCCCAGAATGGCGCCCACATCGCCTTCGCGGATGTCGGTCAGCACGCCTTCTTCCAGCGCGCGCACCGCTTCCAGAACCTGCGCCATCATCAGACGGTGCTGCACGGTGGTCAGGTCGGGCTGCTCTTCGACCAGATGATACTGATCGGCCAAACCTTCCCAGAAGCTCTGGCGCTTGCCCGCATCATCATAGGCATAGAAGCCCGCTTTGGCTTTGCGGCCCATCCGGTCCTGACCGGCCATCCAGAACAGCACTTCGTCCACGGCGTCGTCGGGGTATGCCTCGCCCATCGCCGCCTTGGTGGCCTTGGCGATTTTCACCCCGAGATCAATCGAGGTTTCATCGACCAGTTGCAGCGGCCCGACCGGGAAGCCCAGAAGCTGCGCAGCATGGTCGATCAGCGCCGGCGACACGCCTTCGCCAACCATGCGGATACCCTCGTTGATATAGGGGATGATGCAGCGGTTGGCGTAGAAGAAGCGCGCATCGTTGACGACAATCGGGGTCTTCTTGATCTGGCGCACGAAGTCGAGCGCCTTGGCCACGGCGCGGTCGCCCGTGCCTTTGCCCTTGATGATTTCCACCAGCGCCATCTTCTCGACCGGCGAGAAGAAGTGGATGCCGATGAACTGCTCGGGCCGGGCCGAAGCCTTGGCCAGCTCGGTGATCGGCAGGGTCGAGGTGTTGGTGGCAAAGATCACGTCTTCGCCCGCTGCTGCCTCGGCCTTCGCGGTGACTTCTGCTTTCACGCTCGGGTCTTCAAATACCGCCTCAACGATCAGGTCGCAGCCTTTCAGCGCGGCGTAATCGGTGGTGGGGGTGATCAGGGCCAGCACGGCTTCTTTCTTCTCGGCCGTGGCTTTGCCGCGCGAAATACCCTTGTCCATGTAGCTTTCGCTATAGGCTTTGCCACGCTCGGCTGCGGCTTGATCCGCGTCGATCAGCACCACTTCGATGCCCGCAAGGGCCGAGACCAGCGCGATGCCCGCACCCATCATGCCCGCGCCCAGCACGCCCACTTTCGTGACCCGCTGATCCGCCACACCGGCAGGGCGTACCGCGCCTTTTTCCAGCGCGCCCTTGTTGAGGAAGAGCGAGCGGATCATCGCGCCCGACGAGGGGTCGAGCACCACTTTGGTGAACCAGCGCGCCTCGACTTCCAGTGCCTTGTCAAACGGCACCAGCGCACCTTCATAGACCGCCGACAGCAGCGCTTTCGCCGCCGGGAACGCGCCTTTGGTCTTGCCATGCACCATCACCGCCGCGCCAAGGAAGGTGGGGAAGCCCGCCGGGTGATAGGGGGCGCCGCCGGGCATTTTATAGCCCTTCGCATCCCAGGGTTTCACCAGATCGGTTTCCGAGGCCGACAGCACCCAGGCTTTGGCTGCCGAAAGCAGTTCTTCGGGAGCGACAACCTCGTCAATTAGGCCGGCGCTCTTGGCTTTGGCGGGTGCCAGCGTTTTGCCCTCAAGCAGATAGGGGGCAGCGGCCATCGCGCCCAGTTTGCGGATCATCCGGGTGGTGCCACCGGCACCGGGGAACAGACCCACCATGATTTCCGGCAGGCCAACCTTGCCCTTGCCATCGGCCATGAAAATGCGGTGGCAGGCCAGCGGCAGCTCGTAGCCGATGCCCATGGCAGTGCCGGGCAGGGCGGCGGCAACCGGCTTGCCGCCCTTCTTGGTTTTGAAATCCATCCCGGCAAGTTCGATCTTGCGCAGGAGCTTGTGCATCCCCATCACGCCGTCAAACACGCCCTTGGCCGGGTTGTCGCCCGCCTCGTCGCGCAGACGGGCGAGGACGTTCAGATCCATGCCCCCGGCAAAGCTGTCTTTGCCCGAGGTGATCACGATACCTTTCACCGCCTCATCGGCCAGCGCCTGATCAATGCAGGCGTCAAGTTCGGTGAGCCCGTCGAAGCTCATCACGTTCATCGACTTTTCCGGGCAGTCCCAGGTGATGATGGCAACGCCGTCGGCGTCGATCTTAAGAGTAAAATCGGTCATTGGTCGTTTCCTTACACCCGTTCGATGATGGTGGCGGCACCCATGCCGGAGCCGATGCAGAGGGTGGCGAGGCCGGTTTCCTTATCGGTGCGTTCCAGCTCGTCGAGCAGCGCGCCGATGATGATCGCGCCGGTGGCGCCCAGCGGGTGGCCCATGGCGATGGCACCGCCATTGACGTTGAGCTTCGAGGTATCGGCGTTGAAATACTGGATGAAACGCAGAACCACGGCGGCGAAGGCTTCGTTGACTTCAAAAAGGTCAATATCGCCAAACTGCATCCCGGCAGCGGCCAGCACACGCTCGGTCGCGGGCACCGGGCCGGTGAGCATGATCGTTGGGTCGGTGCCGACGCGCGAGGTGGCACGCACTTTGGCGCGGGGTTTTAGACCCCATTTCTCGCCAAATTCCTTCGAGCCGATCAGCACGGCAGCGGAACCATCGGCAATACCCGACGAGTTGCCCGCATGGTGGATGTGATGAATTTTCTCAAGCTCGGGATATTTCATCAGCGCCACGGCATCGAAGCCCGGCATCACTTCGCCCATCTGCTGGAACGAGGGGCGCAGCGCGCCAATGCCCTGCATGTCGGTCGGACGGATCATTTCGTCCTGATCGAGAATGGTCAGCCCGTTCACATCGGTCACCGGGATGATCGACTTGAACAGCCCCGCCTCGCGGGCGGCAGAGGCCCGGCGTTGGCTTTCCACCGCCAGCGCATCGGCGTCTTCGCGGCTGAAGCCATAGGTGGTGGCGATGATGTCGGCCGAGATGCCCTGCGGCACGAAATAGCTTTTCATCGCCAGGAAGGGGTCAACGGCAATCGCGCCGCCATCCATGCCCATCGGCACCCGGCTCATGCTTTCCACGCCACCGGCGATGAACGCGTCGCCGCCACCGCCCTTGACCTGGTTGGCGGCGATGTTCACCGCCTCCAGCCCCGAGGCGCAGAAGCGGTTGATCGATACGCCGGGGATGCGCTCGTCGAGATCGGAATAAAGCACGGCAGAGCGGGCAAGGCAGGCGCCCTGTTCGCCCACCTGCGTGACATTGCCCCAGATCACGTCTTCCACCGCATGGCCTTCCAGCCCGTTGCGTTCCTTGATCGCATTCAGTGTCAGCGCCGAAAGACGCACGGCGGGCACTTGGTGCAGGGTGCCGTCAGGCTTGCCTTTGCCACGCGGCGTGCGCACGGCGTCATAGATATAGGCCTCGGTCATATCTCTCCCTTTCGTCGGTCAGGCGCGGTCAGCAGGGCTGCCGGGCATCAGGTCATAGGGGTGCTTCCACCCCGGAATGTCGGAAATGCGGGTAAGCCAGGCGTCGATGGCCGGGTAGGCGGCACGATCAAAGCCAAAGGGCTCGGGGTAATAGAGGTAGGCACAGCACGACAGGTCGGCCATGGTCGGTGCGTCACCCACCAGCCAGTTGCGCGTGGCGAGTTCGCCTTCCAGCACGTCGAGCGCGACTTTCACCCGACCCTGCATGAAGGCAATCACCTCGGCGGGGCGTTTGTCTTCCGGCAGGAAGTTCATCAAAAAGCGGGTCACGCCGAATTGTGACGAGCCCTTGTGGTTGTCCCAGAACTGCCAGCGCAGGACCTCGCGGGTTTCCTCGGGGGTCTTGCCGCCGAATTTTCCGGTGGTCTCGATGATCCACTGCTGGATCACCCCCGACTGGCTCAGGCGCAGATCGCCCGACACCATCACCGGCGCTTCGCCCATCGGATTGAGCGTGCGGTACTCTTCCCCGCGCGCTTCGCCATGGAAGAAGTCAACAAAGACCGGCTTCCAATCCAGCCCGGCCAATTCAAGCGCCAGCGCGGCCTTGTAGGAATTGCCGCTTTCGCCAAAGCAATAGAGTTCGATCGTCATCTGGTCCTCCCGTTTTCGGGTGCGTGCACACCCGTCGCGCGTTTCGGTCAGGTCGGTCGGGCGCAAGCTTAGCGCTTGCGCGCGTCCAGCTCGGAATTGAACAGCCGCAGCCGATGGGTCAGCGTGTCCTCGTCCATCACGCTGTCGAAATGCTCGAACAGGAAGGAGAGCGCCTCGCCTTCATCCAGCCCTGCGTCATTGGCAAAGCGCTTCAGGCGACGGTAGCCGTCTTCGGTCATGGCCACCGGAAAGCGGCGGGTCAGACGGAAACGTTTCGGCATTCTCTCCTCCCTTATTTTTCCCTCAGAAGGCCTCGGCGTCGAGGGCCATCACCGTATCGGCTCCGGTTTCGATCCGCGCCAGAAGGGTCTTCGTTTCGGGCAGTTGACGCGCCATGTAGTAGCGCCCGGTGGCCAGCTTTGTCTCGTAGAACGCTGCGTCGCCATTGCCGGCCTCAAGCGCTGCCAGCGCCGATTTGGCCATCCGCGCCCACATCAGGCCAATCGCCACATGCCCGAAAAGGTGCATGAAATCATAGGCCCCGGCCAGCGCATTGTTGGGCGCTTTCATCCCGGCCTGGACGAAATAGGTGGCCGCCGCCTGCAGGTCTTTCGAAGCACCCTTCAGCGGTTGCAGGAACTGGGCGTTCAGCGCCTCGTTGCCTTCATTTTCCTTGATGAAGCTTTTTACCATCTCGAAGAAGGCCATCACGGTCTTGCCGCCATTGGCAGGCAGTTTGCGCCCCACGAGGTCCAGCGCCTGAATGCCGTTGGCGCCTTCATAGATCATCGCAATCCGGGCATCGCGCACGAACTGGCTCATGCCTTGCTCTTCGATATAGCCGTGGCCGCCAAAGATCTGCTGGGCCAGCACCGCGCATTCATAGCCCTTGTCGGTCTGCACGCCTTTGACCACCGGGATCAGCAGGCTGAGCATCGCGTCGGCATCAGCGTCGCCGCTGCGATGCACCTGATCGAGAAGCTGCGCCGACCAAAGCGTCAGCATCCGCGCGCCTTCGATGAAGCTTTTCTGATGCATCAGCGAACGGCGGATGTCGGGATGTACGATCAGCGGGTCGGCGGGGCCATCGGGGTTTTCCACGCCGGTCACGGCGCGGCCCTGCAGACGGTCTTTGGCATAGGCCACAGCGCCCTGATAGGCGGCTTCGGCCTGCGCCAGACCCTGCACGCCAACGCCCAGACGGGCTTCGTTCATCATCGTGAACATGGCGCGCATACCTTTATGCTCTTCGCCGAGCAGATAGCCGGTGGCGCCATCGTAGTTCATCACGCAGGTGGCGTTGCCGTGAATGCCCATCTTTTCTTCGATGTTGCCGACGCTCACGCCGTTGCGTGCGCCCAGATTGCCGTCGTCATCGACCATGAATTTCGGCACGATGAACAGCGAAATGCCCTTCACCCCATCGGGGCCGCCGGGGATTTTCGCCAGCACCAGATGGATGACGTTGTCCGACATGTCGTGATCGCCCGCCGAGATAAAGATCTTGGTGCCGGTGATCTTGTAGCTGCCATCGCCCTGCGGTTCGGCCTTGGTGCGCATCAGGCCCAGATCGGTGCCGCAATGCGGTTCGGTCAGGTTCATCGTGCCGGTCCAGGTGCATTCGACCATTTTCGGCAGATATTTCGCCTTCTGCTCGTCCGAGCCATGGGTGTGGATCGCCGAATAGGCGCCATGGGTGAGGCCCTGATACATGTTGAAGGCCATGTTGGACGCGGCGAAAAGCTCGCCCACGGCGGTGCCGATCAGATGCGGCATGCCTTGCCCGCCATAATCCGGATCGCAATCCAGCCCGGTCCAGCCGCCCTCGCGCATCTGGTCAAACGCCGCCTTGAAGCCGGTGGGGGTGGACACCACGCCGTTTTCCAACCGGCAGCCTTCGGTGTCGCCGACCGGGTTCAGCGGCGCCAGCACTTCCGAGGCAAGCTTGCCTGCCTCTTCCAGCACGGCGCTGGTGATGTCGCTGTCCAGCTCGTCATAGCCGGGAATGTCGCTGTTATGCACTTCCAGCACTTCATGCAGCAGGAAGGCCATGTCTCGGTTAGGGGCTGTATAGGTCGGCATGTTCGGTCGTCTCCTCTCGGCCGGAATAGGGAATTCGGGTGGGTAGGGGCTATTCGCCCGCCTTATCTAGCTCTTGTGCGGCGAGCATCTGCACGCCCCAGTCGATCTGTTGGGTCAGTTCTGCAATCGCTTCGTTCAGCTCGTCGCGCTGAGCGGTGAGCTCGCTCAGGTGCTGACGGGCGCGTTCGATCGTGGTGCGATACTGGGTCTGCTGCTGGTCGCCGACATCGTAGAGGTCGAGCAACTGGCGGATTTCTTCGAGCGGAAAGCCAAAACGCCGCCCGCGCAGGATGAGTTTCAGCCGCGCCCGGTCGCGCCGGGTAAACAGCCGTTTTTGGCCTTCGCGCTTAGGCGAAAGCAGTTCTTTAGACTCGTAAAACCGAAGCGTGCGCGCAGTCACGCCGAAATCTTCACACATTTCGCGAATGGTTTTGAATTCGTTGTCCATCGGTACTTTGTCTCAATCCACTTTTTTTGAAATTATAGACCCTGATGATGCACGGGTTTACGTGCACGTCAACATTGGCTCCCGGGGATTTTACCATTGCGACGTAGCGTTCTGGCCTCGTCTGGACGCTGGGCTGCAGAGTGCTATCACTGGGCACGATGCGATTTGGCCAAGGGGTGCCGGAGATGAGTGACAGTGCATGGTGGAAAAACGCGGTCGGGTATCAGATCTACCCGCGCTCGTTCTGTGATTCGAATGGCGACGGGGTGGGCGACATCCCCGGCATCATCTCCAAGCTCGATCACCTTGCCGATCTGGGCGTCGGCTTCATCTGGCTATCACCGGTGTTCCGCTCGCCGATGGCCGATAACGGTTATGATATTTCCGACTACCGCGACATTGCGCCGGAGTTTGGCACGCTGGAGGATTTCGACCGGTTGCTGGCCGAGGCCAAAGCGCGCGGGATCGGTATTGTCATGGATCTGGTGGTGAACCACAGTTCGGACGAACACCCGTGGTTTCAGGACGCGCGAACCAGCCGCGACAGCCGCTTTCGCGATTTCTACATCTGGCGCGATCCCGGCCCCGATGGCGGCTTGCCCAACGATCTGCAATCGCTGTTTGGCGGCCCGGCCTGGGAATTCGATGCGGCGACCGGGCAGTATTACCTGCATTTCTTTGACCGCAAACAACCTGACCTGAACTGGGAAAACCCCGCTTTGCGTGCTGCCGTCTACGAGATGATGAACTGGTGGTTCGATCGCGGCATCGCCGGGTTCCGCATGGATGTGATCGACCTTATCGGCAAACAGCCCGATCAGGGCATCGTGGCCGATGGTCCGCGCCTGCATGACTATGTGCAGGAAATGCACCGCGAATCCCTGGCCGGGCGCGATGTGGTGACGGTGGGCGAGGCGTGGTCGGCGACGCTGGACAATGCGCTGCTCTACACCGGGCGCGACCGCGATGAGCTGTCGATGGTGTTTCAGTTTTCCCATGTCACCGCAGGCTGGGACGAGCGCTTTGGAAAATGGCGCGATCTGCCGTGTGATCTGGTCGAGCTGAAACGGGTGTTCAACGCCTGGCAGGGGGCGCTGGCCGAAGACGGCTGGAATAGCCTCTTTTGGTCGAACCACGACCTGCCGCGCGCGGTGTCGAAATATGGCGATGATGGTGAGTGGCGTACCCGCTCGGCCAAGGCGCTGGCCACAGTTCTGCATCTGATGAAGGGCACGCCCTATATCTATCAGGGTGAAGAGATCGGCATGACCAACACCGCCTTCGCGCGGGTTGAGGATTTCGACGATGTGGAAATCCGCAGCAATTATCCGATCCAGACGGCGCGGGGGCTGAGCGACGAGGCGTTTCTGGCCGGGGCAAATGCCAATGGCCGCGACAATGCCCGCACCCCGATGCACTGGGACGCCAGCGCCAATGCGGGCTTTACCAGCGGCCCGCCCTGGCTGGCGGTGAACCCGAACTATCCGCAGATCAACGCCGCCAGTGACCGCGCCGATCCGGACGGGGTCTTTGCCTATTATCAACAGCTCATCGCCCTGCGCCGCGCCCATCCGGTGATTGCCGAAGGCCGGTTCACCCCGCTTCTGGAAGAGCATCCGGCGATCTGGGCCTATAGCCGCGAGCATGACGGCCAGCGCCTGACCATGCTGGCCAATCTCAGCGGCGCGGCGCAGAGCGTCGATCTGCCCGAGGCCGGAGCGGTCAGCGGTGAGAGCCTCATTGCCAACCTTTCCACCCGCAACAGCCTTGCCGGCACAATCCAGCTTGCCCCATGGGAAGCGGTCGCGGTGATCGGGGCGATCTGACCCTTATTGGTCCGTCAAACCTTGGGGGCTTGCGTGGCTGTGCCATTGCCCGCCCCCCCGGAACACGCTATTCAGCCCGGCGATAGTCGAGGAGAACCACATGCCCCATTACCGCTCGCGTAAATCCACCCATGGCCGCAATATGGCCGGGGCCCGTGGCCTCTGGCGCGCCACCGGGATGACCGATGAAGATTTCGGCAAGCCGATCATTGCCGTGGTCAACAGCTTCACCCAATTCGTGCCCGGCCACGTGCATCTGAAAGATCTGGGCCAGCTTGTGGCGCGTGAGATCGAAGCGGCGGGCGGTGTGGCCAAGGAATTCAACACCATCGCCATCGACGACGGCATCGCCATGGGCCATGACGGCATGCTTTATTCGCTGCCCTCGCGCGAGCTGATTGCCGACAGCGTCGAATATATGGTCAACGGCCACAGCGCCGACGCGATGGTCTGCATCTCGAACTGCGACAAGATCACCCCCGGCATGATGATGGCGGCGATGCGGCTGAACATCCCGGTGATCTTCGTCTCCGGCGGGCCGATGGAAGCGGGCAAGATCAGCCCCGACGTCATCGACCACGACCTCGATCTGGTCGATGCGATGGTGGTGGCCGCCGATGACGCCTATACCGACGAACAGGTGCTGGCGATTGAAAAGGCCGCTTGCCCGACCTGCGGCTCGTGCTCGGGCATGTTCACCGCGAACTCGATGAACTCGCTGGCCGAGGCGCTGGGGCTGGCCCTGCCGGGCAACGGCTCGATGCTGGCCACCCATGCCGACCGCGAAGCCATGTTCAAAGAGGCCGGGCGGCGGATCGTCGAGATCACCAAGGGCCATTACGAAGACGAAAAGCCCGGCCTTCTGCCGCGCGATATCGCCACTTTTGAGGCCTTCCAGAACGCGATGAGCCTCGACATTGCCATGGGCGGCTCGACCAATACCGTGCTGCACCTTCTGGCCATCGCCTATGAGGGCGGGGTGAGCTTCACCATGGACGACATCGACCGGCTGAGCCGCAAGGTGCCGGTGCTGTGCAAAGTCGCGCCCGCCAAGCAAGACGTGCATATGGAAGACGTGCACCGCGCGGGCGGCATTTTCGGCATTCTGGGCGAGATGAACCGGGCCGGGCTCTTGAATGCTGACGTGCCCACCGTGCATTCGGCCACGCTCGGCGAGGCGATTGTCAAATGGGACGTGATGACCGCGAACGACCCGGACGTGGAAACCTTCTACCGCGCCGCCCCGGGCGGTGTGCGCACCACGCAGGCTTTCTCGACCCAGAACCGCTACAAGGATCTGGACCGCGACCGGCAGAAAGGCGCGATCCGCAGCGCCGAATATGCCTTTTCGCAGGATGGCGGGCTGGCGGTGCTGTTTGGCAATATCGCCGAAAACGGCTGCATCGTGAAAACCGCGGGCGTCGACGAGTCGATCCTGAAATTCACCGGCCGCGCGCGGGTTTACGAAAGCCAGGACAGTGCCGTGAGCAGCATCCTGACCGGGAAGGTCGTGGCGGGCGATGTGGTGATCATCCGCTATGAAGGGCCGCAGGGCGGGCCGGGGATGCAGGAAATGCTCTACCCGACCAGCTATCTGAAATCGAAGGGCCTCGGCAAAGATTGCGCGCTGCTCACCGATGGCCGCTTCTCGGGCGGCACCTCGGGGCTCTCCATTGGCCACGTTTCGCCCGAAGCCGCCGAAGGCGGGCTGATCGGGCTGGTGGAAGATGGCGACACGATCGAGATCGACATCCCCGGCCGCACCATCAAGCTTGCCGTCGATGATGCCACGCTGGAGGCGCGTCGTCGCGCCATGGGGCCGCTGCCGTGGCTGCCCTCGGAACAACGCACCCGTCAGGTCTCGACCGCGCTCAAGGCCTACGCGATGCTGGCCTCTTCGGCGGCGATGGGTGGCGTGCGGGTTCTGCCCGGGCAGGACTGACGCCCGCGCAGCCCCTAGCGCTCAACAAGTTGTGAACACCCCGCTCAAAAGGCGGGGTGTTTCAGTTTTGGCCGGGGCCAGGCGGGCCCACGCCTTGCCCTGAGCGGATGAGGGGGCTATCTCAGCCTCACTCACAGGGACAGGAGCGCAGCATGGCGCGGCACGATAAGACCAGCGAAGAGCGGGACAAGTCAAAGCGCGTCGGCGCGCTGAAAGAGCTTTGGCCGTTCATGCGCCCCTATAAGGGCATGGTCTTTGCCGCTCTGGCCGCGCTGGTTCTGACCGCAAGCGTTTCGCTGGTGATGCCGATCGCGGTGCGCCGGGTGGTGGACGGATTCAACACCTCGGCCAACGCGCTGCTGGATCAGTATTTTCTCGCCGCCCTTGCGGTGGCGGTGCTGCTCGCGGTGGGCACTGGGCTGCGCTACTACCTCGTCACCCGGCTGGGCGAGCGGGTGGTGGCCGATATCCGTGAAGCGGTGTTTTCCCGCGTCATTGGCCTCAGCCCGGCCTTTTACGAAAAGATCATGACCGGCGAAGTGCTGAGCCGGATCACCACCGATACCACGCTGATCCTGTCGGTGATCGGCTCGTCGGTCTCGGTGGCGCTGCGCAACATGCTGTTGCTGGTCGGTGGTATCGTCATGCTGCTGTTCACCTCGGTCAAGCTGACCGGCATGGTGCTTCTGGTCGTGCCCATCGTGATTATCCCGATTGTGGTTCTGGGCCGTCGCCTGCGGGTGCTCGGGCGCGAAAATCAGGACTGGATTGCCAAGAGCTCGGGCAGTGCCTCGGAAGCGCTGCTGTCGGTGCAGACGGTGCAGGCCTTCACCCATGAAGCAGCCACGCGGCACGACTTCCGCACGGTCACCGAAGAAAGCTACCGCTCGGCGAAAACCCGTATTGCCACCCGCGCGCTGATGACGGTGATCGTGATCACGCTGGTCTTCGCCGGGGTTGTCGGGGTGCTCTGGATCGGGGCGCGCGATGTGCGGGCCGATCAGATGACCATCGGCGCGCTGGTGCAATTTGTGATCTACGCGATCATGACTGCCGGTGCGGTCGGGGCGCTCAGCGAAATCTGGTCAGAGCTGCAACGCGCCGCCGGGGCGACCGAGCGGCTGGTCGAACTGCTCACCGCCGAAGACGCGGTGAAAGACCCGGCCCATCCGGTGGCGATGCCTGCGAAAGTGGCGGGCGGCATTCATTTCAACGGCGTGTCCTTCCGCTACCCAGCCCGGCCCGAACATGTGGCGCTGGACGGGATCGAGCTTGATGTGCAGCCGGGCGAGACGGTGGCGCTGGTTGGCCCCTCGGGGGCGGGTAAATCCACCATTATCCAGCTGATCCAGCGGTTCTATGACCCAAGCGAAGGCGCGGTGCGGATTGACGGGATTGACCTGCGCGATGCCGAGCGGGGCGATTTCCGCAAGCACATCGCGCTGGTGCCACAGGATGCGGTGATCTTTGCCGCCTCGGCGCGTGAAAACATCCGCTTTGGCCGGCTCGACGCCAGTGATGCCGAAGTGGAAGAGGCCGCCAAGGCCGCCGCCGCGCATGACTTCCTGACCAAGCTGCCGGATGGCTATGGCAGCTATCTGGGCGAGCGCGGCGTGATGCTCTCGGGCGGGCAGAAACAGCGCATCGCCATTGCCCGCGCAATCCTGCGCGATGCGCCGATCCTGCTGCTCGACGAAGCCACCAGCGCGCTCGATGCCGAAAGCGAACGTCTGGTGCAGCGCGCGGTCGACGAGATGGCCAAGGGCCGCACCACGCTGATCATTGCCCACCGGCTGGCCACGGTGAAAAAGGCCGACCGGATCGTGGTGTTCGACGAGGGCAAGATCGTGGCGCAGGGTACACACGACGATCTGGTCGCCGAAGACGGGCTCTATGCGCGTCTGGCCCGGCTGCAATTCACCGAAGGTTTGGCGGCGGAATAGGTTCGCCACGTCACGTCACGCTTGCGGCATCCGCTGACTTCGCCCAAGTTCGCCAGACAACGGACGAACCGAAGGGGAGGCAGGGGGGACCGCAATGCCGCGCTATCAATACGACAAACCCGCAGACCGGGATGCGATTGCGTCCGAAAAGTCGTGGGCGGACCGCCGCAACCCTGCAACGGCCTATCAGCTTCTCAAGCGGACCGCCGATGAGCATGGCAGCAAGAACGCAGTGTCGTTCCAGATCTTCTCGGGGCCGACCGACAAGGCCGAAACCTTTACATGGTCGGAGTTCTTCGCCAAATCGGTGCAGACGGCTAACCTGTTTCGCAGCCTCGGTGTGGGCGAGAACGATGTGGTGGCCTATCTGCTGCCCAACTGTAACGAAACCCTGTTTGCCCTGATGGGCGGGATGGTCGCCGGGATCGTGACCCCGGTGAACCCGCTGCTGGACGCCGATCAGATTGGCGCGATCCTGCGCGAGACCGGCGCGAAAGTGGTGGTCACCCTCAAGGGCTTTCCGAAAACCGACGTGGCCCAGAAGGCGCATGAGGCGGTGGCGCTGGCCCCCGATGTGCAGCACGTGCTTGAGGTCGATCTCAACCGCTATCTGACCTTCCCGAAAAATCTGATCGTGCCGATCATCCGGCCGAAGGTGGCGGTGACCCACAAGGCGAAGGTGCAGAATTTCAATGCCGCCCTTGCCCGCCAGAACACCACGCTCGATTTCGCCGATTCCGAAGGCGACCGGGTGGCGGCTTATTTCCACACCGGCGGCACCACCGGCATGCCGAAAGTGGCGCAGCACAAGTATTCCGGCATCGTCTATAACGGCTGGCTGGGCGGTAATCTGCTGTTTGACGAGGACGACACGATCATCTGCCCGCTGCCGCTGTTTCACGTCTTTGCGGTGCATGTCACCTTCATGGCGGTGCTCACCGCCGGGGCGCATATCGTGTTTCCCACCCCGGCGGGCTATCGCGGTGAGGGGGTGTTCGACAATTTCTGGAAACTGGTCGAGCGCTGGAAGGTGAATTTCATCATCACCGTGCCTACCGCCATTGCCGCAATGATGCAGCGCCCGGTGGATGCCGATGTGTCGTCGCTGAAAGTGGCCTTCTCCGGCTCGGCGCCGCTGCCGGTGGAGCTGTTTCACCGCTTCGAAGCCGCCACCGGCGTGACGCTGGTCGAGGGCTACGGGCTGACCGAAGCCACCTGTCTTGTGTCCTCGAACCCGCTGGGCGAGGGGCAGAAGAAAATCGGCTCGGTCGGGGTGCCGTTCCCCTATTCCGACGTGAAGATCCTGCATTGCGATGGCACCGGCACCATTCTGAAAGACTGCGGCATTGATGAAGTGGGCGAGATCTGCGTCTCGACCCCCGGCGTCTATGTCGATCACACCTATACCGAAGACGCCAAGAACCACGGGCTCTATGCGGGTGGGCAGTATCTGCGCACCGGCGATCTGGGGCGGATCGACGAAGACGGCTATCTGTGGATCACCGGGCGGGCGAAAGACCTGATCATTCGCGGCGGCCACAATATCGACCCGGCCGAGATTGAAGAGGCGCTGGCAGGCCATCCGGGGGTGGCCTTTGTCGGGGCGATCGGCCAGCCCGATGGCTTTGCCGGGGAAATCCCCTGCGCCTATGTCGAGCTGATCGACGGGGCAGAGGTGACCCCGGAAGAACTGATGGCGTTCGCCCGCAGCCATATCCACGAACGCGCCGCGATCCCGAAACACATCGCCATTGTCGATGAGCTGCCGAAAACCGCCGTGGGCAAGGTGTTCAAACCCGAGCTGCGCAAAGAGGCGATCATCCGCGTCTATAACGCCGCGCTCGACAAGGCCGGAATGCAGGCCGAAGTGGTGGATGTGGCGGAGTCGAAAAAGCTCGGCATGGTGGCCCAGCTGAAGGCGACCGGCGAGGTGGACCGCGAGGCGGTCTCCCATATTCTGGGCGAGTTTACCCGGCCCTTTGAATGGGCTGACTAAACACCCTTGGCCCCCGGACCGATCCGGGGGGGCATTGATGCAAAAGTGGCTCCTCTCGCCCCCCATTTGGGCGAGAGGAGCATTTCAAGGTCAATGCATTTTGTCCGCGAGGTTGATCGACACGCACTGATTGTCGACCCCGTCGATATGCATCACCCGCCCGGCAGCTTCGGCATCCAGACCCCGGCGACGCGCCCAACGCGGCCAGTTGGCCGGGATCAGGCCGAGCACCTGGGTGGCTCCAAGGTTACGCGCGGTTTTGGTCATCTCTTCGATCAGATGCAGATGCACCACCCGGCGCAGTTTCTGCGGGGTGTCATGCGCCACGAAGACGCGCGAGCTTTCCCAGACGTTGTCCGAGACCGGCGCTTCTTCATAGAGCAGGTCCGACGGGATCGAGTCCAAGAGCCCGCGCTGCGCGTCGCGGATCATATAGGTGTAGATCCCCACCCGTGCGGTGGTCGGCGTTAGTCGGATGCCGGCATAGACCTGCCCGAGATGGTGCACAGCCACCCAGCGGCTGGCGGGCGTGTCGTATTGGTCGAACTCCATCCCCATCGCTTCGGGCAGGTTCCAGTTGTTCTGAACGATGAAACTTTGCCGCCTAGCGCGAAGCAGGTTGGCGAAAAGCTCGCCATGGTTGTGTATGTTGGCGAACGAAAGAGTGGTAGTTTGCATAGGTTTTCTCCAAGTCAGGGTTTCCAGCAGCTATTCGCACGCAGCTTGCCGAATCCCTGCGCTTGGCAGACGGATCAACCAGTACTCAGACAGGCATCAGAGTAACCGGTAGTCCTTCGCGCGTTGTATGGCTTCGGCAGAGGTGCGGGCGAATAGCTTTCGGCGCGCTGACGCGAGTCTGGCTTTTAGCGCGGACTCGGAGATTCCCAGCCGGTTGGCACCGGCGGCGTAGCGCTCCCCGGCGGCAATAACCTGCAACGCTTCCACTTCTGCGGGCGTCAGGCTGTCCGGGGGTTCTGTCTCGGTATGCAGATGCAAGACAATGCCGGAAATGGCCGCGATTTCCTCGTCGGTGTATTCCCGGTCGGCTCGTGTAACTGATGCAATCGTTCGTGATGACATGGGGCCACATGAGATACAGACCCCATATCGCAACCCGAATTCGGCAGCTTGTTGCATGATGCCAAACGGGTCGGGCAGATCAATCTCGCTCCACCGCGTGGCACCTGTGCATGAAATACCCCAGGCCACGATCGGATCGCGCAGGGCATAGGCATTTTGTGTGTAGTGATCCGACCAGCGAGGATCGTAGGTCTGGAACATCATGAGCGGTGCGGCAAAACGAATGTGCAGGGCTAGGAAATACCCGCCCGGGGTGATTTCCCCCAATTCTTCAAGTAGTTCGTCTATCGCCTGATTCCGCCCCATGGCTATAGGTAAGAACGCCAGCGGTACTCGCACAACCCAAAATTGACAGTCGCAGGAAAATAATCGCCCAGTACGCGACGTCATCCTCTCCCAAGAGGTGGCTGTTCAACGTTGGCCGAACCACCTGCGCCGCCAACATACTCAGCATTCCTGACATATGCTGAAAGAATATGCGCCATGCCAACGGATGGAGGAGCAGGCGTTGCCGTTGAAAGACCGGCGTGCCGAATCAACATCCGAAAGGATGCAGACCTGTTGCCGAAATGTCAGATCGGGGAAGATGGTGCCGCAGGGGAGGATTGAACTCCCGACCTCACCCTTACCAAGGGTGCGCTCTACCACTGAGCTACTGCGGCGTGCCGTGGGCGGCTGATTAGACGGAATTGAAACCCGGCGCAAGGACATTTTCGACATTAATTCGGCGTACAACGCAGGCGGGTGCGATCGGCGGCAGATCGCCCGCGGCCCCTGTGTGTCTGGACGCTTTACCCCCCCTGCGCTAGAGAGATCGGCATGAGTGAAAAGCCCACAAAAAACGCCGAAAAGAAAAAGCCGCTCTCGCGTGACGAGCGGCTGAAAGCGGCGTTGAAAGCCAATATGGGGCGGCGCAAGGTGCAGGCCCGGGCGCGGGCTGACGAGCAGGCAGAAACAAGAGACAAATAGCGGGGCGGCATGGATTCGATCGTGATTACGGGCAATGGCCCACTGAAGGGGGAAATCCCCATTACCGGGGCCAAGAATGCCTGCCTCACACTGATGCCGGCGACGCTTCTGTCGGAAGAGCCGCTGATCCTGACCAATGCGCCGCGTCTGTCGGATATCAAAACCATGGCGGAGCTGCTGCAATCGTTGGGGGCGGATGCCGCGACCCTGCAAGAGGGGCAGGTGCTGGCGCTGTCAAGCCATGGCTTGTCGAGCACCCGGGCGGATTACGACATCGTGCGCAAGATGCGCGCCTCGAATCTGGTGCTAGGGCCGCTTCTGGCGCGCGAAGGCCATGCCGAAGTATCGCTGCCCGGTGGCTGCGCCATCGGAGCGCGGCCGATGGATCTGCACATCCACGGGCTTGAGGCGCTGGGCGCCGAGATCGAGCTGCGCGACGGCTATCTGCACGCCAAGGCCCCGACCGGGCTGAAAGGCGCCGAGATCACCCTGGGCTTTGCCTCGGTGGGGGCGACGGAAAACATCGTCATGGCGGCCTCGCTGGCCAAGGGCACCACGGTGCTGAACAACGCCGCGCGCGAGCCGGAAATCGTCGACCTGGTGCGCTGCCTGCGTGCCATGGGCGCCCAGATCGAGGGCGAGGGCACCGAGCGGATCGAGATCCAGGGCGTCGACCGGCTGGGCGGCGCCACCCATCCGGTGGTGACCGACCGGATCGAGCTGGGCACCTATATGCTGGCCCCGGCGATTGCCGGTGGCGAAGTGGAATGCCTTGGCGGCACCCGCGAGCTGGTGTCGAGCTTTGCCGACAAGCTGGAAGCGGTAGGGGTGACGATCGAGGAAACCGGGCGCGGGCTGAAGGTCAGCCACAAAACCGGCGCACGGGTGCAGGCGGTGGATGTGACCACCGAGGTGTTCCCGGGCTTCCCGACCGACCTGCAGGCGCAGATGATGGCGCTCTTGGCCACCGCCGAGGGTGAAAGCCACCTGCACGAGACGATTTTCGAAAACCGCTTCATGCACGCCCCCGAACTGATGCGCATGGGGGCCGAGATCGAGGTGCAGGGCGGCACGGCGAAAGTGACGGGCGTCGAGAAACTGCGCGGCGCGCCGGTGATGGCCACCGATCTGCGCGCCTCGGTTAGTCTGATCCTCGCGGGACTCGCCGCCGAGGGCGAAACCGTGGTAAACCGGGTCTATCACCTCGATCGCGGCTACGAACATGTGGTGCGCAAACTCTCGGGGGTTGGGGCAAAGATCGAACGGATCAAAGGGCAATGAGCGAAGACGCACGGTTTGAAGATGGTGGCGAGCGCCCGCTAAGGCTGATGGCGCTGGATCAGGACGATCTGAAGATCGTCTCGACGTTGGTGCAGGATGCGGTTTTTCCGGTGACCGAAATGAAATGGGAACCGCGCCGCCGCCGCTTTGCGCTGCTGCTCAACCGCTTCCGCTGGGAAGATGCCGACATTGCCAAAGCCCGCGGCCGGGCGGTGGAGCGGGTGCAATCGGTGCTCGCCGTGTCGGATGTGGAAAAAGTGCAAAGCCAAGGGGTGGATAAAGGCGAATCCGAGTTGGTTTTGTCGCTTTTGTCTATGTCGTTTGAGCCGGGCGAAGACGGCACCGGGCGCTTGATCCTGACCCTTGCAGGCGATGGCGCCATCGCGCTGGATGTCGAAACGCTGGACGTGGTGCTGCAAGATGTTACCCGCCCCTATATCGCCCCCTCGAAACATACACCAAGCCATCCGGAATGATCCGGCGGCTGACCCCGGATGATGTTGCGCTGTGGAAAGACATCCGCCGCGCCGCCCTGTCCGAGGCGCCCTATGCCTTTGGCCGCACGCTGGCGAGCTTTGCAGGCCAGAGCGATGACGAGCATCGCGCGCGGCTCGCCTCCAGCCACGATTACGGTGCCTTTGCCGCAGAGGGGCAGATCATCGGCTCGGCCAGTTGGCAGCCGCTTGGCGAGGCCGGATCGCCCACCGCCCACCGCGCCGGGGTCTATTCGGTCTTTGTCCGTTCGGCCTTGCGGGGGCAGGGTGTGGCTGACGCTCTGATCGCCCGGGTGATCGAAGACGCCGCCGCCCATGTGCTGCAACTAGAGCTCGACGTGGTGGCGGACAACGCCCGCGCCATCGGCTTTTACCGCCGTCATGGCTTTCAGGAGGTCGGTATCGCGCCTCGCGCCCTGCACCGGCCAGAGGGGTTTGTCGACGAGTTGCGGATGGTCCTGCGCCTCGACGCTTGAGGCTCTTGCCGCTGCGCTGTATGTCGGGCCTCGACCAACGGAGAGTTCGATGCCGCAGTTTCTCAGCACGACCGACGCAGATTTCGAAGCGAAATTCACCGCCCTTCTTGGAATGAAGCGCGAAGACAGCCCCGATGTCGATGATATCGTGGCCGGAATTATCGCCGATGTGCGCCATCGCGGCGATGCGGCGGTGCTGGAGCTGACGGCGAAATTCGACCGCCTCACGCTCACCCCGGAAACCATGGCGTTTTCGCCCGAAGAGATCGAGGCGGAATGCGCCAAGGTCTCTGACGAAGAGCGCGTAGCACTAGAACTCGCCGCCGAGCGCATCCGCGCCTATCATGTGCGCCAGATGCCCGAAGATCAGCGCTGGACCGATCCCGATGGTGCCACGCTGGGCTGGCGCTGGTCGGCGGTGTCCGCCGCCGGGCTGTATGTGCCCGGGGGGCTGGCCACTTATCCGTCAAGCGTGCTGATGAACGCGATCCCCGCCAAGGTGGCCGGGGTGAAACGCCTCGCCGTCACCGTGCCCACCCCCGATGGGGCGGTCAATCCGCTGGTGTTGCTGGCGGCCAAGATCGCAGGCGTTGACGAGGTCTATCGCATTGGCGGCGCGCAGGCGATTGCCGCACTGGCCTATGGCACCGAGAGCATCGCGCCCGTCGACAAGATCACCGGGCCGGGCAATGCCTTTGTCGCCGCCGCCAAACGTCGGGTGTTCGGCAAGGTCGGCATCGACATGATCGCCGGCCCGTCTGAGATTCTGGTGATTGCCGATAAAGACAACGATCCCGATTTCCTTGCCCTCGATCTGATGAGCCAGGCCGAGCATGACGAAAGCGCGCAGTCGATCCTGATCACCGATGATGAAGCCTTTGGCCGTGCTGTGGCCGCTGCGGTGGACAAGCGCCTTGAAACGCTGGAGCGCAAGGCGATTGCCGGGGCAAGCTGGCGCGATTTCGGCGCGGTGATCACCGTGCGCGACATGGCCGAAGCCGCCGCGCTGTCTGACCGCATCGCGCCCGAGCACCTTGAGCTTTGCGTCGCCGATCCCGAGGCGCTGTCGGAGCAGGTCACCCATGCCGGGGCGATCTTCCTCGGCGGCTATACGCCGGAAGCGATTGGCGATTATGTCGGCGGGCCGAACCACGTTCTGCCCACCGCGCGCTCGGCCCGGTTCTCGTCGGGGCTCTCGGTGCTCGATTTCATGAAGCGCAGCACGATCGCGAAAATGACCCCCGAAGCGCTGAAAGCCATCGGCCCGGCGGCGGAAACCCTGGCGAAATCGGAAAGCCTTGAGGCCCACGGGCTTTCGGTGCGCGTGCGGCTCGACAAGCTGAACGAAGGCTGAGACGTTACGAAATGCAGCGGGGGCGTTGTGCGCCCCCCATGGTCTGGCCTATCAATCGGTTAGAAGCGATTGGACAGGCCGATGAACTGCATTTCCCGGATAGAGATTGACGATACCGGCCTTGCCGCGCCGACGCCCGAGATCGAGCAAGAGCGCAAGGTGGCGGTGTTCGATCTTCTGGAAGAAAACAGCTTTGCCCCGGTGCCGCGCGGCGATCATCAGCCGCCCGAAGGCCCCTATGCGCTGACCCTGTCGATCCGCGACAAACGGCTGGTTGTGGATGTCGTCACCGATAAAACCGGCGAAAAGGCTGGGGAATTCCACCTTTCACTCGGTCCGTTCCGGCAGGTGGTGAAGGATTATTTCCAGATCTGCGAAAGCTATTTCGATGCGGTGAAAAACCTGCCTGCCGCGCAGATCGAAACCATCGACATGGCCCGGCGCGGCATCCATGACGAAGGCGCGCGGGTGCTGATCGAACGGCTGGCTGGCAAGGCAGAGGTTGATACCGAAACGGCACGGCGCCTGTTCACCCTCATTTGCGTCTTGCACTGGGGGTAGGTGGTGCCAGCAACGCTTCCCCAATCGGTGCTGTTTTGCTGCGATCACAACGCAGTGCGCTCGCCTATGGCCGAAGGGATGATGAAAAAATTCTACGGCGACAGGGTCTATGTGCAATCCGCCGGGGTGAAAAGCGAGATGGAGGTCGATGGCTTTGGCGTCACCGTCTGCGAGGAAATCGGCGTGCCGCTGCATCAGCATAAAGTGCGCAGCTTTGAAGAGATGAAGGAATGGGGCGATGAAATATCGTCTTATGATCTGATCGTTGCCCTCAGCCCGGCCAGTCAGCGCATGGCGCTGGAACTGACCCGCTTTCACCATCTTGAGGTCGAATACTGGCCAGTGCTCGATCCCACCGGATTGGGCACGATGCGCGAGGAAAAGCTCGCCGCCTACCGCCAGACCCGTGATCAGATCCGCGAACGCATGATCGCCCGCTTCGGCCCGCCGCTGCCCGATAAAGACTACGAAGACGATTAATCGGCGCTGGGGCAGGGGCCTCTGGTCACCCGCCCAGAACCCGGACGATTCGCGCCCGCAGCATGGCCCTTTGCCGCCCCAAGGGCGAACAATCCCGGCGCTTCGGCCAATCCTCGGGGCCGCAGGGGCGCGTCATTTGCGTCGAAACCCGCACCATGGTGTGATTGTGCTTGAATTGCTGGGTGTTTCCCCCCATTTAAAGGGCGCCCACAGCATGGTGGGTGACAAAATACGGAGTGAACATGGCCAAGGAAGAACTGCTCGAATTCCCCGGCGTCGTGAAGGAACTCCTGCCGAATGCGACGTTTCGGGTCGAGCTGGAAAACGGCCATGAAATCA
This sequence comes from Paracoccaceae bacterium, assembly GCA_050290705.1. Lineage (GTDB taxonomy): Bacteria > Pseudomonadota > Alphaproteobacteria > Rhodobacterales > Rhodobacteraceae > Sinisalibacter. The sequence goes on from JBNKIC010000007.1 coordinate 66,653, forward strand.
TCGCGCATACGGCGGGTAAACTTCGCAAAAACCGCATTCGCGTGCTCGCGGGCGACCGCGTGCAAGTCGAAATGACCCCCTATGATCTGACCAAGGGGCGCATCAATTATCGCTTCCGGTAAAACCCGGCTCATACTCGGCTCGGGATCCCCGCGCCGGGCTGAACTGCTCACGACATTGGGAGTGGTTGCCGACGACGTGCGCCCGCCCGATATCGATGAAACGCCCGAACCGGGCGAGATCCCTTTGCATTATTGCCGCCGGATTGCTGCCGCCAAGGCCGCCGCCATGCAGGTGGGGCCGGGCGAAGTGGTGCTCTGTGCCGACACCACCGTGGCGCTGGGCCGCCGGATTATGGGCAAGCCCGCCGATGCGGGCGAGGCGGCGGAATTTCTGCACGCCCTGTCCGGGCGGCGCCATGACGTGATCACCTCGGTGGTGGTGCGCAATGCCGACCAGAGCTTTGCCCGCGATGTGGTGACCAAGGTGAAGCTGAAGCGCCTTTCGAATGAAGAGGTGAACGCCTATCTGGCCTCGGGCGATTGGCACGGCAAGGCGGGTGGTTATGCCATCCAAGGCCCTGCCGGGGCTTTTATCCCTTGGATTCAAGGCAGTTACACCGGGGTCATGGGTTTGCCCGTGGCCGAAACGGCGGCGCTTCTCAGCGCGGCCGGCTATCCTGTCTATGGGGGCTGGGCATGAAGGGCAGTGTCATTGCCTTGGACGAAATTCAGGGCCGCAAGGCCGCCGCGCGTCTCATTGACGGAGCGCTTGATGATCTGCTGATCGACCCTAACGACGACGCCCCGCGCCCCGGCGCGATTTTCCGCGCCATCTGCGACCGTCCGGTCAAGGGGCAGGGCGGGATGTTTCTGCGTCTGCCCGATGGCAGCGCGTTTCTGCGGCAGGGCAAGGGGCTGAAGCCCGGCCAGCCGCTGCTGGTGCAGGTCACCGGCTGGGCAGTCGAGGGCAAGGCGGTGCCGGTCACCGACCGAATTCTGTTCAAAAGCCGCTATGCCATCGTCACCCCCGACGCGCCGGGCCTCAACGTGTCACGCCGCATCCATGATGAAGAAGTGCGCGTGCGGCTGAAGGAAATTGCCCATGAGGTCATGGGCGATCCGGGCAATCTGGGGCTGATTCTGCGCTCAGAGGCTGCTGAAGCCAGCGACGAAGACATTGCCGATGACATTGCCGCGATGCGCGATCTGGCGCAGGCGGTGCTGGCCGATGCGGCGGGGCGCGAGCCCGAGCTGCTGGTCGAAGGCGCCGATGCGCATGAGCTTGCCTGGCGCGATTGGGCCACGCCTGATCTGCTGGCCGAGGGCGAAGGGGCTTTCGCCAGTCATGGCGTTGATGAGATTATTGCAACTTTTCTGCGCCCGGATGTTGAGCTTTCGGGGGGTGCAGTTGCATTTATCGAACAAACCCGTGCTTTCGTCACCGTCGACGTGAACACCGGTGCCGACACCTCGCCTGCCGCCGGGCTGAAAGCCAATATCGCGCTTGCCCGGGCGCTGCCGCGCCAGTTGCGCTGCCGGGGCATGGCCGGGCAGATCGTTATCGACTTCGCGCCGATGCCGAAGAAAGACCGCCACGCGCTCGAACAGGTGCTGCGTGCGGCCTTCAGGGCGGATGCGATCGAAACCGTGCTCGCGGGCTGGACGCCGCTGGGCAACTATGAGCTGCAGCGCAAACGCGCGCGCCGCACCTTGGCGGAGCTGATGCGATGATCTGTCCGATTTGCGGTGAAGAGGGCGTTGCAGCCTTCCGCCCCTTCTGTTCGAAACGCTGCGCCGACATCGATCTGGGCCGCTGGATGCGGGGCAGCTACGCCATTCCCGCCGAGGCCCCGGAAGAGCTGGAAGAGGCCGCGGTGGAGCTCGCAAAAGCCCCCGAACGCCCGCACTGAAATTCCTCTAATTTCCCTCTGGACACGGGCGCGCCCCCCGACTAGAAACCCGCTACCCGAACGCAAGACGTTCACCCGTGCCCGGGTAGCTCAGGGGTAGAGCAGTGGATTGAAAATCCTCGTGTCGGTGGTTCGATTCCGCCCCCGGGCACCACTTTTACCGGTAGGACATTGATATTGCGGCTCGAATTAGCGGGCCGCTCGTCTGTTCACCAGCGGCCCCTTGTTCATGCGATGCTGGGAATGGTTCGGCTTCGGCCGCATAGCTCCCTTAAGCGGCTTCGGCCTGTGTCGCGGCAAGCATGGCATCGAGAAGGGCAGCGCGTTTGGCGGCATCACTGGCGGAATGCGGCAGTGCTGCGATCTTGCCGCGTTCGATATAGATCCCGGTCTGGCCCTGAAACTCCGGCGCGTCGGCGGCGGCCAGGATGCGGGCCGCGCCCGCAGCGGGATGTGGGAACCAGCGCTGGATCAGGCGCACCAGCCCGGGCATTGCAGCGCTGCTCGACATATTGGTCCGGTTCACGCCGGGATCGGCCACGCGCTGGGCAGGGCCGGCATCGCCAAAGCTTTCCGACAGCGCCGCAAAAGCCGCCGCAAGCGCCAGTTTGGAATGCGCATAGGGTCCGCTCATCTTTTTGAACCGCGTCGGTTTGGCCAGCTCGGCAAGGTCAAGCCGCCGCGCCATTTTCATCGCGCTGGAGCCAACCGCCACCACCACTGCCCCCGGGGCGGCCTGCAGTAGCGGCGCCAGCGCCAGGGTCAGCCGAACCGGCGCGATGGTGTTCACCTGATAATGCATTTCATTGCCGCTGGGGGCGTAGCTGAGCGCGGGCGTCGCGGCCCCGGCCACATGAAACAGCCGGTCAAGATGGTCGGTCTTCGCCGCAACCTCGCGCGCGACACGGGCAAAATCCGACGGCTCTGCAAGGTCGATCTGACAGGTGGCAATATGGGCTCTCGGAAACTCTGCACGCAGTTTGCGTTCGGCCTTGGCGCTTTTTGTCGGGTCGCGATCCAGTCGGATCAGCGCATAGCCGTTTTTCAACAGCGCCCGGCACAATTCGAACCCGATCCCGGAATAGGAGGCGGTGACGGCGGCGTAGCGGGAGGTTTTTGTGGTTTGGGTCATTTTGCAGTCCTCATGTTGTGGAAGTATAATCCATGACTTGTAATTAGGTAAAATTTTAGCGGTTTTTCAGCCGGTTCAGCACCCGGTCGAGGTCGCGTAGCTCGTCTTCGGTGAGGTGGCACAGCGCGTCGAGCCCCTGATCAATCGTCGAGGTCGCCAGCTGCCGCGCGGCATCGCCGCTGGGGGTTAGGTGGATATACACCACGCGCTGATCTTCGCTGCCATGCTCCTTGCGGATAAACCCCTTTTCCATCAGCTTGTTGAGCAGCCGCGACACGTTCGACATCGGGTCCTGCATCTTGTCGCGGATGGTCTTCACCGTCGCGCATTGCTCCGGTTCACCGGCCAGAATGGCAAGCACCTTGGCCTGTTGCAGGCTGAGATTCTGATCGCGCAACAGATCGGCAATCCGGCCCTGCAGCCAGTTGGATACATGCAGGATGTCGATGATCACGGTTTTGGGTGTCGGGCTCATGAGATCTAGATATGATCCATGACACATAACGTCAAGGACTTCGTTCCCTCCAATAGGACGCAGGCTGTTTCACAAGCCCTGCCGCCGCATTGGCCGGGGCAGGGGCGCTGTCCTCGGTGGCAAAGCGCGCCGCCCGGCTGTTTACGGCCTGCCACCTGCGCCCCCGTGCGTTTTCTATATACATTTGGCGTTTTGGGCGTTACAGGCGGTAGATCTTCAGCCACCTCGTGACATCACCCCGTGGCGCTCATCGTAATTTCCCGGACTTTCCCATCATGATCTCCAGCCTGACCGATGCGCTTTCCGAGCGCGGATATGACCAACTTACTCCGGTACAGGAAGCGGTGACCGACCCCGACCTCGCGGCACGCGATCTTCTGGTGTCGGCCCAAACCGGATCGGGCAAGACCGTGGGCTTTGGTCTGGCCATCGCGCCGACCCTGCTGGGCGAGGCCGAACGCTTTGAACCCGCTTCGGCGCCGCTTGCGCTGGTCATCGCGCCCACCCGCGAGCTTGCCTTTCAGGTGATGCGCGAACTGGGCTGGCTTTATGCCAAGGCGGGGGCGCGCGTTGCCTCCTGCGTGGGCGGCATGGATATGCGCGACGAACGCCGGGCGCTGGATCGCGGTGCCCATATCGTTGTGGGCACGCCGGGCCGGTTGCGCGACCACATCACGCGCGGCTCGCTCGATATGAGTGCGCTGCGGGCCGTGGTGCTCGACGAAGCCGACGAGATGCTCGATCTCGGCTTTCGCGAAGATCTGGAATTCATGCTGGGCGAAGCCCCGGAAGACCGCCGCACCCTGTTGTTTTCGGCCACCGTTTCGCCCGCCATCGGCAAACTGGCCGAGCAGTATCAGCGCGATGCCTACCGGGTGAACACCCTTGGCGGCACCCAGCAGCACGCCGATATTTCCTATCAGGCGTTGCGGGTTTCGGCCTCTGACCGTGAACACGCCATTTTCAACCTGCTGCGCTATCAGGATGCCGAAAGCGCGCTGGTTTTCGCCAATACGCGGGCTTCGGTGAACCATCTGACGGCGCGTCTGTCTAACCGTGGCTTTGCCGTGGTCAGCCTGTCGGGCGAGCTGAGCCAGAACGAGCGGACCCATGCGCTGCAAGCGATGCGCGATGGCCGGGCGCGGGTTTGCGTGGCTACCGATGTGGCCGCACGCGGCATCGACCTGCCGAAGCTCGATCTGGTGATCCATGCCGAACTGCCCACCAATACCGAAAGCCTGCTGCACCGTTCCGGGCGCACCGGCCGGGCCGGACGCAAGGGGCTTTCGGCGCTGATCGTGCCGCCGAAAGAAGCGAAAAAGGCCGAGCGCCTGCTGAAATGGGCCAAGATCACCGCCGAATGGACCACGCCCCCCTCGGCTGACGATATTCTGCGCCGCGATGAAGAGCGGCTGTTGAACGATCCCACCTGGCAGGAACCGGCGACGGAAGAGCAGGGGGCTTTCGCCACCAAACTGCTCGATCTCTACAGCGCCGAAGCCATCGCGGTGGCCTATCTGCGGCTTTACCGCTCGCGCCAATCGGCGCCGGAAGATCTGCTGCCGCCTGACACCAAGCCGGAGAAACGCGATCACAAGAGCTTTGGCCCGAGCCGCTGGTTTGCCCTGTCGGTCGGTCAGAACGACCGGGCCGAGGCGCGCTGGCTGCTGCCGCTTCTGTGCCGCGCGGGTAATCTCGATAAATCCGCCATCGGCGCGATCCGGGTGCAGGACAGCGAAACCTTTGTCGAGCTGACCGAAGCCAGCGCCGCACCGTTCCTGGCCGCCATCGGGGCCGACAAGGAGCTGGAAGACGGGATCACCGTGCGCGCAGTCGAGGGCACGCCGGATATCGCGCCGCCGTCGCGCAGCCCGGCTCCGCGTAAAAGCTACAAAGACCGCGACGACGAGCGCAAGCCGCGCGGTGCGCCGAAATACAAATCCGACAAAGAGGGTGGCCCGCGCCGCGATGCCAAACCCGAGGGGAAATACGAGCCGAAATCCGACGCTCGTCCCCCCCGCGCCAGCAAACCCGCTCCGGCTGCTGAAGCCGAGCGCGAACGCCCCGCCGCCCCGCGCAAACCCGCTCCGGCCTATTCCGGTGGCGAAGACCGGCGCGACAGCGGCAAACCCTCCTATGCCAAATCGGGCGGCAAGCCCGGTGGCAAATACGAGGGCAAATCGGGCGCGAAACCCTATGGCAAGCCCGGCGGCAAACCCGGAGAGAAACCCAGCGGCAAGCCCGGCTCGAAATACGAGGGCAAACCCAGCGGCAAGCCGGGTGGCAAGCCCGCAGGTAAATTCGGTGACAAGCCTTCCGGCAAATTCGGCGACAAACCCGCAGGTAAGTTTGGCGACAAACCCAGCGGCAAGTTCGGTGGTAAGCCCGCAGGTAAGCCTTCTGGCAAACCCGGCGGGGCGAAACACGGCGCCCCCACCGATGCCCGCGACAGCTCGAAACGCTTCACGCCTCCGGGCGGCGCCAAACCGGGCGCTCGCAAGCCCGGCGGTAAAGGCCCCGGTGGCCCCGGTCGCGGCGGCAGCGATGCCCCCCGTCGCGGCAAGTCCTGAACCAAATAAATAAGCCAAATAAAAAACCGGGTCGTGCGCGACCCGGTTTTTCTTTGTGCTCCGTTCCCCGTTCGGGCCGTGCTATTTGATCACGGTTTCCGGCCCCATCATCGAATTGGGCAGTGCCGTCGAGATCCAGGGCACGTAGGTCACGAGGATCAGGAAGATGAAGAGGATGCCGAGGAAGGGCATGGCGGCGCGCACCACCCGCATCATCGGCATCCCGGCCACCCCGGAGGTGACGAACAGGTTCAGCCCCACCGGTGGCGTGATCATCCCGATCTCCATGTTCACCACCATGATGATGCCCAGATGGATCGGGTCGACGCCGAGCTGAATGGCAATCGGAAACACCAGCGGCGCCACGATCACGATCAGCCCCGACGGCTCCATGAACTGCCCGCCGATCAGCAGGATCACGTTCACGATGATCAGGAACATGATCTTGTTGAACCCGGCCGAAAGCATCATCTCCGCCACCTGCTGCGGCACCTGCTGATCGGTCAGCACATGTTTCAGGATCAGCGCATTGGCGATGATGAACATCAGCGTCACGGTCAGCTTGCCTGCTTCAAACAGCGTGTCGCGGGTGTCGGGGTGCCAGAAGGCGGTGATCAGCGCCAGCGGTTTGCGCAGAAGCGAGATTTTCTCTTGCCCGTCCCGCGCCGCCAGCGGCCCCATATCGCGATAGATGAAGGTGGCCACGATGAAGGCATAGATACTGGCCACGGCGGCGGCTTCGGTGGGGGTGAAGATCGCCCCGGTCACGCCCGGAATGCCGTAGATGCCACCCATGATGATGGCGATCAGCAACAGCCCCCAGATCGCATCTTTGAAGGCCGCCCAGACCTCGCCCCAGCCCGCCCATTCGCCCTTGGGCATGTTTTTCAGCCGTGCGAAAATGTAGATCGCCACCATCAGCATGGTGCCGGCGATCACCCCGGGGATGATCCCGGCCAGAAACATCCGTCCGACCGACACATCGGTGGCCGAGGCATAGACCACCATCACGATCGAGGGCGGGATCAGGATGCCCAGCGTGCCCGCATTGGCGATGACACCTGCGGCGAAGTCCTTGGTGTAACCCACCTGCCGCATCGCCGCGATGACGATCGAGCCGATGGCAACCACGGTGGCGGGCGACGAACCCGACAGGGCCGCAAACATCATGCAGGCAAAGACGCCTGCGATGGCCAGCCCGCCGTGCATATGCCCGACCAGAGCGATGGCAAAGCGGATGATCCGCTGCGCCACGCCGCCCGTCGACATGAAGCTTGAGGCCAGAATGAAGAACGGGATCGCCAGCAGCGTATAATGCCCGGCCATCGCCTGATAGAGGCTCTGCGCCACCGAGGCGAGTGAGGTATCGGAATAGATCAGCAGAAAGATGATCGAGCTGAAGCCGAGCGAGATCGCAATCGGCACCCCCAGAAGCAGGAAGGCCACGACCATGATAAAGAGGAACAGAACCGACATCGCTTAACCCTCTTTCGCTTGAAGCTGGGCAATATCGTCTTCGGCCTCATGGCTGACGATCAGTGAATCTGCCTTGCCGGTCCAGATCCGCCAGGTGGCCTGCACCAGCCGGACCAGAAACAGCGCCAGCCCGAAGGGCAGGATCGCATAGGGGATCACCCGGGGCAGCTTGTCATAGGTCTCGCCCATATTGATCCAGCCTTCGAGGAATCGCAGAAAACCCAGCATCGGCACCTGATCGGTGGTGTAAAAGGCGCGGTCGCGGGCAGAGGCATCGAACCCGGTGGGGAACCAGTGCCCGGTGGTCGGCTGAAGCCCGGCAAAGGGGGCCCAGTAATCCCAGGCGCCTTTCAGGATCAAAAGCGCATAGGCCAGACTGATCGCGGCGGCAATCAGCGCCATGGTCTTGCGCGCCTTGGGGGCCATCGCGCTGGTCAGCGCGTCAACACCCAGATGCGCCGTAACCCGCACCGCATAGCTGATGCCAAAGATCACCATCCAGGCAAACAGGATCAGCGTGACTTCCAGCCCCCAGATCATCGAGCTGTTGAAGACATAGCGCATCATGACATTGGCAAACGTGATCAGCACCATCAGGCCGAGAAGCACCGCGATTGCGTTTTCCTCAAAGCCCTGTGCACGGCGACCGTGGCTCATGGTTTCTTCCCCCGGATTGGGCACCTTTGGTGCCAGAAACGGCCCGGACTGGGTAGCCCGGACCGTTCGTGCCTACCTCAGCACCACTTACAGGCTGTTGTTGATGGCCTGTGCGGCGGCGATATTGTCGGCACCCACATCGCCTTCAAACTGGCTCCAGACCGGCTTCATCGCGTTCACCCAGGCCTGACGCTGATCCGCTGTCAGTTCACGGATTTCGCCACCGGCATCCAGCACCGATTGACGGGCCTGCGCATCGACCTCGGCCACGGCTGCGTTCCGTTCGGCGGTCACGTCATGCAGAATGGTCACAAGCTGATCGCGCACCGCCGGATCGAGGCTGTCGAGCCAGTCAACCGAGCTTACGACCATGTAGTCGAGCAGCCCGTGATTGGTTTCGGTGGTGCCGTCCTGCACTTCGTAGAACTTCTTGCCATAGATGTTGGACCAGGTGTTTTCCTGACCATCCACAACGCCGTTTTGCAGCGCGCCATAGACTTCCGAGAACGCCATCGGCTGCGGGCTGGCCCCCAGCGCTTCCATCTGCGCGACGAGCACGTCAGAGGGCTGCACGCGGAATTTCAGCCCGGCTGCATCGGTGGGGGCGGTCAGCGGCACATTGGCCGAGAATTGCTTCAGCCCGTTATGCCAGAAATCCATCCCTTGCAGACCACGGCGCGCCATGCTGCCTTTCATCGCCTGACCGGCATCGGATTGCTGGAAGGCTTCCACAGCATCCATGTTTTTGAACATGAAGGGCAGGTCGAAAATGCGGAAAACCTTGGTGAAGGTCTCGAATTTCGACAGGCTGGGGGCGGCGAATTGCACATCGCCCTGCAGCATCGCTTCCAGCACCTGGTCATCGTTGTAGAGCGTCGAGTTCGGGTAGACCTCCATGCAGGCCGTGCCGTCCATCTCGGCGTTTACGCGCTCCATGAACAGGTTGGCGGCGATGCCTTTCGGGTGTTTGTCGGTATTGGTGACATGGCTGAACTTGATGACCATTTCGCCAGCATCGCAGCCGGCGGTATCGGCCAGGGCCGGGGCCGCAAGACCCGCACCAAGAATAAGCGCCGTCGCAGCGCAGCTCAGATATTTCATTGTGCTTCCTCCCAGAATGCGTGGCTTTATCAAGCCTGCCCTATTGGGAGGCGGGACGGACCACACAAGCAAGCGATTTAACGCCGACCAGAAATATTGTTAAATTACTTGTGGTTGTCAGGTATCTCTTGGGGAGCGTGACCCGGGATGTGCGGAAATCCGCACGGGGCTTTGCCGCTAACAGTGCGGAAATCCGCACACTCAACCAGCCCCCCTTCGCAGGTCACAACCGGTAGTCCTCCGCCCGAACCCCGTATTTTGCCAGCTTGTCATAAAATGTCTTGCGCGGCAGTTTCAGGGCTTTTGCGGCGTCGGTGGCGTGGCCCTGATGGCGGCGCAGGGCTTCGATCAGCAGGGTGCGTTCGACCTGCGCGAGCTGTTCGGCCAGCCCCGGCCCGTCGCCCCCATCGGCCCCGGCATCGCCCAGCCCCATGGCAAAGCGCATCGCCGCATTCATCAGCGCACGGGCATTGCCGGGCCAGTCCTGCTCCATCAGCCGGGCGAGCTGATCGGGGGTGATTTCAGGCACCGGCAGGGCGGCCTGTTCGCAGGCGATGCCTACGTAATGGCGAAACAGCACCGGAATATCCTCGCGCCGCTCGCGCAGGGGAGGGATGTGAATGCGGGTGGCTTCCAGCCGGTAGTAAAGGTCGGGGTGAAACCGCCCCGCACGCGCCTCTGCGGCCAGATCGAAATAGGTGCCTGCCAGCACCCGCGGCGCACTGGGGCGGTCGAGCAGATCGAGCAGGGCAAATTGCGCGGGCTGGGAAAGCTGCGCCACCTCGTCGATGAAGATCGAGCCTTCCTCGACCTCTTCAAAGGTGGCGGCCAAGCGCTCGGGCGTGGCGGTGACGGCAGCGAGCTTGACGAAGGGCCCATGCGAGATCGCCGAAAGCAGATGCACCACTTCGGCCATTTTCGCGGTGCCCACGCCCGGCTCGCCGGTGATCAGCACATCGGCCATGGTGCGCCCCACCGCACGCGCACTCCGGCGCATCTGTTCCGCCTGCGCCGAGGTGCCGCGTAGCAGCCGCGCCGCCGCATCGCCCGCTTCGGCCTCGTGCTTGAGCTTGCGGTTTTCCAGAACCAGCGCGCGGGTTTTCAGCGCGCGCTCGACAACCGCCACCAGATCGGCAGGCGCGCAGGGTTTTTCGAGAAAATCAAACGCCCCGGCCGCCATGCCGCGCACCGCCGTGGGAATGTCGCCCTCGCCGGTCAGCAGGATCACCGGCAGCTCGGGATCCACCGCATGGGCATGGGCGAGCAGCGCAAACCCATCCTTGCCCGGCATCCGGATATCGCTGACCACTATGCCCTCAAACCCCGGTGCGATATGGTCTTTCGCCTCGATATAGGAGCCAACAACGCGCGGCATCAGCCCGGCCAGCTCCAGCGTTTGGCCCAAAGCCTCGCGCACGGCGGCATCGTCATCGACCAGCAAAACCCGTTTTGTCATGCGTCCTCCTCTGCCTGCGCCGGGCGCAGCTCAAGGGTGAACACCGCGCCGCCATCGGGGTGATTTTCACCGCGAATGGCACCGCCAAAACTTTGCACCAGCCCGTAGGAAATCGAAAGCCCCAGCCCCATACCTTCCGACGCGCCAACCTCCTTGGTGGTGTAGAACGGATCGAACACCCGCTCGGGTTCTTCAATGCCGGGGCCGGTATCGCGCACCATCAGGCGGACCGCCTCAGTACCTTCACTCAGCGTCATCTCGATGCGTTTCTCCGGCGATACCGCCATCGCATCGACAGCATTCGACAACAGGTTCACCACCACCTGACCCAGCCGCACCTCGCCGCCGCGTACCATCACCGGATGATCGGGCGGCTGCCAGTGCAGCGCCACCCCGGCCTCGGCGATCTTGCCGGCACTGGTTTCGCGCGCCGCCTCGATGATCTGGCACAGATCGACATCGGCAATCGGCCCGCGATCCTGCCGGGCAAAGGCGCGCAGGTTCTGGATGATCCGCCCCATCCGCCGGGCAAGCTCGGAAATCCGCCCGAGATTGGCCCGCGCCGCCTCGGTATTGCCCCGATCGAAAAACGCCAGCCCGTTTTCGGCAAAGGATCCGATCGCCATCAGCGGCTGATTGAGCTCATGGCTGATCCCAGCCGACATCTGCCCGAGGGCCGAAAGCTTGCCCGCCTGCACCAGCTCGGCCTGCGCCTGTTTCAGCGCCGCTTCCGCTTCTTCACGCTCGGCCACCTCGCGGCGCAGGCTTTCATTCGCCTCTGACAGCGCCTTGGTGCGTTCGGCCACGCGATCTTCCAGTCGCTGGTTCTCGCCCGCCAGCACCCGGCGGTTTTCGCCGATCAAAAACAGGATCACCCCGAACACCAGCAGCACCCCGGCCGCCACCGCCGCCTGTAGCACGGCATTGCTTTCGGCCCCTGCCGTATCCACCAGAAGCTCCGCCCGCATCCCGATGACCGGCAGCGATTTTTCCAGATGCAACGCCCGGCGGGGCAGATATGGGCCGCCATCGAGGCTCCAGATCTGATGCGGGCCGGTTTGGGCTTCTGTATAGGCCGGAAAGCCCGCCCCGGTACTGCGATTGCTCAGCACCAGCTCCGAGCGGTTGGAAACAAACACCATGCCGGTGTCGTCGGAAAAGATCACCGGCGGGGCGGCGCCGGGCCAGTTTTCCTCGATCCCGGCCACGTCGATCTCGACCATCACCGCCCCCAGCACCCGGCGCGCCTCGTCAAAGACCGGGGCGGCAAAGGCAAAGACCCGGCGCGGCGTGCCGTCGCTGGCGGTGCCAATGGCATGGGCGGTGCCCAGACTGCCGGTGAGTGCACGCGACAGAGGCAGCGCTTGCGGATCGGGGCGGAAGGTGGCGCCGCGCAGGGCAACCACGATGGCCCCCGAGGGCGCGACGACTTCAATCGAATCCGCCCCGGTCATATCCGCCATCGACAGCACATAGCTGCGCACATCACGCCAGTTGGCGCTGCCATCCAGCGCGCCCTCCATCAGCGGATGACGGGCCAGCACCACCGACAGCTCGCGATAGCGAAACAGCTGCGCCGTCAGCCGGTCGGCGGCCAGCGCCAGATCGGCCCGACCCCGTTCGGCCAGACCATCGAGCGCGCCGCGATAGGCCCAGGTCCAGACCCCGGCGCCGGTAGCGGCAACCAGAGCGAGCCAGGCGATCAGCCAAAGGGGCCGGATGAAGCGGTGCATGATCCTCCTTAGGGGCGGGTGAGGCGAAAATCCAGTTCGACCGGGCTAGACGGCCTCTTGCCCCTGTTCCTTGCGAAAGGCGATGGGCGACAGCCCGGTGCGGCGCTTGAAGAACCGGGCGAAATAGGCCGGGTCCTGAAACCCCAGCTCCGCCGCCACCATCGAGGCGGTGGCGTTGGTGTAGATCAGCAATCTCTGCGCCTCCAGCGTCAGCCTGTCCTGAATCAGCGCGCCTGCGGTTTTCTCGGTGGTGCTGCGGCAGATCCGGTTCAGCCGGGCAGGGGGTATCCCCAGCGCATCGGCATAGGTTTCAACCGGCCAGTGCGATTTGTAATTGTCTTCCAAGAGCTGGCGAAACCGGGCGAACTGGCCGTGGCGCGCACGTTTGCCGGGTTCCTCGGGCCGATGCTCTTCTTCCAGCCGGCGCACCGTCAGAAGGATGATCCGCACCATCCAGTCAAACATCGCGCCGCGCCCGAGCCGGGGCCAGTTGAACTCGTCATACATCTTTTCCATGACCTCGCCGATCAGCGTCGCCGCAGGCGCACCCTCGGTCAGCGGAATGCGCCGGGGCGCCAGCATCAGCGGGCCGATCAGCATCCGCGAGCGCATGTCACTGCTATCGGTCAGCAGTGTTTCTCCCACGGTCAGCACCCAGCCTTCGGAGCCGGGCAGAAACTGAAAGCCATGCACCACATTGCCGGGCAGACAAATCACCGCCGGGGCAGGAGTTTTGTGCAATCCCTCGTCAATCCGTACCATCGCCTCGCCCGCGCTGAGATAGAGAAGCTGGAACATGCCATGATGCGCATGGGGGCGGATTTGCCAGTCATATTGGCTGGATCGGGTGGAAATCTGCTCGATATGGAAGAATTCAAGGTCGTCCTCGGGCTTCTCCTCGCCGTAGAGCCCGAAAATGCTGACCTGATCTGTTGACGTCATCGTGATGCTCTTTCCCGTGGGTGAACGAAAAGTACCAAGTATTGGCGGGCGCGTCCATTGCCCGAGTGGCCCCGATTGCGCCAGTCTGTCGCAGGTAAGCAAAAGCAGTGATCCGAAAACTGTTTTCAGGGAGGAGCCAGAAAACATGTTAGAAACACCGAAAGACGCGTTCCGCTTCGATCCGTATTCGCCGGATGTCGATGCCGACCCGCACCCCTATTACAAGGTTCTGCGCGACGAACACCCCGCCTACTGGTCCGAAGATGCCGGGATGTGGGTTTATTCCCGCTACGAGGATATCGTCAAAGCGCTGAATGACTGGGAAACCTATTCCTCGGCCAGCGGCAACCTGATTGATGAGCTGCCCAACCGGGCGGGGAATACGCTCGGGACCACCGATCCACCCCGCCACGACCAGCTGCGTGCACTGATCCAGAAAGCCGTGATGAAACGCGCGCTGGATCACCTGATCGAGCCGACCCAGGCCGTGGCCCGCAAGCATCTCGACGCGCTGGAAGGCACCAAGAGCTTTGATTTCGTGGCTGATTTCTCGTCGAAAGTCACGGTCGATCTGCTGTTCTATCTGTTCGCCATGCCCACCGACGGCATGGACGAGATCCGCGACAAAGCGGTGCTTATGGTGCAGACCGACCCGGTGACGCGGCAGAAAGGCCCCGAGCATATCGAAGCCTATAACTGGATGGTGGCCTATGCCGATAATCTGGTGGCCGAGCGCAAAAAGAACCCGGGCGAAGACCTGCTGTCGAACTTCATCACCTCTGAAATCGACGGGCAGAAGCTGACCGACCGCGAAGTGCAGCTGACGGTGACGACCCTGCTCATGGCCGGGATCGAAAGCCTCTCGGGCTTCATGTCGATGATGGGCTACAACCTGGCCAACTTCCACGACGCCCGGCGTCAGCTTGTGGCCGACCCCTCGCTGATCCCCGATGGGATCGAGGAAAGCCTGCGCTTCAATACCTCCGCCCAGCGCTTCAAGCGGCGGCTGATGAAAGATGTCGAGATCCACGGGCAGGTGCTGAAAGCAGGCGATTATCTGATGCTGGCCTATGGCTCGGGCAACCGCGACGAGCGGCGCTGGGGCGAGAATGCCGATGTCTATGACATCACCCGCAAACCCAAGGGGCATCTGGGCTTTGGCGGCGGTGTGCATGCCTGCCTCGGCTCGGCCATCGGGCGTCTGGCCTGCAAGATCGCGTTCGAGGAATTCCTTACCCGCTTCCCCGAGATCGAGCGGATGGACGAGACCCTGCCTTGGGTGCCGTCATCGAACTTCCGCAGCCCGATGAAGCTGATGCTCTCGGTCGGCTGATCCCGACCCAAACCCATACCCGGCGGCGTATCATCAGATGCGCCGCCGTTTCATACGACTGAAGGACACACCATGGCCAATATCACCTATATTTCTTTCGACGGCGCCGAAACCAAGGTCGATCTGCCCGACGGCTGGAACCTGATGCAGGGCGCCACGATGAACGGGGTCGACGGGATCGAAGGCGATTGCGGCGGCTCCTGCGGCTGCGCCACCTGCCACTGCTATATCGACGAGGCCTATGTCGACCGGCTGGCGCCGATCAGCGACGCCGAAGAAGGGATGCTCGAATTCACCGAATCCCCGCGCGAGGCCAACAGCCGTCTGGGCTGTCAGATCAAGGTCACCGCAGAGATGGACGGCATGATCGTGCGTCTGCCCGAAGCGCAAAGCTAAGAAATCGGCCGCCCCGGCCTTCAGGCGGGGGCGGTCAGAACCGCAGCGAATAGGCCAGGCCGATCCCGGCGCCCCATTCGTTGCCGGTGGTGATCGTGGTGGTGCTGCCCGTGCGGGTCAGCGTCGGCACGCCAAAGCGTTCCTCGCCAAACACCGACAGGCTCAGCGTGCCCGCTGGCGACACCCGATAGCCGAAATCTATGCTCGCCCGGGCGGTTGTGGTCACACCCGTCATCGCCTGACTGGTGGTGCGTGCCGGAACCTGTCCGGTATTCAGCCCTTCCACCCGGCTGGTGAAATCGTGTTGCGCGCGATAGGCGCTGACCCCGAGATTGACGCCAAACCCGATCTGGAGCTGATCCGACAGCGTGGTCGATCCGCCGATCCCGGCCATCAGGCCCAGGCTGTTGGTGCTGAGCGTGTCACTGGTGCTGATCCCAATCAGGGGCAGGGAGACGCTCGAAATCGTCTCTTCGATATTGATCACTTCGCGTCGCGTAAGGGCCCGTTGAGTGAACTCATATCTGGGCCCCGCCTTCAGGCTGAACGTCCAATCCTGAGTGCTGGTGACGGGCATGCTGAAAAGAAATTCCTGCCCAAGACGGACCTGCTGATCGGTGATCGTGGTTTCAAGCTGGCTTGCGCCAACGTCGCCCGACGAGGTGAAGGTGAAGCCATTGCCATCGTAATTGGCTGCATAGCCCGCCGCTGTGGGGGCCGAGCCATTGGTGGTAGCGGCCACAAATACGCCCCCCGCCGTGGTCGACGAGGTGGCCACGTTGCTGATCTGTCCGCCACCGGCCACGCTGCTGATGCTCAGGCTGGCCGTGGCGGTATCGCCGGTCGGGTCGGTCACCGAGGCGGACACATTGGATGATGCATTGCCCCCGGCGGTCGAGGTGGTAACGGAAAGCGCTCCGCTCGGCGCGGTGCCAACGCTCAGGGTCGGCGAGCTCATCGCGCTGAGCAGGGTGGCGCTGTTCGTGCTGTTCAGCGACAGGCTGAAGCTGGAATTGGATTCCAGAAACAGCGGCGAGTCTCCGGCTTTCCCGATCAACCAGGCCATCGACAGGCCCAGATAGGCCCCGTACAGGGCATGATCCACCTGCGTAAAGGTGGCGCCACTCAGGGTCTCGGCGGCAACGGAAAAGGCTGGCGGGCGGGCAATGACAAACCCGCCTTCAACGCTTCTGCCTAGCGCGGTCAGCGCGGGCCAGAACGGCGCGTCCGATGCGGTGGCGGCCGGGGCAACAGTGGCATTCTGGGACGTAAGCGGATCAGCAAAAGCGGGTAGGGCGGTCAGGGCTAAGCTCGCCACCCCGAAAGCCCGGAACGCTCCAGCCGCGATAACCCGCAGGCCATTATAGCCTGCGTCTGACTCGTTGTGTGACCTGCTCACCGCCTTGGGCTCCTGCGCATACTCGCTTAATTTACGGCCACCAGCAGTAGCACGCCTGCGTTTGACTGCAAGCCTTACGCCGGGCTGGACAGCGAGAGTCGCAGCAAAGCTGCCACAAGATCAACCTGCCGCCGCGTGCCGGTTTTGCGCATCACCGCGCCAAGCTGGTTGCGAAGCGTTTGTTTCGACAGGCTTTTCTTCATGGCGATTTCACCGATGCTGTCGCCATGCAGCAAGGCGGCAGCCAGTTCGGATTCCTTGGTGGTGAGACCAAATGTCTGCCACAGCATATCGTGGCTCAGCTTCGACGGCTCGTCCTGATGCTGCGCGATTACCGCCACCAGATTGGTGTCGCGCATCCTTAGCCCGGTGTCGGAATGCTGACGCCGCAGCCGCGGATCCATGCGGATCAGGGTCAGCACCAGCCCCGGTTGCCGGTCGGTCGGGTGTAGGCGCAGCCAGCGGGTTTCGTTGGCCGGTCCGTTGGCCACATCGTGCACCGCCGCTTTCAGCCGCGCTTCGTCCTCGGCCTCGATCCCGTGCAGCCGTTCATCGGCGCCCAGGATCAGCGCATTGCCACTGCGCAGCATGGTTTCGGCCAGCGCGTTGAGGTTTTCCACCCGGCATTCGGTATTGACGATCGCCGCCGGAAACGGGATCAGGCCAAGGGTCTGATCCAGCTCGCATTTCGCCTTGTCGAACCGCGCTTTCAGCCGCGCAGTCTGGGCCGCATTTTGCAGATGCGGCGCGATTTCTTGCAGGATCTTGCGCGCCTCCTTCGAATGAAGCTGCTCCTGCCGTTCGGAAAAGCGGATTTCCAGCACATGCTGGCAGGTTCCGTCGCGCATGAACACTGTGCCCACAGCCTGCTCGAACGGCCCCCGATCGGCCAGCCAGCGACGATAGAATTTGGTGGTTTTGAACTCGCCGGGATCAATCAGATCGTTTTGCCGGAACACCTCGCCAACGGGCTGTTGCCATTGCCGTTTGAACCAGACCGACTGGGCTGAAATATCAACCGAAAACGACCGGATCGCATCGTTATCAAGGCCCCGGTGCAACAGATAATTTCCGGCGTGATCCACGCTGTCCTGCGCAAAGAACAGAACGGCGCAATCTGGCAGCCGATCCGAAACAAGTCGCAAGACTTCTTCGTGAAAATCTCCGGTCAAAGCCTCTCGATACAAGCGCTGCAAATCCTCACATCCGATATGCAAGCTTGTCCCACTCCCACGCAAATTGGCGCTTTGAAATGCCCCCATCTTCTCCCCCCACAAATATATCCCATGCAGCAAATGCTGCGCAGGCTTCACAACCTACAAACCTATTCTGGTGAAAATGCTTCACCCTTCCCGCTCGAAAGGTGCCTGGGTCAAAACGGCGTATCGTTTCGCGCCTCAAATCGCCGTCTGAAGATGTATTTATAATACCTGAATTGAGTGCGATTGTCGATGAAAACAAGGCCATTATCCCTGTTTTTCAGCCAACCCTACGTATTTTTTACATATTTTATTCTAATGCCGAATGCCGTCCTGGGTATTTTACAACTCTGCCGTGCAAACCTCGTGATCATCCGACATGATCACCAGCGAGGCGATGATATGATCGCCCTTCGCAGCGTTCAGGGAAATGGTGCTAAGCAGGCGCTTCTCGTCGCTGACGAGAGAAAACAATCCCTCCTGCACCATGCTGGATCGCCCGTTCGGCCCCTCCTTTTTGACAAACAGCCGATAGCTTCCCGCTCCGGCGGTGTCCGACCAGACGACGCCGGTGAGATCATAGCCGCGCGACGTTGGGTGTTTCTGGATCGCGCAATTGAACTCATTCATCGGAGGCCCCTCCGCAAATGCAGGTGAAAAGTGGAGCGTCGAAGCGAAGGCAGGGATGGACAGGATTGCCGTTAGGGACAGTAATCTGGCAAGCCGACGACCATGCCGACGAAGCCTCCTGGGTGTGGTGGACGTTTTGCCAATCTTGGGCATTTACGTGTCCTTCGCTTTATGGTCGACCGGCTTGCCAGCCGCTTCGACGCTCCGGAGCGGATTAGTCTTCAGGGACGATTTCGATCGTCACTTCGCCACTGATGATATTTCCGCCCGCAACTTGCTGACTGGTGACACCCGCCTCAATCGCTGCAGAGACTTGGGTGGTGGAGGAGATGTTGAAATCCCCGTTCTGCACGGTCGAGCGGATAAGCTCGGTGCCGTTCTGGTGGATCACAGAAAGGTTGTTCACCCCGTTCTGCACCGTTTCAGCGTGATTTTCCGCGCCCCTCTGGGTGGTGACAGCAATGCCACTGCCGGATTGCGTGGTGCTTTGCCAGTTGGCAAATCCATCTTGGATGACAATAGAAGTATTGCCTGCAAACACGCCGGACGGCAGGGCCAGAAGCGCAACAGCTGCAATCAAGATACGTTTCATTTTCTTCCCCGTTCTTCAAGTTGCAGTGGTGGGCTGGTGACTACGAGGGCTGTCCGGGCAGGGACAGATCAGCTCGCCACAGGGGGCACTACGAATGGTGGCCCCGTTGGGGTGGGCCAGAGATCTGGCCTCCGGCCCACCCGGTTCATGTCGTGAGGTGGATATCAGTCGGTCTGCAGGGTGACAGAGACGTTGCCGCCGCCAACCTGGTTGGTATTGGAATAGTGGCCGTTGGTGCCGAGCTGCGTGGTCGAGGACCCGTTGAAGCCGCCCCACTGCGAGGTCACCGACGTGTTGAACGCGCCGCCTTGGATCGTCGACGAACCGTTGGCGAGGCCCTGCTGCAGGGTCAGGCTTTCGTTGGCGCCGCCAACTTGCCCGGTATAGGACGTGTTGAAATCACCAGCCTGGCCGGTGCCGGCGAGGTTGCCGAGGCCGAATTGGTCGACGATCGAGACGTTGCCAGCCATGGCGCTACCGGCGGAAAGTGCGAGAGCGGCAATGGCGGAAATAACAAGCGTTTTCATGGGAATACCCCCTGGTATGTGGTTTGTGACAACCGGCGGTGTCTGCCGATTACCGGCGTTGTTGCCGATAGAGGGAAATTAGCGGCGGGGCGTTGCGTCGTGGGTTTTCAGGTATACGCGATTTCTGGAAATAAACGCGGTTTGCGGCTCGAATGCCGATGAAACGGGGGAGTTTCGGCATGATCGGGCCTTTGCGCTATGGAATGCGCCAATGCACAGGGACATTAACCAGTTGTTTACGGATTATTGGGCTTTGGCGGCTTCGGCTTGGCAAAACCCAAATCGGCAAGCCGTATTGGCCATCCGGTTAGTACAAATTTACTATGCCAAACGCGATTATTGCGCGGTGATGATCTGACCCGAGGCAAAGGCCAGCGTGGCGGCGGCGGATAAGGCCGCGTGCTGGGCGTCGATCTGCGACAGTTGCGCGTCATAAAGCAGCCGTTGCGTGGTGCTGACATCGGCAACCGTGGCCAACCCCTGATCAAACCGCGATTGCGCGGCGCCAAAAGTGGTCTTGGCGGTTTGGATCAGCTGCGCGGCGGCGCTATTGGCCGCCAGCGATGACTTCAGCACCTCATAGGCATCGATAATCTGGCCCTCGGCCATCAGCCGCAGGTTTTCCGCATCGGCCTGCGTGGCCCCGGCATGGGCGCGGGCGGCCGCCAGGCGGCTTTCGCGTGCCCCGCCATCCCAGAGCGGGATGGTGATCCCGACAAAGGCCGAGGCGACCGGGCGGCTGTCCGCAGCGTTGAACGCATTCGGGCTGCGGCTGTCGTTCACGGTGATGCCGCTCACCACCTGACCGAAATGCGCGGTGGCCACGATCTTGGGTTTGAACTGGGCTTCGACCGCTGCCACATGCGCCTCGCTGGCCCTTGCGCGGGCAAAGGCGGACTGCAGGTCGGGGCGGCTTTGCAGCGCGTTGGTCAGGAAACGGTCGAGCGAGGCGGGCACATGGGCGGGCAGGCGCACCGGATTGGGAAACACCGGCACTGGGCGCTGGCTGGGCGGCACGCCCATCGCCACCGACAGCCGGGTGGCCGCAGTGCGGCTTTCCGAGGTGGCCCGGGTCAGGTCAAAGCGCGACTGCGCCACCACCTGTTCGGCCTGCGCCACATCGGCCACCGTTGCCAGTCCCTGATCGCGCCGGGCGCGGGCGGCATCGGCAATCTTTTTGGCGCTGGCCAGCCGCCGGGCCTGCACGCTTTGGCGACGGGTCGCGGCCTGCAGCGCATAATAGGCCTGGCTCACATCGTTGATCAGCTTCTGATGCACACCGCTGAACCCGGCATTGGCCGCAAAAGACAGCTCGCCCGCTTCGGCCTTGGCGGCATCGCGCCCGCCGAAATCAAACAGTAGCCATTGCAGCGACAGGGTGGCGCTCGCCTGCCCGGAATTGTTGTTGGCTGTGCCAGCGGGCAGAATGCCGTAAGGGTCCACCACCCCCGCCGCCTGACTGGCCTGAACCCCGCCCAGCACCTGGGCGTTCAGCTGCGGCAGATAGGCGGCTTCGGCCAGCCCCACCGCCTCGGCGGCTTCGCGAGCGCGCAGCCAGGCCGCGCGGGTGGCGGGATTGGTACACTCGGCCAGGTCGATCAGTTCCGCCAGCGTATAGGCATGGCTGAAATTGACCGGCGCCGGAGCCCGCCCCTCGGTCACCCGCGCGTCGGGGGCCAGCGTGTAACTGCCCGCAGCCGCGTCATAGGGGTTTTCGGGCGCCAGATGCGCACTGTCACTCGGACTGCACCCGATCAGAGCAGTCGAGGCCATCAGCAAAACGGTCAGGGCCGGGCTAATAGGCAAATACCGCATTGGCCTCTCCTTTTAACAGCGCGTGCAGACGGGCAAGGCCCGCCTCGGGGTCGGGGGCATCGCCGCCGCCCAATTCATATTCATGGGCATGAGCCAGTTGCGCGGCTTTTGCCAGCGGCATCCGCAGCGCCCAGACCGCCCGCCCGGTAGCCGGGGGCGGGTTGCGGGCTATACCCCGTTCGAACTCTTCCATCGCCTCAGCGGCCTTGTCACGGGCCGATACCGGCCAGAGGGAGCTGAAAACCGCCCAAACCACCAGGCTACCCACCAGAATACCCGCAATCCGGTCAATCGCGGTGGCAAAGTCAAGCGTCGGGGTGAAACTGTTCATTGCCACAAGGTAGAAACACAGCGCCATCTGCCAGCCCGCATAGGCAATCCGTGCGCCCCCAAGCGAAATCCAGGCGGCGGCAAAGCTGACAATCCCGACCGCCGCCAGCAGATGCCCCAGATCGGTCATCCGTGGCATGAAGAACATCACCACCATGGCCCCCAACAGCATCCCCATCAGCGCCCCGATCAGCCGAAGGGTGATCTTGTGATGGGTCTCGCCGCGGGTGTCGAGGGTCACATAAAAGGCGGTGATCATCGCGGTGTGGATCTGAAACCCGCCGAACGCGGTGTAGAAAATATAGGTGCCGATCACCGCCACCAGCACTTTCGCGGCGAATTGCCAGTGCTCGGGGTTGCTGAACGCATCACTGGCCAGAAACGGCTCCTTCACCGGCGGCGGCGCCCCGGCCGAACGATGGGCATGTGCCCCGGCCTCGGCCAGTGCGAGGTTGAAATAGGCGTTGTCGCCGATCAGCGCGAGCACCTTGGCGTCTTTCTTGCTGATCTCACCCAGTCGCTTGGCATGGGTCAGATAGGTGTCGAACGGGGCCATCCCCTCGTCGAGCAGGGTGCGGGCCTCGTCGCTGTCGGGGCGCGCACTGGCCGCGCGCCATGCGGCGATCCGGTCGCGGGCCATGGCATCGGGGCGCGGCCCGGCCAGCGCCGCCCAGATCGCCATCAGCCCCATCGGCAGCGCCACCACCACCCAGATCCATTCCATCGCCCGGTTCAGCAGTTCAGGGAAGGGTATGATGTCAAACAGCGTCAGCGCGAAGGCAAAGACAAAGCCCACCGTGCCCGCCAGCGGCCCCAGCCGGGTGGCATGGGCCAGAAACATCCCGGCAAAGGTAAAGCCCGCCATGGCCAGGATGCGCGCCATCGGGTGATCGACCACCGCGCCCAGCAACAACAGCGCCAGCGGCACCGCCACAGTGACCGCGATCAGCAGCATCAGCGCCGTGGTCATGCTTTCCCCGGCATTATCCTTATGGGCGAAAAACAGCAGATAGGCCGCCAGCGCCGCCTCGGGCAGCTGGATCGTCATCGCGATCGCGGCAAGCAGCATCACCTGCAGGGTAATCTCGACCGAGCCCCGCAGCCGTCCGGGCGTGACGGCAAAATCGTCTTTGATATGGCGCAGAAGCGGCGCTGGATTCACTCCGTCCCTCCGATGATGCGCACCGTTGCCGAAGCGCCAAGGCGCGTCAGCCCCTCAGGCGGGTTTTCCAGCTCGATCTCGACCGGAAAGCGGCGCGCGGCGCGCACCCAATCGAGCTTGTTGGCCACCAGCGGCAGGCCCAAGAGTTGGGCCGCCTCGCTGGAACGTACCCCCCAGCCAATGCTTTCCACGCGGCCCTCCACCGGCATATCCGGAGCGGCCAGCAGAAACACCTGCACCGGCGCCCCCACTTCGATCTGCGCCAGGTCGGTTTCACGAAACAGCGCGCTGACCTGCCAATGGGCGGTGTCGATCAGGGAAAACAGCGGCGTTGCGGTCAGTACATATTCGCCTTCCGACAGCAGCATCCCGGTGATCCGCCCATCGCGCGGCGCGCGGATCTCGCAATTGCGCAGATTGCGTTCGGCCAGTGCCACCGCCGCCTGCGCCGAGGCCACCTGTGCCTGCCGTGTATCGAGCGTGCCGACAACGTCGCCGGCGCCCTGTGCATGGGTCTGGGCCTGTTCAAAGGTCACCTGCGCATCGGTCACGGCGGTGCGGGCACTGTCGACCTCTTGCTGGGTCACATATCCTTGCTCCAGCAGCGGCACCAGCCGGTCGAGCGTTTGCTGGGCCAGATCGAGATTGGCGCGGGCCCGGTCGATCTGCTTGGCCGCCACATCGGCATTGGATTGCTCCAGCCCCAGATTGCCTTGCCCCTGTTTCAGCTCGGCTTCCGCCGTGGCCAGCGCCGCCTTGGCCTGATCGAGCTCGAGCTGATAGGGCTCCGGATCGACGCGGAACAAGAGATCGCCCTTGGCGACCGCCTGATTGTTCTCGACCGCAACCTCGATCACCTGACCGGGCACGATGGCCGAGATCTGCACCACCGGCGCGGTGACTTCGCCCGCATCGGTCATCGGAAAATGCCGCGATTGCTGCCACGACCACCCGGCCAGCACCAGCGCCGCCGCGATCACCAAAAGCACAATCGACAGGGCCAGTATCCGCTGTTTCATCCCTGATATCCCCCGATCCAGATCACATAGGCGCCAACCCCGACCAGCAGGGCCACCGCCGAATAGAAAAACGGCGTCAGCGGCAATTTCGTGTGCAGCCCGATGAGGATGAAAATCTGGCGCAGCAGCACCGCCGCCAGCACCCCGCCAATGGCGGCAAACAGCCAGACCGGAAAGAACGAGCCAGACAGCGCGATCACCGGCGTATGCGCAACCAGAGATATCATCGGTTTACCTTCATATCGCAGCCCGGCCCAGCCGGGGTTCGGGGCGTGCTTTAGCAGGTCGATCCGCCCTTGCCAAACCTCTCCGCAGCCCTGTGACCCAACGGCACAGGCACAATAACATGGGGTTTACTCCGCGCGCCCGGCCACGGCGGCAATCTCGGCAAAGAGCTGCTGCGCCGCCAGCGCCTCCGCCTCGGGCACCACCCGCTGCACAAAGCCCAGATGGATCGCCACGTAATCGCCGGGGCAGGGCGGGCTATCGGCCATCAGCGTCAGCTCCGCCCACCGCTCTTCGCCAAAGACCGAACACCGGGCCCGATTGCCCGCAATCTCCTCCACCCGCATCGGAACGGTCAGACACATGGCTGCCTCTCAGATTGGTTGCGGGGTCACTATGAGGGCAATCCGCGCATCGGGCAATGCGGGAGGGGGGGCGGTGCGAGGGGGCATTTTGCGGACCGGAGTGTGAATTCGCTGCGGTTGCGCAAATGGCGGCTTATCTCAATCACACCTCACCCATTCGGTTTTTGAGCCATGCTGCCCAGACAGCGAAAGCCAAGGCAGTTCCCGATGCCATAAGCATCAAAAGAAGCAGTGTTCGCGCGCCTGTGGCTTCGGTAACCAGATTGCCTGTAATGGCAGTCAGAACGGCACCGCCCGCAACCACGAGTGCGCCACTTAGCCCGGCGGCGCTACCGGCTAGATCAGGTCGGACTGACATCGCGCCCGCATTACTTCCCGGCATGGTAATCCCGTTCCCGAGGCCGACGAAAATGGTGCTGGCAAAGAAGAGTTGCGTCGACGTGATCCCCAAAGCCAACAACACGAGACCTCCGATCAGACCAGCGCAGGCGACGATGCGTCCTGCAATCATCATCGTTGTCGGCTGAAATCCTTTTCCGAGCCGCCCGGCGACAAAGCCTCCGACCATGAAGCCAATCGTGATTGTCCCAATGTAGAACCCAAGCTCCGCCGTCGATACGTCAAATATGGATTGAGCGACGAGGGGTGCGCCGGTCAAAAAGATGTAAAATGCGCCGACAGAGAGCGTTCCACAGAGAGCGTAGGCCCAGAAGAGTGGTTCTCGGATCAGCACTGTCGTGCCAGGCATCGGAGTGTCGGCATTACTCGCTCGTCGTGGCTTCGTCTCACCGAGGTCCACCCAGCAAAGTACCAGCAAGCCCAAACCTGCCATTGCGTAGAACACAAAGACAGACCGCCACCCCAACAAGCTGTCCAACACACCGCCCAACATCGGACCGAGCATCGGGGCTATTGCCATGGCCATTCCAATATAGCCGATCAAACTGACGGCCTCGCGCTCTGATCGCGTGTCTCGGACAATTGCGAGAGACAAAGCATATCCACTGATTATGCCTCCCTGAAGCATCCGGCA
This sequence comes from Paracoccaceae bacterium, assembly GCA_050290705.1. Classification (GTDB taxonomy): domain Bacteria; phylum Pseudomonadota; class Alphaproteobacteria; order Rhodobacterales; family Rhodobacteraceae; genus Sinisalibacter. The sequence continues at coordinate 92,132 of JBNKIC010000007.1, forward strand.
GAACAGAAACGCTTCGATGCTCTGTGCCAGAGCGCAGCCCACAGACGCAAATGCGAAGACCAGCAAGGCCCCCAGCAGGACTGGACGTCTTCCGATCCGATCTGACAACGGGCCGATGATCAATTGGATGATGGCCGTGATCGCCAGATACCCTGAGACCGACCAGCTCACCGTTCCATAGTCTGTTTCGAGATCAACAGCGATGTTCGCCAGCGAGGGCAGGAACATATTGAGGGACATGGGCGAAAACCCGGTCAAAAGGATCAGAGTCATCAAATGTGGTGGTGTTCTTGAACGATGCATTTTGAAATTCTCAGCACTAGAAACAAAAAAGCCCCCGAATTTTTCGGGGGCGCATGGAAACGAATATGGGAAACCCTTATCGGACCATGCACCTCTTGCTTACTACGACGACGAAATTGACAGCCATGATCATTCTCCCTTTCATCAGAGCCTAGTCAGACCCTTCTTCTATGACAATCCGAAAAGCTGGCGTCCGTGCGATATGCAGCGGCGGTGACTATGGGCACCAACCACTCCCTCACCATCCCCCCACACAGCACAGCTTCGCGCCCCCACCCCGCGGTAGCAGGGCGGCCATCGGCGTGCCCCACGCACCCTCTGCACCACCCCCACAAATTCGCGCGCAAACTTGTTCTCGGTCAAATAACGAAATCAGAATGTGTGTTTTAACCACGGGCAAGCCACAGGCAAACAATCCCGACGGTACTATGCGCGACATCTTACAAGCCTCGGAAAATCCAGACGGAAACTTAGCCGTTACCCTTAGTGACAGGCCCGGACGAATCGTCCGGACGGCGCGGGCGGGGCACAGCCATGGAGGATGATGAAATGACACGGACGATGGAGCCCGTGAAACTGTTTGGCGTGCTCCTGCTGATCTGGGTGCTGCTCAACAATGCGTTGAGCCCGAGCATTCTGATCACCGGGGCAGTGGTGGCCGGTGTGGTCACATGGTTCTTCCGCGATGGGCTGTCCTTTCTGTCGGGCCTGCGCCTGACCCCCGCCGGGCTGACCGCGACCCTGCAGTACATCCTCTATTTCCTCAAAGAGCTGGTGGTGGCCAATCTGCAAATGGCCTCGATCGTGCTGAAGCCCGCGCTGCCGATCGACCCAGCCATCGTGAAGGTCCGCACGGGGCTCACCCATCCGGTGGCGCGGTTGCTTCTGGCCAATTCCATCACCCTTACCCCCGGTACGCTCAGCGTCGAGCTGCAAGGCGAATGGCTCTACGTTCACTGGGTCACCGCCGCCGGAACCGACATCGAAACCGCCACGCAAGAGATCGCGGCAGGCTTCGAACGCTATCTGGAGGTGATGTATGGCTGACCTTCTGTTCATGATCGCCGCCGCGATTGCCGGGATCGGCTTTCTGCTGGCGATGCTCCGTTTCGCCCTCGGCCCGCACGCGGTTGACCGTGTCGTCGCCTTCGACGTGCTCACCGTCATCTCGGTTGCCGGGATGGTGCTGGTGGCACTGCTCTCGGGGCGGGAAATCTATCTCGATGTGGCGCTGGTCTATGCGCTCTTGTCATTCCTCGGCGTCATCGTCGCCGCGCGCTATCTGGAAGGGGGCGAAGAATGAGCGGGCTGTTTTCTCTGATCGGCGAGCTTCTGGTGATCGGTGGCACCGTGTTTCTGTTTCTGGGCGGGCTGGGTGCCTACCGGATGCCCGACACCTATAACCGCATTCAGGCAGGCACCAAGGCCACCACGCTGGGCTCATTGCTCACGCTTCTGGGGGTGGCGGTGCTGATGCCGGCCTGGGCGCCGAAGCTCCTTCTGATCATGCTGTTTCTGATGTTCACCAACCCGCTGTCGAGCCAGGTTCTGGCCCGCGCCGCCCACCGTGCCGGTGTGCCGCTGACCGGGAAAACCCGCGCCGACAAACTGGCCGAAGATGGGGGAGACCTGTCATGACCGCTTTGGCAACCTTCACCGCCTGGGGCCTTGGGCTTGCGGCCATCGTCGCCGCCCTCGTGGCCCTGCGCACCGCCAGCACCGCCGTGGCCGTGCTCGCCGCCGGGCTGGTCAGCCTCTTCGCCTCGTTCATCTTCCTGCTCCTCGCCGCCCCCGATGTGGCGATGACGGAAGCGGCGATTGGCTCAGGGCTCACCACCTTCCTGTTCTTCTTCGTCCTTGGGCGCATCCGCCGGGAGAGCCGCGATGAATAGCAAGCTTTCTGTCCGCACCTTCGTACCGCTGGCCCTGGTCCTGCTGCTGGGCGTCGCCTTCTGGACCCTCTGGGCGGGCTACACCCCCGATGCCAGCCTGAACCGCTCGGCCAGCTATTACGCCGAAAACACCGCCAGCGAGACCGGCGCGCAAAACGTGGTGGCGGCGATCATCGTCACCTATCGCGGCCTCGACACATTGGGTGAAGTTACGGTGCTGTTCCTCACCGCTGCCATCGTGGCGCTGGTTCTGGGCCACTCGAAAGCGCCGAAAGGCACCTCGGGCTCCGGCTTCCTGCCCTCGGGCGAGCTGCTCACCACCGGTACGAAAATGCTGGTGCCGCTGATCATGCTCTTCGGCGGCTATGTCTTCGTCAACGGCCACCTGACCCCCGGCGGCGGCTTTCAGGGCGGGGCGATCATCGCTTCGGGCATGCTGCTCCTGCTGCTCGCCAATCCGGCGCGGCGCTTTGGCCACAAGCTGATCGACCGGGTCGAGAGCGCTTCGGGTGTCACCTATGTGCTGATCGGCCTTCTGGGCCTCGCCTTTGCGGGCGGCTTTCTTGACAACCGCATCCTGCCGCTCGGCGCCTTCGGTTCGATCTTCTCGGCCGGGGCGATCCCGCTCATCTATGCGCTGATCGGCCTCAAGGTCGGCGCGGAATTCAGTTCGATGCTGGAAAGCCTCGAAGAAACGGAGGACGCGTGATGGCTCAAATCGCAATGGCCACCGGGTTTGTGCTGATCCTCATGGGGCTCTACGGCGCGCTCACCCATCGCAACATCCTGCGCATGATCGTGGGCTTCACCATCGCCGATACCGGGGTGAATGTGGTGCTGGTCGCCGTGGGCTACCTGCCGGGCCGCACCGCCCCGATCCTCGATGCCGCCGTTCCCCCGGCTGAGGCCGCCGCCCGGATCATCGACCCGGTACCGCAGGCGCTTGTGCTCACCGCAATCGTCATCGGCCTTGGGGTCACCGCCCTGATGCTCGCCTATGCCTACCGGCTATATCGCGCGCGTCACAGCCTCGACATCTCGAACTTCACGGAGCTGAAATGGTAAGCGCGATCTTCATCCTCGCCGCGGGCCTTGGCGCGGCCTTCTTTCTGGGTCTGCTGAAAGCCGAACAGCTCAAGCTGGCCTATCTGATCACCGTGGTCGCCCTCATCTTCATGAGCTGGGTTGCCTGGAGCTGGGCGGTTGCCCTTTCGACCGGGCTGGCCCTGCCGCAGGAAATCATGACGGCGGGCTTGAAACCGCCCTTTGCGATCAACCTGCATATCGGCGTGGCCGAAGCCTGGCTGTTGAGCGTGATCAACATCACCGGGCTTCTTTCAGCCTTCTACCTGCGCCCGGCGCTGGAACGGCTGGGCCGCCGCGCCATGGCGGTGCTTTTGATCCTGACCATGGCGCTGTCGGGCCTCGTGCTGACCCGCGATATATTCAACCTCTTCGTGTTCTTTGAGCTGATCGTGATCGCCACCGGCGGGCTGGTGCTCTTGTCGGAAGACGAGCGCGCGCTGGGCGCCGGATTCAAATATCTGGTGGTCTCGCAGATCGTCTCGATCCTGCTTCTGATCGGTATCATCTTCACCTATCACGCCACCGGCTCGCTCAACATCGCCGACATCCCTGAAACGCCGATGGCGCTCTCCGGGGCAGGGCTGGCGCTGTTTCTGGTGCTGATCGCGCTGGTGCTGGAGCTGAAGCCGTTTCCGGCCAATGGCTGGGCGCTTGATATCTATGAAGCCGCGCATCCCGGCTTTGGTGCGATCTTTTCCGCCGCCTCCGGCACTGCCGCGCTTTTTGCCGCCGACAAGCTGTTCAGCGCTGCCGGGCCTGCCTGGCTGGGCCTTGCCACCGTTCTGGGGCTTCTGAGCTTCCTCGGCTCCAACATCCTTGCCCTCGGGCAACAGAATGACCGCCGCCTGCTGGGCTATTCCTCGGTCGGCCAGATCGGCCTCGTGCTTGCCATCATCGGCCAGCGCGACATTCTGGGTGATGCCTATCTCTTCGTCGCGGGCGGCATCCTGATCACCCATGCGGTGGCCAAGGCCGGGCTGTTCTGGCTGTCGGGTCTGGTGCGCGGTCGCGCCCTGACCGACTGGGCCGCCCTGCGCGCCAATCCGGTGCTGGTCTTCGCCTTCGCGAGCTTCGTGGCCATGCTTACCGGCCTGCCGCCTTTCCCGGGCTTCTACGCCAAATGGGATCTCGCCCATGCGCTCATGGCTGCCGACCGGCTGCCGGTGCTGGTTCTGGTGCTGATCGGCGCGCTGATCGAGGCGGGCTATATGTTCCGCTGGTTCGGTTATGCGATCAAACGCCCGATGCCGGACGCCGGGCCGCGCTTTGCCATGGACAAGGTGCTGACGGTTCTGGTGGCGCTGGCCATCGGCTGGGCGCTCGGCCTGATCTGGGGCGGGGCCTCGCTCAATCCCAACCTGCTCACCATGGTTCCGGTGCTCTTCGCGCTTGCCTTCCTGGTGCTCGAACCGCTGCCGGCCTGGGTGAAGAACATCATCGCCATCGCCGGGCTGGTTGGCTGGTTCATGCTGCGCCTGCCGGGTTATGACCCGCTTCAGGTGATCTTTGCCCTGATCATGCTGGTGGGCGGCGCGGTAATCCTGATCGCCTCGTTCCACGCCCATGGTCGCCGTCTCGGCTTCTACCCGCCGACGATGCTGATGTATGCGGGGCTCGCGATGCTGATCGAGGCGCAGACCTCGTTCGAGTTCTTCGCTGCATGGGAAATCCTCACCCTTGGCTCCTACTACCTGATCCTGCGCGGCAAAGAGAGCGAACCGCACGCGCTCTCCTACATCCTGTTCAGCCTCGGCGGAGCCTTCACCATCCTCACCGGCTTTGCGCTGGCCGCGCATGGGGTGCAGCCCTTTGCCATCGCCAATCTCAAGGCGCTGGCCGAAGCCGCCGTGCCCACCGCGCCCTGGGTCTTTGCCCTGCTCGCCGCAGGTTTCCTGACCAAGACCGCCGCGATGGGCCTGCATATCTGGCTGCCCGGGGCACATGCCGAAGCCGAAACCGATGTCTCGCCGATGGTCTCGGGCATTCTGCTCAAGGCCGGTCTCTTCGGCCTGTTCCTTCTGGTGATGAATATGGGCCATCAGCGGCTCTACGGCATCGACCTGACTGTGGTTCTGGTCTGGATCGGGGCCATGACGGCCTTCCTTGGCGGGTTGCTGGCGATCTTCCAGGAAGACGCCAAACGCCTGCTCGCCTACAGCTCGATCAGTCAGATGGGCTATGCCGTCTTTGGTCTGGCCCTGATGAACCATCTGGGCTGGCTCTTGGCGCTGATGTTCGTCATCAACCACTACATCTATAAATCCATGCTCTTCCTTGCGGTTGGGGGCGTGTACAAGCGCACCGGCACCAAGCTGATGTATAAAATGGGCGGGCTCATCACCCTGATGCCCTATACATTCGTCAGCGTGCTGGTGGGCATCATCGCCATGTCCGGCGTGCCGCCGCTGTCGGGCTTTGGCGGACGCTGGATCTTCTACAACGCGATCCTGTCAACCGATCTGCGCCTGCCGATGGTGCTGGTCTTCATGTCGGGGCCGGTTGGCTTTCTCTACCTGTTCCGGCTCATCCACACGATCTTCCTCGGTCAGCCGAAAGATGAATATCGCCAGCTGAAAGAGGCGCCGTTCTGGATCGTGGCACCGCAGATGATCTTTGTGGCAGCCCTTCTGGCCTTCGCCGTGCTGCCCGGCATGGCGCTGCGCAAGGTCGATGCCTATATCGGCACCTTCTTCGGCGATCAGCCGTTGATCTGGCACGGCCGCCAGATCATCTCTGATTTCGGCTACTGGAACCCGGTGGCAATCATGGGGGTGATCGGGGTAATCTTCGTCTCGGTTCTGGCCCTTCTGATCTGGATGAACCACGACGCCCAGCGGGTGAAGCAGTTCAACATCGTCTTCGCCGCCGAACGGCCCTACAAGCCGCACACCACCCACTTCGCCTGGAACTTCTTCGCGCCTTATCGCAAGGCGATGGGTGCCCTGACGATGCCGGTTGTCACCCGCTTCTGGGGCGGCGTCACCGATGCGCTGCATTCGACCGCTGATTTCACCCGGCGGCTCTATACCGGCAATGGCCAGACCTATGCCGTGCAGGTGCTGTTCTTCGTCGTGGCCACATACTTCATCGCAATGGGAGGCGCGTCATGAGCGGCTTTTCCTGGATCCAGATCCCCTATGCCCTGCTGACGCTGTTCATCGTCATCAATTACGGGCTGATCATGACCGCCCTCGTGCAGAAGATCGGCGCACGGGTGGGGGGGCGCTACGGCATCCCGATCTGGCAGAACTATATCGACCTGTTCAAAAACATCGCGCTGCGCTCGAAAATCAGCCACGGGGTGATGTTCTATCTCGGCCCGGTGTTCCGGCTGACCGGCGGGGTGGGGCTGCTTCTGTTCGTGCCGACGATCTACGGCTCGGTGATGTGGCAGAACTTCTCCTTCGCGGGCGACCTGATCCTTGCGCTCTACTTCGTGTTCTTCGGCACGCTGGGCATGGCGCTGGGGGCGGGCGAAAGCGGCCATCCCCATGCCGCGCTCGGCGTCAGCCGGGGCCTCAGCCTGGTGACCACCGCCGAACTCCCGCTGGCGCTCGCCGTGTTTTCGATGGCGCTGCAATATCACACGCTCAACGTCACCGAGATTGTGGCAGCCCAGCAGCATGGGCTCTTCAGCTGGACCCTGTTCACCAACCCGCTGGCCACGCTGGCCGCGATGTTCGCCTTTGTCGGCACGATGATGCGCTCGCCCTTCGACGTGGTGATCGCGCCGCAGGAAATCCCGATCGGCCCGCCCACCGAATATCACAGCTCGTATCTGGCGCTGATGATGACCAACCGGCGGCTGTTCCCGATTGCCAAAACCGTCATCTACATGAACCTGTTCTTCGGCGGCGCAACCAGCTGGGCGGAATTCGCCATCAAGGTTTTCGCGCTCTACATGATCACCGTGCTGATCGGCGTCGTCTTCCCGCGCTTCCGGGTCGAACAGGGCATCCGCTTTTTCCTGAAATGGGGGCTGCCGGTGGGCATCCTCGCAATCCTGGTGGCCTGATATGAAAGACAGCGATCCGACCTTCAAGAAATCCGACGCCGCTTTCCCGCTGCGCGAAGAGCTTCGGCCCCGCACCGTCACCACGCCGGACGGGCAGGAAATCACCATCGACCCCTTGCAGGACTATTTCTGCCAGGAGCCGCCCAAGGTGCACCGCAAGGCCTATTCGAAGATTGTCGAAGACTTCTACAACTGGGCACGGGCCAATTCGCTCTGGATCCTGGGCTTCGGCACCGGCTGCGGCGCCATCGAAATGCGCCCGCTGATGACCCCGCGTTTCGATGCCTATCGTTACGGCATCCAGTGGCGCCCGACGCCCCGCCAATCCAACCTTCTGATGATCTCGGGCTATCTCTCGACCAAGACCCTGAAGCGCGCGATCCGCTCCTATGAGCAGATGCCGCAGCCGAAATACGTGATCGGCCTCGGCTCCTGCACGATCAATGGCGGCATGTATTGGGACAGCTACAACACGGTGAAAAAGCTCGACGAATACCTGCCCGTCGACCTCTACATCGCCGGTTGCATGCCCCGCCCCGAAGCACTTCTGGCGGGCTTCATGGAGCTGAAAAAGATCATCCGCAAAGGCGAGGCGGAAGGGGCCAACAAATATGCCGAGAATTTCGACTGGTACAAGGCCAACCAGAAATCCGTGATCAACGACTGGGACATGCCCGATTACAGCTGGTGATGATATGCGCGACCTATATGACAGACTGAAAAAACGCTACCGGCTGGGCGAGCTGACCCTGCAACGGCCCGATCTGGCCTTTGTGGATGTGGAGCGCGACGAGCTGCGCGCGCTGCTGATCGAGCTGCGCGACAAGGCGGGCTACACCCATCTGGTGCTGCTCACCGCCGTGGACTGGCTCGAAGAGGGCCAGTTTCAGCTCACCTATATGCTGAACAACCGCGCCGAAAACCGCACGCTGGGGCTGCGCCTCATGCTGCCCCGCGACGGGGCCGAAGGCGACACGATCCACGATCTCTGGCCCACCGCGGCGACCTATCAGCGCGAGCTGCGCGAAATGTTCGGGATCAGATTCCCCGGCAGCCCGCGGGTGGACGAGGAATTCATCCTCGAAGGCTGGACCGACATCCCGCCCTATCGGCGCGATTTCGACACGCTCGCCTATAGCCAGCAGACCTTCGTCGAACGCACGGGCCGCGAAACCCACGATCCGCGCGCGCATATGAAACAAAAACTCTATCCGGAGGGCTGAGATGTTCAATTTCACACCCGATCGCAGCCAATACCCTGAGCCCGGCCCGGACGGAAAGCTCGAGATTGACCTTGAAACCGGCAAATATCTGAAGCTCTGGCACGGGCCCAACCACCCCGGCATCACCGGCAACATGTCGGTTGAGCTGACCCTCTGCGGCGACGAGGTGGTCGAGGGTTATACCCATGTCGGCTATCTGCATCGCGGCTTTGAAAAGCTGATGGAGCGGCGGACCTTCATTCAGGTCTTCCCCATCGTCTGCCGGGTCTGCGTGCCGGAGCCGGATTTCAACGAATGGTGCTATGCCGCTGCGGTGGAAGAGCTCGCCGGGATCGAGGCGCCGGAAATGGCGCAATGGATCCGCACGCTGATTTTGGAAATGGGCCGCTTCAACTCCTACATGATGGCGATGGGCGGGATCTCCGGCGCCACCGGGGCAGGGGTGATCGGCCAGTGGATGACCTATGTCCGCGACCTGATGCTCGACCGCTTCGAAGAGCTGTCGGGTGCCCGGATCTATCACATGTTCATCCTGCCCGGCGGGGTGCGTGGGGGCCTGCCCGAGGGCTTTGCCGAACGGATGGAAGAGACCCTGAAAATCGCCGAACGCTACCTTGCCGATGTCGACAAGGTGCTGTTCACCAACGCCGTGTTCAAGAAACGCACCAAGGGGGTCGGCTATATCGATCCTTCACTTTTCGAACCTTACGGCGTGACCGGCCCCAATGCACGCGCGGGCGGGGTGGCGAAGGATCTGCGCAAGGATGCGCCCTATCTGATGTATGATCAGCTCGATTTCGAGGTGGTCACCGAAACCGGATCGGATGTCTGGGCGCGCACCAATGTGCGCCGCCGCGACATTGATGTCTCTATCGACCTGATCCGGCAAATCCTTATAAAAATGCCAAAATCCGGCCCGACCATGGCGTCGATCCCGAATGTGCTGCATTGGAAGATCCCGCGCGGCGAGACCTATATCAAGGGCGAAAGCTCGCGGGGTGAATATGGCTACTATCTGGTCACCGATGGCTCCGGCTATCCGCGCCGGATCAATGTGCGGGGGCCGAGCTACACCCACGCAATGGCACTTTTGGAACATCTCATCCCCGGCACCAATATCGCTGACGTGGCGATGCTGATGGTGTCGCTTCATACCTATCCCCCTGAGATCGAGAGGTGAACCATGGGCTTTCGTGACGTCCTCTCCCCCTTCACCGCCTGGAAGCATGTGCTTCAGGAGCCGGTGACCATCAAACAGCCCATCGGTCGCGAAGCCGCCGAGCGCTATCGCGGCTTTCACCAGAACGACGTGGACACCTGCATCGGCTGTGGCTCCTGCGAAACCATCTGCCAGAACGCCGCCATCGACATGGTGCCAGTCTCTGATCCAAAAGACGGCGACAGCGGCCTCAGACCGCAGATCGACTATGGCCGCTGCTGCTGGTGCGCGCTCTGCGTCGATGTCTGCATGACCGGCTCGCTGACCATGTCGAACGAATACACCTGGGTCGACAGCGACCCCGAGGTGTTCCGCTTCATCCCCGGCGTAGATGCCAAGCCCTGGGACGATCTGGAAAAAGGCTATCAGCGGCTCGACGGGCGCAAGCTCACCGGGCTTGAGCGCCCCCCGATGGGCGAGATGGAGCCGGAAGCGCGGATCGGCAATTTCGAGGAAATCGTCGCGGGCTACGACCGCGAAACCGCGATGATCGAAGCCGATCGCTGCGTCGAATGCGGGCTCTGCGTCGCCACATGCCCCGCGCATATGGACATCCCCGATTACATCGCCGCCATCCGCAACGGCGATTACGATCTCGGCGTGCAGATCCTCTACGAAACCAACCCGTTTTCCGAGGTTTGCGGGCGGGTCTGCACCCATAAATGCGAAACCGCCTGCGCCGCCCAGCACGAGGGCGACCCGATCGCGATCCGCTGGCTGAAACGCCACATTGTCGATCAGGTGCCGGTGGAAAAACGCATCGAAATCGTCGGCAAGCCCGAAACTCTGCCCAGCGGCAAGAGCGTGGCGATCATCGGCGCAGGCCCCGGCGGCCTCACCACCGCCTATGACCTCGCGCGCAAGGGCCACAAGGTTGTGGTGTTTGAAGCGCAGGACAAGCCCGGCGGAATGACCCGTTACGGCATCCCCGAATACCGGCTGCCCTATGATGCGCTCGACCGCGACATCGCGGTGATCGAGGCGATGGGGGTGGAGATCCGCACCGGCATCCGCATCGGCAAAGACGTGCAGATGGACGAGCTGAAGCGCGATTTCGATGCCGTAGTGCTGGCCATCGGTCTGCATATGGGCCGCTCGACCCGCATTCCCGGCTCCGATGCCGAGGGGGTTGAAGCCGCGATTGATCTTCTGCGCCGGATCACGGCGGGCGAAGAGGTGCCGGTGCCCGAACAGGTGGCGGTGATCGGTGGCGGCAACGTGGCGATGGACATCGCCCGCTCCATGGCCCGGCTGCAAAAGCAGAAATACGGCAAGGTCGGCGTCACGGTGACCGCGCTGGAAGATTTCGACCATTTCCTCGCCGACAAGGAAGAGGTGACGGAAAGCTTCGAGGAAGGCATCGAGATTTTCGATGCGCGCGGCCCGCAGGAGGTGGTGACCTTCAAGAGCGGCAAGAACAAGGGCAAGGTGAAAGGCCTGCGCACCTGGAAGGTGAAATCCATCTTCGACGATCAGGGCCGTTTTGCCCCGCAATATGACGAGGGCGACGAGATGGTCCACCCGGCCGCGATGGTGGTCGAAGCCATCGGGCAGATGGCCGATATCAGCCTCTTGGGCGCGGCCCTGACCGAGGCGCTGGAGTGGAACCGGGGCCGGGTGAAGGTCGATGCGATGGGCCGCACCTCAGAGCCGTGGCTCTGGGCGGCGGGCGACGCGGTCAACGGGCCCGACGTGATCCATGCGGTGGCCGATGGGCACCGGGTGGCCGAGAGCGTAAGTGCCGTTTTGGCAGAGGAGGCGGTGAAATGAGCGAAGCGAGCAAAGCCAAGCTGAAAGGCAAAGCCACCCTGCGCGAGATTTTCGACACCGCCACCGGGTTCGAGCGCGTGGCGCATCAGTTCTACACCGATCTGGTGCCGAAAGTGTCGAAGAACCTGCGCTATCTGGTCGAAGAGCTGGCGGAGGAAGAGAAGGGGCATATGGAGCTGTTTTCCGGCCTTGCCGACAATCCCGAGGTCGAGGCGGTGATGGCGCGCGAAATCGCGCGTCCCGTGGCCGATGGCAAGTTCTCCGATTGCGTGCAGGTGCCCGATCTGGGCCCCAATCCCGACGATCAGGAAGTGCTGCAATATGCGCTGCAACGCGAGACGGCGGCGATGGAACAATATAGCGAACTGGCCGAGACCGCGCCGGAAGGGCCACTGAAAGACGCGTTCCTGTTCCTCGCCAACGAGGAAACCAAGCACAAGGCCGAGCTGGAGGCGATCTATTACAAGATCGTGCATTCCGGCGGGGTCTGAGGCGGGAAGGCGCCGGGAGTGGGCGCGGGGTTTGACAGCGCCTGTGTGACCGCGTAGGCGAAGAACAACTTCAACGCGAACTAGCAGGGCTGAACGTGGCGCCGAAAGACCTTCTGATTGTAGGTGCCGGGCTCTCGGGGGCGGTGATCGGGCGCGAGCTGGCCGAGGCCGGTCACCGTGTCACCATTGCCGATGCGCGCACCCATGTGGCGGGCAATTGCCATACCGCCCGCGACGCCGAAACCGATGTAATGGTGCATGTTTACGGCCCGCATATCTTTCACACCGACGATTCCGAGGTCTGGGATTATGTGAACCGCCATGCGCGGTTTCACCCCTTCGTGAACCGGGTCAAAACCACGGTGGGCGGCAAGGTTTATACGCTGCCGATCAATCTGCACACGATCAATCAGTTCTTCGGCACCGCCATGCGCCCCGATGAGGCGCGCGCGTTTATTGCAGCCCAAACCGAGCCCGCTGCCGAGCCTCCGCAAAGCTTCGAGGCCCTTGCGCTCAACCAGATCGGCCCGGCGTTGTATGAGGCGTTTTTCAAGGGCTACACGCAAAAGCAGTGGGGCCGCGAGCCTGCCGAACTGCCCGCCTCGGTGCTGCGCCGTCTGCCGCTGCGCTTTTCCTACGACGACAACTATTACGACCATGCGTTTCAGGGCATCCCTGAGGGTGGCTATACGGCGATGGTCGAGCGCATTCTGGATCACGACAACATCACCCTGCAGCTCGGCCGCCAGATCACCCGCGCCGATGCGGCGGGCTTTGACCACTGCTTTTATTCCGGCCCGATTGACGGCTGGTTCGGCTACGATCTCGGTCCTCTTGGCTACCGCACGCTGGATTTCGAGCGCTTCACCTATGAGGGCGATTATCAGGGCTGCGCGGTGATGAATTTCGGCGATGCCGATGTGCCTTATACCCGCGTCACCGAACACAAGCATTTCACCCCGTGGGAAAGCCACTCCAAATCCGTGCTTTACCGCGAAACCGCGCGGGCCTGCGGGCCGGACGACATCCCCTATCACCCGATCCGGCTGGTCCGGGAAAAGGCGCTTCTGGCCCGCTATGTCGACCGCGCCCGGGGCGAAGAGGGGGTCAGCTTTGTGGGCCGTCTGGGCACCTATCGCTATCTCGACATGGATCACTCAATTCGCGAGGCGCTGGATGCCGCACGCGGCTGGCTGCGCTCCGAAGCCGCCGGGACCAAGATTCCAGCCTTTTTTTCCGCCCCGCTCTGACCTATCTAAAGAAGGTATGGCGAGAAATTGTGATCGCGCCACCGGTCGTGGCGGCTGGTGGGATTTTGAGAATAGCAATATTGAGTTAACCAATATGATTCATGGTCTGGTTTGAGTGGATTGAAATGCGCTTTTGGGGCCTGGCCCTGATCTTGGTGCCCGTTCTGCCAGCTCGACCAAGGCGGATGGTCGGCAGGATGGTGTAATGATGGAGTTTAAGATGCCATACCGGGTTGTCCGGCGGTTGACGTTGTTGTTGGGAGCTGTGGCGATTACAGCTCTGCCCCTTGGTCCTGCAATTGCGCAGGGCATTCCCGCCCCGGATCAGGCCACGCTTGAGGCGCAATGGGAAACCTATCTGTCCGATCATGTGGCCACGCCGGTTGAACTTGCCCCGATGCGCGCAAGCGAAGAGGTTCCGGCGGCCGAGGGCGGCACCTGGCGGCTGACAGCGCTGCATCCCGGGGTCAATCGCTGGTATCTGCTAGAGCTCATTCCCACCCAGGGCCGCACCACAAGCTGGCATTTCGAAAACGCCGATGCGAAAACTTGGCAGGTCGCGCTGAGCCAGGGCGCCAATCCGGCGCTGGTGATCTCTGGAAATGGCAAAAGCTATGACTGCCGCCCGTGGCAGGGCGAAGGGTCAGAGCTTGCCACGGCGGCCTCTAGCGGCTTGCCCTATGCGCCGGTTTGCGGCGGGCGGCTTTATCTGCGCAACAAGGTCTCCGGCTCGCGCACCAACCGCGAAGCGGTCTCGGACTTTCTGCGCAAGAACGTGATTTTCGGCGACAAGCTGGTGAACCTGATCAAGGGCACCTTCTTTGAAGACGCTTTCCTTGAAAACGCGTCCATGGGTGCCGGGGCTGACGATGCCGGTGCGGCGGTGGCGGCGCTTGGCGTGGCCAGTTTTGATCGCCATCCGCTAATGCGCACCTCGATCGGCCTGCCGGTCACCGGAGCCGAGGCGGGGATGGAAGCGGGCGGCTGGTACAAGGTCGAAGGCTCCGACGGGGTCTATGCCTCGGTGATGCAGCCCAGCATGGTCGCCAAGGATATCCGCAGTATCCGCAACGGCGCCAATTGGCTCGATGGGGTCGAAAGCAACGCCGATGTCTATCTGACCGCCTTCGATCTGTCGAAATTTGAGATCGGCTATGAAATCGGTACCGATCACCCGTCGCTGGGCTGGTCCTCGCGCCCGCAGCGCTCAGGGATCGACTGGCAATTGCCGGGGCCGGACGGGTTTAACCGCCCTGATCCGCTGGTCCTGAACGGGATGCTCAACCCCAGCCTGTTGCCGCGCGTCATGGCGGCCTTTGCCGGGGGCTTCAAGCGCGATCACGGCGCCTTCCGCTATGGCGATTACGCCAGTTTCAACCGGGGGCATCATTACGGCTTTCTGTCCAACGGGGTGACCTTCAGCCGGTTGCAGGAAAACCTGTCGACCCTCTACGTCACCCTCGATGGCAAGATCGGGATGAAAACCTGGACCGCTGCTGACAATGCGATGATCCCTGATCTGGCCTATGCCCGTCAAAACGGCGTGTCACTGGTGCTGCGTGACCCCGAAACCGGGCAGAGCGTGCCCGGCGACCGGGTGCAAAGCTGGGGTGGCGGCAACTGGTCGGGTTCAGCAGAGGCGCAGCTGCGCACCCTGCGCTCGGGCCTCTGCCTGCGCGAAAGCGGCGACAAGCGCTTCCTGATCTACGCCTATTTCTCGTCGGCCACGCCCTCGGCCATGGCGCGCACCTTCCAGGCCTATGAATGCGATTATGCGATGCAGCTCGACATGAACGCGCCAGAGCTGACCTATCTGGGGGTCTACAGCCAAAACGCCGCGGGCGACGGGCTGAGCGTGAACCATCTGGTGCGCTACATGGCGGCGGCTGATCCCTGGGTGCAGGGCGTGCGGGTGCCGCGGTTTGTAACTTTTTCCGATAACCGGGATTTCTTTTACCTGATCAAAAAGGAGTAGGGCGATGCGCATATGGGCGGCTTTGGGTTTTGCGCTGGGAATGGCGTTTGCCGCCCCTGCGCCTGCAGGCACGCTGGCCGAAAATAACGAGGCCATGTTTGCCCAGATGCAGCGCTATCGCGGTGTGACGGCGGATCAGATTGCAAAGGTCCGCGCCATCTTTCGGGCTTCCGGCTGGATGGGGCAGGGCAATCCGGCGATCACCCGCCACCCGATGACCCCGGCTCAGGCGCAGGCAAAACTGCCGCAAAACGCCTATTCCTACTATCGCAACGCCCAGTTTGAACGGATCTGTGGCCGCCCCTATATGGCGCCGCTTTATGATCCGGCCACCCAGCGCCCGGAAGACGCCAAGGTCTGCGTCGACATGTTCGAATATCCCAATATTCCGCTGGCCTATCCGGTGACCTGGGTGCGCGCGCGCGAAGCCGCCGAGCTGTGCTGGGCCGAGGGCAAGCGGATCGGCGATGCGCATGAATGGGAAGGCGCCGCCGCCGGGGCGCTGCTGGCCCCCGATTACCGCTTCGATCTCGGCAATCCCGAGGCGATGCGCGCCGCCCATAACGCCAAATACGGCCCCACCCGCAGCTGGACCTATGGACCGGAATGGCGTCGGGGGATCTGCGCGCAAGCCAGCTCCAAATCCCCCGGCTGCAATGGCGGCGGTTTTGGCGGCTGCGGCTCCAACACCTATCCCGCCGGATCCTTCCCCGGCTGCCATTCCGCGCTCGGGGTCTATGATCTTGAGGGCAACGCCGCCGAACATATGAACCTGCCGCTCTCGCCCAGCCAGATGGCCAGCCAAGGCTCGACCACGCTGGGCGTGACCGAGATGAAAGGCAGCTGGTTCATATGGGACACCTACCGCGCGCATGAGGAATGGGCACGCTGGCGGGCGCCGTTCTGGCATGGCTCCAAGGTGATGTCGACCGCCTCGCACCGCAATTACCACCTGGGCTTCCGCTGCTTTGTCGACGTGAAATAGCTCATATTCCTCGCCCGGCCGCAGGACGGGCGACGCCCGTCCCTCCCCCCGGGAGGGCGTATGGAAACGCCATGTGCAGCAAATCGGGCGGGGATGCTTTAGAGTGCTGCGTCTAGATCAGCCCCAAAAAAACGCCCGCCCAGGGTCGGGTGTCGCCCGTTTTCTGAGCAGATCAGCCCAAAACAGAAAGGCCGCCCCGGAGGGCGGCCTTTTCGTGTCTGGGTGCAGATCTTACCGCGAGGCGGTGCGGATCACCGGACCCGGCATCGGACCATCATTGTTGATCAGCCAGGCATAGCGGCCCGAGGCCAAGAGATCGTCCAGCGATACCGGCTTGCCGTTCAGATAGGCGGTCTTACTGACCAGCCGGATCCCGTGGCTGTAATCGGCATAGCTCGCCTGATGCACGGTGCTGACCGGCTGGATCGGGTGGCCGCCCGAACGGTGCCAGCCATAGATCGCCACGCGGCCCGGATGGTTGGCCATACGGCTCGCCATCACCACGTCTTTCTTCTGCCCGGCAACCAGCCCGTGCCGACCGGCAAGCTGCGCCTGAACCGAGGCGTTATGCTGCATGAGATAGCTGGTCGAGGTCATCTGCGGCCCCGCCTGCATCGGCTGCGGCTTCAATCTCACATCGGCCTGCGCATAGATCGCATCGACCATGCGCGGGGTCGGCAGGGTCATGTCGAACCGCCCGGCAATCAGCGCCGCCGAGGGCAGGCCCAGCGGCGTGCGCACGAAGTCGCCGTCAGAGCCAAGGGCGAGGTAGTCCGGGGTCACGCAGATGGTGATCTCGGCCTGCGCGCCACGGGCATCGGGGCCACGGAAGGTGACCGGCACCAGATGGTGCAGAAAATCGGGCATGTTGCCGCGCGCCAGCTCGTTGATCACCAGCGCATCGCGGTCGCTGCCGCCAACCCCGGTCAGACCCGAAAAGAACTGCGTGCCGCTGGCGGCATTGCCTTTGCGCCGGGGCATGGCGCGGGTGAGCTGGCTGCCGCAGGTCTGCCCGCTGACCCGACGCGGTGTGATCACCTCGGTTTGCGGGGCAGAGGCGGGAACAGCCGCGGTGGCCGGGGCGGGCGAAGCCACGCGCACAAGCTCCGCCGGTTCCGCCGGGCGCGGTTTCGGGCGCAGGCTGGGAATGGCGTCGCTGGTCACCAGATTGGTGGCCGAGGCCACAACCACCTCTTCGATGCTGCTGGTCGTCTCCGGCGTGGCGAAAAGCGTGGCACCGCCACGGGCGGCGGCATCGCCTGAGGCGAGGGCGGCAAAACTGTCGGTGGTGTTCAGAGTGGCGGTATTCGGTCGTGCCGGGGGCGCAAGCTGCGCGCGGGTGGGCAGGGCCAGGGCGATCTCGTCAGCCAGTGCCGCCGGATTGGCGACAAGCGCAGCGTCCGGGCGCGCGGGCGGGGTGATCTCGGGGGCCGAATAGGTCACCAGCACCGGGGCCACATCTGCGCTGTCAGCCGGAGCATCGAGTGCCGGGCTCAGCGTGGCGGGCCGCGTCGCGATGCTTGCGACCGCAGGGTCTGTCCGCACTTGCGGCGCGATCTGCGCCGGGGCCAGCGCCACCGGGGCATCGGCGATGCCGACTGTGGCTGAAGCCAGCACCACGGGAAGCGGCGCCACATCGACCGAGGCGAGCGGTGACATCAGCGTGGTATGGGGCGTAGCCGAAGGCGCGCGTGCCGGGGCGGTCGGGGCGATTTGGGCCAGCCGGGCGGAGCTGTCGGAAGCGAACAGGCTGACCAGCGCATAGCTGGCGGCAGCCGATACGGAAAGGCCCATGACTGCGCCGCCGGTAAACAGGGCGGCACGCTTGAGCATCCGGGGGGTCGCAGCTAGGGCGATCCGTGAGAGAGGGTTGTTTCTGTCCATCGTCCGGCTCGTATCGACCGCAGATTACGTTGACAATCTTCCAGCGGGTTAACGGCACGTTTCTGCCGGTATTATGAGCGCTTTTCCGCCAAAATCACCCATTTTCGCGGCAATCTTCGTTAATAGGCGGTTATTCTTGATCGGGTGTTAACGCAGCGTTGCGGCAAATCTGCGTCATCCGACGGTGGAATCGCCGCATCCGCCCCCTCTGCGTGGACAGAAAAGCCCCGCCGGGCTACGCATGAAGGGCAAAGAGGGAGGCCCCGATGCGTCGATTTGGTTTTGTTTTTTCTGTTCTCCTCGCTCTGCCCCTGCCGGCTCTGGCGCAAAGTGGCGATGCGGCGCAAAGCTGTGTTGAGGGCGCAGGCCCAGCCGATGCCGGGGTGCCGCCAAGCGCCGAAGCCGCTGCCGCGCATCGCGACGGGCTGATCAAGATGGCGGATATCTGTACCGAAGCCGCCCAAGCCCCCGATGCTTCGCCCGAGGTGCTGTTTCTCGCCTCCGAAGTGGCACAGGGCAAACGCGACATGGCCGGGGCCTTTGTCCTTCTCACACGCGCCGCCGAGGCCGATTTCGGCCCGGCTGAAACCCGTCTGGGCGACTATTACCTCTTCGGCGTTGCGCCGGGGGGCGAAAATGCCGGGCAGGCGGTGACCCATTTCCAGCGCGCCGCCGAGTTGAAAGATCCCGCCGGGATGACCACGCTGGCGCTGCTTTACAGTGTCGGCAAAGGCGTCACCCGCGACGCGGGCAAGATGGTGTCCTTGCTGAACGAGGCCGCTGCGGCGGGCTATCATTTCGCCCAGTTCCGGCTGGCGCAAACCTATCTCTCGGGCGAGGGCATTCCGGGCCGCGCCGATCCCGCCCTTGGCATCCCCGATCCGGCCCGCGCCGCCACGCTGTTTTCTGCCGCTGCCGATGGCGGCAATCTGAAAGCGGCGCTGGAGCTGTCGCGGCTCTATGCCGATCCAAGCTCGGGCCTGCCCGACAATCCCGAAGAACAGGCGCGCCTCACCCGGATGGCGGCGGGCAAGGGCGTGCCCGAAGCGGTGGCGATGATGGGCGTGCTTTACGAAACCGGGCGCGGCACCGAATACAGCCCCGAGATCGCCGCCCGGCTTTATGTGCGGGCGATGGAAAGCGGCAAGGTCACCTTCGAGGCGCTGCGCAACGGGGCACCTGGGCAATGGGACCGTGACACCGCCTTGGCCTTTCAGCGCCTGTTGCAGGATCGCGGGCTATATAAAGGCCCGCTGGATGCGATTGTGGGCGGTGGCACCGCAGCGGCAGCGCGCGCCCTGATCCCGAACTGAGGCTTTACGGGTGCTCAGACGCACCCTATCTCTAAGAAAACAAAGGCGGTATCGGGCCGGAAGGGCATATGGGCGTCATTCTCACCCATCTGGAGATCGTGCTGGGCGTGCTGTTCATCGGCATCGCACTGATCTGGGTCTTGCAGCAACGGCGCAGCCCGCAATCGGCGCTGGCCTGGATCCTGTTCATCTTCACGCTGCCCTATCTCGGGGTGCCGCTGTTCTTTCTCTTGGGCGTGCGGCGCAGCGGCGCGCGATATGACGAGCTTACCTTTGCTGGACGCCCCGCCAGCCCGCCGGTCCATCCGCTCGACGATCAGCTGCGCCGTCTGGGCGTGCCCCCGGCGGCCCTTGGCCACCGGCTGGTGCTGCAAACCAGTTCCGAAGCCGCCTGTGCGGCGCTGAAGGCACTGGTCGCCGAGGCCGAGCACAGCCTCGATGTGGTGCTCTACCGGCTCGATGCCGACAAATACGGCGTGGCCTTCGCCCGGGCGCTGACCGATGCCGCCAAACGCGGGGTGCGGGTGCGGCTGATCCTCGATCAGATCGGCACCTGGCGTCGCCCGCGCCGGGCGCTGTGGAAGCTCCGTCAGGCCGGGGGCGAGATCCATTTCTTCTCGCCGGTTCCGCGCCTGCGGGCCACCGGGCGCTTCAACCTGCGCAATCACCGCAAGATGGTGCTGGTCGATGGGCGCAAGATCTGGTCGGGCGGGCGCAATGTCGGGGCCACCTATCTGGCCGCGCAGGATCGCCCCGCCACCTGGCGCGATCTCAGCTTCACGCTGGAAGGCCCGGTCTTGCAGCACTACGGCGAAGTGTTCGAGGCTGACTGGGCCAAGCAAACCGGCACGCCCCCTGATCGTACCGCCCCGGTGCCCCCGGTCGAGGGCGGTGGGGCGCTGGTGCAGCTGGTGCCCTCCGGCCCCGATATGCGCGATGACGGGCTGCACGACATGCTGGTCCACGCGATCCATACGGCGCGTGAGCGGGTCTGGATCGCCACGCCCTATTTCCTGCCCACCGATCAGCTGTTTCACGCGCTCACCTCGGCCGCTAGGCTGGGGCGCGATGTGCGCCTGATCGTGCCCGCCCGTTCCAATCAGCGGGTGGCCGACATCGCCCGGGGCGACTATCTGCGCGAGCTTGAGGAAGCAGGCGGCCAGGTTCTGCGCCATCAGGGCAACATGATGCACGCCAAGGCGATGCTGTTCGACGATGTGGCGATGGTCGGCTCGGCGAATTTCGACATCCGCTCGATGCTCTTGAACTTCGAAACCTCGCTGATGCTCTACGACCCCGACAGCGTGGCTGGGATCGACGCCTGGTTTCAGACGATCGAGGCCAATTGCACCCCGGGCACCCGGCCCGCGCATCTGCCGCGCCGTCTGGCCGAGGCCACTTTCCGCCTTGGCGCGCCGATCCTTTAATCGCCCGGCGTCAGGCTCTCGTTCAGCCGGTCCACCAGCCGGTCAATCGCCTCAGCCACTTCCGGGCTCAGCTCTTCGCCATTGGCATAATCCGTGCCTTCAATCGCCCAGATGTCGATCCGCTGCGGCAGCACGCCCAGCACATGGGCCAGCTGAATACCCTCGGCCACGCCGATCCCGTGGCTGGAAACCGAGCGCAACCAGGTCGGCAGGTTTTCCCCCATCCCGTCGATCTGATGCAGGGTGCCCGGGGCCGCGCCCGACATGCAGGCATCGACGATGATCACATGATCGCGCCCCTCCATCAGCGTCACCAGATCGGCCGCCGCGCCATGGGTTTCGGCAATCTCGACATCGCCATGCCCCCGTAACCGCCGCACCACCAGCCGCCCGGCGGCATCGTCACGGGCGAAATCGTTGCCGACTCCAATGAGAAGGGGTTTGGTCATGCTCATGTCGCTCATTCTACCACTTTCACGGGTTACTTGGGGATTTGATGCTTAAAAGGCGGGGCAGCAGCGCCACCCCGCCTGATCTGTGTGTGGCTCTGCACGGCTAGTCACGCTCGATGGTCAGGTCCAGAAAATGCGTCGCACAGGAAATGCAGGGATCGTAATTGCGAATGGTCTGTTCGCAGAGAAGCTGGATTTCCTCCTCGGGCTTGTCGAGAATATCAGCGATGAAGCTTTCCAGATCCTCCTCGATCGAGGGCTGGTTCTGCGCCGTCGGCGGCACGATCTGCGCCTTGGCAATCGAGCCGTCATCCGTCAGCGTATATTGGTGAAAGAGCAGCCCGCGCGGCGCTTCCGAGGCCCCCATGCCGGTGCCCGCCTGCGGTTTGTGCTCGACATAAACGCTATCGGGTTCCTCATAGGCTTCGATCAGCCGGATCGCTTCCTCAACCGCATAAAGGCTTTCCACCGCGCGCACGGTGATCGAGCGGTAGGGGTTCAGGCAGGTCTTGCCCAACCCCGCACGTTTCGCCGCCGTCTTGGCCCGGTCGCTGAGCTTGTCATAGGCCAGATTGTAGCGCGGCAACGGCCCGGTCAGATAGGCCCCGCCGGTTTCCTTGGTATGCGATTGCAGCGCATTCGAGCGCGCCACATGGCTCTCTTCGAAATGGTCGTTGTACTCTTCCACCGGAATGTTCAGCCCCCGGTTCGAGATCACCCGCGTGCCCTCATAGATCGGGTAAAGCCCGTTCGGCTCTTCGATACACACCATGGTGTAGTCGCGTTCCTTGTCGGGGAAGGGCAGGGTGGCGGTGAAATCGACAAAGGCCTCCGCCATGTCGAGGGCCCGCAGCAGGTTCTCGCGTACCGCCCAGAGTGCCGATTTGCGCGGGGCCTTCCACCAGCCGCCGACGCGGGCATTGATCGGGTGAATTTCGCGCCCTGCCAGCGTGCTGACAATCGAATTGCCGATCTTCTTATATTCCAGCGCCAGCTTCACCACATCCGGGTGATCCTGCGCCATTTCCAGCGCAGAGGGGTAACCCAGAAAGTCGGGCGCATGCAGCATCGCCGCGTGCAGCACATGGCTTTCGATCCATTCGCCGCAATACAAGAGCCTCCTCAGATCCTTGATCGGCTGGGTCACTTCGATCCCCAGCGCCATCTCCATCGCCTGAACCGAGCTCATCTGATAGGCCACCGGACAGATCCCGCAGATCCGCGCGGTAATGTCGGGGGCTTCGCTGTTGTCGCGGCCCTGCAGAAAGGCTTCGAAAAACCGCGGCGGCTCGAAAATGCGAAATTCCGTGCCGGTAATCCGCCCGTCTTTCACCGTCACCTTGAACGCGCCTTCGCCCTCGACGCGGGCGAGCATGTCAACCTTGATCACCTTGTCATTCATGGTTCTTTGCCTCCTCGCGGAACGCGGGTGCGTTGGTGTTGAAGGTCGAGAACAGCCGGTGAATATCGCGTTGGCTGGCACCATTCTCCGCCAGCCTTGCGGCCAGCGGCGCGGTATTGGGGGTTTCCTTCGGGCCAAAGCAGCCATAGCAGCCGCGCGCATAGCTCGGGCACAGCGCCCCGCAGCCCGAATGCGTCACCGGGCCAAGGCAGGGTTTGCCCTCGGCCACCATCACGCAGACATTGCCCGCCATCTTGCAATCAATGCAGGTCGAATGCGGCGGCGTCTGCGGATAGCGCCCGGCCAGCGTCGCCGTCACCAGCTCGATCATGTGATGTTTCGAAATCGGGCAGCCGCGCAGCTCGAAATCCACTGTCACATGGTCCGAAATCGGCGTGGCGGTGTCGAGCGTATGGATGAATTCCGGATGCGCATAGACCGCGTTGATAAAGCTGTTGGTGTCGGCCCCGTTCTTCAACGCCTGTATCCCGCCCGATGTGGCGCAGGCGCCAATCGCGATCAGTGTGGTGGAACGGGCGCGGATATCCTTGATCAGCTCGGCCTCATGCGGCGTGGTCACCGATCCTTCCACCAGCGCAATATCGTAGCGACCTACGTCGTCGCGCCGGGTGGCTTCGGGGAAATAGGCAATCTCAATCGCCCCGGCGACGGCCAGTAGCTCGTCTTCGCAGTCGAGCAGTGTCAGCTGGCAGCCGTCGCAGGAAGAGAATTTGAAGACGCCCAGTCGAGGTTTACCTGCCATCTCACAACTCCTTCACGGCCATCAGCGGTTTCATCACCGTCCAGTCGAAGACCGGGCCGTCGCGGCAGACAAAGACCGGGCCAAGCTGGCAATGGCCGCAAAGCCCGATCCCGCATTGCATGTTGCGTTCCATCGACAGCCAGATATTGCCCGGCGCCACGCCCATATCGGTCAGCCCGGCGGCGCCGAACCGCATCATCACTTCCGGTCCGCAGATAAAGGCGGTGGTGTTGCGCGGGTCAAAATCCGCACCGCGCAAGAGCGCCGTCACCACGCCCACATGACCGCGCCAGCTGTCATTGGCGCGGTCAACCGTCACCTCGACGCCGAAATCGAGCCGCGCCCGCCACTGGGCCAGCTCCTCGGCAAACAGGATTTCGCTGGGATTGCGCGCGCCATAAAGCAGCGTCACCTTGCCATAGGCATCGCGGTTTTCCATCAGCTCGTAGATGATGGGGCGCACCGGGGCGAGGCCAAGCCCGCCCGCGATCACCACCACATCGCGCCCACGCGCCTTTTCCACTGGCCAGGGCACGCCGTAGGGGCCACGCAGCCCCAGCACCGCGCCCTTGCCGAGATTCGCCAGCGCGCGCGAGACAGGCCCGACATCGCGGATCGTATGGACGATGCGCGAGCGGTCTGAGATTGGCCCCGAGATCGAAATCGGCACCTCGCCCACCCCGAAGACGGACAGCATGTTGAACTGCCCGGGCGCGAAGCCCTGCCAGTCTTCAACCTCCACTTCGAGGGTGACGATATCGGAAAGCTCTTGTGCCCGACGGGTCACTGTCGCAACCACCGGCACCATCGGGTCGGTATGTGGGTCAGGAGCGTGCACGGTAAAGATCCAGCATTTGCACCCGGGTATCGTGGATCCGGTCCACCATCTCGGGCAGGAAACGTTTCATCACGGCATATCCGAATGCCGGGTCGGCGTCGCATTTGGTGCGCAGGCAGGTGGCGTCGAAGACAATGGCGCGCACATCTTCGCGGGCAATGGCATCGAAGCCCCAGCGATAGGGCGGGGCAAAAGCGCCAATGCCCAGCACGCCGCCGGTGGTGACGGTCTGAAACACCATCCGCCCCTGACCGGGGGCCGCGATTTCCTTGGCCACATGGCCTTCGCGGATCAGATAGATGTCATTGGCATCTTCGCCTTCGTGAAACAGATAGGTGTCGGCGGCAAAGCGCATGTTCTTGGCGCAGCCCTCGACTGTGTCGTAAAAGCTTTGATCGAGACCGGAAAACAGCGGATGCGCCGCCACGATCCGGGCAAGGCCCTCGGGTACTACCATATCAATCTCTCCCTTCCCGGATCGCCGCAGCTTCCTGGGTGATGTCGATCCCGACCGGGCACCAGGTGATGCAGCGCCCGCAGCCGACGCAGCCCATCGTGTCGAACTGCTCGACCCAGTAAGACAGTTTGTGGCTCATCCATTGGCGATAGCGCGCCTTGGTGCTGCCCCGCACCGAGCCGCCATGGACGTGGCTGAAATCGGTGGTAAAGCACCAGGCCCAGCGGCTGACCCGTTCCGCGCCCGAGCCATCGAGTGTATTGACCTCTTCCATCGTGGTGCAAAAGCAGGTCGGGCAGACCATGGTGCAGTTGGCGCAGTTCAGGCAGCGGCTGGCCACATCTTCCCATTGAGGGTGATCGCTGGCGTTCTTGAGCAACTCCGGCAGCCCGTCGCGGTCGATCCGGCGTGTCTGCCGCGTTGCCCCCTCGACGCGCGTGTCGGCGGCGGCAAGGTCCGAGGCGATGGCGGGCACGGCGGGCAGGGCGGCGAGCATCCTTGCCCCCGCCTTGCTGCCAGCCTCGGCCAGAAACCGCGCGCCTGACAGTTCGGTCAGCGCGATGTCATAGCCCTTTTCGGCGCGCGGGCCGGTGCCCATCGAGACGCAAAAGCAGGTATCGGCCGCGCGGGTACAGTTCACCGCCACCAGAAAGGCCCGCGCCCGCCGGGCAGCGTAATGCGGATCTTTGTAGGGCCCGTCCTGAAACACCTTGTCCTGGATCGCAATCGCCGCGAGGTCGCAGGCCCGCACGCCGATAAAGGCGCGCAGGGTTTCATCCGGTGGGGTGGCGGTGATTTTCGTCTCGCCTTCCGTCACCTCGGTGCGCCAGAGCGTCTGGCGCGGCGGGTGCAGGGTGCGTTTCCACGAGGACGGCCCAAGGGTGGCGCTGAAATAGGCGTCGCCCTCTTTCTTCAGCCGGTATTTACCGCCCGATTGCTCGTCGACCCAGCCCTTCGGCAGGTCATCGGCGCTGTCGATCGGTTCATAGACAATCGTGCCGTCGCGCCTGACCGGCCCGGTCACCTCGCGCCCTTCGCCTTTCAAGGCTGCAATCAGTGCATCAAGCCCGGTCGCATCAATGACCACGGGGTCGGCAAAATCCGTACCCCCGGTCATACCGCTTCACAGAACATGGCTGCCTCCTCCCAAGGGCCAAAAAACTCATAACTGTCGCGCGAGTACGAGCTGACTTGATCACGTCACCCATAGGGTTGCGATGATCCTGATCAATTCAGGATGCGGAATGTGATTTGGGTCGGGAGGGGGAGGGTGTCAGCCGGCAACCGCGCGCGGCAGGCGCGAGATAATCAGCCCGATCGTCATGCCAAATGCGGCCCCCAGCGCATCGGCGCGGAAGTCGAAAATATCGCGGCTGCGATGCATATAGGGCTGGATCAGCTCAATGACGCCGCCGAAAATCAGCGCCACCAGAAAGATCTTCCACGCCGAACGTGGCCGTCTCAGGCTGACCGGCAGGGCGAAGATCGCGAAGGCGAAGAAGTGATGCAGCTTGTCGCCGCCCGGCGTCTGCGGCAGCGCCCCGGCGGGCATCAGCGTGACCACGGCGATCAGCATCCCCAGCGCCACGGTGAGGGCGATATCGATTTTCCGGTCATTGCTGCGGGTGGACATGGCTGCACTCGATGGTTTTGTACTGTCTTTCCTATATAGGCGACGATGTCAGCCCCGAAAGAGCGCCGCCGTTCACATAGCGGCAAAGCGCCGATCCCCACGCTGTGCCACTGGGCGGGGCGGTGAAAGATTGGGCAGGGTGGGGGTGGCACCAGCTTCCCGTCCGGCGATGACGCAGCTTTTGGTCGGGTGTCGGATGGGGGCTCGCCACCCATCACCCTAGTACGGTGCGCGTTGATGGGTGAAATCACCCTTCCTACGGTGGGCTGGCTGGGGAGGGCGGTATTGTTCAGGGAGCAGCCACAAGCTCCGCCCGGCCCCCGCCGGGCGACGCCCGACCCTCCCCCCGGGAGGGCGCTTTGTCTTGGCCTTTCTTAGCCTCAATGGCGTTGATGCTTTTGAGCACAGCAGAGCCAAACCCCGCAAAAGCGCCCCCCAGGTCAGTCGCTGCCCGGCGGTGATGCTGCTTTGGTTGGAGGTAGGATGGGTGCTTTCTCGAGATCTAGTGTGGCGTTTTGGAAGGTGATGGTTTCAAATTGTCTGGCAAAACGGAGGCTGCGATGGGTACCGCAAAAACGTCCGACGAAGAGATGGACGAATACATCGAGAGACTTGGAGAGGATCTTGGGAAAGCGTTCTGGTTCTTCCTCAATGACTTTTCGGATTTGGTATTGAAGTGGACTCTCTATCGCACCTTGTTTGGGACGAACCAAGAACGGGTTAACCTGTTCAATTCAGTTTCTGGATTTACCGCTGAACTACTCGAACGAACACTGTTTGAGTCCGTTTTGCTTGATCTTCGTTGCCTGTCTGACCCTTTGGGAAAAGACTCAATATCGATAGACAAAATCATGAATCTCTTGGTCGTTTCAGAAAAGCGCCCATTTCAGAGCAGGGCGAGTGCGGCAAAAAAAGCAGTGAGCTTTGCAAGAGATTGGGCAAACAAAAGAATTGCCCATTCTGATTGGAAGTATCGGACTGGTCAAAGCAAGTTAGAGGGGGCATCACGTGCAAGTGTTGAAGCTGCTCTGATAGCTATATCTGAGTTCATCAATGAATTTGCGCGTATGAAACTGGGCACGGAGTTTGGTTTTGAAATCATTCGTCTGATCGATGGAGACGAGATGGCATTCCTTGAGGCACTGTTTGATGCGCATCAAGCCCGCAATGCAAGTAAAGGTGCCGGGGGGCAAGGGGCGTACCCCCCTTGGCTGGTCGAACGCTACCAGCCGAGTTGGTTCTGAGGCGCGTATCAATGCGGGCGTGTGCTTCATCGAGTAGTTAGCGATAACATCAATGTCGCCACAGCGAGCCTAGGAAGGGCTGAATCCCACCCCGCAGCTGCAATTTAGCGCCGTTTCAGAATTGCCACATACCCCGCCCGGCGGCACGACGGGCGACGCCCGACCCTCCCCACGGGAGGGCGTATGGCGACTCCAGATAAAGCAAATCGGGCGAGGATCCTTTCGATCACGGCGCTCAGATCCCACGCAGCACGACGCCCACCCAGGGTCGGGCGCCGCCCGTTTTTCCCGCAGCGCGCGGGCTGGCCAATGCCAATCGGCTCCCCCTTCAACCCCTGTCGTCAAAACTTCGAACAGTTAGCGGTAACATCAATACTGCCAAAGGCTTGACCCCCTGTTCGAGTTCGGGCACCCCCCTCGACCTGCCCCGAAAACCGGGCCGGGATCACACGTCCAGCTCTTCCACAAACCGGGCGTTTTCCTGGATGTATTGGAACCGCAGCTCGGGCTTTTTGCCCATCAGCCGCTCCACCAGATCGCCGGTTTCGCCGGGCTCGTCTTCGTCGATGGTCACCCGGATCAGCTTGCGGGTGGCGGGGTTCATCGTGGTTTCTTTCAGGTCCTTTGCGTCCATCTCGCCCAGGCCCTTGAAGCGCTGCACGTCGATCTTGCCCTTGCCGCCCAGACCTTTTTCCAGCGCGGCCTCTTTCTCGGGATCATCCGCCACATAAAGCCGCCGCGCGCCTTGGGTGAGCCGGTAGAGCGGCGGGCAGGCGAGGTAGAGGTGGCCCTGATCGATCAGCGGCCGCATCTGGGTGAAAAAGAAGGTCATCAACAGGCTGGCAATATGGGCCCCGTCGACATCGGCGTCGGTCATGATGATGATCTTGTCATAGCGCAGATCGTCGACGCGGAATTTGGTGCCCATGCTCACACCTAGCGCCTGACACAGATCGGAAATCTCGGCATTGGAGCCGAGCTTGGAGCTGGCCGCGCCCAGCACGTTCAGGATCTTGCCCCTGAGCGGCAGTAGCGCCTGTTTCTTGCGGTCGCGCGCCATCTTGGCCGAACCGCCAGCGCTGTCGCCTTCGACCAGGAACAGCTCGGTGCCCTCGCGATTGGTCGCGGCGCAATCCACCAGCTTGCCGGGCAGGCGCAGCTTTTTCGTCGCGGTCTTGCGCTGGGTCTCCTTCTCCTGCCGACGGCGCAGCCGCTCTTCCGAGCGCAGGATGAGGAAATCGAGAATGGCTCCCGCCGATTTGCTGTCCGAGGCCAGCCAGTGATCGAAGTGGTCGCGCACCGCGCCTTCGACCATCTTGGCGGCACTTTCCGACGACAGCCGGTCTTTGGTCTGGCCCACAAAGGCCGGGTCGGCGATGAAGGTCGAGACCAGCGCGCAGCCCCCGGTGATCAGGTCGTCGCGGCTGATCTGCTGGGCCTTCTTGTTGCCCACCAGCTCGCCATACGCCTTGATACCTTTCAGGATCGCTGCCCAGAAACCGGATTCATGCGTGCCGCCCTCGGGCGTGGGCACGGTGTTACAATAGCTCTGGATGAAACCGTCTCGCGCGGGCGTCCAGTTGATCGCCCATTCCACATAACCCGGTGCGCCAAATTTCTCGCGAAACTCCACCTTGCCGAAAAAACCGGTATCGGAATAGGTCGAAGAGCTGCCAAGGCTTTCTTTCAGATAGTCCGCCAGCCCGCCGGGGAAGTGAAACACCGCCTCTTGCGGGGTCTCGCCATCGTCGATGGCCGATTTCCAGCGAATCTCGACGCCCGAGAACAGATAGGCTTTCGACCGGGCGAGGGTGAACAGCCGCTTCGGCTTGAACTTGTGCGAGCCGAAAATCTCGGCATCGGCGTGGAAGGTGATCACGGTGCCGCGCCGGTTGGGGGCCGCGCCGATCTTTTCGACCGGGCCAAGCGGCTTGCCGCGGGAGAAGCTCTGTTCATAGAGCTCTTTGTTCTTGGCGACCTGCACCACCATCGTATCCGACAGCGCGTTCACCACCGACGAGCCGACCCCGTGCAAACCGCCCGAGGTCTGATAGGCCTTGCCGGAAAACTTACCGCCCGCGTGCAGGGTGCAGAGGATCACCTCAAGCGCTGATTTGTCAGGAAATTTCGGATGCGGATCAATCGGAATGCCGCGACCATTGTCGCGCACGGTGACCGAATAATCGGCATTCAGCTCCACCTCGATCCGGTTGGCATGTCCGGCAACGGCTTCGTCCATCGAGTTGTCGAGGATCTCGGCCACCATGTGGTGCAGCGCGCGCTCATCGGTGCCGCCGATATACATGCCGGGCCGCTGACGCACCGGTTCCAGCCCTTCCAACACCTCGATCGACGAGGCGTCATAGGTGTCAGGGTCAGTGCTGCTCAGGAGGTCGTCTGCCATTGCTCGAACTTTCTTGCTCTTCTTGAGCGGCCATTAGACCATCCGCGCGCGGCGGGGGCAATATGGCATGGGGCAAGAGCGCTAGAACGACAGGATCCCGGCATTGTAGGTTTCGACATTCACCTGCGCTGGACCATCCCCCACCTGTTCCAGCTCGATATGCGCGGGCGGGTGGCCCAGATCGCTGGCAAGCTGACCGGCCTCGCCGGGCAGAGGCAGGATGTTCACCCGTACCCCACCGCCGAAATTGTCGAAACTGGCGCCATGGCTGGGGGAATAATGCCCGTCGCCGCGCAGGTAGCCCGAAACCGGCCCGGCGCTGACCCCGCCCTCGACGCGCACGTCGACGCTGCCATCACCATTCACCTTCACATGTGCGCTGAACCCGGGCAGCGCGACCGAGAAGCCGGCATTCAGCCCCGGGATCATGATGCCGTATTCGGGAAAGTCCTCCTGGCAATTATAGCTCGGGGCAAAGGGTTTACCGGCCGCGCAATCCATCTGCGCCGAGGCGTTTTCCATCTCGCAGGTCACCGACATCAACCCGCCGATGATGCTTTTCGGGCAGATCTCCTGACAGTGGTAATCGACATGGCAGGCCTGCCCCAGCATGCCCTGATAGGGCGCTGCGGTGTTGGGAAGCTCGGCCACGGCGGTGAGCAGCTCCAGCCCATTCGGCGCCAGCTTGTGGGCGCGGGCGAGGGCAAGGGCGGCGGCCTCATCTTGCCCCATTGCCTCCAGAGCCCGGGCGAGATTGGTCCAGTAGAGCGGTTCATTGGCGGCCAGCGTCGAGGCGCGCGTCAGCGCTTCCACGGCGGCCTTAGCCTCGCCCTGCGCCAGCGCGACATTGCCGATGGTGTTCTGATAGGCGGCATTGTTCGGGGCCAGCGCTCCAGCAGCTTCGGCAGCCAGACGCGCAGTGCCCAGCCAATCACCCGGTACATGCTCCGGGTCTTCGGCATAGAGCTCGGTCAGCAATCCCGCGACATTGTTCAGCGATGTCGGATCTGTCGGGTCGGTCAGGGCATCGCGGCCAAAGAACCACGCGGCCTTGTCAAATTGCCGCCGCGAATAGAGCAGGTGGCCCAGCGTGTCGCCGGTCACCCCGGCCGGGGCCGTTTCCAGCATGTCGGCAAAGCCTTGTGCTTCGCCCGGTTCGAAGCTGTCGCCAAGGGCGCTCAGCGTGCTGGTCAGGCTGTCGGTCAGGTCGTCGGCAAGGGCTGGGGTGGCAAAGATCAGCGCCGCGCAGGCCGCGGCGACATGTCCGAGATATCGAATTTGCATCTTGCATCCTCCCGGTGTTCTCTCAGAAAGGATAGCAGAAATTCGTCGCGATGGCACTTTTGTCTCGGGCGGCAGATCGTGGAGGTCCTCATGCGCATTCTTTTTACCGGCGGCAGTGGCAAGGCAGGGCGGGAGGTGATCCCCTATCTGCTCGAACAGGGGCATCGGGTGATGAATGTCGATCTGGTGCCGCTCGACCATCCCGGCGTCGACAATATCTTGTCCGATCTCACCGACAGCGGGCAGGTGTTCAACGCGCTGAGCATGTATGCCAATTTCGACGAGATGGAGCCGGGCACCGGGGTGCCGCACTTTGATGCGGTGGTGCATTTCGCCGCCATTCCCCGCATCCTGTTGAAGCCCGATAACGAGACCTACCGAGTCAATGTGCTCAGCACCTATAACGTGCTGGAAGCCGCAACCAAGCTCGGCATCCGCAAGGTGGTGATCGCGAGTTCCGAAACCACCTATGGCGTCTGCTTTGCCGATGGGATGCGCAAGCCGCTCTATATCCCGGTGGATGAAGAGCATCCGGTGGTGCCGGAAGACAGCTACGGCATGTCAAAGGTGGTGAACGAGGTCACGGCGAAAAGCTTTGCCACCCGCACCGGCGCCGATGTCTATGCCTTGCGCATCAACAACGTGATGAGCCCCGAGGACTACGCCCGCGACTGGCCTCGTTATTTCGAAAACCCCGACCTTCGGCGGCGCAACATCTTTTCCTATATCGACGCGCGCGATCTCGGGCAGGTCGTCGATCTCTGCCTGAAAAAAGACGGGTTGGGCTATCAGGTGTTCAACGTCGCCAATGACGGGATGAGCGTGAAGCTCAGCCCCGCAGAGGTGGTGGCGCGCTATTATCAGGGCGTCGAGCTACGCGAACCGGCCGACAGCTGGACCACGCCCTATTCCAATCGCAAGATCAAAGAGGTGCTGGGCTTTAAAGAACAGCACCCCTGGACCAAATACATCAGGCCGTAGTCCCGGCCCGGTTGCCCGCCAGAAATGCGGCGATGAAGATCAGAGCCATCGGCAGCCAGAGCCCGGCGACGCTGGCGAACATCTCGTAGGAGTGCATGAACACGCTGGCGACGAGGCCGAAATCAAGCACAAGCGCGGTGGCCACGAAACTGGCCGCCACGACCGCAGGGGTGAAGGCGCCAAAATGGCGGGCGTAAAGCCAGGCGGCCAGCGCCGCCCCCGCCGGGCCGCCGATTGCATGCACGACGAGCGTGGCATTCAGGCTCATCACCAGTGGCCCGAGCCCCATGATGGCCCCGCAGAATGCCCATACGGCGACCGCGAAGCCGAGAAGAATGAGTGTGTTGCGTAGCATGGCAATCCCCTTGCTGTGGGAGTGCCCAAGCCTCGCCAAGGGGCGCAATCCTCGCCATGACCTTAGTCAATTCGGGCCGTCCTTCAGATTTTGTCGGGGGAAGGGGGCTATTCCCCGAACGGATCTTCCGGATAGCCCACACCGGCCAGATAAAGCCCGTCCGGCGGCGAGACCGGGCCACAGGCGGTGCGGCTTTTGGCCTCCAGCGCCGTGCTCACATCTTCGGGCGACCAGGACCCAGAGCCAACGCGCTCCAGAGTGCCCACGAAGCTGCGCACCTGATTGTGCAGAAAGCTGCGGGCGCGGACGTGAAAGCGGTATTCCATCCCGGCGGGATAGGGCAGGGCTTCGACCCGCAGCTCGTCGAGCGTTTTCACCGGGCTGTCGGCCTGACAATGGACCGAGCGGAAGGTGGTGAAATCGTGCCGCCCGATCAGCCGTTCGGCCCCGGCCTGCATCGCATCCAAGTCAAGCTCATGCGGCACTCGCCAGGCCCGGCCGCGCTCATGCACCAGCGGCGCCCGGCGGCTGACCAGCCGAAACAGATAGCGCCGCTCGATGGCCGAAAACCGCGCGTGAAAATCGTCCTCCACCCGCGCGCAACCCACCACCGCCACCGGATGCGGCTTTAGGTGATAATTCAGCGCCTCGCTCAGCCGAAACGGAGTCCAGTCCTTGGCCAGATCGCAATGCGCCACCTGCCCAAGCCCATGCACGCCCGCATCGGTCCGCCCGGCGGCGGCAATCAAGGGCACATCGCGCTCAAGCTTTGCCAAGGCCGTCTCCACCGCGCCCTGCACCGAAGGCTGGTCTTTCTGCCGCTGCCACCCGGCAAACGGCCCACCGTCATATTCGATTTTCAGGGCATAACGAGGCATGACGGCGAAATAGCGCGACGGATGAGGGCTGGCAAGTGGGGGAGAGGGGAGGAGGCATGGAAGGCGGGGCGCAGCTATTGGGGCGGATGGGGCTATACAGTGAGGGCAGTGACCGACCGCGGGGGGACGAGAAGCGTCCGCCCGTGGGGGCGGTCGGACGCTGCCCGGTGGTTCCCACCGGGCGAAAAGATTCAGCTGATCGCGAAAAGCCAAGAGCCGTGACGGCCTTAGCAATTTCTCAGTGATCTTGGGATCAATTACGCCCGGCTTAGGTCAGACCTTCCCATCTCCGCCCCGCCTCATAGGCGCCGCACCCCCGTAAATCTTGACTTTCCCCCCGTTTTCAGGTAGTTTGATTTCTAACAATCAAGGTGCGCAATCATGACGTCTCCCACCGACCATCTGGGTCGGGGTGTGGCCAGGTTCATGCTGCATGTCCCGTCTCATCTTGACCCGATCCTGTATCGGACCGAGTTCGGTGGGCGCGATTTTCTCTCCAGCGATATTTCCGTGGTGATGCTGCTGGCCGTGCGCGGTGCGCTGTCGCCCACCGCCATTGCCCGTGCGTTGAATATGCAAAAGGGCAGCCTGTCATCGGTGCTGAAACGGCTGGAGCGGCGCGGCATCATCGCGCGGCGGCGCAAGGCCGGTGATGACCGCAGCTATATCATCGAATTGACGCCGGAGGGGGCGGGCCTGGTCGCGCATATGCAGGCTCAGCGCCAGCGCGGGCTGGGGGCGCTTTTTGCCGCGCTGCCTGACGAAGAGGCCAGCGCCGCCGCGCGGGGGCTGAAGGTGATTTCGGATTATTTGGAGAAGTTGGAGGACGAAACCATGACAGACACGCATTCCAATTCACTGCATTGGTACTATTCCGCCAGTGACGAAGACCGGCAAGAATACAATGCTTACGGTCCTTGGGTGGTCGAGGTGAAAAGCGAGGTGGATATGCCGCCCGGTTTTCGCAGTTATTATGAGGCTGACAAAGGGGCGAAGCTGCTTTTGAAACTCCCCCGTCGCGAGGAGCGTCGCGAATTGCGGCCCGGCATGAACCTCTACCGCGCCGTGATCGCTCTGCGTGAAGACGGGCTGACCCTGCGCGAAATGATCGATGACAAGGTTGCCAGTCGCGATATTGGCTGGGATCAGATCGTCGCCATCCGCTGCCGCAATGACCTGTTGATGGGGCATTGGACGCTGCTTTTGGGCGACGGCACCGAGATCGACCAGCGCTTCAACCGGGTGTCGTCGGATATCATGAATCAGGCCACCGATTTTGTCCGCGCACATCTGACCAAACCCGACTCGCTTGCGGGTGAGGAGGATCCTGCGATTGAAATCCCGCAATCGGAGGTGTTTTTCGGCTCGGTTCTGCAAGAGATGACCCGGCGCGGGCCGGAGCCGGTGGTGCCGCTGCATTTTGAACCGCAGAAAGCACCCGCGCGCGGCAAGGGTAAGGACGCGGCGACCGGGGTGCTGATCATCAGGATGCCCGGCGAGCTGGCGATCGTCAGCCGCGATGAAGACCAACGCGATCTGGAAGGCCCCTCTTATGCGTCCAACGATCTGTTCCTGCCCCTCAACCGGATCACCGCCTTTGCGATGGATCGGCCGCAACCGGGCGACAAAGTGCCCTATCCGCTCTTGTCGCTGCATCTGGGGCGCCAGCTGTTCCGCCAGACCTGCCGCACCGCGCCGGATGCCGTTGTGGCCGCGCTAAATGCGCGCGGGATCCCAAGGGTGTCCGACCGCTAACGGATTGGGCCGGGCGGAGATATCGGATGGACCCAGCAAAGATGGGCGTTCGCGCCCATCATGCTGGAGCCTTGCCTTGGCGGAGGTGGTTACCCATGCTGGGCTTGCTGTCGAATGGAACAGCTGCCAATGGAAGAAATCTTACTGGGCAGGCTATTAGGACCCGGCCAAGCCGTTCTATGCGAGGCAGAAGCAATGAGGGTGATTGATGCGTTTTCTGGGTAGAAATCACAGCTTAGGGCTGCTCATCAAACTCGTCGTCGTTACGTTACTGTTGATAGGTGCGGATGAAGCCGACGCTCGTTCCTCCGGGGCTCTTCCGCAAGGCTGCAAAATCTGGACACGCGACGCAGAAAATTCTCCTGAGATCATCGCGAGCGCATTCACGCCCATAACGGGTCTGCAAGCCGTCTATGCATGCTATGAGGACTACGAGGTGGTCTCGCTGGATGCGCTGATCGGTCCTCGCGTGACGTCGGGGATGATCTACTACACCCTTCAGCCAATCGACGAACTATTCGCGATCAATGGCGATGATGAGCCGAACCTGACGCTTCCGCCAACGCTTTCATTCACTACGGTTGAGCGGCTCGTTTTTCCATCTCTCGCCGTAGGAATACCGCCAGATCGTCTATCTGACTATTTTGAAATATCGGATATTCCAGATACGATGCTGGCTCAGGTAATACAGGTCTGGAAAGACTTCCGCCCCGCCGATCATGCGCTTTCTGGCGATCTCTCATTTCAAGCGATTGGATTGGAAGGGCTCGGCGCGATTGTTGGGGCTCCCTCGCCGAACGACCTCGCGGGTATGACGATCTACGTGACCACCCAAGGTGGCGAAGAGTGGGGTATTTCGTTCAAATTCGAGGAAGGCGTGTTCGTATTTGATTTCGCATCCCCTCGTGGCATCTAAACGGCTGTCGTGCAGCAAGCGTGGGATGGGCGCTCGCCCCCATCCCCACCCCCCGCTAGCGCCACGGCGTCTAACCTCCTATATATCTGCAAACATCTGGAGTTTTGCCTTTGGGGCTTACCGATTTAGCTGATGGGATCGCCCGCCAATTCGAGGCGGTGGGGGACGGGGTGCATGAGGCGCTGTTCGAGCCGGTGGTGCGTCTGGGCGTGACCGGGCTCAGCCGCGCGGGCAAGACCGTGTTCATCACCTCGCTGGTGGCCAATCTGATGAACCGGGGGCGGATGGCGCAGTTCATGCCCGCCGCCGAGGGGCGCATTCTCACCGCCTTTCTGCAACCCCAGCCCAATGTGACGGTGCCACGCTTTGACTACGAAGCGCATCTGGCGGCGATGACGGGGCCGGGGCCGCACTGGCCCGAGAGCACCAGTGCGGTCAGCGAACTCAGGCTCAGCTTCCGGGTGCGCCCCGGCGGGCTCTTGTCGGGGCTGCGCAGCCCGCGCGTGGTGCATCTCGATATTGTCGATTATCCCGGCGAATGGCTGCTCGATCTCGAACTGCTCGACCGCTCTTATGAAGACTGGTCGCGCGACACGCTGAGCCGCATCACCGCGCGCCCGATGGCGGCGGCGTTTCTGTCGGCGGCGGATCATGCCGATGCTGCCGCCGATCACGACGAAACCACTGCCAAGGCGCTGGCCAGCAGCTTCACCGCCTATCTCAACGCTGCGCGGGCGGCGGGCTATGCCGATTGCACCCCGGGGCGGTTTATTCTGCCGGGCGAGATGGCGGGTAGTCCGGCCCTGACCTTTGCGCCGCTGCCCAAACCCGCCGTGACTCCGCGCGGGTGCCTCTGGCGCGAGATGGAGCGGCGCTTTGAAGCCTATAAGGCCAAGGTGGTGAAACCGTTCTTTCGCGCCTATTTCTCCAAGATCGACCGGCAGGTGGTGCTGGTCGATGTGCTGGAGGCGATCAATGCGGGGCCTGCGGCGCTGGAAGATCTGCGCCGCGCGATGGCCGATATCCTCTCGGCCTTCCGCCCCGGTCGCAACGCCTTCCTCAGCCAGCTTTTCGGCGGCAAGCGGGTGGAGCGGGTGCTGTTTGCCGCCACCAAGGCCGACCATCTGCATCACAGCCAGCACGCCCAGCTGACCGCCATCGTCGAGGCGATGACGCGCGAGGCGCGCGACCGGGCCGATTTTGCCGGGGCCGAAACCGCCGCCATGGCCATTGCCGCCCTGCGCACCACCACCGAAGAACAGGTGGAGCATGACGGGCGCAAGCTCGACTGCGTGCGCGGCACTCTGGCCTCTACCGGTAAATCGGCGGCGCTTTACCCCGGTCGGCTGCCCGAAGACCCGATGCGCCTGCTGGGGCCAGCCCGGGACGGGGCGGAAAAATGGCTCGATGCCGATTACCGGATGATGCGCTTTGCGCCCGCTGAGATCAGCCTGAAACCGGGCGACGGCCCGCCGCATATCCGGCTCGACCGGGCGGCGGATTTTCTGATCGGAGACAAGCTGTGAGTGCGCCCGGGCTGATCATCGCCCCGGCCACGCCCGAGGATGCGCCAGCAATCAGCGCGATCCTGTCGGGCTGGATCGACGAAACCCCATGGATGCCGCGCGTGCATAGCCACGACGAGGAACTGGGCTTTGGCCGGATGCTGGTCGCGAAGGGCTGGACGCTTGTGGCCCGCCGTGCGGGCGAGGTTCTGGGCTTTCTGGCCCGCGAAGGCGAGGCGGTGCACGCGCTCTATCTGAGGCCCGATGCGCGCGGGCAGGGGCTGGGCTCGGCGCTGCTGGCGCGGGCGAAATCCGAAAGCGCCCGGCTGGTGCTCTGGACCTTTCAGGCCAATCCCGGCGCGCAGCGCTTTTATCTGCGCCATGGTTTCACCGAGGCCGAGCGCAGCGATGGGGCGGGCAATGACGAAAAACTGCCCGATATCCGCTATGTCTGGGAGGGCAGGCCGTGAGCGACACATCCGATAAGCCGGTGCTGATCGAATACGACAGCGCGCCCGAGGCAAGCCCCGCCAGCGCCCCGCCGGTGCCCGACCCCGATCCGACCCTGCCGGAACCGCGTGCGATGCAGATGGCGGCCCGGTTGGCGGCGCGCAAACCCTCGCGCCTTGGCCGCTGGTTCTGGGCGCTTGCGGGCGGGCTGGTCAGCTTCATGGCCTCGGTCGCGGCGTGGAATTTCGTCACCGGGCTGTTGGAGCGCAACCCGGTTCTGGGGCTCATCGCTTCGGGTCTGGTCGGAGCCTTTCTGCTGGTGGCCGCGATCATCGCCCTGCGCGAGCTGGCAGCCTTTGCCCGGCTAAAACGGGTCGATACGCTGCATGCCGAGGCCGAAGGCGCCACCGCGCGCGACGATCTGGCCGCCGCCCAAGGGGTGCTCGGCAAGCTGCGGCGGCTTTATCGGGGCCGCGACGATCTGCGCTGGGGGCTGGCACGGCTCGATGAACGCGCGCCCGAGATTTTCGATGCCGACGGGCTTTTGGGGCTGGCCGAGGCCGAATTGCTTGGCCCGCTTGATGATCTGGCCCGGCGCGAGGTCGAGGCGGCGGCGCGTCAGGTGGCAATGATCACCGCCATCGTGCCCTTGGCGCTGGCCGATGTGGCCACGGCGCTGACCGCCAATCTCAGGATGATCCGCCGGATCGCCGAGATTTACGGCGGCCGGTCGGGGCTTCTGGGCAGTTGGCGGCTGACCCGCGCGGTGATGACCCATCTGGTGGCCACTGGCGCCGTTGCGGCGGGCGATGACCTTATTCACACGCTCGCGGGCGGCTCGATCCTGTCGAAACTCAGCCGCCGTTTTGGCGAGGGCGTGGTCAATGGTGCCCTTACGGCAAGGGTGGGGGTTGCGGCCATGGAAGTGTGCCGCCCGCTGCCCTTTTCAGCACGTGCGCGACCCGGCGTCACAAATCTTGTGAAACGGGCACTGACAGGGCTGTTCGACACCCAAACTCCACGCTAGGGTGCCCGACATGGGCGAGATTGTATCAAAACGAGTGCTGGTTTTAGGGGGCTACGGCCTCATCGGAGCAAATGTTGCCAGGGCGCTGGCCGAGCGCGGGCACGAGGTGATTGCCCTTGGCCGCGATCTTGGGGCAGCGCGCCGGGTTTTGCCGGGTTTTCCGTGGGTTATCCGCGATATGCGGGCGCTGA
This sequence comes from Paracoccaceae bacterium, assembly GCA_050290705.1. Lineage (GTDB taxonomy): Bacteria > Pseudomonadota > Alphaproteobacteria > Rhodobacterales > Rhodobacteraceae > Sinisalibacter. The sequence goes on from JBNKIC010000007.1 coordinate 131,500, forward strand.
TGCGGCCCGACGACTGGCTGCCGCTGGTGCAGGATGTCGATTTTGTGGTGAACTGCGCCGGGGCTCTGCAGGACAATCTGCGTGACAATCTGGAAGTGGTGCACCTGCATTCGATCGGTGCGCTGGTTCTGGCCTGCGAGAAATCCAAGACCGCCTTTATTCAGTTCTCCGCCGTCGGGGCTGATCCCCATTCTGTGTTGCCGTTCTTCCGCACCAAGGCCGAGGGCGATGCGCTGATCCGCGAATCCCATGTCGATTGGTGGATCTTCCGTCCGGGTCTGGTGATTGCGCCTTCCTCCTATGGCGGCACAACTCTGATCCGGATGCTGGCAGGCGTGCCGGTAATCCAGCCCATCGCGCTGCCCCATGCCCCGATCCAGAGCATCGGCGTGCGCGATGTGACCAAGGCGGTGGCCCGCGCGGTGGAAGGGTGGATCCCGCCCCGTACCGAGGCCGATCTGGTTGAAGACCAAACCCATCCGCTGATTGATATCGTGGCCGCAACCCGCCGATGGCTGGGCTTTCCGGCAGCCTCGTTCACCTGGGTGGTGCCGACATGGGGCGTGCGCGCTGCGGGCGCGGTGGCCGATTTTCTGGGGCGTTTCGGCTGGCGCTCGCCGCTACGCTCAACCGCTGTGCGCGCGATGGAGCTTGGGGTGCTTGGCAATCCCGCCCAGACTCGCGCCGCGCTGGGCCGTCCGGCGCATTCGCTTGAGGAAACGTTCCTTGATATGCAGGCCCGGGTGGAAGACCGGCTGTCGGCCCGGATGCAGCTTCTGGCGCCGCTGTTGATTTTCGCCCTTGCCATCGACTGGATGGCACAGGGTCTGTCGGGGCTGGCCGGAATGGGCGATCTGGTGGCCGAAATGGCGACCCGCGGGATTCCACCGCTTTTGAGCCGTATGGTGATTGCAGTCATGGGCATGGTGGGATTTGCGCTTGGAGCGAGCCTATTGTTCCGCCGCTGGGCGTTGCGCACGCTGCTGGTGATGGTCTTTGTGACGCTGTTCTACGGCGTCGCGGTCACCCTGATGGCGCCGCATGTCTGGACCGACCCGTTCGGCTCTGGCGTCGATATTCTGCCCATCATCGTGGCCCTGCTGACCGCAAGGGTGATGATGGATACGCGCTGAGCCATGGAGCTTGCTCTGGTTCTGCGTTGGCTTCACATCATCGGGGCGACCGTTCTGTTCGGCACCGGGGCAGGAATTGCGTTTTTCATGGTCATGGCGGTGCGCAGTCGCTCGGCCCCGCTGATCGCCCATGTGGCGGGCACCGTGGTGCTGGCCGATCTGCTTTTCACCGCCACTGCTGTGATTGCCCAACCGATCACCGGCGTTTTGCTGGCGCGTGAACTGGGCTGGGATCTCAGCGAGGGCTGGATCCTCGCCGCCATCGGGCTTTACCTCGTCACCGGAGCCTTCTGGCTGCCAGTGGTCTGGATACAGGCACAGCTGCGCGACATCGCCCGCAGCGCCAGCGCCAGCAACACACCGCTGCCGCCGCGTTTTTACCGGCTCTACCGGATCTGGTTCGCCTTCGGCTTTCCGGCCTTCTTTTCGGTTCTGACGATCCTCTGGCTGATGGTCGCCCGCCCCGACATTTCCTTGCCGTTCTAGGGCTTCTGGACAGTCCGCACGTTATCAGGCAGCATCGCGCGAATTATGGCGCGCGGCCAAATGGGTAGTTAAATGAGAGAAGAAGAAATTTTCGTGCTTCTGGGGCTCTTGCTCCTTGCCGTGCCGGTCTTGCTGATCGTGTTCATGATCTGGGTGGTGAAGCTTTCCCGCCGGGTGCGGGAGCTGGAAACCAGTCTGGAGAAAATTCGCGGGCGGCTCTATGCGCCGGTCTTGGCAAGCGCCGCCGAAGCGCCGAAAGCCGCGCCCGAAACCGCCACCGAGACTACGCCCGAAGCTGCCCCCGCAGCCCCAGCCGAGCCGCAGCCCTCCGCCCCGTCCGAGCCGAAAGCCACAGCCGCAACCGGCCCCTGGAATGCGGGCAGCACGAAACAGGCCCCGCCAGAACCGGAAGCGCCGGAAGCGCCCGCAGAAACCCCGACCCCCGATGCGCCGATTGCCTCGGTTGACGAGGCTTCCGAAACCGCCGCGCCCGCCAATGACCCAGCCCTCACCGACACCACCCCGCCAAAAGCGGTGGTGCTGCGCGCCGACAAGGCCAATGCGCTGGGGGCTTGGCTGCAAGCCAACTGGATCTATGTGGTCTCCGCCGTGTCGCTGGCCTTTGCGGGGCTGTTCTTCGTGCAATACGGCATTGAAAGTGGGCTGCTCAGCCCGGCGGCCCGCGTCTATACGGCACTGGGCTTCGGTCTGGCGCTGATCGTTGGGGGCGAAGTTGTACGCCGCCGCTGGGGCGACGGGGAAGACACCACAACCGCCTATCTGCCTTCGGTTTTCTCGGGCGCCGGGGTGGTGACCCTGTTCGGTGCGGTGCTGGCGGCCTTGCATCTTTATGCGCTGATCGGCTCCGGGCTGGCCTTTGCCGGGCTGGTGGCGGTGGCCGCCCTGGCCATCGGGTTGGGCTGGTATTCCGGTCCGCTTCTGGCCGCGATCGGCATTCTCGGCGCCTTCACCGCGCCTTTCCTTGTCGGCGGTGACAGCGACACGCCGCAGGCCTTCTATGCCTATTTCGCCCTGATCATGCTGTCCGGTCTGGCGATTGACGCGGCCCGCCGCTGGGCCTGGGTTTCGCTGCTGACGCTGGTGCTGGTCTATCCGGCCACGTGGTTGCTTTATGTCGGCGCAGGCTACCCGGAATATGCCACGCTTCTGCTGGTTGGCACCGTGATCGCCAGCATAGCGATCCCGCCCTTGAAGCTGATGCCGACCCATGGTGGTGCGGCGATTGTCGAAAGCCTGCGCAAGACCCGCACGCGCGGCTGGCCGGAATTCCCAACCCGTCTGGCAGGCGGCACTATGCTGGCCTCGGTGGGTTTTCTGGTGATGATCTCGACCGATGGCGTTTCGGGCTTCTGGCTGGCGCTCGCCGCGCTCGCTCTGCTGTTCGTCGCCATTTCGTTCTGGGCCGAAAGCGCCGAGGCTTTGGAAGACCTCGCGCTGCTCCCGGCTCTGGGCCTCTTTGCCCTTCCGGTGCTGCAAATGCTCACCGATGGTGCGGTCTATGAACCAGTGGTGTATTTCTATCTCGCCCCGGAAGGCACCCCGGCCCCCAACGCCCCCTATATCCTGATTGCCATCACCCTGTTTATCAGCCTCGCCGCCGCCTTGCGCGCTTGGCGGGGCGGGCGTTGGCCGGTGATCTGGGCGGCGGGCGCAGCCTTCATGCCCCCTGCCATGGTTGTCCTTCTGGAGTTCCTCTGGCTGGTGCCGGCGATGCTGGGCGCCTACGCTTGGGCGATTGTTGCGACCCTTATCGCTATGGTGATGACGGCACTGGCCGGGGCATTTTCGCGCATCGACCACGATGACCACGGCCGGATCGCGGGCTTTGCCCTCGCTGCCATCGCCATGATCGCCTATGCGCTGACGCTGGTGCTGACCGAAACCGCGCTGACGCTGGCGCTGGCGGTCACCACGCTGGCCGCCGCCGCACTCGACAAACGCTTCACCCTGCGCCCGCTTTCAGTGGCGGTGCAGGTCGGGGCGATTGCGTTGGGCTGGCGGCTGATCCTTGATCCCGGCATCGACTGGGCGCTGGATGCCCCCTATTGGGAGCTGATCCTGGCCTATGCGGGCAGCATCGCAGCACTGGTGGCCGCGCTCAGCCTGCTGCGCCCGCTGGGCCGCCCGGTTGCGGTGATCATCACCGAAAGCGCGATCTGGACCTATGGCGCGGTGTTCCTGTCGCTGCTGCTGTTCCGGGTGATCGACGATCTGACCCCGGGCACGGGTACCGAAACCCATTGGTTTGTCGGGCTGTTCGCCACGATCTGGCTGGTCTCTGCCGCCAACCAGCTCTGGCGCTCGCAGATCACCGGCTGGGTGCGCAAGCTGCGTCTGGTGCTAACGGTGATCTATGCTGCGCTTGGGATCATTGTCCTGACCATCGGGGTGACCATTTTCAACCCGGCGCTCAATGACAGCTTCGACAATCTGGTGCGCGGGGTGATCCTGCTGAACACCCTGATCCCGGCCTATCTGCTGCCGGCGCTGGTGTTTGCCACGGTCGCCTGGCGCTTCCGCTTCGTTGAGCAGGGGCTGCGGATCACCGCAGCGGTGATCGGGGCGGCACTGGCCGTGCTTTGGGCCTTCCTTGCCATTCGTCACGGCTGGCGGGGCGACGCGATGAGTAATCCAGATTTCACCCAGCCCGAGCTTTACACCTACACGATTGCGCTTCTGCTTCTGGGCGCGGGGCTGCTCTATCAGGCCATCGCCCGCCGCTCGGCAGTCCTACGCAAGATCGCCATGGCGGTGATCGGGCTGACGGTGGCCAAGGTGTTTCTGGTCGATATCTCCGGGCTGGTCGGCCTGTTGCGGGTGTTCTCGTTCCTCGCCCTTGGTCTGGCGCTGGCGGGGCTGGCCTTTCTCAACCGCTGGGCGGTGGCGCAGATGGGGCAGGGCGGTGATCCCACTCCCGAGGACCATGCGGAAAATGCTGACGAATAGCAGCTTTACCCACCCGGCGGGCGCGCCTATAACCCGGGCCATGATGTACAGGGCCGCGATCATCATTCGAATTACCCGCCCGGCGCTCTGACCGAGAGCCGCCGGGCCAAGGCGTATGGATCACCGCGCCGCCCTCATCCAGACGAATTCCAGATTCAAGGACCGGACAACATGTGTTCCGACACTCCCCAGACGCCCGAATACAAAGACACGCTGAACCTGCCTGAAACCGATTTCCCGATGCGCGCGGGGCTTCCGATGCGCGAGCCGGGCTGGCTGGAGCGCTGGGCGAAAATCGGCGTTTACGAGAAGCTGCGTGAAAAGGGCAAGGCCGAGGCGCGCCCGCCCTTCACCCTGCACGACGGCCCCCCCTATGCCAACGGCCACCTGCATATCGGCCACGCGCTGAACAAGACGATCAAGGACATCATCGTGCGCAGCCATCAGATGATGGGCGCTGACGCGCGCTATGTGCCGGGCTGGGATTGCCACGGGCTGCCGATCGAATGGAAAATCGAAGAACAATACCGCGCCAAAGGGCTCGACAAGGATGCGGTGCCGGTGATCGACTTCCGGCAGGAATGCCGCAAGTTTGCCGAAGGCTGGGTGGACATCCAGCGCGAGGAATTTAAGCGCCTTGGCGTCTATGGCAACTGGGACGATCCCTATCTGACCATGGATTTCCACGCCGAAGCGGTGATCGCCGACGAGTTCATGAAATTCCTGATGAACGGCACGCTCTATCAGGGTTCCAAACCCGTGATGTGGTCGCCGGTCGAGAAAACCGCTTTGGCCGAAGCCGAGGTGGAATATCACGACCACAAGAGCCACACGATCTGGGTGAAATTCCCGGTGGTGGCTGGCGCGACGGGTGACGATCTGGCCAGCTCCTCCGTCGTTATCTGGACCACGACCCCCTGGACCATCCCGCAAAACCGGGCCGTCAGCTACGGGCCGGGCATCGCCTATGGGCTGTACCGTGTCGATGAGCTGGCCGAGAACTCGACCGCGAAACCGGGCGAGCTTCTGGTGCTGGCCGATACGCTGGCCGATGGCGTGATGACCTCGTCGAAGGTCGAAAGCTTCACCCGCCTGCGCGATGTGTCCGGCGATGAGCTTTCCGCGCTCACCCTTGCCCACCCCTATCGCGGTGTTGAAGGCGGCAATGGCGAGTGGGACTATGACGTGCCGCTGCTTCCCGGCGATCACGTCACTGACGATGCGGGCACCGGCTTTGTGCATACCGCGCCCAGCCATGGCGATGACGACTATCAGATGGGCCTGAAATTCGGCCTGAAGATGACCTATAACGTCGAGGCCGATGGCAGCTACCGCGCCGATCTGCCGATCTTTGGCGGGCAGGCGATCATCCTGCCCGATGGCAAGGAAGGCCCGGCCAATGTGTCGAACATCAAGCAGCTCGCCTATTCCGGCGCGCTGCTGGCCAAGGGCAAGCTGACCCATAGCTATCCGCATAGCTGGCGCTCGAAAGCTCCGGTGATCTATCGCAACACCCCGCAATGGTTCGCCGCCATCGACGTGAAACTCGATGACGGGATGAGCAGCTATGGCGATACGATCCGTGAGCGCGCGCTGACCTCGATCGACGAGCTGGTCACCTTCACCCCCGCCAAGGGCCGCAACCGGTTGCACGCGATGATCGAAAGCCGCCCCGACTGGGTGCTTTCCCGTCAACGCGCCTGGGGCGTGCCGCTGACCTGCTTCACCAGAAAAGGCGTGCTGCCCACCGACGAGGGCTTCCTGCTGCGCAATGCCGAAGTGAACACCCGCATCAAAGCGGCCTTCGAAGAAGGCGGCGCCGATGTCTGGTACGAAGAGGGCTTCAAGGCGCGTGTGCTCGACGGCATCGTAAACCCGGACGACTACGAACAGGTCTTCGACGTGCTCGACGTGTGGTTCGACAGTGGCTCCACCCACGCTTTCGTGCTGCGCGACCGTGAAGACGGCACCGCCGATGGCATCGCCGATGTCTATATGGAAGGCACCGACCAACACCGCGGCTGGTTCCATTCCTCGCTGCTGCAAGGCTGTGGCACCAAGGGCCGCGCGCCTTACCGCAACGTGGTGACCCATGGCTTCACCCTCGACGAGAAGGGCATGAAAATGTCCAAGTCGCTGGGCAACACCATCGTGCCGGAAGCGGTGATCAAACAGTACGGCGCCGATATCCTGCGCCTCTGGGTGGCACAGGCCGATTACACCGCCGACCAACGGATCGGGCCGGAAATCCTGAAAGGCACCGCCGACAGCTATCGCCGCCTGCGCAATACCCTGCGCTTCATCCTCGGCAGCCTGTCCTGCTTCTCGGAAGAAGAACGGGTCGATGCCGCCGAGATGCCCGAGCTGGAGCGTTGGGTGCTGCACCGGCTGGCCGAGCTCGATGCGACCGTGCGCGAAGGCTACAAGAGCTTCGATTTCCAGGGCGTGTTCCAGGCGGTGTTCAACTTCGCCACGGTGGATCTGTCGGCCTTCTATTTCGACATCCGTAAAGACGCGCTCTATTGCGACCCGGCCGATGGGCAAACCCGCCGCGCCGCGCGCACGGTGCTGGATATCCTTTTCCACCGGCTGACCACCTGGCTCGCACCTATCCTGGTCTTCACCATGGAAGAGGTCTGGCTGGAGCGTTTCCCGGGCGATGACAGCTCGGTGCATCTGGTCGATATGCCCGAAACCCCCGCAAGCTGGCGCGACGAAGCTCTGGCCGAAAAATGGGCGGGCATCCGTGCCGCCCGCCGGGTGGTGACGGCAGCGCTGGAAATCCAGCGCCGCGACAAGGTGATCGGGGCTTCGCTGGAAGCCGCCCCGGTGGTGCATGTGCGCGATGCCGCTTTGGCCGAGACGCTCAAATCGGTGGATTTCGCCGATATCTGCATCACCTCCGCCGTGTCGCTGACCAGCGATCCGCTGCCCAATGAAGCCTTCCGCCTGCCCGAGATCGAAGGTGTCGGCGTGGTGTTCGAAACCGCAGAGGGCGAAAAATGCCAGCGCTGCTGGAAGATCCTGCCGGATGTGGGCCAGCACAGCCACGCAGGTGTCTGCGGCCGCTGCGACGCCGCGCTGAGCTGAGCATGGCTCTGATCTGAATAAAGGCCCGGGACATTCCCGGGCCTTTTTCATTCCATCGCGCAGAAAAGCATCGGCCAGCGCGAAACATCGCCCAAAAGCCCCACCCGCCCTCAGGCCGGGTGTCACGGGAAGCATCACGTCCCGAACCAAAAAGGCCCGGGCGATGCGCCGGGCCTTTGATCTCTGGTTTAGTCAAACAGCGGTTTAGCCAAACAGCGCTTTCGCGCTGCCATAGGCATTATGCGCCGCTTGCGTCGCCGTCGCCGATTGCTTGGCATTGGCGGCGATCTGAGCGTCTTTGCTCGCTTTCAGCGATTGATCAATATCGGCCTGTGCCAGAGCAGCGGCATCGGCTTTTGGCGGGCCAGCATACTTTGCTGCCTGCTTGTTCTCATCCGCACGTTCTGCCGGTTTCGAGGTCGTATCCCGACCCGATGCGCGCGATGACCTGTCAACGTCTCCGTCCCGATCGCCGCGCTGAGGCGGCGGAGGCGACGGCGGGCGCGATGCCACCAGCTTTGTCGGCGTAAGGGGGAACGACGACGGATTGGAAATACTCATCCTCTCTCCTTCCAATTCGGAGCCCCAACGCCAATCTAGGCCAATTTGTTGAAAAGTCATTTCCAGAATAGGTTGGATTTTAGCTATCTCGGGCGATGCCACCGTCATCAACCATGGGCCGCCATCGGTGATTTTTCGCTTGGGCCGGTCTGCTGGGCAGGGCAGGATCGTGCGGTCAGATAAAGGAACAGCCATGCCCCGCGCCTATCTCCCCAGCCCAATAGGTCCGCTCTGGATCGAGGAAGAGGCAGGGGCACTGACCCGGCTGGGATGGGGCGTGCCCACCGAACCTGAAGACGATCCCACGCCGCTTTTGCGCGAGGCCCGCCACCAGATCGCGGCCTATTTCGCTGGCGAGCTCACCCGGTTCGATCTGCCGCTTTCCGTCCACGGCTCGGCCTTTCAGCGCGCCGTCTGCGCCGCGATGCTGGACATTCCCTTCGGCGAGACCCGCAGCTATGGCCAGATTGCCCAGGACCTGGGGGCATCGGCGCAGGCGGTGGGCAATGCCTGCGGGGCCAATCCGATCGCGCTGATCATCCCCTGCCACCGGGTGCTGGGGGCTGACGGGCTTGGCGGCTATTCCGGCGCGGGCGGGATCGAGACCAAGGTGACGCTCCTGCGCCACGAAGGCGCGGCGGGATTGCTGATCTGAGGCCACACCCCGGGTTTCTTTGCGAAAGGCCTGGCCGAATCCGTTGATCTTGCCCGACCGATCCCGGAAACAGGATCAAACCGACAAGGGGGCGCAGGATGAGCAATCGCGGGCTGACAACAACGCTGGGGGCGGCCGGGCTGGCTGTGCTGGCGGGCGCTGCCGGGGCTGAACAGCTTGATCTGCGCACCGGGTTCGACGTTTTCACCCGCAACCAAACCGCGCTGACGGGCCTGCATTACATGACCCTCAGCGCCGATATGGGCAACGGCTTCTACCTTGGCGAGTCGGTCTATTCCGCCGCCCTCGGCGATGCGGGCGGGCTGTTTATCGGCGGCTTTGAAGGCTTCAAACGCTTCTACCTGACCGACAGCACCTCGATTGATGTCGGCGGTTTCATCGGCGGCGGTGGCGGGGCCTCGGTTGTCTTCGGTGACGGGCTGATGACCAAAGGGCAGGTGACGCTCAATCAGGCTTTCGCAGGCGGCTTTGTGGCCCATGTCGGCGCAGGCTGGACCAAGGTCACCGGCACCAGCATCGACACGCCGATCTTCACCTTCGGCCTGTCGCGCAGCACCGATTTCGCCTTCGCCTATGGCCATACCGGGCCGCAACCGGCCTCGGGGCTGATCGTGGCCTCGGTGAAAGGGCTGGGGCGGGTCTATATGCCGATCTCCAGCGGGCGACGCGGCGGGGTGGGCGAGATGAACCCGATGGGGCTGGTCGGGGGCGAGTTCACCTTCCGCGATCTGGCCGACGATCATATTGAATATGTCTTCTCGGCAGTTGGCGCGGGCCTGAACGATGGCGCGGGCTATGCCGAATGGATGGCCGGGCTGCGCTACAACACCTCGCCTTTCTTCGACGGACATCTGCGTGCCTTTGCCGATTTCGGCATCGGCTACGCTGGCGGTGGCGAAGTGGATACCGGCGGCGGGCTGGTGGGCTCGGTCAGTGCCGGGCTCGACGCCAAGCTCTGGTCGGGGCTGCATCTTGAGGCGGGTGCCACGGGCATCGCGGCTGCGGGCGGGGATTTCCGCGCCGTGGGCGGCTTTATCCGGGGCAGCTATCGCTTCGACGATCCGGTCCAGGCCAGCTCTGACCAATCGGGCGTTCCGGCGCAGCGCTGGCGGCTGTCCACCGGGCTGACCTACGAGTTCTCCCATCCCGGCTTCCGCCACGTTGGGCACCCGTTCACCGGCAGTGATCCGGTGCTGGTCGAAACCTTTGCCGATCTGATGCTGGATGATCATTTCTATTTCACCGGCGGCGGGGCCACGGTGGTGGGCGGCATGGCTGGCGGCTTTGCCATCGGCATGGTGGGCATGGGCTACCAGATCGACCTTGGCCCGAACTGGGCGCTGTCGGGCGAGCTGTTTGGGGGCGCTGCTGCAGGCGGGGGGATCCATACCGGCGCAGGCGTGATGGGCGGTGGCCGGGTCGAGCTTGACTATGCCCTGAACGACAATCTGGCGCTGAGCGTTGGCGTCGGCAAATGGGTGTCGATCGGGGGCGCAGCGCCGGTTACGCTGCACGCCGGGGTGAAGATCCCGCTGACCAGCTTTCACGCAAACTAGGCCGCGGCCCCATTGGGGCACACGGCCGGATCATGTCGCAGTGATGTCAGGCGGTGGCTGTGTCGCTGTCGGCTTCGGAGTTGGTGCTGGCGTTGGCCTTACGAGGCGGCACGACCTGCTGAGCGATTCCGGCGAAGAGCAGATAGATCGACGTGGCGACAAGGCCCCAATGCACGGCAAACCCCGGGTCGAACTCTTCCAAGGCAGCCCATCCGGCAAAGCCGGTCCAGGCAATCGCAACCGGCAGCGAGATGAAGCGCCAGCGCTCGGTGCGCACCGGGTGGATGAATTTGAGCGGTGTGAACATCGCCACGGCCAGCACCACGACCAGCCCCAGCGTGACCCAGGAATTGGGATGAAGCGCAAACACGATAACGGCGAGCATGTTCCAGCAGCCGGGGAAACCCGCAAAGGAGTTATCCTTTGTTTTCATTCGTGTATCAGAGAAATAGATGACCGAAGTATAGGTGATCACGATGATCGCCACCCAGCCCGTCCAGCCATCCAGAAGCCCGGATTTGAACAAGGCATAGGCCGGGATGAACACATAGGTCAGGTAGTCGATGATCAGATCCATCAGCACGCCATCAATCTGGCGGGCATAGGTCTTTACGTTGTAGCGACGCGCCAACGGCCCGTCGATCCCGTCGACGATGAAGGCGACGACGAGCCAGACAAACATGAGGCCCCATTTTTCATCGACCGCTGCCAGCATGGCGAGCATGGCGCAGACGGCGCCAATGGCGGTGAAGAGGTGAACGGAATAGGCTTTTGCTGAACGTTTCATGCACGCCCTAATGACCGAAACGGCGCGGGGGATCAATGAAAATGCGCCTCGACGCTCCGTCTGGACGTTGAGACCGAATGCTTGCCGCCGCTACGACCCGGCATCCTGCCGGGCGCGTGGATGGGCGGCGGTGTAAACCTCCATCAGCCGTGCGGTATCTACAGCGGTATAGGCCTGCGTGGTTGAAAGCGAGGCGTGGCCCAAGAGTTCCTGAATGGCGCGCAGATCGCCCCCGGCATTGAGCAGATGGGTGGCAAAGCTGTGACGCATCGCGTGCGGGGTGGCGCTTGCGGGCAGGCCCAGTTGCAACCGGGCGCGTTCCATCGCCTTTTGCACCATGCGCGGGTTCAGCGCCCCGCCGCGCGCCCCGCGAAACAGTGGCAGATCCTGTTCTGTCGGGTAGGGGCACAAGCGCAGATAGAGATCGACCGCCTCACGCGCCGCAGGCAGCACCGGCACCAGCCGCTCTTTGCCGCCCTTGCCCACGATCCGCAGCACCTCGGGCAGGGGGGCAGCTGCCCCGGTCAGCGACAACGCCTCGGAAATCCGCAAGCCGCAGCCATAAAGCAGCGTCACCACCGCCGCATCGCGTGCGCCGATCCAGCTTTCCTGCGTCTGGATTCCGGCCAGTGTGATCACCTCGCTCGCCGCATCCTTGCTCAGCGGGCGGGGGAGCTTTTTGGTGAATTTTGGGCTGCGGGTCGACAGAACCGCGCTGGCATCGAACCCGTCGCGGTCGGACAGCCAGCGATAGAAGCTTTTCACCGCCGACAGGGATCGCGCCAGCGAGCGTGCGCCGACGCCGGTGCTGCGCTCATGCGCCATCCAGGCGCGCATATCGCTGATCCCGACCCGGGCCAGCGCCGCGCGACCCTGACCCTCGCCGAAATGCTGGCCCATGAAGGCCAGATAGCCCAGCACATCGGCGCGGTAGGCTTCAACCGTATTGGCCGCCGCACCATCGAGGGCCGTAAGATGAGAAATCCAGCCCTCCAGCGCGTCGCGCGCGCCGGGGGCAATGCTCAGAGCATCCGCGCTATGGGCCGCATGGCCCATGGCTCAGGCCAGCCAGCGGCGCATCGCGCGTTCGAAAACGCCGGCAAAGAAGTTCAGAAGGTCGGTGCCCTGACCGGGTTTAAACTGATGCGGGTCTTCGGCCCCCAGAACCAGCATCCCCGGCAAACGCCCGGCGCCCAGATCGAGACGCAAACAGGCTTCCGAGCGCACCCAAAGGCCGGTATCGCCATAGATCCGCGCATCGGGTTCCTGCAATTGCCGCAAGGTGATCGGACGCGGCGCCACATCCGGCCCGCGCGCGGTGTAGGTATCGACAAAGCCCGGCGCGCCCACCACCAGCACTTCGCCCAGCCGTTTAACGGCAGCGTTTTTCTCGTCCAGCGCCGTTTCCAGCACCAGCCGCACGCAATCGACGCGCAGGATCTCGGCCACTTCGCCGCCCAGATCCTTCATGAATTCTTCGAAATCGCCCGGATCGAGCATCCGCAGCACCGCGCGGTGAATGATGTTCATCCCCGCAAGGTTTTCGTAAGCGGCGGCGATCACGCTGCGATGGGTGTCTTCCAGTCGGTCCAGCCGCGCCTCAAGCCGCTCCATCGCGATGCCGCGCAGATCGACGATATTGGCGCCCATGGCGCGTTCATTCGCTGCCACAAGGGCGCGCATCAAATCTTGATCTTCGAGGATGGTTTCAGGCTGCGAAATCAGTTTTTCGCGCAAATCATCATTGATCGGAGCTGTGCTCGTCATCTCTGTCCGGTGCCTCTGCTTCGTTTTTTCATTATTTGCGAGTGAGACTAGCAGAGGTCCTGCGCAATTTCTGCATTTTTTTCGCCCCCCGGCTGGGGCATGGCAGAAAAGCCATATTGGAGCGGGCATGAAGGTGGGCATCAAAAAGCCCGGGCGCTGGTCTCAGCACCCGGGCCAATTTTCGGCAAAGCCTGAAATCAGATTTTCAGACCAGCTTCGGCTGCGTCTTTCAGGAAGGTGGCCAGGCCCTTGTCGGTCAGCGGATGCATGGCCATCGACTTGATCACGGAGGGCGGTGCGGTGATGACATCGGCGCCGATCAGCGCGGCATCTTTCGCATGGTTGACGGTGCGCACCGAGGCGGCGAGTATCTGCGTCTCAAACCCGTAATTGTCGTAGATCGTGCGGATATCGGAAATCAGTTCCATGCCATCAAGGTTGATATCATCCAGACGCCCGACAAAGGGCGAGATGAAGGTCGCGCCCGCTTTGGCGGCCAGAAGCGCTTGGTTGGCCGAGAAGCACAGCGTCACGTTGACCATCTTGCCTTCGCCCGACAGCACTTTACAGGCCTTGAGCCCGTCCAGCGTCAGCGGCAGTTTTACCGCGATATTCGGGGCGATCTCGGCCAGCTTACGCCCTTCAGTGATCATCACGTCGGCTTCGGTGGCCAGCACTTCGGCGGACACCGGGCCGGAGATGAAGGAACAGATTTCCTTCGTCACTTCGATGATATCGCGGCCAGACTTCTTGACCAGCGAGGGGTTGGTGGTCACACCATCGACCAGCCCGAGCTCGTTGAGCTCGCGAATGGCATCAACATCGGCGGTATCGGCAAAGAATTTCATGTGTCTCATCCCTCTCAGACTGGGCAGGTTGCTTCGCGCCCTCATACAGGAGCAGACGCTCAGCAGAAAGCCTAAATGGGGCTTTCGATATGGCTGATCCTGCTTTCTTCGATGCAGGCGCGCGGGTGGCGGTTCAAACCGCCCAGCCGCTTGACCGGCTGCTGACCTATCGTGCGCCCGAAGGCGGCTGCTGGCAAGGTGCCTATGTCGAGGTGCCGCTGGGGCCGCGCAAGGTGATGGGCGTGGTTTGGGGACCGGGCGAGGGTGGCTTTGATGCCTCCAAACTGCGCTCGGTGATCCGGGTGCTGGATGTGGCACCGATGCGCACGGAAATGGCCGAGTTTCTGACCCGCGTGGGCGATTATACCCTCACCCCGATG
>JBNKIC010000008.1:0-139387 GCA_050290705.1 Paracoccaceae bacterium
GGCCGCCGCCGGCACGCGTGAGGCAATTCCCTATGCCGAACGGATGCGCGCGCTTCTTGATGTCTGGCCGGTTATCCTCGTATTTGCCCTTGTCGTCGGCGGCATCTATCTCGGTTGGTTCACGCCGACGGAAGGGGCCGCGGTTGGGGCGGCGGGAACAGGCCTCCTGGCGCTGGCGTCCGGAAACATGAGCTGGAAAATGTTCGTGGACAGCATCAACCAGACGGCGATGAGCACTGCGATGATCTTTTTCATCATCCTGGGCGCCGGTTTCTACAACAGTTTCCTGGCGCTCAGCCAGTTGCCGCAGGAACTGTCCGGCTGGGTTGTCGGGCAGGGGTTCAGCCCCTGGGTCGTGCTGTCGCTGATCCTGGTTTTCTATCTGGTGTTCGGCTGCCTGATGGACAGCCTGTCGATGATCCTGCTGACCATTCCGATCTTTTACCCGATCATTTCGGTGCTGGATTTCGGGCTGGTGAATTTCGTGCAGTTGCAGGCCGCCGAAGCGCAGAAGATCATCGCCGCAGGTGTGCCTGCCGATGTGGGGCCGGATATGCTGGCCGCGATCAAGGCTTCATTGGCCGATGGTATCGCGCTGACCAAGGACCAAGCCCGCGCACTGGGTGTGCATATGAGCGAAGGTCGCGCCAATATGATCGGGGTGGAGCATACCGCGATCTGGTTCGGCATCCTCGTGCTGATCGTGGTCGAGGTCGGGCTGATCACGCCGCCGGTGGGGATGATCCTGTTCATCATCAACGCTATGGATCGCACCACGCCGATCGTCGAAACCTACAAGGCCGTGCTGTTCTTCATCACCTCTGACCTGATCCGGGTCGGGCTGCTGTTGCTGTTCCCGGCCATCACACTCTTCCTTCTGCCCTAGGGGGCAGGAGGCGCCACACCCGCTTTGGCGGGTTGTGGTTTGCCTGATAGGTATGAAGTATAACCGTTGTGAGCTATAATGATCCGGGCGGATCGACGAAGGAAAGAGAGACCATGAGTGATGAAATCCTGAAAGTCGCCGTGTCGGAAGACGGTGTTGCAACTCTGACGATGAACCGCCCGGGCAAGCGCAATGCGATGTCGGACGAGCTGCTGGCGGCACTCGATGCCTTCTTCACCGCGCCGCCCAAGGGCGTCAAGGCGGTGGTTCTGACCGGCACCGAGGGGCATTACTGCTCTGGCCTCGATCTGGCCGAGCATGTGGCGCGCGACGCCGAAGGCACAATGCGCCATTCGCGCGCCTGGCATGTGATCATGGACCGGATCCAGTTCGGCGGGCTGCCGGTGATTTCGGCGATGTTTGGCGCGGTGATCGGCGGTGGGCTGGAACTGGCCAGCGCCACCCATGTGCGCATTGCCGAACCCTCGACCATTTTCCAGCTGCCCGAGGGGCGGCGGGGGATTTTCGTCGGCGGCGGGGCCTCTGTGCGGGTGGGCCGCATTCTGGGCGCTGATCGGATGATCGAAATGATGCTGACCGGGCGCAAATACTCCGCCGATGAAGGGCGGGCGCTGGGGCTGGCGCATTATGCGGTGGGCGATGGCGAGGCGCTGGCGATGGCGCAGGATCTGGCCCGCAAGATCGCATCGAACGCGCCCCTGTCGAATTACATCATGATCCAGGGGCTGTCGCGGATCGAGGATATGTCGAAGGCCGACGGGCTGTTCACCGAAAGCCTCTGCGCGGCGATCACCCAGACCAGCCCCGATGCGGTCGAGGGTCTGCAGGCCTTCCTGCAGAAACGCGATCCGAAGTTCGGATAAGATCATGGCAGGCACCCCGTCCGACAAACCCGCAAATGGCACCGGCATCCATATCTCGGACGCTTCGCTGCGCGAATTCACCGGCTACAACATGAAGCGCGCCTTCATCATCCTTCAGGCGGATGTGACGCGCACGCTGGAGCCGTTCGGGCTGCGCATGGTGACCTATTCAGCGCTGAGCATGATCGGCGACAATCCGGGGCTGAGCCAGAGCCAGCTTGCCGGGGCGCTGGCGATTGAGCGGCCCAATCTGGTGGTGATCGTTGATGAGCTGGAGCGGCGCGATCTGATCACCCGCGACCGGGTGCCGACCGACCGGCGCACCTATGCGCTGCGCCTCACATCCGAGGGGGCGCGGCTCTTGGCGCAAAGCACCGACGCGGTGCGCCAGCATGACAGCAGAATGATGGAGGGGGTCAGCGCGGAGGAGGCCGAATTGCTGATGTCCACCATGCGAAAGATTGAAGCGTCCAACACCGGGAGGAGTTGATGGAACATTCGAAATATCGTGCCCACGCGGCACGGATCGAAACGCGCGAAGACGGCACGATGATCTATACATCGGGCTACGAGATGGGCCCGGTGGCCGAGACCACCAGCGACTGGCTGCATCACTGGGCCGAAGAGGCGCCGCTGCGCACCTTTCTGGCCGAGCGGTTCGGCGCGGGCTGGCATGAGGTTGCCTATGGGCAGGCGCTGGAGCAGGTGCGGGCCATCGGTCAGGCGCTGGTGGCGCGCGGGCTGACGGAAGATACGCCCATTCTGGTCATGTCGGGCAATGGCGTTGATCATGGGCTGCTGGCGCTGGCCGGGCAATATGTCGGCGTGCCGGTGGTGCCAGTGGCCGAGCAATATTCGCTGATCCACGGTGCTCATGGCCGCCTTCGCCATGCGATTGATCTGGTGAAGCCGAAACTGGCCTATGTGGTCGATGCCGACCAATATGCCGAGGCGCTGAAACTTGACGCGCTGGAGGGGATCGAGGTTGTGGCCACGCGGCCCGGCACGAATGCCGAGGTCACCCCCTTCGCCGAGCTGCTGAAAGGCGACGAAACCATCGATGTGGACGTTGCCCGTGCCAAGGTTGGCCCCGATAGCGTGGTGAAAATCCTGCTGACCTCGGGCTCGACCTCGGCACCCAAGGGGGTGCCGACCACGCATAGAATGATGTGCGCCAACCAGACCCAGATTGCCGACGCGCTGCCGTTTGTGAAGGCCCGCCCGCCGGTGCTGGTGGACTGGCTGCCGTGGAACCATGTGTTTGGCGGCTCGCATAACTTCAACCTGGTTCTGGCCAATGGCGGCACGCTCTATATCGACGATGGCAAGCCGGTGCCTGCCCTGATCGGACGCACGCTGGAAAACCTGTCGATGGTCTCGCCGACGATCAGCTTCAACGTGCCGGTGGGCTTTGCCGGGGTGCTGAAGGCGCTGAAAGAAGACGAGGCGCTGCGCCAGACCTATTTCAAAGAACTCGACATGATCTTCTATGCCGGCGCTTCGCTGCCGCAGGATGTCTGGGACGGGTTGCAGGACCTGGCGCGCGAGGTGCGGGGCGATGACGTGCCGCTGATGAATTCGTCCTGGGGTCTGACCGAAACCGCTCCGGCGGCGCTGATCCAGCACGAACCGACGGATCGGTCGGGCATCATTGGTGTGCCGATGACCGGGGTCACGGTGAAGCTGATCCCCGATGGTGATGGGCGCTGCGAAGTGCGGGTGAAGGGGCCGAACAACTTTACCGGCTATCTGGATAACCCGGAAAAGACCGCCGAAGCCTTTGACGAAGAGGGGTTCTTTATCACCGGCGACGCGATGCGCTTTGTCGTGCCGGGTGATCCCAATATGGGGCTGAAATTCGATGGCCGGATCAGCGAGGATTTCAAGCTGCTCACCGGCACATGGGTGCGGGCGGCGCAGCTGCGGCTCGACATGCTCGCAGCCATTGGTCCGATTGCACAAGACATCGTGGTGACAGGCGCGGATCGCAACGAGATCGGCATCCTGATTTTCCCCAACATGGGTGAAATGCAGAAACGCGGCTTTGAGCCGGTGAATTTCGAGGGGGCGCTGGCCTGCCGGTTCCTCAATTCCGAGGTGCATCGCCAACTGGCCGAGCGCGCGCGTGAGGTTCAGGGCTCGTCCACCCATGTGGGCCGGGCCATGGTGCTGGCCGATCCGCCCGATATGGGCGCGGGCGAGATGACCGCGAAGGGCAATCTGAATTACCGCAAGGTGCTCGACCTGCGCAAAGACCTGCTGGCGCGTCTTTACGAAGACAGCGACCCGGCCACGATCAGGATCTGACCATGCGCGCATACATTCCCTACGGGGCCTATTGGTCGACGCCTTTCGTGCGCTGGCAGGGGGCTTTTGCCCATCTGCATTCCATCGAGTTTGCAGCTTTTGTGGCACGAAACGAGATGGAGGCGCGCAAATGGACGCCGGAAATGTTCGATTTCTGCGCCTATGGCATGACGGTGATCCAGCCCAACTGCTTCTATGGCGCGCCGTGGTTCACCGCGATGATTGGGGCAGAAGAACTGCCGGGGCCGACGCTCAATCAGGCCTGCGCCACCGGCCCGCGTCTGCTGGCCACGGCGGCGGGCGAGATTGCGGTGAGTGGTGTCACGACCGCACTGATCGCTTCGGGCGACCGCACCTCAAACGGCGCGCATGTCTACTATCCGGCCCCGGGCGGGACAGGCGGCACCGGGCAGAGCGAAGACTGGGTGCTGGGCAGCTTTACCTATGATCCATGGTCGAAAGGCCCGATGGTGGCGACGGCGGAAAACGTGGCGGCGCGCTATGGCATCAGCACCGAGGAACAGCACGAGGTGGTGCTGCACCGCTCGGCCCAATATCAGGACGCGCTGGCCAATGGGCGCGCTTTTCAGAAGCGCTATATGGCCGAGCGCTTCGAGGTGCCGGATGCGAGGTTCCGCAAAACCGTCGCCACGCTTGACGGCGATGGCGGGGTGCATCCCTCGGACCCGGCCAAGATCGCGGCGCTGAAGCCGGTTGTGCCCGGCGGCACCGTCACCTTTGCAGGCCAGACCCATCCGGCGGATGGCAGCGCGGCGATGGTGGTGACCTCGAGCGCCGAGCGCGCCGCCGAGATTGCTGGAACGGGTAAGCCGGTGATCGAAGTTCTGGCCATCGGTCAGGCGCGTGAGGAAAAGGGCTTTATGCCCGCCGCCCCGATCAAGGCCACCGAAAGGGCACTGGCGCAGGCGGGGCTGTCGATTGCCGATGTTGCCGCGATCAAGGCGCATAATCCTTTCGCGGTGAACGACATCGCCTTTGCCCGGGCCTTCGATCTCGATTGGAAGCGCATGAACAATTTCGGCTCGTCGCTGATCTGGGGGCATCCGCAGGGGCCGACCGGCCTGCGCGGGATGATCGAACTGATCGAAGAGCTGGAAATGAAGGGTGGCGGCATCGGCTTGTTTCAGGGCTGTGCGGCCGGAGACAGCGCCATGGCGGTGCTGCTGAAAGTAAGCTGAGGACCGGACAATGAAGCCTTTCGCCGCCCCCGTGGCCGATATTCTGTTTTCGCTCAACCACGTGGCCGATGCGGCGCGGGTGGCGGGGTATGATGCGGAGATGGCGGCGGCGCTGGCCGAGCATTTTGCCAGCTTCGCCGAGGGGGTGATCGCGCCGATCAACGCCCCCGGCGATGTGGAGGGGGCCAAGCTCGTAGACGGCCGGGTGCATCTGCCTGAGGGCTACAAGACGGCCTACAGCGCCTTTGTCGAGCAGGGCTGGACGGCGCTAACGGCCCCGGAAGGGCTTGGCGGGCAGGGGCTGGATGCGGTGACCGGGGCGATCATTTCCGAGATCGAAACCGGCGCGAGTCAGGCCTTCAACATGCTGGTCAACCTCACCCCCGGCTCGATCCGCACGCTGATGGCGTTTGGCAGCGAAGACCAGCGCGCGCGCTTCATCCCGCCGCTGGCCGAGGGGCGCTGGCTGGGCACGATGTGCCTGACCGAGCCGGGCGCGGGGTCTGACCTTGGCCGGGTGCGCACGCGGGCGGTGCAGGCGGGCGAGCATTACGTGATCACCGGCGAGAAGATTTTTATCTCGGGCGGCGATCAGGATATTTCTGAAGGCATCTTCCACCTCGTTCTGGCCCGCACTGGTGCTGCGGAAGACGGGGTGAAGGGGCTGTCGCTGTTTGCCTGCCCGTCGGAACTGGCGGATGGCAGCCGCAACGCCATCCGGGTGACGCGGATCGAGGAAAAGATGGGGCTGCACGCCCAGCCCACCTGTCAGCTGGTCTTTGAAGGCGCGACGGGCGAGCTGATCGGGCGCGAGGGCGAGGGGCTGCGCGCCATGTTCACCCTGATGAACCACGCCCGCATCGACGTGGCGCTGCAGGGCGTGGCGCAGGCCGCCCGTGCGCATGATATTGCCAGCGCCTATGCCGCCGAGCGGGTGCAGGGACGGGGACCGGATGGCGCGCCCGTGACCATCGACCAGCACGCCGATGTGCGCCGGATGCTTGACGAGATCGACGCCGCCGCACTGGGCGGGCGGGCGATGACCCATCTGGCGCTGGCGACGATGGAGGCGGGCGACGACCCGTGGCTGGTGGAGTTTCTCACCCCGGTGATCAAGGCCCATTGCTCGGAGGCGGCGCTGCGGGCGGCAGAGAGCGCTATGCAGGTTCTGGGCGGCTATGGCTATCTGGCCGAATACGGGGTCGAGCAGATCTACCGCGATGCCCGGATCACTGCGATCTATGAGGGCGCCAATGGCATCCACGCGCTGGCGCTGGCCGGGCGGCTGATCCGGCTGGAAGGCGGCGCGGCGTTCGAGGCTTTCGCGCGCTTTGTCGAGGCCGGGCCGCAAAGCCCGGGGCTGGTCCGTTCCTATGCGGCGTGGTGCGCGGCACGGGCGTATCTGGAAGCGGGGGCCGAGATTGGCCCAATCGCCACGGCGTTTCTGCGCCTGACGGGCCGGGTGCTCGAACAAGCGATCTGGGCGCGGATCGCGGCGGTGGCCCAGCATCATCCGGACCCGGAGCGGATCACTCGCGTGGCCGCGCTGGTGGCCCGACAGGCGGCTCGCGCCGAAGCGGATCTGGCAGAGATCACCGGCGCATAGCCTACACGCCTCCGCCCGTCTTCAGCACAGCGCCCAACCAGGGTCGGGCGTCGCCCGTTTCTGTGAGCAATGCAGTGCGGGTTAGCTTCTGCGGTGGGTGTGTGCAAAAAAATGCAAAATATAGCATTCTCGCTTGCGTCAACCTGTCGCACATGCACTATAAAGCATAAGCGACTCGCAGTGCGAACAGGAGGGTCTTATGTCAGCCGAAGAATTTTCGATGCTGTTGTCGGGTATTGCGGCCCAGCTTGAAGGCGTGCCGCTGGACGACAAGATGGCGGCATTTCTGAATGCGGAATATCCGGCGGAGGGGCCGGATCTGGTGCGTCTGGCCGAGCTATGTGCCGAGGGTGAGGCCGAAGGCTGGCTGATGAGCCGCGAGGCGGGCGGGATCAAGTTTGGCCGCGCGATCAAGCCCGGCGGGGCCACGGGCGAATTTTCCGTCGACGTGGTCAGGATGCGCGACGTCAAAGGCCCGCATCATCTGCACCCGAATGGCGAGATCGGCGCGGTGCTGCCGATTGAGGGCGTGCCCAAATTCGATGGCTTTGAAGCCGGCTGGTATGTCTATCCGCCCGGCTCGGCGCATCATCCCACCATCAGCGGCGGTGACGCCTATGTGATCTATCTGCTGCCCGAGGGGGCGATTGAATTTACCGGGCAATAGACCCGGAAAGTGGCGGCGCAGAGGAGGCGCGGCCGGTCAGGGAGGACAATATGACCAACGAGAATGCCGCGATCTATTTCGTGGATCGGCACCTTGCCGAGGGGCGGGGCAGCAAGGTGGCTTTCCGCGAGGCGGATGGCGAAAAGCGCGTGCTGAGCTATGAAGCGCTGGCCGATCAGACCGGGCGTTTTGCCGGGGCGCTTGCCCGTCACGGGGTGCGCCGCGAAGAGCGGGTGGCGATGATCCTGCGCGATCAGATCGAATTTCCGGTGGTGTTCTGGGGCGCGCTGAAGGCCGGGGCCATTCCGGTGCCGCTGAACACGCTGCTGGCCGCGCCGGTCTATGAGGCGATCCTGAACGACAGCCGCGCCTCGATCCTTGTGGTGTCTGAGGCGCTTTGGGACACAGTGAAGCCCGCCGTGGACGGCAACCGCTTTCTGCGCGCCGTGGTGGTGATCGGCGAGGCCCCTGAGGGCTGCGAAAGCTATGCCGAATTTGTCGAAGGGGCGGAACCGCAAGCGCCGGTCGAAGCCCATGCCGACGAAATGGCCTTCTGGCTCTATTCCTCCGGCTCCACCGGCACGCCGAAAGGGGTGCGCCATGTGCATGGCTCGCTGAAAGCAACCTCCGACACCTTCGGGGCCGAGGTGATGGGTATTCGCGAGGATGACGTGGTGTTCTCGGTCGCCAAGATGTTCTTTGCCTATGGGCTCGGCAACGCGATGAGCTTTCCGATGGCGGTGGGGGCGACCACGGTGATCTTCTCGGGCCGCCCGACCCCCGACGCGATGTTTCAGATCATGCGGGACGAAAAGCCGACGATCTTCTGCGGGGTGCCGACGCTTTATGCCGCTTTGGTGGCGGCGCAGGAAAAGGCGGGCGGGGTGCCGGAGCACAATATCCGGCTGTGCAGCTCGGCGGGCGAAGCGCTGCCGCGCGACATTGGCGAGCGCTGGCAACAGCTCTGGGGGGCCGAGATCATTGATGGCGTCGGCTCAACCGAGATGCTGCATATCTTCCTCGCGAACCGGCCCGGTGATGTGGTCTATGGCACATCGGGCATTGCGGTGCCGGGGTACGAGGTGCGGCTGGTCGATGAGCATGACGAGGACGTGGGCGAAGGCGCGGTGGGCGAGCTTCTGGTGCGCGGGCCTTCCGCTGCCGATGGCTACTGGAACCAGCGCCACAAGAGCATGGCCACCTTTCAGGGCCATTGGACCCGTACCGGCGACAAATACGAACGCACCCCTGAAGGCCGCTACGTTTATTGCGGGCGCACCGATGACATGTTCAAGGTCTCGGGCATTTGGGTCAGCCCGTTCGAGGTGGAGCAGGCGCTGATCGAGCATCCGGCGGTGCTGGAAGCCGCTGTGGTGGCGCGGGCCGACGAGAAAGATCTGGTCAAACCCGCCGCCTATATCGTGCTGAACGAAGGCGTCGATCCGGGCGTGGTGGGCGAGCTCAAGGAATTCGTGAAGGAAAAGATCGGCATGTGGAAATATCCGCGTTGGATCGAGGTGGTGGAAGACCTGCCGAAAACCGCGACGGGCAAGATCCAGCGCTTCAAGCTGCGCGACGCGTCGTAATGGCGGATTGGGCGGAGCACGGTCGGCTGCTGGCCGGGGGCAGGTGGCTTGACTATGCCTGCTTCGGCCCGGCGCCGGACGTGGCCCCGACCATCGTGATGCTGCATGAGGGGCTGGGCTGCGTGGCGCTGTGGCGCGACTGGCCCGAACGGCTGGCGGAAGCAACGGGCTTTGGCGTTTTCGCCTATTCGCGCGCGGGCTATGGCCAGTCTGACCCTGCCGATCTGCCGCGCCCGCTGGACTACATGACCCGCGAGGCGGTGGAGGTGCTGCCCGAGGTGATCGCGGCGATGGGGCTGGGGCGCTATCTGCTGCTCGGCCATTCCGATGGCGGCACGATTGCGGCGGAATATGCCGGGCGGGTGGGCGATGAGCGGCTGCTCGGATTGGTGCTGATCGCCCCGCATTTCTTTACCGAAGAGATGGGGCTGGAAGAGATCGCGCGCGCCGGGGAGGTGTTCGAGACCACCGAACTGGCGGCGAAGATGGGCCGGTATCACCGCGATGCCGAACATACCTTTCGGGGCTGGAATGATGCCTGGCTCGATCCCGGGTTCAAAAGCTGGAACGTGTCCGAGGTGATCCCGCGCTGGTCGGTGCCGTGCCT
Source organism: Paracoccaceae bacterium (assembly GCA_050290705.1). Lineage (GTDB taxonomy): Bacteria > Pseudomonadota > Alphaproteobacteria > Rhodobacterales > Rhodobacteraceae > Sinisalibacter. The sequence goes on from JBNKIC010000008.1 coordinate 9,743, forward strand.
GGCCATTCAGGGCAGCGCCGACCAATACGGCACGCTGATGCAGATCCGCGAGATCGAGTGGCGCAGTCAACAGCCGGTAGAAGTGCTGATCGTCGAGGGCGCGCAACATGCGCCGCATCTGGAGGCGAGCGGGCAGGTGACCGATGCCGTGGCGCAGTTCTGCGCCGGGTTCGTCGGGGCGGTTGCGGGATGACCGCGCCCTGTCTTGCCGGGCATACGCCACGCTCTGTCGATCCGATCTTGCCGGGGCTGGAGGAAGGGCTGGCGCTCTATCGCGCCGGGTTCTTTTGGGAGGCGCATGAGGCCTGGGAACCGCTCTGGCTGGCGGTCCGGCCCAACTCGACTGAGCGCGCGTTGTTGCAGGGGCTCATCCAGCTTGCCAATGGCTGGCTGAAACTGCGGCTGGGGCGGGAACAGGCGGCGGGGCGGATTGCCGGGCTGGCGGGCGCGCATCTGCACCGGGCGGGGCCGGGCGAGGTGCTGGGAATCACTGCCGGCTGGCGGCAGGCGGAACTGGCGCGGTTGATTGCGGCGACGGCCCCGTGACGCGAAAAAGTGCACTAAAATGCACAACGCGGAGATAATGAAATCACGAGAAATCAGCTAAACAGCTGATAAATAACGAAAATGAAAAATGCACTATAGTGCAGTGATGTGTTGCCATGGGCATTATGTCGCACTATGCTGCCTCTAACGCGAATAGGGAGATGCACCGTGACCAAGGTGATTGATTTTCAGACCGACCCGTCGAAATACCGCCATTGGCGGGTGGAATATGATGGCCCGGTGGCCACCGTGTTCATGGATGTGGACGAGAATGGCGGGCTGTTCGACGGCTATCAGCTGAAGCTCAATTCCTACGATCTCGGCGTCGATATCGAGCTGGCGGATGTGGTGCAGCGGATGCGGTTTGAGCATCCCGAGGTTAAAACCGTGGTGCTGAAATCCGGCAATGACAAGGTGTTCTGCGCCGGGGCGAATATCCGGATGCTGGGCGGGGCGGCGCATTCGCATAAGGTCAATTTCTGCAAATTCACCAACGAGACCCGCAACACCTTCGAGGCCGCCGAGGCCGATAGCGGCCAGAAATGGATCGCGGCGGTGAAGGGGGCCTGCGCGGGCGGTGGCTATGAGCTGGCACTGGCCTGCAACCATATCATGCTGACCGATGACGGATCGTCTTCGGTGGCGCTGCCGGAGGTGCCGCTCTTGGCGGTGCTGCCCGGCACGGGCGGGCTGACCCGCGTGACCGACAAGCGCAAGGTGCGCCGCGACCGCGCCGATATCTTCTGCTCGATCGAAGAGGGCGTGCGTGGCAAGCGGGCAGAGGACTGGCGGCTGGTCGATGAGGTGGTCGCCAATGCAAAGTTTGACGACACCGTTGCCGAGCGGGCCCGCGAATTTGCGGCGGCCTCGGGCAAGGCGGACGTGGCCAAGGGCATCAGCCTGACGCCGCTGGCGCGCAGCATCGAAGCCGACGCGGTGCGCTATTCGCTGGTGGATGTCGAGATCGACCGCGCGGCGCGCAAGGCCACCATCACCCTCTCGGGCCCCGATGCCGATGCGCCGGGCTCGATGGATGAAGTCGTGGCGGCGGGGGCTGAGGGCTATATGCTGAAACTCGCCCGCGAGCTCGACGATGCGATCCTGCATCTGCGCCTGAACGAGATGGAAGCGGGGCTTCTGGTGTTCCGTGCGCAGGGCGATCCGGAGCAGGTGGCGGCGCATGAAAAGCTGCTCTTGGACAATGCCGATCACTGGCTGGCCAATGAAATCCTCGCCTATTGGAAGCGCCTCTTGAAGCGCGTCGACCTGACCTCGCGCTCGATGGTGGCGCTGGTCGAGCATGGGTCGTGCTTTGCCGGGATGCTGGCCGAGATCCTGTTCTCGGTCGACCGCGCCTATATGATGATGGACGAGTTCGAGGGCGATAACCGCCCGATTGCCACCATCACCCTGACCGACAGCAATTTCGGCCAGTATCCGATGTCGAACGACCTGACCCGGCTGGAAACCCGGTTTCTGGGCGAGCCGGAAGCGGTGGAGGCGGCGAAGGCCAAGATCGGCGCGGCACTGGAGGCTGAAGAGGCGGATGAACTGGGCCTCGTCACCTATGCGCTCGACGATATCGACTGGGAGGACGAGATCCGCATCTTCATGGAAGAGCGCGCCTCTTACAGCCCCGATGCGATGACCGGGATGGAAGCCAATCTGCGCTTCCCCGGCCCCGAAACCATGGAAACCCGGATCTTCGGGCGGCTCACCGCCTGGCAGAACTGGATTTTCAACCGCCCCAATGCCACCGGCCCCGACGGCGCGCTGCAGCGCTACGGCACCGGCAAACGCGGCGAATACAACATGGAACGCGTATAATTGCGGGCGGGGTTTCCCGCCGCAACAGACAGGGGCAAGGGGCCGGGGAGGGCCGCTTGCCTGACAACCCCAAGGGAGGCCCCAATGCACGACGCAATGAATGTCAGCTACGATACCCTCATCCCCAACAATGTCGGGCTGTCGTCCGACCGGACAGTGCTGAAGGCGCTGGAAAAGTGGCATCCGGGCTATATCAACTGGTGGACAGACCTGATCCCCAGCCGGTTTCAGCACTCCGATGTCTACCTGCGCACCGCCATTTCGGTTGACCCGAAAGGCTGGGCCAAGTTCGGCTATGTGAAGATGCCGGAATACCGCTGGGGCGTTCTTCTGGCGCCGCAGGTCGATGGCCGCACCATTCCTTGTGGCGAACATGCGGGGCAACCCGCCTGGCAGGAAGTGCCGGGCGAATATCGCAACCTCTTGAAGCGGCTGATCGTGGTGCAGGGCGATACCGAGCCGGCCTCGGTGGAACAGCAGCGCTTTCTCGCGCTCACCGCGCCGTCGCTCTACGACATGCGCAACCTGTTTCAGGTGAACGTCGAAGAAGGCCGCCACCTTTGGGCGATGGTCTATCTGCTGCAGAAATACTTCGGCCGCGACGGGCGCGAAGAAGCCGATGATATGCTGCGCCGTCAGTCCGGGTCGGAAGAAGCCCCGCGGATGCTGGGCGCCTTCAACGAAGAAACGCCGGATTGGCTGAGCTTCTTCATGTTCACCTATTTCACCGACCGCGACGGCAAGATGCAGCTGGAAAGCCTGGCGCAATCGGGCTTTGACCCGCTCAGCCGCACCTGCCGCTTCATGCTGACCGAAGAGGCGCACCATATGTTTGTGGGCGAAACCGGCGTGGGCCGCACCATCGAGCGCACCTGTCAGGTGATGAAAGAAAACGGCATTGACGATCCCTATGACGTTGACCGTATCCGCGCGCTCGGCGTGATTGACCTGCCGATGATCCAGAAAAAGCTGAACCTGCACTACACGCTCAGCCTCGATCTGTTCGGTCAGGAAGTCTCGACCAACGCCGCCAACGCCTTCAATGCGGGCATCAAGGGCCGCTATCAGGAGCACCGGATCGAAGACGATCACAAGCTGACGGGCGACACCTACACCGTGTGGGATCTGGAAGATGGTCAGGTGGTGCGCAAGGAGGTTCCGGCCCTGACGGCGATCAACATGCGCCTGCGTGACGATTACACCCGCGATGCGTCGGGCGGCGTCGGGCGCTGGAACAAGATCATCGAAAAAGCCGGGGTCGAATTCGAGCTGAAACTGCCGCATGAGGCGTTCAACCGCAAAATCGGCGTGTTTGCCGACAAGCTGTTCAATCCCGAAGGCGCGCTGGTGTCGGGGGCCGATTACGATGCGGGCATCAAAGACTGGCTGCCGACCCGGGCCGATGGCGACTTCATCCAGTCGCTGATGAAACCGGTGACCGAGCCGGGCCGATATGCCGGTTGGATCTCGGCGCCGAAGGTGGGCATCGATGGCCAGCCGGGCGACTTCGAATATGTGAAGCTCGCCGAAGCGTAAGAACGGGGCGGGGGTCACGGCCCCCGCTTTCAGCTCCGGCAGCGAACATGCGGAAGGAAAGAAGCGTGATCAAACCGCTCAAACAACATCTGATCGACCCGGAAATCTGCATCCGCTGCTATACCTGCGAGATGACCTGCCCGGTGGAGGCCATCACCCATGACGACGATAACGTCGTGGTGGATGCCGAGAAGTGCAACTATTGCATGGATTGCATCCCGGTCTGCCCGACCGGCTCGATTGATGAATGGCGGGTGGTGGCGGCGCCCTATAGCCTCGACGATCAGTATGGGTGGGAAGAGCTGCCCGCGCAGGAAGAGATTGCCGGGAGCGGTGAGGAAGACAGCGGGCTTGAGGCGCTTGATGATGCCATGGCGGCGCTCTTGGCCAAGGCCCATGAGGGGGCGGGCGGCAAGGCCAAGGCCCCCGCGACCGCCTCGAAACCCAGCGTGAACCTCTACAATCTCGGCAAGCCGGTGGAAGCCACGGTGCAGGGCAATTACCGGCTGACCGCCGAAGGTAGCGACGCGGATGTGCGCCATATCATTCTGGATTTCGGCGCCCATCCGATGCCGGTGCTCGAAGGCCAATCTATCGGGATCCTCCCGCCCGGTCAGGATGAGACGGGCAAAGCGCATCTGCCGCGGCTCTATTCAATCTCTTCGCCCCGCGATGGCGAAAGGCCGAATTACAACAACCTGTCTCTCACGGTGAAACGTGAGCCGGGCGGGCTGTGCTCGAACTATGTCTGCGACCTGAAAAAGGGCGACAAGCTGCAGGTGACGGGGCCGTTTGGCGCCACCTTCCTCATGCCCTCTGATCCGGAGGCGGAGCTTTTGATGATCTGCACGGGGACTGGTTCGGCGCCATTTCGGGGCTTCACCATGCGCCGCCAGCGCGAAACGCCCGGCGCCCTGGGCAAGATGACGCTGGTTTTCGGTGCGCGCTCGCCGGAGGACCTGCCCTATTTCGGCCCGCTGAAAAAGGTGCCGGATGCGTTCATGCACAAGGTCTTTGCCTTCTCGCGGCTGGATGGGGAACCCAAGCATTACGTGCAGGACAAGCTGCGCGAGGAAAGCGTGCGGGTGGCCGCACTGCTGACCAGCCCCAACGCCTATATCTATATCTGCGGGCTGAAAGAGATGGAGCGCGGGGTGGAGGAAGCCTTTGCCGACATCGCGCGGGGCATCGGCCTCGATTGGGCCGCGACCCGCGATCAGCTGCGCAACGAAGGCCGCTACCATGTGGAGACCTATTGAAGGGCGTCTGTATCTCTGGCAGACCCCGGCCAAACCCCAAGCAAGAGGCGCAAATGGCTCAGCCCTTTGAACATGAAATCCGCGTCGCCTGGGGCGATTGCGACCCGGCCAAAATCGCCTATACCGGCCGCATTCCGGCTTGGGCGCTGGAAAGCATCGACAGCTGGTGGGAGGCGCATCTGGACGGCGATGGCTGGTATCAGATCGAGCTGGACCGGGGCTTTGGCACACCGTTTGTGCATATGGACCTCGATTTTCGCAGCCCGATCACCCCGCGCCACCGGCTGATCTGCACCGTTCGGCCGGTGCGGCTGGGGGACAGCTCGATCAGCTTCCGCGTCGAAGGCTTTCAGAACGGCACGCTGTGCTTTGAGGGCAATTTTACCTGCGTCTTTGTCGACTCGAAGACATTTGCCAAGCGCGCGGCGCCGCCCGAGGTGCGCGCCCTTGTTGAACCGATGCTGGCGGGGTGACTTGTGCATTATCTTGCGTAATCCGGGGCGTTTTTCGTTGAGTGCAGGGCTTCCAGCGCCTAAACTTCCGCAATATTCAGCATGAAAGCGGGCCATGGCCGAGATTACAAATTTCCGGGGTGAAGTTCAGAGCGAGCCCGGCTCCGATGCCGACCGCGACGTGGATGCGCTGATCGCGCGGGTCGGAGAGCGGGTGCGCCATGCGCGTGATCGCAAGGGCATTCCGCGCCGGGTGTTGAGCGAGAAATCCGGGGTCAGCCCGCGCTATCTGGCTCAGCTTGAGGCGGGCAGCGGCAATATTTCCATCGGGCTGTTGCAGCGCGTGGCCCATGCGCTGGATCACAAGATCGAATGGCTGGTGGGCGAAGACGATCCGTGGTCGTCGGACGCGCTGCGGGTGGCCGACCTGTATCGTAGCGCCACCGCCGATGTGCAGGCCAAAGTGCGTGCGGCGCTGAGCCCCGAGCCGGTGGAAACCGCCCGCGCCCATCGCATCTGCCTGATCGGGCTGCGCGGGGCGGGGAAATCCACCCTCGGGCGGCAGGCCGGGGCGCGTCGCGGCATTCCGTTCATGGAGTTGAACCGCGAGATTGAAGAACAATCAGGGATGCCGGTGGCCGAGCTTATGGCGCTTTACGGCCAAGAGGGCTACCGGCGGCTGGAAGCGCAGGCCATCGACCGGGTGATCGCTACCCATGACACGATGATCCTGGCAGTGGCCGGCGGGATCGTGGCCGAGCCTGAAACTTATGCCAACCTTCTGGGGCATTTCCACACGATCTGGGTGAAGGCGACCCCGGCCGAGCATATGGCGCGGGTGCGCGAGCAGGGCGATACGCGGCCGATGGCTGGGAACCCCGAAGCGATGGATCAGCTCAAATCCATCCTGACCGCACGCGAGACGCTTTATGAACGTGCGCTGGCGCGGCTCGATACCTCGGGCCACACCGTCGAGGAAAGCCTCGACGATCTGATGACCCTCATCGACACGCAGCATTTTCTAGGCTGAGCGGAGGCAACATGTCTGTGACCACAAGCCGTGATGGCGCGATTGGCTATGTCAAAATGAATGTGCCGCCGGTCAATGCGATCGGCCTGGATATGCGCGAAGGGCTGTTGGAGGCCGTGCGTTGGGCCGAGGCGGAACCGGGTCTTGAACGGGTGATCCTGTCGGGCGAAGGCCGGGCCTTTGCCGCCGGGGGCGATGCGCGAGAATTTGACGGGCCTGCCGTGGCGCCGCATCTGCCCGATGTGGTGGCGGCGATTGAAGCCTGCCGGGTGCCGTGGATCGCCGCTGTTCACGGCCCGGCTTTGGGCGGGGGCTGCGAGCTGATGCTGGCCTGCCGCTATCGCGTCGCCACGCCCGATGCGCAGATCGGTCTGCCGGAGGTTACGCTGGGCGTGGTGCCCGGCGCGACCGGCACCCAGCGCCTGCCGCGTCTGGTTGGTTTGAAGGCTGCGCTTGATCTGATTGCCACCGGCAAGCCGATATCGGGGGCGAAAGCCCAAAAGATCGGGCTGGTCGATGAACTGGCCGAGGATCCGGTGTTTGCCGCCGAAGAGCTGAATGGCGAATGGCTGGCGACCCGCGTGCCGGTGGGCGATCTGCCGGGGCCTGAACATGATGCGGCGGTGATCGAGGCCGCGCGCGAGCAGGCGGCGAAGAAGATGCGCGGCCAGATCGCGCCGGTGCGTGCAATTGACCTCGTGGCGCTGAGCTCGACCACGCCGCTTGACGAGGCCCAGCCCATCGAGCGCGCCACCTTCCTTGAGCTGCGCATAGGCGAACAGGCGAAAGCCCTGCGCCACATCTTTTTTGCCGAACGCGGGGCGAAAGCGCCCGGCACGATCATCGCCAAGCCCGATCAGGTGGAGAAGGCCGTGGTCGTCGGTGGTGGCACGATGGGGGCGGGCATTGCCTATGCGCTGCTGAATGCCGGGATCGCGGTGACCATTCTGGAAACCGATGAAGCGGGCGTGGCACGGGCGCGGGAGAATGTTGAAAAGATCATCGCGGCCAGCCTGAAGCGCGGGCTGATCGACGAGGCCAAAGCCGAGGCGCGCCGCGCCGCCTTTACGGCCAGCGACGATTACGGCGTGGCGGCGGAGGCGGATCTGGCCATCGAGGCGGCGTTTGAAAGCATGGAGGTGAAGCAGCAGGTTTTCACCAAGCTGGAAGCCGCGATGCGCCCCGAGGCGGTGCTGGCCACCAACACCTCCTATCTCGACGTGAATGAGATTGCCGCGGTGCTGGAAAACCCGACCCGGCTGGTGGGCCTGCATTTCTTTGCCCCGGCCCATATCATGAAGCTGCTGGAGATCGTGCAGGGCGAGGCGACATCGGAGCGCGCGCTGGCCACCGGCTTTGCGCTAGCCAAGCGTCTGAAGAAGCTGCCGGTTCTGGCCGGGGTCTGCGACGGGTTCATCGGTAACCGGATTCTGGCGCGCTACCGCGAGGCGGCGGATACGGTGATGATAGACGGCTCCAACCCCTGGGAAATCGACGAGGCGATGGTCGAGTTTGGCTACGCCATGGGGCCTTACGAGGCGCAGGATCTGTCGGGGCTCGACATCGCCTTTGCCAATCGTCGCCGTCAGGATGCCAGCCGCGATCCGGCCCGGCGCTACATTCCGATTGCCGACCGGATGGTCGAGCTGGGCAAGCTCGGCAAGAAGGTCGGGGTAGGCTGGTATCGCTATCCCGGCGGCGGCCCGAGGGTGGACGATCCTGTGGTGGAAGATTTGGCGATCGAGGAAGCGCGCTTTGCCAAGATCACCCGGCGGGAGTTCACGGCGGGTGAAATCCGCGAGCGCCTGCTCATCGCCATGATCAACGAGGCGGCGGCGATTTTGGACGAGGGCATTGCCCAGAGCGCGGCGGATATCGATCTGGTCACCGTGGCGGGCTATGGCTTTCCGCGCTGGCGCGGCGGGCTGATGTGCTACGCCGATACGCTGGGGCCGAAAGCGGTGCTGGAGCGGCTGAAAGCCTTTGCCGAGGAAGACCCGGTGGCGTGGAAACCGGCGGCGCTGATCGAGCGGCTGGCGGCGGAAGGCAAAGGGTTCGGCGCGGCGTGAGCGTGCCAGACGACCGGCGGTTTGATCTGCGCGAGATGGTAGCCACACACCCCGCCCGGCCGCAGGACGGGCGACGCCCGACCCTCCCCCCGGGAGGGCGTATGGAGACTCCACTTACAGCAGCTCGGGCGTCGATGCTTTAGGGTGCGGCGTCTAGAACAACTTCGGCACAACGCCCACCCAGGGTCGGGCGTCGCCCGTTTCCCATAGCTTCGTAGCCGTCGCTCTTATTTCCCCCGCCAGCTTTTCAGCCAGCGCGAGAAGCGGCCGCGTTTTTCATCCGTGTAGGCATCGACCTTTTCCCAGGCGTCGCGGGTGTCGTCCATGGCCGGATCGAGGGTGCGTTCGCGGAACTGGCGCCACATGGCGCGGATGAACAGCGCGGCGATGGCGAGGAACACGAAGAAGAAGATGTTGAACCACGGAATGATCGTCACATCCGGGCCCGCGACGGGTTTGATCGCCACCGCGTTGGGATAGATGGTGAAGAACCGGTTGCGCCAGCCGTAATGGGTGACCACCGCCCATTGCGGATTATCCGGGGTCGAGATGTTGGCCAGGGCTTCGGCCTGCAGATCGGCGCTGTCGAACTTGAAATAGGGCGGCCAGATCCAGCCGGTATCTTCGTTGCGATAGACCATCACCCCTTCCTTCTCGCGCCGGACGAAGCCGAACAGGAAGGTCTTGCGCTTCACCGTGTTGATCAGCCGGATGTCGCGGGTGGAGAGCTCGGCGGAGCCGGAATCGTGCTGGGCAAAGAACGGCCGGTTGATCGACGAGAAATCCATGCGGATCACTTCGGTGCCGGTGATGCGCACCACATCATGCTGGGGCAGAACGTAATCGAACAGGGCGAAGGCCAGCAGGGCAAAGATGGTCAGGATCGTGTTGCGGAAAATGCGCATGATTGGCCTCAATTCGCGTTGGTCAGATAGAGGATCACCGCTACGGCGATGGTCGGAATGATGTAAACGAGCCAGATCAGCTTGCGCCGCAGCCCGTGACGGTACTTCTTCATCCCCGCTTCGATATAGGCATCGCGCTCGGGGGTGTCCTGCTCGCCGGGATGATCTTCGGCCCAGTGCTTTTCAAGTTTTTCCTGGCGCACCGAGCGGGAATAGATCGAGATCGCCACATAGACGATGCTCATCAGGATGAAGCCGAAAATGATAAGCCGGATGAAGCCCATGATTACCTCCGCACCGCGCCCCAGGGGCCGACAAGATCAATTATATCCGGTTTGGCCGGCGTTGGCCCGGCTTTCCGTGCCTCGGTTCGTCCGCCAAACAGCGCCTCGCGGGCGCCCGCTTTGCCAGACATGTAATCATGCTGGAGGAAATCGGCCACATATTCCTTTTTCGCCTCGGCCCAGCCCGAATAGGCGGCGTAGAAGGCGGGCTTGTGGCAGATGAACAGCTGGCGCACATCGAGCGGCGACAGCTCGGCCAGAAGTTGGTTGATCAGATCGCGGTCGGGGTGATCGGGCCGGGCGCGCAGGGTGTAGAAATAGGCCGGGTCTTCTGACGAGATGCGCGGCCATTTCCCGCCATTCAGCGCCCAACGCACCAGCGCGTTGAGCTTCAGAAATTCATCGGGCAGCGCCGCGCCCATCTGCTGGGCCAGCCGGTGCAGGCTGCGCGGATCAAACCCGGCAATCTCGCGCCCCTGTGCAGTGGCTGCATCGACGAGGATGAAATCCATCTTTTGGCGCAGGATCGCCGCGCCATCGACGCCGCGCGCCTTGATGATCGCCTCGGTCATGTTGTTGGCTTCAAGGAAAGCCGCGATGCGGTTGCGCATGGAGAGGTCGAAGGTGGGGATCGGCAGCTTGCCGAGGCTTTCGGCCGGTTGCGCGCTGATCGCGGCAGGGGTGGCCATATCGCGAAACACGTAAAGCCCGCCAAACAGCGCCGTCCAGAAATTGCCCTGCTCGTAGGTGGGCCGGTCGAGGTCGATCGGATTGCGGGTCACGTCGCCGGTCTGCTTGGCCAGCTCGATCATCTCGCCGATCAGCACATCGTCAAACCAGCCGTCTTCGCGGGTCTGGAAGGCTTCGATCTTGTCGGCGAGCTTGCGGGCATTGGCGACATGGCTTTGGGTCGTATCGGCCATCACGGTGATCTTGCGGATGTCGAACAGCCGCACCGGTTCGGTGGCTTCGAACATCGAATTGTCGAGCTCGCCCGCCACCGCATCCTGCGCTGTGAGGGCAAAGAGCTTGGCCTCGTTTTCCTCGATGAACTGGGTCAGGATCCCGCGCGAGGTGGAAAACTGCGCGTTGAGAAGCGGCGCCTTCTTCTGGTCGGTGGTGAGGATGATGAAGAGGCGATTGACCCCGTTCGGGTTGAGATAGAGGTGATCATGCAGCTCTTCGCCCACCTCATAGGAATAACCCGAGATGTCGATATGAAAATCGCTGAGCGCGGTGGTCTTGCCAATGAGCCGCTTCAGCGCCCGGTTATAGCGCTCGACAAGGGCAGGGCTGTCGACCCGGATCAGATTGCCAAACATCAGGCCACGTTGGATGAGACGGATCATTCTTCTCGTTTCTCCTCAAGCTCTGACCATATGTCGGCCGCTACAAGACGACGAACGGCCGCAAAAAGGCTCGCGATGTTTAGCTTTCTCAGGCGCGCCAATTGGTGTTCGGCCAGAGACGCTTTAATTGACTCGATTTCCGAGAGGAGTAGTTCGATCTTGAGGAAATACTCCTTTTGCCCGGACTTAGCTGATTTGCCAAATGCGCTCACCGTCTGGATTATCCCGTCAGCGCGCGTTTCAGCCACCTCTGATATTTCTGCGATACGTTGCTCAGGTGTTTTTGAAAGGTCCGCGTAAAAGAAAGAATGGCGACGCGGACGACCGCCGTCCACACAGCTGGTCCAAGTCTCAGCCAACTCCCTTTCATTAGTCACCAGAAAGTCTAGGTTTTCCAAGAGCTGCTCTAGGAGGCGTTCTGCTCGGTCTTCCCTGCGTTGTTTTTGTTCGTCGATGAAAATTTTGCCTTGGACTTCCAGAAGCCTTACCTGCTCGGCCTGAGCTTTTGCCATCGCCTGTGTGGCTTCTTTTTGTCCTTCGAGTTCGTCTCTCGTGAGCTTCAGCTCTTTTCTTTGCTCGGCCAGCTCTTGGCTTTGCAGCCACACCGTCACGACAATCCAAAGGAAGGCGAGCGTTCCTGCGACACCAGCAAGGGTGTCACCAATTTCGTTTGGTGAGGCGGTTCGAAGTTCGCCCCATTTTGAAGTGCAAACCGATTTGACCTCGCCAAGAATAAGCATCGTGCGACAGTCACTAAGTGTCATTGAATAGACAAAAAATCCGGTGAGAACCGCAGTTGCGATCCAGCCGATGACGACAGGGCGCTTCCACCATCGAATTTTGGTTTCTTTGTCCGACATATCAGTTTCCCCGCCCGGCAACGCCGGGCAGCGCCCGACCGCCCACGTCGTGCCGGAGGCACGCTTTCAGCGTGACGGCGGGCGCTACACGCCCCCCCGCGGTTGGGCTCTTCCCGGCTTGGCCTCGATATGCACAAAGGCCGCTCACTCCGCCTTCCCCTTCCGAACCACCCCCAGAAAGGTCAGCACATAGGCGGCGATGGGCACGAAGCCTGCGGCGAAGGCGAGGATGACGAATTGACCGGCCAGCGCGGTTTTCGGGTCGATTGCGGCTTTATGAAACAGCCACTGGATGGCCACGGCCTGTTGGGCCGCCAGCAAGAGCACCCCGAGCGAGACCAGGATCGCGGCCAGAACCGTTTTGAAATCCTGACTGTCGCCGCTGGCGACGATGCGCCGGGCCACAACCAGCGCCACCAGCGCCACGATCAGCGCCATCAGCACGATTGTGCCCAGAAAAATTACCCAATCCATCACGTCTTTCCTTCCCGTGCCATGTCTTCACCACGGCGTTTTTCCACCCCCTGCGCGCGCACCAGCCAGGTGAGCACCAGAAGCGGCCCCCAGAGCAGGGCCGATAATCCCGCCGGGCGCAAGAGCCCCAGCCCCAGCCCGTTGCCTGCCATGGCATAGAGCACGGCGAAGAGCGCCAGCGCGGCGCCAAGGGTCAGCCCCGCCGTCGCGATCATGCCGCCTGCCAGCCGGGCCTGCGAGCGCGTGGCGCGCGGCACCAGCGCGAAGGGCAGGAGCAGCGCCAGCGCGGTGAGCGCCAGCAGGGGGCCAAAGGTATTGGCCCAACCGAGCCCGGCTACGCTCACCCTTTGCCCTCCAGATAGCGCCGCCGCGCCTCGTCGCTGAGGCCCATTTCGCGCACCATATGCTCGATCGCCGCCTCGTCCGACTTGTCGGCATAGCGAAACTCGCTGTCGGCGTAGCGGTTGATTTCCTGCATCACCATCTCGACGGTGATCGGCTTGCGCAGCTCTTCGATCATCGCGCGTTTGGTGTCGTAGTCGCGGAACAAAAACAGCTCCGGCTGTTCCATCCATTCATCCGGCAGCTCGAAATCCATCGCGCGCACCTTCACCGCGTCGGTGATGTTCTTGATGGCCCGGCCGGTAAAGCGCGGATCGGCCTCCTGAATGCCTTTGAGGTAAGTGCCGAGCTTGGCGATGGTGTCGAGTTTGCCGAGGTCTTTCTTAACCCGCTCGAACACCCGCGCCAGACCGTCTTCGGCCGGGCGCGCATGGCCCTCATAGCTCGCCGCCACCGCGCGCTTGATCTCCTGCGCGGCAAAGAGCTGGTGCTGGCCCAGCGGGATATCGTGGTTCTTGCCCAGAAGCAGCGACAGGATGTCGATGTAATCCTCGCGGCTCTGCGGTCCGTCGACGAGGAAGCGCGCCCCGGCCCGCTGGCGCAGCGCGTCATCGACATTCTCGGGGTAGTTCGAGAACATCCCGAAGGTACAGTTGCCGCGCACCACGGTATTGGCGCCCGCGAAGCTTTCCATCAGCACGGCGGTGATTTCGAGCTGCCCGGCCGAGCTTTGCCGGTCGCCACGCTTGCCCGCGAGCTGGTCGATATCGTCGATGGTGCCGAAGCCGATCACATTCGGGTCGATCACGTTGTTGATGAACGCCTTGGCGTTCTGTGCCGACTTGCCCTGATAGCTGTCGATGCTTTCGGTCGAGAGGTTCTGATAACGGAACGGATAGCCCGCCACCTGACAATAGTCGTTGATCAGCCCGGCCATCATCTGGATGAGGGTGGTCTTGCCGGTGCCGGGCATGCCGTCGCCCATGAAGGTGAAGATGAAGCCGCCCAGATCGGCAAAGGGGTTGAGCTTACGCTCGAAATCATAGGCCATCAGCATTTTGGCCAGCTTCATCGCCTGATATTTGGCGATGTGGTTGCCCACCACCTCGTTGGGCTTCTTGAATTGCATGGTCAGCACCGAGCCGCGCACCGCACGGGACGGGGTGAAGCCGGAAATCACGAAATCATTGGCCTCGACCTTGTAATGCCCGCCGGTAAAGGGGCTGAGGCGCGGGGCGGTCTGGGCGCGCAAGCCCACCTTTTCCATCAGCTGCTCGGCAAAGGCGATGACGGTGGCAACCAGGCGCGGCTCGTCCTCGGCAAAACTGGCAATCTCCTGATCCAGTTCCCACAGCGCGCCGTACAGGGCGAGGGTGGCGTTATCGGTCAGGATCTCTTCCACCTCGCCCACCTCGACGCTGACGCCGCTGGCATGGGGGGCGAGCAGAAAGGCGGTGGCATTGGCGAAAACCGACAGGGCAATCAGGCTTTCGCCCGCCAGAAGCTCGGAAAACTCCACCGATTTGTCTTTCGGCAGGGCGGCCTGAAGGTTTTGTTTTTTCAGCGCCACCAGCCCGGTCTGCTCGGCATAGCTTTCGCCCATCGCCAGCGCGATCGCCAGCGCCCGGCGCAGCCCGTGCAGCACCGTGGCCTGAATGGGGGAAAGCAACGGGTCGTTGCCGTCGCAGTCTTCCACCCGGTCGATCAGCCGCACGCCCTCGGGCCGGGCGGTGGAACGGGTGACCAGCCCCGGCGTGGTCGACCGAAAGCGAGTGCTGCGCGCGATCCCCGGGCTGCGCTCTGCCGGAGCAGCGGCCACCTTGGCCTTGGCAATGCGCGGGGTGTGGTCAAACCCTTCAATCATCCCCGAGGCGGTCGGGTATTGCGCCCGGATCACCTCTTCACGCAGCTCCATCTGATTGGCCGGAATGCTCATGCTCTAACCCTCGGCTCCATCGTTACGTTGGCAATTGAAAAGAAAGCCCCGGCACTTCAGCAAAGAGGCGCCGCCAATCGTTGTCGCTATATCTCGGTCTACAGGAGAGTCCGTTGGATGATCGCACCACGGAATTTCGATCCGCGTTGAACGAGCTGTCCGGTCTGAGCTAATCCTTTTTGATTTAAGGACTTTCGTTTCAATTTCATAATACGGACATCTCTCTTTCATTGCCTTACCTTTCACACCTCGACCTAATTGCTTTGACGAATTTCTTTGGTGCAAACCATCGTCACCGATAGCTCAGCACCCGTCCGTTCGGGCTGACCACGAATTTGCGCACCTCGCGAAAGCCCGGCGGGTTTTTCTCGGCCAGCACCTGAAACGGGCGCTGTGGCAGGATGATCGCGCGGTTCATCCGGGTCAGGCCGCTATCGGCGCCCACGGCCTGAAACGGGTCGAGCGAAAACACCTGACGTTCCACCGTGCCGAACCAGCCGGATTTCTCCTGCTCCACCCGTTCGCTTTCCAGATCTTCCACCGTCCAGGCCAGCGCCCAGTCCTGGCCCTCGGGGGCATTCGCCTCTTCCAGGACCGCGCGCAGTGGGCCGGTTTGCAGGGTGAAGGCGTTGGAATACATCGGGCCAAGATGGATGCGCCGCAGCCGCTTCGGGTGCAGATCGTCAAAATCGCGGTCAAACCCCGAGGCGATGGTGACCAGCTTCAGCCCGGCCATGCTCTGCGCCATCAGATGCGCCTGCGCTTCAGGCCAGCGCTTTTCGTCCTTCGGCAAGGCCGTGCGCCCGGTATCCTCCAGATCCATCAGATAGATGGTCGGGATGTTGAGGCTGCTGTCATAGACCGCCCAATGCAACAGATATTGGCGCCGCACCTCGCGCCCCTCGGAGAGGTTGCCGAGCCAGAGCACATCCGGGTCCATCTGCGGCCAAAACAGCTCGCCGCGCGCAAGTTCCTCGTAATAGAGCCGCTGGCTCATCGCATATTGCAGCCGCGTGGGCGGGGTCAGCTGGCCGACGATCTCGGACACCATCTGGCGCTTTAGCTCATCGGGGGAGGACATGTTTTTCAGGTGCTTGGCCGCCTGCGCCGCGTCCGAGGCCATTTGCAACAGCTCGGCATGGATCGGAAAACCCGATTCCTCGCGGTCAAAGGTCAGCTTGCCGGGCAGCGGCCCCTCGGTGCGGCCAGCCATGTGGTATTTGTTGGCCAGCGCACGGAAGGTGTAGCCGAGCGCGATGATATAGCGCGCCAGCACTTCGGTTTCCTGTCCGCTCAGCGTGCCCTCGGCGCGAAACTGCGCCGCGACCCGCGCCAGATGGCCGGTGATCGCCTGAAACTTGGCGAAATAGCGCCGCGTGACCCGGGTATCTTCCAGCGTCATGTGATCATGGGCGAGGGTGGTTTCTGGCATCGGGCGTTCCGTTGATCGAAAGGGGCCGTAACCGACCGCGCGGGGGCGGTTGGTCGCTGCCCGGCGGTGCCGCCGGGCAAGACGAGGTTATTCCCCGTAGAGGTTCTTGTCGTGTTTCTCGACAATCGCGGAAAAGCGGCGGGCGAAGCGTTCGTCGGCCTTGGCTTTGGCTTCCAACACCTCGCGGGCAAAGACCATGTTAGCCTCATGGGCCTCCATCATATCGGCCATCTTCTGATTGGTGGCGGTGCCGATGGCGGCCATGGCGGCCTGCGCCTGCTTGTCGGTTTCCACCCCGATCTCGTTGATCCGGTGGGCCACGTCCTGCTGCTGGGCGGTTTTCAGCGATTTCGACAGCGCGTCATAGAGCACCACCCGCTGTTTGGTGTCCGTCTGCAGCTTGTTGATCAGAACCATCTGCGTGGCGGCCTGATTTTGCAGGCTATCCACCCAGGTTTTGCCCTTTTCGATATAGCGCTCCAGCGTCTGGCTGCGGGCAAGGCTCACCTGCTCTTGCTGCACCAGCGCGTTGAATTTCTTGTTCAGCTCAGCCAGCTCGGTTTCCAGCTTGGTGCGCTGGGCGGCGTCCTGTTCGACTGAAATCTTGTTTTCCAGCTCGATGATCGCCGGGTCCATGCCCTGCAAATCGACCCGCACCTGTTCCAGCTCGGCCACCGTCAGCTCGCGGTCATCCAGCGTTTCGGTCAGGTTGGTTTCCACCCGCGTCTTCTGGTCGTTCAGCATATCAAGCTGGCTTTGCAGAAGGGTGACGATCACGTCGGATTTGCCGATCAGATCCTGCAGCTTGTCGTCGATGCTGGCGGTGCGCATCCGCTCTTGCCGCATCGATTCCGATTTGTGCTTGGAGAAGACACCGACAAAGCTTTCCCAGCCGGTCTTGTTGCGCATTTCGTCGAAATCGCGCGAAAATCCGGTGGTGACATCGTCGAGCCCCATGATCAGCTCGGCGATATTGGCGTTCATCACCTGGGTATGGGCGTGCACATCGTCGAGCGTGGCGTTTTCAATGTCGATCGAAATGTCGTCGCCGGAAGCAAGCTTGCTGCGGGCGGTTTCGATGCGTGAGGTCAGCTCGGAGATCTTCGATTGCGCTTCGGCAACCTGTTTCTGGCTTTCCTGAATCTGTGTGTCGAGGTTGGCTGCCATCGGTCTCCCCGTAAAGTAAATTGGCGTAACATTAACGTGGGGAAACCCTAGCGCGTTTTCAACGTCAGGGGGAACTGGTTTTGGGGGAAAACGCGACGATTTTTCCCACCCATCAGAAGTGCCCGGCGCGGCCGCCGGGCACGGGATTGGGGGCTCACTCGCCCCAGGGGATCCAGATGGTTTTCACTTCGGTGGCGTGCTGCAGGAATTCACGCCCCTCGCCATCACTCCCGAACCAATCGCGCCCGGTGGCGTTGTTCACCCAAGCACGTTTCAGGTTCCCGGCACTTTCATGCTCGATGAGCGCCGAAAGATCGGCCCCCGAATGGCTCCAGACCGCGTCCACATCCAGATGCCCGGCCATCGTGCTGGCGGTATCGCTGTGCACGCCGGTGAGGATGTTCACCACGCCCGCAGGCAGGTCGGAGGTTTCAAGCACCTGATAGAAGTCGGTGGCGGCCAGCGGGTAGGGCTGCGAAGCGGCCAGCACCACCCGGTTGCCCATCGCAATGGCGGGGGCCATCAGCGAGACGAGGCCTAGAAGCGGCGCGTCATCGGGGCAGAAGGCGCCGATCACGCCCACCGGCTCGTTTACGGCGAGCGCGGTGCCCCGCAGCGGCACGGGCTTGATGCTGCCATCATATTTGTCGGCCCAGGCGGCATAGGTGAACAGCCGGTCGATGCTCTTCTCCAGCTCCACCGCACCATTGCGCCCGCCGGTCATCATATTGAGTCGGTGCGCAAACTCGTCGGCGCGGGCCGAGAGGTTTTCGCCGATATAGAACAGGATCTGGGCGCGCAGATGGGCGGTGGATTTCGACCAGCCCGATGCCCCGCGCGCGGCCTCAACCGCGTTGCGCACATCTTTGCGGCCTGCCAGCGCGGCATGACCCAAGAGCTTGCCTTTGGGTGACCAGATCGCGCGGGAATAGCCGCCATCGGGCCGGGCCTGCTTGCCGCCGATATAAAGCTTGGCGGTGCGGTCGAGCGCATCCACCTCGGCTTCGGCCGGGGCGGGCACCGCCGCGAGCGGTTTCAGTGCCGGGGCTTTGCGTTTGGGTTTGGTATAGGCATTGAGTCCTTCCCAACCGCCTTCGCGCCCATAGCCGCTTTCGCGCACCCCGCCAAAACCGGCGGCGGCATCGAACGCATTGGTGGTGTTGATCCAGACTACGCCAGCGGCCAGTTTCGGGGCGATGTCCAGCGCCAGATTGATGTTCTCGCTCCAGATCGTCGCGGCCAGCCCGTAGCGGGTATCATTGGCCATCTGCACCGCCTCGGCCGGGGTGCGGAAGGTGGTCGAGACCAGCACCGGGCCAAAGATTTCTTCCTGCATCAGCGTGTCCGAGGGGGCGAGGCCGGTGATCAGGGTCGGCGGGTAGAAGCAGCCGGAATTGGGCAGGGTGCAGGGGGTCTGATAGATCTCGCCCGCGCCGTGGCCAGCCGCCACCAGCTCCTTCACCCGGTCAAGCTGCGTCTGATCGACGAGCGAGCCCACATCAATCGACTTATCCATCGGATCGCCGATGATCAGCTTTGCCATCCGGGCTTTCAGCTTGTCGTGCAAGCGGTCTGCAATGCCTTCCTGCACCAGAAGCCGCGAGCCCGCACAGCAGACCTGACCCTGATTGAACCAGATCGCATCGACCAGTCCTTCAACCGCGCTATCCAGATCGGCATCGTCAAAGACGATATAGGGTGATTTGCCGCCCAGTTCGAGCGTCAGGCCCTTGCCCGATCCCGCCGTGGCCTTGCGGATGATCCGCCCGACTTCGGTGGAGCCGGTGAAGGCGATCTTGTCGATATCCTCATGCGCCACAACGGCTTCGCCGGTGCGCCCGTCGCCGGTGACGACGTTGACCACGCCTTTCGGAAGCCCCGCTTCGGTGCAGATATCGGCAAAGAGAAGCGCGGTGAGCGAGGTGAACTCGGCCGGTTTCAGCACCACGGTGTTGCCCATGGCGATGGCCGGGGCGACCTTCCAGGCGAGCATCAGAAGCGGGAAGTTCCACGGGATGATCTGCCCGGCGACGCCAAGGGCTTCGCGATCCGGGATCTCGGCATCCTGAAGCTGGGCCATGCCTGCGTGATAATAGAAGTGCCGGGCGACCAGCGGGATATCGATATCGCGGCTTTCGCGGATCGGCTTGCCGTTATCGAGCGTTTCCAGCACCGCAAACAGGCGGCTGTGTTTCTGCACCAGCCGGGCCAGCGCATAGAGGTATTTCGCCCGGGCGTGACCCGAGAGCTTGGCCCATTTCGGCTGGGCCTTGCGGGCGGCAGCCACGGCGGCACTAACGTCATCCGCCCCGGCCTGAGTGATCTCGGCCAGCGCATCGCCATTGGCGGGGTTGGCGGTGGTGAAGGTTTCGCCCGGATCGGTCCAGCGTCCGCCGATGAACAGCCCGAAGGCGCGCCCGTGTTTTTCCAGCCAGGCCTGCGCCTCGCCTTCGCTTTCGGGGGCGGTGCCGTAATCCATGCTTTCGAAGATGTCTTTGATACTCATGGCTTATCCAATCGCGTGGCGGTGGGCCGCCGAATAATGTCCGGTCACGTGGTGCTCAAGCTGGCGCTCGATATCGCCCAGAAGCGACGAGGCGCCGAAGCGGAACAGGTGATTGTTCAGCCAGTCATCGCCCAGCTCTTCTTTCAACAGCGCCAGATAGACCAGCGCGTCTTTGGCCTTGGAGATGCCGCCGGCGGGTTTGTAGCCGATCTTGTAGCCGGTGCGCTCGTGATAGTCGCGGATCGCGCGCATCATCACCAGCGAGACGGGCAGGGTGGCGTTCACGCTTTCCTTGCCGGTGGAGGTCTTGATGAAATCGGCCCCGGCCATCATGCAAACCAGACTGGCCCGCGCGACGTTGCGCAAAGAGCCCAGCTCGCCGGTGGCAAGAATGGTTTTCATATGCGCTTCACCACATTCGGCGCGCATCTCGCGCACCTCGTCATAGAGCGCCTGCCAATTGCCGGTGAGCACATGGCGGCGGCTGATCACGATGTCGATCTCGCTGGCCCCGGCGCGCACGCTTTCGCCAATCTCGGCAATGCGCAGGTGATAGGGCGACAGCCCGGCGGGAAAGCCGGTCGAGACGGCGGCCACCGGAATGCCGGTACCTGCCAGAGCCTCAACCGCGGTGGGCACCATCTCATGATAGACGCAGACCGCGCCGGTGGTGATCGGGTCCATTCCCAGGGCTTCCAGCAGATCGCCCCGCACCGGCTGGGCGGCTTTCGCACAGATACGGCGCACCCGGCCCGGCGTATCGTCGCCCGCCAGAGTGGTGAGGTCGATCATGGTGATCGCCTTCAACAGCCACGCCGCCTGATGCGTTTTCTTCACCGATCGCCGCGCGCCGATACTGGCGGCCCGCCGTTCGATGGCCGAGGTGTTGGCCTGTGCCGACATGACCCAATCCATATCGAGCGGCATGCCGGGATTTCGCGCCTCGACGGTCTGCGGAAGCTGAGCATCGCCCAGCTTCGCGGCCGTCTTCGCCTGACCTTCTCGTTGCACGGAAACCTCCCCGTATCGATGTGTTCAAAAGCAGAATCGCACGAGGGAAAAGGAATCACAACCTTTACCGAACGGTCAAAGAGATTCGCGCGGCGCTGCGTCGCAGGCAGGGCTGCCTAAGAAATGAGCGCCTTGTATTTGCTGTAAAAACAGTGCCGTAGCGTCATCTGGGTGTGAAAATAATTTCGTTAGTCTGCAGTTGTGCATCCTGAAACCATGTGCCTAGATTAGCCCAGTTGCGTGCGAGACCTAGCCCAAGGGGTTGGCTGGGGTGAAAATAATGTAAATCGTGCGCAAGCCCACGAAACAGTGAGGAGCTATTCACATGAAAATTTCTCTGAAATCCGCGCTTTTGGCGTCGACCATGCTGCTGGCCACTTCGGCCATGGCGGCGGACGTGCCCGAAGGCACCAAACTGGCCGCAAACCAAGATTACACCTATTGGCTGCTCGACGCGATTAAGTCGATGGATCCGCAAATCAACACCGACGTTGAAGGTTCGGGCATCATGCGCTCGCTCTTCGAAGGTCTTTTTGACGAAGATCAGACCGGCAACCTCGTTCCCGGTGTTGCGCTGGACTATGACCTGTCGGACGACAAAACCGTTTACACCTTCCACCTGCGCCCCGAAGCCAAATGGTCGGATGGCAAGCCGGTGACGGCTGCTGATGTCGTCTATGCGTGGAAGCGTCTGGCCGATCCGGCGACCGCATCGGAATACGCCTGGTACATGGAACTGATGCAGGTGAAGAACGCCGGTGCGATCATCGCAGGCGACGCGCCGGTTGATGATCTCGGCGTGAAAGCGCTGGATGACAACACTCTGGAAGTGACCATCGAAGCCCCGCTGCCCTATTTCCCGCAGATGCTCACCCATGCCTCGACCTTCCCGGTGCGTCAGGACGTCATCGAAGAGTTCGGCGACAAATGGACCGATCCGGAACATATGGTTGGCAACGGCGCCTATGTGCTGACCAGTCACGTTCTTGGCGAAAAAGTCGAGATGGATCCGAGCCCGACCTACTGGGACGCCGAGAACACCGTTCTGCAGCACGTGACCGCGCTGACCATCAACGATCAGAACGTGGCGCTGACCCGTTATCTGGCGGGCGAACTTGACCGCGTTGATATTCCGACCGGCCAATATCCGCGTCTGAAAGCGGAGTATCCGGATCAGGCGATTTCGGTGCCGCAATCCTGCTCGTACATCTACATGTTCAACCTGGATGAAGAAAAAGGCCCGGAAGCGCTGAAAGACGTGCGCGTGCGCAAGGCGCTGTCCTATGCCATCGACCGCGACACCATTGTCGACAAGATCCTTCAGGGTGGCCAAGCGCCGTCGTACAACTGGACCCATGCGGCGACCGCAGGCTTTGAACTGCCTGAGATCGACTATGCAAGCTGGACCCAGGAAGAGCGTCTGGCGAAAGCCAAAGAGCTTCTGGCCGAAGCTGGCTATGGCCCCGACCATCCGCTGGACATCACGGTGCAGTACAACACGTCGGAAGGTCACAAGAAGATCGCTATCGCCGTTCAGCAGTTCTGGAAAGCGCTTGGCGTGAATGCCACCCTCACCAACTATGAGTGGAAGGTGCATACCGACCGGATGCAGAACCAGGACTTCGATGTTGCGCGCTATGCCTGGTGTGGCGACTACAACGAGGCCTCGACCTATCTTGACCTCTTCACCTCCTATTCGGGCCACAACAACGGTAAATTCTTCAGCGATGAATACGATCGCCTGATGAAGGAATCGAAGACGGCGGAGGACGCCAACCCGATGTACACGGCCGCCGAGCAGATCCTTGCAGACGAAATGCCGTTCGCGCCGATCTACCAGTACACCAAGGTTGAGATGATCAAGCCTGATATGCGCGGGATGTCGACCGGCAACCTGATGCAGAACTGGTACCTCAAGGACATGTACCGCGTCGCCGAATAACCGGAAGTAAAACCCAGGGCGCGCCTATCGGGCGCGCCCTGATGCTTGGGGCCCAATCACCATGCTCACCTATATCGTCAAGCGTTTGGCCATTGCCGTGCCAACGCTGCTTTTGCTCATTGTAATCTCATTTCTGCTCATGCATGCGGCTCCGGGTGGGCCGTTCACGCAGGAACGCGCACTGCCGCAGGTCGTGATCGACAATCTCAATGCCAAATACGGGCTGGATCAGCCGTTGTGGAAACAGATGATTACCTATCTCTGGGGGATCATTGCGCATTTCGATTTCGGGCCGTCTTTTGTCTATAAAGATCGCACCGTGAACGAGATTATCGCGCAGGGCTTTCCGGTGACGCTGACCTATGGCGCCATTTCCTTTCTGGTTGCGGTGGTGGTCGGGGTCACACTCGGCGTGCTGGCCGCGATCTATCACAATTCAATCCTCGACTATTTCGCCGTGGGCATCTCGATCGGGGCACAGGTGTTGCCGAACTTCGTGATGGGGCCGCTGCTGATCCTGCTGTTTGTGATCCTGCGCGGAGCATTCGCCTATTTCGCCGATTGGCCGCTGGGCGGCTGGACCGGAACTGAGCCGCATTGGCAATATATCGTTATGCCGGTGATTGCGCTCTCGACCTCGTTCATGGCGTCGATTTCCCGCATCATGCGCTCGTCGATGCTGGAAGTGCTGCATTCCAATCATATCCGCACCGCCCGGGCCAAGGGCTTGCCGAAATACAAGATCATCCTGCGCCATGCGCTGAAACCAGCGATGCTGCCGGTGATTTCCTATCTCGGCCCGGCCTTCGTGGTGATGATCACCGGCTCGGTGGTGGTCGATATGATCTTTTCCACGGGTGGCATCGGCAAGAGCTTCGTCGATAGCGCGCTCAACCGCGACTATGCCGTGATGCTCGGCGTGACCATCCTTGTCGGTACGCTTACCGTCCTGTTCAACCTTCTGGTCGATATCCTCTACGCGTGGATCGACCCGAAAATCCGGCTGTGAGGCGGGCGTCATGACAGATTTTTCTCTGAACCCGAAACAGCCGAAAACCGCAAAAATGGCGGATCGGATGGCGGAGACCAAAGGCCGGTCGCTTTGGGCCGATGCCCGGCGGCGGTTTCTGCATAACAAGGCGGCTGTTTTCGGTCTCATCATCCTGGCATTCATCGCGGTTTTTGCCCTGTTCGGCGATTTCGTCGCGGCTTGGCCGGGCGACGAAATGGATTTCAATGTGATGGGGCAGATCCCAGAACTGGGCGGGCCGTCTGTTGCCAATGGGCACTATTTCGGCACCGATGATCTGGGCCGCGATCTGTTTTCCCGCACCATTCAGGGCACGCGGATCTCGCTTCTGGTGGGGATTGTCGGCTCGTTCATCGCGGTTGTGGTCGGCACGCTCTGGGGCGCCGTGGCTGGTTTTGTCGGCGGGCGGATCGACAACATCATGATGCGCAGCGTCGATATCCTGATGGCCGTGCCTTACATGTTCGTGCTGATCCTGCTCTTGGTGATGTTCGGGCGGTCGATCTCGATGCTGTTCGTTGGCGTCGGGTTGATCTCGTGGCTCGATATGAGCCGGATCGTGCGCGGCCAGAC
Source organism: Paracoccaceae bacterium (assembly GCA_050290705.1). Classification (GTDB taxonomy): domain Bacteria; phylum Pseudomonadota; class Alphaproteobacteria; order Rhodobacterales; family Rhodobacteraceae; genus Sinisalibacter. The sequence continues at coordinate 34,273 of JBNKIC010000008.1, forward strand.
CCTGAGCCTGAAGCACAAGGAATTCATCGAGGCCGCGGTTGCCACCGGGGTTCCGACCCCGGTGATCATCTGGCGGCACATCGTGCCCAACCTGTTGGGCGTGGTGGTGGTCTATGCCACCCTTCTGGTGCCCAACATGATCCTGACCGAAAGCTTCATCTCGTTCCTCGGGCTCGGGGTGCAGGAGCCGGATACCAGCCTTGGTGCGCTGCTTTCCGAAGGTGCGGGTACCATGACCTATGGCACCCTGTGGCAGTTGTTTGTTCCGCTGTTCTTTTTCGTCATTACCATCTTCGCCTTCTTCTTTGTTGGCGACGGTCTGCGCGATGCGCTTGACCCGAAGGACCGCTAGGAGGATCCGACCATGGCACTTCTGGAAGTCCGTGATGTAACTGTGAAATTCGACACGCCCGATGGCACCGTGACCGCCGTCAACAATATCTCGTTCGATCTGGAACGGGGGGAAACCCTCGGGATCGTTGGGGAAAGCGGCTCGGGCAAAAGCCAGCTGGTGTTCGGTATCACCGGGTTGCTGGCCGAAAACGGCCAGGCCACCGGCTCGGCCAAGGTCGACGGGCAGGAGATCCTGAACCTGCCCGATGCGAAGCTGAACAAGGTTCGGGCCGAGAGGATCGCAATGATCTTTCAGGACCCGATGACCTCGCTCAATCCCTATCTGCGGGTCTCCGATCAGATGGCCGAGGTGCTGGTGCATCATCGCGGCATGTCGAAACGCGCCGCCGTGGCGGAATGCGTGCGGATGCTCGACGCGGTGCGCATTCCCGAGGCCAAAGCTCGGGTGACGATGTATCCGCACGAGTTTTCCGGCGGGATGCGTCAGCGGGTGATGATTGCGATGTCGCTGCTCTGCCAGCCCGATATTCTGATCGCCGACGAGCCGACCACGGCGCTCGACGTGACGGTGCAGGCGCAGATCATGAAACTGCTGGCCGATTTGCAGCAGGAATTTGGCATGGCCATCGTGCTGATCACCCACGATCTGGGGGTTGTTGCCGGAAGCTGCGCCGAAACGCTGGTAATGTATGGCGGGCAGGTGATGGAGCGGGGCACTACCGAAGCCCTGTTCGAGCGCCCCACCCATCCCTATACGATGGGTCTTCTGAAAGCGGTGCCGCGGCTCGATAAGGACACCGAGTTTTTGGAAACCATCCCCGGCAACCCGCCCAACATGATGAACATGCCCGCCGGTTGCCCGTTCTCGCCGCGCTGCGATTTTGTCACCGACAACTGCTGGGCCACCCGTCCGGAACTGCTGCGGGCCGAGGGCTTTGACACTCGCACCCGGGCCTGCCACCGCAAACTGGAGGAGCTGGCATGACCAACCCCATCCTTTCCGTGCGCGACCTGAAGGTCTGGTTCGATGTGAAACGCCCGGGCTCGATGCCCTGGACCCCGCCGCGTAGCCTGAAAGCGGTCGACGGGGTCAGCTTCGATCTGTCGGCGGGCGAAACGCTGGGCATCGTCGGCGAAAGCGGCTGCGGCAAATCCACCCTCGCGCGCGCCGTCATGCAGATGGTGCCGGTCGAGGCAGGCAATGTGGTTTGGCTGGGCGACGAGCTGGTCGGGCAGTCGGTGCGCGAGATGCGCCGTCACCGCAAGACCATGCAGATGATCTTTCAGGATCCGCTGGCCTCGCTCAACCCGCGCATGACCATCGGCCAGATCGTGGCCGAGCCGCTGAAAACGCATTTCCCCGACCTGTCGAAAGACGAGATGAAGGCGAAAGTGCGCGATGTGCTCGAAACCGTGGGCATCCTGCCGAACATGGTCAACCGCTACCCGCACGAGTTTTCCGGCGGCCAGTGCCAGCGGATCGGTATCGCGCGGGCGCTGGTGGTGAACCCGAAGCTGATCATCTGTGACGAGCCGGTCTCGGCGCTGGATGTGTCGATCCAGGCGCAGGTGATCAACCTGTTGATGGAGCTGCAGGAAGAAACCGGCGTGGCGCTGATCTTCATCGCCCACGATCTGTCGGTGGTGAAGCATATCTCGGACCGGGTGATGGTGCTCTATCTCGGCAACGTGATGGAGCTGGCCCCGGCGGATCAGCTGTATGCCAGCCCCGGCCATCCCTACACCGAGGCGCTGATCTCGGCGGTGCCGATCCCTGATCCGAAGCTGGAAAAGGCCAAGCCGGTGATGCTGCTCGATCAGGATCTGCCCTCGCCGCTGAACCCGCCCTCGGGCTGTGTGTTCCGCACCCGCTGCCCGATTGCCGAAGCGCAATGTGCCGAGACCAAGCCGGTGCTGCACGATAAGGGCAACGGTCAGCTCGTGGCCTGCCATCTGCGCTAGGGGCAGGGGCACGCCCCCGCCGATCTGACAGACCTCACGCCCGGCCTCTGATTGAGGGGCCGGGCGCTTGCTTTGGCAATGTGCCGTAACGTCACCTTTGGATTTCGCTTCCCTCGTGACAGACTGTCACCGAGACTGTTTTTTCACGAACCATGCCGGGCAAGGGAGGGCTTGATGCAGGGAATGATGATGAACACGCCGCTATCGATTATCGGCGTATTGGATTACGCGGCCGAGGTGCATCCTGATGCGGGAATCGTTTCGGTGCGCACCGAGGGTGACCTTCACCGCCAGAGTTACCGCGAGACCTATCAGCGGGTGGCGCAGCTGGCCCATGCTCTGCGCGGTCTGGGGATTACCGAAGGCGACAGGGTGGCGACGCTGGCCTGGAACGGCTACCGGCATTTTGAGCTCTACTATGCAATTTCCGGCATGGGGGCGGTGTGCCACACCATCAACCCGCGCCTGTCGGGCGAGCAGATGGGCTATATCATCAACCACGCCGAAGATCAGGTGATCTTTGTCGATACCACCTTCGTGCCGATCCTTGCGGCGCTGAAGGATCACCTGCCGGCGGGGCTGCGCATCGTGGTGATGACCGATGCTGCGCATATGCCCGACAGCCCGCTTGAGCTGCTTTGCTATGAAGAGCTGATCGACGGGTCGCCGACCAGCTATGACTGGCCCGCGCTGGATGAAAACACCGCCGCTGCGCTGTGCTACACCTCCGGCACCACCGGCAATCCGAAGGGCGCGCTCTACACCCACCGCTCCAGCGTGCTGCACGCGCTGATGGTGGCGCTGATCATGGGGCCGAAACTGCCGCAGGGCACCAATGTGCTGCCGGTCGTGCCGCTGTTTCATGTCAATGCCTGGGGCCTGCCCTATGCCGGACCGATGATGGGGATCAATCTGATCATGCCGGGGCCGAAACTTGATGGCCCGTCGCTGTTTCAGCTGATGGATCAAGAGAAGGTGTTTTCCGCCTGGGGCGTGCCGACGGTCTGGATGGGGCTTCTGGCCGAGATCGAGGCGCAGGGGCGGTTGCCGCAGTTGCTGGGCGATGTGGTGATCGGCGGGGCAGCTCCGCCACGTTCGATGATCAAGGATTTTGAAGAGCGCGGCGTGCATGTGAACCACTCCTGGGGGATGACCGAGATGAGCCCGCTTGGCTCGCATGGTATGGTGCCGCCGTCGGTCGAGGCGCTGCCACTGGAAGAAAAGCTCGACTACAAGCAAAAGCAGGGGCGGCGGGTTTACGGCGTCGATTTCAAGATCGTCGATACCGAGGGCAACCGTCAGCCGCATGACGGCAAGGCGATGGGCGAGCTTTACGTGCGCGGCAATGCCATCGTGTCGGGCTATTACAACAACCCCGAAGCCAGTGCCGCCGCGATTGACGGTGAGGGCTGGTTTGGCACCGGCGATGTGGCGACGATTGACGAGGCGGGCTATCTCACCCTGCGCGACCGGGCCAAGGATCTGATCAAGTCGGGCGGCGAATGGATTTCGTCGATTGATCTGGAAAATGCTGCCGTGTCGTACCCCGGGATTGCCAATTGCGTCGCCATCGGCGTGCCGCATCCGAAATGGGATGAACGCCCCATTCTGATCGCGGTGGCCTCGGGCGAGGCGCAGCCCAGCCTGGACGAGCTGCGGGCCCATCTGGCACCGCATTTCGCCTCCTGGCAATTGCCCGATGATGTGATCTGGGTCGAAGCCCTGCCGATGACGGCAACCGGCAAGGTGTCAAAGCTGACCCTGCGCAAGCAGATTGCCGATTACGTGCATCCCGATCTGCGCTGACCGGGATTAGGCGACGTTGCGCGCGTGATCCGGCGCAACGTCGTCGCCCTCTTCGGTCTGGAAGCGGGCGATGGCCTGCACCAGCTGATGGGTGCCGTGATTGAGCGCCTGACCCGAGGCTGTGGTTTCTTCCAGCATCGCGGTGTTGCGCTGGGTGGCCTGATCGACATCCGTCAGAGCTTGGGTGATTTCTTCGAGGCTTGCGGCTTGCCGTTCGGCGCCATTGGCGATCTCGACAACGCGGGCGACGATATCCTGCACCGCTTCGATGACATTGGCGTTGGCTGAGCCGGATTTGCGCACCAGCCCCACGCCTTCGGCCACCTGCGCGCTGCTCTTGGCGATCAGATCGTTGATTTCATGCGCGGCATCCGAGCTGCGCTGGGCAAGGCTGCGCACTTCGCTGGCCACAACCGCAAAACCGCGCCCGGCTTCGCCCGCGCGGGCGGCTTCGACCCCGGCGTTCAGCGCCAGCAGATTGGTCTGGAACGAGATATCCTCGATCACGCCGACGATCTTCTGGATCTGCTCAGACGAGGCCTCGATGGCGGCCATGGCATCGACCGCGTTCTGCACGAGCGTCGCGCCGTCTTCCACATCGTCGCGGGTGCGGTCTGCGCGGGTGCGTGCCTCCTGGGCGCTGTCGGCGGTGCTGCGCACGGTATCGCCCAGCACGTTCACGGTACTGGCCACCTCGGCCAGTTGCTGGGCCTGTTTCTCGGCGCGACACGACAGATCGGCCGACGCGCTCATCACGCTTTCGGTTTCGCCGCCGATCATCACCGCGTTTTCTTTCACCGTCTGGATCATCTCGCGCAGCGCGTGTAGCGCCGAGTTGAAATCGTCGCGCAGGGTTTCGTATTCCGGGGCGAGCTCGGCGGTGATGTCGGCCCGCAGATCGGCATTGCTGAGCTTGCTCAGGCTGTCGCGTAGCGCATCGACAATGGCGTTCTGGTTATCCAGAAGCACCTGACGCTCTTTCGCTTCGCGCAGGGCGGCTTCGCGGGCCTGTGTGTCCGCCTCGCTGGCGCGGGTGGCCTCCTGCCGGGCATGGGCCAGCGCCTCTTCGGCTTTCACGCGCGAGGCTTCTGCTTCGGCTTGTGCGGCAATGGCTTCGGCCTGTGCCTTTTCGGCCTCGGCGCGGGCGGCATTCGCTTCGGTAAAGCTGGCCTCGACGGCCCCGGTTTGTTCGGTGACCTTTTCCATCGCGCGTTGGCGGGTGATCAGCGCGAGGCTGAGCACGGCGGTTTCAAACACCACATCGGTATTGAGGAAGGCGGTGCGTCCGAGATTTTCCAGCGGGGTTCCGGCGGGCTGGATCAGATCCGGGGCCCAGATGCCGCAGACGCCCTGATAGACGAACATTGCCGCGGCTGCCGCGAGGGTGGCGCGCATGTCGCTCAGGATCATCGTGCCCGCGAGAATGGCAAAACCCACAGCGTGGGTGTCGGGCTGCCAGCTTTGCCCCGACGCGGCCGCGTAGAGCACGAAGGCCTGCGAGATCCAGCCGAGGGCGGCAAAGATATTGGCGGTGCGTGAGCGGATTAACTGGCCCAAGAGGCCGATCAGGGCGAAGCTGATCGAGGCTGCCGCGATGCCCAGAAACGGGTTTCCGGCGATATAGGCCGCCGTCAGCGTGATTGGCAGGCCGGACCAAGTAATGATGGCAACGAGCAGCGACGCGTGGTTCAGGCACCAGTCGATCAGCTGGTTCAAACGATTCATCTCGGAACTCCACAAGCGAACACACGCGGCGACAGAAACACATCTGGATTGCCAACGGGTTAACCTGTGCTGTCGATGATCAATCGAGCGTTTGGCGATAGCGCAGAAGCGAGATTGCAACGATTGCGATACCGATGATGATCATGCCGCGCAGATCCGGGAGGATATCGGCCATGCCCGCGCCTTTCAGCATCACCTTACGCACCAGTCGCAGGAAATGCGTGGCGGGAATGCCGGTGCCGATGAACCGCGCCCAACCGGGCATCCCGGCGAAGGGGAACATGAAACCTGAGAGCAGGATCGTTGGCAGTATCAGCATAAAGCTCGCCTGCATCGCCTGCATCTGGGTGCGCACCAGCGTCGAGATCAGAAAGCCGATGGCCAGATTCACCACCACATAGATGTTGAAGCCCACGAAAAAGGCCAGGGGCGAGCCGGTGAAGGGCACGTTGAACAGCACTTCCGCAGCCACAAGAAACACCCCGGTTTGCACGTAACCTACGAAAACATAGGGTAAAATCTTGCCCAACATCACTTCGAGCGGCTGCACCGGCGTGGCGATGAGGGTTTCCATCGTGCCCTGTTCGGTTTCGCGCACAATGGCCACGGCAGTGATCAGAACCATTGTCATGGCGAGGATCACCGCGAGAAGCCCGGGCACAATATTGGTCGAGGTTTTGCCCTCGGGGTTGAACTGCTTATGCACCACCACCGAGAACGGGCCGGGGCGTCCGGCCACCCGGGCGAGCGGGCCGGTGAGGGTTTGGGCAATGGCGGTGTTGATGATGCCGTTCAGCGCCCCCACAGCGGTGCCCACCGCCGACGGGTCAGACGCATCGGCGGCGACAAGCACATCCGGCGACAGCCCGCGCAGGATGTCACGCTCGAAATCAGGCGGGATCACCACGACGAAATTTGCACTGCCGTCGCGCAGGGCCTTGTCGCCTTCGGCCGCGCCTGTGACCACCCCGATAAACTGAAAGTAATCCGAGGTTTCCATCCCCGACAGAACCGCGCGCGCCACCGGGCCTTCGTCATTCATCTCGATCAGGGTCGGCAGGTTATGCGGGTCGGAATTGATCGCGAAGCCAAAGATCACCAGCTGAAAGATCGGGACGCCGATCATCATCCCGAAGGTCAGCTTGTCGCGCCGCATCTGCACGAATTCTTTCACCAACACGGCGGCGAAGCGCGAGAAGGAAAGCCAGCTCATGCCACCTCTCCGTTCAGGCCGAAATTATCGTCGGATGTGGCCATGAGATAGATGAAGGCTTCTTCCAGTTCGGCCTCTTTCTTTTCCCAGTGATGGCTGCCGTTCTTGGCTTTCTGCTCGACGATTACTGCGTCCAGCGCTTTAGCGTCAATCGACGACACATGCAGCTTGTCGCCAAAACGGGCCACCTGTTCTACCCTTGGATCGGCGCGCAGGGCGTCTTCCAGCGGGATCAGATCGGGGCCATCGACGCGCCATGTGGTCAGGCCCACCCGTTTCGGGATGTCGCGCGCCGGGCCGTCGATCAGTTTTTTGCCATAGGCGATATAGGCGATGTAATCGCATTGCACCGCCTCATCCATGTAGTGGGTCGAGACCAGCACCGTGACGCCCTGCCGACTAAGCCTGCGGATTTCATCCCAGAAATCGCGTCGTGCCTTCGGGTCGACGCCCGCCGTAGGCTCATCCAGCAGCAAGAGCTGCGGCTTGTGCTGCATGCAGGCGGCGAGCGCCAGACGCTGTTTCCAGCCCCCCGACAGGGTGCCCGCCAGCTGATTGCTGCGCCCCTCAAGGCCGAGGTCCTTCAGCGTTTCCGCGACCACCTTTTTGCGGTTCTTCATCCGGTACATGCGGGCCATGAAATCAATATTCTCGCGGATCGTCAGATCGCTGTAGAGCGAGAATTTCTGGGTCATGTAGCCCACATTCTCTTTGATCTGGCGGACTTCTTTATGGATGTCATAGCCCAGCGTCTGACCTTCGCCCGCATTCGGGGTCAAGAGCCCGCACATCATCCGGATCGTGGTGGTCTTGCCCGAGCCGTTGGGGCCAAGAAAGCCGTAGATCGCGCCCCGTGGCACATCCATATCGACATGATCGACCACGGTTTTGTCGCCGAATTTCTTGGTCAGCCCGCGCACCGAAATCGCCAGCGTCTCTGTCGCGTCAATTGTCGCGGCAGCGCTCATGGCAGGCTCTCCAGCGTCACCGGCTGACCGGGCAGGAGGCCCGAGCCCTTGCTCAGCGCCGCCTCGGCGCGGAACACCAGCCGGTTACGCTCATCGCGGGAGTAGAGGATCGGCGGGGTGTATTGCGGGTCAGAGGCCATGCGGGTGATGGTGGCGCTGAGCCCCGGCTTGCAGCCATCGCAGCTGAGCGCCAGCGTGTCGCCAATGGCGAAGGCCGCGCGGGCGGTTTCGGGCAGGTAGAAGAACACTTTCAGCGTGTCCGGCGGCAGGATCGAGATCACCGGCGCGCCCGCGGCCACCACCTCGCCCGCATCGTAATAGATCTTTTCGATCCGTCCGTTGATCGGGGCGGTCACATGCATGTCGTCAAGCTGGGCGGCGGTCAGGTCGGCCTCGGCGCGGGCGGCGTCGAGCGTGGCTTCGGCGGCCACCACCTGCGCATCGCGGGCCGGGAGTTCGGCCACCGCGAGCTGGGCTTCAAGCTGCGATACGCGGGCATTGGCGCCGTCCAGCGTGGCGCGGTCGCTGTCCACCTTGGCCTGGGTGACGATCTGGCGCGACAGCAGGCTTTCGCTGCGGGCCAGGGTCGATTGCGCCAGCACCTGCTGGGCACGGGCCGCTTCCAGCGAGGCACGGATCACCTCGATCTCGGCATCGCGCGAGCCGGTCTTGAGGTTGCGCAGATTGGCCTCGGCCTGTGCCACCCGGGCGGTGGCGGCGCGCAGACTGGCCTGCTGCTTGTTCGCCTCCTGATCAAACAGGAATTGCCCGGCCTCGATCTGATCGCCCTCATGCACCGTCAGGGTTTCGATCCGGGCGGTGATCGAGGGGGCGATGTAAACGTATTCGGCCTCGATATAGCCGTTGTAAACCGGGGTCGGGTTGTCGCCATAGCCGGGGATCAGTGCGGCAAGGATTGCGGTCAGCCATGTGGTGATGGTTTCAAGCATCGTCGGACGCCTCCGCTTGGGCAAACAGGCCATGGGTGAGGATGGCCAGATGATTTTCGATCAGCTCGCTCATGGCGAGGCCACGCGCCGGGGTGATGCCGAAGATCTCGGACATCAGCAGATGGATGACCATCGGCCCCATGATCGTGCGCAGGGTCAGTTCCGGGTCGATCGGGCGCAGCTCGCCCGAGGCGACCCCGGCCTTCAGAAGCCCGATCAGCACCGGCATGGCGGGCTCCAGCACCGCCTCGCGGTACATTTCGGCAATCTCCGGCACCACGGCGGCTTCACGGATCACGATACGCGGCACGGCAAAGACATTCGGGTCGGCCAGCTTCTGCGCGATCATCCTGAGGAAAAAGGTAAGCGTCGCGCGCAGATTGCCCGCCGCCTGCGGCATCCCGGCCAAGGCTTCGGCCGAAATCGGCACCACGGCGCGTTTAACCAGCGCTTCCAGGATCGCGCGTTTCGACGGGAAGTAGAGATAGACCGCGCCTTTCGACACGCCTGCCGCCTTGGCGATCTGGTCAACCGAGCTATGGGCATAGCCCTGCGCCGAAAACAGATCGCGGGCGGCATCAAGAATCTCGTCCGGCCGAGCCTCGGCACGACGGCGAAATTTGGGGGCGGGTGAGTCGTCTTGGGTCATACTTAGAAACTAACTGACTGGTCAGTTAGTTGCAAGGATGCAAGATGGGCAGGGTTAAGAGGGGGCTATCCTGTTGAGAAAGAAGGCTTTGATTCTGCCCCTCGCGGCCTAATATGGCGCAGGGCTGGGCGTTTCAGGCTGCAAGGATCCGCTAGAGAGGTGCTTGAGAAGCTGGGCGCGCAACAGGGTGCGAAGAACGGAGGATAGGCTCATGTATGTCTATGAGTTCAACGAGGAAAAGAAGACCAGCGTCGCGCGCAATACCGAAACGGGGTCATCCATTTGCCCTGCTGGCACCGAGGGCTATATGGCGGACCTAGTGCTTGTTTACCACTACGACAGCCCGGAAATAGCGTTTGATTTTGTGATAAAGAACGATCGGGGATTTCGCCAGGCTGAGGCGATTTTGCCTGATCCTGACTCCTACCGTGGTCTCTCAATTGATGAGCGCGCTGAATTGTGGAATGAGTTGTCCGATAAAAGGGCTGAATTGAGGGACGAGCTCAATTTCTGGCATGACGAAATTCTCGAAATTCGCCACGAGATGCCACTTGATCTGAAAGTGGCTGAAGACCTGATGCGGCTCGTCCAGACGATGAGTAGCAACGGGCACGGAAAAACGGCTCATAAATACGTCGTGGGAATGACAAACCGGGATCCGAAAGCCCCTCGGGGGCAAGATATACCCTATCTGAAACTGGATCAGAACGGGGTGTTCAGCATCGGCGCCAATGGGGAATGGTGAGAGCGACGTCGCGCGGAGGAGCGGGTTAGCCCAGCAGCGCGTCGAGGTGCTTGACCACTGACCTTGCCAGCGCGTGGGGCTCGTAGCCGCCTTCCAGCATCGACACGATCCGGCCGTTGCTGTGGCGCGCGGCGATACGCACCAGTTCGGTGGTCAGCCAGCCGTAATCGTCATCACTCAGCGCCAGTGACGACATATCGTCGGCCATATGGGCATCGAAGCCTGCGGAGATGAAAATCATCTCGGGCGCGAAACTGTCCAGATGCGGCAGCCAGTGCTGGGCGATGGCCTCGCGGAAATCCATCGAGCCGGTGCCCGCAGGCAGGGGCACATCGACCAGATTTTCGGTTTCCTTCTCATGCCCGGTGAACGGGTAGAACGGGTGCTGGAAGGATGAGCAGAACAGCACGCGCGGCTCGTTCTTGAAGATGTCCTCGGTGCCATTGCCGTGATGCACGTCGAAATCGACAATCGCGACGCGCTTCAACCCGTAGGTCTCCATCGCATGGGCGGCGGCAACGGCGATGTTGTTGAACAGGCAAAACCCCATGGCGCGGGCGCGTTCGGCATGGTGGCCGGGCGGACGGATGGCGCAGAAGACCGGATTGGCGGCGCCTTCCATCACCAGATCAACCGCCAGCACCCCGGCACCCGCCGCGCGTTCGGCGGCTTTCAGCGTGCCCGGGCTCATCACCGTATCGCCATCCACCTCGACCGGGGCCTCGCCGGGGCCAGGGGCCATGGCATAGACGCGGGCGATGTAATCGGGGTCGTGGACGCGCTCCAACGCCTCGCGGGTCACGAAGGGGGCGTCGTAGTGGCGCAGCACATAATCCATGCCCGAGGCGATCAGCTGGTTGGTGATCGCCTCAAGCCGGACGGGCGCATCCGGATGCAGATCGCCCGTCACATGGTCATGGCACTCGTAGTGCGAAATGAAGCCGAGCAAGAACAGTCCTCCCGGCCTTCACTCCTAAAGGTTGCGTTCGACCAGAACAAGTTCCGGATCGTCCGGGTCCATCCGCTGGGTGAAGCCGAGATCGGTCATCAGTTTCAGCATCGGAGCGTTGTTTTTCAACACCGTGCCTTCGATCGTGGTCATCCCGTGATCGCGGGCGGCGCGGAACAGCGCTTTCATCAGCTTGGTGCCGATACCTTGGTGCTGGATCCGGTCGCTGACCACGACGGCAAACTCGCAAGAGCGGCCATCGGGGTTGATCACATAGCGGCAGACACCGGCCTGATGCTGGTCCCCATCGCGTGAGGTCATCGCCACCAGCGCCATTTCGCGCCGGTAATCGATCTGGGTGAACTGCACCAGCATTTCCGGGCTGAGCTCGTTGATCGCGCCCATGAAGCGGAACATCTTGGCCTCTTCGCTGAGCTCGCGCATGAAGTTCTGCTCGCTCTCGGCATCTTCCGGGCGGATCGGGCGGATGATCAGCACGGTGCCGTCCGACAGATGATCCTCGGTGACCAAATGGCGCGGATAAGGATGGATCGCCATGTGATCATAGTGGGCATCGCGTGCCGGCGGACGGGCGACGCGGATGCGGGCATCCACAGCCAGAACGCCATCGGGTCCGGCGATCAGCGGGTTGATGTCCAGTTCCACGATCTGCGGCATTTCGCAAACCATGTCGGACACCCGCATCAAGACGTCGACCACCGCATCGCGGTCCACCGCCGGGCGGTCGCGCACGGCTTCCAGCAGTTGCGACACACGGGTGCGGTTGATCAGCCGGTTGGCCAGAACCGTGTTCAGCGGCGGCAGGGCCACGGCGCTGTCTTTCAGCACCTCGACCATGGTGCCGCCCGCGCCAAACAGGATGGTCGGACCGAACACCTTGTCGCGGCTGGCGCCGATCACCAGCTCGCGGCCATCTGTGACCCGGGCCATTGGCTCGACGGTGACGCCCTTGATATGAGCATTGGGCCGCGCCTTCTTGGCGGTTTCGCAGATGTCACGGAAAGCCCGCATCACCTCGGCGGCGTCGATGATATTCACCCGCACCCCACCGACATCGGATTTGTGGCTGATATCGGGCGAGTTGATCTTCATCGCCACCGGGAAGCCGACGGTTTCGGCAGCCACAAGGGCGGCGGCCTCGCTGCTGGCCTCGATGGTCACGTTGATCGGGATCTGGAAGGCCCGCATCAGCGCTTTCGATTCGATATCGGTCAGCATCTCGCGATCTTCGCCCAGCGCCGCTTCGATGATCATCCGCGCGCCTTCAAGGTCGGGGTGATGCTCTTCCGACAGCGGCGAGGGGGTTTCCAGCGCCAGTTTGCGGTTCCGGTGGTGCTGGGCGAGATACGAGAACGCCTCGACCGCGCGTTCGGGGGTGATGAAGTCGGCGATGCCGAACGACGACAACATGTCGCGCGCCTCGGCCACTGCGCTTTCACCCATGAAGCAGGTCAGCACCGGCTTGTTGCGCTTCTTCGGAAGCCGCTCGATGATTTCTTTGGCAATCGCCGTCGGGTCGGTCATCGCCTGCGGGGTCAGAAGAACCAAAAGCCCATCGACATTCGGGTCTTCATAGACGGATTTCACCGCCGCACTGTATTCCTTCGGACCGGCATCGCCGAGCACGTCCACCGGGTTGCCGTGGCTCCAGAAGCGCGGCAGCACCTTGTCGAGGGCTGCGATGGTTTTCGGCGTCAGCTCGGCCAGATCGACGCGCATATCGCCCGCGCGGTCTGCCGCCAGCACGCCTGCGCCGCCGCCATTGGTGACGATTGCCAGCTTGTTGCCATTGGCGCGTTTGTTCGAGCCGAGGATCTCGGCGGCGGCGAACACCTGACCAAAGCTTTTTGCCCGCACAGCCCCGGTGCGTTCGAGGGCTGCATCAAACACAGTGTCGGCGCCCATCAGCGCGCCGGTATGGGTGCTGGCGGCCTTGGCCGAATTGGCGTGACGGCCCGATTTCAGCACGATCACCGGTTTCAGCCGGGTCGTTGCCTTCATCGCTGACAGGAATTCCGGTGCGTCCTGGATACCTTCAACATAAAGCAGGATGGCGTCGGTATGCGGATCGGTGGCGAGAAACTGCATGACATCGCCAAAGTCGATATTGGTCGAGTTGCCAAGGCTGACCAGCGCCGAGAAGCCGAGGTGATGCGGCCCGGCCCAATCTGAGATGGCCGAGTTCAGCGCGCCCGACTGGCTGATCAGCGCCAGCCGCCCTTTCGGGGTGCCCGCACGCAGGAAGGTGGCGTTCATCTTGTGCCAGGGCCGGACCAGACCCACGCAGTTCGGCCCCATGAACCGCACCTTGGCGCGCTGGGCTGCGGTGATCAGCTCGCGCTCGTATTGCGCGCCTTCGCCGCCACCTTCGCCAAATCCCGCCGACAGGATGACCGCATTGCGAATTCCGGCCTCGCCACAATCGCGGATGATGCCGGGCACGGTGCGCGCCGGGGTGGCAATCACGGCCAGGTCAATCTCTTCCCCAACTTCCAGCACGCTCGGATAACATTTCAGTCCGCCGACCTGTTTGTGTTTGGGGTTGATCGGGTAAATCTTGCCCTCAAACCCGTCAGCCCTGAGGTTGGCAAATACACGGCTGCCGACACTCGAGCCGCTCTCCGAAGCGCCGTAGACGGCAACTGAGCGGGGATTCATCATCTTTGCGAGGGGGTTCGCGTCCATTTCTTCTTGCTCCTTGATGCCCGGACATAATCCATCCGGCGGGCCCGTATGGCTCTGCAGGGGGGGTAGCGCTAACCGGCCCCTCGTTTCTTTGATATCGGTCAACAAATCGACACTCGGCAAAGTTAGTTTTGGCTTTCCGCGTGTATTCGCACCTTCTGGAGCGGAAAGATTGTGCTAGGATCGGCAGGCAGAAGGTGAGGATGCCATGGCAGATCAACGCAGCCCGGGCCTGACCAGCGCCGAGGCGCGTGCCCGACTCGACCGCTTTGGTCCGAACACGCTGGGCGAGGCCCGGCAGGTTTCGCCGGTGACGATTTTCATTCGTCAATTCACCGGCCTTCTGGTGCTGATCCTGATTGCCGCTGCGATCATCGCGCTGGCGCTGGGCGAGATGATCGACGCCATCGCCATCGGTCTTGTGGTGCTGCTGAATGGCGTGCTCGGCTTTTTGCAGGAATGGCGGGCCGAAACGGCGCTGGACGCCTTGCGCTCGATGCTGGCGCAGAAGGCGCGGGTGTTGCGTGACGGCGAAGAACAGCTGATCGACACACGCGAGATCGTGCCCGGCGACGTGGTGCTGCTGTCGGCGGGCGACAAGGTGCCTGCCGATATGGGGCTGGCGCGCAGCGTCGAGCTTCGGGTGGAGGAAAGCGCGCTGACCGGCGAGTCCCTGCCGGTGTCGAAAACGCATGAAGATCCCGAGGCGAAGCTGTTCATGGGCACGGCAGTGGTGTCGGGCCATGGCGAGGGGGAGGTGCAGGCCACCGGTCGCGCCACCGCCTTTGGCGAGATCGCCGAGCTGACCACCTCGGTGGGCGAGAAGACCACCCATTTGCAAGAGGTTCTGGCGGGGCTGGCGCGGCAGATGGCGGTGGCGGCGCTGGCGCTGGCGGGTCTGGTGGCGGTGGCGGGCGTCTATGGCGGCCACGCGATACGGGACATGTTTCTCATGGGGCTGTCGCTGGCGGTGGCGATCGTGCCCGAGGGGCTGCCAGCGGTGGTGACGATCACGCTGGCGCTGGGGGCGGCGGCGATGGTGCGCAAGCAGGCGCTGGCGCGGCGGCTGCAGGCGGTGGAAACGCTGGGGGCGGCCTCGGTGATCTGCACCGACAAGACCGGCACCCTGACCGAAGACAAGATGACCGCGACCCAGATCTGGATGCCGGGTGGAGCCTATGAGGTGACTGGCGGCGGCTATGATCCGGCAGGCCATATCACCGGCCCCGGGGGCACGCGGCTTAGGGCGGGCGACGATGCCGATCTTGCGCAGCTTTTGGAAACCGCGCTGATCTGCAACCGCGCCCGGCTGTCGCGCGATGGCGAGAGCTGGCGGATGCTGGGCTCGCCCACCGAGGGCGCTCTGATGACGCTGGCCTATAAAGGCTGGTGCCCGGTGCCCGAGGGCGAGCCGGTGGTGGCGGAACTGCCGTTTACCTCTGAACGCAAGCGGATGAGCGTTCTGGCCGCCGGGGCGGGCGAATGGGTGCTGCACACCAAAGGCGCGCCCGAACGTATTCTGGAACGCGCCACGCATTACCGCGAGGCAGGCGCAGACCATCCGCTTGATCCGGCGGCCCGGGCGCGGATGGTCGCGGCCTATGAGGCGATTGGGGCCGAGGGCGCGCGGGTAATCGCGATTGCACGCACCGGCCACCCCGATGCGACCCCACCCGCAGATGAAGAAGGGCTGACCTTGCTGGGCTTTGTCGGCCTGATGGATCCGCCGCGCGTCGAGGTGAAACAGGCGGTGGCGGCAGCCCGTGCGGCGGGCATCCGGGTGATCATGATCACCGGCGACGGCGCGGCCACGGCACGGGCGGTGGCCGGGATGGTCGGGCTTACGGTGTCGCGGGTGCTGACCGGTAAGGATGTGGACACGCTGTCAGACGACGAACTTGACGCCGCCCTTGATGACGATGTGCTCTTTGCCCGCACCGCCCCCGCCAACAAGATGCGTCTGGTGCGCGCGTTACAGGCCAAGGGGCATATCGTGGCGATGACCGGCGACGGGGTAAACGACGCTCCGGCGCTGAAGCAGAGCGATATCGGCGTGGCCATGGGCCAGCGCGGCACCGATGTGTCGCGCGACGCCGCCGATCTGGTACTGCTCGATGACAATTTCGCCACCATCGTGCGCGCGATCCGCGAGGGGCGGCGTCAGTTTGAGAACGTGCGCAAATTCGTGCGCTATCTGCTGTCGTCGAATGCGGGCGAGGTGGTGGCGCTGCTCGCCAATGTGCTGATCGGCGGGCCGCTGATCTTTCTGGCCACGCAGATCCTCTGGATGAACCTGATCACCGATGGCGTGACCGCCGTGGCGCTGGGGCTGGAGAAAGCCTCGCCCGGCACGATGAGCCGCCCGCCGCGTGCGAAAAGCGAAAGCGTAGTGGGCTGGGTGGGGATGAGCATGATCATCGCCTTCGGGGCCTATACCGGCGCGGCGAGCCTATGGATCTTCTATCATGTCCTGCCGATGGGCGAGGCGGTGGCGCGCACCACGGCCTTTACTGCGATGATCTTTTTCGAAAAGGCCTCGGTCTTTGCGTTCCGGTCGTTTCATCATTCCTGCACCGAAATCGGCTGGTTTTCCAACCGGGTGCTGATCGGCGCGCTGCTGGCCATGGTGAGCGCCCAGCTTGCCGCTATCTATTGGGCGCCGCTGCAGATTTTGTTGCGTACGGTGCCTTTGGGATGGGAGCAATGGCAGCTCATCGGCCTGTTCGCCGCGCCGCTGGTGGTGGTGCCGGAACTGATCAAAATCGTGCGGACCAAACGGCAGGGCAACTAGAGGCTCATCCGAACCGGGCTGGATCAAGGGCGGCGCGGGTGGCGGCGTCGATGGCGCTGGGGCGGTCGGCGACAAGGTCGGCCAGCAGGGTGCTGGCGGCGGGGGCGGTCTGGAAGCCATAGCCACCTTGCCCTGCGAACCACAGGAATGTGGGATCATCGCTGGCCGGGCCGATCACCAGATTGCGGTCGGGCGAGAAGGTGCGCAGCCCGGCCCAGTTGGCGATCATCCGGGTGACCTCTTCGGTGATATATTCCGAAAACCGGAAAATCCCCTCGGCCAGCACCATGTCATCGGCCCAGGCATCTTGCGGCGCGACCGGCTCCTGATCGGCGGGCGAGACGATCAGCGCCCCGGCGTCGGGCTTGGCATACCAGCTTTCGCCCGGACCAAAGCACATCGGCCAGCTGCTCGCATCATGCCCGCCCGGCACCTCGATCCGTGCCATCGAGCGTTTGAGTGGGGTAATGCCAAGCGGCGCGATCCCGGCCAAAGTGGCGATCTCATCGGCCCAGGCTCCGGCGGCATTGACGAGATTGCGCGCGCTATAGGTCTCGCCCCCCGCATCGACTTCCCAGCCATTGAGCAGGCGCCGGATTGCCACCGCCTGCGCACTGGTGACGATGCGGCCATTGCTGCGCAGCTCGCGGGCAAAATGCTGGATCAGCCGGTCGGTGTCGATATCCCAGGCTTCGTCATGCTTGGCCGCATGGGCGACCATCTTGGGGTTCAGGATCGGCATGATCGCACAGGCCTCTTCCGGGCTGATCCGGGTCATCTCCATCCCATCGCAATCGGCCTCAAAAGTGGTCTGTTGATCGGCGCTGGCAACCATCATCAACCCGCGTGGGGTCAGCATTTCGCGCGCCGTATCGAGGTAGAAATCGCCCGAGGCAAGGCTGAGCGCCACGGTCGAGGGCGAGCCATAACGTGGCTCGTAAAGCGCGGCGGACCGGCCCGAGGCGTGATAGCCAAGCGCGGGTTCGGCTTCGAGCAATGTCACCGAGCCAAGCGCCGCCAGTTTCGCGCCCGCCGAGACCCCGGCGATGCCGCCGCCAATGATCAGAAAATCGTCCATGGGCGGGAATGTGTCATGGGATTTGGGGGAAGGGAAGGGGGTGGCATTGCTGGCGCTGGCCGCAATCTGGCCCCGACATGAAAGGCCCCGCCACTGGGGGGCGGGGCCTGAGCCCGGACCAGATGGCCCGGGCAGGGACGTTGGATCAGTTGTTCTGCTGCGTAGCAGGGGCCTGCGGCGCGGCAGGGAAGTCCTGCGCATCGACCACTTTGTCGCCATTGCGGTCGAAACGATTGAGCCAGGTGCCGACATTGGCGGTGAATTCGTCCTGACTGATCACCCCGTCGCCGTTGGTATCAATCATCGGACCTCGGGCCCCGCCCATCTGGCCCTGCGCCTGCATCTGGCCGCGACCGCCGCCCTGCTGCATCCCATAACCCGGTTGCATCTGGCCCTGGCCCTGCATCATGCCCCGCCCTTGCGGTGCCATGCCGTTGCCAGCCATCATGCCTTGGCCCTGCAGACCCATGCCCTGACCTTGCATCTGGCCTTGGCCCTGCATCATGCCCTGGCCCTGTTGGCCGTAGCCGTAGCCCTGATTGAAGCCGCGACCGGGCTGCTGTTGGCCCCAACCTTGCTGTTGCTGGCCACAGCCTTGCTGCCCCATATGCCCGCGACGGGCATTGCCTTGGCCGGGCTGCATCCCGCCACGGCCCATCGTCGGGCGATCCATGCCTTCGCGCATCACATCGCGCATCGCGGTCATGTCGGCCAGTTCATCCTGGGTGAGCTGCCCATCTTCGTTGCTGTCGAAGCTCTCGAACAGATCGGCGCGGCGGGCGGTCACTTCGTCAAGGGTCACGATGCCGTCGCCATCGCTATCCCAAGTGGCGATGAATTGTTCGCCGGGAACGAAGGCCGGAGCCGCCGCCGGTGCGGTCTGCGTGGCGGTGGGAGCGGTGGTCTGCGCAATCGCGGGCACGGTCAGTGCGGCAAGAGCGGCGGAAAGCATAAGAGTGGAAATGCGTTTCATCTGAGGTCTCCTTGGGTAACTCAACTCGTTCATGATGATGAAACGCGGCAGATGAGAACTTCCGTCGCAAAATATTTGCGCCCCAAAAAACACGGCCCCGCCGAAGCGGGGCCGTGCCTAATTTCAGATGATTGCCGCGCTTATTGCGGGATGTCGCCGGTCAGGCCTTCGACATAGAAGTTCAACCCGGCAAGCGCACCGTCATCGGCCACTTCGCCGTCGGCCAGCCACGGGGTGCCGTCCTGCTTGTTCAGCGGGCCGGTGAACGGGGTGTAGTCGCCCGCCGAGATGGAATCGCGCATCGCTTCAGCGCCCGCTTTTACATCGGCCGGAACCACGTCGGAAATTTCACCGATGCCGACCATGCCAGCGCCGATGCCATCCCAGGTGTTGTCGCTGGTCCAGCTGCCATCCATCGCCGCCTGCACGCGGTCGATGTAATAGGGCGCCCAGAGGTCGATGATCGAGCTGATGCGCGGCATCGGGCCAAACTCGGCCATATCGGCTGCCTGACCGAAGGTGTAGACATTGCCGGCTTTCTTGGCGGTGATCTGCGGCGCGGTCGAGTCGGTGTGCTGCATGATCACGTCGACACCCTGGTCGATCAGCGCTTGGGTGGCGTCGGCTTCTTTTTGCGGGTCGAACCAGGTGAACAGCCAGACCACGCTCATCTGCACGTCGGGGTTGACCTTCTTGGCTTCGATATACGAGGCGTTGATGCCGCGGATCACTTCCGGGATCGGGAACGAGCCGATATAGGCGATCTTGTTGGTTTCGGTCATCTTGCCTGCAAGATAGCCCTCGACCGCGCGGCCTTCATAGAACCGTGCCGAATAGACGCCCACGTTGTCGGAGGTCTTGTAGCCGGTGGCGTGCTCGAAACGCACATTCGGGAATTTCTCGGCGGCGGCGATGGTCGAATCCATGTAGCCGAACGAGGTGGTGAAGATGATGTCGGCCCCCGACAGCGCCATCTGGGTCAGCACCCGCTCGGCGTCGGCACCTTCCGGCACGCTGGCTTGCTCGATCAGCTCGACCTTGTCGCCGTAATGCGCGGCCATTTCTATGGCGGCTTCGTGATGGTGCTGCGACCAGCCGCCATCGTTGACCGGGCCGACATAGACAAAGCCGACTTTCGTGGTGTCTTCGGCCTGGGCCATTCCGGCAAGGCCAACGGCGAGGGCAGCACCCGCCGCGAGGGTTGTGAAGAGCTTCATATTATTCTCCGTCTTCGGTTTCTTCAGGTTTCGGTTTTGGATAGGTCCGGCGCTTGCGGATATTGGTCTCGGCTTCCAGAAGCGCAGTGGTCACAATGGCCGCTGGCACCGCGATGATGCCAAGGCCGATAAACAGAACGAAAGCGGTGAACAGCCGCCCCCCGGCAGTGATCGGCACCATGTCGCCATAGCCCACCGTGGTGAAACTGGCGACGGCCCACCACAGGCTGGTGATGATCGAGGTGAACACCTCGGGCTGGGCGTCGTGTTCAAAGAGGTAGATCCCGACCGCACTGACATAGAGCATCACCGCCGCCCCCGCGCCAAACAGCAACAACTCGCCGCGCACGCTGTTGACCGCCGTGGCCAGCCGGTTCAGCGAATGCGAGCCGCGAAACAGCTTGAACAGCCGGACAAGGCGGAAGGCCCGCACCACCTGCCATTCCGGCGTGAGCAGGGCGATGGCGGGCAGGATGGCGAAAAGGTCGACAAGGCCCCAGCCGCTCAGCGCATAGGTTAGTGGGCGAGGCGAGGCATAGAGGCGCAGCAGGTATTCGATGGTGAACACCACGATCAGCATCACCTCGAAATGATACAGCCAGTTTTGAACCATGTGGGGAATGCCCGGCTCGGTCTCTACCGCGATGGCGATGGCCGAGAGGAAGGTCAGTGCATGGATGGTATGGGCCACAAGCCCGCCATGGCGCTCATGCGTGCCGTCGAGAATGTCGATGATTTCGGCTTTGGTCATAACTTCACCCCCTGCAGGCACCGCTTAACTGGAGGCATGGAAAATCCGCCCCAGCGAGCCCGGCGCGCCGTGATTGCCTTTGAGCGAGATGATAACCAGCACGAGGATGGTGACAAGGTAGGGCGACATCGACAGATATTCGACCGGGATCGCCACACCGGCGGCTTGCAGGTTCAGTTGCAGCACCGTGACCCCGCCGAAAAGATAGGCTCCAAGCAGCACTCGCCAGGGCCGCCATGAGGCGAAGACGACGATAGCGAGGGCGATCCAGCCCGCGCCAGCGGTCATCCCATCAACCCATTGGGGCACCCGCACCAGGCTGATATAGGCGCCGCCGATCCCGGCCATGGCACCGCCAAACAGCACTGCCAGCAGCCGCACCCGGATCACCTTGTATCCCAGTGCATGGGCGGCATCGTGGTTTTCGCCCACCGCGCGCAGTATTAGCCCGGCGCGGCTCATCTTCAGCCCGGCCCAGACCAATGCCACCAGAAGAACCGAGAGATAGACCATCGGGTCATGCCGGAACAGGATCGGCCCCAGCACCGGGATATCGGACAGAAGCGGCAGATGCAGCTTGTCGAGCGTGGGGGCCTGCATCCCCTCGAATTGCTTGCCGATCAGCGATGACAGGCCAAGGCCGAACAGCGTCAGGCCCAGCCCGGTGGCGACCTGGTTCGATTTCAGATAGAGGGTGAGCAGGGCATAGATCAGGCTGAGCCCAGCCCCGGCTGCAGCGGCGGCGAAAAACCCCAGCACCGGGTGGCCGCTGGTTACGGCAGTCGCAAAGCCCACCACCGCGCCGGTGATCATCATGCCTTCCACGCCCAGATTGAGCATCCCGGATTTCTCGACCACCATCTCGCCCAGAGCGGCCAGCAGGATCGGCGTCGAGGCGACCATCAGCGAGGCCACCAGCAGGATGGGGTTGATCTGTCCCAGATCCATCAGGCCACCTCTCTCGCGATGAATTTGACGCGGTAATTGACGAACACATCCATCGCCAGAAGGAAGAACAGAAGCATCCCCTGAAACAGCTGGATGGCTGCGGCGGGCATGGCGATCATGGTTTGCGCCAGATCGCCGCCCACATAGGTGAGTGCCATCAACAGGCCCGCGAGCAGGATGCCGACCGGATGCAACCGGCCCAGAAAGGCCACGATGATCGCGGTGAAGCCGTAGCCCGAGCTGAAATCAATCGAGATTTGCCCGGCGGGACCCGTCACCTCGAACAGACCGGCCAGACCGGCCAGCGCCCCGGCGCTGCCAAGGCTGAACAGGGTCAGCCGGTTGGGCGACACACCGGCAAATCGTGCTGCGCGCGGGGCCTCGCCGCTCAGCCGGATGGCAAAGCCCATCTTGTGGCGGGTCATCAGGATATAGGCGAAGATCACTGCAATAAAGGCCGCGACCACGCCCCAATGCATGCCGGTGCCATGGATCAGCTCGGGGTTGGAGGCGGCGGGGAAATCGCGCGCCAGATTGCGGCTGCCGGGAAAGCCATGGCCCTCGGGGTTGCGCAGAAAGCCGGTCGCCGCCGAAGACAGGATGTTTTCGGCCACATAGACCAGCATCAGCGAGACCAGAATTTCATTGGTGCCCAGCCGGATTTTCAACAGCGCCGGGATCATCGCCCAGGCCCAGCCGCCAAAGGCCCCGGCGAGAACCATCAGCGGAAAGATCCAGCGGCTTTCGGTCGGGTAGAAGGCCAACCCCACCGCCGCCCCGGCGATGGCGCCCATGATGTATTGCCCTTCGGCGCCGATGTTCCAGATACCCGCGCGAAAGCCCAGCGAAAGCCCGATGGCGATCAGGATCAGCGGCCCGGCCTTGACCAGCAATTGCCCGCGCAGATAGCCCGCGAAATCGCCAAAGAGCGGATCCCAGAAGATGGTGCGGATCGCCTCAACGGGATGGGCGCCGATCAGCCAGAACATCACCCCACCCGCAAGCATCGTGGCGACCACCGCGAAAATCGGTGTGAGCGCGGCCAGCAGGCGCGACGGCGCGGGGCGTTTTTCGAGCCGCACCCTCATGGCAGAACCTCCGAGATCTCGCTCAGGTCGGCCTCTTCCATGTCATGCGCGCCGCCCATCATCAGCCCGATCTCTTCAATCGTCAGCCCCTTGGCGGGGCGGATCTGGGCCAGGTGGCCCTCGTTCAAGGCGGTGAAATGGTCGGAAATTTCCATCAGCTCGTCGAGGTCCTGTGAAATCACCACCACCCCGGCACCGGCGGCGGACAGATCGAGAATGGCCTGCCGGATGGCGGCGGCGGCAGAGGCATCGACGCCCCAGGTGGGCTGGTTGACCACGAAGACATCGGGCTTTTGCTGGATTTCCCGCCCGATCACGAATTTCTGCAGGTTGCCGCCCGACAGCGCCCCGGCGGCCACATCCGGCCCCGGCGTGCGCACATCATAGCGTTCGATGATCGCGCTGGCGAAATCGCGGGTCTTGTGCCAGCGGATGAACCCGCGCGAGGTCAGCCCTTCGCGCACATCGCCGGTCAGAAGCGCGTTTTCTACCAGGCTCATCTCAGGGGCGGCGGCATGGCCCAGCCGCTCTTCTGGTGCGGCGAGCAGACCACGGGCCCGGCGCGCATTGGGGCGCAGCTTGCCCATATCTTCGCCACGCATCCGGATCATGCCCGTAGGGGTGGCGCGTTCGCCCGATAGTGCTGCCAGCAGCTCGTCCTGACCATTTCCGGCCACGCCGCCAATGCCCAGCACCTCGCCCGCACGCAGGCTGAAGCTGATATTGCGCAGGGGCGTGCCAAATTCGTTCGGGGCGGGCAGGCTGAGACCCGCGACCTCCAGCAGCACCTCACCCGCTTCCCCGCCTTCGCGGCTGGGGGTATGCAACGCGGTGCCCACCATCATTTCGGCCAGAGCACGCGCGGTTCTCGCGCGCGGATCGCAGGTGGCTACCACCTTGCCCAGACGCAGCACCGTGGCATCTTCACACAGCGCGCGGATCTCTTCGAGCTTGTGGCTGATATAAAGGATCGAGGTGCCTTCGGCGGCCAGCTTGCGCAGGGTGTGAAAGAGAATTTCCACCTCTTGCGGGGTCAGCACCGAGGTCGGCTCGTCCATGATCAAGAGCTTGGGGTTTTGCAAAAGGCAGCGGATGATCTCGACCCGTTGGCGCTCGCCTGCCGACAATTCGCCGACCAGACGACCCGGATCGAGCGGCAGGCCATAGGCCTCGCTGACCTCGCGGATGCGCCCCGCCAGCGCCCGCTGGTTTGGCGGATTGTCCATCCCCAGCGCGATATTCTCGGCCACATCGAGCGCATCGAATAGTGAGAAATGCTGAAACACCATCGCCACCCCGGCGGCCCGCGCGGCACGCGGATTGGCGGGGGCATAGGGCACGCCGTTCAGCATCATCTGCCCGGCATCGGGCTTCACCAGCCCATAGATGGTTTTCACCAGCGTGGATTTGCCCGCGCCGTTCTCGCCCAGAAGCGCGTGAACCTCGCCCGGTTTGATCGCAAAGGACACGGAATCGTTGGCCACGACCCCCGGATAGGCCTTGGTGAGCCCATCAAGCGTCAAGAGCGCGTGCGTCATCCCCATCCCCCGAATCCTGCGGCGTCGGGCCTGATGCCTCTTTTTTCGCCAGCTCCATGAGTAGAGTATGAGCAACGCCTACGGCAATGGCTTGTGGATGTTTTCCCAAGGACTTTTCGCCAATCGGGCAGGCAATGCGCCCGATTCCTGCGCGCTCATGGCCCATCTGCCTAAGACGTGAGCAGAAGCGTGCCCATTTCGTTGCCGAGCCGATCAGGCCGAAACTGGCAAAGCCATGGCGCAACCCGGCATCGCAAAGCGCAAGGTCGAGCCGGTGCGAATAGGTTAGCACCAAGTGATGCGCCGCTGCTGGGGCAAGGCGCATGGCGGCGGGCAGATCGGGGGCGGGAAGCATGGTCACGCCGTCGGGAATCTCATCCGGGAACCGCTCCGGCGCGGTGTCGAGCCAGGTCAGCGCAAGATCGGGCAGCGGTGCGAGCGTGGCCACCAGTGCCCGCCCCACATGACCCGCGCCCCAGATCCAGACCGGCACGCTTGACGCGGCCATGGGTTCGACAAACCAGCCGTCCAGCAGTTGCGGGGCAGGGGCTTGCCCCGCACCGCGCGCGGCGGCGATCAGGCGGTGGACGGCCAGCGGCATGTCATCCGGTCCGGCAGAAGTTGGCCGGGCAAAGGCGACATCGGGCAGGGCAGGCATCGCCGCCCAGTGCTCGAAAAACAGCCGCACCGCGCCGCCGCAACATTGCCCCGGATCGGGGCCAAGCGCGTGGCGTGACAGGCGTTTTTCCTTGCCCGCCGTTAGCATTGCCCGCGCGGTTGCCACGGCCTCATATTCCAGCGCGCCGCCGCCGATGGTGCCTTCTTGCCCGTCGGGCCAAACCAGCATTGCCGCGCCCACTTCGCGCGGGGCCGAGCCCAGCTCTTCGGCCACCACCACCCGGATCAGCGGGCCATAATCAGAGAGCGCGCGGGCAAGGGCTTTGGCGTCAAGGCTCATTGCCCACCCCGTTTCACCGCCGCCCGCACCCGTTCAAAGGTGGCAGGCGCATCAAGCGCCGGATAGGCCGGGCCGCAAGCCGCCACCGCGTCCGACAGCGCCATCAGTGCCGAAATCCCCAGCATGAAGGGCGGTTCGCCCACCGCTTTCGAGCGAAACACCGTGGGCACAGGATTGGGCGCCTCCCACAGCCCTACATTGAAGATGTCCGGCGCATCCGAGGCGGTGGGGATCTTGTAGGTCGAGGGTGCATGGGTGGTCAGGCGGCCTTTGGCATCCCAAACCAGCTCTTCGGTGGTCAGCCAGCCGACGCCCTGAATATATCCGCCCTCGATCTGGCCAATATCCAGCGCCGGGTTCAGGCTGGTGCCCACATCGTGCAGAATATCGGCACGGAGCAGCCGGTATTCGCCGGTCAGCGTGTCGATCACCACTTCGGTGAGCGCCGCGCCATGGGCGAAATAGTAGAACGGGCGGCCTTTGCCCTGAACGCGATCCCAGCTGATATCCGGGGTCTGGTAGAACCCGGTCGCCGAGAGGCTGACGCGGCCCAGATAGCATTCCAGCGCGGCCTCGGCGAAGCTCAGCTCGCGATTGCCGATGATCACCTTGCCGTCTTCAAACTGCACCGCGCGGGGCTTCAGCCCGGCTTTATCGGCCAGAAACCGCGCCATTCGTTTGCGGATCTCGGTGCAGGCGATCTCAGCCGCCATGCCGTTGAGGTCTGATCCTGACGAGGCGGCGGTGGCCGAGGTATTGGGCACTTTCGCGGTGTCGGTCGCGGTGATCTTCACCCGATCCGTGCCGACGCCAAACACGCTCGCCGCCACCTGCGCGACTTTCTGGTTCAGCCCTTGCCCCATCTCGGTGCCGCCGTGATTGAGGTGGATCGAGCCGTCCTGATAGACATGCACCAGCGCGCCGGCCTGATTGAGATGGGTGAGGGTGAAGCTGATGCCGAATTTCACCGGGGTCAGGGCAAGGCCCTTTTTCAGCACCGCATTCTTGGCGTTCCAATCGGCAATGGCGGCGCGGCGTTTGGCGTAGCCTGCGCTTTCGGCCAGGGCGGTGACCATCTCGGGCAGCACGAAGCCCTCAACCAGCTGACCGTAATGCGTTTCCTGCGTGCCGTCGCTGGCATAGAAATTGCGCTGGCGCACGGTGAGCGGATCCAGCCCGAGGTGGTGGGCGACGTGATCAATCACCCGCTCGATGCCCAGCACCCCCTGCGGCCCGCCAAAGCCGCGAAAGGCGGTGGCCGAGGTGGTATTGGTGCGCAGCCGATGGCTGGTGATCCGCATCGCCGGGATGAAATAGGCATTGTCGGCGTGGAGCATGGCGCGGTCGGCGACCGGGGCGGTCAGATCGGCGCTCCAGCCCGCGCGGGTGTAGTGGCTGAAATCGACAGCCAGCAGGCGGCCTTCGCCGTCGATCCCGGCGCGGTAGCGAATGCGGAAATCGTGGCGCTTGCCGGTGATCGCCATATCGTCGTCGCGGTCATAGCGCATCTTGCAGGGGCGGCCGGTTTTCGCCGCCATGATCGCGCAGGAAATGGCGAGCGCGGTGCCTTGGCTTTCCTTGCCGCCAAAGCCGCCGCCCATCCGACGGGTCTCGACCCGCACCGCGTTCATCGGCAGGCCCAAGGCTTCGGCCACCTTGTGCTGGATCTCGGTCGGGTGCTGGGTGGAGCTGTGCACCAGCACATCGCCCGCCTCGCCGGGCAAAGCGAGGGCCGCCTGACCTTCGAGATAGAAATGCTCCTGCCCGCCGATCTCGATCTCGCCTTCGATCTGATCGGGGGCGGCATCCAGCGCCGCCTCAACATCGCCGCGCGTCCAAGTCACCGGGCCGGTTTCGAAATAGCTTTTCGCCGCCAGCGCCTCATCAATGGTGATCACGGCCGGGCGCGGGTCGATGGTGAGCTTGGCCCGCCGGGCGGCCGCTCGCGCTGCGCGGTGGCTGGTGGCGGCGACCAGAAACACCGGCTGGCCATGATAATGCACTTCACCCATCGCCAAGAGCGGTTCGTCATGGGCGCTGGGCGAGGTGTCGGCGGGCCGGTCGAGATCGGCGGCGGTCATGACCGCGACCACGCCGGGGGCCGCGCGCACTGCCGACAGGTCGGCAGCGGTGATCACCCCGCGTGCTTCCGGCGATAGGCCAAAGGCCAGATGCAGGCAGCCCACGGGCGTCGGGATGTCATCGACATAGCGCGCGGTGCCGGTGACATGGAGCGGCGCGGAATCGTGGGGGAGGGCTTTACCCGCCTGAGTGTTTTCCGGGCTCATGGCGCCACCTCCGAAACCGCGGTGATCACGCCCTGATCCTCCAGCCAATAGCGCAGAAGCAGGTTGGCGGCGGCATCGAGTCGGTAGCTGGCACTGGCCCGCATATCGGAAAGCGGGGTGAAATCCTCACCCGCTTTCGCCATCGCGGCGTCGACGACCTCGCGGTTCCAGTCCTGTCCGATCAGCGCCGCTTCCATCGCCTTGGCGCGTTTGGGAATGCCCGCCATGCCGCCGAAAGCGATGCGGGCCGATGTCACTTTTCCGTCTTTTACGCCGATATTGAAGGCGCCCAGCACCGCAGAAATATCCTGATCGAACCTTTTCGACAGTTTGTAGACTTTCAGCCGATCCGGCGCGCCGGGGTCGCGCGGCAGGGTGATGGCCTCGACAAATTCGCCAAGGGCGCGGTCCTGCTTGCCGTAATCGAGGAAAAACTCTTCCAGCGGGATCTCGCGCTGGGCCTCGCCCCGGCGCAGAAGCAGCGTGGCCCCCAGCGCGATCAGCGCCGGTGGGGTATCGCCGATCGGCGAGCCATTGGCAATATTGCCGCCAATCGTGGCGGCGCTGCGCACCTGCGCCGAGGCAAAGCGCGCCAGCATCGCGGCGAAGTGCGGATGCACCTCTTCCATCGCCAGACGCAGCGTCTCGATGCTGACCGCCGCACCGATGCGGATCATGTAAGGCGCGGTCTCGATCCGGCGCATGTCTTCGATCTGGCTGATGAACACCACCTCGCCCAGATCGCGCATCTGCTTGTTGACCCAGAGGCCAATATCGGTGGCCCCGGCGATGATCCGGGTATGGGGATGCAGCATCAGATAGGTTGCCAGCTCTTCGGTGCTGGCGGGCATCCCGGCGCGCGGGGCTGGGGCGGGGTCGGCTTCACGCAGCCATTTCGGCACCGGCTTTTTCAGCGCCACATCGGCAGCGCGCAGGATTGGTGCATAGCCGGTGCAGCGGCAAAGATTGCCGGCAAGCTGGCGTTCGGCGTCCTGTTCTCCCGCGATCTGCCCGGCGGCGAGGCTCATCACGATGCCGGGGGTGCAAAAGCCGCATTGGCTGCCGTGATGATCAATCATCGCGTCCTGCACTGGGTGCAGGCTGCCATCGGGGGCGGCCAGCCCTTCGATGGTGGTCAGCGCCTTGCCGTCAAGCTGCGGCAGAAAGAGCAGGCAGGCGTTCAGCGCGCGGCTGCCCGCCTCGTCGCGCAGCATCACCGTGCAGGCGCCGCAATCGCCCTCGTTGCAGCCCTCTTTGGTGCCCGCGAGCCCCCGTTCTTCGCGCAGCCAATCAAGCGCCGTCCGGGTTGGATCGACACCTGATAGCTCCACGGCCTCTCCGTTCAGAAGAAAGGCGATATCCATGGGTTTACCCGCCGCGATACCCTGTTGGCCCCGTATCCCTTCGATGCGGCGTAGAAGGGCGGAGAAATTATTTTGATCAGAAAACCGCAGAAATTCGGTTCTGGCAAGCCACTCTGTTGGGCGCACTGGCCCGGCATTTGGGCAAGTGCTTGAAAAATGGGCGTCGTTTCAGGGCGTCGACCGGATCAGGGCAGGGCAATAATAGGCGCTGGCCCCAGCGGAACCGGCCCGAGAAAGCTGAAACCGTTCTGGAAGCTGAGCGGCAGATCGAGCACGTCCGGGTCGCCCGACAGCGCCGCCAGCAGCTCCAGCCCGCGCGTCAGCACTGCATCATATTGCGGCCCGATCGCCCCGGTGGCGCGGGCCAGTGCCAGCATATCGCGCCATTGCGTGGCCTTGAGGTCCAGCGAGCCACTGGGCTGACCTGCCGCATCGACCTCCAGCGTGCCGGTGCCGGTGAGCTTCAGCCCGCCCCATTGCGCCTCGAACTTATCCAGCGATACCTGCCGGGGCTGCGGGCGGCGCTCTTCCAGCGCGCGCCGGTCCCAATCACGGTCGAAATCGACGCTGGCCTCGATCTGAACGCCATCGACCATCTGCGGCAGGCCGGAAATATCGCGGGTAAGGGCGAGGAAGGTTTGGCCAGGATCGAGGTTGTTCACTGTCAGCGCCAGATCGTAGCGATGTGCAGCCGGGTCGGCCCCCGGGGTCTGGCGCATGGCCAGCTGACCATCGCCCAGCGTGGCATCCCAGCCCTTGGTCGAGGTCAGGTTCCAGTTATTCATCGCGATCACGGTTTCGATGAGCGGCAGCGCCAGTGTCGGGGCAACCTGCATTGAGCCGCGAAAACTGTCGGCGGTCACGGTCAGGGCCTGATCGGGCAGTGCCACATGCTGTTCGCCGGGCCAATACAGGATCACATGATTTGGCTTGTAGCTGAGCGAAAACAGCTGAAACAGCGGGGTCGACCATCCGGTGCCGGTGACGGGGTCGGCAAGCTTCAGCCCGGTGAACGAGGTGTCAAAGCGGTTGGGCATCCCCTCGGTCTTTACCTCGGCCTCGGCCACCCAGCCTTCGGCGCGCCGGTCGTCCAGCCAGCCGCGATAGGCCCCCTCCATCGCCCGGGCGCCGATATACCAATAGGCCCCCCAGCCAATGGCGGCGAGAACGAGCAGGGTGAGGAAGAAGGTGAGCTTGCGCATGAGGGCCTCTCTGATAGGTAAGAAGCTTCTATCGGGGCAGGCGCGCGAGGACCAGCAGGATGAGCAACACCGATCTCTGGGTATTCGGCTACGGGTCGCTGTTGTGGAATCCGGGCTTTGACTATGTCGAAACCGCGCTGGCGCGGCTGCCCGGCTATGCTCGCAGCTTCTGCATGTCGTCGATCCACCACCGGGGCAGCGAGGCCGAGCCGGGGCTGGTCCTGGCGCTGGATGAACAGGTGGACGCGCAGTGCAACGGGCTGGCCTTTCGCGTCGCCCCCGACGCGCATGAGCCCACCATGGAAGCCCTGCGCGAACGCGAGCTGATCTCGTCGGCCTATCTGGAAAAGCAGTTGGCGGTTGAGCTGGCCGATGGCCGTGTAGTCGAGGCGGTGACCTATGTGATCGACCCGGACCATGTGCAATATGTCAGTGGGCTGTCGCTCGATGAACAGGCACGGATCATCGCCCGTGCCCATGGCGGCAAAGGGCCGAACCGCGACTACCTGTTCAATACCGCAAGTCATCTGGCCGAACTGGGCATTGATGACGACGAACTGAGCTGGCTGGCCCGGGAAGTGCGCACGATTTCATCGTGATGTCTTAACCCTTGTCGGCCACGCGCCTTGCCCCTATCCTTCCGCCAAGGAAAAAAAGAGAGGCGGGGGCGCCCCATGGACCAACCGGATCGCGGGGTCGAGCCAATTTTCACCCAACCCGTGCGGCAGATACTGCTGATCGTGGTGACGTTTGCTTTGGTGAGCGTCGGACTGGTCTTTGCCTTGCCCAAGGTGATGCCGGTCTTTCTGTCGAACATCTACCTCAACGCCTTCATCCTCTTCGTTTTTGGGGCAGGCCTGATCGCCACGCTCTGGCAGGTCTGGCAGATCGTGCGCTCGGTAACCTGGGTGCGCGGCTATGTGCGCCAGCCCGAGGCGGTGAATGTTGACCGGCTGCCGCGTCTTCTGGCGCCGATGGCCGGGATGCTGCGCGAACGCGGCGTGCAGATGCAGATCGGCACGACCTCGGCGCGCTCGATTCTCGACTCGGTGGCTACCCGGATCGACGAAGAACGCGATATTACCCGCTACATCACCAACCTGCTGATTTTCCTTGGTCTTCTGGGCACGTTCTACGGGCTCGCCACGACCATTCCGGCGGTTGTCGACACCATCCGCTCGCTGGCCCCGAACGAGGGCGATAGCGGCGTCGAGGTGTTCAACCGGCTGATGACCGGGCTGGAAAGCCAGCTTGGCGGCATGGGCACGGCGTTCTCGTCGTCGCTGCTTGGCCTCGCCGGATCGTTGGTGATCGGGCTCTTGGAGCTGTTCGCCACCCATGGCCAGAACCGCTTTTACCGCGAGCTGGAAGAATGGCTGTCGTCGATCACCCGCTTTGGCTTTGGGCCGAGTGGCGATGGCGAGGGCGATGCGGTTGCGCCGTGGCTGGCCTATATGGCCGAGCAGTTGGAAGCGCTGCGGCTAACCTTTGTGCAGGCCGATGCGCGCAATGCCCAGATGGATGGCCGGATGGGCCAGATCGTCAGCGCCGTTGATGGGCTGGCCAACGAAATCTCCAATGCCAATCGCCGCGAAGATGGCACTCCCTATCTGGAACGCATCGCCGACGGGCAGGACCGCATGATCGCGGCGCTGGCTGAGAAACGCGAAGACGATACCGGGGCTTACGGCGACGCCGAAAGCCGGATGCGGCTGCGCTCGATCGACGTGCAGCTTCTGCGCATTCTCGAGGAAATGGCGGCCGGGCGGCAGGAAAGCCTGAGCGAGCTCCGGGGCGATCTGGCCGCGCTGACCAAGGCGTTGCGCGAGCTCAACGCCGGGAAGGGCTGAGATGGCTCTGTCGCGCCGTTCGCAACGCATGAACGGGTCGATATGGCCCGGCTTTGTCGATGCGATGACGGCGCTTCTGATGGTGCTGATGTTCGTGCTGACCATCTTCATGGTGGTGCAATTCGTGCTGCGAGAAACGATCTCAGGGCAGGCCAGCAAGCTCGACGAACTGTCGGCGCAGGTGGCCCAATTGGCCGATGCGCTGGGGCTGGAACGCAGCCGGTCCACGCGGCTGAACACCGAGGTGGAAACCCTGAGCGCAACGCTCGATCAGGCCCGGTCGGACGCCGAGGCGCAATCGGCGCTCATCGCCACGCTGAACGCACAGATTGCCACGAAAGAGCAGGCGCTGGCCGAAAGCGCGGCCAAGATCACCTCGTTCGAGGCGCAGGTCGCCTCGCTGCTGTCCCAGCGGAATGCAGCGCTGGCCGAGGGCGAAAAGCTGAGCGCACAGGTTGATGACCTGCAAACTGCGCAAGAAAAGCTGATATCGGATCAGGAGGCGCTGAACCTCGCGCTGGCCAAGGCACGCGACGAGATCGACGCGCAGGAAGAGGCGGCGCGTCTGGCCGCTGCCCGGCGCGAAGCCCTGCAAGCCCTGATCACCGATCTGCAAAACAAGGTAGATGAGCGCGATACCTCGCTGGCTGCTGCTCTGGCCCGGCTGGAAACAAGCGATGCAAATGGTCAGGCGCTCACCGCGCAGGTTGGCGATCTGCAAAGCCAGCTTACCGATGCGGAAGCGGCGAAACTGGCTGAAGCGGCGGCGGCAGAAGAGCTGCGCAAACGCCTGAAAGATGCGCAAGCACAGCTTTCCGACGAAGAAGCGCAGCGCCTTGCCGATGCTGCCGCCGCCGAAGCCCTGCGCGAAAAGCTGAAAAATGCTGATGCCGAGCTGACGGCGATGACGCTGGCGCTCGAAGAACAGCGCAAGAAGGCCGAAGACACGCTGACCCTGCTGGCGGCAGCGAATGCGGCCAAGAACGGGCTGAACGAACAGCTGGCGGCGGCCCTTCTGGAAAACGATACGCTGAAACAGACCAGCGGCACAGCCGAGGAGCTGCGCCAGCAACTCGCCGATGCGCTGGCTGCCAAGCTCGCCGCCGAACAGGGCCAGAGCTCTGCGATGAGCGAGGCCGAGAAACAGGCCACGTTGCTTGCCACTGCCAATCAGACCCTGGCCGAGCAGAAGGCCGTTACGGCCGACGCCCAACGGCAGGTTGAGGCGCTGAACCAGCAGATGGCGGCGCTGCGCACCCAGCTTGGCTCATTGCAGGCGGTGCTCGACGCTTCGGAAAGCCGCGACGAGGCGGCACGGGTGCAGATCGAATCTCTGGGCTCGCGGCTCAACGCCGCTTTGGCGCAGGTGGTCGATGAACAGCGTCGCCGGGCCGATTTGGAAGAGGCCGCGCGCAAGGCCGCCGAGGCCAAGGCGCAGGATCTGGAAAGCTATCGCTCGGAGTTCTTCGGCAAGCTGCGCACCCTTTTGGGCAATCGCGAAGGCGTGCGGATCGTCGGCGACCGCTTTGTGTTCTCGTCGGAAGTGCTGTTTGCACCGGGCAAGGCCAGCCTGTCGGAAGGCGGCAAAGAGCAGATCGCGCGGGTGGTGAATATCCTCTCAGGCGTGGCTGACGAGATCCCCTCGGGCATCAACTGGGTGCTGCGGGTCGATGGCCATACCGACAAAACCAAGCTCGGCGCGGGCAGCCCCTATGCCGATAACTGGGAGCTGAGCACGGCGCGCGCCCTGTCGGTGGTGCATTACATGGTCAGCGATCTGGGCTTCCCGCCGGAACGGCTTGCCGCCACCGGCTTTGGCGAATTCCAGCCCGTGATGGCGGGCGACAGCAAGGAAGCCTATGCCGCCAACCGCCGGATCGAGCTGAAACTCACCGAAAAGTAGACAAAAATAGCCTAGCCGCCGACCATCACGGTGGCGTCGCGGCTGTCGATCACTGCGCCATCGCGGATCAGCCGGGCGGACACGTGCCAGTTTCCCGCAACCCAGCCGCCCCCCTGCGCCTTTTTGCCCGCCGCGCGAAACAGCTGCGCCTGTGTCTTTTCGATCCGCTCTTGGCGGTGGATCAGCTCGGTGCCGTCGGGGGCGGTCACGGCGATGTCGACGATGTCGCCCGCCCGCGCGCCGTAAAGATAGGCCCAGCCCACCAGTGCCGGGGCGGCGGTGGGCAGGTGGTGATGGCGGGCGGTACCGGCTTTCACCGCGTCATAGCTCGGCAGGGCGCTGTCGATCCCCAACGCGATCAGCCCGCCGGGCTGATAGGGCAGCGATTTGAACCAGAGCTGGTCGGCGCTGCTGTCGCCGCCTTCGCAGCTGCTGATCCCATCCAGATTGAACGGGTCAACCACGGTGCCGTTGTGGCGCACCACCAGCTCGACATGTGGAAATTCGGTATTACCGGAATAGCCCACCAGCCCGAGGGGCGAGCCCAGGGCCACGCGGCTGCCTTCGCTCACCGCGACCGAGCCCTGTTTCATATGGCAATATTGCGTCATCCAGCCGCCGCCGTGATCGACCACCACGCCATTGCCGCAGCCCTTGCCGTCGAGCAGCTCCGGCGGGGTGCCGTTGCGGCCCAGATCGGGCATCCCATCGCGCAGGGCACGCACCACGCCGGGGGCGGCGGCCAGAACCTTTACCCCCGCCTCCATCGCCGCCATCGAGGGCAGGGCGAAATCGGTGCCGTCATGGCCGTCATAAGACAGCGTGCCGCAGGTGTAATCCGCCGCACCTGGCCCCGGATCGGCATCGACATATTGCTGGATGAAACAGCTTTGCCCGTATTGGCAGACCAGCGGCAGGCCCAGCGACGGCTCGCGTGCCAGCGCCGGGCTGGCAATCAGGGCGAGGGCGGTGAGGGGGCGGAGAAATCTCATAGGGGGCAGGATAGGTGCAACGCCGGGGCAATCAAGCCCGCACATGGCCGGGCTTGCACCCGCTGCGACAAATTCCGCCCGCTGCAGGCCGGGTGCAATCAGCGCTTGGATATTTCCGCGCATCCCACCATATAGAGGCGATGATCTCCCGTCCGGTAAAATCCGCCTGGCATCATGTCCGGTATCTTCCGCTCTGGTCTGCGCTGACCCTGTGGCGGTGGCGCAGGTTTGACCTGCGGTCGCGTGCGCTTGGCACCACTGTCGGGCTGGTCATGCGCTGGTTCCCACCCGCGCGCTGGCGCTTCGACCGCGAGCTGCGCCGCATCTATCCCGACATGCCCCGCCGGGAGCGGATGGAGATCTGCCGCGATATGGGCCGCAACATGGGCCAGACCCTATTCGAGATTTATCACAACGCCGAGTTTCGCCACCGGCTGGACCGGTTCAGCGTGTCCGGCCCCGGTCTGGCGGCCCTCGAAGAGGCTCAGGCGGCGGGCAAAGGCGCGATCATCGTGTCGGGCCACTTCGGGCAATGGGAAGCCGTGCGTGCGGTGCTGAAAGCGCGGGGCATGGAATGTGGCGCGGTTTATCGGCCGCAAACCAACCGCAACTACCAGCGCCGCCTTCTGGCCGGGATCGAGGCCGGGGGCTTGCCGATCCTGCCCACCGGCCATTCCGGCACCAAGGCGCTGGTGCGGCACCTGCGGGCCGGGGGCATCATCGCCATTCTGCTCGACGAGAAATACCCTGAGGGTGAGCCGCTGCCGTTCCTTGGCCATCCGGCGCTGACCTCGCTTTCGGCGGCGCAACTGGCGCTGAAATACGACCTGCCAATGGTGCCCGCCTACGGCACCCGCACCGGCGATGGCAGCACCTTCGCGGTCGAGTTCGAAGCCCCGATTGCGCATAGCGATGCCCTGACCATGACCCAGGCCTTCAACGACAGCCTTTCGGCCCGCATCCTCGCCACACCGGGCCAGTGGTACTGGCTGCTGAAGCGCTGGAAGGGGGCGTAGGGGGGGTACCGTGAGTTTGCGGCTACAATGACCTGTCCTACGTTCGCTGCACGTTCATATTATCCCTCACAAATTTAAGATTTCAAAAGCGAACCCGAATTCTCCTTCCCCTCGGGAAGTGCAGCGCCCGTCTGCCGGAGAGACGCTTACCACATCATCATGCCATTCGAGCGAAACCACTGCACCCGGATCACACTCGATTCGCCTCCACACGTAACTTGGATGGCGCGCAGCCCAGTTCGAAGAGAAAATGGTGACAACTGCAGGGTCATTAATACCTAGTCGGCTTTCTGTTCGAACGAAAACGCAACGTTTTTTCCC
Organism: Paracoccaceae bacterium; assembly: GCA_050290705.1. Classification (GTDB taxonomy): domain Bacteria; phylum Pseudomonadota; class Alphaproteobacteria; order Rhodobacterales; family Rhodobacteraceae; genus Sinisalibacter. Next base: position 70,578 of record JBNKIC010000008.1, read on the forward strand.
ACTACACACGGTTTCAACGCTGGAGATACCTCCCCCTCCGAGAAACGCTTGAAAGTTTGCGGTATTAACCGGTGAGGTGAACATGAAGATGATTGCCAAAACAAAGCCAGCCACAAATGCGATGATTGTCCTAATCATTGGAACCCTCCAAAGAACGTGACCTGCAAATGCACGGGTTCCCCAATTGATCGCGACGGTCAAGTGGCTTTCGCCGTTTGATAACTGCCATTCCGACATCAAGCAGCGGATTCAATGACAGAGCCCAGAGTGACCTACATAGGGCTTGTAGCCAAGCATCATCACCGAAGAGGTGAACGGAATAGTTGGCGATATTTCGGTAGCGCCAAATTCGATAAGTCGCATGCCAGCTGAATGGCGGCTTTGGGCCGGAAAGGCCTATGGCTGAAGCGCCGCGACCAAGACTTTGCAAATTCCGCCTCTGTACCTTTCTGCCGTTCATGCGCAGCCCTTCTCCCCCCAACGCAAAAAGACCGGCCTTTCAGCCGGTCCTTTCATTCCTACCTCGCGCTTGGCTTAGTCGGCCGTCAGCAGGGGCGGTTTTTTCTTTGAGGTGAGCTGGGGCTTGCTCGGTTCGTCGACACGCAGGTCGATCTGGCCGTCTTTCACCCCAACCTTCACATTGCCGCCCTTCATCAGTTTGCCAAACAGCAGCTCTTCGGCGAGCGGCTTTTTGATATATTCCTGAATGACGCGGGCCAGCGGGCGGGCGCCCATCTTATCGTCATAGCCCTTGTCGGCCAGCCATTCGGCGGCGGGGCGGGTAAGCTCGATGCTGACGCCACGGTCCAGAAGTTGGGCCTCCAGCTGCAGCACGAATTTCTCGACCACCTGCAGGATCACCTCTTTGCCCAGCGGCGCAAAGGTGATCACCGCGTCCAGACGGTTGCGGAATTCCGGGCTGAAGGTGCGCTCGATGGCGGCGGTGTCTTCGCCCTCGCGGCGCGAGCGGCCAAAGCCGATGGCCTCTTTCGCCTGTTCCTGAGCGCCCGCGTTCGAGGTCATGATCAAGACCACGTTGCGGAAATTCACCGTGCGGCCGTTATGGTCGGTCAGTTCGCCATGGTCCATCACCTGCAAGAGGATGTTGAACACATCCGGATGCGCCTTTTCGATCTCGTCGAGCAGCAGCACGCAATGCGGATGCTGGTCAACGCCATCGGTCAGAAGCCCGCCCTGATCGAAGCCGACATAGCCCGGCGGGGCGCCGATCAGACGCGAGACCGCGTGTTTCTCCATATATTCCGACATGTCAAAGCGCAGCAGTTCCACGCCCAGATTGTCGGCGAGCTGTTTGGCGACCTCGGTTTTGCCCACGCCCGTCGGCCCTGCAAACAGGTAGTTGCCGATGGGTTTTTCCGGCTCGCGCAGGCCCGCACGGGCCAGTTTGATCGCCGAGCTCAGCGCGTCGATGGCCGCATCCTGCCCGAAGACCACGCGTTTCAGCGAAGCCTCAAGGTCGCGCAGGGTTTGCGCATCGTCTTTCGAGACGCTCTTCGGCGGGATCCGGGCAATCTTGGCCACGGTCCCTTCGATTTCCTTGATCCCGATCGACTTGCGGCGTTTCGAGGCCACCACCAGATGCTGCGCCGCGCCCGCCTCGTCGATCACGTCGATCGCGCTGTCGGGCAGCTTGCGATCATTGATATAACGCGAGGAAAGCTCCACCGCCGCCTTGATCGCCTCGTTGGTGTATTTGATGTGGTGATGCTCTTCGAAATAGGGCTTGAGGCCGCGCAGGATTTTCACCGTGTCATCGACCGAGGGCTCGTTCACGTCGATCTTCTGGAACCGGCGGGAAAGCGCGCGGTCTTTTTCGAAATGCTGACGGAATTCCTTATAGGTGGTCGAGCCCATGGTGCGCAGCTTGCCGCCCTGCAGGGCAGGTTTCAGCAGGTTGGAGGCATCCATCGCGCCGCCCGAGGTGGCCCCGGCGCCGATCACCGTATGGATCTCGTCGATGAACAGCACCCCATCGGGATGCGCTTCCAGCTCGTTCACCACCGCTTTCAGCCGCTCTTCGAAATCGCCGCGATAGCGGGTGCCCGCCAAGAGCGCGCCCATGTCGAGCGAAAAGATCGTGGTTTCCGACAGCACTTCCGGCACTTCGCCTTCGATGATCTTCCAGGCCAGACCTTCGGCGATGGCGGTTTTGCCCACGCCAGGATCGCCCACCAGCAGCGGGTTGTTCTTGCGGCGGCGGCACAGCACCTGAATGCAGCGCTCCACCTCTTCCTCGCGGCCGATCAGCGGATCAATCCCGCCCTTCTTGGCCTTGTTGTTGAGGTTCACGCAATATTTCGCCAGCGCGGTATCGTTCTCGCCATCCTCGGCGTCGCCTTCAACAGCGTCGTCATCAAACTCGGGGCTGCCGGTGATCGGGCGGGATTCGCCAAAAGCCGGATCCTTGGCCACGCCATGAGCAATGAAATTCACCGCGTCATAGCGGGTCATGTCCTGCTCTTGCAGGAAATAGGCGGCATTCGATTCGCGTTCGGCAAAGATCGCCACCAGCACATTGGCGCCCGTCACCTCAGTGCGGCCCGAGCTTTGCACATGGATCGCGGCGCGCTGGATCACCCGCTGGAAGGCGGCCGTCGGCACCGCCTCGGAGCCTTCGATGTTGGTTTCCAGAGTCGACAGATCTTCGTCGATGAACTTCAGCAAAACCTCACGCAGCTCAACAAGATCCACGCTGCACGCCTTCATCACGCGGGCCGCATCCGGCTCGTCGAGCAGGGCGAGCAGCAGATGCTCCAGCGTGGCAAGCTCGTGGCGCCGTTCGTTGGCATGGGCCAGCGCGGCGTGAATTGCTTGTTCCAGCGTGTTCGAAAAAGAGGGCATCTTTTTCTCCTCGTTCGCGTTTCGGGGGCAGAGACGTGCCGTCCCATACCTACCCTGTTCCGATATCTTTAAAGTTCGGTTTTATTGGCGCCGCTTCAAGGCTTTTATTGTCAATTTTCTGCGGGCGACTCGTGACTGCTCGGTTTTTTGGCACATCTTAGCATGCAAAAGCGTGGCGGAAAGCCAAGTTTCACGCGTCGTTCGATGGGATCTGGGCGTGAAAGCGCCCGCGCAGCTGCTTTTCCCATTCGCTCATGACGGCGCGCGATTTCTCAGCAAAGGCTGGGTTTCCGAGCGCCTCCAGCACCGAGCCAAGGCCGAAGCGCGAGGCGAGTGGCCCCGAGACCACCCCGGCGGCGAGGAAGATGAAGGCGAGAAGCAGGAACCCCGTCACCTAGAAGGCGTCTTTCGCGGCGCGGATATGGGTGAAGACATCCACGTCTGCCGCCGCTTCCATGTTCACAGCAGCCTTCACCTCGGGCAAACCCGCGCGCAGGAACGGGTTGGTGGCCTTTTCCAGCGCCAGCGCCGAAGGCACGGTGGGCGTGCCAAGCGCACGGGCGCGGGCGGTATGCTCGATCCGTTTGCGCAGGGCGGGGTTTTCCGGCTCGATGGTCACGGCGAACCTGCCATTGGCCTCGGTGTATTCGTGGCCCGAACAGACGATGGTGTCATCGGGCAGGGCGGCCAGACGGCTGAGCGTCTCCCACATCTGCGCCGGTGTGCCTTCAAACAGCCGCCCACAGCCCAGGGCCATCAGGCTATCGCCGGTGAACACCGCCCCAAGGCGCGGCAGGTAATAGGCCACATGCCCGGTGGTGTGCCCGGCGGCATCGAAGACCTGAACCTCGCGGCCCCACATGTCGTAGACATCGCCCGGCTCAACCGCGGTATCGAGCGAGGGCAGGCGATGGGCATCGCGGGCCGCCCCGATCACCTCGGGGTGAAAGGCCGCCACCAGATCAGGCACCGCGTCGATATGGTCGCCATGATGATGGGTGATGAAAATATGCGTGAGCTGCCAGTTGTGCTTTTGCAGCTCGGTCAGAATCGGTGCCGTTTCCGGGGCATCGAACAGCGCTGTTGCGCCGGATTTCCGGTCATGCACCAGAAAGGCGTAATTGTCGGATCGACAGGGAACGGTCTCGATCACGAGCGTCATGTGGATCTCCTCCGGAGGGGCTCCTCGGGTTTAGGGGGCATTTTGCGTCTTCCCGGCGGGCGGTGCAACCAAAGAGGAGGGGCTGCATGGGAGCCATGTTCCCGGTGCATATCCGCCTGTGTGGGGTTTACCAATGCGGGGGGCGCTGATCGGCCAGCGGGATCGAACCGCCGGTTTCCAGCTCACGCGCCGCTTCACGCTCCATCAGCATCTGCTGGTGCCGCGCCATGCGGTCAATCTCGCGGTCCTGCCGCGCGATCACATCCGACAATTCCTCAACCATCCGGGTGAGATAGGCCAGCTGTTCTTCCAGCGCGGTTATACGTTCGTCCATTGGGGGCTCCTTTGCGCCATGTCATAGCAGGGCGCGGGGGGATGCGCGAGGCTCCACTGCGAAAGGAACCGCCGATGAAACCTCTTGCCCTTGCCGCCGCCCTGTCCTGCTTTGCCTTCGCCGCTCAGGCCTATTCCGGCGAACAATATGTGACCTGCAATCTCGACCCGAATGGCGATAATTGGCTGGCGCTGAAGGCCGGGCCGGATATCGGCGCGAAACGGCTGGGCAAGCTCGACCCCGGCACCTTTCTGATCACCATGAACCCCGATCCGGTCGGGTCGTGGCGCGAGGTGATTGTGCAGGATCATATCGAAGACTGGTCCTATGAAGGCCCCAGTGGCTGAGTGCATGTCGATTACATCTGCAAAGTCCGCTACTGAGCCTGTTGCCCCAAGGGCCGCCGTGGGCTAGACCGCGCCCGAACAAACCACGGTGACGACCTATGGCGAAAGAGAAAAAGCAGCCTCGGCCCAAGGCCGAAACCCCCAAGGGCTTCCGCGACTATTTTGGCGCGGAAGTGGCTGAGCGCAATCATATGCTCGACCAGATCGCCAAGGTTTACCATCGCTACGGTTTCGATGCGCTGGAAAGCTCTGCCGTCGAAACGGTCGAGGCGCTGGGCAAGTTCCTGCCCGATGTGGACCGCCCGAATGATGGTGTCTTTGCCTGGCAGGAAGAAGACGACGATAAATGGCTGGCGCTGCGCTACGATCTCACCGCGCCGCTGGCCCGGGTCTATGCCCAGCACCGCAACGATCTGCCCACCCCCTATCGCCGCTATGCGATGGGGCCGGTCTGGCGCAACGAAAAGCCGGGGCCGGGCCGGTTTCGCCAGTTCTACCAATGCGATGCCGATACGGTTGGCTCTGCTTCCATGGCCGCCGATGCCGAGGTTTGCGCGATGCTCGCCGATGCGCTGGAAGCGGTCGGAATGCCGCGCGGCGATTACGTGGTGCGGATGAATAACCGCAAGGTGCTGAACGGTGTCTTGGAGGTGATGGGCGTCGACGAGGGCGAGACCCGCGAGGCGGTTCTGCGCACCATCGACAAGTTTGACAAGGTTGGCGAGGCCGGGGTGCGTGAGCTTCTGGGCAAGGGGCGGCTTGATGCCTCTGGCGCCTTTATCGACGGCGTGGGCCTGACGGATGAGCAGGCCGAGCCGGTGATCCGCTTCCTGATCGCCAAGGGTGCCGACAACGCCGCGACGCTCGACAATCTCAGTGCTGCCGTAGGCGAAAGCGCGGTGGGGGCCGAGGGCGTGGCCGAGCTGGCCGAGATGGTCTCGCTGCTGGAAGCCCAAGGCTATGGCGCTGACCGCATCGTCATCGACCCCTCTGTCGTGCGCGGGCTTGGTTATTACACCGGGCCGGTATTCGAGGCCGAGCTGACCTTTGAAATCCTCGACGAGAAGGGTCGCAAGCGGCAATTCGGTTCGGTTGCGGGCGGCGGGCGTTATGACGACCTCGTGGCGCGTTTCACCGGGCAAAAGGTGCCGGCTGTGGGCGTGTCGATCGGGGTCGACCGGCTGCTGGCCGCCTTGCACGCCAAAGGCCGTATGGATGGGGCCAGCCAGGGTCCGGTTGTGATCACCGTGATGGATCGTGGCCGGATGGGCGATTATCAGGCGATGGTGGGCGAGTTGCGCGCCGCCGGGATCCGTGCCGAGGTCTATCTGGGCAACCCCAAGAACTTCGGCAACCAGTTGAAATACGCCGATAAACGCCTCTCGCCGGTGGCGGTGATCGAAGGCGGCGAAGAGCATGAGCGCGGCGTGGTGCAGATCAAGGATCTGGTGCTGGGCGCAAAGCTTGCTGAAAACGCCACGCTTGAAGAGTGGAAAGAACGCCCCTCGCAGATCGAGGTCGCGCGCGCCGATCTGGTGGCGGAAGTGCAAAAGATGCTGGCAGTCTACGATGAGTGACAAGTTTGCGATCCGCGCCGAGGCCGCCCGGCTTTCGGCGTTTTTCGAGGCGCAGGGCGCTTTGCCGGTCGACCCGCCGATCCTGCAACCCGCCGAGGTGCTGCTGGACCTCTACGGCGAAGATATTCGCGCCCGCGCCTATGTGACCGCCGATCCGCTGTTGGGCGAGGCGATGCTCAGGCCCGATTTCACTGTGCCGGTGGTGCAGATGCACATGGCCAACGGTGCCGATCCGGCGCGCTACACCTATGCGGGCGAAGTGTTTCGCAAGCAGGAAGAGGCCGCGCACCGCCCGTCGGAATATATTCAGGTGGGCTACGAGCTGTTTGACCGCACCGATCCGGCGGCGGCGGATGCCGAGGTGTTTTCGCTGATGGCCGAGGCGCTGGCGCCTTTGGGTCTGCGCGCCGCCACCGGCGATATCGGTATTCTCATCGCGGCGGTGAAGGGGCTTTCCACCACCGAGAAACGCAAGGCGGCGCTGTTGCGTCACCTCTGGCGGCCACGCCGGTTTCGCGCGCTTCTGGATCGTTTTGCCGGTCGGGCGCCTGCACCTGCGGGCCGGGCCGAGCTGCTGGCGAAGGCCGATCCGCTGGATATTTCCGCGCCCTTCACCGGCCTGCGTTCGCGGGGCGAGATCGAAGCCCGGATCGCGGCGCTGCGCGAAGATGCCGAAACCCCGCCGATCCCCGAGATCGAGGTGGAGCTGCTCGACGATCTGATGGGCCTGCGCGAAACGATGACCCATATCATCGAACATCTGCGCGATCTGGCCATCGACATTCCCGCCATCGTTCCGGCGGTCGATCGGTTTGCAGCCCGGGGCGAGGCTCTGGCGGCGCGCGGGATTGACCTCGAAACCCTTGATTTCGAAGGCTCCTACGGGCGCACTTCGATGGAATATTACGATGGGTTCGTGTTCGGCTTCTTTGCTGAAGGTCGCCCCGATCTGCCCCCGGTGGCCACCGGCGGGCGCTATGATGCGCTGACCCGCGTGCTGGGGCAGGGGCGTGAAATTCCGGCCGTGGGCGGGGTGATCCGCCCCGAACTGGTGATGGCGATCCGGGAGGGGCAGCAATGAGCGTGAAGCTGGGCGTGCCCTCCAAAGGGCGCTTGATGGACAAGACTTTCGACTGGTTCGGGCAGCATGGCATCACGCTTGCACGCACCGGCTCGGAGCGGGAGTATTCCGGCGCGGTCGAAGGCATCGACGGGATCGAACTGGTGCTCTTGTCGGCGGGCGAGATCCCGCGCGAACTGGCGGCGGGGCGCATTCATCTGGGCGTCACCGGCTCTGACCTCGTGCGCGAAAAGCTGGGCCTGTGGGATACCAAGGTGAAAGAGCTGGCCCGGATGGGCTTTGGTCATGCCGATCTGGTGATCGCGGTGCCGATGGGCTGGGTCGATGTCACCACGCTGGACGATCTTGATGCGGTGGCGGCGGCATTCCGGGCCAAGCACGGGTTTCGTCTGCGCATCGCCACGAAATACCACCGTCTGGTACGCGATTTTCTGACCGCGCAGGGCGTGGCCGATTATCAGCTTGTCGATAGTCAGGGCGCGACCGAGGGCACGGTGAAAAACGAAACCGCCGAGGCGATTGCCGATATCACCTCGACCGGCGACACCCTGCGCGCGAACCATCTGAAGGTGCTGTCTTGTGAGCCGGTTCACCGCTCGCAGGCAACGCTGTTCAAATCACGCAAGGCCCATTGGAGCGATGCCGACCGGGCGGTGATGGAAGTGCTGAAATCGCGGCTCGACCTCGAACGCGATAGCTGACGCTTTTGATGTTTTCCAACAATCGGGGCCGGTTTCGGCCCTGATTTTCGTTGAAAGCAGGATTTTTCCAACCTTGGCCGAGGTTTGGCTGGTTAGACGTCCATCCAGATGGTCACCGGCCCGTCATTCACCAGGCTCACCTGCATATCGGCGCCAAAGCGGCCTTGCGCGGTTTCGATCCCCTGCTCGCGCATCTGCTCGGCGAAGAATTCATAAAGCCGCTCGCCCTCTGCCGGGACCGCCGCCGAGGAAAAGCCGGGGCGGTTCCCGCGCGAGGTATCGGCGGCCAGGGTGAATTGGCTGACCACCAGAGCCGCGCCGCCGGTATCGAGCAGCGAGCGGTTCATCTTGCCCTCGTCATCCTTGAAGATCCGGAGCTTGGCGATCTTGGCGGCCAGCGCTTGCGCATTGGTGCGGCGGTCGCCCTGCATGGCGCAGACCAGTATCAGCAGGCCCGGCCCGATCTCGCCCAGAAGCTCGCCATCGACGCGCACATCGGCCCGCGAGACGCGTTGGATCAGCGCTCTCACAGCTCGTGATCCCAGGGCGGGTTGGCCCCGGCGCGGCTGACGGTGATCGCCGCTGCCGCCGCACCGAGCGTCAAGGCCGGGGTCACGGCCTCGGCGGTGAGGTTGGCAAGCCCGTCTTTGGTCAGCAGCCCCGAACGGTCCAGCCCGGCCAGCAGCCCGGCATTGAACGTGTCGCCCGCACCCACGGTATCGACCACCTCGACCTTGTTGGCGGGCACAAAGGTTTCGCCGCCCGGCCAGAAGGCCCGCACGCCTTTCGCGCCCTCGGTGATGCAGACGAGGCTGGTATCGCTGGCGAGCAGGTCCTGCACGTCAACGCCGAGCCAGTCGAGGTCTTCGTCGGAGACCTTGATGATGTCGGCGGCGATGAGCATGGCATGGATCCGCGACCTGTAGGCGGCCTCGTCGGTGATGAAGCCGGGGCGGATGTTCGGGTCGATCATCGTCACCCGGGTGCTCGCCTCGCGCAGCATCAGCGCCTCATAGGCCTCGCCGCAGGGCTCGCCGACAAGGGAAATGCCGCCAAAAAACAGCGCGGTCACATCGTCAGGCAGGGCGGGAATATCGTCAGGCATGAGCATCCGCCCGGCGGTGTTTTCGTCGTAGAAGGCATATTTGGCATGGCCATCGGTCAGGGTGACAAAGGCCAGCGTGGTGGGCCGGTCAGAGCGCACCGCCAGATCCGACGTCACCTTCGACCCCGCCAGCGCCTCGGTCAGGATCGTGCCGAACAGATCGGTGGACAGACCCGAGAAAAATCCTGCCTCGGTCCCCAGCCGCCCAAGCGCAATCGCGGTGTTGAAAACCGCACCGCCGGGATAGGGCGCAAAGGCTTTTTCGCCCGCCTCGGTTTCACGCGGCAGCATGTCGATCAGGGCTTCACCACAGCAAAGGATCATATCGGGACCTCCTACGTTACCGCAAACGCCATACCCCGAGCGCGGCGCGGGAGCAATCGGGCGCATCGTCTTTTCAGAGAGGGGGCGGGGTCTAGCAGGTAAAGAACCGACCCGCCGGAGCATGGGCCGCCGATCCCGGCACCGGCGAGCTGATCGCCTCGTAGCGAAAGCGCGGCTGGTCGAAATCGAAATCCTGCAAGAGGTGAAACAGCAATCTGCGCCGCAGGGCCAGCTCTTCCTGTTCAAGGCTGGAGCCTGCGATGGCGGCGCTTTCCTCGGGCCGCGGGGTGAGGTCGCGATCGTGTATCATGCAGGCCAGTCACGCATAAAATTATGACGAATTTCTGCCAAGAGCCCGGCAAGACGCGGCAGAACCCCCTATTTGAGCCAAGAAAATAAGGCCGTGGTTAATCAAGGATATATGGCATCCGGTCGCAGGTGGGGCCGCGCCGCCCAAGGGCGATGCGCAGACCGGGCCAGGGTGCTATTGGTTCTGCGAGACGAAATAAGCGATGGTGCCGGCGATGATCGCCACCACAATCGAGGCCAGCGCGATTTTCCACACCGACCATGGCCGTTCGCCCTTCACCTTGCCGGTGCGCCCGTTGACCACAAACCGATAGGTCTTGCCGCGAAACTTGTAGGCGGCCAGCCAGACCGGCAGCAGGATATGCTTGAAGGTCACATCGCTGACGCTGGTGTTGATGTTGTGGATGCGCTGGCGGTCGCCGCCGATGTCGCGGGTCACGTCCTGACGGATCTGCCGGTCCATCACGTCGCGCGCCTTGTCATAGCCTTCGTCCAGCTCAACCGTGTAGCCCTCGGCGCTGTAGCCCGCGAGGTATTCCGGCTGATAGGGTTCCAGCGCGGCCAGATCCCACGGCTCCAGCGCGCTGGTATAGCGCTCGGGCAGGCTTTTTGAGGCGAGGATCAGGATGTCGTCGAAAAACCGCGCAACCCGGCCCGATTTCGGCCACCAGCGCACCCGTTCTTCGCGCACCTGCTCCTGTTTGCCGTTCCGGGTGACGGTGCGGGTGACGTAATAAACCTCACCACGCTCGCCGATATAGGTCGATTTGGTGTCGGCGTCGAAGGTCCAGTAGGGCACGTAGATACCCTGCATCTTGCGGCCCTTGCGGGCGTATTCCTTCAGGCCGTTGGGGGCAAACCACAGCCGTCCCAGCCATTTACTCATCGCCTCGCGGGCACTGCGCTCGTCGACCGCAAAGGGCAGCAGCGCCTTTGGTTTGATCTGCCGATGCGCGCCGGTATCGGCCACTACCGGGGTGGCGCAGAACGGGCATTCGGCGGCATGGGTGGCGCCGTCGAGCGTGACCTGCGCGCCGCAGCTCGGGCAGGAGGTCACCCGGGTTTCTTCCATCTCGGCACTATCAATCTGGGCGTCGAGGGCGGCGTGGAAATCAAGCTCGCGGGTGGCCTCGTTCTTGCTGGTGCCGTTTTCGATGCTGGCCTGATAGCCGCAGTGATCGCAGCTCAGCTCGCCGCCAGCGCTGTCAAAGCGCAGGTCCGAGCCGCATTGCGGGCAGGGGAAGCGGTGCTCTTCATCCGGGGCGGGGGGCGGCACATCGCTGAACTCATCGGTCATCGGCTGTCTCCGGGGTGTTCAAAACTGACAAGCTGGGCAATCTCGCTGGCCGAGGAATTGGTGAAACGGATCATGTGGCAATAAAGCCGCGTCTTGCCCTTGCGGGTAATCCGCCCTGACACCGACCCGGCCTGACCTTCGGTGACGATCTGCTCGATCCGGATGCGCTCCGCCGGGGGCTGGGCCTTGCGCGCCGCCAGAATGGCCGCGCGGCCCGAGACCGCGCCGCTGCCATGATCCCAGATCGCGTTTTCCGCCAGCCAGCTTTCCTCCAGCGCGCCCACCCCCATCAGGGCAAGCGCGATGGCTTCGGCCTTGGCGTCTTTCGCATCCGGAACGTCTTCAAGACGGCGGATGATCTCGGGGGCAGTGGCGGGCATCGGGATCAGCCTGCGGGCGGCGGGGGCGGCGGCATCACGGTGAAGAGCGTGGCCAGATCGGTGACGTCTTCAGCGGGTTTCCAGCCGTCCTGACCGGCGGTCCAAACCAGGGTGCTGCGGCTGACCTCGCCCGCGCCCACTTTCTGGCCCATCGTGGCACGCGAGAACGGCCCGGTGGTTTGGCCGTTTTCAGCGATGTGCCAGACCTTTTCCACCGGCGGTGGCGGCGGCGGGGCGGGTTGTGCTGCAGCGGGTTGCGCCGGGGCGGCGCCCCAGGGACCAGCAGCACCTGCCATGCCCAGCCCCATCGCAGCACCCATGCCAGCGCCCATCGAGCTGGCCATGGCCGAGTTTTCCGCGCCCATCGCCTCGGCGGCGTTGAACTTCATGTAATTGTCGAGATTGCCGACGATCCCCATCGAGGTGCGCTTGTCCATCGCCTCTTCCACCGCCGGGGGCAGCGAGATGTTCTCGATGTAGAATTCGGGGATTTCCAGCCCGTAATCGGCCACCACTTTGGTGATTTCCCCGGCCACTAGCTTGCCCAGCTGATCGGTATTGGCGGCCATGTCGAGCACCGGAATGCCAGAGCCTGCAACGATGCGGCTGAACGCCTGCACGATCACGTTGCGGATCTGGAAGCTGATCTCGTCCATGGTGAATTCACCATCGGTGCCGACGATCTCGGTCAGGAATTTGCCGGGATCGGTCACCCGCACCGCATAGGTGCCAAAGGCGCGCAGCCGCACCGGCCCGAATTCCGGATCGCGGGCCATGATCGGGTTTTTCGTGCCCCATTTCAGATTGGTGAAACGGGTGGTGTTGATGAAATAGATTTCGCTTTTGAACGGTGACTGAAACCCGTGATCCCAGTGCTGCAGGCTGGTCAGGATCGGCATGTTGTTGGTTTCGAGCATGTAAAGCCCGGGGGTGAACACATCGGCCAGCTGGCCTTCATGCACGAACACCGCCGATTGCCCTTCGCGCACGGTCAGCTTGGCGCCGTACTTGATCTCGTGCCCTTCGCGCTCGAACCGCCAGACCATGGTGTCGCGGGTATCGTCGACCCAGTGAATAACGTCGATAAACTGGCCGGAAAGAAAGTCTAGAATGCCCATTTTTACGCTCCTATACGTTGCCGCCCATCAGCTCGGCGGCGATCTGTTCTACAATGGGGCGCGCCTCGCGCTCGGCCATGCCGGGCTTCAGGCGCGGGTCGTAAAGCATTTTCAGCAGCAGCTCGTCATGCTTGGTGAGGAAGCCGAATTCTTCGTCGTCGTTAAAGATCGAAGGCCGCGCCAGCGGGCTGTCATTCGACAGGCCAAGCCCCTGCGTCAGCTCTTCATGGATGCAGGAGGTGCGCAAGAGGTCGGGATGCTCTGACCGGATCACCGCCACCGCCTGATCATAGGTGCCATCCAGCTCGGGATCGGTGGCGAAGGCAAGGCAATAGGTCGAGCGCGGCAGGTTGAGCACGGTGTTCATCGCGGTGGTCGAGATATTCGGCATGATCTGTTTCAGCCGTGGCCCCAGCGCGCGCCGCTCGTCTTCACTGACGAAGAACACCCGGAAATTGCCGGTGCCTGAGGGCACGAACTGGATCGGGTGGCCGGAAACGCGCGCCAAACGATGCACGAACGCGATCACCGTATTGGTGTCGCGGGTGCGGGTGGCCGGATCAATCGAGGCGCCAAATTCCACCGACAGGGTCACCGGCTTGGTCCAGCGGTGCAGGCGGCTGGCATTCTGGCGGGCAATCAGCTGGGTGCCGGTATCGGCATATTCTTCATAAAGGGCGATGCGCAGGAAATCGCGCACCAGCGTATCGGCATCGAAGGGCGCATCGGGCCCGCCACCATCAGTGCGCAACAGCCCCTGTTGCAAAAGCCCGACCTGCACCCGGCCGTAGTAATCGGCCAGTTCAGCGCTGGCCGTACTGCTGGGTGCGATGATCAGCCCCTCATCCGATAGCGGGGCCGGAACGTCGTGCCCCCGATTGAACGCGGCATCGCAGCCGGAAAGCAGAATGCTTCCGGCCAGGGCGAGGCCAAGCAGGGGCGAAAGGCGCAACGCCATCGGGTCAGGCGCCCTCGACCGCAGAGCCGACCTCGTGGCCAAGGCTGGTGCCCTTGGATTTGGCCGCACTCAGCGCGCTTTTCAGCTCGGCTTCCATCTTCACCAGTTCTTCTTCGGCGGCGGCGCGTTTGGCCTTGCCCTCATCGGCAATCGCAAGGCTTTCCTCGATCGTGGCGATAAGATCGGCATTAGCCGCCTTGATCGCCTCGATGTCGAACACCCCGCGCTCCATCTCTTCGCGCACCATCTTGTTGGCTTCGCGCAGGTTGGCGGCGTTGGATTTCAACAGCTCGTTGGTCAGATCGGTGGCCTCTTTCACCGCCTGCGCCGCACTTTGCGAGCGCTGGATCGTCACCGCCTGCGCCAGCTGGGTTTCCCAAAGCGGCACGGTGTTGACCATGGTCGAGTTGATCTTGGTCACCAGGCTCTTGTCGTTTTCCTGCACCAGCCGGATCGAGGGCAGGCTTTGCATCGTCACCTGCCGGGTGAGCTTGAGGTCATGCGCCCGGCGTTCCAGATCGTCGCGCGCGGCGCGCAGATCGCGCAGCTCCTGCGCTTTCAGCACGCCCTCGTCGTCGCCCGCCGCCTCGGCCTCTTTTTCCTTGGCGGGAATGGTTTTCTCGTCCAGCTCTTTCAGCTTGGCCTCGCCCGCCGAGATGTAAAGCGCCAGCTCGTCGTAGAAATCGAGGGTCTTTTCATAGAGCAGATCGAGGCCTTTGATGTCTTTCAACAGCGTGTGTTCGTGCTTCAGCAGGTTGTCGGTGATCTTGTCGATCTGGCCCTGCACATCTTCATAGCGCGCCATGAATTTCGCCGCCGGGGCTGCCTTGCCCATGATCTTTTCCCAGAAACTGCGCTCGCGGCGCATGTCGAGCTCTTGCACCGAGAAGCCGCGAATGGTGGTGACGATCGAACGCAGGCTGTCGCCCGCCGGGCCGACATCCTTGTTGCGCACGCCTTGCAGCATTTCCTGACTGATCACCTGCAGCTCGCTCTGCGCGGCCGATCCGAATTCGATGATCGACTGGGTGTTGCCGATCTCGATTTCCGCCATGCGCTTTTGAATTTCGGCGCTTTGGCTTTCGTCGGCCTCTTCCAGCGGCACCAGCGCGGTGGAGGGTTCCGGCAGAATGGTCGCGGTGACCGCTTCGATGTCTTTCAGGGCCTGTTCGGCCTGCGTGCGAACGCTCTCGGTCATGGCATCAATTCCTTTGGCTCATCGGTGGCGGGCACCACGCCTTCGCGGGCGAGACGTTCGCGTAGTACCTCGATTTCAACATTTAGATCGCTGCGGTCGTTCAATTGCAGCTTTTTCGTCTGGGCGGTGAAATTGGCTTCCAGATCGTCCAGCAAACGCGCGTAATCCGCTCGTGCACCCGCGTCGCGGCCCTGCGCGTAGATATCGGCGAATTTGATCGTCGCATCGCGCGCCCCCATCAAATAGACGCTCAGATATTTGCGCGCCCGGGTCAGGTCGCCGGGGTCGTTTTCGATGGTACGAAACATCGCCCGCGCGGTGGCCTGAAAGCTTTCGACCCGGCGGTCCAGCTCGCGGTCGCGGGCCCGCAATATCGCATCCTTCATCCCGGTCAGATAGGCTTCGGCCTCGCCCACGGCCCGCGCCACCCGGTCGGTCTGGAACTCGTCGATGCCTTCCATCCCTTTGTTCTTCAAAGGATCAAGCCCGAAGGCAAAGCTGTGAAGCGCAGCCCCCAGCACCGCAAAGATCAGCGCGTTCAGCAAGCTGCCACCGGACAGCCCCGCCAGCCCCAGCCCAAGCCCGGTGATCAGCGATCCGGCGATCTTGCGCGGCATGGCCGGGCGGCGGGCGATCTTGCGCGCCTCATAGGCTTCCTGCGCCAGAATGCCCTCGCGGGTCAGCCAGGCGGCGAGGATCAGCAAGCCAAAGCCCGCAAGCCGCAGGGCAAGCTGCGTGGTGTCACCGAAAAACGCCGATAGGGCCAGCGGCAGGGGGGCCAGAAACAGGAAATTCACCCGCCCGCCAGCTCGGCTGCGCACCTGCCCCTCATAGGGGCTTTTCGGCGCGGTCGGTTGATCTGCGGGCTGATCGGATTTGCCGTCGGGAGAGAACTCACCACCAAAACGCTGCGCCATCACGCACCTCCCCCGGTCACCGAGACGTAGAGGATCAGCGCCAGAAGCAGGAAAAAGGCCAGTTTCTGAAGGCCGCTATCTGACACAGTCACGCTCCCCCGGGGTGAAATTCCCAATGCATCACAGATATAGGCTGCACACGCAAAGCGTGCCAGAGAATTTCAGGGGGAATTTACCTTCGCGCGGAACCCCGCGTGTGGGGGCGCGGTCTTAGCGTCGCTTTGGCGGGCTTTGGCGCGGCGGCTTCGGGGCCGGGCGGGTGCGGCGCACAGGCTTTTTCTTTGCCGTGCCGACCTTTTCCTCGTCCGCGTTCGGGTCCATGCCCAGCTGGTCGCGCAGCACCTTGGCGCGGACTTCTTCCACTTCGCCAGCTTTCAGCTCGCCCAGACGGAACGGGCCGTAGCTGATGCGCAGCAGCCGGTTCACCGACACGCCTACGGCTTCCATCGCGCGGCGGATCTCGCGGTTCTTGCCTTCGCGCAGCCCGATGGTCAGCCAGGCATTGGCGCCCTGCTGGCGATCAAAGGTCACGGTCATCGGCTGAAAGCGTTCGCCGTCGATCACGATGCCTTTGCGCAGCGTCGAAAGGCTGTCTTCGCTGGGGCTGCCTTTGACCCGCACCCGGTATTTGCGCAGCCAGCCGGTCGAGGGCAGTTCGAGCTTGCGCTTGATCCCGCCATCATTGGTCAGAAGCAGAAGCCCCTCGGAGTTGATGTCGAGCCGTCCGACGCTCATCACCCGGGGCATATCCTCGGGCAGATTGTCGAACACCGTTTCGCGGCCCTTTTCGTCGCGCGCGGTGGTCACCAGGCCCGCAGGCTTGTGATAGAGCCACAGGCGCGCAGGCTCCGGTGCGCCCAGTTCGACCTCATCGACCGAGACCTTGTCCTTCTCGGTGATATTCAGCGCCGGGCTGTCGATTACCTTGCCATTTACTGCCACGCGGCCGGCTTCGATCATCCGCTCGGCTTCCCGGCGGCTGGCCACGCCTGCGCGCGACAAAAACTTGGCGATGCGTTCGCCTTTGGGGGTCTCGGTGCTCATGCTTCTCCCTAGGGCCGCGCCGGGGGCTTGTCCAGCGCGCGCTGGCGCGGCATGAGGGGGCATGAGCCGTTTTACCTCTTATATGGACGTTGCGCTGGACGAGGCGCGGGCCGCCGCCGCGCGCGGCGAGGTGCCGGTGGGCGCGGTTCTGGTAAACCCCGAAGGGCAGGTGGTGGCGCGGGCGGGCAATCGCACCCGCGAGCTGGCCGATCCCACCGCACATGCTGAAATGCTGGTGATCCGCGCCGCCTGTGCCGCGCTCGGCTCTGAACGGCTGACCGGGCACGATCTTTACGTCACGCTGGAACCCTGCCCGATGTGCGCCGCCGCGATCAGCTTTGCCCGCATCCGGCGGCTCTATTACGGCGCTGCCGATCCCAAATCCGGTGGCACCGCCCATGGCGCCCGGATCTTTGCCCATGCCCAATGCCACCACGTGCCCGAGGTCTATGACGGTATCGCGGCGGACGAGGCCGAGCGCCTGCTCAAGGATTTCTTTGGCGAGAAACGCTAAGCTGGATCGCTGCGCCGATTTGTGGCAGGGTGTCGCAAGGGCAATTACCGCCCGCTATTCTGACAGACCCAAAAATAGGAGCCCGTCGATGCGGGAACGTGTGCGTGTGCGCGAAGGGGGCCTTGCGGCCTGGGAACAAGAGCTGAAATGGTTCGCGCTCGGCCTTGGGGTGCTGTCGACCATCGCCATCGTGCAGAACCTCTACCCGCTGAACTTGTTCCTTGGTCTGCCGTTCTGCCTGATCTGGATCTATATGGGCTGGCTGCATACCGAGCGGCAGCTCAAATATATCAACATCCTGTTCTCAGCGCTCTATGTCTATGGGATCGCACGCTATTTCATCGCGGGCAGCGCGGGCTGACCGCGCCAATTTCCTCTTAGTCGCTCTCCTCAGGCGCATTCGCAGCCCCCAGCACCAGAACCGGGCAGCGGGCGGCATCGACCAGCGCGCGCAGGGCGTCGCTGCTGCTGATCGGCCCGGCGGCCAGATCCAGCACAACTGCATCGGCGCTGAGCCGTGCGATCCGGTGCATAAGCTCGGGCAGGTTTTGCCAGCGAAAATCCGGCGCATGCGGCGCGGCACTGCCGTCGGCAGGATAGCCGGTGACCAGATGGGCGCGCAGCCCTTGTGCCAGCCTTGCGGCCAGTGCTGCGGCCTCGCTGGTTGCTCCCTCAGGCGGGGCGATCAGCACCACGCGGCCCCTTGTGCTGGGGGTTAGGTGACCATCGCCATGGCCGATCACCAGCATATCCCAGTTTTCCGCCACATTGAGCAGCCCGGCCACCAGCTCGCCCTGTCTCCGCTCAAAGGAATAATGCAGCGCGCGGGCTTTGCTCAGGGCTGCCAGCGCGGCGCGAAAGGCGCGTTCGTCGCGGTCATGCAGGGCTGCCAGCTCTTCGCGGCTCGGGGCCGGGATCAGCTGGCCACGGCGCGACACCACCCGTTGTCCGGGGCGTGCGATCAACTCTGTCACATGCTCTTCTTCCAGCATCAGCCCGCCGATGCTTTCGGCCAGCATATCGGCCATCACATCGGCCAGATGCAACCCGGCCCGCGCATCGGCATAGGAACTGGCTCCGATCAGCACCCGGCGCCGTATCACCTGCGCCGGTTTCATTTCGCCGCCCCCCCGTTCGCGCCATTGAGCATTTTGCCAAAGTCGCGCCGTTGTTCGGCATAGCGGCGCAGGGTGGCTTCGACCCGCGCATTCACGCTGCCCCGGGTGAAGCTGCCTTTCTTGCCGCGTTTCCCGGCGGGCTTGCCGGTCAAGAGCGCGATGCCTTCGTCAATATGGCGCACCGGGATGATGTGGAATTTTCCAGCACGGGCGGCCTCGATCACGTTGTCACGCAGCATCAGATGCTCGACATTCGCCGCCGGGATCAGCACGCCCTGTTTGCCGGTCAGGCCGCGCGCCTCGCAGGTTTCAAAGAAGCCTTCGATCTTTTCGTTCACCCCGCCAATCGCCTGCACTTCGCCCAGCTGGTTGACCGAACCGGTGACGGCAAAGCTCTGATCCAGCGGCAGATCGGACAGCGCCGACAAGAGCGCATAAAGCTCAGCCGACGAGGCGCTATCGCCATCCACCCCGCCATAGCTCTGCTCAAAGACCAGACTGGCATGCAGCGAGAATGGCACGTCGAGCGCATAGGTGGCGGTCAGATAGCCCGACAGGATCATCACCCCCTTGGAGTGCAGCGGCCCGCCCAGCTCGACCTCGCGCTCGATGTCGATCAGCTTGCCTGCCCCCATCCGCACCCGCGCGGTGATCCGCGACGGGCGGCCAAAGGCGTAATTTCCCAGCCCGATCACAGACAACCCGTTGATCTGGCCCACCTTGGCGCCGTCGGTGTCGATCAGGATGGTGTTGCGCGTCACCGCCTCTTTCATCCGGTCGCGGATACGCGAGGCGCGGCGGTCTTTTTCGCGCAAGGTGTGTTCGATATCTTCGGCGTCGATCACCTCGGCACTGCGCCCTATGGCGTAATGCTCGGCCTCGCGCATCAGGTCGGTCAGGGTGCCGAGGCGCAGCGAGAATTTCTTGCTGTCCTCGGCCAGCCGCGTGGCCTCGTCGATCAGCCGGGCCACCCCGGCGGCACTCATCGGCTTCAGCCCCTCGCGCGCGGCGAAAGAGCCAACCAGCCTGGCATAGAGCGCCATGGTTTCCGCGCTGCGTTCGGTGCTTTCCTCGAAATCCGCCTGCACCTTGAACAGCTCGCCGAAATCCGGATCGGCCATGACCAGCAGCGCGTGCAGCATCCGGTCGCCGATCAGCACCACCCGCACATCCAGCGGAATCGGGTCGGGTTCCAGCGCCGTGGTCGAGACAAGGCTCAACCGCTCGGCCAGCGAGGTGATGGTGATGCGCCCGGCCTCGATCGAGCGTTTCAGCGCGTCCCAGGCATAGGGCTCGGTCAGCAACCGCCGCGCATCCAGCACCAGATAGCCGCCATTGGCCCGATGCAGCGCCCCCGGCTTGATCATGGTGAAATTGGTGGTGAGCGATCCCATTTGGCTCACGTGATCGATCCGGCCGGTCAGCCGGTCGAGCGTGGGGAGTTCCTCGAACACCACCGGCGCGCCCTGTTCGGTTTCGGGATCGCAAGACACCAGCACATTCACCATATAGCGGGCAAAGACCGGCTGGCGGTGCATCTTGCCGACCATATCGGGGAAGGGGCCATCGCCCTTCTGCGCCGCCACCTGAATGAACAGATCGGCGCTGGCGATGATGTCGGCATGCACCTCGTTGAGGAAATCGGCCACCGGCTGAATGGCAAACAAATCATCGTCAAGCGCCTCAAAACGCTCCGAGACCAGATGTTCGGCCATCGCCGCGTTCAGCTCTTCCACCGCCTTGCGCCGCTCGCGGTCCAGCACCGGGGCTTGGCGCAGCACCACGGCCAGCTCTTCCTGAAAGCGCGCGATTTTCGCGTCGATCTCGTCGCGCTCTTTCTCTGGCAGCTTGTCGTATTCCTCGCTGTTCACCAGCTTACCGTCGCGCACCGCGGTCAGCATATAGCCCATCGGCGTGCGCACCATGGCTACGTTCTCGGCCCTGATCCGGTCGCCGAACTCGGCCATTGCCGCTTCCTGCTGTTCGCTGAATTCCTGTTCGATCACCCGCCGCTCAGACTGGTATTCCTCGCTTTCGAACAGCGAGGGAATATCGGTGGCGAGGTCGTCGATCACCGCCTCCATCGCTGCGCGCAGCTTCGGGCCGACGCCTTGCGGCAGTTTCAGGGCGCGCGGCTTATGCCCGGCCTCGAAATTGTTCACATAGACCCAGTCCGAAGGGGTTTCGCGGGTTTCGGCCTGTTCTTTCAAAAGATGCCGCACCGCGCTGTGCCGCCCGGTGCCCTCTGGCCCCACCACGAAGAGGTTGAAATCGCGATGCGAAATCGTGGCCGACAGCCGGATCGCATCGACCGCGCGGCTCTGGCCGATCAGCCCGTCCTCATCGCCCAGTTCGGTGGTGACGGCGAAGGGCAGGCTGGCCGGATCGCAACGCCTTGCAAGGGCGTCGGGGGCGAGCGATGGAAGAAGGTCTTTTTGTTCGGGCATGACGGCTCCGCGATACTGATTACTCCATGAGCTTGCCCGCCGCGCACGCCGTTGCACATGACTTGAATCAAGGCCCTTCGCACGCTTACGTGAACCACGGGCCAGCAGAACGCGGCGGCACTGCACCGGGCAAAGGTGCGAAAACCGGTGGATTTCTGCGCCGCAGCAGCCTATTGCTGGCTCCCAGCCGACGTGTCAGTTGGAGGACATGATGAGCGCATCCGCACCCCAGAAGGCCCTTACGCCTTCCGATATTCGCGCCCGTAAAGGCGGCACGCCGATCGTGTGCCTGACCGCCTATACCACCCCGATGGCCGAGCAGGTCGATCGCCATTGCGATGTCGTTCTGGTGGGCGACAGCGTGGGCATGGTTCTGCATGGGCTGCCCTCGACGCTGGGCGTGACCATGGAGATGATGATTCTGCACGGTCAGGCCGTGGCGCGCGGCAGCAAAAATGCGCTGATCGTGATCGACATGCCCTTTGGGTCCTACGAGGAAAGCCCCGAACAGGCGTTCCGCAACGCCGCCCGGATCATCGCTGAAACCGGCGCTGCGGCGGTCAAGCTGGAAGGCGGCGTGGCCATGGCCGAGACGATCCGCTTTCTGACCCAGCGGTCTATTCCGGTGATGGCCCATGTCGGGCTGACCCCGCAATCCATCAACACCTTTGGCGGCTACAAGGTGCAAGGTAGGGGTGCCGACCGCACCCGTGTGCTGGAAGACGCAAAAGCCGTGGCCGAGGCCGGGGCGTTTTCGGTGGTGCTGGAAAAGGTGCCGGAAGTGCTGGCCGACCAGATCACCGACGCGATTGATATTCCCACCATCGGCATTGGCGGCTCGGTGCATTGCGATGGGCAGGTGCTGGTGGTCGATGACATTCTAGGCATCTTCACCGGGTTCAAGCCGAAATTCGTGAAACGCTATGCCGAGCTGGGCGCCCTGACCGACGAGGCCATCGCCGCCTTCGCCGCCGAGGTTCGCGCCCGGACCTTTCCGACCCCCGAACATGTTTTTGCCGACGAGACCAACGGGAAATGAAGATCATTCATACTCTGGCCGAGATGCGCAGCACCCGCGCAGACTGGGCCGCTGCGGGCGCACGCGTTGCCGTGGTGCCGACCATGGGCGCGCTGCATGAGGGGCATCTGAGCCTTGTCGAGACGGCAAAAGCCGGAGCCGACAAGGTGGTGGTCTGGCTGTTCGTGAACCCGACCCAGTTCGACAACAAGGAAGACCTCGCGAAATATCCGCGCGACCTGAAAGAGGATGCTGCCGTGCTTGAGGCGGCAGGCGTTGATCTGCTCTATGCCCCCAATGTCGAAGAGGTTTATCCCGACGGCTTTGCCACCACGATTTCAGTCACGGGCGTCAGCGAAGGGCTGTGCGGTGCGCATCGTCCGGGCCATTTCGATGGCGTCGCCACGGTGGTGACGAAGATCTTCACCCAAACGCAGGCCGATCTGGCCTTTTTCGGGGAGAAGGATTTTCAGCAGCTACAGGTGGTTCGGCGGCTGGTGCGCGATCTCGACCTGACCATCGAGATCATCGGTTGTCCCACGGTCCGTGAGGCCGACGGGCTGGCGCTGTCGTCGCGCAATGCAAGGCTTTCGGTAGAAGATCGCGCCATTGCTCCGGTGCTCAACCGCGAAATGCTGAAAGCGGCCGACGCCCTGAGGGCGGGCAGGCCGGTGGATGAGGCTTTGGCCGAGGCCGAGCGCGCCATCGTGGCGGCGGGCTTTATCGCGGTGGATTATCTTGAGTTGCGGGCCGAAGACGGGCTGGCCCCGCTCACGGCGCTCGACCGCCCGGCGCGGCTGCTGGCGGCGGCTTTCCTTGGCCCGGTCCGGCTGATCGACAATATCGCACTGCGCCCGGCTGGCTGAGTCGGGTGAACTGAGTCCGGCGGGCTGAGGCTCAGCTCGCGATCCCGTCCGGCGGCGTGCACATCCCGGCCACGCCTTTGTCGCTGGTGCGTTGCAGCACCGGCTTCGGCGCGTCTTGCGGCACCGGTCCCCAGCTTGCGGCAATGTCCTGCATCGCATCAAACTTGCTGCCCTTGGTCCAGCCCTCGGCGGTGCCGCGGGCATAGGCGACCACGCGCAGGTTTTCACCGCGAATGGATTGCGCGGCAATATCGTCGGGCATCAGCACCAGATAGTCATAGGCCTTGCGGACCAGAAACCCGACCTGCGGCATGGATTGCGCCACCATTTCGGTACAGGCGAGCTGACCACAGGTCGACACATCGAAGGTGTAATCGAAGGGCACGCCCAGCCGGGAAAACAACCGTTTCACCGCCTTGCGTCGGGCGGAATTGTTCGCCAGCTTTGGCCGCACCATCAGGGCGCCGTCGGTATCGAAAATATGCGGGGCATCGTTCAGTTTAGCACCGCCGCTGACCCCTTCGATAATGATATTCCCGGCGCGGATCTCATCCTGATGCGGCACGATCAGCGGATCGTTCCAAAGCCCCAGCGCGGTCAACTGCGCTTCGGTGCCCAGATAGACGGCGGAATGGGTAAAGCGCCCGGTGATCACCTGACCGGGGATCCAGTTCTTGCCCGAGGTCAGCAGGATATCCAGCGGACGGGCCTGCTCCAGCAGGTAGGACCAGGCATCGGGGGCGGCGGTCAGATAGCCCTGACGGATCGGCGCGGCCGAGACCAGCGGTGAGAAGGCCGGCGACAGGTCGAAGCCGATCTTGGCAATCGGGGCCGGGATGCGTTCGGGATTGGCGCAGCAGGTAAATGTCTTCGGGTCGGTGTCGGGAGCGAGCCCCTTGAAGGTCGGATCCACCGCCGGGGCGCAAGCTGAAAGCAGGCCGAGCGCTGCCAGCGCGGCGAGAAAGGCGGTACGGATCATCTGTGTTCCTTCATGGACGATTGTGCGGCACGCCCCAGTAGGCGGCCAGATCAACCATGAGGGCAAATGTGCTGCGTGGCGTATAGCCCTCATCGGTGCCGATCACATAGGTGATCAGGTTTAGCTTGTCACCCCGGATGGCCTGCGAGGCCACATCATCCGGCAAGATCGTGCTACGTGCATAGATCCGGCGCTGGGTCAGGTCCAGCCCGGGCATGGCGTAACTGATCAGCCCGGTGCAGACGAATTCCTGATTGTTCGGGTCCAGATCCATGCTGTAATTGAACGGCGATCCGATCGAGGCCATGACCCGTGCCATCGCCACGCGTTTCTCTTTCGCGGTCAGATGCGGATGCATCGCCACCACCCGATCCACCTCGAAGGCTTTGGCGGTGCTCATCAGATGCACATCCGGCGTGGCCGATTCCATGAAGATTTTACCCGCGCGGATCTGGTCGTGATAGGGCACGACCTCGGGCAGCGACCACAGGCCTGCCGCGCGCAACTGGGCCTCGGTGCCGATATAGATCATCGAATGGCTGAACTGCCCGGGCATCAGGCGGCCAAGCTGGTAGGATTTGTTGCTGATCACCAAGATGTCCAGCGGCCTGAGCAGCGCGCGGATCTTTTCATGCGCCTCGGTCTTGCCGGTCAGGGTGCCGGGAAACTCCGTTTCTTCAAACTCGCCATAGGCAGCGGTTGCCGCATCCGGGCCGACGACTTCACCCAGCGCCAGCGCCAGTTCGGCAAATGGGGCAAAGTAGAATTTCTCGGGATCCGCGCAGCAGGTAAAAGTTTCGGCCTGCAGGGTTTTCGCCTCGGTGGTGAAATTCGGTCCAAGCACCGGATAGGAACAGGCCGATAGCCCGAAGAAAGCAACGAGGCCCAGCAGCGCTGAAACGACGCGCAGAGCGGTTGCTGCTTGCACAAATTTTGACGGCGCCATTGTGCCTCCTCTTCTCTTTCATCCTAATCCGCCCAACCGGGCTTGCCAATTGCCGTGCCGCAGCTCAGACGCCGGAAGTGATCACATTTCAGAGTGTTCCCCGGGGTGCCGTTCTATAGCGCAGGCATGGTATTCGCCTCCGGCTCGGTGCATATCAGCAAGTGACGCGGGTGGTGCAACCGGGAAATGTCGTGCGAGGCGACGCCAACCCGGGCCGTGGCATTCCTGCTTAGATGAGGTTGGTTAACATGAAGCCAAAACAGCCCGAATTTCCCGCCCCGGCCAATGCCGAAGCGCGCCGAGGGATCCGCCCGGTGGTGGCCTATCCGCCCGAAACCCTGCCAGCGCCCAATCTGGCCCTCTACCGCACCGCGCGGGCAGGGGCCAGGCAAAGCGGGGCGGTTCTGGTGGCCCCGCGCGAGGCCGGGGTGTTTGAGGTTCCGGCGGGCAGCTTCTTTCGCATCTCCTCGGTTGATGGGCCGCAAGTGGGCGACCTGAACCTGTGGAACGCGCATGATCTGTCAGAGCGGTTCTATTCCGGCAAAACCCGCGCCCTGCATGGCACCCATCTGTCCTCCGGCGACAGGATGTGGAGCGCGTTTCCGCATCTGCGCCCGATGGCCACGATCGTGGCCGACACGCTGGATTGGTACGGGTTCGATGCCGATGGCGGCTCGGTACATGACGTGATCGGCACGCGTTGCGATCCCTATACACATTGCCTCTTGTCAGACGATCCCTATCACCATTGCTGCCATTCCAACCTGACCCGGGCGCTGGCCGATCATCTGGGCGTGAGCCTCATCGAGGCCGAACCGCATGTGCATGACGTGCTCAATGTCTTCATGTGCACAGGTTTTCTGCGCGAGACCGGGCAATATTTCATGAAAGCCAGCCCGGTGCGCCCCGGCGATTATCTTGAGTTTTTCGCCGAGATTGATCTGATTGGTGCGCTCTCGGCCTGTCCCGGGGGCGATTGCTCGGCCGAACATTCGTCTGACGCCGCCGTTTGCCATCCGCTGCTGGTCGAAACCTTCGCCCCAGAACCGGGCGCATTGGCGGATTGGAATGCGCCAATGCCCAACCCCTATGACCGGTCGCATGGGCGCTGATCCAAAAGAAAATACCGCCCCCGAAGGGACGGCATTTCACGAGGTATTCAATTCGGTTACGCGGCCTTGGCGCGGGTGCGGGCGGCGTCTTTCCAGGCCTTGCGCTGGCTGCCGCGGGCCCAGGGTGCCCTTATCGGCTCTGATTTCGCGGTCTCGATCACCTTTTTCATCCAGCGGCGCTTGCTCATGGTCTTGCCTTTATTCTGTCCCACGGACCTTTCGGTCGTTGATCCCTGTTTGGCGAGGGATTGGGGCAGGTCTAGGGCGGAGCCGGGGAAAGGTCGGGGCGGTTTTCGTGCAAAATTCGGCCCGGGCGCGGGTGATTGATGCCGGGCGGCAAACAACGCCCGGCGCAGGATCAGAGCCGGATCACCGAGATCAGCCGCCCATAATCGGCCTCTTTGCGATGCACCGAGCGGCGGTAGGAATAGAACCGCATCGGGTCTGAATAGGTGCAGTGGCAGGTCCATTCGGCATGGCCGATCCCCGCCTCGCGCAGCCGGTAAAGGCCAAAGGCGGGCAGGTCGAACAGCGCCCGGTCGCCTTCGCCCCCGGCAAAGAACCGGCCATAGTCGTGGTCGGTATCGACGAAGCGTTCCACGAATTCCGGGCCAACCTCATAGGCGCCTTGCGAAATCGTCGGCCCGATCACGGCATGGGTGTTTTCGCGTTTCGCGCCAAGGGCTTCCATTGCGTCGAGCGTGGCTTCCAGCACTCCGTCCAGCGCGCCTTTCCACCCGGCATGGGCAGCACCGATCACCCCGGCTGTGCGGTCGGCAAACAGCACCGGCTCGCAATCGGCGGTGAGAATTGCCAGCGCCACACCTGGGGTTGCCGTCACCATCGCATCGGCCTCGGGACGTGGATCGGCAAAAGCTGTGGTCACAGGCAGGGCCGTGATCGAATGGGTCTGATGCACCGTCACCAGATTTTCGGGTGCCACCTCCATCGCCGCCGCCACCCGCGCGCGGTTCATCGTCACCGCGTCTTTCTGATCGCCCGAGCCATTGCCGCAATTCAGCCCGGCATAGATCCCGGACGAGGCGCCGCCCTTGCGGGTGAAAAACCCGTGGGTCACGCCGTCCAGCGCATCGGAGGTGATGATCTCTAGACCCATTCTTACAATCCCGGCAGCATTGGTGCGCCCATCTTGGTGAAGGCGATGGTTTTGAACAGGGTTCCCATTTCCTCGGGGTGCGTCAAGCGGCGATGGGCCTGAATGTGGCTTTCCAGCGCCGCGCCGGTCAGTTTTCCAGCCAGCGCTTGCGCCCGGGCGGTGATGCCGAGCCGTTCCAGAAACACCCCCTGCGGGGTCATGGCTGAGGCCGCAAGGCCGGGCGCGGCCAGTCGCAGCGCTTCGAAATCCACATGCGCGGTCAAATCCGCCTCGCCGGGATGCGCCAGCGGGTCTTCGGGCTGATGCGCGCGCAGGGCCTGTAACGTGTCCCCGAGCGAGCGCCAGTCGCCATAATCCACGATCAGCGCCACACCGCCATGGGCGGCAATCTGCGCCTCGATAGCGGCCATGATCGCCGGGGCGGCCGGGCAAATCTCGACCAGCCCGCCCTCGGCCACGTCATCGCGCAGGGTCAGCGCGGCGGGGGCGTCTGATCCGCCGAAACCAAAGGCGAGCTTGCCGCCCTCCAGCCCCACCAGCCGTTCGCGCCAGCCGCCCTCCTGCCGGATGAACTGGCGGATCGGCAGGGCGTCGAAAAACTCATTGGCGACCAGAAACAATGGCGCGTCGGGCAGATCATCCACGCTGTCGCAATGGATCACGTCAAAGCTCGTCAGCGTCGCCCGCTGCTTGTCGCGCAGGGTGGGCGAGGCCTCGACCAGATGCAGGCGCAGGGCGGCATGAAAGCCCGGCACGGCCTTGGTGGCGCGCAGGATATCACCCATCAGGGTGCCGCGCCCGGGGCCAAGCTCGGCCAGGGTGAAGGGGGCAGGCGCGCCCTGATCCAGCCAGTTCTGCGCCAGCGCCAGCCCGATCAGCTCGCCAAACATCTGGCTGATCTCTGGCGCGGTGGTGAAATCGCCCGCCGCCCCGAACGGATCGCGGGTGCTGTAATAGCCATGCTCCGGGTGCATCAGGCACTCGGCCATATAGTCAGCCACCGAGATCGGCCCGGAAGCGGCGATGCGCGCGCTCAGAAGCTCGACAAGGCTCATGCCTTTGCCCGTTTCCTGGCCCAGATCAGCGTCAGGATACCCGCCACGATCATCGGCACCGACAGAAGCTGACCCTGTGTCATGCCCAGAAGCACATGGCCCATCGGGTTGTCCGGGGTGACGAATTGCTCATCGGCCTGGCGGAAGAACTCAACAAAGAACCGCGACAGCCCGTAGCCCAGAAAGAAGGTGCCTGCGAGCATGCCGGGCCGTTTCAGCCAGCCGCGCCGCCAGGCCAGCACCAGCAGCAGCACCATCAGCACCCCGCCTTCCAGCAGCGCTTCGTAAAGCTGCGAGGGGTGGCGGGCGCAGGGCAGCGCATAGCCGGGGCAGGTCTGCGCCGCCTCGCCGGGAAAGATCACGCCCCAAGGCATGGTGGTCGCGTGGCCCCAAAGCTCGGCATTGATGAAATTCGCCACCCGCACGATGCCAAGGGCCGGTGGAGCGGCGATGGCCAGAAGGTCGGCAAGCGAGGCCACCGGCAGTTTGTTGCGCCGGGCAAACAACAGCCCCGCAATGACCACGCCCAGAAAGCCGCCATGAAAGGCCATGCCGCCATTCCACACCTTCACGATGTCGATGGGATGGCTGAGGTAATAGCCGGGCTGGTAGAACAGCACGAAGCCCAGCCGTCCGCCCAGAATGATGCCAAGGATCATCCAGGTGACCAGATCTTCCAGCTGCGCCTTGGTCATCGGCGCCTTATCGGCCCAGAGCCGGGGCGTGGCCAGCGCGCGGGCGATGATCCACCAGGCAATCAGGATGCCGACGATATAGCCCAGCGCATACCAGCGCACGGCAAGGTGCACCGCGCCAAGGCTGAACGAAAAGATCTCGGGCGAAATTTCGGGAAAGGGGATCGCGTAAATCATGCCCGTTAGTTGGCCTCAGTCAGCGGGGCTGTCAACCTTGTGTCATCCGGCGGCTTGGCTCATATAGGCACAAACGGATGGGAGTTTCCGATGCAGACCCGCAACAAGGTTTTTGATGACTTTTCGCAACTCTTCACCAACGCGATGGGCGTGGCGCAGGGGGCGAAAACCGAGGCCGAAACGGCGATGAAAAGCTGGATGGACCGCTGGCTGGCCGATCGCGATCTGGTGACCCGCGAAGAATTCGACGCGGTGCGCGCGATGGCGCAGAAGGCCCGCGAAGAAAACGAGGCGCTGAAAGCCCGGATCGACGCGCTGGAAGCCGCTGCAAAGCCTGCAAAAAAGGCCGCCGCGAAGAAATGAGCCGGGGTGCCCGCAATGCTCTGACCGGGGCTTTGTTGGCGGTTTTCACCGGGTTCGGCACGGCTGCCGGGGCCGCGAACTGCCCTCAGCCCGCCAATGCGCCGGGGCTGATGGCGCAGGTTCTGGCCGAGATCAACGCCACGCGCGCCGCCAAGGGCAAAGCACCGCTCGCGCGCAGTGCCCAGCTCGATCAGGCCGCACAGGGCCACGCCTGCTGGATGTCGCAAACCGGCACGTTTTCGCATCAGGGGGCGGGCGGATCTATGCCCAAGGCGCGGATCGGCGCCACCGGCTATCACACGATGTTGAGCGCCGAGAACATCGCCTGGGGGCAGAAAAGCGCCCGCGAGGTGATGGAGACCTGGATGAACTCCGAAGGCCATAGGCGCAACATTTTGCTGAGTGGCGTCGATGAAATCGGCCTCGGTGTGGCGCTGATGAATGGCCGGATCGCCTGGGTCACCGATTTCGCCGCGCACTGACGGATTTCAGACGGAATGCAGAAAATATGAAAGCGCCCCCGATCAGGAGGGCGCTTTTTGCATTCGGGCTGTGCGATTTATGAAAGCCTAGAATTTCAGGATCGGCGGTTTGCTCGGATCGCTGCCGGGCGGAACCGGGGCGGAAACCTCGTCTTCCTGCTCCAGCTCGTCCAGATCGGGGAAGTCGTAGCGCAGCCCCATATGATCGAGATGTTCGCAGATCGGATCGCTGCCCGCGAAGAAGGCCACGTCGACGGCGGCAAGATCGGTGCCTGAGAAAATCAGCGCTTCCTGCGTGGCGCGTGCCAGCGCGGCCTCGGCGCCCGGCATGGCATCGATAAAGGCCAGGAGCCAGCCTTCGCGCTCATCGGCATAGCGGCCTTTCACGAAAACCGCATGCGAGGCGAGGCCGGCGGCAGTGATCAGCTTTTCCTCCAGCCCTGTGATCAGCGCATCCGGCAGCCCGGTGGGCGGGGCGATGCCGATCAGCGTGCCTTCGCCCGGGGCGGGCTCATGCGACAGCGTATCCGACAGCCAGCTCATCGCCGCCGCAGGGA
This sequence comes from Paracoccaceae bacterium, assembly GCA_050290705.1. Classification (GTDB taxonomy): domain Bacteria; phylum Pseudomonadota; class Alphaproteobacteria; order Rhodobacterales; family Rhodobacteraceae; genus Sinisalibacter. The sequence continues at coordinate 100,738 of JBNKIC010000008.1, forward strand.
TCAGGATGGACGAGGGCGCCACGTCAAGGTTCAGCGCCAGCCCCACACCTTGCCCCGCCAGCATCGCCGCGATTACCCGGCCCGGCAGGGCGGCATAGGGCATCGCGTCGCCTTTATATTGCGCGGCGAAACTGCCCAGACGCTCTTCGTTGTCAAAAACCAGCGAGAAACGGTCGATATTCGCGCTGTCCTCGTTGTTCACCTCCAGCACTTCCGGATCGAGCACCTCGCCGCTGGGCTCGTGGCGCAGCAGTAAAAACAGCTCGGCATCGGCCAGGCGCTGATAAAACCGCAGCCGGGCGGCATCGTCGGACGGATCGGCCTCCATCGCCTCATGGGCCATGTCGAGCGGGGTGGGCGTGGTCATCGGCGGTCTCCCAGTTCTGCGGCAATACGAGCCCGCAGCACCGGCACAAGCTCGGCCTCGAACCACGGGTTTTTCTTCAGCCAGCCCGTATTTCGCCAGGACGGGTGTGGCAAGGGAAAGATGGCTGGCAGATGGTCGCGCCAGCCGCGCACGATCTCGGTAAGGGGCGCGCGCGCGGCCAGATAGCGGCGCTGGGCATGGGCGCCCACCAAGAGCGTCAGGCGGATATTCGGCAGCGCCGCATCGACCTGATCGTGCCAGGTTTCGGCGCAGAGTTTCGGCGGCGGCAGGTCAGAGCCTTTGGCGTCATAGCCCGGAAAACAAAACCCCATCGGAGTGATGGCGATCCGGGCCTGATCATAAAAGCAGTCCCGGTCGATCCCCATCCAGTCGCGCAGCCGGTCGCCTGACGGATCGTTGAACGGCAGCCCGCTGTCATGCACCCGCATTCCCGGCGCTTGACCGATCACCCTGATCACGGCCGAGGGGCGAAACCAGGCGACGGGGCGCGGCTCATGCGCGGTTTCGGTCGCGGCAAAACGATCCGCGCAAAGGCGGCAGGCAGTGATATGGGCGGCAAGATCGGGCTCGGGCATGGGCAAGAGATAGGCAGCGGGGGCAGGGCTGGCAAGTTTGGGGGCGAGAGGGCCAGCCCTCGCGCGCTCTCCCGAAGTATTTGGAGACCAAAATTGGTATTCACCATATTTCTAGCATTGTCGAAATTTCTTGCGACTCGCCTAACGTTTCGATATTTCTAGAAATATGAAACAGGATTCGCATATCTTCGACACATTGCCGATCGAACAGGCCGCTGCGGCCTTTGCCGCGCTGGGATCAGAGCAGCGCCTTCTGGTGCTGCGCCAACTGGTGCGGGCCGGGCCGGAGGGGCTGACCATCGGCATATTGGGCGAGCGGGCCGGGATCACCGGCTCGACCCTGACCCATCATCTGAAAATCCTCACCGCCGCCGGGCTGGTGACACAGGAAAAACGCGGCCGCTCGATCATTTGCGGGGCGGCCGACATGACGAAAATGCGCGCGCTCTCCGATTATCTTCTGTCGGAATGCTGCGCCGATTGCGCGCCGGGGAAAGGGCACGATCATGGCTGAAACCACACACGAACCGCACGCACCGCATGGAACGCGTTTCAAACTCGATGGCGCGGTTCTGGCCATCATCGCCATTCCGCTGGCGCTGGCGCTGCTCGATCCGGTGGCTCTGGCCCCCACGCTCACTGCGGCGCTCGGCTCGATTACTCATACCGGGGTGTTCATCATCTTCGCGGTGCTCGCCGTGGCCTATCTCAAGGCGACGGGGGCGGAAAACTTGCTGGCGCGGGCTTTTGAGGGGCGCGAGCTTCGGATGATCGTCCTCGCCGCGCTGCTGGGTGGGCTGTCGCCGTTCTGCTCGTGTGAAGTGATCCCGTTCATCGCCGCTTTGCTGGCGGTTGGCGCACCGCTGTCGGCGGTAATGGCCTTCTGGCTGGCCTCGCCGCTGATGGACCCGGCGATGTTCCTGATCACTGCTGGCACGCTGGGTCTGCCCTTTGCGCTGGGTAAAACCGTGGCCGCTGTTGGGCTTGGCCTGTTTGGCGGGATGGTCGTGCGGGGCTTCGGCAACTCGGTGCTGTTTGCCGATCCCTTGAAAGTGGCCCCGGTAAAAAGCTGCGGCTGTTCCTCGTCCTGCTCAGATGCGCCACTATCGGGCAAGGTGGTCTGGCGCTTCTGGGGCGAGGCCAAGCGGCGGGCAACCTTTGGCGAAACGGCGCTTGAAAACGCGCTTTTCCTCGGGAAATGGCTGTTTCTGGCCTATATGATCGAAGCGCTGATGCTGCGCTATGTGCCTGCCGATCTGGTCGGCGGCGTGCTCGGCGGGTCTGGTATCCTGCCGATCCTGCTCGGGGCGCTGGTCGGGGCGCCGGCCTATCTCAACGGCTATGCGGCGGTGCCGATGGTGGCGGGGCTGCTCGATCAGGGCATGAGCCAGGGCGCGGCGATGTCGTTCGTGCTGGCGGGCGGGGTCAGCTGCATTCCGGCGGCGCTGGCGGTCTGGGCGATGGTCAAACCCCGGGTCTTTGCCGCCTATCTGGGTCTTGCACTGATCGGCTCGATCCTTGCCGGGCTGATCTGGGGCACACTGGCCTGAGCCCCCTATGCAATCTGCCCTCTGGTCCAGGCCAGGGGGCATTGTGCTTTTGGTTGTTCCCGCGCGCCGCTTCCAGTATGTCAGCTCAAAGACAAAACGACGGGACGGGAGCGCGTGATGTATCGGGTTTGGGACTTCATCTCCAACTATTCGATCCTGCTGATCTTCGGGGCGCTTTTGGCGCTGGGATGGGCAAACCTTGATCCGGCGACCTATCACCATTTCATCGAATACCCGCTCTGGTTCAATTCGCTGGTCGGCAGCAATATCGAACATTGGGCGCATGCCTATGGCGCCGCCTCGCAGCAATATGAGCTGGGCGACGTGGAAAAGGTGGTGACGGTTCATTTCCTCGTGAATGACATGCTCATGGCCTTCTTCTTTGCCATCGCGGCCAAGGAAGTCTGGGAAGCGGTGATCCTGAAAAACGGATCATTGCGCGGACGTAAAGCGGCGACGCCGCTGATCGCCACGGGGGGTGGCATGGTCGGTCCTGTGGCGGTGTATCTCGGCCTGGCGCTGCTGTTGGGGCACGAAACCTTTTCGCTGGTCAGCCGCGGCTGGGCGATCCCCACCGCAACCGATATTGCCTTTTCCTATCTGGTTGGCCGGATGGTGTTTGGCGCAGGCCATCCTGCGATCCGCTTTCTGCTGCTTCTGGCCATTGCCGATGATGCGGGCGGGCTGATCATTCTGGCCATCTTCTACCCGTCCGGTGATCTGGCCCCGCAATGGCTGCTTCTGTCCTTGGGCGCGGCGCTGGCGGTGTTCTTTCTGGCCAACTGGCTGCCGCTTTGGCTTGATCGCAACAGTCAGACCCGTCCGATTTCGTCCTGGGTGCGCAAATATCTGAGCGTCTGGCCCTATGCGATTGCCGGTGTAATCAGCTGGTTTGGTTTTGCCCAGGCAGGGCTGCATCCGGCGCTGGGGCTTTTGCCGATCGTGCCGACCATCCCCCATGCCGACCGCGCGTTCGGTCTGTTCTCGGAGGCCGAGCGTTACCTGACCGACCTTCTGAACGTGATGGAGCACCTGCTGAAAAATCCGGTCGAGGTGATCCTGTTCTTCTTCGGCCTGACCAATGCGGGCGTCGAGTTCGGCGCCATCGGTGCGGCGACATGGCTGGTCTTGGCGGGCCTGATCATCGGTAAGCCGCTGGGCATTTCCATTCTGGGCTGGATTGCCGCCAAGCCGCTGGGGCTTGGCCTGCCCGCCGGGATGCGCGGCACCGACCTGATCGTGGTCGGGGCTGTGGCGGCCATCGGCTTTACCGTGGCGCTGTTCGTGGCCTCTGTGGCCTTCGTGCCGGGCGAGGTGCAGGATGCCGCCAAGATGGGCGCGCTGCTCAGCTTTGGGGCCGCTATCGTTGCGTTTGCGGCGGGCAAGGTGTTTCGGGTTGAGAAACGCTAGGGCGGATTGCTGAACGAATCATCCGGAGTGTTCCGAGCCGTGCAACAGGTCCACAGAACTGCCTCAATTTGGCCGCAAAAACGGCCGTTTTCTTGCCGGGTCTCGGGTTTGTCTGACATATTGCAGCCAGATTGGCTCTATACGTTACATCATTAACGAAACTTGGCTAAAAAAGACCAGGACGAGGCCCTAGCGGATCGCGAGCAGATCGCATGATCGAATTCAGGAATGTCAGCAAGTCCTTCTGGACGGGCAAGCAGCGCAAGATCATCCTTGATCAGGCGTCGTTTCGGGTTGAGCTGGGCAATTCGCTTGGCATCCTTGCCCCCAACGGCACCGGCAAGACCACGCTGATCCAGATGATGGCCGGGCTGGAAAAGCCCGACGATGGCGAGATCTTCCGCACCTCCCGCGTGTCGTTCCCGCTGGGTTTCATGGGCGGTGTGCTGGGCAAGCTCTCGGCGAAGGAAAACGCACGCTACATTGCCCGGCTCTATGGGCTCGACCCGGACTATATCGAGGCCTATACACGTTGGCTCTGCGGGCTGGACGAATATTACGATTTTCCGGTCGGCACCTATAGCGCCGGGATGAGGTCACGTTTCAGTTTCTCGCTGCTTCTGGCGCTTGAGTTTGATATCTATCTGATTGATGAAGGCATGCCACAGACCACCGACGCCGAGTTCAACCGCAAGGCTGGCGATGTTCTGAAAGAGCGGCTGGAAAGTGCAACAGTGGTGATCGTGAGCCATCAGGCCAGCACTCTGGAGAAATTTGCCAGATCGGCGGCGGTGTTGCGTCACGGGCAGCTCTACATGTTTGATACCTTGGAAGAGGCAAAGCAGCTTTATGACTACCAAACCCAAGGCTAGAAAATTCCGCATCCGCCGGACCCCGTCGCAGATGGAGGCGCTAGCGCTTTCGTCAGGGACGACGGCCAACGACACGCCTCAGGGGGCGGGCAACGTGCTGGCTCCGGCCACATCTGCCGCACCATCCGCCGCTGAATCGGCTCAGCCCGCCGTCCGGGCCTCTGCGCCTGTGCCTCGCCCGCAGGGGCAACCCGCGCCAGGCTCGCGCCCGACGCCCCCGGCACAGCCCCCGCAAGCGCAGTCCCCGGCCCGTAAGCTCAACCCGCTTGAGGCGTCGGTGGCGCATGGCACCGAAGACGGTTTCCCGGCGGAAGGTTTCAACACAGCTGGCCGCGCGGCCCCTGCCAAAACAGGCACCACCGCGCCGGGGGCTGCAGTGGCCCGCACCAACGACCAGCCCGTCGATCAGGTCATTAGCGAGATCCGCAAAGAGGGTTTGACCGGGCGCCAGTTGCGCATGGCGCGTCGGTTGGCCCAGAAGAATGGCCTGCCCGCCACATCGGATTTCGATGCGGTTCGGCTGCTGCGCCAGGCCGGGATTGATCCGTTCCAGCGGGAAAGCATGTTGCAGCTTATCCCGTCGGAGAAACCCGGTTCGGAGGATCCGGCAGGCGGGATGAATGTCAGCAAGGATGCTGCGAAGCTTCCGCAGGTGCAGGAGCCGAAAAAGCAGCAATTGCCGTCGACCAAGGTGATGGATGCCGCCGAGCGCGCCCGCACGGTACAGGATATCCAGCGCGACATCGCCCGCCGCCGTCGCCGCAAGATGATCATGCTGTTCACGCGGCTGGCCTTCTTCGTGCTGCTGCCGACGCTCATTGCCGGGTATTATTTCTACGCCGTCGCCACTCCGATGTATGCGACCAAGTCGGAATTCGTGATTCAGAAAGCGGATGCGGGTGGCTCGCCGGGCTTGTCCTCGCTGTTCGCCGGGTCCGGTCTTGCAACCAGTCAAGACTCGATCACGGTTCAGAGCTATCTGACCTCACGCGACGCGATGTTGCGCCTCGATCAGGATCTCGGCTTCAAGGATCATTTCTCTGATCCCGCCATCGACCCGATCCAGCGCCTGTCCGAAAACGCCACGAACGAAGAGGCCTACAAGCTTTACAAGCGCAATGTGAAGATCGGCTATGACCCCACCGAGGGGATCATCAAGATGGAAGTGATCGCCGCCAGCCCCGAGCTGTCGGGGGCCTTTTCCGAGGCCCTGATCCACTATGCCGAAGAGCGCGTGGACAATCTGACCGCCCGTCTCAGGGAAGATCAGATGGCCGGGGCGATTACCAGCTATCAGGATGCCGAAACCAAACGGGCCGAGGCCCAGGCCGAGGTCTTGCTGCTGCAAAAGCAGATGGGTGTGTTCGATGCCACATCCGACGCTGCTGCGGTGATGAGCCAGGTCAATGGGTTTGAAGTCCAGCTTCAGAAGAAAAACCTGCAATTGCAGCAACTTCTCGACAATCCGCAACCCAATCAGGCGCGTGTGGATGGGGTGAAGGGCGATATTGCCCGGCTGGGGACTCTGATTGCCGAACTGCGGGCCAAGCTGACCGATAACCGCGGCGGCGCCGGCGGTGAAAGTCTGGCGCAGATTTCCGGCGAACTGACGGTGGCGCAAAGCAACCTGCAAACCCGCACGGTTCTGATGCAGCAAGCGCTGCAACAGGTCGAGGCCGCGCGCATCGAAGCCAACAAGCAAACCCGCTATCTGTCGCTGGGCGTGCGTCCGGTGGCGCCCGACGAGCCGACCTATCCGCGCGCCTTCGAAAACACCATCCTCGCCTTCCTGGTGATGGTAGGGGCCTATCTGTTGTTGTCGCTCACGGCCTCGATCCTGCGCGAGCAGGTGGGCGGATAATGGCGATGAAAGCATTCGATATTGGCGGCGTACAGATCGGCAACGATCTGCCGCTTACGCTGATTGCCGGGCCGTGCCAGCTCGAAGGGCTCGATCATGCGCTCGATATCGCCGGGGTGCTGCAAGCGGCCTGCGCGGCCGAAGGCGTCGGCTTCATCTTCAAATCCTCCTTCGACAAGGCCAACCGCACCTCTGCCGATGCACCGCGTGGGCCGGGCATGGATGAGGGGCTGAAGATTCTGGCCGAGGTGAAGGCGCGCCTTGGCGTGCCGGTGCTCACCGATATTCACCTGCCGGAACAAGCCGCGCCGGTGGCCGAGGTGGCCGATGTGCTGCAAATCCCGGCTTTCCTGTGCCGCCAGACCGATCTGTTGGTGGCCGCCGGGCAGACGGGCCGGGCGGTTAATATCAAGAAGGGCCAGTTTCTGGCACCCTGGGACATGAAGCGCGCCGTCGCCAAGGTGGCCGCAACCGACAACGAGCGGATCATGCTCACCGAGCGGGGCAGCTCGTTCGGTTATAACGCGCTGGTGGCCGACATGCGGGCGCTGCCGATCATGGCCGAAACCGGCTATCCGGTGATCATGGACGCGACCCATGCGGTGCAGATGCCAGGCGGGCAGGGGGCCTCGTCCGATGGTGATCGGCGCATGGCCCCGGTGCTGGCCCGCGCGGCGGTGTCGCTGGGCATTGCCGGAGTGTTTCTGGAAACCGATCCCGACCCGGAAAGCGCGCCCTCAGACGGGCCGAACATGATCCGGCTCGACGATATGCCCGGCCTGATCGCCGATCTCGCCGCCTTTGACCGGCTGGCGAAGGCCCGCCCTGTCCGGCTGGATTAAACCCCGCGCGGCTCGCCCGATTGCCCCCTGATTATCAGCCCTGATCCCTTCCCCGGGGCGCGTCCCGACGCCGCAGGGGCGAAGCTTGTGGTTCCGGAAAAATTCGGTTTCAGTGCGCCTGCGGGGCGTGACGTGCAGACGTGGCTCGCAAAGGTTCCGGGGCCCCTCTCCCGACCAGCCTTTTCGACACGCATCATGCCGCCTTCGAGCGCTTCACCTGGGGATCAGGCACGCCCTGAGATCCGATGGACAGCCATCCTCGCGTCGTGCCGGATGGCCCTTGGGCCTGTGAAACCCGGCTTGTCTACGAAACAAGGATCTCGATCATGAGCATTGGGGTAGAGACGTATCCTGACCGCCGAAACCCGGCGCAGGCCGTGGTGTCGCGCGTGGCGTGCGCGGCGGTCCAGCCGATCCTGTCGCGCGTTGTCCGCCGGATTGCCGCCCGGCATGACACGCTGTTCGCGCGGCTCGGCGCGCATCAGACAACCGATTTTCTGATTGATGCGGTGGAGCTGCCCTTTGCGCTGCATCTGCGCCCCGATCCAGAGGCGCTGGTGTTTCGCGCCGTGCCGCGTGATGCCGCCCCTGAGGCTGGCGCGGTGATCCGGGGCCGGTTCATGCTGCTTCTGGAGCTGATCGACTCGGAAGAAGACGGCGACGCTGCCTTCTTTTCGCGCGATCTGGAAGTCTCGGGCGAAACCGAAGCGGTGGTCCGGCTGCGCAATGCGCTCGATGACGTGGACGGCTCAATTGCCGAAGAGGCCGCCGAGATGTTCGGGCGCCCCGGCAAAGCCATTCTTGCGCGGCTGCGACGCTCCTATCCGACCGAAACAAAAGGACGTTTTTCCTGATGAGCCTCGCGGAACTGATCTGCCCCGCCGGAACGCCCGCCGCCCTGCGCACCGCTGTCGATGCCGGGGCCGACGCGGTCTATTGCGGCTTTCAGAATGCCACCAATGCGCGCAACTTTCCGGGGCTGAACTTCACCCCGGACGAGCTCGCCGCCTCGGTGGCCTATGCCCATGCCAAAGGCACCAAGGTGCTCTTGGCGCTGAATACCTATCCCCCGGCGGGCAAGGTCGATCTGTGGCGCGAGGCGGCCGATACCGGCGCCCGGCATGGCGTTGATGCCTTCATCGTCGCCGATATGGGGGTGGCCGATTACATCGCGCGGACCTATCCCGAGATCCGGCTGCATCTGTCGGTACAGGCCGCCGCCTCCAGCCCGGAAGCGATCCGCTATTATTGCGAGAATTTCGGGGTGAAGCGCGTGGTCCTGCCGCGCATCCTGACCATCCCGGAAATCCGCGAGATCCGCAAAGAAATCCCCTGCGAGATCGAAACCTTCATCTTTGGCAATCACGGGCTGATGGTCGAAGGCCGCTGCAGCCTGACCAACTATCTGACCGGGCAATCCACCAATATGGACGGCGTGTGCTCGCCCGCTTCCGATGTCGAATATCGCCGCCATGACGATGGCTCGATGTCCTCGCAGCTTGGCGGTTTCACCATCGACCGTTTCGGGCCGGACGAGATGGCGGGCTATCCGACCATCTGTAAGGGTCGCTATACCGCGCCGCACCGGCCCGAGGGCTATTATGCCTTTGAAGAGCCGATCAGCCTCAACCTGTCGCGGCTGCTGCCAGAGCTGATCGACGCGGGCATCCATGCCTTCAAGATCGAAGGGCGGCAGCGCTCGAAAAGCTATGTGCGCAGCGTGGTCTCGGCCTTCCGTCAGGCGGTCGATGACATCCGCGCAGGCCGCGAGGCGAATATTGCCGATCTGGTGGCCCTGACCGAGGGGCAGAAACAGACCCAGGGCGCCTTCGAGACAAAGAAATGGCGGTGATCGAGATGACGAAACTGACCCTTGGCCCGATCGCCTATCACTGGTCCCCCGAGATCCGGCGCGATTTCTACGCCCGCATTGCCGACGAAGCCCCGCTGGACGAGGTCTATCTGGGCGAGGTGATCTGCTCCAAACGCGCGCCGTTTCAGGAGGCCGATCTGCCCGAAATCATCGAACGGCTGGAGCGCGGCGGCAAGAGCGTGATTCTGTCGTCGCTGGCCGAGGTGATGTTGAAGCGCGAGCGCAAGGCGACCGAGGATCTGGCCGCGCTGGACAGCCCCGAGATCGAGATCAACAACGCGGCGGGCCTTTTTGCACGCGGCAAGCGCCCGCATCGCGTCGGCCCCTTCATGAACGCCTATAACGAGGCCACAATGGCCTGGATGGCCGGGCAGGGCGCTAGCCATATTAGCCTGCCGCCGGAAATGCCCGGCGAGGCGATCGCCGCCGCCGCGAAAGCCGGGCGCGAACTGGGGCTGGGGATCGAAGTGCAGGTGTTTGGGCGGGTTTCGCTCGCCGTCTCGGCGCGCTGCTATCACGCCCGCTCGCATGGGCGCACCAAGGATAATTGCAGATTCGTCTGCGAGGAAAACCCCGACGGGATGCCCCTCAGCACCCGCGACGACCGCCCGATCCTGCGGATAAACGGCATCCAGACCCTGTCGGAAAGCTATGTCGAGCTCGCGCGCGAGATGGGGCAGATGAAGGCCGAGGGGGTCAGCCATTTCCGCCTGATGCCGCAGCAAGTTGACATGGTGCAGGTGGCGCAGATCTACCGCGACGTGCTGGACGAGGCTCTGGCGCCCGACGCCGCCGAATCCGCTCTTGCGGCGCTGAGTGATGAGGCGGCCTTCAGCAACGGCTTCTATCACGGTCAGGCCGGATACAAACGCATCGCAGCGGCGGCCCCCGCCTGATCGCCTGTTCGTACCCCCGCGTGCTGCCCCATCGGAATCGCGCGGGTGGGGGCAGACCTAGCCTCGGCGTTGCCTCCGAGACCCTCCCCGAACAGCCCCGGTTGCACGACCAAAGACGATCCGCAATCAGGATGCAACAAAGCGCATTTTTGGGGTTGCAGGTACTCAGCGCTTTGAGTAGGAAAACCCGCACCGTTGGGGTGTAGCCAAGTGGTAAGGCAGCAGTTTTTGGTACTGTGTATCGTAGGTTCGAATCCTACCACCCCAGCCAGTCTTTCCTGACATTTCAAAACGCTGAGCTTTCCGCGCCATTGTCGGATATTTCCGATGCTTGGTTCGTGTGGCTTTCCGATACGACGCCAACCAGAGTGCCAAGCCGGGCGATCATGGGCTGCAGTCTCTGTTTGCGAGTCCGGCGGTGCGCGTTTGGAAAGTATGTGGGAGCCAAGCTCAGAGCGCGGTGAACGCATTGCGCTGGTCTGACCAGATGGCTGGGAAGCCTGTCTTGATAAGATAGTCGCTGGTGAGCCCCGCGGGCTGCTCACCCGTCGCTACTGCATCCAAGACTCTGCCGCCGACAGGCCCTGCGTGACCGAAACCGCTGCGTTGGGCCGATTGAGGTTCTGTCGGACCAGCCCGGCCAGCAATCCTTCCAGCTGTTCGGCTGGCAATCGCCAGGCATCAGGATGCTTCCCGCTCCGATCTGTCACCAGCCGACGGGAGATGTAATACCGAAGCCGTTTCCCATTCTTTCGGCAGTGGCTGGGGGTGAGCCGATCTCTTTTTCGTTAAAGATCAGCAGACAACAAATCGTAGCTTACGTCAGTGTCTGAATTTCGGGGGTAGCTCACAGTTTGTTGTTCCGTCAGGTCAATCTCAATAAGCATAAGATGCCTTAGGCAAGTCCTATTCGGCAGAATGTTCGCTTAGAGCCGACCTAGCGTTTAAGGGTCATGGTGAAGTGGGAATGAGCCGCAACACCCGGTGCGATCCTTACTGGATACAACCGCGGCCAAAAAGACTGGGAGCACGATAGTCCAAGGGGGCGGGCGTCCCCAACAGATGGGGATACCGAACACCCCATTCCAGTCTAAGCTGCCGAATACCGTGCCGTGACAGAGATGAAAAGCTTCTTTTTCGCGGGCCGCAGCACGCGGCTTAGCTTGGCGCCTAACTGGGAGACCGACATGTGGAGAACAGTACTTCAACGCTTCTTGATTTTGGGCCTGATGCTGCTTGTCGTCTCGCTCCTGGCTTTCCTCGTCCCCTATATGAGTGGTGGCGACCCGGCGCGAACGATCATGATGTCGCGTGTCCATGAATTTGATGTCGATCCTGCGGCCGTCGAGGCGTTGCGCGTCAGTCTGGGGCTCGATCAACCGCTACCGGTGCAATATGGAACCTGGTTGTGGCACGCTGTCCACGGCGACCTCGGCTACTCATTCACGAGCGGCCGGTCGGTGGCTTCCGAAATTGGCGCGGCGCTCGGCGTCTCGGTGACGCTGGCCCTGACGGCGCTGAGCATTGCAGCCTTGGTTGCCGTGCCTCTCGGGACAATGGCGGCACTGCGACCCGGCAAGACTGTCGACAATGCCACAACCTTGATGATCCAGACATTCGTCGCGACACCGGAGTACTGGGCGGCGCCGATGGCGGTCTTGGTTTTCGCTGTCTATCTCGGTTGGCTCCCGGCGGCTGGCTGGACGAGTTGGAGTTCGCTGGTTCTACCCGCTGCAGTGCTGTCGCTGCGCCCAATTGCATATTTCACCCAGGTCACCCGGGCGTCGATGATGGACGTTCTGATGGCGCCCTACATCACCGCCGCACGCAGCCGCGGTCTCAGCACCTATCAGACGGTGGTGCGGCACGGTCTGCGCAATGGCTCCATGCCGGTCGTCACCTTTTTCGCACTCTGGCTGGCCGGCCTTCTGGGCGGCTCGGTCGTGATCGAGGTCATCTTCGCCATTCCTGGAATGGGGCGGCTCCTCTACGAGGCCGTCATCAACCGGGACATTCCGATGCTGCAAGGCGGCTTCGTGTGCCTCGTCGCTCTCTCGGTGGTGATCAATACAGTTGCCGATGTGCTCTACGTGGCACTCAATCCAGCCGTGAGGTTTCGCCATGGACATTAATCAGGTTTCACAAGGTGCCTCCCGCCAACCGGTTCTGGCCATGCCCCTGGAGAACCTGCGGCGGTTCCTCTTCGGTCGGCACTGGACCTTCCGGGTCGGGCTGCTGATGCTGACGGTGATCGTAACGACGCTGATCATGGCACCCTCGGTCGTGCCCTACGATCCGGCTGCACAGAACCTCTTGGCGCGGCTGTCGCCGCTGAGCGCGGACCACTGGCTGGGCACAGACAATCTTGGCCGCGACACGTTCAGCCGGCTTTTGGTCGGCGGCCGGTTCACCGTCACCATCGCAATGATCACCGTGATCCTGGCCGTTGTCATCGGCACGCTGATTGGGGTCGTCGCAGGCCGGATCGGAGGGCTCTTCGAAGAGGTGACTATGCGTGTCATCGACCTGCTGATCTCCGTTCCGGACGTCGTCGTTGCGATCTTCCTCGTCGCCATATTTGGCCCTGGCTTTGCGACGCTGATCGCATCCCTCGCCGTGGTTGGGTGGACACCGTTTGCACGCCTTGCCCGCGGACTGACGCTGACAATAAACACGCAGGGATATGTCCGGGCGGCTGAGGTCCTCGGCTGCAGCCGCTCCTTCATCGTCTTTCGGCACGTCATCCCGAACATCATTCGGCCGGTCGCGGCGGTCACCTTCGTTCGCTTCGGACACAACCTGATCATGGTCGGAGCACTGTCGTTCCTCGGACTTGGCGTCCAGCCGCCGGCACCCGATTGGGCGCTTATGCTGGCGGATGCCCAGCCCTATGTCGAGCGGCTGCCGATTCTAATGCTCGCACCGGGCCTTGCCATCTTCCTTGCCGCGCTCAGCGTCACCTGGATCGGGCACGGCCTGGGGATCGAGGCGAAAGAGAAAGGGGGGACCGATGAATAATCGCGCGGAAGCTTTGCTGCAAATCGAGGATCTCACTGTCACATTTCCCGGCCAGCCCACGCCGGTGATCCAGGGCCTCAACTTGAAGCTCGACCGTGGAGAGGTGCTGGCGCTGGTCGGAGAATCCGGCTCGGGCAAGAGCATGACGGCCTTGTCACTAACGCGGCTGCTGCCGGCCGGAGGCGAGATCACCGGCGGACGCATACGCTTCGACGGCCAGGACGTGCTTTCTCTGTCGGATCGCCAGATGAATAGCATGCGCGGCGGACGCATGGCGATGCTGTTCCAGCAGCCGCAGGCAATGCTCGACCCGACATCGCGGGTCGGCACGCAGATCGCCGAGCCGATGCGGATTCACCGGGGTCTCGGCCGGCGCGCAGCAATGGCGAGGGTGCCGGATCTGCTAAGCGAGGTAGGCATTCCCGATCCGGCAGTCCGCGCCCGCTGCTTCTCGCATGAGCTTTCCGGCGGAATGGCGCAACGCGTCATGATGGCCACGGCTCTCAGTGGCGAGCCGCAGATGCTGATCGCCGACGAACCGACCACGGCGCTGGACGTGACCGTCCAGGCGCAGATTCTGCGGCTCATCGACGAGGAAAGGCGCAAGCGCAATCTGGCGACCCTGTTGATTACGCACGACCTGGCAGTCGTTGCCGCGCTCGCCGATCGGGTGGCCGTGATGTATGCCGGACGAATTGTCGAGGAAGGACCTGCCAAGGCTGTACTCGAAAATCCGTCGCACCCCTACACACGAGCGCTGATGCGTTGTTCGCTGCTTGTGCCCGATCAGAGCGGAGAATTGCTGTCGATCCCCGGTTCGGGGACAGACGCACGCGAAATGACGTGCGGGTGCCGTTTCCATCCGCGCTGCAGCGCGGCGGAGCAGCACGGCCGCGATGGCCGCTGCGCACGTTCGGAACCAGCGCTGGAGGCTGATCCCAATGGCCACAGCACGCGCTGTTGGGCGTCCGAAACCGAAAAGGAGACAGCAGCATGAGCAGCCAAATGGCACCCTCATCGGTGGTTCCTGTGCAAGGAGTCGCCGCCGTGAGTCCGGTCGTTCAACCCGCTCTCGTCGAGGTGGAAGACGTCGCAAAGTACTACTCTTTGGGCGGGTCTCGCGTCGTCAAATCCGTCGACGGCATCTCCTTCGCCATCGAACAGGGTGAGGTATTGGGGCTTGTCGGTGAATCAGGCTGCGGCAAGAGCACCATTGCCCGCTTGCTGACGCGCCAGACTGCGCCAACCGGGGGACACATCAAAATCTCGGGCAGCCAGATTGACAACGTCAAGGGCAAGGAGCTGAAGAGCCTGCGCCGGAAAGTCCAACTGGTCTTTCAGGATCCCCTGGGCGCGCTTGATCCGCGCATGCGTATCGGAGCGAGCATGGAAGAGCCGCTCGCACAGCACGGCGTCGGCACCAAGCAGGAGCGCCGGCAGAAAGTGGCGCGCATGCTCGAGGAAGTCGGCCTCGATGACAGCTTCTATGGGCGCTACCCCAGGCAATGCTCGGGTGGGCAGTTGCAGCGTGTCGTCATCGGCCGGGCGCTTCTTCTGGAGCCTTCGTTCTTGATCTGCGATGAGCCGACCTCGGCGCTGGACGCCTCGATGCGCGCGCAGATCCTCAGCCTGCTGACCGATCTTAAGCGTATCCACGGGCTGAGCATGCTGATGATTTCCCACGACCTGAGGGTGGTGCGTCATATCTGCGACCGCATCGCTGTCATGTATCTGGGGCGGATCGTCGAGATCGCTGACAGCGACGCGCTTTTCGAGAACCCGCGCCATCCTTACACGCGGGCACTGATAGCGGCATCCATGTTGGATCAGACCGGGCTCTACGCACCCGACGTCCAGTTGCAGGGCGATATGCCAAGTCCGCTCGATCCTCCGAAGGGATGCCGCTTCCACACCCGTTGTGCCCACGCAGTATCGAAGTGCTCGCTGGCAGAGCCGGAAATCGAAGTGACGAGCGAGACCCATCAGGTGTGCTGCCATTTGTGGCGGGAACTACCTTCCGCGCCGCTGTTTCCGATGGGCTCGGAGCAGAACGGGAAGACCACGATCAAATAAAGAAGCCCAACCACGAAAGTCCAACAGAACGAGGGAGTGTCATGAACTATCTAATCAAGACCACAGCAATGGCGGCAATGTTCGCAACAGCCTTTTCGACAAGTGCGCTCGCACAGGACGGCAAAACGCTGACCTACGCCGAGTTCGCAACGGTGGATGCCAATTGGCAGATGGCGAGCTCCGATTCCTATATTGCCAGCCGTGTCGGCTGTTATGAGACGCTCGTGCGTTTCAATTCAAAACAGGGACTGCAACCGGAACTTGCGACCGCGTGGGAACAGGTCGAACCGACTGTCTGGGATTTCACGCTGCGCAAGGGTGTCGTGTTTCAGGACGGCACGCCGCTGACGGCCGCTGCTGCGGCTGGCGCATTGAACAATTTGCTGACCGCAGAAATGCCGTCAGGGGCATTTTCGCCCAAAGTGATCGAATCCGTCGAGGCAATCGGGGAGGACGTGGTCCGCATTCACACCCTGAGCCCGTTGGAATTGCTTCCGGCACACCTCGTTGCGCCCCCCACCTCGATCCTGTCGCCGGCCGCCTACGAGGGCGGGCAGGTCGATCCCATCGGCCACTGCACGGGTCCGTTCGAGATTGTTGACGTCAAGCCCAAGGAATATGTGTCGTTCACGCGCAACGACAATTACTGGGGTGGCAAGCCTGCGCTTGAGGGAGGCAGGGCCCTTCTTATTCACGATTCCAATACCCGCGTGAACGTGATCCGCAGCGGCGAGGCCGATATCGCTTTTCTGATCCCGCCGTATAGCGTGGCGCAATTGCAGGGCAAGGACGGCATCACGCTGGTTACGCAGAAAGCGCCGCGCGTGACCGAGCTGCTGCTCAACAACATGAAGAAGCCGTTTGACGATATCCGCGTCCGTCAGGCCATTAAAGCCGCAATCGACAGCAATGCGATCGCAGCCAGTGTCTATGAGGGCCTGTCGTCGGCGACAGCTTCGCCCTTCGGCGCCGACGACCCCTGGGCGCCGGAAGGCGTCGTGCCGACCTACGATCCCGCGCAGGCAAAGGCGTTGCTGGCGGAGGCCGGAATCCAGCCTGGTCAGTTGCAACTGGAGCTTCTTGTCTACAAGTCGAGAGCGGAACTGAAGGATGTTGGCGCCATTGTTCAGGCACAGCTCGGCGAGATTGGCATCAAGGTCACACTGCGCGTCGCGGAATATGCCGCAATCGAGCCGGATATGACCTCGGGTACCTATGATATGGCGCTCATGTCGCGGGGCTATCTCATCGATGTCGCCGACCCTATCGGCTATCTCAGGGCTGATTATTCCTGCGACGGAAGCTTCAACATGTCGCACTATTGCTCCGAGGAATTCGATGGCCAACTCGACAAGGCATCCTCGCTCAGCGATCCGAATGCGCGCTACGAGATCTATGCGCAGCTGGCGAAACAAGTGTCTGATGAAGCAAACACTGTCTTTCTGGTCAACGAAACGTTGTTCGATGCGCGCAAAGACAATGTAGCAAACTTCGAGATGGATCCTCTTAATTTCCATCTCATGAGCAAGGACGTTACTTTCCAGTAATTGTCGCCTTGAGATCGCTCGGAATCCTCATTCCGAGCGATCCTGACATCCGGCGCGCCCCATAGACACGCTTTCAGTTGTGTCGATGGGGCGCGCCTTTTCGTTTGAAAGCGGGTGAAGAGGTCAGGGCGCGAAACCCGCTGTCGCCCTGACCCCCGATAATCCCTCCATGTGATGTTAGAACCCGCCCCATCGACAGGACAGGACGATGATACGATCGAACTGGTCCGAGGAGCAGATCGGCGGCGTCCTGTAAGAGCAGGCCGATGGCGCGAAGCCGGTCGAGTTGTGCCGCAGGCATGGTCGCGCGCGGGGCAAGCGGTTCAGACCGTTCATCTCTCTTTGCCGCCCAGTTTGCTCTGAGCCATGCTTGGTGGCTTCTGCTTATCTGGTGGCTGGTAGGGCAGGGGAAACCGCCGGCAGAGCCCGGATGTTCCTCGCGCGTGCCGCCATGGATGCGGCTTGGCCCTTCGCTGGACCCCATGTCCGGCCCGCGCTCGAACCTTGGTAGCGGCTTCCGCGGGCGTCGATCGTAAGCAATAACCACGCACCCCAAACCCCTCGAGAAGTCGTCTCATGCCGACGCGCCTGGTGGGTTTCGTTGCCGCCGATGCTCGTAAAACCGCCGCGCAAAAGTCTCTGCCAAAGGACGGACGTGATACGAAACAATCCACTTCGATGCGCGTCAAATTCAGCAGTTCCCTTTACGCCGTCTCACTATGTTTTTGAGGAAGACATCAGAACCATTCTAGTCGGAGGGACCGTCATGTTTGCAATTCCGCGTTTCAATCGCAGGCGTAGTTTCAAAAGCCTCAGCGAGCAAGAGATCCTGGCCTTGGCAATTTCGTCTGAGGAAGACGACGGGCGCATTTACCAAGCCTATGCGCAATGGCTGCGCAGCGACTTCCCCGACACAGCGAAAATCTTTGACGAGATGGCGGACGAGGAAACCGAACACCGCCAGTTGCTGATCGATCTGCACCGTGAAAAATTCGGCGAGATCATCCCCCTTATTCGCCGCGAACATGTGATCGGGTTTTACAAGCGCAAACCGGACTGGCTGATCAAACCGATGGGCCTCGATATGGTACGCAGGCAAGCCCTCGAAATGGAAGTACAGGCTTCCGCGTTCTACCGTGCAGCCGCAAGTCAGGTGAAAGACGCTTCAATCCGCAAATTGCTGGGTAATCTTGAGCGAGCAGAAGCCGACCATATCAAAGCGGCTGCGGCGGCGGAGCACTCCCATGCCCCGCAAGATGTGCAAGAGATCGAGCGGAACGCCGAAAAACGCCAGTTTATCCTGACGCTGGTACAGCCGTCACTGGCTGGGCTGATGGACGGTTCGGTGTCAACACTTGCACCAATTTTTGCCACCGCGTTTGCCACTCAGAATACCGAGACGACTTTCCTCGTCGGCTTGGCAGCTTCAATTGGTGCCGGGTTGTCGATGGGCTTCACGGAAGCAGCCCATGACGATGGTGTGATTTCCGGGCGAGGATCGCCTTTCAAGCGTGGGCTGGCATGCGGCATCATGACCGCGATTGGCGGGCTGGGCCACACGCTGCCCTATCTCATACCGAACTTCTGGACCGCTACTGCGGTCGCCATCGTTGTCGTTATTCTTGAATTGTTGGCGATCACCTTCATCCAGAACCGCTACATGGAAACGCCTTGGGGCAAAGCGATCTTTCAAGTGGTGCTCGGCGGTTCACTGGTCTTCGCCACCGGTGTGCTGATCGGTGCGGGCTAGGTCGATCAGGTCAACTGAAACGGAATGAGAAGTTCGTGCATGGGCAGGACAACACGAAGGAAAAGTTCGTGCACGACTTCCGGGCGGCTTGGAACAAGGTGATGAACGCAGATCGTTTCGATCTCGTATGACGGGCGACCCGCGGGACAGGCCGGCGCCGGGAGCGTCGGCCTCTTGCGGTATCGCCATAGGTACAAAGACCGCACCGCTGCAAATGAGGTTTGAACGATAGGCGCGAGGGTGGAAATATGATCGAACCGCAAAAAGGCCGCTGGCGCCACTTCAATGTCCTGGGCAAGCAGGCCGAGAGTGAGACAATCACGTCTTTCTATTTTGCGCCGGGTGACGGAGAACCTCTCGCACCGTTCACTCCGGGGCAGTTCCTGACGTTTCGCTTCCAAAAACCCGATGGTTCCGGTGAGGTCCTTCGGAATTACAGCCTTTCTGCGCTGTCGGAGCATTCTCGGAGCTATCGCATTTCGGTCAAGAGAGAGCCCTCACCTTCGGGCAGCGACGTTCCCCCCGGCTTCGCTTCGAACTATCTTCATGACATGGTGCATGTGGGCGATCGTCTGCTGATCG
Organism: Paracoccaceae bacterium; assembly: GCA_050290705.1. Lineage (GTDB taxonomy): Bacteria > Pseudomonadota > Alphaproteobacteria > Rhodobacterales > Rhodobacteraceae > Sinisalibacter. Next base: position 119,975 of record JBNKIC010000008.1, read on the forward strand.
AAGAGCCGCGGGGGAGATTTTTTCTCGACGAAGCAAGCAACCGGCCGGTCCTCTTGCTGTCGGGCGGTGTCGGGGCGGCGCCTCTGGTTGCAATGGCACATCGTCTGGCGGAGCAAGGAACCAGAAAAACGTGGTTCATGCACGCCTGCGATAATGGGCGCGTACATGCCTTCAAGGATGAGATCGACGATCTCGTACAACGCCGGGAAAATTTCCACAGCTATTATTGCTACAGGGCTCCAGACGAAATCGATCGCGAAAACAATGCATTCGATGCGGAAGGCCTGCTTGACCTAGACAAGATGCGGTCTTTTCTTCCTATCGATGAATATGAATGCTATCTCTGCGGACCGCCGGCATTCATGCAGGCGATCTTTTCCCTTCTTATCGACCTCGGCGTGCCGGACTCACAGATCCGATATGAATTTTTCGGACCATCGACGGTATTAAAAGTACCCCAGACTCAATCCTAAGCACCCGCGATCAGCTAAGTCGGTGATCCCATCGCAAAGAGTGTCGCGTCGAAACCCGCGCCTCTCCTTTCGCTCTGGATCGACGGCGGGGTCAGCCGGGACGAAATCATGTCGCTCGCCGATTTCCGCGCGGTCGGCCGTTTCCTCGAGCACGGCCGGGTGATCTTTCCTATAACATTTCACCTCGGTGATGACCTCTCTGAGCAACGGGCCCATTCCCTGTTTTCAGGGAAATTTTCGGGGAGACTGGATAGCTCCAGACTGCCTGCACAGCCAGCCTTTCCTGACTTTTCCGTACACTGAAAGCTCCCACGCTATTGTCGCGTGTTTCCGGGCGCTTGGCGCGTGCGGTTCTTGGGTGAGACGCAAGCCTGAGCGCCAATCCGGGCGATTTCGGGTCGCCGTCTCTGTTTGCGAGGCCGGCGGTACGCGTTTGGAAAGTATGTGGGAGCCAAGCTCAGGGCGCGGCGAACTCGTTGCGCTGGTCTGACCAGATCGCTGGGAAGCCTGTCTTGATAAGATAGTCGCTGGTGAGCGCCGCGGGCTGCTCACCCGTCGCTACTGCATCCAGGACCTCCGGCGCCAGCATCGCCAGATCAACGATACCCTGAACCCGGCGTTTCGACGTGCTCTCTGCCTGTCTGTTCTCGGTGAAGCTCTTGCCTTCTATGATCATCGCGAGCCAGCGCCTGGCTTTGACGATGTTCCGGATCAGGGTTTGATCGATCTCGGGTGGAGCCTCGCCCAGATGCAGTTTCAGTTCCACCCCGCGGCGGCGGGTGCGGAACGGCGCTTCGAGGATCAGCTTCTCCAGATTGATGTGATCCGGATCGCAGCCGGTCAGCTGAGCCATGGCGTGATGGTTTAAGCGGAGCGTGAGTGATCCCGGACGCGGGTCAACCCGTTCAACCAACACCAGATATTCTGACTCCTCTCTGAGATCGGCCAGCCTCTCTTTAACCCCAATGATCTCCGCCACAGACAGGCCCTGCGTGACCGATCCCGCTGCGTTGGGCCGATTGAGGTTCTGTCGGACCAGCCCGGCCAGCATTCCTTCCAGCTGTTCGGTCAGCAATCGCCAGGCATCAGGATGCTGCCCGCTCCGATCTGTCACCAGCCGACGGGAGATGTAATACCGAAGCCGTTTCCCATTCTTTCGGCTGTGGCTGGGGGTGAGCCGATCTCCTGTCTCGTCGAAAAGCTTGCCGGCCAGGGGGGATCGCGTTGCCTGCCGCTTCGTGCCGCGCATCCTGGCAGCCCCGCCGTCCAGCTCCATCTGAACCCGTTCCCAGACTTCGGGATCGATGATCGCCGGATGCTGCCCGTCATAGATCTGGCCTTTGTGTCGGATGCGACCCGCATAGATCGGGTTGCTCAGGATGTGGTGAATATGGCCGCGGTCGAAGGGTTGCCCACCGGACACTTGGCCGCCGGTCCGTTCGCGACGGCGGGATCTCAGGCCCAGATCTTCGGCCCGTTCTTTCACCTCTCTGATTGCCCCGTGTTCCTGATAGAGCTCATAGAGCGTCCTGACCGTTACCGCTTCTTCCTGGTCAATCTTCAGTGTCCGACCGTCGGGCCGATACCCGAGCGGAGCATTGCCCCCCATCCAGAGCCCCTTGCACTTGGAGGCTGCGATCTTGTCGCGAATGCATTCCGCTGTGACCTCGCGCTCGAACTGGGCGAAGCTCAGGAGCATGTTGAGCGTCAGCCGCCCCATGCTGGTCGCGGTGTTGAAGCTTTGCGTGGGCCGCATGAAACTCGACACTGCCCCCCTCCCCATCCTTTGGACAGAGTCTGGCATGGTTTGAGCTACTCATTGCACCTGCTGATCGGGTTGGTTGATCCTATTCGTCCGTCGCGATCTCTTATCGCCAGACGATGGCCAGCTGTTCGAACAGGGCCGCGACGGTGGGGGCGGATTTGCGGGCTTCCTGCGAGAGCATCACCAGACAGGCTGGTACGCTTTGGGTCTCGCACAGGCTCAGGCCATGGGAATGCTGCTGTTCGAGGGCGATGTTTTCGCGGCACAGGCACAGGCCGACCCCGGCGCGGACCATCTCCAGCATCGACGCCTCGTGATCGACCAGCGCGACGGTGTTCTGCGTGCAGCCATGTTCGCGAAAGATCCTGCTCAACAGACGATTATGAACAGAAGCCGCACTTGTCCCGATCCACGGCAGCCGCGCCAGTTCCCCCCAGTCCGCATTGGCGACCCGGGCCTCCCAGCCGACCGGGGCGATGATGCGATAGTTGAAACTGGCGAGCACCTGCACCTGCAAGGGGGGCTCTGCCGCGATGTCACCGATCGTGTCGGGATCTGTCAGGTAGAACCCCGCATCGATCTGGTGGCGGCGCAGCTTTTCGAGGATCTCGCCGCTGATGCCATGCACCAGTTCTGTGGCGATGCCGGGGTAGGTTTCACCCAATTGGCTCAACAGGCGGCCTAGGCGGATGAACTCCGGATCCACAATCGTTCCGATCCGCAGCTTGCCCGCAACCTGACCGACTTGGCTGCTTGCACTTTGCCGGAACTCCGCCATGGCACTTAGAACGGCCTCTGCCTTTGGCAGCAGCGCCTTGCCGTCCGGCGTCAGGTCCAGCCCGTGTGGCACACGCTTGAAGTAGGTGACCCCGGTTTCTTCGCTCAGCCGCTTGATCTGGTGGCTGAGCGCCGGCTGCGTGAGGTTCAACACCTCGGCCGCGCGGGACACGCTGCCTTCACGGGCGACCGTAACAAAGGCGAGGAGACTATTAAGATTGGCGAATCTTTTCATATTACAGATTTTTATATCAGTCAGTGAGATATGTCATTGGGATTGTTCCGCGCGCCTCTCTACAAAAGTGGCTTGTTGATGGGCGGTGAGGAGCCTTCGACCCGAAAGCCTCCTGATAGGACGGGGGCCGTGGGGATGCCTCGGCTGCCCGACAGATCGGGGGGAAGACATGGCCGACACCGCAACAGCGTTCGATTTCATCGTGATTGGCGGCGGCTCAGCGGGCTGCCTTCTGGCCAACCGGCTCAGCGCCGATCCGGCCAACCGCGTGCTGCTGCTGGAAGCTGGCAAACCCGACAGCTACCCGTGGATCCACATTCCCGTTGGCTATCTTTATTGCATCGGCAATCCGCGCACCGACTGGATGTATGACACCGAAGCCGACAAGGGGCTGAACGGCCGGACGCTGAAATATCCGCGTGGCAAGACGCTGGGCGGCTGTTCGTCGATCAATGGCATGATCTACATGCGTGGTCAGGCGCGGGACTACGACAACTGGGCCAAGCTAAGCGGTGAAGACGATTGGAGCTGGGACAGCTCCCTGCGTGACTTCAAGGCGCACGAGAACCACTACAAGCTGGATGGCGGCGCCGACCCGAAGGCGGGGGATAATGAACGCTTCTCCGACCTGCACGGCCATGGTGGCGAATGGCGGGTGGAAAAGCAGCGCCTGCGCTGGGACGTGCTGGATAGCTTTGCCGATGCGGCCGTGCAGGCCGGGATCGAGAAGACTGACGATTTCAACAGCGGTGATAATTCCGGGGTTGGCTATTTCGACGTCAATCAACGCTCGGGCTGGCGCTGGAACACCTCAAAGGCGTTTTTGCGCCCGGCCAAGTCGCGCCCCAATCTGACGGTCTGGACCGAGGCGCAGGTCGAGAAACTGACCTTTGACAAGGACGCCAATGGCGCACTGCGCTGCGCTGGCGCGCGGGTCAATCGCAAGGGCCAGAGCGTTACCGTAACGGCGCGCCGTGAGACGGTGCTGTCGGCGGGGGCGGTCAATTCGCCGCAAATCCTGCAACTCTCCGGGATCGGCCCGGCGGCGCTGTTGAAGCAGCACGGGATCGAAGTGCTGCGCGATGCGCCGGTGGGCGAAAACCTGCAAGACCACCTGCAAATTCGCACGGTCTTTAAGGTGAAAGGGACCCGCACACTCAACACGCTGGCCAACAATCTGTTCGGCAAGGCGATGATCGGCGCGGAATATGCGCTGAAACGGTCCGGCCCGATGAGCATGTCGCCCAGCCAGCTCGGAGCCTTTACCCGGTCTGACCCGAACCAGCCCCATGCCAATCTGGAATACCATGTACAGCCGCTCAGCCTCGAAGCCTTTGGCGAAGATCTGCACGATTTCCCGGCGATGACGGTCAGCGTTTGCAACCTGAACCCCACCAGCCGGGGCCATGTGCACATCCGTTCGGCCAATTTCCGCGATGCGCCGATGATTTCGCCCAACTACCTGGCGACCGAAGAGGATCGGAAGATTGCCGCCGACAGCCTGCGGCAGGTGCGCGAGATCATGGCGCAGCCCGCGATGACCAGTTATCAACCTGAGGAATTCAAGCCGGGTGTGCAGTATCAGAGCGACGAGGAGCTGGCCAAGCTGGCCGGTGATATCGCCAGCACGATCTTCCACCCTGTCGGGACCGTGAAGATGGGGCGCGAAGACGATGACAGCGCCGTTCTGGACCCACATCTGCGGCTGAAGGGCGTGGCCGGGCTGCGCGTCGTCGATGCCAGCATCATGCCCGAGATTACCAGTGGCAACACCAATTCCCCGACGATAATGATCGCGGAAAAGGCGGCCCGCTGGATTCTGGCCGAACAATGACACGCGCGTCCGTAATGGGAGGAACCATGCGCAAATCGTTCTCCAATCTGCCCCTGACCGGGGTCAAAGTGGTCGATTTCGGGCAATATATCGCTGGGCCCGCCGTGGCGATGTTGCTCGGTGATCTGGGCGCAACGGTCGTGCATATCGACCCGCTGGACGGCCCGATGTGGGACAGCCCAGCCAATGCGACCCTGATGCGCAACAAGCTGATCGTAAACCTTGACCTGAAGTCCGAAGACGGGCTGGCCAAGGCGCGCGCGCTTTGCGCCGAGGCCGACATTATCGTCGAGAACTTCCGCCCCGGCAAACTCGCCGCCTTGGGGATCGACTTTGCCGCCATGCGCGAGGAACGCCCCGAGCTTATCACCACCTCGATCCCCGGCTTTGCGTCGAACGATCTGGAACGCCGCGAACAGCGCGCTTTTGAAAGCGTCGTCGCGGCCAGTTCCGGTGTGTTCACCGATATGGGGCTGAACCGGGTGCTGATGGGGCTAAATCCGTCGTTCTCGCCGCTACCGCTTGCTTCGGCATATGCCTCGCAGATCGCGGCGTCGGCAACTGTGCTGGCCCTGCAATCGCGGCAAGTGACCGGGCTTGGCGATCAGATCGAGGTGCCGCTGGCGGCGGCGGTGATGGAGGGGCTGTGCTACAACTCCATCAACGTGTCGGACATGCCCGAACGCTACCTGACCCAGCGCGAGATCGAGATCGAGCGGCGCCGGATCGAAGGCCTGCCAATGAATGTGTCCTACGAGGATCTGCAAGAACTGCTCGACCCGTTCTTCCGCAGCTACATGTGCAAGGACGGGCGGATGTTCTATGTGGTCTGCCCCAGCCACAAGCACCACGCCCGCCGCTGCCTTGAAGTGCTGGGCCTTTATGACGAGATGATCGAGGAAGGCCTGCAGGAAGAGGACAACACCTACAAGCCGCAGTCGGAATGGGAAACCAACACCTCGCTGGGTGTTTACCCGATGCCGAAGGATTGGGCCGACAAGATCGCCGCGCGGATGAAAGAGGTCTTCATGACCCGCACCTCGCATGAGTGGAAGCGTTTGTTTGGGCGCGCGGGTATCCCCGGTGCGCCGCAGCGCTGGCTGCAAGAGTGGATCAATGACGAATACGCCGAGGCGTCCGGTCTGATGATCGATGTCTGGGATCCGGTCTATGGCGAGATGACCCAACCCGGTCCGGTGGTCTGGATGGAGGAAAGCGGCGAAGAGGCGCTGAACCCTGAGCCGCGCCGCTGGGTCGAGTTTGACGAGGCGTTGAAGGTGCTGCGCAAGCTGCGCACCGATATCCCCGACCCCGAGGATGGCACGCCCCAAGAAGGCTGGCTTTCGGGGGTGCGCGTGCTGGACATGTGCAACGTCATCGCAGGGCCGCATTCCGCCAGCTACCTCGCCCGGTTCGGCGCGGAAGTCATCAAGATCGATCCGGCCCACCCTCTCTACGACAGCTGGAACACGGTGATCTATGGCCTCAGCCAGGGGCGTGGCAAAAAGTCGATCCTGGCGGATGTGAAGTCCGAACACGGGCGCAAGGTGTTCGAGGATCTGGTGAAATCGGTCGACGTGATCTTCTGGAACGCGCCGGACAACCAGATCAAACGCATGGGGCTCGACGCCGACTCCTTACGCAAGCTGAATCCCGAGGCGATCTTCTGCAAGTTGGATTGTTTCAGCGGTGTGCGGCGTGGCGTGCGCACCGACTATATCGGCTATGACGATCTTGTACAGGCAACCACGGGGATCATGCTGCGTTTTGGCGGCGCGATGGACCGCCCCGAGGAACACGCTCATGTCGGCACCATCGACGTGATGTGCGGCTTTGGCGGCGCGCTGGCTGTCGCGTCCGCGCTGTATCAGAAGCATCGTTTCGGACGGATCGGGCGTGGGCGCACCTCGCTGAGCGCCAACAGTGGCTTGTTGCAGGTGCCCTTTGCCTATGACTATCGGGGGCGCGGGCTGTTCGACGAACCCTCCGGCCCAGAGGTCAACGGCTACGACTCGCTCAGCCGCTTCTACAGCACCGCCTCGGGCGTCCATATCCTGCTCAGCGCCTATGAGGCCGACCTGCCGCGGTTCCGCGATGTCGAAGACCTTTCAGAGCTGCCCGATCTTCCCGAAGAAGACCGCGCGGCCTATCTTGCGGGTGCGTTCCAGATGCATCCCGCGACCGAATGGATCGAGCGGCTGCACGCGGCGGATATCGGTTGTGCAATCTGCCACAACATCGACGCGCTGCGCTCGGAAAACCTGCGCGAGCCCGATGGCACGCCCGGCACCGACCGGGGCAGCTATTCGTTCTCGCATTACGCCGATCATCCCAGCGGCCATGAGGTCATCCAGCTTGACCCCTATGCGGTGCGACCGACGCGCGGAAAGGTCTTTGCTCTGACGCCGACCGAGAAATTCGGCGCCTCGACAAAGGCAATTCTCAGCGATCTCGGCTATTCCGACGCGGCCATCGCGCGGATGCTGCAATCGGGCCAACTCAGCGAAAGCTGGAGCGACGAATACCTGCCCAGCTAAGGGCGCGGGGGGGCGGTTAGTCTCACTCGTATTGATACGGCGCGCCAAGGCTTTGGCGCGCCGCAATTTTTAAGGTCTGCATGATGTGCTTCGTCGCCGCTGAAGCGTCGGGGCGCGCATCTGCTTAGCCATCGCGTTCCGGTCTTGGGGCCAGAACCAGTTTGCCACCCTGCTCCTGCACCAGCCCGCGCGCACATAGATCCTCGATATAGCGGCGCATGCCGCGCCGTCCCTTGCGTTCAAACAGCGAAAGCACACGCGGTTGCAGGTTGAGGAACAACATCGCCAGCCGCGTCAGGATTGAAACGCTGGTTTTCGGATAGGCCTCAAGCTGGGGTTTTCGAGAACCCGCAGAAAGGTGCGCGCCACGTCGAGTGGGGTTTGCGGTGTGTCGATGAAGTTGAGCACATTGCCATTGTCGAGCGTCTCTTGCCGCAGCATCTGCGTGTCGGTCGCCGTCGGGGCAACGGTGCCGACCTTGATGCCGTGCAGCTCAGGCCGAAGAGAACCGGCGCCTGAGGTGTATGGGCGAAGTAGCCATTCCCTGAAAGCTTTCGAGCTTTCACTGAAAGGTCGTCAGATCTTCCCTGTTATTGGATTTAGGAAAGTGACCTGTAGGTCGCTGATTTTAAAAATTATTACAGGGTCACAGGTATCCAGCCTTGTGGAAATGGCGGGATTTCCCTGTTTTCAGGGAAATTCTGCTGAGACTCGATAGCTCCAGACTATCACCCCAGCCAGCCTTTCCCTCGTTTTAAAAATCTGAGACCGGAACTCTACACTGTTGCGGTATGTCTGGCGCGTGGGGGTATCAGGTCTTGCCCCCCCGCTACATGTCTCCCCTCCATATACCACCATAGCCCCGCAGGCGCGGGCTGGGGGCTTGTCTGGAGCATTGGATGGGGGAAGGGCGGGCAAACGGCCTGGAGCGTTTGCCCGATATGCAGCACCTGCCGGGCCTAGTGGGCTTCGGTGGCCACCTCGTCACCGCCGCTTAGTGTGCTGAGGCCGAGATCGTCGAGGATGGCATAGATCGCGGGCAGTACGAACAGCACCATCAGCGTGGCGGCCAGAAGGCCAAAGACCAGACTGGCGACCAGCGGGATCAGGATCTGCGCCTGTAGGCTGGTTTCGGTCAGGATCGGCAAGAGCCCCGCCGCCGTGGTGCCGGTGGTCAGGAAAATCGCCCGAAACCGCGCCCGCGCCGCGCGGGCCGCCGCCTGCGATACGCTGGAGGCATGCGCGTGCTCGTGCTTGACGAAATCCACCAGAAGGATTGAGTTGTTCACCACCACCCCCGCCAGCGCGATGAAGCCGAGCATACTGGGCATCGAGAAATCCAGCCCCATCGCCATATGCCCGAACACCGCGCCGGGCAGCGACAGCGGGATCACCAGCATCACCACAATCGGCTCGAGATAAGAGCGGAACAGGAAGCTGAGCAGCAAAAACACCCCCAGAAGCCCGATACCGAAGCCCATGACCATGGATTTCTGGGTTTTCGCGGCCTCGGCATTCTGTCCCTCCACATCAAGGGCAACGCTGGGATAGCGCTCCAGAAGCCCCGGGATGAAGCGGGTCAGGGTATCGCTGACAATCGCGTTGGCATTGGCCACCCTGGTATCAATCGCGCCCTGAACGGTCACGCTGCGCTGGCCGTTCTCGCGGTTGATGCGGCTGTAGCCCTGACCGATCTCGACATTGGCCACCACGCTCAGCGGCACCGTGCTGCCATCGGGGCGGGTGATGGTGAAGGTGTCAAACGCCGCGTGGCTGGCCTGATGGGCGGTGTCGAACTGAGCGGTCATATCCAGCCGCTGGCCATCCACCTGCAACTGGCTGATCGTGGTGCCGTAATAGGCCGCGCGCAGCTGTTCGGCGATCATTCCGGCGGTGATGCCCATCGGGCCTGCCGCCTCGGTCAGGGTCACGCGCAACTCGCGCTTGCCCGGGCGCAGATCGTCAAGGATCGAGGTGACGCCCTGATATTGCCAAAGCCAGTCCTTGAGCTCGACCGAGGCCGATTTCAGCATCACCAGATCATCGCCCTTCAGATGCAGATCAATCGCGATCCCGGCGGGGCCAATGGTGTTTTCGGCAAATTTCAGGCTGATCGCATCGGGCACCGGCCCGGTGCTGTCGCGCCAGAGCTCCAGGATCTCGTCAGGGGTGCTTACCCGCTTGGCCGAGGGCAGCAGATCAACGCTCAGCGTCACCACATGCGAACCGGTCTCGAAAGCGTCGCTATTGACGCCGTGAAACACCGTCAGATGCTGGATCAGCTTGGCGCCATCGGGCTGCAGCGGCGTCAGCGTGGCATCGACCTCGTTCAGCGCGGTTTCAAGCTGAGTGACGATCTGGTCGGTGCGCGTCAGCGGCGTGCCCTGCGGCAAGAGTACCCGCGCCACGATGGTATCACCGTCAAGCTCGGGGAAGGCGGTGAATTTCAGATAGCCGCCTGCCAGCATCGCAACCGAGAGCGCCAGCACCACCACGCTCAGCCCGGCGGTGGCATAGCGCCAGCGGATGGTGAAATCGACCATCGGCCCCACCAGCCGCTCGCGCGACCAGCTCATCGCCTGTTCGACCCGTGCGCTGATGCCCTTTTCCTGCGCCGGGCGCTCTAGGCTGTGGATCAGGTGGTGCGGCAGGATCAGGAAGGCTTCGACCAGCGACACCATCAGCACGAAGAGCATCACCACCGGTACGACCCGCAGCACCGCGCCCAGATCGCCCTTGAGGAAGGCGAGCGAGCCGAAGATCATCGCAGTGGTGCCGAACGAGGCCAGTACGTTGGGAAAGACCTGCGCGGCGCCTTCGATGGCGGCCTCAAGGGCAGATCGGCCTTTTTCGCGCAGGCGGGCGATATTTTCGGCAATGACGATGGCGTCGTCCATCAACAATCCGATGACGATTAGCAGCCCCAGCGTGGTCATCAGGTTGAGCGAATAGCCCACCATCGCCATCAGGGCGACGCCGCCCATGAAGGCCACGGGCAGGCCCATCGCCACCCAGAAGGCAAATCTGAAGCCAAAGAACAGCCAAAGCACCAGAAACACCAGCGCCAGCCCCTGCAACCCGTTGACCACAACCAGCATCAGCCGCTCGCGTACCACCGAGGCGCCGTCGGCAGTGATTTGCAGCGTCACGCCCGGCGGGGCTTTGGCGCGCTCGACCTCCAGAAAGGCTTTCAGCGCGTCCAGCGTGCGCAGGCTGTCTTCGGCGCGGGTCTTGGTGATGTCGAGGATCGCGGCCGGTTTGCCGTCGAACAGGATTTGATCATCGCTCTGGGCGAAAGCCTCGGTGATTTCGGCGATATCGCCCAAGCGCACAAGCCCGCCCTCGGTCGACGCGCGCACAACGAGGGAGGCGAGCGCATCGGGGCTGCGCCGCTCTTCCGCGACCCGGATCAGCAGGGTTTCGGTCGGGGTTTCAAGGCTGCCGGCGGGCAGGTCGAGGCTGTTGGCCTGCAGGGTGCGGGCCACATCGGCCACCGACACGCCGTAAGCCTGCAAGGCATCGGGATGCAGGTTGATCTGCAATTCACGGGTGGAAAAGCCGCGAATATCGACCTTGGGAATCCCGCCCCAGCGCAGCATCGCGGTGCGGATCTGCTCGGCATAGTCTTGTAGATCCGGGCGCGAAGTGGGGCCGGTGATCGCTACAGAGGCGACAAAATCGGTCAGCCCGAGCGGTTTGATCCGCGGCGGGTCGGCCTTGTCGGGAAAGTCAGAAATTGCATCCACCTCAGAGGTGACGCTGGCAACGAAGGCTTGAAAGCTCTCGCCCTCGCGCATTCGCACCACGGAAATGGCGGCGTTTTCGCGCGCTTCGCATGAGTGCCGGTCGATCCCCGACACCGCGTCCAGCGCGGTTTCGATCCGGGTGCAGATCGCAGTTTCAACATCCTCGGGGCGGGCGCCCGGATAGGCGACACTGATTTCAACTTCACTCGGGGCGGCACGCGGGAAGGTCTCGCGCAGAAGGGTCGGCCCGGCAATGATCCCGGACGCAAGGAACAGGATCATCATCAGGTTGGCGATGGTCGGATGGGCGGCGAAAAACCGGATCATCGAGCGGCATCCTCGGCCAGAAGCGCGGGGATCACCGCAGCATCGGGCTGCGGGTCAAGCAGCAGGCCTTCGACCACCGGATCGGGGGTGCTCAGCACCACGCGGCTGCCCGGCGCCAGCCCTTCGGTGAACACCGCCATCCCGCCTTGCACAAGCTGCGGGGTGGCGTCGATCATGTGCAGCCGATTGTCGGCATCGGCCAGATGAAGCTGATCGCCGTGCAGGGCGCTGCGCGGCACCACAACTCCGCTGACCGCCGGAGCGCTCAGCGCCACATCGACGAACAGCCCCTTCGTCAGCGGCGGACGGTCGCCCTCCAGCGCCAGCGCATAGGCGTTGTCGACCCGCACCACGATGCCGACCGTGCCGGTGCGCGGATCAATCCCGTTGCCGATCCGATCCAGCGTGGCGGGCCAGCGCAGGGTTTCGCCGCCCAGCCGCAGGCGGACTTCGGCAGAGAGGCCACGCGCGCGCAGGGCCTCACCCATCCTGGCCGGGGCCATCGGCAGGGTGGCCGCCTGCGCGGGATCAAGCCGCATCAGCTGGCGCAGATCGGTCAGCGGGATCTGCACTTCAACCTCGGCCTGATCAATCCCGTCCAGCGTGGCAGCGGTCTGGCCGGGTTTCAGATATTGCCCGGTTTCAACAACTTGCGTATCGACACGCGCGGCAAAGGGCAGGCGCAATTCGCTGCGCTCAAGGTTCAGCTCGGCGCTGGCAAGGCTGGCCTTGTAAACCGCAATCTGCTCAGTCTGGGCGGCGCGCTGGGTCGGTATCAGGGCCAGTGAGCTTTCGATGCTCTGCACCTTCTGGCGCTGGGCCAGCTCGGTCGAGCGTGCTGCATCACGCTTGGCTTGGGTGCCGGTGCCCGCTGTCAGCAGGGTTTCGGCCCGGGCCAGATCGGCCTCTTTCACCGCCAGCACCTCGCGCTCGATCGCAAGGGCGGCGCGTTGGCTTGCTTCCGACACACCCAGCTCGGCCAGCCGGGCCTCGGCGGCGCGGATATTGGCCTCGGCCTGCGCAATCGCCAGATTGAGATCGGTGGGCGACAGGCGCAACAGCACCGCACCTTCGGGCAGGATCTGGCCGTTGCGCAGATCCGGGTTCACATACTCCACCGTGCCGCCAACCTGCGCGATGGCTTCGAAATGGCGTACCGGCGCCACCCAGCCAAAGCCAAGGACGGTGGGCACCACGTCGCGGGTCTCGGCGGTGATCACCCGCACGGCATTGGCGCGCTCGGAGATTTCCACCCGCGCGGGCGGTGGGCTGGTGGAGACCACATAGGCCAGAATGCCCATGCCGATCGCGGCAATCGGCAGGGTGATCAGGACGAGCTTGAAGCCAGGTTTCATGGGGTCTCTCCTGCGCTCGAAAGGAGCGCCAATTGCAGGTCAAGCAAACGGGTTCCGACTTGGACAAGCGAGGTCGGGTCGCGCCCCAGGATCAGGCGCAAGACCATCCCCTGAATAACGCCAAAGAGCAGCGCCACGCTTTCTTCAACGCCAAGATCGGAGCGCAGCTGCCCCGCCAGCTTGGCCTGCCCCAGATCCTCGGCGAGGGCGGCGCGGAACTGGTGGTTCATCACGGTTTGGATCTGCTGGCGGGCATGGGTCAGCGCGCCGGTCGGGTCGCGCGCGATCATCAGCTCGGGAAGGGCAGGGGTGCGGGCGACCAGCGCGAAATGACTCAGCACCAGATGCCGTGCCCTGTCCATCGGCGCTCGGTCTTCGGCAAGGCGCGCGGCAATATTGTCGGTGATGCTGGTGCAGATCTCATCGCTCACCACGTTCCAGATGTCTTGCTTGTGGGGGAAGTGCTTGTAGATCGCCGGTTGCTTCAACCCCAGCCGCGCCGCGATCATGCCGGTCGATACGTGATCCGGCCCCACTTCAAAGGCCAGCGCCACTGCGGCCGCGACAATTTCTGTCTGGCGATCTGCCGTCGATTTGCGCTCGCTCATATGCGCCTCGTTGCCCGGTGGGCTGCAATCGCGATTACGGTCCAGAACAGTACGCGGAAGATCAGCGCGCCGACCGTGCGCATCTCGAACGCCGCCCCGCGCAGCACCACGATGCAAAACCCTGCCGCGACCAGCGCGGTGGCGAGCGCGATCAGAGCCGCCAGCCGGGGCGCCCAGTTTTCGCCCCGCCACAATCCGATGGCGGCGGCGACATAGGCAAAGCCAGCAAGGAAGTTGAACCAGACGACGAAGTCGACGATATGGCCCGCCCAATCCTGCGTTGTGGCGGGGGCGAAGAGTACGCTGCCGCCGGCGAAAATCGTCATCACGCCAAAGATCAGCGCGACGAGGGCGGTGGGTTTGATCCATCCGGGTGGTGCGGAGGGCATGGCTTTGGAATTGCTCATCAGAATCTCATCAATGGGAATAGGGCTATAACTATATTCGACTCATAGGTTTAGCAAGCCTTGGCGTCATTTGCCGGGGCGATTCAATCTTGCTGTCATTCAGGCGGTGCTTTTGGTGCGATTGTCTCATCAATGCGTCGGGGCAGGCGATGGGGGCGACCACAACCCATGCGGGCGCTGTTCGTATTCTGCCCAAAATCTAGACGATTTCCGATCATGTCCCCGGGTTGGCCTCCCGGCACCATGCCCGACCGACCGGCTCGCAGGGCGGCAAACCGGGCTGTTTCCTTGACGTGGTGTCCCACCCGAAGTCACACAATCGTCCATATATTTGGCTGTATCTCGTATTCCCTCGGCGGGGGTAGAACGTAAGCTGAGCCTTGGAGGACAAAGCTAAATCAGTTTTGAAGCCCGTTGTCCGGGCCGGTGCAGGGAAGAGGAAAAAGCAGGTTTCGCGATGCGAAAATCTGCCGGGTTGCGGCGCGTGGGGGAGACATATGCCGTAACTGCTCCAAATGGCTGACTATGTCACAGCCTTTGAGTTATCCGATACCCATGAACCGCCCTATCCGCGCTCCGGACTTAACTTGTGGATAGAGCACCGCGAGGTGCACTTGATTGGGAGGAAAATATCTTATGAAACTTTCAGCTCTTATTGCCAGCTCCGCTGTCATGGCCCTGATGTCGTCCGCCGCTATGGCCGACGTAACGATCGGCTTCAGCCAGGTTGGTTCGGAAGGCGACTGGCGCCCGGCTTTCTCGAAAAACATGCAGGACTCTGCCGCAGAATATGGCGTTGACCTGAAATTTGCCAACGCACAGGGCAAACAGGAAGAGCAGCTTCGCGCCGTGCGCGCCTTTGTTGCTCAGGGCGTTGACGCGATCATCATCGCGCCCGTGGTTGTGACGGGCTGGGAAGACGTCCTGAAAGAAGCCCAAGAGGCCGAAATTCCGGTGTTCCTCGTCGACCGCGATGTCGATGTGGCCGACAAGTCGCTCTACGTCACCCGCATCTCGGCTGACTTCAATCTTGAAGGCAAGCTGGCCGGTGCATGGCTCGCGCAGAAATCGCTCGGCAATTGTAAGATCGTAGAACTTCAGGGCACCACCGGTTCGGCGCCTGCGATCGAGCGCAAAGGCGGCTTCGAAGCCATCATCGACCAGTTCCCGGCGATGGAAATCGTGGCTACCCAGTCTGGCGACTTCACCACCGAAGGTGGCAAGAAGGTCATGGAAGCCTTCATCAAGTCGACCAACAACCTCGACGGCATCTGCGCTTCTTTCGCGCATAACGACAACATGCAGATGGGTGCGATCCAGGCGATGAAAGAAGCCGGTCTGAACCCGGGCGAAGACGTTCTGATGGTGTCGGTCGACTACGTGCCGGCGATGATGGACGCCCTTGCGGCAGGCGATGCCAATGCTTCGGTCGAGCTGCGCTCGGCGGTTGGCGGCTTCATCTACCCGGTGGTGCTGGATTACCTCAAAAATCCGACCGATCTGGACAAGTGGATCGTGATCCCGTCGGATCTGCACGTCGCGCAGTAATCGCTGCAAGCCTCAAACTGAGTGGGTTCCCGGTCTGCAAAGGGCCGGGAACCTGACAAACCGATAGCACCGGGGCAGCGCAAGGCCTCGGCGGAAGGTATGACGGGCAATGCCAATTTCAGAAAATATGGAACCACGGGCCGAACTGCGCGGGATCCGCAAAGCGTTTCCGGGCGTTCTCGCGCTCGATAACGTCGATCTCACGCTCTATCCGGGCGAGGTGCACGCGCTTCTGGGCGAAAACGGAGCGGGCAAATCGACCCTGATCAAAGTCCTGACCGGCGCGCTTGGGCGTGACGAGGGCGAGATTCTGGTCGATGGCAAGCCGGTGCATTTCAACACCACCGGCGAGGCACAGGATGCAGGCATTTCCACCGTCTATCAGGAGGTCAACCTGATCCCGGCGATGTCGGTGGCCCAGAACCTGACGCTGGAAAGAACCGGCAACCGCTGGGGTGTTATTTCGTGGCGCAAGGCCCGGCAGGAGGCGCGGGCAAAGCTGGCGCGGCTGGGCCTCGACGATATCGACATCGAACAGCCGGTCGGCAGTTTTTCGGTCGCGATCCAGCAGCTTATCGCCATTGCGCGGGCGCTGGTCGACGATACCCGCGTGCTGGTTCTGGACGAACCCACCGCCAGCCTCGATGCGAATGAAACCGCGGCGCTGTTCGACATCGTGCGCGAGCTGAAATCGCGCGGCATCGCGGTGGTTTTCATCACCCATTTCATTGATCAGGTCTTCGAGATTTCCGACCGGATCACCGTTCTGCGCAACGGCCACAAGGTCGGCAGCGCCCCGATTGGCGAATTTACCCGGCAAAAGCTGATCTCGATGATGATCGGCCGCGAGCTGGGCGAGGGCGATCATCTGCGTGCAGACGATCACGGTGCCGAGATTGGCGATGTGGTTCTGACCGCCAAGGATTTTGGGCGCAGCCGTACGCTGCAGCCCTTCGATCTGGAACTCCGCGCGGGTGAGGCGGTGGGGCTGGCCGGGCTTCTGGGCTCAGGCCGCACCGAGCTGACCAAGCTTCTGTTCGGTGCGATCAAACATGACAGTGGCACACTGTCCTATGCGGGGCACCGCGATACCAGGGTTTCGCCTCATGCCTCGCTGCTCAATGGCATGATGTTCTGCCCCGAAGACCGCAAGGCCGAAGGGCTGATTGGCGAATTGTCGATCCGCGAAAATATTGTTCTGTCGATGCAGGCAAGGCAGGGCTGGCTTAAACGTCTGCCCTATCGCGAGCAGGTCCGGGTGGCTGACGAGATGATAAAAGCGCTCGCCATTGCCACCCCGGACGCTGACCGGCCGGTGCGGACGCTATCCGGTGGCAACCAGCAAAAGGTCGTGCTGGCGCGCGCGCTGGCCTGTGCGCCGAAAATCCTGCTGCTCGACGAGCCCACACGGGGCATCGACGTGGGTGCCCATGAGGAAATTCTGATCCTGATCCGCAAGCTCTGTGCCGAAGGGCTGGCGCTGCTGGTCGCCTCGTCCGAGCTTGACGAGATCGTTGCCACCTCCGACCGGATCGCGGTTCTGCGCGACCGTCGCATGATCGGCGAGATCACCGGCGACGACATCAAGCGCGACAAGGTCATCGAGATGATTGCGAGAGAAAATGAACAAAGCTGACACCGCATCCCCGCTTGCTCGCATGTTGCGAAGCCGTGCCGTCTGGCCGCTGCTGGCCCTTGCCGTCATCCTGGTGGTCGATGGCATCGTGTCTCCGAATTTCTTCCATATCCGCATCGTCGAGGGGCGGCTGTTCGGCAACCTGATCGACATTCTCTACCGCGCGGTTCCGGCGTCGTTCTTCGCGCTGGGCATGGCGGTGGTGATCGGCACCAAGGGGATCGACCTGTCGGTCGGCTCGATCGCGGCCATCTCTGGCGCGGTCATCGCCTGGCGCATCCAGATGGGCGACCCGCACTTTCTCATCCTGATCTGGGCGCTGGTGGCTGCAATGATCTGCGGCGCCTGGAACGGGATGCTGGTGGCCGTGCTCGGCATTCAGCCGATCATTGCCACGCTGATCCTGATGGTCTCGGGGCGCGGCGTCGGGATGCTGGTCAACCTGCTCTATGGCGGCACCAATCCGAGTTTTGAAAGCGCGCTTCTGCAAGGCATGTCGACCGGCAGCATCTGGTTCATTCCCACCCGGCTGATCCTGTTCGCGGTGATCGCGACGGTGCTCTGGCTGGTGCTTCGGCGCACCGCGCTCGGGCTCTTCATCGAGGCGACCGGCGCCAATGCCACAGCCGCCCGTCTGGCCGGGATCAACGCCAAGATGATCACTTTCGTGGCCTATCTGATCAGCGGGCTGATGGCGGGCTGGGCCAGCGTGATCCTGACCGCCGACACCCATACCTCCGACCCGGTGACAGTGGCGCTTTACAGTGAGCTTGATGCGATCCTTGCGGTCGTGATCGGCGGGGCCTCGCTCGCGGGTGGGCGGATCTATCTCGGCATGACGGTGATTGGCGCGCTGGTGATCCAGGCGCTGACCACCTCGATCCTGATTTCGGGCGTGCCGCCGGAATATAACCTTGTCATCAAGGCCATTGTGGTGCTCTTCGTGCTGGTTCTCCAGTCCGACAACGCGCGCCGCGGCATCGTTGACACCTTTAGGGGGCTGGTGCGATGACCTTCAAGCTGAACAAGAAATACCTGCCGCTCATTGCCACCATCGTGGTGTTCCTCGCGATCTTCCTGATCGGCGGCATGAACTACAAAAACTTCCTGTCGACCCGCGTGCTCGGCAACGTTCTGGCCGATAACAGCTTCATCATCATCGGGGCCATCGGGGTGACCTTCGTCATCCTCTCCGGCGGGATCGACCTGTCGATCGGCTCGATGATCGGCTTTGTCGGCGTCAGCATGGCGGTGCTCGACAGCCTGGGCTGGGATCCCGTCACCTCGGCGCTGTTGATGCTGGGTTTCGGGGTGCTGTTCGGGGCGTTTCAGGGCTATATGATCGACACGCTCAACATGCAGCCCTTCATCATAACGCTAGCCGGATTGTTCCTGCTGCGCGGGGCCTGCTTCATGGTCACGGTGGATTCCGTGCCGATCCACCACCCCTGGGCCGATGTCTATTCGTCGTTTAAGATCGGGTTGCCGGGCAAGGGCGTGCTGCGCTCGGCGGCGCTGGTGATGCTGGTCAGCCTCGTTGCCGCGATCTTTGTGGCGCATTTCACCCGCTTCGGCGCGGCGGTCTACGCCATCGGGGGCGACAAGGAATCGGCCCGCCTGATGGGGGTAAATATCCGCCGCACCACGGTGGGGATCTACGCGCTCGGCGGCTTCTATTCGGCGCTCGCCGGGGTGGTCTACGCGCTCTACACCAAATCCGGCTACCCGCTGGCAGGTTCGACGCTGGAACTGTCGGCCATCGCTTCGGTGGTGCTCGGGGGCACGCTTCTGACCGGCGGTGTCGGCATGGTGGCGGGCACGCTGTTCGGGGGGATGATCCTCGGGCTGATTTCGACCCTGATCATTTTCAACGGCTCGCTGAACAGTGCCTGGATCCTGATCAGCAGCGGCGCGCTTTTGTTCGCCTTCATCGTTCTGCACAGGTTCCTCGTTGGCTCGTTCAACCTGCGCGGCAGCAACTGACCCCGCCCATAGGCTCGGGTGTTACGAATGTGGCCTGTGTGCGGGCCGGGATTGAAAGGAAAAGAGATGATCGGACTGAAGCCGCTGAAGTTCTGGTTTGTCTGTGGCTCGCAGCATCTTTACGGGCCGGAGACGTTGAAACAGGTTGGCGACGGGGCGCGCCAGGTGGCCGAGGGGCTGGC
>JBNKIC010000009.1:0-137456 GCA_050290705.1 Paracoccaceae bacterium
CGGCACCGGGACGCTCGCGATTTCCGCAAGCGGTGCGGTGCGTGCTGGGAGCGTTTTCGTCGCCAATGATGCCGGCGCCACCGGGACGGTGAATATCGGCGCTGCCTCGGGGGATACGGCTGTTGGGGCGGGCACGCTCACCACGCCCACCTTGGCCTTTGGCGCTGGCACCGGGACGCTGGTCTTCAACCATACCGATACCGGCTATGATTTCGGCGCCGCGATCAGCGGTAGTGGCACGATCTTGCACCAAGCAGGCGTCACCAACCTGACCGGCAACAGCTCCGGTTTCACCGGCACCACAACGGTGTCGGGCGGGCTGTTGAATGTCGATAGCACGCTGGGTGGCACGCTGGTGCTGGCAGGCGGCAAGTTGGGCGGGAACGGCACGCTGGGCACGCTGAATGTCACCAGTGGCACGCTGGCCCCGGGCCATTCGGTGGGCACGCTGAACGCGACCAATATCAGCTTTGGCGCAGCCAGCACCTATGCGGTCGAGCTGAAGGATGGCGGCTTTGTTGCGGGCACCAATAACGACTTCATCAACGCCACAGGCACGATTACCCTGTCCGGCGGCACGGTCACGGTCGCCCCGGAAAACGGCACGGATAACGGCAGCAGCTATAGCGAAGGCACCTACACCATCGCCAGCGCCGCGGGCGGGGTGACGGGCACATTCGCCAGCCTGACCGACAGCTTCCTCTTCCTCGATTTCGGCCTTTCCTACGATGCGACCAGTGTCTTTCTGACCTCGACCCGCGTGGCCGATTTTGTCAGCGCCGCCAGTACCGCCAACCAGAGCGCCGCGGCGGGAGCGGCGGACAATCTGGCCAGGGGCAACAGCCTGCGAGGCGCACTTCTGGCGGTCTCGACCAATGCCCAGGCGCAGGCGGCCTACGACGCGCTCTCCGGCGAGGGTTATGCGACGCTGGCGAGCGGGTTTCTGCAAACCAGCCGCTATCCGCGTGAAGCGATGCTGGGGCAAGAGGGCGGCGATGGGCTCAATCGCTGGGCCAGTGCCTATGGCGGGATGATTTCCCTTGGCAGCGATGGCAATGCCGCCACGGCGCAGCTTTACAGCGGCGGGCTGATGACCGGAATGGACCAGCGCTTTGGCGACGCCTGGCTGGGCGGGGCGATCCAGGCGGGCTTCACCCGGCTCTCGGTGGCCGACCGCGCCACTGCCATCACCAGCTCGGATCTGGGAGCGGGGATCTATGGTGGCACAGCAGGTGCCGGGTTCGATCTCAGCTTCGGCGCAGATTACACCCTGCACCAGATCACCAGCACCCGAAATGTCACCATCGGGGGCTTCTCCGACACGCTGACGGCCTCCTACACCGGCGGCACCG
This sequence comes from Paracoccaceae bacterium, assembly GCA_050290705.1. Classification (GTDB taxonomy): domain Bacteria; phylum Pseudomonadota; class Alphaproteobacteria; order Rhodobacterales; family Rhodobacteraceae; genus Sinisalibacter. The sequence goes on from JBNKIC010000009.1 coordinate 1,353, forward strand.
CGCAAGTCTTTGGCGAGATCCGCCACAGCTTCGATCTGGGCACCACCACGCTCACCCCCTTTGCCGGTGCGGCCTGGATCTATGACTGGACGCAAGGCTTCAGCGAAACCGGCGGCGCGGCGGCGCTGAGCGTGGCGGCGAAAAGCAACACGGCGATCATCACCACACTGGGGGCGACGATGGAGCACGAGCTGAGCCTCAACGGCCAGACCGCCACGCTCTCCGGCACGCTCGGTTGGCGTCACGCCTTCGGCGCCACCCCCAGCCTCAGCGCCAACCTGCCCGGCGGCACCAGCTTCACCACCTCGGGTGCCCCCATCGCCCGAGACGCGCTCATGCTCGGCGCCGGGCTGAGCTTCGATCTGGCCCCCGGCGCCGCGCTTGACCTCAACTACTCCGGCGAGATCGGCAGCACCGGCAGCGACCACAAACTGGCCGCAGCCCTGAAAATGAGCTTCTGAGAAAGAGCGGTAAAGGCACCAGCCTTCTCCATACTCCCCCAAAGCGGTCATTTGCTCGGAACCAGGCGAATGACCGCATGGGGCCGCCAACGGCTACCAAACTGTTCTTCTGCGCTGCATACGCCCCCTTGGGGCGTCTCCGAATGGCCTTAATTTCACGGCCGGTTGTCCAGATCCAGCCAGAGTTTGCCCTTTCGGTATCCTCCCCGCACCAGATGACCCGCTTCAGCCACCTCGGGATGCGCGTCCGCCCAATCGCGAAAGCGATCGTTCGTGACGATCTTCGCGCCGAAATCGCGGGCTGCGGCCAGGATCCATGCGTCGGCGGGGGTTCCCTTCGGAACCACCATGACCCGGTCCCGAGGCAGGCCCAGAAGCCTTCCCAGTTCACCGTCATGCTGGTATCTGCCATGCAATTTGTAGCCGGCATTGGCGTCGAACATCACGCCTGGGACAAAACCGAGCGTGCTCAAGTGATCAACGACGTCTTGAACTGTGGCGATCTCGGGTGTTCCGTCCTTCCAGTGCATGACATTCGAGCCGTCCACCACGATCCATTTCATCAAAGCCTGCGCACGACGCAAGCGACCTCGACGGAATGCGATGGTGAGCAGGAACAGGCTGGCCAAGGCACTGGGACCAGCCAACAGCATGAGATCGGCATAGCCCGGAACGATCAACGCCGCGCCGATGCCAGCCAGTGATAGCGTCAAGAGGATGAGTGGCACATTCATGGGGCGAGGATATTGCGCTTCTGAAGGACAGCCAAGAGGGGATCATACCGTCTGCACCCGGGCAACCCCCTCCAAAACCCCGCCAAACCGGGCGAAGTGGGCGAAGGAGCAGTTAGCGCTATCGCTATATAAATCAAATACCTGACATAGTGGGCGAGTTCGCCCACTCTTCGCCCAACCCCTCTTATCGGATCACCGGGGCAGGGTATTCGCCGCGTTTATAGGGGCCCCAATCGCTGATCTCGGGGTAGTGGTCCCGCCGCCATTGCCGCACCTTCGGGTTCATCAGCCGCCGCCAGACCGGCGGGATCATCGCGGTCAGTCCCATCAGCGGATAGCCCAGTTTCAGCTGCGGGGCTGTGTCGGCCGGATAGGTCTGCAGCAGCGGATAGCGCCGCGCCGGTTTATAGTGGTGGTCCGAATGGCGCTGCAGATTGATGAACTGCCAGCAGGTCGCCTTATGGTCGGCATTCCAGCTGTGATGCGGCCGGATCGGTTCGTATTTCCCCTCGCCCAGATATTTCCGTGTCAGCCCGTAATGCTCGACATAATTGGTCAGCTCCAGCTGCCAGATCGCCACGAAGGCCTGAAAGGCAAACAGCCCTAGCCCTTCCCAGCCGCCCACCGCCACGGCCGCCAGCAGCGCGATCAGTTGCAGGCTCCAATAGCGCCAGAACGGGTTGGCCCCGTCGAAAGGCGAAAGCTCGCGCCGGGCAAGCATCGCGGTTTCGGCATTCCAGGCCGAGGGGATGCCGGTGACAATGACCCGGAAAAAGTAGCGGTGAAAGCCTTCGTTATAGCGCGCCGTCACCCCGTCGCGCCTAGTGCCCACCCAGGGGTGATGCACCAGCAGATGCTCGGTGCGGAAATGGCTGTAGAGCACGGTCGCCAAGAGCAGATCGCCCAGCCAGCGTTCGAAGCGGTTCGACTGGTGCAGAAGCTCATGCGCATAGACGATGCCGACCGAGCCCGACAGAATACCCACGCCAAAGAACACGCCGAGCTTTTCCCAGCCGGTCAGGTGCCCGTTGCCGGTCACGTACCAGATCGTGCCGTAGATCATCGCAATCTGGATCGGCAGCCAGATCCAGGTGATCAGCCGGTACCAGATCAGCGCGCTTTCCGGGGTTTCTGGGTCGGGGTTTTCGGTATTGCGCCCCAGCATCGCGTCGAGCGCAGCATAGAGCCACCATGCCCCCGCAGGCGGCAGGATCATCGCCCAGCCCCCGTAATGGGCTGACAGCGCCACAAGCGGCAGCAGCAGAAGCGATACCCAATAGGGCAGGGCGTTGCGCAAACGGGCAACTTCGGATGCAGGAACCATGGCCGGACCTTTCGAAACCCTTTGCGGCGACCTTACGCCCATGGTCGGGCAGCCACAACGGCTGCGGCGGTGTGTATCACTCGGCGGCGAAATTGCTGCGGGCGAGGTCATAGGCCTTGCGCATCACCGTCGGCAGATCGGAAGGGCTGAGGCGCGGGTGAAAATCTCCCCGCAGAGGCGTGCAGGTTTCCGGCAAGCTCGCCACCCGCACCGCTAGTCGCAGATGGAAATGGGTGAAGGTGTGGCGCACCTCTTCGCCCAGATCGTGCCACTCAGCCTCAACCGGCGGCAGGTCTTCCGCCACCTCGCCCCAGGTGCCGCCGGGCCAGCCCAGCATCCCGCCCAGCAGGCCCTTATCCGGCCGCCGTTCGATCAGCCAGGCGCCATCCTCGCGCAGGCCCAGATAGGCGATACCGAAACGCACGGGTTTCGGCTTTTTCGCCTCGCGCGCGGGCAGAGTGGCCGCGATCCCGGCGGCGCGCGCCTTGCAGGGGGTGCGCCACGGGCAGATCCCGCAGGCGGGCGATTTCGGGGTGCAGATCGTGGCGCCCAGATCCATCACCGCCTGCGCATAATCGCCGGGGCGCTCGGTGGGGGTCATCTCGGCCGCCCGGGCGCGCATCTCGGGTTTCGCCCCGGGCAGCGGTGTTTCGATCTGATGAAGCCGCGCCATCACCCGCTCGACATTGCCATCGACCACGGTGGCCGGGCGGTCAAAGGCAATGGCGGCAATCGCGGCGGCGGTATAGGGCCCGATACCGGGCAGGGTGCTCAACCCGGCTTCATTGTCGGGAAACTGCCCGCCCAGCTCGCCCGCCACCACACGGGCGCATTTCAGCAAGTTCCGCGCCCGGGCGTAATAGCCAAGCCCCGCCCATTCGCCCATCACCCGCTCATCCGCCGCAGCGGCCAGCGCGCCCACATCGGGCCAGAGCGTGGTGAAGCGGGTGAAGTAGTCGCGTACCGCCGCCACGGTGGTCTGTTGCAGCATCACTTCTGACAGCCACACCGCATAGGGATCGGGCTGCACGCCCCGGAGTCGGTCTTCGGGTGATACCCGCCATGGCAGCGACCGGGCATGTCTGTCATACCAGTCGAGCAACACCGCCTCTTGTTTTTGCCTGTCACGCATGTGTTATTCCATAACCATCCTTAGTCGTGGCACGCTTTCACCATCCACCGTATTATCGCGGGCAATCAGAGGATAGACCAGTGGCCCAAGCAGGCGAAAAACAACCCAAACGCCGCAAGCGGGGCTTTGAGCGCAGCTCGAGCCTGATGCAGACGCAGATTCGCAAGGCTGGCGAAGCGCGCGGCTTTGCGGTGACACGGCTGCTGACCCATTGGGAAGAGATCGTGGGGTCGGAAACCGCCCGCATTGCCCGGCCTGTCGAGGTGAATTACGGGCGCGGGCAAAGCATCGGGGCCACGCTGGTTCTGCTCACCACCGGGGCGAACGCGCCGATGCTGGAGATGCAGAAAAACAAGATCCGCGACAAGGTGAATGCCACCTATGGCTATGGCGCGATTTCGCGCATTCGCGTGACCCAGACCGCGCCCACCGGCTTTGCCGAAGGCCGCCCCGATTTTGCCCGCCCGCAAAAACCCAAAGCCATCGCGCCCGATCCGGCGCTGGTCGCCCGGGCGCGCGAAACCGCCTCGGGCGTCGAAAACGCCGATCTGCGCAGCGCGCTTGAACAACTTGCACAAAACGTCCTATCCCGCCCGAAAGGCGCGACAGACTGAAAGGAAAAATAATGAAACGCTACCTGCCCATTCTTGGTGCTCTGGTTCTGCTTGCTCTTGGCGGCACTTATTTTGCGCAGCGGCCCGCGGACACGCTTCTGGCTTCGCCCGCCTTGGCTGAGGCCGCGGCCGCGGATGCAAGCATCGAGCTGCTGCCGGATCAGATCATGGGCGATGCCGATGCGCCGGTGGTGTTCATCGAATATGCCTCCTACACTTGCCCGCATTGCGCCCAGTTTCATGAAGATCAGTTTCTGAAGCTGAAGGCCGACTATATCGACACCGGCAAGGTCGCCTTCATCCAGCGTGAATTCTATCGCAATTACGTCGATGTCGAGGCCGCTCAGATTGCCCGTTGTGGTGGCGATGTGCGCTATTACGGCATTTCCGGCCTGCTCTATGAAAAGCAGGAAGACTGGATCGGTGGCGGTGAGAACGACGAGATCCTCGCCAATCTGCGCAAGCTGGGCAAAACCGCAGGCCTGACCGACGAGCAGATTGATGCCTGCTTTGCCGATCAGGACATGGCCAAGCGTATGATTGCGACCTTCCAGAAATACGCGGACGAGGATGGTATCCAGGGCACCCCGACCCTGAAAATCGACGGCGAGATCTACGAAAATATGTCGTATGCCAAGATGAAAGCCATCATCGACGAAAAGCTGGCGGCGAAAGCCAACTAAGCGATCAGGGCGTCGAAGGGCGCCCAATCGCGCAAGTCCAGCCGCACCGGCAGGCTGACCACTTTTTCACGAAAGGCGCGGGGCAGACGCACCGCGTCTTTTTCTGTGGTCACGAGCTGTGCGCCAGCGGCGCGGGCTTCGCTGTCGAGCCGGGTCATCAGCGCCGGGGTCAGCGGCTGATGATCGGTCAGCGCCTGCGCCCGGATCAGATTGGCCCCCAGCCCGCGCAGGGTGGCGAAAAACCGTTCGGGCGTGCCGATCCCGGCAAAGGCGACCACATCAAGCCCCGCCCAGTCCATGCCGGTGGGCAGCGGCGCAAGCTGCCCCGTCACCAGCGGGCAGTCCATCTGCGCCTGCCATGCCTCGGCAAACCGCGCGCAGGCGTCCTCATGTCCAATGGCCAGCAGCAGATCGGCCCCGGCCAGCCCGTCACGCAGTGGGCGTTTCAGTGGGCCAAGCGGCAGGGCAAAGCCGTTGCCGAAGCCTTTCACCGCGTCTTCCACCACCACGGTGATCTGGCCTTGCACCACCGGATCAGGAAAGCCGCCATCAATCAGCACGATCTCCGCCCCGGCTTCGGCGGCGGCGCGGGCGCCTTCGGCCAGATCGGCGGCCACCCAGCAGGGCACGAAGGCGGAAATCAGCAGCGGCTCATCGCCCAGCTCCGCCGCATCGTGGCTTTGCTCCTCGACCCGCAGCGGCGCGCCCGTCCCGCCCGTGACCACATGCACCGCCTTGCCCTGCATCGTCAGGCGCTGGGCAAGGGCGATCACGGTGGGGGTTTTGCCGGTGCCGCCCTGCGACAGGCTGCCCACCGCAATGGCTGGCACCGGCAGGCGCGCCAGCGGCTTATGCTCCGGTCTCGTGCCCCGGGCGAGCGGCCCAAGCCAGCGCAGGATCGGTCCGGGTGGGCGATGCCAGAAACGCGGCGCCATGATCAGCCCTCCCGCTCCTCAAGCGCTTCGGTCACCAGCGCCACGATCCTGTCGCTCGCCTCGGCGCCCGAGGTTGTCACTTCCCAGGCTGCCGCAGCCATTTCGGCCACCACATTGGGCGATAGCAATTGTTCCACCGCGCGGGCCAGCGAATTGGTGTCGATCACAACCTTCGCCGCGCCGCTTTCGCGCAGCCGCTCAAAGCTTTCATGCCAAAGCCCGTGACACGGCCCCGACAGCACCGCCGATCCCAGCGCCGCCGCTTCGAACGGGTTGCGTACCGGATGTGTGCTACCCGAGGTCAGCGAACCGCCCATGAAGGCCACCGGCGACAGCCGATACCATAGGCCCAGCTCGTCGGGCAGATCGGCGATAAAGATTTCCATATCGGAATCCGGGTCGTCGTCGCGCGAGCGCAAGCCCACCACCCAGCCATTCTGTTCCAACTCGGCGGCCAATGGCGGCCCCGCCTCGGGCGTGTCGGGGACCATGATCAGCAACAGCCGGTGCGCGCGCCGCATCGCCTGACCATGGGCGCCGACGATGATCGGGACCTCGGCCTTGGAATGACCGGCGGCCAGCCAGACCGGCCGCGTGGCGATCAGCTCGCCCAGCGAATCCCGTTCGGCATGGCTACAGGGCAGGGGGGCGATGCCTTCCTGCAAAAACCCCACCGCCTCGATCCGATCAGACCGAACACCCAACGATTGCAACCCCAATGCGCTGCGCGTATCGCCTGCAAGCACATGGCGAAACCGGGTCAGCACCGCCCGCCGGATGCCGGGCAACCAGCGCCAGCCAGGGCGCGCAGGCACCCGGGCATCAATCAGAAACACCGCAATCCCGGTCCGGCGGGCGCTGTCGATCAGCGCTGGTTCAAGCTGGTTATCGGCCCAGATTGCCACATCGGGCTGCCAATGACTGAGAAAGGCCTCGACACAGGGCGGATAGCCATAGGGGGCATATTGCACGATCACATTGTCCGGCAGCCTTGCGGCAAGCTGATCATGCGGGCCATAGCGGGCGGTGGTCATCAGCACCGCGGGGCCATGGCCGCCTTCGCGCAGCCGATCGATCAGATCGGGCACCGCCAGCGCCTCGGCCTCGCTGCCCACATGGATCCAGATCAGCGGCCCTTCCGGGCGGGGCACGCGCGACAGGCCCAGCCGTTCGCCGCCGCGCTCAGGGTCTTCACGCCCGGCCCGGGTTTCGCGCTTCAGCCGACGCTGTGCGCGGGCCAGCCCGTTGGGACGTTGCGCGGCGAGATAGAGTGATAGTGCAAATCCGGTCGGCAGAGCCACCCCGTATCTCCCCGTTTCAGCTGCGCTCAGCGGTGCCCGCTCGGGGCGATGCTTGCTTGAAGTCCTGCCTGTGATGCGGAGCCATTAATCAGTCTCCTGACGATGCAGGCGCGACCCTAGTCGATCCTCCAAGAAGGGAAAAGGCCTAGAGCTTCCGCCGCAGGTCAAACCGAGGCGAAGCACCCGATTGCATCGCCATGCACGGAAATGTCGACCGGGCCAAAGCGGCTTTCGACCGCCAGCGAAAATTCATCCAACCAGGGCAGCCAGAGCACCCTGTAGGGGCCATTTGGGCGGGTGACCGCCCAGGCCCAATCGGTGATGCCGCCGGGCAGATTGACCTCGACCAGATCCGGCTCGATCAGCGCTGATTTGAAATCGGCAAGAATGGCGTTGTTCCACGATACAATGCCATGGCCGCGCCGCTGCGGATCAAAGGCCGCAATCTCTTCGATCAGCCGCGCTTTGATATGGGCAATCTCTCTGTCGTCCTGAAGTGTCATTGCCGTTACTCCACCTAATCAAAAGGTTAGGAGCGGCAGGGCAGTCCGTCAAGCGAGCTAGCCTTTCATGAAGGCATGACTATCGAGCAAAAACCGTTCCGAAAGCGGCAGGCTGGCGGCTCCGAGCGAGCGCGCATCGCTGCCAATCGTGCCTGCCACGACCTTCGGACAGGTCAGCCCGGCAAGGTTCATCGAGGCCAGCTGGTCGCGGGTTGCCTCGACCAGACGCGCGCGCACATCATCGGGCAGCCAGCCGTCGATCATCACGCTGGCAAAGTCGATCACGCTACAGGATGACAGAATGGCCTGCGCCAAAGCATCGGCAGAGCGCAGGATCCAGTCGCCCAGAATGTCCTCGGGTACCGACCAGCTGGTTGCATCGTCCCAGATCATCGCCGCCGTGCCGCCAGCGCGCAGAACGTCGACCTCCAGCGCCGCCAGCGAGGCCACATCAACCAGCTGCGCAACCTTGCCCTCGCGGGTCCGGATCGGAAGAGATCCAAGCGCCCCGGCATTGCCGCTGCGCCCGGCATAAACGCTGTGATTCAGCACCACCCCGCCGCCACAGAAGAACCCGATGAAAAAATGCAGGAAATCCGAGGGGTGATCGGCGCTGCCAAACACCAGTTCGGCGCTGCAGGCCGAGGTTGCATCATTCTGGATATAAACCGGAAACTCCCACTCGCTGGCGATTTCCCAGGCAATGTCACGGTGTTGCCAGGCCTGCATTTCCGCCGCCGGCACCCCGAGCGCCGTGGCCCAATCCCACAGGTTGAAGGGGATGGCGATGCCCAGCCCGGCCACGCGGGCGCGGTCGCGTGCCGAAAGCGGGGCGAGCAGGGCAGAAATGCTCTCATTGGCGAAACGCACAACGCTGTCGGGGGTCGGATGGCTGTGGGTGCTGTGGTGCCGCCCGACGATGGAGCCGAGAAAGTCGATCAGGATCAGATCAAGGCTACGTCGCCCGACCTTCAGCCCCAGAAAATAGGCGCCATTCGGGGCCAGCCCCATCGGCACTGAAGGTTGCCCGACCCGGCCCCGCACCGGCGCGCGTTTTTCCAGCAGCTCATCGGCCTCCAGCGCCCGCATGATCACCGAAATGGTCTGTGCCGACAGCCCGGTGCGCCGGGCGATCTCGGCCTTTGCCAAAGGGCCGTCCTGGCGCAAAATGGTCAGGACAAGCCGTTCATTATGGGCTCGCAAACCGCTTTGGTTCGAGCCGCGCGAGTCACGGTCCTGAAGGGGGCCAGATGGCATTATCTCTTTTCTTTCATACATATGGCAGGCCTCATCTTGCCTGACCTGCGGGCCTTTATCGATAGATAACATGAAGGGTTCAAGCAACTTGTCAATATTAAATCACAGTGATTTATTTATTGACAGGTGATCAGGAATCGGTTTCTTTGACGCCAAGGGTCGCCGGAAATACGGCGCTCTGGTTGCGCGGTTACGGAGGCGCGCAACCATGTTCAAATGATCGTCTGGGAGGATGTCATGAAAATCACTGTTAAATCGAAACTGATGCTCGCGGGTGCGGTGGCTGCTGTTTCTATGGCCGGGTCGGCGGCGATGGCCGCGGATGTCGGCGCTTGCCTGATCACCAAAACCGATACCAACCCCTTCTTCGTGAAAATGAAGGAAGGCGCGCTGCAGGGGGCCAAGGAAAACGGCATCAACCTGCAAACCTTCGCCGGTAAAATTGATGGCGACGTGGAAACCCAGGTTGCCGCCGTTGAAACCTGCATTGCCTCGGGTGCCAAAGGCATCCTGATCACCCCGTCCGACAGCCGCGCGCTGGAGCCGGTGATCACCCAGGCCCGCGATGCCGGCCTTCTGGTGATCGCGCTCGACACCCCGTTCGAGCCCGCCAGCGTGGCCGATGCCACCTTCGCCACCGACAACTTCAGCGCTGGCCTGCTGATCGGCGAATGGGCCAAAGCCCAGCTTGGCGATGCGGCGGCTGACGCCAAGATCGCGCTTCTCGACCTGAACCCCTCGCAGGTGTCGGTTGATTATCTGCGTGACGGTGGCTTCCTGCAGGGCTTCGGTATCGACATCGCCGACCCGACCAAAATTGGCGATGAAACCGATCCGCGCATCGTCGGCCATGACGTGACCAACGGCAATGCCGATGGTGGCCGGACCGCGATGGAAAACCTGCTGCAGATCGAGCCGGGCATCAACGTGGTCTACACCATCAACGAACCCGCCGCCGCTGGCGCCTATGAAGCGCTGAAGGCCGTGGGTCGTGAAAACGACGTGCTGATCGTCTCGGTCGATGGCGGTTGCCCGGGCGTGGAAAACGTGCGCGACGGCGTGATCGGGGCGACCTCGCAGCAATACCCGCTGCTGATGGCCTCGAAAGGCATCGAAGCGATTAAAGCCTGGGCCGACAATGGCGCGAAACCGGAAAACACCCCCGGTCTCGACTTCTTCAACACCGGCGTGAACCTGATCACCGATAAGCCGGTGGATGGCGTGCCGTCGAAGACCTCGGCCGAAGGCCTTGATATGTGCTGGGGCTAAGCCCAGCAAACCCGAACCCGGTCAAAGCATTGGCCGGGTTCGCCTTTCCTTCCCATATGCACACCAGTCCTGATCGTGTAACCTGAAAGGGTAAACGGTTAGAATGCGGAGATTTTGCCATGAGCACGCCAGAAACGGCGCCCCGCCAAATGCAGGAATTCGAGCAGGTACTCGAGGGGAGCGCAACCGAGGTTGCCGCCTTCGATGCAGAGCACAAGAATTTCGTTCAGAAAATCCAGGGGATCCTGCATGCGGCCCCGATGATTGTTCCGGTGATTATCCTGCTCGCCAGCATCATCGTTTTCGGGATCGTCACACACGGAAAATTCTTCTCGCCCTTCAATCTCACACTGATCATTCAGCAGGTGTCGATCATCGGCATCCTTGCCGCCGCTCAGAGCCTGGTGATCCTCACCGCCGGGATCGACCTTTCAATTGCGGCGAGCATGGTGCTGATGTCGGTGATTGCCGGTAAGCTTGCCGTCGATATGGGCGTGCCCGCCCCGCTGGCGCTGCTTGTCAGCTTTGTTGGCGGGATCGCTGCGGGCGGGCTGAACGGCCTGCTGATCACGCGGGTGAAACTGCCCCCCTTCATCACCACGCTGGGCACCTGGAACATCTACTATGCGCTGCTTCTGTGGCTTTCGAGTGCGCAGTCGGTTCGTGGTGCCGATATCGATGCCACCGCACCGATGCTGAAATGGTTCGGCGAAGCGATCCAGTTCGGTGGCGCGCGCATCACCTATGGTTCGGTCCTGATGATCGTGATTTTCGTGGTGCTCTGGTATGTGCTGAACAACACCGCCTGGGGCCGCCATGTCTATGCCGTAGGCGACGATAAAGAAGCGGCGGAACTCGCCGGGATCCGGACTGGCCGTGTGCTGGTGTCGGTCTACATGCTCGCGGGCTTTGTGGCTGCTATTGGTGCCTGGGCTTCGATCGGTCGGGTTGGATCGATCTCGCCCACCTCGTTCTATGACGGCAACCTGCAATCTATCACCGCTGTGGTGATCGGCGGCATCTCGCTGTTTGGTGGGCGGGGCTCAATCATTGGCCCGCTTTTCGGCGCCCTGATCGTGGGCGTGTTCCAATCCGGGTTGCGTCTCGCGCAGGTTGATGTGCTTTGGCAGCTCTTCGCCATCGGTTGGCTTATCATTCTCGCGGTCGCCCTCGACCAGTGGATCAGAAAGGTTGCGGCATGACACAGGCAGTTGAACCCGTTCTCAAGGCACGTGGCCTCGTCAAGCGCTTCGGCAAGGTGACCGCCCTCAATCAATGCGATTTCGACCTCTATCCGGGCGAAGTTCTGGCGGTGATTGGCGATAACGGCGCGGGCAAATCGGTGATGATCAAATCGCTCTCGGGCGCTTTGCAGCCGGATGCAGGCGAAATCTTCCTCGACGGCCAGAAGATCCATTTCGGCTCGCCCTTGGAAGCGCGCAATGCCGGGATCGAAACCGTTTATCAGACCCTCGCGCTGAGCCCGGCCTTGTCGATCGCCGACAACATGTTCATGGGGCGCGAGGTCCGCAAACCGGGGGTGATGGGCAAAGTGTTCAAAACCCTCGACCGGGTCGAGATGCAGCGTTTCGCCCGCGAAAAGCTGTCGGAGCTTGGGTTGATGACGATCCAGAACATCAACCAGGCGGTGGAAACCCTGTCGGGTGGTCAGCGTCAGGGCGTGGCCGTGGCGCGCGCGGCGGCCTTTGGCAGCCGGGTGGTGATCCTTGACGAACCCACCGCCGCGCTCGGGGTGAAGGAAAGCCGCCGGGTGCTGGAGCTGATCCAGGACGTGCGCAATCGCGGCCTGCCGATCGTGCTGATCTCGCACAACATGCCGCATGTCTTCGAGGTCGCAGACCGTATCCACGTGCATCGGCTTGGGCGCCGGATCTGCACCATCCGGCCGCAGGACTACTCGATGTCCGATGCGGTGGCCTTCATGACCGGGGCAAAAGAACCTCCCGCAGAAGCCAGCGCTGCCTGAACGGGCAGGGTTGGTGATGGCTGCGCCGCGAACGGAAACGTTCGCGGCGTTTTCGCGTTTCCGCCCCACCCCCACAGCAAACGGGCTTTTCTGATCCGGTAGAGATGTATACATTCCCGTGTATACATCTGGAGAGACCATGTCAGAGAACAAGGGTAGCACCCACACCAAACGCGCCACCTACGAGCTGCGTCACCGGATCATTCGGGGCGATATCCCCGGTGGCACCCGCCTATACGAGGTGGCTCTGGCCGAAGAGTTGGATATCTCACGCACCCCGGTGCGCGAAGCGATGTCGCGGCTCGCCGAAGAGGGGCTGCTGGAGCGCGCCCGGGGTGGCGGCTTTGAGGTTCGGTCTTTCACCTATCGCGATGTGATCGACGCGATTGAGCTGCGCGGCGTGCTGGAAGGCACCGCGGCCCGGCTTGCGGCCGAACGCGGGGCGAGTGCAGAACAAATCAAAAAAATCAAAGTGATAGTCGATGAAATCGACTCCTGTTTTGGCGAGCCCGGTGCGCCGGTTCAGTTTGATCGCTATAGCGAGTTGAACGCCGCTTTTCACAATGCGCTGGCCGATCTCTGCGCCAGCCCGATCATCCTGCGCGAGTTGGAGCGGGTGAAATCGCTGCCCTTTGCCTCGCCTTCCGCCTTTGTGCTGGGGCGCTCTGACAGCCCTGCAACCTATCGCACGCTGGTGCTGGCGCAGATGCAGCACCGGGCGCTGGTCGAGGCGATTGAACGCCGCGAAAGCGGGCGGGCGGAAGCCATTGCGCGCGAACATGCGCGCATCGCGCGGGAGAACCTAGAAGGCAATCGTGCACGGGGTGATTCGGAAGGATTCCTGCCGGGAATGGCGCTGATCATAGATTAAGCGCCTTTGATGCATACATATTTTTAGGGAAAATGGCCGGTTCCCCATTTCTTCTTGCAAAATTGTCGCAGAGTCGCGAGTAATGTATACATTAACCCAGGGAGGAACCAATGGCATCGAGCCTCGAAGATATCATCCAGGAATCCGGCAACATCGTTGAGGTGCTGCGCAATTCCAAAATCGGCATGTACGTTTACCCGGGCGTTGCGCCGGAATTCACCAACTGGCGCTCCGAGCAGCAGGCCTGGCGGAATTCCGTGGTGCTGTACGACCAAAGCCACCACATGGACGAAGTGTTCGTTGAAGGCCCCGATGCGGCGGCTTTCCTTGCCCATGTCGGCATCAACTCGTTTGACAACTTCCCGACCAGCCGTGCCAAGCACCTGGTGCCGGTCACCCCGAACGGCCACGTGATCGGCGACCACATCATGTTCCGCGAGCGCGAAGACAAGTTCATCACTGTCGGCCGCGCCCCGACCTCGAACTGGATCAAATTCCAGGCCGCGATCGGCAAATGGAATGTGCGCGTGGCGCATGATCCGCGCTCGGATAGCCGCCCCGATGGCAAGGCGATCTACCGCACCCATTACCGCTTCCAGATCCAGGGCCCCGACGCCGACAAGATCTTCACCAAGATCAATGGCGGCCCGGTTCCGGACCTGAAATTCTTCCACGTCGCCGAGATCAACATCGGCAGCCGCAAGGTGATGGCGCTGCGTCACGGCATGGCCGGTGCGCCGGGTCTGGAAATCTGGGGCCCCTATGCCGACAAGCATTACATCCAGACCACCATCCAACAGGCCGCGCGCGAAGTTGGCGTCGATATGCACCTCGTGGGCAGCCGCGCCTATTCCACCAACACCGCGGAATCCGGCTGGATCCCCTCGCCGCTCCCGGGCATCTACACCGGCGACGGCATGCTGAAAGAATACCGCCAGTGGCTTGGCACTGACAGCTACGAAGCGGCGGGTTCGATCGGCGGCAGCTTCGTCTCCGACAATATCGAAGACTACTACACCAACCCGTTCGAGCTGGGCTACGGCTTCTACATCGGCTGGAAAAAAGACGACTTCATCGGCAAGGACGCCCTGGCCAAGATGAAAGACGCTCCGACCAACCGCAAGAAGGTCACCTTCGAGTGGAACGCCGAAGACGTGCTGAAAGTGATCGGCTCGTCCTTCGATCCGTCGCGTGAACTGGCCTATAAATGGATCGACTTCCCGCAGCCGAACTACGCCAGCTCGACCGCCGATATGGTCATGCATGGCGACAAGATGGTCGGTATGTCGATGTTCAACGGCTATTCCTACAACGAGCGCTGCGTGCTCTCGCTGGGTGTGGTCGACAGCAGCGTTCAGGAAGGCGACGTGCTTGAGATGGTCTGGGGCGAGCCGGATGGTGGTTCGGGCAAAACCAGCGTCGAGCGCCACGAGCAGACCACGATCCGCGTGCGCGTGTCGTCGACCCCCTATGCTGCCGAAGCTCGGACCAACTACGCCGACAGCTGGCGGACCAAAGGTCTCTAAGACCTCGAAGACTACGGAATGCGGCGGGAAGAGGAGCCCGCCGCATTCACTCTACCTCAGGAAGGGCGCCAACGCCCGCGCCGGTTGGTCGCTCCACTATAGGCTCTTCTTATATTGCAAGGCGCGAATGTGATTTGACAGGATCCCGCCGGGCCATAGGCTTGGCGTTCCTGTGCGGTCCATCGGACCAACCACAGAACTGGGAGGAGACACCATGATTCACACAAAAATTCTGCGTTCCGCCGCCATGGCTGCCGGGCTTGCCGCAGCATTGGCGATGCCTGCTGGAGCTGACACCATCAAGTTCGCCCATTGGGTGCCGCCCGCACATACCCTGACCAAATCGACCATCGACCCGCTGATCGCCGCGACCAAGGATTCGGGCCTGACCATCGAGGTTTACCCCGGTGGCGAGCTGGGCGCCGGGCCGCTTGAGCAATATGTGCGCGTCGTGCAAGGCGTGGCCGATATCGTCTGGGGTCTGCCGGGCTATACCTCAAGCCAATTCCCGAAAACCATGGTTGCCGAACTGCCGGGCGCGCTGCCCGAGGGCATGACCGGCTATGACATGCTCTGGAATGCCGTTGATGCGGGGCTTTTGGCGAACGAATTTCCCGGCACCGTGCCGCTGGCGCTGTGGCTGTCTGAGCCCAACGTCTTCATCATGAAAGACCACGACATCCGCACCCCGGACGACCTGAAAGGTCTGAAGATCCGCGTGTCGGGCTCGGCGGCTGCTGCTGCGATGGAAGCGCTGGGCGCAACTCCGGTGCAGATGCCCGCGGGCGAGATCTATAACTCGCTGCAAACCGGCCTGATCGACGGCGTGATCACCGGCTCGTCTGCGATTGGTGATTTCAAACTCGACGAGGTGGCCAACAGCTACACGCTGGGCGCGCCGCTTGGCCATATCGCCTTCTACGTGGCAATGAACGCCGCCAAGTATAATTCGCTGCCCGCCGAACAGCGCGAAGCGATTGATACGATTGCCGGGCGGAAACTGTCGCAATCGGCAGAAGAGGGCTGGAATGCCCGTGCTCAGCAGGTGATCGACACGATCAGCTCGACCGGCGACAACACCGTCTACACGCTGAGCGACGATGAAGCCGCCGCCTTTGCCGCGCTCACCCTGCCGGTGACCGCGCAGGTTGTCAGCGATCTGGGCGCACAAAACGTGCTCGACGCGATGCAGGGCAAATAAGTGCTGGCCTATGTGCAAAAGGGGGCAGACGGGCTGATCCGTCTGTCTGCCCTCGTCGGCACCATCGGCCTGTTGGCCGAGGTCGTGGTGATCCTGATCGACGTGATCGGGCGGTTTTTCGGCCACCCGCTGAGTGGCGCGCAGGACATCTCGACCATGGGCATGGTGCTTGTGGTTTTTGGCGGCATGGCGATCTGCGACAAGCTGGGCGGCCATATCTCGGTCGACATCTTCGAACACGTCATGCCGGGCTGGATGATCCGTCTGGGCGACATCATGTCGGCCCTGATTGGCGCCGCGATCTTTCTGGGTCTCGCCTGGACCACCTGGGCCTCGATCGCGCAGATGCGCGGCTTCGGCATTATCCTCAAGACCAATATCATCAATCTGCCCTTCGACTGGTTCAAGGGCGCGATTGTCGTCATGTCAGCAATCACCGCTTTGGGCATGATCCTGCGCGCCATCGCACTGATCGCCAGCCCGCAACCCCATCACGGCTTTAAGGAGTCGGCATGAGCCCCGAAATGATCGGCCTTATCGGCATGGGCGTGCTCTTCGTCCTGCTCGGCCTGCGCCTGCCCGTGGCCTTTTCCATGTTCGCGGTGGGCTTTGTCGGCAACTGGATCCTGAACTCGCCGCAGGCGGCGCTCAGCCAGCTTGCCTCGGATTCATTTTCGCTGTCGTCGAAAGCCGAACTGGTGGTGGTGCCGCTGTTCATCCTGATGGGCAACGTTGCCACAGAAACCGGGATGAGCCGCAAGCTCTACGATGCCGCCTATGCCTGGATCGGCTCGGTCAAGGGCGGGCTGGCCTCGGCCACCGTCATCGCCTGCGGCGGCTTTGCGGCGCTGTCCGGCTCGTCGGTCGCCTCGGCGCTGACCATCGGGCGGGTATCGCTCTCCGAGATGGACCGGTTCAAATACGACAACCGCTTGTCCACCGGCGTGGTAGCGGCGGGTGGCACTCTGGGCATCCTCATCCCGCCCTCGACGGGCTTCGTGATCTACGCGCTGCTAACCCAAGAAAGCATCGGGCGGTTGTTTCTGGCGGGCGTTCTGCCCGGTCTGCTGCTTCTGAGCATGTTCATCGCCACGATCAGCCTGCTCACCCATATCTTCCCAAACTATGGCCCCGCCGGGCCGCGCACCAGCTGGGCGGAAAAGGGCAAGGCGACCTTCGGCGCAGCCCCCATCCTGCTGGTCATCTTTCTCACCATCGGCGGCATCTACAGCGGCATCTTCTCGCCGGTCGAGGCCGCCGCCGTGGGCGCCGGTCTGGTGATCCTGTTCGGTACGCTGATGCGGGCGCTGACCCTCAAGATGCTGTGGAAAGCCGCGCGCGAAAGCGTGGTCACCACCGCCACGGTGATGCTGATCCTGATTTCGGCCTATATGATCAAGACCTTCCTTGCCCTTAGCCATATCCCCTTGGCGCTGGGCCATTACCTTGAAGGGCTGGCGCTCCCGGCCGTTGCGGTGCTGGCGATCATGCTGGCGATCTACATGATCCTCGGCTGCTTCATGGAAGGTTTCGCGATGATGGTGCTGTCGATGCCGATCTTCTTTCCGGTGGTGCAGCAGCTCGGGATTGATCCGATCTGGTTCGGCGTGCTGGTGGTGCTGACGCTGGAAATGGGGCTGATCTCGCCGCCGGTGGGGCTGAATGTGTTCATCGTCAAATCGGTGGCGCCCGGCGTGCCGTTGGGCCGGATGTTCCGCGGCGTGGCGCCGTTCTGGCTCGCCATGCTGATCACCCTGATCATCCTTGTCATGTTCCCGCAGATCTCGCTGATCCTGCCCAACACGATGATCAACTGATGACCAATCTCCTGATCCCCGGCCTGCTGTGCGATGCCTTCACCTGGGCCCCGGTTCTCGGCCAGATCGAGGCCGAGGTGGCAGATCTGTCGACCCAGGACAGCATTCCCCAGATGGCGCGCGATTGCCTTGATCGCTATCCGGGGCCGTTGCGGGTGGCGGGCCATTCGATGGGCGCGCGGGTGGCGATGGAAATGGCGCATCTCGCGCCGGAGCGGATCGAACGGCTGGCGCTGCTCGATACCGGCATTCATCCCTTGAAAGAGGGCGAAACCGCCAAGCGCGAAGAGATCGTGCGTTTTGCCTATGAGAACGGCATGGAAGCCCTGGCCGCGCGCTGGCTGCCGCCGATGGTCTACGAGGCCAATCAGCAGAACGCGGCGCTGATGCAGGGCCTCACCGACATGGTGCTGCGCAAAACCCCCGATCTGCACGCCCGCCAGATCAACGCGCTGGTGCACCGCCCCGATGCGGCCTCCTATCTGGCCACGATCACCTGCCCGGTGCTCTTGGTCGTCGGGCGGCAGGATCAGTGGAGCCCGGTCGCCCAGCACGAAGACATGCTGCGCCTTCTGCCCGATGCGCGGCTCGAAGTCATCGAGAATGCCGGGCATTTCGCCCAAGTCGAGCAGCCCGAGGCGGTCGCGCGGCTGTTGGCTGATTTTCTGGAAGGATAGCGATGTTCTTCCTTATGGAGTGCCACCACCACCCCGGGCGGGATGCGGCGCGCGAGCGTTTGCGTCCCGCCCATAGGGAGTGGGTGCGGTCCGGTGGCGATGGCCTCGCCTCGGTCCTGATCGGCTCGGCGCTGTGTAACGCAGTAGGCGCCCCCATCGGCCATTGGGGCGTGCTGGAAGCCGACAGCGAAGCTAGGGCGCAAAGCTTTGCCGAGGGCGACCCTTTCGCCCGCGAAGGGGTGGTGGCCGAGACAAAACTCACCCGGTTGGCCGACTCGTTTCAGGCCGCGCGGATCGGCGAAAGAATGACGCAGGGCTGAAACGGCAGGCGGGTGCCGGAATCGGATGGTGAAGTGACGGATACGGAAAGCGTGCGCGGCGGTGGAGGCTCTAAATCGATGCAAGCCTCTTCGGCAATCAACGCGCCGCGGCTGACATGAGAATTCAATTCCGAGGAGGAGAGAATGGCGGTGGTGAATATGGTGAATAGCCCGGAACAGGGTGCTCAGGCGCTCAAAAGCTTTCTGAACGGCGTGTCGCTCGAAGTGATGCCGCGCACGGCAGGCAAAATTGATGATTTCCGGCCGCTGATGGCGCCGGGCAGCCGCATCTATGTGGCGCATATCGAAGGCACCCCCTTCCAGGAAATGCTCGACACCGTGGTGCGCCTGTCGAAAGAAGGCTTTGACGTCATGCCGCACTTCCCGGCGCGGATCATCAAAGACGAAGCGACGCTGGAAGACTGGATCAAACGCTATGCGGGCGAAGCCGGGGTGAACTCGGCGCTGGTTCTGGCTGGTGGTGTGGCGAAACCGCTGGGGGATTACTCGGATTCCATGCAGCTTCTGCAAACCGGTCTGTTTGAGAAAAACGGCTACACCCGTCTGCATGTCGCTGGTCACCCGGAAGGCAACGCCGATATCGACCCGAAAGGCAGCACCACCAAAGTGGACGAAGCGCTGCAGTGGAAACAGAAATACGCCAAAGACACCGGCACCGACATGGCGATGGCGACCCAGTTTGCCTTTGACGCCAAGCCGGTTATCGCCTGGGCCGACCGTCTGGCCGCCGATGGCATCACCATGCCGATCCATGTCGGCGCTGCTGGCCCGGCCAAGCTGCAAACCCTGATCAAATTCGCCATTGCCTGCGGCGTTGGCCCGTCGCTGGGCGTGCTGCAGAAACGTGCGAAAGACCTGACCAAGCTGCTGAAACCGTTCGAGCCGACCGAAGTGCTGACCGCGCTGGCCGAACATAAGGCCGCGAACCCGGATAGCCTGATCTCGCAAGCGCATATCTTCCCGCTCGGCGGCATCAAAGCCAGCGCCGAATGGCTGAACGAGAAAACTGCCTGATCGCGTCTCGGCGGTTTTCAACCAGCACATAGAGGCTTAGGCTCCTCGTGTAACTGATCGTTACAGGCCCGCCATTGGTGGGCCTGTATTGATTTGAGCGCTGGAGCCTATCATGACCAAACGCCTTGACCGCAAGCTCGCCACGATCCGTGCGGGCGCCTATACCCCGACAGATTTCATAATCGCCGACGCCAAGGATGGCGATATGGCCTTTGGCTGTGCCGCGCCCGGGATCGGGGCCGATGGCAAGATGAAGCCGCTTGCTGCCTATCGCGAAGATATGCTGAAGGTCACCAAAAGCGATCTGGCCGATATCATGCTGATGTCGCTGTCCACCGCCGAGCTTCTGACCGATCAGGGCGTGTTTGCCGAGAGCGACGTAACCCCGGCGGTGCGGCTGAACGATACCACCGATATCTGGCGTGGGCGCGGCGCGCGCTATGCCGAACGCCCGGCGCGGCCTTTCCGCAGCGCTGTGCTGGAGCGGGTGAAGCCGGTGGCCGATCTCGGGCTTTATGCCGTGACCTTTTACAACGATCTGGAGCAGGATATTCGCACGCTCGAGGAATATGCCCGGTTTCGCGACGAGGCCAGCGCGGCGGGCGTCCGGCATTTTCTGGAAGTGTTCAATCCGGCCATGGCGGTGGAGACCTCGACCGGCGATTTCGCCAGCTACAACAATGATATGATCGCGCGCATTCTGGCCGGGGTTTCGCGGCTGGATCGCCCGATCTTTCTGAAAGCCGTCTATAACGGCCCGGCGGCGACGGAAGAGATTGCGGGTTATGATCCCGAAAATCTGGTGTTCGGCATTCTCGGCGGCGGTGCGGGCACCACCCGCAATTGCCTTGAGCTGGTGAAGCAGGGCGAGAAATATGGTGGGCGCGTCGCCCTGTTCGGGCGCAAGATCTATTACGCCGAAGATAGCGTGCTGATGCTGCGCGCGATGCGGCGGGTGATCGAAGAGCAGATCAGCTCGGAAGAAGGCGTGAAGGCTTATCATGCCGATCTTGCCCGGGACGGGATTGCCCCGCAGCGCGATCTACGTGACGATCTGGCGCTGACCGAGGATGTGCTGAAAGCCAATGTGGTCTAGGGGGCGGCGATGCGCACTGGGTTTCTGACCGCTGGCACCTTCTGCCTTGATCGCAACATCACGGTTGATAGCTGGCCGCGCGAGGATATGGCGATCACCGCGCGCGGGATCACCCTGGCCGGTGGCGGCTCGGCCTGCAATTTCGCCATCGACATGAAGAAGCTTGATCCGAGCGTGCCGGTGGCTGTGCAGGCGCTGGTGGGGGCAGGCGGCAATGGGGATTTCCTGATCAGTGAAGCGGCCCGGCACGGGGTTGAAACCTCGGGGATGCGCCGCAGCGATCAGGCTCCGACACAGGTGAGCGATGCCTATCATTCCGCCGATACCGGGCGGCGCACCCATATCCTGTTCGAAGGCACCGGCGCACTGCTTTGCCCGGATCATTTCGATTTTTCCACCACCAATGCACGGTTTCTGCATCTGGGCCTGCCCGGCATTCACGCGGCAATGGATGCGCCTTGGGGCAACGATCCGAATGGCTGGGTAACGGTGCTGAAAGCGGCGCAGGCGGCGGGGCTGGAAACCAACCTTGAGCTGGTCAGCACCTCGGCAGAGGCGCTGCGCAAGGCGATCCTGCCCTGCCTGCCTTACCTGACCACGCTGATCTGCAATGATTTCGAGATCGGCGCGCTGGCCGGGATGGACACCCTTCCCGGGGGCGAGACCGACCTTGCCGCCGTTGAAGCGGCGGCGCGTAAGGTTTTGGCGCAAGGTGCGATGGTGCTGGTGGCGGTGCATTTCACCAGCGGCGCGCTGCTAGTGGATCGCGAGGGCGCCAAGGTTTTCGTGCCCTCGGTCAATGTCCCACCAAGTGAGCATCGCGGGGCCAACGGGGCAGGCGATGCCTTCTGCGCCGGGTTCTTCTATGGCCGCCATATGGGCTGGGGCTATGAGGACTGCCTGCGCATGGGCCATGCCACATCGGCGGCCTGCCTGCGTGCGCCAGGGACCTATGACACAGTGGGCACGGCCGAAGACAATCTGGCGCTGGCGGCACGCTGGGGTTGGCGCGGCTAACAGAGAAGTGACCGCGTGTCAGAGCCGGGGGCTTGTCTTTTCCCCGTGCGATGCGGCAGGCTCGCCCGAAGCTCAAGGAAGGCCCGATGGCAGCAAAAACCGACCCTTATGCGCGCTGGACGCGGCCCAAACGCTTTGACCGCAACCTGATCGTGATCGGTGGCGGCGCTGCCGGGCTGGTCTCGGCCTATATCGCCGCCGCCACCAAGGCCAAGGTAACGCTGATCGAAGCGGCTGAGATGGGCGGCGACTGCCTCAACACCGGCTGCGTGCCCTCGAAAGCCCTTATTCGCAGCGCCAAACTGGCCCATCAGATGCGCCATGCCGATGCCTTCGGGATGCGCGCCTGCGAACCAGAGGTGGATTTTGCCGCGGTGATGGCGCGGGTCGGGCAGGTGGTCGCCGAGATCGCCCCGCATGACAGCGTCGAGCGCTATACCGGGCTTGGGGTCGAGGTGCTGGAAGGCCATGCGCGGCTCACCGATCCCTGGACCGTTGAGATTTCGCTGAAGGATGGCAGCACCAAGCGCCTCAGCGCCCGCGCGATCATCATCGCCACCGGCGCCGCCCCGGTGATCCCCAATCTGCCCGGCATTGCCGAGGTGGGCGCGCTCACCTCTGAAACGCTCTGGACGGCTCTGCAGGGTAGGGCGACGGCGCCGAAACGCATGGTGGTGCTCGGCGGCGGCCCAATTGGTGTGGAGCTTGCGCAGGCGTTCCAGCGGCTCGGCACGCAGATCACACTGGCCGAACAGGCCCCGCGCCTCTTGATCCGCGAAGACGGCGAGGTGTCTGCCCATGTGCAGGTGGCGCTGGAGCGTGACGGGGTCGAGCTGCTGACCGGGCACAAGGCGCTGCGCTGCGGTGTTGAGGCGGGTGAGAAATGGATCGAGCTGGAGCATGAGGGCGAAATCCGCCGCATTGGCTTCGACGAGCTGCTCATCGCCGCGGGCCGCGCCCCCCGGCTGGCGGGCTTCGGGCTGGAAGAGCTGGGCATCACCGACGGCACCCGGATCGACAGCAATGAATATCTGGAAACGCTGCTGCCGAATATCTTCGTCGCGGGCGATGTGGCAGGGGGCTATCAGTTCACCCATACCGCCGCGCATGAGGCCTGGTTTGCCAGCGTGAACGCGCTGTTTGGCCGGTTCAAACGCTTCAAGGTGGATTACCGGGTGATCCCCGCCGCCACCTTCTGCGACCCCGAAGTCGCGCGGGTAGGGCTGTCGGAAGACGAGGCCCGCGCGCAGGGCATTGACTATGAGGTCACGCGCTACGGGATCAGCGATCTTGACCGCGCCATTGCCGATGGCAGCGCCGAGGGCTTTGTGAAGGTGATCACCCCGAAGGGCAAAGACCGCATTCTGGGCGTCACCATCGTCGGCACCCACGCCGCCGATCTGATCGCCGAGTTCGTTCTGGCGATGCGCCACGGATTGGGGCTGGGCAAGATCCTGCAAACCATCCACAGCTATCCGACCCTGGCCGAGGCCAACAAATACGCCGCCGGAGAATGGCGCCGGGCGCATATCAATCCGCGCCTTCTGGCCCTTGTCGCCCGGTTTCACACATGGAGACGCGGATGATCGACGCTTATCTTCTGCCCCTGCAACGCCGTGTGCTGAGGCCCCCGGCGCGGCTTTTGGCGGCGCGCGGCGTGCATGCCGATCAGGTCACGCTTGTGGGCTTCGGGGCTGGGCTGCTGGCGGTCGTGGCGCTGGCCTTCGGGGGCTTCTCGCTGGCGCTGGTGCTTCTGGGGCTGAACCGGCTGGCCGATGGGTTGGACGGGGCGATCGCGCGCGAGATGGAGCCGACCGATCGCGGTGCCTTCCTCGACATCGCGCTCGATTTCGTCTTCTACGCGCTGTTTCCGCTCGGCTTTGCGCTTTACCACCCGTCGAACGCGCTGCCCGCCGCCATTCTGATCGCCGCCTTCGTGGGCACCGGCTCGTCGTTTCTGGCTTTCGCCACCATCGCCGCGAAGCGCGGTGAAACCGCGCAATCTTACCCCACCAAGGGCATCTATTACCTTGGCGGTCTCACCGAAGGGTTTGAGACCATCGTGTTCTTCGCGGCGATCTGCCTCTGGCCTGCTGCCTTTCCGGCGCTGGCCTATCTCTTCGCGCTCGCCTGCCTGATCACCACGCTCACCCGCTGGCATCAGGGCTGGATCGCCTTCGCGCCGGATCAGGCGTGACGGGAAAAGAGAACTTGCTGCTTCGCAGGGCATAGCCCACAAACCCCGACCCTCCCCCCGGGAGGGCGTATGGCGACTCTTTGAAAAGCTGATCGGGCATGGATGCTTTTGATCGCAGCGCACAGATCACACGCAGCACAACGCCCACCCAGGCTCGGGGGTCGCCCGTTACGGGAAGCGGAAGCGGTGCTGGTGGTGAAAAAAAGGCTGCCGATGCGACGCGGGAGGAGGAAGCGTGTTATCGGCAGCCAATCAACAGAATGTCCGGCGCGCATCGCGCCTCTGAGTTCAGATTTACCCGAGCCCCGGCTGTCAGCAAGAAAACCCCGCCCAAAACACACAAAAACGCCCGGTTTTTCACCGGGCGCTTAAAATATCATCGCTCATCCAGCCGATTTGACCGGAGTGGTGCGGATCAGGGTTTCAACGTGGCTGCCCCCAGCTCGATCTCGGCGCTGGCCACGATCTCTTCGGCCGAGAACCCGGCTTCCAGCGTGAAGGTGCCCGCTTCCACCTGCCACATCCGCGCCGCCTCGTCGAAGAAGGCAAAGGCGCGCGCATCGAGGGCAAAGCTCACCTCGCGACTTTCACCCGGCTCCAGCTCGACCTTGGCAAAGGTCTTCAGCTCACGCAGCGGGCGTTGCACCGAGCTTTCCCGGTCGCCCACATAGATCTGCACCACAGTCGAGCCCGCCCGGTCGCCGGTATTGGTCACCGTCACGCGCGCGCGGGCCCCGTCGCCCGCCGCCTCGGCGCTGAATCCGGAAAGCGCAAAGCTGGTGTAAGACAGCCCGTAGCCGAAGGGGAACAGCGGCTTGATGCCGTGGCGGGTGTAATGGCGATAGCCGATAAACACCTCTTCCTCGTAGCGCACCTTGCCATTGAGGCCGGGATAGACTTCCGGGTCCTGGCTCCAGGTCGGGTTGTCCTGCCAGTGCTCGGGGAAGCTCTGCGGCAGGCGTCCGCCCGGCTCGGCATCGCCATAGAGCACATCGGCAATCGCGTTGCCCGCTTCCTGCCCGGGATACCAGGCTTGCAGCACGGCGGCGACATCATCGAGCCAGGGCATTTCCACCGGCCCGCCGGTTTGCAGCACCACCACGGTGCGCGGGTTGGCGGCGCAGACAGCGGCCACCAGCTCATCCTGACGGCCCGGCAGCGCGATATTTTCGAGGTCGGAGCCTTCGGTATCCCATTCCCCCGAACGCCCGACAAAGACCACGGCGGTTTCGGCCTCACCCGCCACACGCGCGGCCTCGGCGATCTCGGCATCGCCCATCGGCACGCCGATCCCGGCCCGGAACACCGAGAGCACCAAAACCGCGTCTTCTTTGGCGACGAACTCGATGGTCACGGTGTAGGATTTGCCCGCATCCAGCACTTTCTCGCCCACGACCTCATCGCAGCCTTCCTCGAACACGGTGCGGCCCTTGGTCCAGTTGGTATGGGCATCCGCCACCAGCTCGCCATCGACGAACATTTTCGAGAAGCCCGCCGAATAGATGCCAAAGCGATGCACACCGCTGACCCCGGCCACATATGTGCCGCTGATCCGCGCCGAGAAGCGTTTGGCATCCACCTTGCCATCGGCAAAGGGCGGCACCCAGAAGGCTTCGGTCGAGGCCATTTTCTCGGTGAAGACCGGTTCGCCGGACAGGTCTAGATTGTCGTAATACTCGGCTGTCAGATCGGCATGCCACATCGGCTCCCAACGGTGGTTGGTGCAGCCGGGGGCAAAGCTCAGCCCCTCTTCGCCCAGCCGGTTCACCAGCCCGTCGAAGGGCGAAACGCGGTAATGCGGGTTGAGCTGCGCCGAGCCGCCGCCCATGATCTGCGCCACTTTCGCATTCGGGCCGATCACTGCGACTTTGCCTTTGGGCGCGGCCAGCGGCAACGCGCCGTTATTCTTCAACAGCACAGCCCCGGCAGCCCCCGCCTTGCGGATCAGGGCGCGATGCTCGGGCCGGTCTTCGGCGCGTTCCTCAAGCTCGCGAAAATCGCTGATCGCCCCGGTGCGGCTCATCAGGCGCAGCATATTCAGCGCCCGGGTCCGCACCATCTCGGCCGACACCTCGCCCGCCTCAACGGCGGCCACCAGTTTGTCGCCCCGGTCGCGGGTCGGCCCCGGCATTTCCAGATCCAGCCCGGCATTCACCGATTCCGCAGTGGTATGCGAGCCGAACCAGTCCGACATGACAATCCCGTCATAGCCCCAGTCGCCGCGCAGCACGTCCGTCAGCAGCCACGGGTTTTCCGAGGCAAAAGTGCCGTTCAGCCGGTTATAGGACGACATGATCCCCCATGTGCCCGCCTTCTTCACCGCATCCTCAAAGGGCCGCAGATAGATTTCCCGCAGGGCCCGCTCGCTGATTTCCGAGCTCATCGAGGTGCGTTCAATCTCGCTTTCATTGCCGACGAAATGCTTGATCGTGGCCGAAACCCCGTTTTCCTGCAGCCCGCTGATATAGCCCACGGCCAGCGCAGCGGTCAGCTCCGGGTCTTCCGAATAGCATTCGAAATTGCGCCCATTGGTCACCGAACGATGGATGTTGCAGGTCGGCGCAAGGCTCACATGCGCGCCTTTCGATTTCACCTCATCGGCAATCGCCGCGCCGATCTGATGGGTCAGCTCAGGGTCCCATGTGGCGCCAAGGCCGATGGCTGCCGGAAAGCACGCCGCCGTCACCCCGCCGAGCAACCCGCCGCCCCCGCGCGCGCCATTCGGCCCGTCGGTCACGCGCAAGGTGCCGATCTCCAGCCGCTCGATCGGGTTGATCGACCAGAAATCCTGCCCCGACAGCAGCGAAACCTGCTCGTCCAGGGTCATCTCATCAACGGTCTTTTCGA
Source organism: Paracoccaceae bacterium (assembly GCA_050290705.1). GTDB lineage: Bacteria > Pseudomonadota > Alphaproteobacteria > Rhodobacterales > Rhodobacteraceae > Sinisalibacter. Next base: position 28,157 of record JBNKIC010000009.1, read on the forward strand.
TGTCCATAATCGTGCTCCTCATCTGCCCCGAGTCATGCTCTGGGGTCGTAACTGAACCGGCTAAAGCGCGCCTCGCGGCCTTGCCCGGTGATGTCAAACGCCACCATCCCGACGAACGCGCCGGTGAAGGAACCGTGTTCGCCGCGCCCGCCCTCGTCGGAAATCAGGCTGGCATCCAGACCCGGGCCAAGCGGCTGCCAATCGCCGCCCTGCCGCCAGAAAAACTGCTGCCGCGCGTGATCGACCTCGACCCGCAGCTCCACCGGCCCATCGCATACGGGAACCGGCGCGGTGGGATAGCTCAGCGCCCCTTCCGGCCAGTCGCCGGGGCAAGACAGGATCGTCAGCACCCGGCCCATGCCCGGCTCATAGCCCAGCATCGCGGCGTGAAATTTGCTGCGGCTGTAATAGGTCGTCAGCCCCGCCGCCTGCTGATAGCAGTCCGGTGCAAAGCTCAACTCGGTCTCGGCCACATAGGCGAAATGTTCCTGCCGCCGGGCGACAAGGCTCTGCTCAAACCAACTTCCAAGGCTTTCCCGCCCGATCAGCACCAGATCGCCCTCGCAGCGGAAAATCCGTTCCGGCTCCGGCGTGCGCAGCCATTGGAAATCATCCGGCAGGGTGTCGAACCGATAATCGACCCGCTTCGGGGCATTCGGCTCCACATCCGCCAGCCCCGGCAGCTCTTCCCGCACCAGCGTGCCGCCAGCTTCCAAATAGAGCCAGTCATCCTCGCCCCAGGTGCAGCGTTCCAGCCCGGTTTCGCGCCCCATCGGGCAGAACCGCCCAGCCCCGTCCGGCCCTGGCATCGGCCGACCCATCAGGAAGCTGTGATAGACCTGCCCATCGGGCGTTTCGACATATTGCCCATGCCCGGTGCGCTGGATCGGGCTGTCAGGCGCATCGGCGGCGCAGATCAGGTGTTTGTTCGGATGCGTCTCATAGGGGCCAGTAATCTCCCGGCTTCGTGCCATGCTCACCGCGTGGTCATAGCCGGTGCCGCCCTCGGCGGTGGTGAGGTAGTACCAGCCATTCCGCTTGAACAGATGCGGCGCCTCAGCCAGCCCGCGTTCAGTGCCCGCCCAGACATTGGTGACCGGGCCAGTTAGCCCGCGCTCGGGCGACCATTCCTGCACCAGAATCCCGTCAAAGCTGTCATGCACCGGATTGCCACCGGTGCCACTGCCGCGATGGTTCCACTGCATGTTGACGAAATATTTGCGCCCGTCATCGTCGTGGAAGAGTGACGGGTCGAAACCCGAGCTGTTCACATAGATCGGATCGGACCAGTCGCCGTCAATCGTCTCGCATGTGGTGATGTAGTTATGGGCATCCTTGAAGGCCCCGTCGAAGCGCTTCACATCGGTATAGACCAGCCAGAACTTGCCATCGGCATGGCTCAGGCAGGGCGCCCAGATGCCGCAACTATCGGGATTGCCGCGCATATCCAGCAGCGCCGCCCGGTTCAGGGGCCGCGCCACCAGCGTCCAGTTCACCAGATCGCGCGAATGGTGGATCTGCACGCCTGGATACCATTCAAATGTCGAGGTCGCGATGTAGTAATCCTCGCCCACCCGGCAGAACGACGGGTCGGGGTTGAAACCGGGCAGAACGGGGTTTCTGATCATATCATCCTCACGCCAGCAATGCGCGCGCCTCATCGGGGCCAAGCGGCGCCGGGCGGGTGCAGGTTGTTGTCATCTCAACCCAATCGCGGCGCTCACCGGATTTCAGGATCGAGGTCATCACATCGACCACATGCAGGGCCAGATCGAGATTGCAGCGATGCTCGCGGCCTTCAGCAATACCCGAGGCCATATCGGCCAGCCCGGCGCAGCGGTAATTGGCGTGCTCATTGCCCGCATTATCGGTGAAATTCAGCACGCCGAACGGATGCTCCCAGCTCTGAGGCATCTCAACCTTGTCCGGGCCAACCAGCGCCACATCGCCACCAAAGAAATTGGGGTCGGGCAGGTAGAGCGAGCCGCTTTCGCCGTAAAGCTCCATAATCGGATGCCGATGCGCCCAGACATCCCAGCTTGCCCCAAGGGTGACGATGGCACCGCTCTCGAATTCCAGCAGCGCATGGATGTTGGTGGGCGTATCCACCGGCACCGTCTCGCCCTCACGCGGGCCATTGCCGATGGTGCGACTGGCAAAGCTCGCCGCCGTCATCGCCGATACCGCGCGCACCGGGCCGAGCAGCTGCACCAGATTGGTCACGTAATAGGGGCCCATATCCAGCACCGGGCCGCCGCCGGGCTGGAAAAAGAAATCCGGGTTCGGATGCCAGGCTTCCATGCCGTGACCCATGATATGGGCCGTACCGCCGATCACCTTGCCGATCTTGCCCGCATCAATCGTCGCGCGGGCAAGCTGATGGCTGGCGCCAAAGAACGTATCCGGCGCCGAGCCGACGCGCAGCCCCTTCTTCGCCGCCAGCTCGCGCAGCGCTTCGCCCTCTTCCAGCGTCAGCACAAAGGGCTTTTCGGAATAGACATGTTTGCCCGCTTCCAGCACGCGCTTGGAAACCTCGAAATGCGCCGCCGGGATGGTCAGGTTCACCACCATGTCGATATCCGGCGCCGCCAGCAGATCGTCCACGCTCTCAGCCCGTAGCCCGAAGGCCGCAGCCTGCGCCTCGGCGGCAGCCGGATTCAGGTCCGCCACCGCCCGCGGTTCAAGCGCCGCAAACAGCGGGGCGAGCTTCAGATAGGCGGTCGAGATATTGCCGCAGCCGATAATACCAATGCCAAGTTTGGCCATGACAGACCTCAGAAGGTTGAGACGGTTTCGAAAGAACGGGTGGCGAAGCGCTGATGGTCGGCGGGGTTGTCATGCTCCAGCACCCAACGGCTGACCTCCGCCGCGCGCAGCGCCGGAATGATCCGCCCCCAATCCATGATGCCGTGACCAAGATCGGCCCAGCCGCCCTCGTCGGCGCATTCACCGGGGCGGGCGAGGTCTTTCACATGGGCGGCGATGATCCGGCCCGCATAGCGGTTGATCCAGTCCACCGGATCCTTGCCCGCGCGGGTGATCCAGGCCAGATCCAGCTCCAGCCCGATATCGTCAGAGGCTTCGGCGATCATCTCGATCGGCAGGCAACCATCGGCGGTTTGGGTGAATTCGAAATCGTGGTTGTGCCAGCCATATTGCAGCCCGGCATCCAGGATCGGCTTGCCAGCTTCGGCCAGACGCGCGGCAAATTCGGCCCAGCCATGGCGGTCACTTGGGCGCTTATCGGGCATCAGGAAGGGCACGACCACAGCCTCGACGCCCAGCGTCTCGGCAATCGACAGGGCCTTGGCCGGGTCGCCTTCGACCAGATCAAACGCGAAATGCCCGGTGGGCATCGTCATCCCGTGCTGATCAAGCAGGGCTTTCGTCGCCGCCGGATCTTCAAACTGCGCGCCAAACCCTTCCACCTCTTTCAGGCCGATCCCGGCCAGCATGGCCAGCGTTTCATCAAGCGGATGATTACGGGACGAAAACAACTGATAGGAAATCGAAGCCATGGTTTTTCCTTTCATCGCTGGGCCATGGTGGCGCTGTGTAGGTCGATCAGCCGGACCGTTGCGGTCGCGGTGGGATCGTCGGGCAGGAAGGTCAGTTCGACCGGCTGCCCCGGCAAAATCGTGATGGCATTGCGCGTGAACCGGCCCGGAATATCGGCCAGAGCGGTCACGAAAAACGCCGGTGCGCTTGCGCTGATGGTGATCTGATTTCCAACCTGTGCAAGGCTCAGCCCGGGGTCGGGCAGGGCGTAGTCCTTATAGGGTTTGGGCGCGAAATGATCGCTGCCATGCTGCCCTTCCGGGGTGATCCAGTCGAAGATCAGCATCTCGTCCGGCCCGAGCTCAGCCGCCTTCAGGGTCAGAAGCGCCTCGGTCGCTTCGCCCAAAACGCCGGTCACGCGGCCCAGATCGCGCGTCGTGCCATCCATGCCAAGTGCTTGCGCTAGCAGGGTAATCTCGACCGATCCCGGCAGGTCATTCACGCCTTTCAGAATGATCTCATTGCCCTCGGGCACCGCCACCACCGTCACTGGCGCATAGAAACGCTCGGCAAAGTAATGCAGCATTTTCCAGCCACCGCCGTAATCCAGCGACGACCATGAGCAAACCGGCCAGGTATCGTTGAGCTGCCAGTAAAGCGTGCCCATGGTGAAGGGCTTCAGCCCGCGCCATTGGGTCACCGCCGTCTTGATCGCCAGCGCCTGCTGGATTTGGCTCAGCCAGACGAAATCGGCAAAGCGTTCGGGCCAGCGGAAATAGCGAAACATCGTCGCGGCGATGCGTTCATTGCCGCCCTCGTTCTTCTGATGGCTCTCAAACACCGGCGCCGCGATATTGCGGTCTTCCGGCGCGGTGAAGCTTTCGATCACATCCATCGACGGATAGGACTGGAACCCGAATTCCGAGCAGAAGCGCGGTTTCACATCGCGGTAATGGTCAAACTCGCGGTTCTCGTGCCAGACCGACCAGAAATGCATGTCGCCCTGACCCTCGACATGCCAACCGTCGCGGAAATCCATCGGCCCGAGCGAGGGCGAAGAGGGCCACCATGTGGCCTTCGGATCGGTGGCTTTCAGCGCCACCTCCACGGTGCGGTTCAGCCGGTCATAATTGACCAGATAGCGGTCGCGCTGTTCGCGGCTTTCCTTATACCAGTCAAGCGCCCCCACCAGCTCGTTATCGCCACACCACAGCGCCAGGCAGGCATGGTGCTGCAGCCGCGCGACGTTTTCCGCCACCTCGGCCGAAACCTCGGCCAGGAAATCGGGGGTGGACGGGTAGAGCGAGCAGGCAAACATGAAGTCTTGCCAGACCATCAGCCCCAGCTCGTCGCAGGCCTCGTAAAAACTGTCAGGCTCATAGCGCCCGCCGCCCCAGACGCGGATCATGTTCATATGAACATCCGTCGCCGATTGCAGCAGCGCGCGGGTTTTCTCCGGGCTGATCCGCCCCGGCAGCGCGTCGGCCATGATCCAGTTCGCGCCTTTGGCGAAAATATCACGCCCGTTGACGCGGAATTTGAAGCTGGCACCGGCCTCGTCAGGTTCGGTGACCAGCTCGATCGAGCGTAGCCCGATCTGTTTGGTGAGATGTGCCGTGCCAACCGAAAGCTCCAGCTCATGCAGCACCTGTGCGCCATGGCCGTTCGGCCACCAGAGCACCGGGTTTTCGATCTTCAGCGCCAGCTCTGCCGCGCCGTTTTCAACCCGGCCTGTGGTCTCAGCCCCGCAAAGCGTGGCGCGAATTTCTTCGCCATCGGCATGGCTTGTCGCCACGCGCAGCGTAAGGGCCACCGCGCCATCCGAATGCGCCTGATCCACCTGCACGCTGTCGATCCGCGCCTCGGCCAAAGGCTCAAGCCGGATATCGCCATCCAGCCCGAACGGGGTCAGCGCCACGTTCCAATCCCAGCCGAAATCGGCCTGAACCTTGCGCAGCATATTGCCGTTGGGCACCGGGTAATTGTTGGTATAGGGCACAAAAAACGGCTGCGCCTCTTGCCGTTTTTCCGCTTCGCGCACCGGGGAATGGAAGGTGATTTCCACCTCGTTCTGCCCCGCCCGCGCGACCTCAGACAGGTCGATGCGGTAGCTGCGGAATTGGTTTTCCGCCTCCAGCACCACCACGCCGTTCCAGCGCACTGTCGCCACCGTATCCAGCCCGGAAATGACCAGCGCCAGTTCGGTTGTATCCAGCGCCACCTCGCGGCGGGCAGTCCAATCGCGCTCGCCGATCCAACGCAGGTCATATTCGTTGCGGCCCCAATAGGGATCGGGGATCAGCCCGGCACCTTCCAGCGCGGTGATCCCGTCACCCGGAAGCGTGAAGTCACAACTATAGTCACCCGTCTCGTCGGTGAGCCGCCAGAGACCGGTAAGCGCGCGATTGGTTTGTGTCATGCGTCAGAGCCTGAGTTCAGTATCGGGATCGAAGAGCGAGGCGCTGGCCGGAACCAGACCGATTTCCACCGTGTCACCCGGGGCCACGCTCGCCTGACCATCCATACGGATATGGATCGGCTTGCCTGCCAGTTCGGCATAGATCTGCGTGTCAGACCCCATCGGCTCGACCAGTTCGACCGTGACGCTGGTTTTCACCGGCGCCGAGGCCAGCGCGTCGCCGGTGGCGATATGCTCCGGCCGGACGCCGATGATCGCCTTGCCCTCACGGCGCGAGCCCTCTTCGAAAGCATAATCATCGAGCGGCAGGGAAATATCGCCCAGCTTGAAGCTGCCCCCCGACATTTCGCCTTCTAGGAAGTTCATCGAGGGCGAGCCGATGAAATCGGCCACATAGAGGTTGCGCGGACGGTTGTAGATTTCATGCGGGGTGGCGAGCTGCATGATCTTGCCGCCCTTCATGATCGCGATCCGGTCAGCCAGCGTCATTGCTTCGATCTGGTCATGGGTCACGTAAACCATGGTGTTGCCAAGCCGCTCGTGCAGGCGCTTGATTTCCACCCGCAGGTCGGCGCGCAGCTTGGCGTCGAGGTTCGACAGCGGCTCGTCAAACAGGAAGACTTCGGCATCGCGCACCAGCGCCCGGCCAATGGCCACCCGCTGACGTTGCCCACCCGAAAGCGCGGCCGGTTTGCGGTCCAGCAGCGGCTCGATCTGCAGGATTTCCGAGGCGCGTTTCACCCGCGAGGCGATCTCGTCTTTCGGCATTTTCGCGTTGCGCAACCCAAACGAGAGGTTCTTTTCCACGCTCATCTGCGGATAAAGCGCGTAGGATTGGAACACCATGCCGATCCCGCGTTCCGAGGGCTCGGCCCAGGTCACGTTGCGCCCGTTGATAAAGATCTGCCCGTCGGTGACTTCCAGAAGCCCGGCAATGCAGTTCAAGAGCGTGGATTTCCCGCAGCCCGACGAGCCGAGCAGGACAAGAAACTCGCCCTCCTGAATGTCGAGATTGAGGTTTTGCAAAACCTTCACGGCGCCGAAATGCAGATCAAGGTTCTTGATTTCAACCGAAGGATTTTTGATGTCTGTTGAGGTCATGAAGTCTTAGCCTTTCACAGCGCCGGCGGCGACACCGCGCACGAATAGTTTTCCCGAGACGAAATAGATGATGAGCGGAACAAGGCCGGTCAGCAATGTTGCTGCCATGTTGACGTTGTATTCCTTCACCCCCTGCACCGAGTTCACGATGTTATTGAGCTGAACCGTCATCGGGTAGAGATCGGGTTTGGTGTAGATCACGCCGAACAGGAAGTCGTTCCAGATCCCGGTGATCTGCAGGATCATCGCCACCACGAAGATCGGCAGGCTCATCGGCATCATGATGCGGAAATAGATCGCCCAGAACCCGGCGCCATCCACCCGCGCAGCCTTGAACAGCTCTTCCGGCAGCGACACGAAATAGTTGCGGAACAACAGCGTCAGGATCGGCATACCGAAGATCGAGTGCACGATCACGAGGCCCGAAAGCTTGGTGTAGAGGCCCATTTCGCGCAGCATGATCACCAGCGGATACAGCATCACCTGATAGGGGACGAACGCGCCGAAAATCAGGATCGAGAAGAACAGGTTAGCCCCTTTGAAGCGCCAGTTGGCCAAGGCGTAGCCGTTCACCGATGCGATCGCGATCGAAATGATCGCCGAGGGTACCGTGATCCGCACGGAGTTGAAGAACCCGCGCGACAGCCCGTCGCAATTCAGCCCGGTGCAGGCCCCCGACCAGGCTTTCACCCAGGGTTCAAAGGTGATCTCCATCGGCGGCGAGAAGATATTGCCGATGCGGATCTCGGGCATGCCTTTCAGCGAGGTCACGACCATCACGTAAAGCGGCAACAGATAGTAGAGCGCGACAACGATCAGCGTACCGTAGAGCATGATATTGCGGGGCGAGAGCGGCCGCTTGGGCTTCGGGCCACGAGGCCCCGCAGCAAGCGGTGTGGATGCGGTGGTATCAGCCATTGGATTTACGACCTCCGAATTGGAGCAGAACCATGGGAATGAGGAGGATCAGCACGCTGACCAGCATCATCGTCGAAGCAGCGAAACCCTGAGCCAGGTTTTGTCCGCCGAACATGTAGTCATAGACGTATTTCGCGGGCACTTCCGAGGCCAGACCCGGCCCGCCCGAAGTTTGCGCCACGACCAGATCGTAAAGCTTGATGATCCCGGTTGCGATCAGAACCAGCGTGGTGACGAAAACCGGCCGCATCATTGGGATGATGACGAACAGATAGGTTTTCCAGGTCGGGATGCCGTCAATCTTGGAGGCTTTCCAGATTTCCTGATCGATGCCGCGCAGGCCGGATAGCATGATGACCATGATCAGCCCGGTGCCCTGCCAGAGCCCGGCGATGAGGATGCCGTAGATCACGATATCGGCGTTATAGAGCGGGTCGAAGGTGAAGTTTTCCCAACCCAGGCTGCGCACGATGTGCTGGATGCCGAATTGCGGGGTCAGGATCCACTGCCAGACAAGCCCTGTCACAATGAAAGACAGCGCGAAGGGGAACAGGAAGATCGTGCGGAACACGTTTTCAAAGCGGATCTTCTGGTCAAGCAAGGCGGCCAGGAAGAAGCCGATCACCAGCGACAAGATCATCGAACAGATCCCGTAGATCGCCAGGTTGCCGATCGAAACGATCCAACGTTCCGCCCCCCAAAGCCGGACATATTGCCCAAAGCCGATCCAATGTTCATTGGGCAGAAGCTTGGAATTGGTGAAGGAGTGATAGACCGTCCAGAGCGTGCCGATCACGAAGACACCAAGGGCGGTAAAGGCCATCGGCATACCGGCCAGCTTGGCCGACAGGTTGCCACTGAAGGTGCGTTCGATCTGGCCGGGCTTGTCGCGACCGCTGTCGCGGGTGCCAACAATCAATAGGACCAGAGCAAAAATGATGAATATCGCTGCGAAATAAGGGGCAAACTGCGCGAAGCTTTTCAACGCTTTCTTGCCTGCCTTGAGGAAGGGCAGGGCCGCCTGCACATCTTTGCGCGAGAAAGCCCACAGAACCAGCATCACACCGGCACCGATGGTCCAGCCGACCCCGTAGCGGCGCAGCCGGTTGGATGCGATGTTCAGTTTACCGGTCTGCAGCCCGATCCAGCCCGCGATTGCTGCGGCCAGAATGAGCAGAAGCCAGGGCGCCCAGGCGATCACTGTTCCGCCGATGCCGATCGTGGTGAGCACGAACAGGACCGCGGACAGGAATATCGACCAGATAAAGAGCTGTTCCACTCTTGCCTGCATGTCTCCCTCCCCATGTCAGAAAAAAATGCCACCAGTGTTCCGGCGGCGAGACCGGCCCCGTTGTCGGGGCCGGTCGATAGGCTATGCCTGGATTAGTCGGCCTGAGCCAGGATATCGGCGTATTTCGCCTGCGCGTCTTCCGGCGACATCGACAGATCGCTCCAGAAGGCGGTGGTCAGGTCTTCAAACTGCTTCTGGGTATCGGGCGAGAAGTTGATGTCGCCCGACGGCAGAATGCCGTTGCCGCTGTTCAGGATCTCCAGACCCTTCTGCATGCAGACGCTGGCGGCGGACATGTCCACATCGCCACGCACCGGCAGAGACCCTTTTTTCAGGTTGAAGGCCACCTGAACTTCCGGGCTCAGAAGCAGAGCAGCAAGCTCTTTCTGGGCGGCGGTGATGTCCTCATCGTCGTTCACCGGGAAGTAGAAGGCGTCACCACCGGTATCGAGCACACCGCGGAAGCCGAGACCCGGCAGGCAGCTGTATTCATTGCCCGCAGTCTGACCGGCAACGGCGAATTCGCCCTGCGCCCAGTCACCATGGATCTGCGCGGCAGCTTTACCGGTGATCACCATGTTGGTGGCCTGGTTCCAGTCTTGCACGTCGGAGCCTTGGGCCAGATGACGGGCGTCGTCAAAGGCTTTCCAGACCCGGGCGTATTCCGGACCGCGCGCGGCATCGGCGTCTTTGTCGATGTTGACGGCTTTCCACACGTCTTCCGGCAGCAGCCCCACGGCAAGCGCACCGAAGGCGAGGTTGGTTTGCCAAGCTTGCTGACCCATGGCGAGCGGGATGATGCCAGCCTCTGCGAGTTTCGGCGCGGCGGCAACGAATTCGTCCCAGTTGCTCGGCACTTCCATGCCGTTATCGGTGAAGGCGGCGTTGTGCAGCCACATCCACTGCGACGAGTGAATGTTCACCGGGGCACAATAGATACGCCCGTCAAGGGTGCAGGCGTCGAGCAGCTTGCTCGGGTTGACGTTATCGAGCCAGCCATTGGCTTCAGCCACATCGGTGATGTCGAGCATCAGGCCAGCTTCAATCAGTTCTTCCGCCTGACGGCCATGGTTCAGCTGGGTGGCACCCATCGGTTCACCGCCGATAATGCGGCTGATGATGATCGGGCGCGCGGTCCCGCCGGAACCGGCGATGGCACCGTCAACCCAGTGGTTGCCGGTCGCGTCAAAGGCTTTGGCCATCTCGGCAACGGCAGCGGCTTCACCGCCCGAAGTCCACCAATGGGTGACTTCAAGATCGGTCGCATTGGCTGCGGTCGCGGCAAGGCCGAATCCGGCAATCGCGGTTGCAGACAGAAGTTTGGTGGTGAGTTTCACGATTTTTGTCCTCCCATGGCTAAATCGTTACAGAAATTTCTATAACGATTTAGATTGACCTTGCAAGTAACTTTAAAACCGGTTTGAGTGTTCTGGTGAAATATTCGGTTTCTGTTGATCGTGTTGTGGCGAGTAGGCGCTGATATGGTTACAAGACCGGACGCCGCACCGGCGCGTTGAAAAGACGGGGAAAACGCAGTGCCCAAAGGGAAAAACAAATCTCCGATCCTGCCCGCTGGGCGTCGTCATATGGCAGGCAAACCCACCCTGAAGACAATCGCCCAACTGAGCGGTCTGGCGGTTGCGACAGTTTCACGCGCCCTGAATGATGCACCTGATATTGGGGCAGATACGAAAAAGCTGGTGCGTCGAATCGCAGCCGAGGTCGGCTATGTGCCGAACCGGGCCGGGGTGCGTCTGCGCACCGGGCGCACCAATGTGATCAGCCTGGTGATGTCGACCGAACATTCGATGATGAACCACACCGCGCAGCTGATCTGGTCGGTGGCCGAAGAGCTGCGTCACACCCCCTATCACCTGATCATCACCCCGTTTTTTGCCGGGCAGGACCCGATGGAGCCGGTGCGCTACGTGGTTGAAACCGGTTCGGCCGATGCTCTGATCATCAACCAGACTCTCCCGGACGATCCGCGTGTGCGCTACCTCCTGGATCGCGGCTTTCCTTTCGCCTCGCATGGCCGCACCGAAATGGGGGTAGAGCATCCCTATTTCGACTACGACAACGAAGCCTTCAGCCGAATCGTGATGGGCAAGCTGGCCAAACGGGGCTGCAAATCGGTGGTGATGATCGCCCCGCCGCGCGAACAGACCTATTCCGGCGCGCTGGTGGCCGGAGGGGAAGCCGCAGCGCGCGAACTCGGCATCACGTTCCGGGCCGAAACTGAAGTCAGCTCCGATGATATGCACGATATGGTCCGGGAAAGTGTTGCCCGACGGCTGGCGGAAGATCCCGAGATCGACGGGTATATCTGCGGCTCTATTGCTTCGACGCTGGCGGTGATCGCCGCCGCCGAAGCCGCCGGGCGCGAGATTGGCAAAACCATCCAGATCGCCACCAAAGAGGCGGTGCCCTTCATACAACTGGTGCGCAAGGATATCATTTCGCTATCCGAAGACGTGTCGCGGGCCGGGACATTTCTGGCGCGGGCGGTGATTCAGGCGATCAACGATCCCGACAAGCCGCCGATGCAAGAGCTTGAGCAACCCAAAGACGAAGCACCCCAGAACTGACCGGGGGTGGGAAGGATACAGATGTCGTCACAAATCAAAGGCCCGGCGGTCTTTCTGGCCCAGTTCATCAATGACGAAGCCCCGTTCAACACGCTGGACGGTATCACCCATTGGGCGGCGTCGCTTGGCTACAAGGGCGTGCAACTGCCCACCAACGATCCGCGCTTCTTCGATCTCGATCAAGCCGCCGAAAGCCAGAGCTATTGCGACGAGATCGCGGGCATCTGCTCTGATGCGGGCGTGGCGATCACCGAGCTTTCCGTGCATTTGCAGGGCCAGCTTGTCGCGGTGAACCCGGCCTATGACGTCGCCTTCGATGCCTTCGCCCCCAAGGCTGTGCAGGGCAATCCCAAGGCGCGGCAGGCATGGGCGGTAGATCAGGTGAAAAAGGCCGCCATCGCCTCGCAACGGCTGGGGCTGAAACATGCGGTCGGCTTTACCGGCTCGTTGGCCTTTCCCTATCTCTACCCCTGGCCACAACGCCCCGCCGGGCTGATCGAAGAAGCCTTTGCCGAGCTCGGTCGGCGCTGGGCGCCGATCCTTGATGTCTATGCCGATAACGGCGTCGATCTGGGCTTTGAGGTCCATCCCGGCGAAGACGTGTTCGACGGCGCGACTTGGGAGATGTTTCTGGATGCGGTGAAAGGTCACAAGGCGGCGATGATCAACTACGATCCCAGCCATTTCGTGCTGCAACAGCTCGATTACCTAGCCTTCATCGACCTCTATCACGACCGCATCAACGCCTTTCATGTAAAGGATGCCGAGTTCAATCCCACCGGGCGTCAGGGCGTCTATTCCGGCTATCAGGGCTGGACCGATCGCGCCGGGCGCTTCCGTAGCCTTGGCGACGGGCAAGTTGACTTTGCCGCGATCTTCTCCAAGCTCACGCAATATGGTTACGATAGCTGGGCAGTGCTCGAATGGGAGTGCTGCATCAAGTCTCCAGAACAGGGTGCCGCAGAAGGCGCGCCCTTCATTCAGGCCCATCTGATCGAAGTGACAGGCCGGGCCTTTGACGATTTTGCCGGGGCGGAACGCGACGACAATCAGATCAGGAAAATGTTGGGATTGTAGTGATGACCAATGGTGTGATGAAACCTTTGAAACTCGGGATGGTTGGCGGCGGGCAGGGGGCCTTTATCGGTGGTGTGCACCGGATTGCCTCACGGATCGACGGGAAATTCCAGCTGGTGGCGGGCGCGCTATCGTCCGACCCCGCACGGGCCGCAGCTTCGGCGGCAGAGCTTGGTATCGATCCGTCGCGCGCCTATGCCTCTTACGAAGACATGGCCAAGGCCGAGGCGGCGCGCGATGACGGGATCGATGCCGTGGCCATCGTCACTCCCAATCACATGCACGCCGCCCCCGTCATTGCCTTTCTTGAAGCGGGCATTCACGTGATCTGCGACAAGCCGCTCGCGGCCACGCAAGAGCAAGCGGATGCAATCTTTGCCGCCGCCGCAGCCTCTGAGGCGCGGTTTATCCTCACCCATAATTACACCGGCTATCCGCTGATCCGGCAGGCACGCGAGATGGTCGCGCGCGGCGAGCTGGGCCGCATCCGTCTGGTGCAGGTGGAATATGCGCAAGACTGGCTGGCGGTGGAAACCCACAGCAAACAGGCCGACTGGCGCACCGATCCGGCCAAGTCGGGCGCCGGGGCCATCGGTGACATTGGCACCCACGCGCTGAACCTTGCCTGTTTTGTCTCCGGCCTCACCCCCGAAGCGCTCGCGGCGGAACTGTCGAGCTTCGTCTCCGGGCGGCAGGTCGATGACAATGCCAATGTGATGCTGCGCTTCGAAGGCGGCGCGCGCGGGATGCTCTGGGCCAGTCAGGTGGCGGTGGGCAACGAAAACGGCCTGCGCCTGCGCATCTATGGCGAGGGCGGTGGGTTCGAATGGAGCCAGGAAGATCCCAACGTCATGAGCTTCACCCGCTTTGGCCTGCCGCGCCAGCTGATCACCCGGGGCGGGGCCGGGCTGGGCGAGGCGGCAAGCCATTGGACCCGCGTCCCCCCTGGCCATCCCGAGGGCTATCTCGAAGGCTTTGCCAATCTCTACAGCGATGCCGCCGATCTGATCCGGGGCGATGGCAATGGCCATTTTCTGCCCGGGATCGACGAAGGGCTTCTGGGCATGTGGTTCATCTCGGCCTGTCTGGAAAGCTCGTCCAAAGATGGCGCCTGGGTGAAGCGCTGATCCTGGCCCCCTTGCCCCTGCCTGCCCTCCGACGCAGGATGGCGGCATGAGCGAGCTACATGACATTCCACGCTTTCGCATCCGGCTCGTCTTCGGGCCGGATGAGATGATGGGGCCGGGAAAGGCCGAACTTCTGGAGCGCATCGCGCGCACCGGCTCGATTGCTGCGGCCGGGCGCGAGATGGGGATGAGCTACAAACGCGCCTGGCAGTTGGTGGAAAAGATGAACGCGATGTTCCGCGCGCCTCTGGTGAGTAGCTCGCGCGGTGGGTCCAAGGGCGGCGGCGCGCGTGTCACCGAGGCCGGGCAGGCGGTGCTTTCCGCCTATCGCGGGGTCGAGCAAGAGGCCTGTCGCGCCGGGGCTGAGCATGTGGCGGTGCTGAAATCCATGCTGCGCGATATTCCCGATGAGAAATAACGCTTGCGTCTCCAGCGGAAGAGTTGCGTTATGTTTCTTGAAACATAACGAATCCAGTACCGGAATAGTCTCGCCATGACACGCCACCACCTCTTCGCAGGCCTCACCGCCGCTGTCCTCCTCACCCCCGGCCTTGCCTTTGCGGGCGATGTTTTGGTTTTCGCCGCCGCCAGCCTGAAAGAGGCGATGGATGGCATCGCGGCGGGGTTCGAGGTTGAGACCGGATACCATGCCGACATCTCGCTTGCCGGGTCCTCGGCGCTGGCCCGCCAGATCGAACAGGGCGCGCCTGCCGATATTTTCATCTCGGCCAATGTGGGCTGGATGGACAAGCTCGCCGCCGACGGCAAGATTATCCCCGACACAAGGCGCGATCTGCTGGGCAACAGCCTTGTGCTGATCGCCCATGACCCCGAGGCGCAGAAGGTCGAGATCACCCCCGATCTGGACCTCGCCGCCCTTCTGGGCGGCGGTCATCTGGCCATGGCGCTGGTCGACGCGGTGCCCGCCGGGATCTACGGCAAAGCGGCGTTGGACAGCCTTGGCCTTTGGCAGGCGGTCGCCCCACAGGTGGCGCAGGCCGACAATGTGCGCGCGGCGCTGGCGCTGGTCTCTTCCGGCGCGGCCCCTTTGGGCATTACCTATGCCACCGATGCCTTGGCCGATGCGGGCGTGACGACCATCGGCACCTTCCCCGAAACCTCCCATCCGCCCATCACCTATCCGGTCGCGGCTATTGCCGGGCATGACAGCCCCGCCGCAGAGGCGTTTCTGACCTATCTCACCGGGTCTGAGGCCCGCGCGGTGTTTGAGGCGCAGGGCTTCACGGTTCTGGGGGATTAGATGACCGACTGGCTGGGCCCCGAAGAATGGCAGGCGGTGGTGCTGTCGCTGAAAGTGGCGCTGGTGGCGACTGTGTTCAGCCTGCCGCCCGGTATCTTCGTGGCCTATGCGTTGGCACGCTGGCGCTTTCCGGGCCGCGAACTGGTCAACGGGCTGGTGCATCTGCCCCTGATCCTGCCCCCCGTTGTCACCGGCTATCTGCTGCTTCTCAGCCTCGGCACCCAGGCCCCGCTCGGCGCGGCTCTGGCCCATATCGGCATTGTCTTTGCCTTCCGCTGGACCGGCGCCGCGCTCGCTGCTGCGATCATGGCCTTTCCGTTGATGGTGCGTGCGATCCGGCTGTCGATCGAGGCGGTCGATCCAAATCTTGAACAGGCCGCCGCCACGCTGGGCGCCTCGCGGCTCATGGTCTTTGTCACCATCACCCTGCCGCTGATCCTGCCCGGCATCATCGCCGGGGCAGTGCTCGCCTTTGCCAAGGCGATGGGCGAGTTTGGCGCCACGATCACCTTCGTCTCCAACATCCCCGGACAAACCCGCACCCTGCCCACCGCGATCTATACCTTCCTGCAGATCCCGGGCGGCGAGGGCGCGGCGCTTCGGCTGGTTCTGGTCTCGGTTTCGGTTGCCATGGTGGCGCTGGTCGCCTCGGAAGTGCTTGCCCGCCGGGCGCAACGCAAGCTTGGGGCCCGCACATGAGCCTTTCCGTTTCGATCCACCATCAGCTCGGGGGCCTTGCCCTTGATGTGGATTTTGAAGCTCCCGGCGGCGTGACCTCGCTGTTTGGCCGCTCTGGCGCGGGCAAGACCAGCGTGATCAATGCGGTGGCCGGGCTTTTCCGCCCCGATCACGCCCGCATCACCCTGAACGGCGAGGTCCTGACCGATACCGCCGCTGGCATTTCCCTGCCGCCCCATAAGCGCCGGATCGGCTATGTGTTTCAGGAAGCGCGGCTGTTCCCGCATCTCGATGTGCGCCGCAACCTGACCTATGGCGCGCGGATGAATGGCCTGGACGAAGATACCGCCGAGTTTTCCCATGTGGTCGAGATGCTGGGGATCGGTGCACTGCTCGCCCGTCGCCCGGCGGGCCTCTCGGGGGGCGAAAAACAGCGCGTGGCCATCGGCCGGGCGCTGCTGGCGCAGCCCCGGCTTTTGCTGCTGGATGAGCCGCTGGCCGCCCTTGACGATGAACGCAAATCCGAAATCCTGCCCTATCTCGAACGCATCCGCGATGAGGCCGGGGTGCCGATGCTGCATGTCAGCCATTCGGCCGCCGAGGTGGCGCGGATGGCCACCACCGTGGTGGTGCTGGAGGCGGGCAAGATGATCCGCGCCGGATCTGCCGCCGTGGTGCTGAGCGATCCGGGCGTTGCCCCCACCGGCGTGCGCGAAGTTGGCGCGGTGCTGAAGGCGCAGGTCGTCGCCCAACATGACGATGGGCTGACCGAGCTTGATGCCGGTGGCGTGAAGCTTTTCCTGCCGCAAATCGCCCAGCCTCCCGGCACCGCCCTGCGCGTCCGCATTGCCGCGCATGACGTGATCCTGTCGCTGGAGGCGCCCAAAGGGCTGTCAGCGCTGAACACCCTGCCCGGCACGGTGGAAGCTGTGCATCCGGGCGAGGGTCCCGATGCCGTGGTGGCGCTGGCTACGCCCGCAGGCACTCTGCTCGCCCGCCTCACCCAACGCTCCGCCACCCGCCTCGGCCTCGCCCCCGGCATACCCTGCCACGCCATCCTGAAAACTGTCGCCATCGCCCCGGAAGATGTGGGCGTCGCGGCGCGGTAGTCTCGATACGCTTCAGCTAATACACGTCCGCCCGATGCGCGCCGCAGGCGCAGGGCGAGCGCCTGCCCGGTCCCAGCGGGCTGGCGCTTTTGCGGCTCTCGATCCCGCTGCCGCACAGGCAGTCGCTTGCAGCCATAAATGGCCCCGCTCACAGGTTCTGATGCGCCATCCCCCGGGCAGGCACTCGCCCCGCTCAGGCTGCCACAAAAAAGGGGAGCGGTCGCCCGCTCCCCCTCATTCTGTTCTGCAACCAGCCTCAGCCGATGATCGCGTTCAGCGTGGCGCTGGGCCGCATCACGGCGGCCAGTTTGGCCGGGTCGGCGAGGTAGTAGCCACCGATATCGGCGGGCTGGCCCTGACCTTCCATCAGCTCGGCCACGATCGCCTCTTCCTTCTCGACCAGCGCTTTCGCAATCGGGGCGAAATGCGCGGCCAGCTCGGCGTCGTCACTCTGAGCAGCCAGCGCCTCGGCCCAGAAGCGGGCGAAGTAGTAATGCGAGGTCCGGTTATCAGCCTGACCGGCTTTGCGCTCGGGCGAATGGCCTTCGTCGAGCACCCGCGCAGTGGCAACTTCAATCGCTTCCCCCAGCACCGCCGCTTTCGGCTTGCCGCGGGTTTCGGCGAGGAAGGCGAAGCTTTCCCCCAGCGCGCAGAATTCGCCAAGGCTATCCCAACGCAGGTGGTTTTCGCCGATCAGCTGGCTCACGTGTTTCGGGGCCGAACCGCCAGCACCGGTCTCAAACATGCCGCCGCCATTCATCAGCTTCACGATGGAAAGCATCTTGGCCGAGGTGCCCAGTTCAAGGATCGGGAACAGGTCGGTCAGATAGTCGCGCAGCACGTTGCCCGAAATGGTCACCACGTCCTTGCCCTTGCGCTGTTCTTCGAGGGTAAAGCGGGTGGCCGTACGCGGGTCGAGGATCGGAATATCAATCCCTTCGGCGTCCAGAACCGATTTCACGTATTTGATGATCTCGGCATCATGGCCACGGTTGGCATCCAGCCAGAAGGCCGAGGTGCCGATGGCCTTGTGGCGGGCGATGCCAAGCTGGATCCAGTCGAGGATCGGGGCTTTCTTGGCGGTCGACGAACGCCAGATATCGCCCTTGCCCACTTTCTGCTCGTGCAGCACCTCGCCGGAGCCGAGCACGATGCGCACGGTGCCGTCGGCGGGGATTTCAAAGGTGGTCGGGTGCGAGCCGTATTCTTCGGCCTTCTGCGCCATCAGGCCGACATTCGACACGGCGCCCGCGGTGGTCGGATCGAGTGCGCCGTTTTCTTTGAAGAAATTGATGCTCTCGTCATAGATCGAGGCATAGCAATTGTCGGGAATGCAGCACTTGGTATCGGCGGGCTTGCCATCCGGGCCCCAGCCTTTGCCACCAGCGCGGATCAGCGCCGGCATCGAAGCGTCGATGATCACGTCCGACGGCACATGCAGGTTGGTGATGCCCTTGTCGCTGTCGACCATGTAGAGCGGCGGACGGGCGGCCAGTGCGGCGGCCAGCTCGGCCTGCAGGGCGGCGTCATCGGCAATGCGAATCTCCAGCGCGCCGATGCCGTCATTCGGGTTCCAGCCCAGCGCATCGAGCTTCGCACCGTTCTTGGCGATGAAGTCTTCCAGATAGACCGACACGAAATGGCCAAACAGGATCGGGTCAGAGACCTTCATCATCGTGGCCTTGAGGTGCACCGAGAACAGCACGCCCGGCTCGATGCTGTCGATCTGGGCTTTCACGAAAGCGCGCAGCGCCTTGGCGCTGAGGAAGGTGGCATCGACCACTTCGCCTTCGGTATAGGTCACGTTGCCTTTCAGCACGATTTCCGCACCTGCTTCGTCGGTGAAGGTGATCTTCGCCGGGCCAGCTTGTGCCGCGCTGATCGTCACCGCTTGTTCGTTGGCATAGAAGTCATCGCCGGGCATCGAGGCCACGTGGGTTTTGCTATCGGCCGACCAGGCGCCCATCGAATGCGGGTGCTTCATCGCATAGGCTTTCACGGCTTTCGCAGCACGACGGTCAGAGTTGCCTTCGCGCAGAACCGGGTTCACCGCCGAGCCCTTCACCGCGTCATAGCGCGCCTTGATCTCGGCTTCCTTGGCGTCTTTCGCCTCTTCCGGGTAATCCGGCAGCGCATAGCCCTTGTCCTGCAGCTCTTTGATCGTGGCCAAGAGCTGCGGCGTCGAGGCCGAGATGTTCGGCAGTTTGATCACGTTGGCTTCGGGGGTTTTCACCAGCTGGCCCAGCTCGGCCAGATCGTCGGCCACGCGCTGATCTTCGCTCAGAACGTCCGGGAAGGCGGCGAGCACGCGGCCCGCCAGCGAGATGTTGCGGGTTTCCACCTCAACGCCCGCCGTGGTGGCAAAGGCGCGGATGATCGGCAGCAGCGAGGCGCTCGCCAGTTCGGGGGCTTCGTCTACCTGGGTGTAGATAATGTCGGGGGTCTTGGCCATGGTCTCGGTCGTCCTCAGCTGTTTCGGGGGCCGGGCGCGCAGAACTGCCGCCGCAAAGCCTGCGCCGTCCGCTTACGCGCGAGGGGCCGATAAGTCAATGTGTGCGACGGTATACAATGGGAGATTTTTGCGAGGCGATCGCTTTTCAAGAAGTTATTCTTAACTCGATCCTCGTACCCTACCTTTGTTTATGAAGTTTTCGGAGAACCCGATGATTGGATCAGTTCCCAGCGCGGCGGTGATGCCGCCGCCTGCCCCCGCAGCATTGAACACCCCTGCCAACAATTCAGAAACCGGGACGGCGTTTTCTGCGGAAGCTGTGCCACCATCCAGCCCGGCGCAGACGGCGATTTCCAACCCGGTTGCGGGCGTCACTTCGGCTGTTCTGGCGAATGCGGCGCAGGAAGCCAGCGGATCGACTGCAACCGAGCCAAGCGGCAAGAAAGAGCTGAAAGAAGCACCCTTCGAGTTGACCTATCCGCTTTCGAAACGGGCCGCAGAAGCAGGGGTTTACAGCGCGAAAATCAACATCGAAATGGGGCAGCTCCAGATGGCTCACGACAAAGAGTGGTTGGGGCGTCTCACAGATGAAATCGGGCAATTACAGGACCAGATTCGGTCGGCGGAAAGGGCTGATCTTCCGGCACTCTGGGAAGAACTGGAAGCGACGCAAAATTCATTGGCTTCAGTAACCAATCGCCACCATGAAATGGTGAAAACCTGGCCCGACTTCCGGGCGGAGAACGAGGCGAGCGGGGCCTATTGGCAAGCCAGCCTTGATAAGCTGAACGCGCGTGCGGCGGCGGAAGGGCTGATCTGATGAGCGGCGGCATTTAGGTGCCCGCAATGCAGGCACCTTGCCGGGGCCGGGTTACCAGCTCCCGACATTCTCCATCGACAGCCACGGCTCGCAGGGCTCCAGCGCGTCGCCCTCTTGGATCAGCTCGACCGACACGTTGTCGGGCGACTTGAAGAACGCCATGTTGCCGTCGCGGGGCGGGCGGTTGATGGTGACACCGGCATCCATCAGCTTTTGGCAGAAGTCGTAGATATTATCGACCTTATAGGCCAGATGCCCCCAGCTGCGGCCGGTTTCATAGACCTCTTCGCTGCCCCAGTTATAGGTCAGCTCCAGCTCCGGCGCGTTTTCAGCGCGGGCCCGGGCCTCGTCTTTCGGGGCGGCGAGGAAGACCAGCGTGAATTTTCCCGCCGCGTTTTCGTTGCGATGGGTCTCGACCATCCCGACCTTGTTCACCCAGAAATCGAGGCTTTCGTCCAGATCACGGACCCGGATCATCGTGTGCACATAACGCATGGCGTTCTCCCTGTTGTCGCGGTTTGGTCGCATGATGCCCGCTTGCGCGCCGGGGCGCCAGACCATGATTGGGAAGGGGTGTTTCAGTCAGAGAAACGGGCACAGCTCTCTAGGGTTTACCCGCCCGAATAGCACCGCAGGTGCCGGGCGAGCGCCGGTCCGTCCGCAGGATTGGCGCTTTTGCAGCCTCACGACACGCGGGAAGGCAGGCAGTTTGTGGCGGGCATAAATGGCGTTGTTGAAAGGCATCGAAGTGCCAGCCCCCGGACCGGCACTCGCCCGACCCTCTTGGCGCGGGCGTCACGCCCGTGCCGCGCCTGACCTGCCCCCCGGGAAGGCGCTTTGGCGATGGCGGGTATCACTGGCGATGCATCGAGGCTTTCGGGCGCCGTGCCCAACAGCCCCTCGGCGCCCCTACAGATCCTGCCCGATATGCTTCTCACCGCGTTTTTTTGCCAGCGCCACCTGCCGCTGGCGTTCGCGAAACCGCGCGCGCCGGGCTTCGTCGAATTCATCCACGCAGTGATGGCAGCTCACGCCTTCCTCATATTCGGGGCGCGCCCGGTCTTCCGGCAGCAGCGGGCGGCGGCAGGCATGGCACAGCTCGTGCGGGCCTTCGCGCAGCCCATGCTCCACTGAAACCCGCCCGTCGAAGACAAAACAGGCCCCGTCCCACAGGCTCTCCTCCTCGGGCATCTCTTCGAGATATTTCAGAATGCCGCCCTTGAGGTGATAAACTTCCTCCACCCCCTGGCTCAGCAGGTAATTGGTGGATTTCTCACAGCGGATACCGCCGGTGCAGAACATCGCGATGCGCTTGTTGTGAAAGCGCTCGCGGTTTTCTTCCCACCAGGCCGGAAATTCACGAAAGCTTTTGGTGCCCGGATCGACCGCACCCTTAAAGGTGCCGATGGCAAATTCGTAGTCATTGCGGGTGTCGATCACCGCCACATCATCCTGCGAGATCAGCTCGTTCCAGCCTTCCGGGTTCAGATAGTGCCCGACCGCCGCGCGCGGGTCCACATCGGGTTGGCCCATGGTCACAATCTCGTGTTTCAGCCGCACTTTCATTCGGCCAAACGGCACCTCTTCGGCACTGGAAAACTTCACCTCAAGATCGGCACAGCCGGGCAGGGCGCGGATATGGGCCAGCAGGGCATCCAGCCCCGCGCGGCTGCCCGCCACGGTGCCGTTGATCCCCTCGCGCGCCAACAACAGCGTGCCGCAAAGCCCTTCGGCCTTGCACAGATCCAACAGCGGGCCGCGCAGGGCAGCCGGGTTTTCGAACGGGGCGAAGTGGTAGAGTGCGCAGACGGTATACATGCGCCGGGGCTACCGCTCCCGGCCTGTCAGTTCAAGCGTGTTGAGATCCAGCCGGGCAAAACTCACCCGCCGGGATTGGGCGGATTTCCCCGCAACGGCTTGAATTTCTTTTCCCCTGTGCCACATCGAGTACACTACACGGAGGATGCCATGACCCAGATGACCCGCACGCTTGCCCTCGTGCTTGCCCTTCTTCCCGCCGCCGCAAATGCCGAAACGCAGGTGCCTGCCTCGATGGCGCAGGTCCAGATGAGCTATGCGCCGGTGGTCAAACAGGCCGCGCCTGCGGTGGTGAACATCTACGCCACGCGGATGGTCGCCCAACAAAGCCCTTATTTCAACGATCCGTTCTTTCAGCAGTTCTTCGGCGATTTTGGCGCCGGACGCCCGCAACAGCAAAACTCGCTCGGCTCCGGCGTGATCGTCGGCGACGGGCTGGTGGTGTCGAATTTCCACGTGGTCGAAAACGCCACCGACATCCGCGTGGTTCTGGCCGACCGGCGCGAGTATCAGGGCGAAGTGGTGCTGGCCGATCAACAGGCAGACCTTGCGGTGATCCGCCTGCCCGGTGCGACAGATCTGCCCGCCCTGACATTCGCCGATTCCGATGCGGTGTCGGTGGGCGATCTGGTGCTGGCCATCGGCGATCCGTTTGGCGTTGGCCAGACCGTATCGTCGGGCATCGTGTCCGGGCTGGCGCGCTCGGGCAGCGGCGGCGGCGCCTTCAATGCCGGCGGCTATTTCATTCAGACCGACGCGCCGATCAATCCGGGCAATTCCGGCGGCGCGCTGGTCGATATGCAGGGCCATCTTTTGGGGATCAACACCCAGATCCTGACCCGCTCGGGCGGCTCCAACGGCATCGGCTTCGCCATTCCTGCCAATCTGGTCAAGCGCGTGGTGGCGCAGGCCGCCGATGGCGCGGCGAGCTTCACCCGGCCCTGGGCGGGGGTGACGGTGCAGCCGATTGACGCCGATATTGCCAATGCGATGGGGCTGGACCGTCCCGAGGGCGTGCTGGTGCAATCGGTGTCGGAGGCCGGTCCCTTTGCCGAAGCGGGCCTCAAATCCGGCGACGTGATCCTTTCGATGGGCGGCCAGCCGGTCAATGCCCCGGCCGAGCTCAATTTCCGCCTGTCGCTGCAGGAACTGGGCGCCACGGTCGATGTCACCTATCTGCGCGATGGCCAGCAGGCGCTTACCAGCGTCGAAATGCGCGAACCCAGCTCGGTCAGCCAGCAGCTGGGCGGCGAACCGATGACCGTCACCACGCCCGGCCCGTTCGAAGGGCTGGTGGTGCAGGAGCTGTCTCCGGCGCTGGCCGATCAGCTTGGCGTGCACGCCGATGTGCAAGGGGTTATCGTGCTCGGGGCCAAGAATGCTGCGCGGGCGCGCAACTTCCAGCTTGGTGACATCATCAGTCAGGTGAATGGCACCGATATCCGCAACATCGACGACTTTGTGAAAGCGACCGCCGATCAGACCCGCACCTGGAAGGTGCTGATCAACCGCCGCGGTGGCCGCGTATACCTGACCTGGCGCGGCTAGCGCCGGTCCCGCAGGCCCGGGGCGCGGTTTGTCCTCCCGCCGCGCCCCGGGCAGATGCGATGCCTGGCCGGATTACCGGCCACACCCGGCAGTTGACCTTGCGCGCGCCCGCTTTTACCCCTTGAGAAACTAGGGAGAAACAGGAGCCCCGCCATGCAGATCCGGCCAGATGATGCGTTTTTGGTGATCGACGTGCAGAATGATTTCTGTCCCGGTGGCGCGCTGGCGGTGGCGGGCGGTGACGAGATCATCCCCGAGATCAACCGGATGCTGCGCGATTACCCGGTGCGGGTGTTCACCCAGGATTGGCACCCGCTGGGCCACAGCTCGTTTGCCTCCACCCATCCCGGCAGCAGCGCCTTTTCCGAGATCGACATGCCCTATGGCCGCCAGACCCTTTGGCCCGATCATTGCCTGCAAGGCACGGATGGCGCGGCGTTTCACGAAGATCTGCACAGCGATCCCGCCGACATGATCCTGCGCAAGGGCTTCCGCCACGAGGTCGACAGCTATTCGGCGTTTTTCGAAAACGATCAGACCACGCCCACCGGGCTAGAGGGCTATCTGCGCAGCCGTGGGGTGAACCGGGTGATGCTGGCCGGGCTCGCCACCGATTTCTGCGTAGCCTGGTCGGCGCTCGATGCGGTGCGGCTGGGCTTTGAGGTTCAGGTCAAGCTCTCGGCCTGCCGGGCAATTGATGTCGATGGCTCGCTTGAGGCAGCCCTAGGCCGCCTACGCGCGGCCGGGGTTGCGCTTGTCTGAGATCACCGCTTGTTCCGGCGAACGCGCAGCTTGCGCAGGGCGCGCTCGTTGCGTGCACGGGTGCCGTAATAGGCGCTCAGATAGCTTTCCAGCTTGAACAGATAGCGTTCGCTAAAAGCGGTCTTGTGGCCATGCTCCCGCGCCATCGCGATTTGCTTTTTCACCACGTCGATCAGGTTGATCGGGGTTGTGGTGTCCACTTCGATGTCGCGGGGGATACCGCAGGCGTTGAGATTGCTTGCCACGCGGGTGCGAAACCGGCTGCCCCGGGTTTCCAGCTCCAGCAGAAACGGCGTGTCTTGCAGCCCGATCCGGCGCAGCTCGTCCACCAGCGCGTCGATCTGGTCCGAACTGATCGCGCTGAGGTCATAGCGCGCGAAAGCCTGCCCGATGCCGGGCGGCGGGGTAAAGACTGGCAGATCAGGCGTGGAGGGGGCCGGAATAATGGCGGACACATGCATGGCAATACCTCTTTGTCAGATGCCGCCACGCTGACGGAAAGAGGTTAATGCTGTCTTAAACGGCGAAGGCCGATGCCGATCAATTTCAAGGCCAGAAAAAGACAGACCCCCGGGCAGAGCCTCGGGGGTCGTCGTGACGGTTGCCCGTCGAATTCATGCGATGCCTCAGAGGAGACCTTCGCGCTGTGCCTTCTTGCGAGCCAGCTTCCGCGCACGGCGGACAGCTTCGGCCTTTTCGCGAGCTTTTTTAACGGAGGGCTTCTCGAAATGTTGCCGAAGCTTCATCTCGCGGAAAACACCCTCACGTTGCAGCTTTTTCTTCAGGGCACGGAGCGCCTGATCGACGTTGTTGTCGCGAACAGATACCTGCATGTGGTTGTCACCACCTTTCTAAGTTTGAGTTGCGGAAATTGCAGGAAGTGGCCCTATAGCAAGGACCGGATAGATTGTCTAGGCTTCAGATGCCGGCCACTGGTCTCGCCGCAGCAGGGGCGATATGCAGGGGTAACGGATAGGGGAACGCCATGACACGCAAAGACGATCTTCTCGACGCGGCCCTCACGCACGCCTTGTTTGACGGCTGGAGCGCAGCCACGCTGGAGGCTGCGCGCAAAGAGGTCGGCATGACCAAAGCGGCGGCGCAGGCGGCCTTTCCGCGCGGCGCGGTCGATCTGGCGCTGGCCTATCACCAGCGCGGCGATGCGCTGATGGTCGAAACCCTTCGGTCCGAAGATCTGAGCGCGATGCGCTTTCGCGACCGAATCGCCTATGCGGTGCGGCTGCGGCTGGAACTGGCGGATAAAGAGCTGGTGCGGCGCGGCATGGCGCTGTTTGCCCTGCCGCAAAACGCCGCCGAAGGCTCGCGGGCGCTGTGGGAAACCGCCGATGCGATCTGGACGGTTCTGGGCGACACCTCGCGCGATGTGAACTGGTACACCAAGCGCGCCACGCTCTCGGCGGTCTATTCCTCCACGGTGCTCTACTGGCTCGGCGATGGCAGCGAAGACAATCAGGCGACATGGGAATTTCTCGACCGCCGGATCGACAATGTGATGCAGTTCGAAAAGCTGAAAGCCCAAGCCAAAGCCAATCCGCTGGTTGGTGCCTTCATGAAGGGGCCGGGGCGGGCGTTGAGCCTGATCCGCGCGCCGGGTGATCGCTGGGGCAGCCACGGCGTCGGCCGTCCGCCCCGCAATTCGGGAGGCCGCCGATGACCTCTCCGGCCCGGATGCGTGTGGTTGAAATCTCCCAGCCCGGCGGGCCCGACGTGCTGCGCCTGTCTGAACGCCCCGTCATCTCGCCCGGCCCGGGGGAAATTCTGATCCGCGTCGCCTATGCCGGGGTGAACCGCCCCGATGCGCTGCAACGCGCTGGCGCCTACGCCCCGCCGCCCGATGCGTCTGATCTGCCGGGGCTGGAAGCCTCGGGCGAGGTGGCGATGGTCGGGCCGGGGGTGACGGAATGGGCCGTGGGCGATCAGGTTTGCGCGCTTCTGCCCGGCGGTGGCTACGCCGAATTTGCCCTTTGCCCCGCTGCCCATGCGCTGCCGGTGCCCAAGGGGATGAGCCTGAAACAGGCGGCCTGCCTGCCCGAAACCTTCTTCACCGTCTGGTCCAATACCTTCATGCGCGGCGGGCTGAAGGCGGGCGAGCGCTTTCTGGTCCATGGCGGCACATCCGGCATCGGCACCACCGCCATCCAGTTGGCCAATGCCTTCGGCGCGCGGGTCTTTGCCACCGCCGGGTCGGACGACAAGGTCGAGGTCTGCAAGGGGCTGGGTGCCTCGGTAGCGATCAATTATCGCGATGAGGATTTCGTCGAGATCCTGCGCGCTGAAGGCGGGGCCGATCTGATCCTCGATATGGTCGGCGGCGATTACATCCCGCGCAACATCCGCGCGCTGGCCGATGATGGGCGTCTGGTGATGATCGCCTTTCTGGCCGGGCCGAAAGCCGAGTTGAACTTTGCCCAGATCATGGCCCGGCGGCTGACCGTCACCGGCTCCACCCTGCGCCCGCAATCCGTGCTCGCCAAAGCCCGCATCGCCGCCGAGCTGCGCGTGCAGGTTTGGCCGCTGATCGAGGCCGGACGCATCGCCCCGGTGATCGACAGCAGTTTCGCGCTGGAAGACGCCGCCAAGGCCCATGCACGCATCGAAAGTGCCGACCATATTGGCAAGATTGTGCTAAGCTTATCAGGCGAGTCTGACTGACATATCAAGAGTATCTGGGAGGGTATCATGGCGAGAACGATGATCATCGAAAGCTTCGGTGGCCCAGAAGTGTTCCGGCGCGCCGATCTTCCCGTGGGCGAACCGGGGCCGGGCGAAGTCCGCATCCGGCACGAGCGTATCGGCCTCAATTTCATTGATGTCTATCACCGCACTGGTGCCTATCCGCTGGAGCTGCCGCATGCGCTGGGCATGGAAGCCGCTGGCGTGATCGAGGCGGTGGGCGAGGGCGTGACCCATCTTCAGCCCGGTACCCGCGCCGCCTATGCCGCCAATCCCCCCGGTGCCTATACCGAGGCGCGGGTGATGCCCGCCGCGCAGGTCGTGCCGCTGCCCGAGGGGATCAGCTTTTCCACCGCCGCCGCCTCGATGCTGAAGGGCATGACGGTCGAATATCTCTTCCACCGCACCACCCCGCTGAAAGCTGGTGACACGGTGCTGTTTCATGCCGCCGCCGGGGGCGTGGGGCTTCTCGCCTGCCAATGGGCGCGCTCGGAAGGCATCACCCTGATCGGCACCGCCGGCAACCCGCAGAAATGCCAAGAGGCGCTCTCGAACGGCGCCAGCCATTGCATCAATTACCGCGAAGAGAACTTCGTCGAGCGGGTGCGCGAGCTGACCGATGGCAAGGGCGTCGATGTGGTGATGGACGGGATCGGTAAGGATACCTTCACCGGCTCGCTCGATTGCCTGAAACCGCTGGGCATGATGATCTCGTTCGGTTCCGCCTCCGGCGCCGTGCCGCCCTTCAGCCTGGCCGAGCTGGCCTCGCGTGGCAGCCTCAAGATCACAAGGCCCTCGCTTTTCACCCATATCGCCGATCACGATACCTGCCAGCAGATGGCCACGCATCTGTTCGACAAGCTGATCGCGCATGAGGTGGTGGTGCATATCGACCAGCGCTTCCCGCTCGAAGCCGTGGCCGAAGCGCATCGCAGCCTTGAGGCGCGCAAGACCACCGGCTCGACCATTCTGATCCCCTGACGCCCGATCCCCTAACGAAAGACAAAAATCATCATGACCATGACCGGTTGGATTCTGGCAGTGCTCGCGCTGCTCTTCGTGCAGACCTATCTGCCCTCGAGCGCCCGCGCCCTCAGCGGTGATGAGGCGCAGAAGCGCTTTCTGCGCGGCCCCCGCGATGAGGTGCCGCCGACCGGACTGATGGTCGGACGGATGGAGCGTGCCCTGAAAAATCTGTTCGAAGCGCTGCCGATCTTCATCGCGCTGGCGCTTCTGGCGGAAATTCAGGGCCTCACGGAAGGCTGGGCGTTGACCGGCGCAATGGTCTTTACCCTTGCCCGTGTCGCCTATGTGCCCGCCTATGGCTCCGGCATCCCATGGCTGCGGTCGCTGATCTGGACCATTGGCCATGCCGGGCTGGTGATGATGGTTGTCGGGGTTCTTTGACACCGGTCAAGGCGCGCGTCCGCGCGATCCTTACCCTCCGGGCAAAGGAGGTGCACCATGGCTAAAAAAGTAACCTGTGAAGGCTCGCTCGGGATGCTCTGGTTCGGAGGCTGGCTGTTCGCGCTGGGCTATCTGCAACTCGGCTTCTGGAAAGGCGTGATCGCCTTGTTTGTCTGGCCCTATTTCATCGGGGCAGCACTGGTGGTCACGGGCGTCTGAAGCGGACGAAAAGGGAGGCAGGCATGAACAGGATCGGACCGATCCCCCAGTTGGGCTATGGCACATGGCAACGCGAAGGCGAGGCCTGTTATCGCGGGGTGCTTGATGCGCTCGACATCGGCTATCGCCATATCGACACCGCCGAAGGTTATGGCAACGAAGCCGAGGTGGGCCGGGCGCTGGGTAAAAGCGGCATAGCGCGCGATGACATCTGGGTGACCACCAAGATCGCCCCCGAAAGCCTTGGCCCGGGCCAGCTGCGCCCGCATGTCGAGGCCTCGCTGGAAAAGCTCGGGCTCGATGCCGTCGATCTCTTGCTGCTCCACTATCCCTCGATCAACGATGAATATCAGATCGAGGATTACATGGCGCAGTTTGCCGAGGTCTATGATGCCGGGCTCACCCGCCATCTCGGCGTGTCGAACTTCACCCGCCATTACCTGGATCAGGCGCTGGACCTGCTCGACGGGCGCGAAATCCTGACCAATCAGGTCGAGGTGCATGTGCTGATGCAGAACCGCCCGATTGTCGAACATTGCCGCACCAAGCGGATTGCCGTCACCGCCTATTCGCCGCTGGCGCGTGGGGCGGTGGCCGAAGACAAGTTGATCACTGAAATCGCCGAAGAAAAAGGCATCACCCCCGCCCAGCTCGCGCTGGCCTTCCTGCTGGCCGAACAGCATGTGGTGATTCCCTCCGCCGGGTCGCGCGCCCGCATCGCCGAGAATTTCGCCGCGCAGCAGGTCGAACTGGATGCCCGCGATCTGATCGAGCTGCGCCGCCACGATCAGGGCATGCGGCTGGTCAACGGCCCCTGGTGCCCGATCTGGGACGTGTAGCTACCGCACCGGCTCCAGCCGCGCGCCGGACAGGCGGCAATCGCGAACCGTATCGGCCCCGCACTCGCGCGGCTCCAGATCGCGGGTGAAGCAAATCCGCGCCTCTTGGATATAGCCCTGATCGCAGGTGATGGTGATCATGTCTTGGGTCAGATCGGGATTGGCCGCCAGAAACGCATCCTCCACCACCGATGCGGGCAGGCGCACCGCGTGATCGAGCTTGCGCAGCACCTCCGGGCGCCGCACCCGCCCATAGGCTTCGCGCACCAAACGGTAATAATTATTGGCTGACAGGCCCGAACAGACCCCGTGCTTTTTCCACTGATACCAGGCCGCGCCACCATCGCCGAACAGATCGCTCTGCGCCGCCGTCATCGCCCGCGACGGCGCCCGGTCGGGCGTGCTGCAATAGCTCGGCCAGCCCTGTTCGTATTGCGGCCAGAAGCCATGCACCACCCAGCCCGCATCGGTGTCGCACTGCGCCGCCCCGCGTGCATCGCCTTCCAGCGCGCACCAATCGGGCGACCAGCTCAGCGCCAGCACGTAATAGTCAAAATCCCCCGCCCGCTCGCCGCCGGCATGGGCGGCGTGGGCAAGAAACAGCAGTGCGGCAAGTGTTTTGCGCATTTCCCCTTCCCTCCTATTGCGTGTGGCACTATATAGCGGGCAAGTTTCCCCACAACGGTAACCCGCCCGTCAGGCTCTCAGCCGGGGCCGCCCTCTCCGGGGCACGGGACCGGCGTATTTGAAGGAGTGCCGAAATGGACAAACCGATCATGGCCAAAGCCACCGCCGTCTGGCTGGTGGATAACACCACGCTCAGCTTCAAACAGATCGCAGATTTCTGCGGGCTGCACGAGCTGGAAGTGCAGGGCATCGCCGATGGCGACGTGGCCCAGGGCGTGAAAGGGTTCGACCCGGTTTCCAACAACCAGCTGACCCAGGAAGAGATCGACAAGGCCGAGGCCAATCCGATTCACAAGCTGAAGCTGAAATTCAACCCGGCCGCCGTGGGCGAAGAAAAACGTCGCGGCCCGCGCTACACGCCGCTGTCGAAACGTCAGGACCGTCCGAACTCGATCCTCTGGCTGGTGAAATTCCATCCCGAGCTGAGCGACGGCCAGATCGCCAAACTGGTCGGCACCACCAAGCCCACCATTCAGTCGATCCGCGAGCGCACCCACTGGAACATCTCGTCGATGGAGCCGATTGACCCGGTGGCGCTGGGCCTGTGCAAACAGTCCGAGCTGGATGCCGCCGTGCAGAAAGCCGCCGCCAAGAAGGCCGCCGAGGGCGAAGCGATGTCGGATGACGAGCGCCGCAAGCTGCTCTCGACCGAGCAGAGCCTGGCGATGGAAGCCGAGCCGAAAATCCCGACCGCGATCGAGGGGCTGGAAGGCTTTACCCTCTCCGGTCTGCCGGAGCGGAATAAGGAAAAAGAGGTCAACGCCGAAAGCCTGTTCAACCTGCCCGCCAGCAATGACGACGAGGACGACGACGAGGAATAAGCCTCGCCCGTACAAGATTGCAAAAACCCCGGCCCCCGCGCCGGGGTTTTTTATGCGCTATCGGATATGTTGCCCTCTGCCGGTTCCGGGGTCTATTTTGGGGAAAGACCATTTAAGAGGTTCAGATGCTTAAGAAATTTTCAGCAGTTCTGGCGGCGCTTTTGATAATCCCACATGCTGCCTTGCACGCAGAATCCGCGGCAGACCCAGCCCAGCTCCAGCGCGATATTGCAGCGCTAAGGGCCGAGATGGGCAACGCAGCTCAGTCTCTGAGTGACGACCTGTTGGCTCTGCTACCCGATATTCCAGGTTTGAGTTGCGAGCCGTATTTTCTGGAAGTTACGGCGCCGCCCAATGTATCGCTTAGCTGTCACTATGCTGAGCATGATTTTGCTTTCAGCTTGATCGTCGATCCATCTGCCAAGGCTGAATCTATCTGCGAACTGGTTACGGCGGCCCGGCAGGCGGATGAGGCGGGGCAAACGCGCCCCAACTTCTTTCGTTTTTTTCAGTCTGATCCTTGGTCTCTCATGAGAGACGATGACTCCTTGATGGGGTGTTATGGATCATCTGTTGCACTCATAGCACTTGTCCCCTCCGTCACCGACATAACCGCTGAATTGGACAAAATCGCCGAAAGCGTGCTGCTCCGTGACC
This sequence comes from Paracoccaceae bacterium, assembly GCA_050290705.1. Lineage (GTDB taxonomy): Bacteria > Pseudomonadota > Alphaproteobacteria > Rhodobacterales > Rhodobacteraceae > Sinisalibacter. The sequence continues at coordinate 59,948 of JBNKIC010000009.1, forward strand.
CTGGGGAGATCTTGATCATCGACAAGGCGGCTCGCTATTTTGCGCTGCGGGATAGGCTTGTGGATTTGCTTCAAGAACAGGGTGTCTTACTCGCACGAATAATCCCGGTTCCCGCTGGCGGGTCTTTCAAGTTGGAGGAGTTTCTCACAAAAGAAGCTCTGTTTGATGAGCTTGGTTTTTCCGCAGCCCGGGTCGTTGAAGGACTGCCTTTGGCATGGGGCAAGCTGGACATTGATGCTTGTCAGCTGAAGATTGAGCTTTCGGCAGGGCGCGACGACGTTCAACGTGTAAGAGACAGGATGTCACGGTGGGGCTTCGCTGATCGGAGTGATGGGGAAGTATTTCGCCGACATAGCATCTGGAACAGGCCGCGAGCTATTGGCAGCGAAGCTCTCGACGGAACCAGCATTGACCTGTTGCTCGATAACAGCGTGTCGGCCAACATCAAGATTGCCTCCTTCGACGAGGCCTGCGCGGATCAGCCCGATATCATCCATCAGATCATCGACGGGCTTCTCATCCATGATCTCTCGGTTTTTGGCCCGCTTCCCGAAGCGACACAATAATCAAGGCGACATGCGCACGCCCATCCCTGCGACAGCGCGTCTGTTGCCGGGGCGGGATGGAAGCGGGAAGATGAGGCATTCCAGAGGGAGGCCTGTCATGTGGCGATTTATTCTTGGATTTACCCTTTTCGCCGCCCCCGCCTTTGCCTGGTCGCCCTGCGACGATCTGTGGTTCGCCCGCAATCAGGTCTTTGCCCGGGCGGGATATTGCTTTGCCTCGCCGCTGGGGCAGGCGGTGTTTGGCAACGAAGACTGCATTGGCAAAGATGTGACGCTGGAACCGGGCGGAGCCGAGGCGGTGGCCTTTGCGCGCGAGGGCGAAGCCATGCTTGAGTGCAAGATCGACACCAGCCGCACCCGCCTCGATATTCCGCACCTCGCGCTGCGCCTGCGGTTCGAGGCCGTGCCGGTGCTCGACAGCATGTCGGCTAGCGGCTGCCTTGACTGGCAGGGGCCAACCTTGCAACTGCGACTTGGCCCGCGTTCGGGGGCTGAGGTTATTGCCGAGGTCGGGCGTGGCGACGACATCGTCTGGGAATACTGGTATTTTGGTATCCCCGACGGTTGGAGCTTTCTCAGCCTCTACCGCGACAGCAGGCAGATCGGCTTTGGCTGGAGCGACGCCGTCATTGACGAAGCGCTCTGCGGCCATACTGCGGGCTAGCTATTTCAGCTCCACCTGCACCCGCGAGGCCTGACCGCTGGCGTCGATCAGCGAAAGCTGCACATGCCCCGGCATCAGCGCCAGTTCGGGCGCGCGCGATTGGGTGGCCACGGCCACCGGCGCACCATTGGCGAGCAGGGTAAAGGGCGGCGTGCCCCCGGCGATCTTCACCACCAATGGCAGCCCGCCGGTGTCTACCGCCGCGCCATCGGGTGGAAAGGCAATCTCGGGCGGGTTTTCGGCGGCAAACACCGCCCCGCGCGGATGAAATACCCTCAGCGGTGCGGGCAGGGCGGCGTTGGACACCATCAGCGTGCCCGGCGGTGGCGGGGGCAGTGGCTCGAGCTGCGGGGTCACCCGCGAAAACGCCTCGAACAGCACCGGGGCGGCGACATCGGCGCCAAAGGCCCCGGGCACCGGCGTGCCATCGGGCCGCCCCATCCACACCGTCACCACATGGCGCCCGTCATAGCCCACCGCCCAGGCGTCGCGGTGGCCGTATGAGGTGCCGGTCTTATAGGCCAGCCGCTCGCGCGGGGCATTGGGCGGTGGCGGCATCCCGGCCAAAATATGCCCCACCTGCCAGGCCGCTTCCGGCGACACGATGCGCTGGGCCACTGCGCTTGTGGCTTCCCCGGCGCGCGTACCGGGCCGCAGCTTCAGGGCCACCGACTGCCCGCCTTCGGCTAACCCCATATAAAGCGTGGTCAGGTCTTCCGGGGTGATCCCCAGCCCGCCCAGCGCAATCGCCAGCCCCGGCTGAGCATGACCCGGCAATTGCGGCGTGGTGCCCGCGCGTTTCATCGCCGCCATCACCCGCGCCGGTCCAATCGCATCGGTCAGCGCCACGGCGGGGATGTTCAGCGAATATTGCAGCGCCCGTTCCACCGTGACCGGCCCGCGAAACAGCCCGTCGAAATTCTGCGGCGCATAGCTGCCGAACCGCATCGGCTTGTCGTCGATCATCGTCTGCGGGTTCGCCAACCCCTCGTCGAAGGCCAGCGCATAGATCAGCGGTTTCAGCGTCGAGCCGGGCGAGCGCAGCGCGGTGGTCATATCGACAAAGCCTTCGCGGGTGGAGTTGTCATAGCCCGCCGATCCGACGCTGGCGATCAGCTCGCCGGTCTGGTGATCGGCCACCACAATCGCCACCGACAGCGCCCCGCCGCCATGATCGCGCACCGCTTGCGCCGCCAGCGCCTCCAGCCGCGCCTGCAACCCGGCATCCACCGTGGTGACGATCTGCCCAAGCTCCGGGCTCTCGCTGCGCAGCCGGTCGGCCAGATGCGCGGCCAATTGCGGCATGTTGCGCCGGGTATGGGGCAGGGCCTCGCGGCGAGCGGCCTTTGCGGTGTCGGCGCTGATCACCCCGGCCTCGACCATTCGCGCCAGCACCCGGTTGCGGGCGGCTTCGGCGGCGGCGGGGTGCCGATCGGGGCGGCGGGTCTCGGGCGATTGCGGCAGCGCCACCAGTAGCGCCGCCTCGGCCGGGGTCAGCCGCGCCGGGTCCTTGCCAAACCAGGCCCGGGTGGCGGCGCGGATGCCTTCGATATTGCCGCCATAGGGCGCCCGGTTGAGATAGAGCGCCAGGATCTCACCCTTGGTCAGATGCCGTTCCAACGCCAGCGCTAGCCGCACCTGCCTGAGCTTGCCCGCAAGCGTGCCGGTCGGCCCGTCCTCGATCAACCGCGCGGTCTGCATCGTCAGGGTCGAGGCGCCCGATACGATATGCCCGGTGCTCAGCGCCTGCCAGACCGCCCGGATCAGCGCACGCGGATCAAGCCCCGCATGCCGGTAAAACCGCTTGTCTTCATAGGCCACCAGCATCCGGGTAAACAGCGGATCAACCGCCGCCGGATCCGCCGCCAGCCGCCAGCGCCCATCCGCAACGATATAGGCGCGCAGCAACGCGCTGTGCCGGTCGAGCACCTCGGTCGAGGTTTCAACCTGCAGCGCGGGCAGGGGGGTGGCATCGATCCAGCGATCAACCCCGTCGCGCCCCGCCGCCCCGGCAAACAGCAGCAGTGCCAAAGTGAAAACCCACCGCGCCCGCATCAGCCGACCCTCACAGCGTTGAGGGAAGCGCAGGCCTTTCGCCCGGCGGCACGACGGGCGACGCCCGACCCTCCCCCCGGGAGGGCGTACTGGCGATGACGGATGACGCCCGCCGGACGGGAATGCTTTGGAATGCGGCGTCTAGAACAAGCGCACCAAAACGCCCCCCCAGGGTCGGGCGTCACCCGTTTCGCATTATCCCCAAGCCCCACCCGGCCTCTGGGCCGGATGGGGTAGGTTTTACCGGGCGTCCAAAGCGTCATCGCTACTCCGTCACCACCACCTGATCCGCCTCGCCATTGGCTCGGTAGGTCGGGCGATACATGTCTTCCACCGTGGCCGCCGGGTGGCGGAAGCTGCCGGGGGTGACGGCGCGCACGATATAGGCCAGCCGGATCGGGATTTTCGACGACCAGTTCACCGCCGCGAGGAACCGATCCTGACGGAACTCGGTGGTCTCGGTGTCGGAGGTCACGTCCAGCCAGTCCAGCGCGGCAATATCGCCCGCGCGCAATAGGTTCGGGTTGTCGATCTCAAAACCGCCGGGCAGCGGGTCCGAGATCATCAGCCGGGCCTTGGTTCTGGTCCACGGGGTCACGGTCAGCACCGTCACCAGCCGTGTGCCCTGTTCCACCTCGGCCACATCCACCGGATCGCCCTCCATAGTGAAATAGCGCCGTTCGATCGCATAGCCATTGCCGCCCGCTGCTGGCGGCACGTCCGGCACGCCGTAGCTGGTGACGGTCAGGTCGGTCTTTTCCGTCCCGTCATTGCGGATCACATGCGGTGCGGCCAACGCGGCCCCATTCGCCACCTGCACCAGCGGGCTGGTCAGCGCGGCACCGTCATAGCTGATGCTGCCATGCCCGGCCTCACCCACCATCGCCCGTGCCGCCAGCAGCGACCATGTGGCCTCTTGCGTCGACAGACGCGCCCCAGCCCGTGCAATCCGGCTGATCAGCGCCTCCCGATCCACCGCGTTGCTGCCCGCCTCGGTGGCCAGCGCCAGCACCCCGGCGGCATCGCGCAAATGGGTGCCGTAATCGGCGCGCCAGACCCGCCGCTCGTCCGTCACGCGCGCCAGTTGCTGGCTGGCCTGCGCGAACATCCGGTCGGCCCGGGTCGGATCGCCATAGGCCGCCAGCGCCGCCCCGAGCTGCGCCGAGGCCAGTGGCGTGGTGAAGGCATCCCCCTTCACATCGGCAAAGTAGCGCAGATCACCCATCGTCGCCGCACCTTCGCGCGCCAGCACGTAAAGCGCATAGGCCAGATCCTGCCCACCTTTCTCGAAATCGGGATAGTAGTTCACCGCGTTGCGCAGGTTGTCCATCGCCGCACGGAAGGCGGTATCGGGCACGCTGTAGCCCTCCGCCCGCGCCCGGCTCAGGAAGTCCGACACATAGGCATCAAGCCACATGTCACCCGATCCCGGCCGCCACAGACCAAAACTGCCCGCCGCCGATTGATTGGCCAGAACCGCGGTGATCGCCTTGTCGACCCGTGTGGTCACATCCTCCGGCCCGCTCATTCCCATGGTGCTGGCCACACCGCCCAGATAGATCAGCGGCAGCGCCCGGCTGGTCTGCTGTTCGGTGCAGCCATAGGGGTAACGATCGAGCAGAGTGATCAGCCCCGCCACATCCATCCGCGCCAGTGGCCCGGCGGTGATGCTGGCATGGGGCGTCATCAGCCCGGCGAAAATATCGCTCGACAGGGTGAAGCTTTCCCCCGGTGCCAGCGACAGCCGCGAGGTCTGCGCCACTTCCGGATCCAGAAGCTCGACCGGCAGCACCAGCGTTTTCGTCAGCTGCTTGCCGTCCGGGGTTTCCAGCACCAGATCGAACTGATGCAGCCCCACCTCAGGTGCCGTGACCGGCACCGACAGCCGCACGGTTTGCCCCGCACTGTCCAGCGCCACATCGGCGCTATAGCTGCCGCCCGTAACCGCAGCCGAAGTCACGCTCAGATGCATCACCCCGGTCGGGCCTTCCGCATGGGTCAGCTCCAAGAGCAGACGCGCATCGTCGCCAGGTGCCAGAGACCGCGGCAGCGAGGCGGTCATCACCACCGGATCGCGCACCAGCACATCGGCGCTCGCGTTGCCCAGCCCGGTTTTCGACCAGACCACCGCCATCAGCTTCACCGTGCCGTTGAACGCGGGCAGATCGAAATGTGCCACGGCCTTGCCGTTCACCACTTCGATCGGGCCAGAGAACTGCGCCATCAGCTCTTCGGTCGGCGGGGTCGCCTGCATCCGCATCTGCCCCATCTCGTCGCCGCCGGAGCGCATCACGCCCATCTCGCCGCTGCGCCCGTCGATCAGCCGCCCGTAAAGATCGCGGATCGCCATGCCAAGGCGGCGTTGGCCGAAATAATGGTCCGACGGGTCGGGGGCCGCGAACGAGGTGAGGTTGAGAATGCCCTGATCCACCGCCGCGATAGTCGCAAAGGCGGTGTCGCCCTCGGCAATCCCCTCGACATTCAGCACCACATCAAGCGGCCCACGCGGAGCGGCTTGTTCCGGTGCCTCGAACGCCACGACAAGCTGACGCGCGCCGGGATCGACCGTCGCATAAGACAAACCCAGCGCCCGGGTGGGCTCGTGGCCGGTGGCCTCGCCCAGCGGCTGGATCAGGGTCACGGTCACATAGGCCCCCGCGCCCCATTCATCGGTCACCGGCAAGGTCAGGGTGTTTTCCCCGGCTTTCGCCTCCACCGCCACCATGTCGATCAGCCGGTTCGACATCACGGTCACCAGCGCCTTGCCCGCGCTGCGCGGCACAAAGCGCAAAGTGGCGGTATCGCCCGGCGCATAGGATTGGGCATTAAGCGACACGTCGAGCATGTCGGGTGTGGTGGCCGTATCGGCAGGCGCATACCAACCGGCATAGAACGATACGGACGAGGTCAGCGTGCCACCCTTTTCGGTGACCACCAGCTCGTATTTGCCCCAATCGGTGGGAGCCGAGACGCTGACCGGCGCATCGCCAAGGCTGGCATCGCCCGAGGCCACGCGCTTGCGTGTGGTCACCGGATCCCACGACCAGTCGCCATCGACCGAATACCACTGATAGCGGGTCGAAACGCGGTTGAGCGTCCAACTCACCTCCATCGCCCTCGGGCTCAGATCGGGGGTAAGCGCGATTAGGTTGAAGCCCGCCATGCTGCCATTCGGCACCGAGTCCTCGAAATCCGGCTTGATGCCGATCATCGGGCCAGCAGGCAGCAGATCGGTGCTGAGCGTGCGTTCGACCGGACGCCCCGACCCCTCTTTCACCATCAGAGTAATATCGGCGGTCAGCGGCACGCCCTTGGCCGTCACGCTGGGGAAGCTCAGGGCCAGATCGGCATGGCCGGTCGCATCGGTGCTGCTCACCGGCACCTCGCCCCATCGCACCGGCATCACATCGTCATAGCGGCCAAACTGATAGCCCGGCCAACCCGCGACCTGACGCGCCTGTTTCAGCCGCATCGACCCTTCAATAGCCAGATCCGCCCCCGGCGCCCCGAACAGATAGCGCGCATCGAGGCTGAGCGTGGGCAGATCGGTCAGCGCAATCGGCCCTTCGGGCAGCGCCATATCGAAATCAATCCGCTCCGGCAGGAAATCCTCGACCAGCAGCGTCGACGAGGCCAGCGCCGGGGCATCCGGGTCAGCGTGCAGCTCCAGCCGCCAGGTGCCGCGCGGCGCATTCCCGGCCAGCGGCAGGGCAAACACATAGCCCCCGGCACCCGCGTCCTGCAGCAGCTGGCGCGAGTATTCCACCCCGTCCGGGCGGCTCAGCACGGCGGTGATCGGCAGGCCCTCAATGGCCGTCGCAGTGCCATCCCGCGCCATGGCGGTGGCATGGATCACTTCGCCGGCGCGATAGGCGCCCCGGTCAGTGGTCAGATAGACATCAATCGGCGGCGCCGACGGATGTCCCGCCACACCGCGATCCGACAGGTCAAAGCCCGGGCCGGTCAGCGACAGGAAGGTCAGATCGTCCCCCATCTTCACCACCACCATCGAGGGTGCGGCGCTGCCGGTGCCCGTGGTCATGCCTTCGGGGAAATGGGCATAGCCCTTGGCATCGGTCACCATGTCGCCCAACACGGCATTGGCTTCCGACACAAGCTCTACGGTCGCCCCCTCCGTGGCCGCCGCGCTGGACAGGCTGCGCACGAACACCGTCAGCCCATCGGCGCCGTCCAGCGTGGTCAGGCCGATATCTGACACCACGAACCATTGGGTGGCGGCGGGCACGTCATAGGGATCGGTGTCGGGCACCGCAGCTTGCAGCACGTATAGCCCCGGCGGCTGGCCTTTCAGCGCGTCGCCCATCGGCAGGCGGGTGCTCACATCGCGATTGAGATCGGTTTTCACCTCTGCCGCGCCGGTCCAGAACGGCGTGGCCAGGGTTTCGTTGAACCATTCCTGGCTCCAGCTATCCATCGACGTGCCGAAATAGCCCTGCTGATAAAGCTGGATCAGGTTGCGGTCCGACACCCGCGACAGCGTAATATCGAGCTTCGGCGCATTCACCGTCACCACCGGCAGGCCCGCATCGGGGGCGGCGGGCAGCACATAGGCGCGGCGGGGGAAATACACCGCAGGCGAGCGGTCGCGTACATAAAGATTAACCTGCACCGGCTTGGTCAGCGTCTCGCCCGAGGCGGCGGGCAGACCGGCGCGCAGGGTCAGCGCATAGCGCTGGCCATGTTCAACACCGTCCACACAAAGCTGCCGCCCCTCGGCGCTCACGGCCAGCCCCGATGTACCCGATTGCACGAAGGGGGCGTAATCCACCCCGGCCGCAACCAGATCTTCCGAGAAGGTTGCGCAGATGCGCGGTTGGGCACTATCGGCGCTGACGCTGGTATCGGTCACCCGGAACCCATAAAGCCCGATCACCCGCTCCAGTGCGCGGGCAATATCGTGGCGCGGTCGGATCTCCTGCGCCAGCCGCAGCGCCGGAACCGCATCCCGCCCGCGTCCGCGCCCTTCCAGCGCACGGGCCATTTCCGCAAGCGTATCGGTCTGAAGCGCAGGACTATCGGCGCGCAGATAGGCGGCGATTGAGGCATCCAGCGCGGTCGAGAAATAGCTGCGCTTGGTGCTGTTGCTTTCGGTGCTGCGGGCATTGGCATTGGCCAGCCGGGCAAATTCAACCCAATCCACCGCTGCGTCGGTCAGAACCACTTTGGCAGCCATGTTACGCATCGCGCCGGAAATATTGCCATTGGCCTCGGCCTCGCGCGAATATCCGCCAAGCTGATCAGCCGTGAACCCGCCCGCCGCGTAGTCATAGGGCAGGTTGGCCGCCCGGCTTCTGGCCGCAGCCAGATCGCCCGGTTTCAGGAAATCGAGCCGCGCCCCCCGCGCCTCGGCGGCAGCCCTGAGGGCGGCAGGCACGGCCATGACCTCAACCGAATAGGCCCCGGCATAGGTCTCGGGCGGGTTGACCTGATCCTTCAGAAAACAGGCGGCAGAGCGGGTGTTATAGGTGAAAGCGGCGCAATCATTTCGGCTGTAGCAGGCAGATTCGCAGGCATCGAGAGTGGTGTCGAAGATGGATTGCACGTCTCCGCCGGGAAAATCTGCGTCGCGATGCACAATCAGCCGGTGTTCCGGCACCATCGGATCGGCATGGGCAGAACCACTAAAAATTGAAATAAATGTCAGGAAAATAAGAAATTTCCGCATAATGACTACTCCCAAACGCGATACGACAGCTGCAGATTGCATCTAATCACGCAAAGAGTCTTCGGGGAAATTCATCTTTGTTAAGCCCCTGTTCACCTTGTTTGGGGAAGATTGCCGGAAAGGCAGAAAGCCTCTGACAGAGGAGACCGGGATGAGAGCGGAACACCTGCTTACCGAGGAACGGCGCGCAAGGATGGCTGCAGAGCGGCTGCTGGCGCAGAAAGAGCAAGAACTTTTCGAGGCCAACCGTCGGCTGTCGCGCCACGCGCTCGCCCTGTCGGAAGACCTTGTAGAGACCCGCGTTAAGGTCGAGACCGCCGAGGTCGAGAAAAGCCAGTTTCTGGCCGATCTGGAACGTGCCAACAGCGAAATTGATATTGCCAAACGGCGGTTGTGGAACTCGATTCAGTCGATTGAAGACGGGTTTGCGGTGTTTGATGCCGACAGCCGGATGATCATCGCCAATGCGGCCTATCTGGCCCCGTTCGACGGGTTGGAATGCGTGCGTCCCGGCGCGCATTATCAGGAAATCATCGAGGCCGCGCTTTATGAAGGCATGGTCGATATCGAAGGTAAAAACCCGACCGAATGGCGCGACGACATGCTGGCGCGCTGGTTCTCTGTTGCGCCCGAACCGCGGGTGATCCGGCTTTGGGAAGGCACTTGGATCCGTCTGGTCGATCACCGCGCCCCCGGGGGCGACACAGTGTCGCTGGGCCTCAATATCACCGATACGATGCGCCGCGAGTCCGCGCTGGAAACCGCCCGCGAACGGGCCGAGGCCGCGAATCGTGCCAAATCCGCCTTCCTGGCCAATATGAGCCACGAGATCCGCACTCCGATGAACGGCGTCGTCGGCATGGCCGATCTGCTGTCCGACAGTGGGCTGGACGAAGAGCAGATGATCTATGTGGATACGATCCGCTCCTCCGGTCAGGCGCTTCTGTCGATCATCAACGATGTGCTGGACTACTCCAAGATCGAGGCCAACAAGCTTACCCTGCACAACGAGGTCTTCGATCTGGAACGCACGATCCTGGACGTGCTGCAGCTTCTGGAACCCTCGATCCGCGAGAAGAAGCTGAAGATCATGCTCGATTACGACATGTTCCTGCCCACCCGCTATGTTGGCGATGCGGTGCGGATGCGCCAGATCCTGACCAACCTCATGGGCAACGCGGTGAAATTCACCCATACCGGCCATATTCTGGTACGCGTCGTCGGCCTGCCCGATGGCGCCCATGCCCGTCACCGCATTCACCTGACCGTGGAAGATACCGGCATCGGCATCCCCTCCAACAAGCTGAAAGCGATCTTTGGCGAATTCAATCAGGTCGATGACGAACGCAACCGCGCCTATGAGGGCACCGGGCTGGGCCTTGCGATCACCAAGCAACTGGTCGAGCTGATGCAGGGCGAGGTCTGGGTGGAAAGCGAAGAGGGCGTTGGCTCGGTCTTCGGCCTTCAGGTCACCCTGCCGGTCGCCGATGAGGTGGAAACCCCCGAGATCCCCGGTTGGGTCAAGCGCGCGCTTTTGGTGATGGACGACGATCTGAGCCGCGATATTCTGGAAAAACGTCTGATCACGCTCGGCCTTCGGGTCGACAGAACCGCCCGCGCCGCTTCGGTCGATACCGCCCGCGCCTTGGAAGCCGATGTGATCTTTGCCGATCAGCGGATGAGCGATATGGGCGCAGCCTCCTTCATCGCCGTGCTGCGCGCCGGTGGCGTCGTTGCCCCGGTTGTGCTGGTCGCCCCGACCACTGCGCGCTCGGTCAAGGTGGCCGGTGCCGCCGCGACGCTGACCAAACCCATCGCCCGCCCCGCCCTGATCGACGTGCTGACCGCGCTGGAAAAGGGCGAGCCGATGAACATGGCTCCCGCGATTGAAGACGCCGTGATCGAAGGCACCGCCATCGAAGTCCCGGCAGCTGAAGCCCCAGTCATCGAACCCCCGGCGCTCGACCTGCCCGAAACCCTGCCCGAAACCCTGGCCGACATCGCGCCGCTCGACCTCCCGGCCGCGCAGGCTGAAAGCATCGAAGCCGCACCGAGTGCAGACGTGGCCGAGCTGCCGGAAATCGCCGAAATCCTGCCTGTGGATACCGCCCCCGCCGAAGCTCCAATGATGGACCTGCCGCTGGAAGAGCCAGCCCCGATGGCAGAGCCCGCTCCGGTCGTGGAACCTGCCCCGGTTGCCGCCGCGCCCGTTTCCACCGCGCCGGTCAATCATGTTCCGGCTGGCGATGCGATGGCCGAAGAGCCGCTCGATACCCCGGCGCCGGAGGCCGAAGCCCCGCAGATCGACGCAGCCCCGCTGTCCGAACCGGAAGAGCCCGATGTGCTCGACCTGACGGCGGATGTCGCCCCGGCGATGGAGCTGGATGTTGATCTGGCCCCGGTCGAAGAGAGCACCGAAATCGCCGCCGAACTCCCCACCGAAGCCGAAGTCGAAACCCCGGCCCTTGACGATCTGGCCCTTGCCGATCTGGCCCCGCAGCCCGAAGCACCGGCTCCGGTAGAAACTCCCGTGATGCCCTCGCTGAGCGATGCGCTGGCGCAGGTGACCGCCCAGCCCAGCCAACCCGCCGCCCCCGAGCTGCCCCAAGCCCCGACCGCCGCCCCGATCACCACGCCGGACCTGCCCGATGAGGCCAGCCTTGAGTGCGCGCCGATGGTGCCGCCGATGGGCGAAAACGTGGTGAAGCCGGTTTTCGGCTCGCGTCGTGACGCCCCCGTCGCCCCGGCAGCCCCCGCGCCGCAAGCCGAAGCCCCGGTTCCGGTTACCGCCCCGGCCGCTGAAGAAACTGCCCCGGTGGTTGCCGCACCTGCTCCGGCTGAGGCGGGCACGCCCGCGCCGGTCGAACCTGCCGCCCCGGCCCTGCGTCAGATGCGGGTTCTGGCCGCCGAAGACAACAAAACCAACCGGCTGATCCTTTCCAAGCTGGTGAAGGCCTGCAATATCGAGCTGCGCTTTGCCCATGACGGCGCCGAAGCCATTGCCGCCTATGAAGAAGAAGTGCCGGATCTCATCTTCATGGACATCTCAATGCCGGGCGTCGATGGCACCGAAGCCACCCGTCGTATCCGCGCCATCGAGGCCGAACGCGGGCTGCCGCGTGTGCGCATCGTGGCGCTCACCGCCCATGCCATGGAAGGGGACGCGGAAAAAATCCTCAAGCACGGGCTCGACAAGCACCTTACCAAGCCGCTGAAAAAAGACGAGATTTTTGTCGAACTCGCAGGCGCCACGCCGCAGGACGCGCTGCCGCCGCTGCCGCAGGACTAGGGCGAACCCTAATCCGCCGCGCGCAGAAACACCGGATTATCCGGCCCGCTCATGTCGGGCCGGAACTGGTATCCGCCACCGTCAAAAGCCTGCAGCGCCTCCGGTTCGGTCAGCCGGTTCTGGATGATGAACCGCGCCATTGCCCCGCGCGCCCGTTTCGCCCAGAATGAATTGACCCGCGGCCCCTCGGGCCGGTCTTCCAGAAAGGTCGGCGTGATCACCCGCAGCCCCAGCGCCGGGCGGTTGGCGGCGGTGAAATATTCCACCGAGGCGCAATTGATGAGGGTATCGGTGTTCAGCGCCTCAGCCTCTTCGTGCAGCCGCAGTGCCACAAGGTCGCCCCAGAACTCATACAGGTTTTTGCCCCGCGCATTGCCCAGCCGCGATCCCATTTCCAGCCGGTGCGGCGCGATCACATCGCGCGGGCGCAACAACCCGTAAAGACCTGAAAGAATGCGTAAATGCCGCTGGGCATAGTCCATTTCCTCGGGATCGAGCGTGGCCGCCTCCAGCCCGGTATAGGTGTCGCCCGCAAACAGCTCCGCCGCCGGTTTCTCGCCCTTGCCGCTGCCGAATTCGGCAAAGCGTGCCACGTTCAGCGCGGCGAGCTTCGGCGAAATATGCATGAGCTTTTCCAGCTCCGGCGCGCGCAGCTTACCGGCGGTCTCGGCCAGCTTTCCTGCCTCGTCCAGAAAATGCGGGGCGGTGCCGGCGCTTTCGCGCGCCGGGGTTTCGTTCAGGCGTTTGGCCGGGGAAACAACGATCAGCATTCAATAGGCCCTTAGTCGTGCCACGTCATCGGCGCTGAACAGCGCACTTTCCGCAGCCCCATCAAGATGTTGGGTCAGAAAACCGGATAACCCTGAGCGAATATCGCCAATCGTCAGGCCGGAATAGTCGGGATCGGCTTCGCGTGCATCAGCATGGCCCGCGAAATACAGCGCGGTATAGCCGCTGGCATCATGTGCCTCGTTATCGCAGCTGCGGCCCAGAAACGTTACCCGCGCCATCAGCTCGCCGCCGTCTTCATTGCCCTGCGCATGACCCGCCAGCGCCGAGGCTTCTTCCCCGGGATAGAGCAGGCAGCCGAAAGTCTCGGCCTTGCCGGGCGTATATATGTCGCTATGCACCCCCGCGGTCAGAAAATCGCCCGACATCGCAAACATCAGATCCCAATAGGCGTTGCGCTCGTCATCTTCCGTCCAGCTCACCTCGGCGCCATCGGGGCCGGGAAAGCTGACCGGATCAAAATGCGGGGTTCCGGTGCTGTAGATGAAACCGACGGTCCTGAACCCGTTGCCTTCGCGGGCAAAGCGGGTCGGGGGCTCGGCGGCCACGCTCGCCGCGCTGAACAGCGCCAGAAGCTGGCTCAGAAGTACGCGATCCGGGCCGCAGCCCTGCAAAATACCGGTGGCCGTGCTGTTCAGCACCTCGTCGCTCAGCGTCTCGGCCTGCGCGGTGAGCGCATAAAGCTGCGCATGGGCATCGGGCGGGCAGGGCGCGCTTTCAGCCCGCGCGGCGGCGGGCAGCAGCAGTGCCAGAAGGGTCAGAACCTTGCGCATATCATCCTCGTTTCGCGCGACCCTAGGCGCGCGGGCGCTGCGGCTCAACCCTCAGCGATGATTTCCAGAAACGCCGCGCCAAACCGCTCGGCCTTGGCCTCGGTCATCCCCTGTATCCGGGCGAGCGCGGCCTCGTCCTGCGGCGGGCGTTCGGCGATATGACGCAGGGTGGCGGGGGAGAGCGAGATCAACTTACCGGTGCCATCCTCGCCCCGCGCCAGCGCCAGCGCCGCCTCTTGCAGCCGGTCATAAAGCGTGCCCGAAGCCCGCCCGGCCAAACGGCGGCGTGCCGGGTGCATCTCTTCCACCGCGCCCGCGACCACCTCCAGAAAGGCGGCGCCATAGGTCTCCAGCTTCTTCGCGCCGATGCCCGAGATCTTGGCCATATCATCCAGATTGCGCGGCCGGGTCTCGGCCATCTCGATCAGGGTCTTGTCGGTGAACACCACATAGGCGGGCACATGCTGCGCCTCGGCCAGCGCCCGACGCTTGGCCTTCAGGGCCGAGAGCAGCGGCGCGTCCTCTTCCGAAACCAGCATCTTGACCGCCGGGCCGGATTTGGCCTTGCGGATCGTGTCCTTGCGCAGGATCACCCGGTCCTCGCCACGCAGGATCGGATGGGCCTTTTCCGTCACCCGAAGCGCGCCATGGCGGGCAGGATCGGGCCGCACCAGATCAAGCCCCATCATCTGGCGAAACAGCGCCTGCCATTCGCGCCGCGCCATGTCCTGCCCCACCGACCATGTGGGCAGGTTCTCATGCCCGCGCGCGCGGGTCTTGTCGGTGCTGTTGCCGGTCAGGATGTCGATCAGATGCCCGGAGCCAAAATACTCTTCGGTGCGCAGCGCCGCCGAGAGCGCTTTCATCACCGGCACGGTGCCGTCAAAGGTTTCGGGCGGGCTGTCGCAACAATCGCAATTGCCGCAAGCCGTGGCCTCTTCACCGAAATAGCCCAGCAACGTCACCCGGCGGCAGCCATGGGTCTCGGCCAACCCCAGCAGCGCGTTCAACCGGCCATGATCAGCGCCGCGCCGCTCTTCCGGTGCCAGCCCTTCGTCGATCTGCGACCGGCGCAGGCGGATATCGTCGGGGCCAAACAGGGTCAGGGTCTCCGCAGGTGCCCCATCGCGCCCGGCCCGGCCAATTTCCTGATAATAGGCCTCGATCGACTTCGGCAAATCCGCATGGGCCACCCAGCGAATGTCGGGCTTGTCGACCCCCATGCCAAAGGCCACGGTCGCCACCACGATCAGCCCGTCTTCGGTCGAAAACCGCTCTTCCACCTCGCGCCGCGCCCCGGCCTCCATCCCGCCATGATAGAACACCGCGCTATGCCCGGCCGCGTTCAGCGCCTGCGCCAGCGTTTCGGTCTTGGCCCGGGTAGCGGTGTAAACGATGCCCGACTGCCCCTTGCGCGCGGCGGCAAAGTTCAGGATCTGACTGCGCGGGCTGTCTTTCACCGCAAAGGCAAGGTGGATATTGGGCCGGTCAAATCCCCGCAGAAAACTGCGCGGGGCCTGCCCATCAAACAGCTTTTCGACGATCTCATCGCGGGTCTCGGCATCCGCCGTGGCGGTGAAAGCGGCCAGCGGCACATCCAGCAGCCGCCGCAGATCGCCGATACGCAGATAATCCGGGCGGAAATCATGGCCCCACTGGCTGACGCAATGCGCCTCGTCCACCGCGATAAGGCCGATATTGGCGCGCCGGAGCAAGTTCAGCGTGCCGGTCGAGGCCAGCCGTTCGGGCGCCATATAAAGCAGCTTCAGCCGCCCTTCGGCCAGCGCCGCAAACACCGCCTCGGTTTCTTCTTCGGTATTGCCAGAGGTCAGCGCACCCGCCTCGACCCCGACCGCGCGCAGCGCCCGCACCTGATCGCGCATCAGCGCAATCAGCGGCGAAATCACCACCGTCACGCCCTCGCGCAAAAGCGCCGGAAGCTGGAAGCACAGCGATTTGCCCCCGCCGGTGGGCATGATCGCCAGCGTGTTCTCGCCGGCGCGCACGGCCTCCACGATCTCTTCCTGCCCGAGGCGGAAGGCATCGAAGCCGAAAACGGATTTCAGAAGATCGCTTGCGCGGGGCATGGATTTGGGCTGCTCACATCGTTGGGCGGCACAATCCCACGCCCCACCACAGGGGGCAAGGGCCGATCAGTGATACATCATCGCAAAGGTGTAATTCGCCAAAAGCGAGCGCAGCGCGAACAGCACCAGGATCACCACCAGCGGTGCCAGATCAAGCCCGCCCAGATCGGGCAGGAATTTGCGGATCGGACGATACATCGGCTCGGTCATCCGGTTCAGCGCATACCACAGCTGCGAGACCAGCGGCTGGCGCAGGTTCAGTACCTGAAAATTGATCAGCCACGAGGCGATCACATGGGCGATCACGATGAACCAAACCACGCTGATGACAAAGCTCAGCACTTGAAAGAGCGTGAGAATAAACGGGGAGATCATGGGGTTTCCTTCGCTGTTCGCGTTCCACCTAAGGGGCCGGGAGCCTTTGCGCAAGTCTGACGCGGGGTTGTAGTTGACGGCCCCTTGCCCCGGGGGCAGGTAGGCGGGGCGAACAGTGGCCATAGGAGGGCGTATGTATCCTTTCGTTCGGATGATGAAAGAACTGGTGGTGCATCGCCACGCCGAAAACCTGCCTTTTACCGGCACCCATGTCAGTTCGCATATCTGCTGGCCCTGGGATCTCGATCTCTGGCGCGAGCTGAACAATGGCCGCACCCTCACCCTATTCGATCTGGGGCGCATCCCGCTGGCCCGCCGTACCGGGCTTGTGAAAGCCGTGCGCGACAATAAATGGGGCCTCACGGTGGCGGGCGCTTCGGTGCGCTACCGCAAACGGATTCAGCTGTTTCATCGGGTCGAGATGCGCTCGCGTGCCATCGGTCACGATGCGCGGTTCTTCTATCTCGAGCAAAGCATGTGGAAAAACGGCGAATGCACCACCCATCTGCTGCTCCGCATGGCCACCACCAGCGCCAAAGGCATTGTGCCGCCCGCCGATGTGATTGCGGCCGTGGGCGGTGATCCAATACCCGGCCCGCTGCCCGACTGGGTACAGGCCTGGATCGATGCCGATGCCACGCGGCCCTGGCCCCCGCAGATGTAACCCGTAGTTGGCGCTTGCCCTAGGCGTGTATTTCGGCTTCTCTCGCCCGCAACAAAAAGGGGGGAGTGCTGGGGATGGCGCGCGAAATTACCGCGAAGAAAAAGATTTGGGGCTGGATGTGGTTCGATTGGGCCAGCCAGCCTTATAACACCCTGCTTCTCACCTTCATCTTTGGGCCTTACGTGAAATCGGTGCTGACCGATGGCGCCCAGGCGCAGGCGGCCTGGGGCATTGGCATCGGGCTTGCGGGCATCGTCATCGCCATTCTCGCCCCGATCCTTGGCGCCATTGCCGATAACAGCGGCAACCGGCTGCGCTGGATCTGGGTGTTCTCGGCGCTCTATGTCATCGGGGCCACGGGCATCTGGTTCTCGGCCCCCGACAGTTTCAACCTGCTTTTTGTGATGGTGTTCTTCGGCATCGGGTTGATCGGGATGGAATTTGCCACGATCTTCACCAATTCGATGATGCCCGATCTCGGCGAACACGATGAAATGGGCCGGATTTCCGGCAATGGCTGGGCCTGGGGTTATGTCGGCGGCTTGCTGGCGCTGGTGATCATGCTGCTGTTCTTTGCGGAAAACGCCAATGGCCTCACCCTTCTGGGCAAAGCCCCGGCGCTTGGCCTCGATGCCACCGCGCGCGAAGGCACCCGCTTTGTCGGCCCGCTTTCGGCGATCTGGTATGTCGTCTTCATGGTGCCGTTCTTTCTCTGGGTTCGCGATCCCCGGCACAACCGCCCCGATCCCAAGCTGGTGAAACATGCGCTCGGGGATCTGTGGCGCACGATCCGGGCCCTGCCGAAAAACAAAAGCCTGTTTGCCTTCCTGATTTCCTCGATGATCTATCGCGACGGGCTGAATGGCCTCTACACCTTTGCGGGCATCTATGCCGCCGGGGTGCTCAGCTGGTCGGTCACCCAAACCGGGATCTTCGGCATCATCGCCATTGTCACCGGTGCCATTTTCGCCTTTCTCGGTGGCAAGGCCGATGCGCAGTTTGGCCCGAAACCGGTGATCACCGTGTCGATCGTGGCACTGGTGGTGCTCTCGGCGGCGATCCTGACTATCACCCCGACCTCGCTCTTTGGCGTCACCCTGGGTGACGGCTCGGCCCTGCCGACGATTGCCTTCGATATTGTCGGCGCGCTGCTCGGCGCCGCTGGCGGTTCACTGCAGGCGGCCAGCCGCACGATGATGGTGCGTCAGGGCAATAAGGAGCGGATGACTGAAGCCTTCGGGCTCTATGCGCTGGCGGGCAAGGCCACCAGCTTCATCGCGCCGATCACCATCGGGCTGGTCACCGCCTGGACCGGCAGCCAGCAGCTGGGCATTTCGCCGCTGATCGCGCTCTTCCTTATAGGTCTCATTCTGCTAATCTGGGTGAAACCGGATGGCGAAAAGGTATGAGTGATGGCACGTTTTTCCCTTCTTCCGCTGGCCCTCGCGGGGGTACTCGCATCCTGCTCAAGCGGCGGCGGACCCGTCGATAGCACCCTGCCAAGGGCGCGGGCGGTAACGATCACCTCGACCTCGAACCAGCCTGCCAAACAGCTGTTCGGCACGGCTCAGACCCCTTCAGCCCAACGGCCCGAAAGCTTCGGCTCCTATGCCAAAGGCTGCGCGGCCGGGGCACAGCAACTGCCCGAAACCGGCCCCACCTGGCAGGCCATGCGCCTCAGCCGCAACCGCCACTGGGGCCATCCCGAGCTTATTGGCTTTCTTGAACGGCTTTCGGCAAAAGCCGCCAACCTGCCGGGCTGGCAGGGGCTTTATATCGGCGATATGGGCCAGCCGCGCGGCGGGCCGATGACCTCGGGCCATGCCAGCCACCAGATCGGGCTCGACGCCGATATCTGGATGCTGCCCCCCGACCGGCTCGACCTGACCGAGGCCGAGCGCGAAAGCCTCAGCTCCATCGCCATCGACCGCGCCCATGGTGCCTATACCGGGGCCAACTGGACACCCCAGCACATGGCGGTGATGAAAGCCGCAGCACAAGATCCGGCCGTGGCGCGGATCTTCGTGGTGGCCGGGGCCAAGGTGGCCATGTGCAACGCTGAAACCGGCGACCGGGCCTGGCTGAACAAGATCCGCCCCTGGCCCGCGCATAACTACCATTTCCATGTGCGCCTGCATTGCCCCGAGGGCGATACCGCTTGCGTCGAACAAGCCCCCCCACCCCCCGGCGATGGCTGCGCCGATGCCGAAAAGGTGGTCGAGCGGATCCTCAATCCGCCCCCGCCGCCGCCGCCCGACCCGAACGCGCCGCCGGTCACCCCGCGCGGCCCGCTGACCCTTGCCGATCTGCCTGCCCAATGCGCCTCTGTGCTGTCTTCGCAATAGCGCTGGCCGCCGCCGTCTCGCCTGCTCTGGCGCAGGAGGCGGCTCCGGCGCAGTTTGTCTCAAGCCTCGCCTGGTCGCTTGACGATCCGGCCTTCGGCGGCTGGTCGGGGCTGGAAATGGGCGAGGACGGGAAAACCTTCGTGACGATCTCGGATCACGGCTCGATCCTCAATGGCCAGATCATGCGCGATGCGGAGGGCAAGATCGCCCGCATCATCGTCACCCCAATCCGGCCCCTGACCTATACCGATGGCGGCGAGCTGCCGCGCTATTACACCGATAGCGAGGGGCTGGCAGTCGGGGCCGATGGCGGCGTTTTCGTCTCGTTCGAAGGCAAGCACCGGGTCGCCTCCTATCCCGACCTGCGGGTCAGCCGCGCAACCGATCTGCCACCTCACAAGGCCTTCAAACGATTTCCGCTGAACTCCGGGCTTGAGGCGCTGGCGATTGATCCCGCCGGGCGGCTCTACGCGATCCCCGAGTTTTGGAACGATCACACCGGCAGCGCCCCGGTCTTTCGTTTCGCGAATGGCGCCTGGACGATCTTTGCCCAGATCCCGCGCCATGACGATCTGTTGCCGGTGGGCGCCGATATCGGCCCCGACGGGCGGTTTTACCTGCTCGAGCGCAATCTCGTCGGCATTTTCGGCTTCGTAAACCGGGTGCGCCGCTTTGACATCACCTCCGATGGCTTCACCAACGAAACCGAGCTGTTTCAGACCGAGCCGGGCACCCATGACAATCTTGAAGGGCTGGGCGTCTGGCAGGGTCCGGCGGGGCGCATTCACCTCACGATGATCTCTGACGACAATTTCCAGTTCTTCCAGAAAACCGAGTTCGTCGAATACGTGGTTGACGAGTGACTTGACGCAGGCCCGGCGCAGGCGTAGGTGCCGCGCGTCCTCATCAGAGGGCCAAGTCTCCGCAACCTTGATAAAACGGACCAGATATGACCCGTATTCTTCCTGGCGTAATCGCCATGGCCGCCGTCGTGGTGGCCTCCAACATCCTGGTGCAATTCCTCGTGGGCGACTGGCTCACCTGGGGCGCCTTCACCTACCCGATCGCCTTTCTCGTCACCGATGTGATGAACCGCGTCTATGGCTCGGCCTCGGCCCGCAAAGTGGTGCTGGCCGGTTTCGTTGTCGGCGTGGCCTGCTCGCTCATCGGCAGCCAGATCGAGCTGCAGGGCGATGGCTATACCTATGCCGCCGTGCCGCTGCGGGTGGCCGTGGGCTCCGGTATCGCCTTCCTCACCGCACAACTGCTCGACGTGGCGGTGTTCAACCGCTTCCGCGAAGGCCGCTGGTGGCGTGCGCCGCTGGTCTCCACCCTCGTGGGCTCGGCCTCCGATACCGCGCTGTTCTTCACCATCGCTTTTTCCGCCTCGATCACCCTGTTCGGGGCCAATGCCGATGGCGCGATCAACTGGGCCTGGGAAAGCGTGCCGTTCATGGGCTTTGGCCCCATCGTGCCGCTCTGGGTCAGCCTCGCCTTTGCCGACTGGCTCGTCAAACTTTCGCTCGCTTTGGTGGCACTTGTGCCCTTCAAGGTGCTTGTCACGAAACTTTCACCACAGGTTGCGTGATTTTTGTTGACCCACACCAGATCTGTGGCACCCTCTGAATATCGCAACATTCAGAAAGGAGGTGTCCATGTCTAGAGATGCAACGGAGCGGGGTGTCGGGACAAAGTAGTCGCGCCTTGCCGGGGCAGCCTCCGGCACGGTTGCGGGCTGATCTGGCGCAAGCCTAACCGGCCCCACCTCCTACTTCTCGAAGGGTCACCCCACGGGTGGCCCTTTTTGATTTTGCCGCAGATTTTGACATACGTCGCGCGTACCCCCGGGCGCGCGCCGGTCCGGGGAGTGGCGCATCCTTGCCTTTGGGCGACGCCATTTATACCCGCCACATACTGCCTGCCTCGCCGCGTGGTGCGCCCGCTGCCATAGCGCCAATCCGTCCGGTCGGACCGGCGCTCGCCCGGCGCCCCAAAGGGCGCTGTTCGGGCGGAAGGGTGCGGGCGCTTCACACCCACCCGCACGCGCGCGCCGCCCTCCGATCCCCGTGGTAAAACGGTTCAGCTTTCCCGCGTGCTGCGATAAACTCGCCCCATGATCCGGATTACCGACGATATCATCCTGCAAGACTGGGAGCTGAGCGAGAGCTTCACCCGAAGCTCCGGCCCCGGCGGGCAGAATGTGAACAAGGTCTCGACCGCAGTGGAACTGCGCTTCGAGGCCGCCCGCTGCCCGGCGCTGACCCCGGCGGTGAAAGCCCGTCTGAAACGCCTCGCAGGCCGCAAATGGACAAGCGACGGCGCGCTTCTCATCCGCGTCGAAGACACCAGAAGCCAGGCCCGCAACCGCGAAATCGCCGAAGAGCGGCTGGCGGAGATGATCCGCAAAGCCCTCGTCGCCCCCAAACGCCGGGTGGCGACGAAACCGACGCTGGGATCGAAGCGGCGCCGGCTGGAAGGGAAGAAGAAGCGTGGGGAAGTGAAGGCGCTGAGGGGGAAGGTGGACGAGTAGCGAGTAGGGCGGGTTTTCAACCCGCCAAAAGGAGGGCATGTGATGAAGTTTTGTCCTATGATTGGGGGGGGCTGATCGGCCATTCTCCGCCATGGGATGCCGATTTTAGCTCTTTGATAAATTCATCGTGCTTCATATTGAGGTCGACGTTGTGCCAAACCACAGAAAGTACGCGAGAACATATATACTCAATGTTATTTCCGTTGATATGGTGAGCGCTTCGTATGCCCCTGTGAACTAGTTGAGAACGCATCGTGTAGAGGGCTTTGATCTCCTTGTATGTATTTTCCCGATCAGATGGCTTATGCGTAAGGATAACGCTAGCGAAACGGGCGATGCTGTCAGCTATTGGATGGAATTCGTTCTTTTCGGACAACAAAGATTCAAGAGATGTGAAGAAATGCAGTAGTCTTTCTGACGTATTTTCCGCTTGTCTACCGCGAGTGAACCATCCAAGCGAATTTGAGAGCCTTTCGCCAACCGTACCTTCTTCAGGATCCAGAACGACTGTCAGCTTTTCTTGGAATTCTGAGGCATTATAATGGCTCAAAAACTCTTCATCGACTTTGTATTGGTGTTGAAGTGATGATCCCGCATGGAAGCTTTTTTCTCCATTAAACACTATCTTCTTTGAAAACTTTTGTGCATCGCCAAATGGGTGTGACTCACATTCTCCCAGACGAGAGCGGTGGCAGAACTTGGCGGCCTTCAGCCCAACTCGAAGTGCTGAAATATAGATCTCGGCAAGCCAACGACCAGACTGCTCCGCAAGATCTTTGGGAGAGGCGCAATCGATCCACCAAACGTCCCCGTAGACATAGACGTTTCCGTCGATGGGTAGGGTATTTTCCCATGGCCCGTCTTTTGCGATCAGTTTTGACCTTTTGCTGTTCTTGAGAATGGGTCCCTCGTCAACAAACCGCTGGGATGACATTACGCGAACGCGAGAACTCCTAAGCAGTGGTTCACAGTTTTCAAAGCGGAAGATGTTACATGGTGCGACAATGGAATATTCACCTAGAGAGTTTTCAACAACGAGGTTTCTAAACTTCTTTTTGAATGGTGCTCTATCTATGTCGTCCAGTTCGCCCATTTCACTGACGATATCTGCCAGTACTGAATATGCTTTTTCCCGAATGTCTGGGATGCTCGCATTTTGTGATCCGGCTGCCTCAGCAATTGCGATGGCCATCTTCCTTTCCGCCGTTACGATTTCGTCGTCTATCCGAAAGTTAATTCCATTGACCATACGCATTGAGAAAGCGCGAAAGGCCGTACTAACATCATCGCTGGACCGCAGTACAGCTCTGAGGGCTTCATCAAAAAAGGCATCAATTTCTTTGATACATTTCTGCCGGATTTGCTCAGGTGTGCGTTTCTTACTCAAACCACAACCTCCCGCTCAACCTGCTCCCCAACCCCAAACACCCGCTTATACCGGGCCAGCTCTGCCTCCGGTCCCATCGCCTTCAGCGGGTTATCCGACAGCTTCACCGTTGCCCTCCCCTCGGCCTCGCTCGCTTTGCAAACCAGTGAAAACGGCGCGAGGCTGTCGTCTGGGGTGAGGCCTCGGAAGTCGTTGGTCAGCAGTGTGCCCCAGCCGAAGCTCGGGCGGCAGCGGCCGGCAAAGCGGGCGTGCAGGGCGATGATCTGCTCCACGTCCAGCCCGTCGGAAAAGATCACCATTTTCTCGCGCGGGTCTTCGCCGCGGCGTTCCCACCATTTCAATGCGTATTCGGCACCCTCCACCGGGTCGCCGCTGTCGATGCGGATGCCGGTCCAGCCCGCCAGCCAGTCCGGCGCATTGTCGAGAAACCCTTTCGACCCAAAGGTATCGGGCAGGATGATGCGCAGATTGCCCTCGTGTTCCTCGTGCCAGTCCGCGAGCACCTTATAGGGCGCCTCGCGCAGGGCATCGTCGCTCTCGGCCAGCGCGGCATAGACCATCGGCAATTCATGCGCATTGGTGCCAATCGCCTCCAGATCGCGCTCCTTGGCGATGAGGCAATTCGAGGTGCCGACGAAAGCCGTGCCCAGCCCCTCGACCATCGCCTGCACGCACCAATCCTGCCACAGATAGGAATGCCGCCGACGGGTGCCGAAATCGGCCAGTTTCAGCCCCTCGATCGGGCGCAGCCGTTCGATCTTTTCCCACATCTTGGTCATCGCGCGGGCATAGAGCACCTGCAGCTCGAACTTGCCCATCTTGTGCAGCACGGCGCGCGAACGCAGCTCCATGATCACCGCCAGCGCCGGGATCTCCCACAGCATCACCTCGGGCCAGCTGCCTTCGAAGGTCAGCTCATACTGATCGCCGACGCGTTCCAGATGATAGGGCGGCAGGCGCAGCTTTTCGAACCACTCCATGAAGTCGGGCCGAAACATCTGGCGTTTGCCGTAAAAGGTGTTGCCGCGCAGCCAGGTGCTTTCGCCCCGGCTGAGGCTGAGGGTGCGGATATGGTCAAGCTGCTCCCTGAGTTCGCCCTCGTCGATGAGGTCAGCCAGCGGAATGCGGGTGGTTCTGTTGATCAGACCAAACGTCACTTGCGTGTCGGGCTTGTTTCGAAACACCGACTGGCACATCAAGAGCTTGTAGAAGTCGGTATCGATCAGCGACCGCACGATCGGGTCGATCTTCCAGTGGTGATTATAGACGCGGGTGGCAATGTCGACCATCGAAGACCTCCGGGTTCGTGCTTTTGGAGCACAGCCGGACGGCAAAAGGCAAGGGACGAGCGCATGCAGGTGCTGGCATGTCGGGGATATGGCGCGGGCGAGAACCTGACCCTGGAGGGCCGCCCGATGCCCGAGCCGGGGCCGGGTCAGGTGCGGGTCAAGGTGCTGGCCTGCGGGGCCAATGCCTCCGACTGGGAATGCATCACCGGGCGGCCCGCCTATGGCCGCGTCACCCGTTGGCTCATGCGCGGGCGTGATGTGTTTGGCTCCGACATCGTCGGCCGGGTCGAGGCGCTGGGGCCGGGCTGCACAAGGCTGCAAACCG
The DNA here is from genome assembly GCA_050290705.1 of Paracoccaceae bacterium. Lineage (GTDB taxonomy): Bacteria > Pseudomonadota > Alphaproteobacteria > Rhodobacterales > Rhodobacteraceae > Sinisalibacter. The sequence goes on from JBNKIC010000009.1 coordinate 84,772, forward strand.
GCCAGCGGGTGGCCGCTGACACCTTCGGCAGCTTTGGCGGTTTTGCGAGCTACGCGGTGGCAGCTGAAAAGCTGTTTGTGCCGGTGCCGGGAGGGGTCAGCGACATTCTCGCCGCCGCCCTGCCGCAGTCGGGCACCATCGCGCTCACTGCAATGCGGGGCCGGGTGAGGCCGGGGATGAAGGTGCTGGTCAATGGCGGCGGCGGCGGCTCCGGTTCGCTGGCGATCCAGCTTGCGGTGGCGGCCGGGGCCGAGGTCTGGGGCGTCGATACCGGCGCGAAGGCCGATGTGATGATCGAGGCCGGGGCCAGCCGGGTGTTTGATTTCGAGCAGGAAGACTGGGCCGAAAGCGGCACGCAGTTCGATCTGATCCTCGACCTTTGGGGCACCCGTCCGATGCGGGTGATCCGGCGCTGCCTTACCCCGAATGGGCGCTACATGATGGTGGGCGGGCCGATGAAACGGGTGCTAGGCGCGCTCGGTGCCTCGATCCTGTCGCTGTTCTCCAGCAGAAAACTCGGCTTGCTCGCGGTCAATCAGGGGCCGGATGATCTCAGCGATCTGATGGACATGGTGCGCGAAGAACGCCTGCATCCGGTGGTCGGCGAAGTCACCTCGCTCGAAGGCGCGCGCGAAGCCCTGATGCTGATGGGGGCGCGGCAGGTCTCCGGTAAACTGGTGATCGTGCCCTAGGGCCTGCGCCGCCTATTCCGGCACTTCACGCAGGAAGGTGCGGATCGCGCCCAGCACCTGTTTCGGATGGGTGTGGATCAGCGCATGGCCCGCCCCTTCGATCTCGCTTTGCCGCGCGTGCCGGTTCCACACCGACAGCATCCCCGGCGCCTGTTGCGGGATCACGTGATCGCCGCCACCCCAGATCACCAGCGTGGGAATATACATCGCCTTGATCTCTTGCAGCGGCTCTTCCAGCGATTGCGACAGGGTGAAACGTTCAGAGGACAGCAGCGCGGGCAGATAGCCCCGGCTGTTCAGTTCGGCGCTCACCCGTTGGGCCAGATCCGGGATCACCGATCCCTCGGCCAGTTCGGTCTGCGCCCGGCGTTGCAGCTTACGCGCCGCGAACATCCCCCACAGCCAGTCGCCCAGCAGCCCCAGCCGGGTGGCGCGTTGCAAAAGCGGCATCGGCGTATAGGCCAGCCCCAGCGGTGCCAGCAGGATCAGCCGTTCCACCCGCTCGGCATATTGCGCGGCAAAGCCTGCGGCGATGGTGCCGCCCATCGAATAGCCCAGCATGGTCACCGGCACATTCACCCCGATGTTGAACAGCAACTCGTCAAGCTGGCGGATGTGGAAATCGAGCGATTGCCGGGTTTTCGGACGGTCGGAATAACCGCGCCCGTAAAGATCATAGCTCAGAATATGATAGCGCATCCCGAGCAGGCCCTTGATCAGCCCGGAAAAGACCCATGACGGATAGGTTTGCCCATGCACCAGCACCAGCACCCGGTTTGAGCGCGGCCCATGCCACTGATAATGGGTCAGCCCGTCGGTCAGCTCGACAAAGGCGCCGGGCGCCCCAGTCCGCCGCTCGTCATCCATCGGCCGCAGCAGCGCCTCCCGAACCCAGGGGTAGTCGGCGATGAGAGCAAGCCCGGCAAGCAGGCTGAACAGATAAAGCATGGTGCCTCAATGGGTTTCGTCAGGCACGGGCTGCGCCTGCCAGCGCCATGCTAGCGCGCCATGGCACACGCGCAAGCGGCTAGGTGGAATCAATTTGTTTACAAGCGGGAACTTGCAGAAACCCGCGCGGGGCCGGCTACCGGCTGCGCCATTTTTCAAGGATATAGCGGCTGGTCATCAGATCGAGATGCGCCCCGCCACCGTTTTTGAACAGGGTGATATCATCATCGGCGCGGGTAAAAGCCCCAGCCTCAATATCGTAGAAATCGCCCTGTATATCGTCGCGGGTGATGATCCCGGCTTCCAGTGGGATTTTCAGCTCGCCGATATGGTCGAGCACCGTCAGCCGGTTATCCATGAAAATCCGCGCCCGGGTCAGGGCGGTATCGTCGGTCTCGCGCATATCCGGGCGATAGGCGCCGATCAGGTCCAGATGCTGGCCCGGCTGCAGCCATTCGCCTAGGATCACCGGCGCCCGGCTCATCGTGGCGCAGGCGATGATGTCCGAAGACATGACCGCGCTTTCCAGATCGGTGGCCACCAGCGTGTTGGGATAGGCCGACGCCATCGCTTCAGCCCCGGCCGACGAGCGGTTCCAGACCATGAACCGCGCATCGGGAAACACCGCGCCATAGGCTTCGCGCAGAGATTTCGCCACTTCGCCCGCGCCCACCAGCAGGATGCAATCGGTGCGGGGCGGGGCCAGCAGACGCGCCGCCAGCAGCGAATCCGCCGCCGTTTTCCACTTGGTGACCAGATGGAAATCGACAATCGCCTCCAGCGTGCCATCGGCATCACTGTAAAGGTTCACCGCGCCATTGATCACCGGCTTTTGGCTGGCCCGGTTATTGGGAAAGATTGTGGCGGTTTTCACCGCCGCGCCCATCCCGTCGATCCAGGCCGACCGCGACAACAGCGTGTCGGGGTCGCGATACAGAAATGTGTCGCCCAGCTCGGCGCGCGGCAGCCTGTGGCCGTCCAGCAGCGCATCGGTCAGCTCCCGCCAGTCCAGCAGGTCTTCGGCTTCAAATGGAACGATCTCTGGGCTCATCGGCACCCCTTAAGCTGCATTGCGTATGAAACCGGCTCTGCAATTGGCGTGGCAGAACATCGCGTTGCGTGATGCAGGGGGATTTTGCCGACTCATATTTGGAAGCCTACGCGCAAGCGTCGGGCTTGAAAATGTGAAATCAGCTTTCGCGGGTCTTGCGCCCGGCGTGGAACTCGATCACCGCCGCCAGATCCGAAGGCGGCGTCTTCGCGGGCAGGAAGGCGCAGGCATTCGGGCTCATCGCGAAAATCGACCCATCCGAAAAGAACGAAGACGAGGTAACAAAGATCACCCGCGTTTCGGGATAGCGATAGGCGGCATAATCGGCCACCGCGATGGCTCCCGAATTGGGCAGATCGAGATTGGCAACGATTACATCGGGTTGGGACTTATGAAGGGCCAGAATGGCGTCGTCGTCGCCGCTGACCAGATGGGCGTCTAGCCCGAGCTTGTTCAAATGTGCTTTCCAGAGCCCGCCTAGCTCTGGTGTCTCTTCAACCAGCAATACCCTCATTTTCCCCCCAAACTAGCAAACAGTCTTCAAAAACAAACGTGAACGGCGAAATCCGAGAACGCTGTAAGGCATTATACGTGGCAGTTCTTTTGTTCCGTCGGTAAAAAAACTCCGACAGGTTGCCTTCGTAGGTGAAACCCTTATCAAACGGGGGCGAAATTGGCGAGGTGAAAGAGCATGACAACCACCTGGATTACGGTCTGTGACACCTGCAAACGCGAGGATTGGGCCGAGCGCGGGCAGGCGCAAACCGATGGCGAAATGCTGGCCGGGATGGTTGAACAGGCCGCCGAAGCCACCGGGGTTCAGGTGCGGCGCGTGTCTTGCCTGATGGGCTGCGATCACGGATGCAATGTCGCCATTCAGGCAAAAGGTAAGCTTTGCTATACGTTAGGTCGGTTTAAGCCGGGGCAGGAGGCCGCCGATGCAATTGTTAGCTATGCCCAAAACCATGCCGCCAGCGCCTCAGGGCAGGTGCCCTATCGCGAATGGCCGCAGGCGGTGAAGGGACATTTTGTCACACGTCACCCGCCTCTGCCCGAGGATGCGTGAATGATTATTCAAAAGGATAACCCTCGCGACCATGGCGGCGGGCTCGATGATGCCATCGCGCTCTATGGAGGGAATCGGAGCGATTGGATCGATCTGTCGACGGGAATCAATCCGCGTGCCTATCCGCTGCCCGAGATCCCGCCTTTGGCCTTCACCGGGCTGCCCGACCGTCGGGCGGCAGAGCGGCTGGAAGCGGCGGCGCGCGATTTCTGGATGGTGCCCGAAGGGGCGGCAGTTCTGGCCGCGCCAGGGGCCTCGTCGCTGATCGTCAATCTCCCGCGTCTGGTCCGGCCGGGCCGGGTGCGGATCGTCGAGCGCACCTATAACGAACACGAGGCGGCGTTTCGCGCGGCGGGCTGGCAGGTGATCCGCACCGCGCCCGAGGGTGGCTCGCGCGCCGATGCCCGCGTGGTGGTGCACCCGAACAATCCCACCGGTCAGATGTGGTCGGGCGAAGATGAACAGCCGGGCCGTCCGCTGATGGTGATCGACGAAAGCTTCTGCGACATCGCGCTGGGCAACAGCCATGTGCGCAGCTTGGCCACCCGCCCCGGCGTGGTGATCCTGAAAGGTCTGGGCAAATTCTGGGGCCTCGCCGGGGTTCGGCTGGGGTTTGCCATCGGCGACCCGGTGCTGATTGAGCAGTTGCGCGCCATGCTCGGCCCCTGGCCGGTCTCCGGTGTGGCGCAGCACATTGGTGCCGTGGCGCTGGAAGACATGGCCTGGGCCAATCAGATGCGCCAGATCATGCATGTGGATGTGGCGCGGATGGATGCGCTGGTCGAGGCGCGTGGCGCGCGCGTGATCGGCGGCACCGCCCTGTTCCGGCTCTACGAAGTCGATGATGCCGCGCTTTGGCAGCAAAAGCTCGCCAAGGGCCGGGTCTGGTCGCGCATCTTCCCCTATGCCCCCACTTGGCTGCGGCTGGGCCTTCCCCCGCAAACCGGCTGGGATCAGCTGGCGGCGGCGCTGAAATGAGCCACGCACTGGTACTGGCCCTGGCCCTGTTGCTCGACGCGGCGGCAGGCGAACCCGAGGCGCTGTGGTCGCGCGTTCCCCATCCGGCAGTGCTGATGGGCCGCGCCGTGGGCTGGGCCGACCGGATGATGAACCATGGCGCCGGGCGGATGATCACCGGCGCGCTGGCGCTGGCCGGGCTGGTGGCTCTGGGCTGGGGACTGGGCAGCCTGATCGCCGCTCTGGGCTGGGTGGCCCAGCTGATCATGGTGGCGATCCTGCTGGCGCAGCGCTCGCTGGTCGAACATGTCGGCGCCGTGGCCAATGCGCTGCAATTGTCGCTGGAAGACGGGCGCACAGAAGTGGCGAAAATCGTCGGGCGCGACACCTCCGAAATGGACGAGGCCGCCGTCGCCCGTGCCACCATCGAAAGCGCTGCCGAAAACCTGTCGGATGGTGTGGTGGCCCCGGCTTTCTGGTTTCTTCTGCTCGGCCTGCCCGGGATGATGGCCTACAAGATGGTCAACACCGCCGACAGCATGATCGGCTATCGCACCCCCGAATATGAAGCCTTCGGCAAGGCTGCCGCCCGGCTGGACGATGTGATGAATTTCATCCCCGCGCGTCTGACCGCGTTGATGCTCTCGCTCGCCCGCTACCGTCGTGGCAGCTGGGAAATCGTGCGCCGCGATGCTCCCCTGCATCGCTCGCCCAATGCTGGCTGGCCCGAAGCCGCGATGGCCGTTGGCCTTGGCGTCGCCCTGTCCGGCCCGCGCAGCTATCACGGTGAGATCCGCGATTACCCCTTCGTCCATGACGAGGGTCTGCACGATTGCGGCCCCGAAGAAATCGACGACGCCGTCCAGTCGCTCTGGCGGGTATGGGGAATAATGCTCGGGCTTTCCCTCCTGCTTTTCATTGTCTGACCAGGCGTTCCTGCTAGGGTCTTTCGCAAAGCCAGACCCAAAGCCAGACAAGGAATTTTCATGCGCCGTTTTACCCTGAGCCTGATTTTGAGCCTGTCCACCGCCACCGGCGCGCTTGCCGGGGTGGGCGAAATTCCGGCCCCGCTTGTTGCCTGTGGCGGTTCGTTTTCCTCCTTCGTGGGGCGGATGAAAGATCTGGCCACCTCGCAGGGCCATGACCGCGCCACCGTCGATCGCTTCTTCGCCAGCGTTGCGCAGGATGGCAAAACCCTCAGCGCCGATCACGGGCAGGGCTTTTTCAATCAGGGCTTTGTCGATTTCTCGCGCAAGCTGATCTCGCAATACCGGCTGGATAACGGCAAGAAATACCTGTCGAAATACGCTTCGACCTTTGACGTGATGCAGCGCCAATTCGGCGTCAGCCCCGGCGTGCTGGTGGCCTTCTGGGCGTTCGAGACCGATTTCGGCGGCTTTCAGGGTGATTTCAACACACTGAATTCGCTGATGACCCTCGGCCACGATTGCCGTCGCCCCGGCCTGTTCCAACCGCAGGTTCTGGCCGCGCTGACGCTTTACGAGCGCGGAGATTTTTCGCCCACCGCCACCACCGGCGCCTGGGCGGGCGAGATTGGCATGGTGCAGATGCTGCCGAAAGACATTCTGGAAAGCGGCGTCGATGGCGATGGCGACGGCCATGTGAACCCGAAAACCTCGGCGCCCGACGCGCTGCTGTCGGGGGCCAATATGCTCTCCAAGCTCGGCTGGCGGGCGAACGAGCCGTGGTTGCAGGAGGTGGTTCTGCCGCAGGGCTTCGATTTCTCGAAAAGCGGCATCGACACCAAGCTCAACGTCAGTCAATGGGCGTCGATGGGGGTGAAACCCCGGTCTGGCGGCTTTGCCGGCAATGGCAGCGCTTCGGTCATCGTGCCGCAGGGCCATGGTGGCCCGGCCTTCATCGCCTATCCGAATTTCGATGTGTACTTCGAATGGAACCAGAGCTTTACCTACGTCCTCACCGCCGCCTATTTCGCCACGCGGCTGGAGGGGGCGCCGGTCTATGATGCAGGCAATCCCGGCCCGGTTCTGTCGGGCGCGCAGATGAAGGCCTTGCAGCAAAAGCTCGCCGCGCGCGGCTATGATGTGGGTAAGATCGACGGCATTCTCGGTGCCAAAACCCGCGTCGCCGTGCAGCGCGAGCAGCAGCGCCTTGGGCTTATTCCCGATGCCTGGCCGACCGCGGAGCTGCTGAACCGGCTCTGAACCCATTACATCCAGACACGATAAAGCCCCGCGCAGCATTGCTGGCGGGGCTTTATTCCATCGGGCAGGGCTTACCAGCCGATGAAGGTTTCGAACTCATCCATCCGGTCAAGCCAGAGTACCAGCAGATCGGCAAAATCGCGTTCGCTCATCCCGTCGACGCTGGTGGCAATGTCCATCTCGATACGCGCCGCGCCGGTTTCGGTCCGATAGGCCCGGGTAAAGCGCCGATCGCCCGAATTCCACTCGTTCAGCTTTTCGAACGAGACCGGCTTGTCGAGCTCGTAGCCGGAATAGAACTGCAGCGACAGGCAATCCTTGTTGTCGACGCAATCATAGAAGAACAGCGCTTCCTTGCTGCCGTTGTTGCGAAACTCGATCAGCGGATCACCAACGGCATCTTCCGTCAACTGGGCCGGATAGCCGTTATCAAAGAAGAAGTTCACCAGTGTCTGCGGGTCCGAGGCCAAAACCTGACCCGCCATCGCGGCAGTGCTCAGTGACAGGGCGGTAAGAGTAGATGCTGTGAATAAACGAAAATTCATGGAAATCTCCCGGCTGATTCTCTGCCCAAAAGGGTAACGAAATCGTGTGGTGGATCAACCGCTTCCGGGGCGGCCAGAGGTCGCGCGGTCAGGCCACCAGCGCTTCCGCCTTTTTCAGGTCGACGCTCACCAGCTGGCTCACCCCCTGTTCGCCCATGGTCACGCCAAACAGCCGGTTCATTCGGCTCATCGTCACCGCGTGGTGGGTGATGATCAGAAAACGGGTGTCGGTGCGGTGTGTCATCTCGTCCATGAGGTCGCAGAAGCGCGTCACATTGGCGTCGTCCAGCGGCGCATCGACCTCGTCGAGCACGCAGATCGGAGCGGGGTTCGCGAGGAACACGGCAAAGATCAGCGCCAGCGCGGTCAGCGTCTGTTCGCCCCCCGAAAGCAGGCTCAGCGTCGATAGCTTCTTGCCCGGCGGCTGACACATGATCTCCAGCCCCGCCTCCAGCGGGTCGTCGCTTTCCACCAGCACCAGATTGGCCTCGCCGCCGCCGAACAGATGGGTAAACAGCAGGCGGAAGCTGCTGTTTACCTGTTCGAAGGCGGTCAGCAGCCTCTCGCGCCCCTCGCGGTTCAGGTTGGAGATGCCGTCGCGCAGCTTCTTGATCGCGTCTTCCAGATCGGCCTTTTCATTGACCAGCATGTCATGCTCGTCCTGCACCTCGCGGGCATCCTCCTCGGCGCGCAGGTTCACCGCCCCCAGCGCATCACGCTGGCGTTTCAGCCGGTTCACGTCATGCTCGATCTGCTCGGACGACGGCATCTGATCGGGATCGTCGCCAAGGCTTTCCAAAAGCCCCTCCGGCGTTGTTTCCTGATCTTCCTCGATCCGCTCGGCGGCATAGGCCACGGTTTCGCGGGCGGCATCGGCGCGGGCTTCGGTCCGGGCACGAGCCTCGCGCGCTTCCCCGGCCATCCGCTCGGCATCGCGCTCCTGCCCCATCGCCTCGCGCAGCGCTGTTTCCTCTCCGGCCAGCGCATCCTGCGCGGCGGCCCGGCGGGCATCGGCATCGGCAATCGCGCGGGCCAGCTCTTCGCGTTTGGCGGCGAGTTCCGCCGGGGCCGCGCTCGCCTCTTTCAGCTCAGCTTCTGAGCCCAGCTTGCGCTCCGCCAGCTCGGCAATCCGTTTGCCTGCCGTTTCCAGCCGGTGGCGCCAGCCCGAGATTTCCTTGGTCACCTGCTGACTGCGGGTGATCCGGGCCTCGCCCTCGCGTTTCAGCTCATCATGGGCCGAGCGTTTGGCCAGCATTGTAATGCGCGCGGCTTCAACGGTGAGCTTCACATCCTCGACCTCGGCGCGTGCGGTATCGAGATCGGCAAGCTCGCCCGCAGCCTTTTCGGCTTCGCGCAGCCGCGTGCTCGACGCCAGCGCTTCCTCTTCGTGCCGGGTCACCGCCATGCCGAGGTTTTCCAGCTTGCCCGCCGCGATGTTCTGATCGGCTTCGGCCCGCGACAGCGCCCGGTTCGCCTCTGACATTGCGCGGTCGGCGTCCCGCCGGGCCTCGCGGGCGGCGCGATCTTCTTCGGTGGCGCGGGTCAGGGCCTCGCGCAGCGTCTCATGCGCCCGCATCGCCCCATCGGCGCGCGCCGAGGCTTGTTCCAGCGCCTGTTTTAGCTCTTCCAGCCGGTTCAGCTGTTCCAGCCGCAGCGCCGCGGTCGAAGGCGCATCTTCCGCCCCGGCCCGGAACCCGTCCCAGCGCCACAGATCGCCCTCAAGGCTCACCAGCCGCTGGCCGGGTTTCAGCGCCGCTTGCAGGCGCGGCCCGTCGTCTGCCTCGACCAGCCCGACCTGCGCCATCCGCCGCGCCAGCACCTCGGGCACGGTCACATGATTGGTCAGCGCCATCACGCCCTCGGGCAGGGTCTGGGCTTGGCTATAGCCCGGCAGCGCCACCCAGCCAGAAGCCGCCTCGGCCTCCACTGCCGGGGCGCGCAGATCGTCGGCCAGTGCCGCCCCCAGCGCCTTTTCATAGCCCGGCGCCACCCGCAGCATATCGAGCACCTGCCCACCCTCGCGGGTGTCGCGCTCCAAAAGCTTGGCCAGTGCCATCACTTCGGCCCGCAAGGCGTTCACTTCGCCCTCGGCCTCGGACCGTTCGGCGCGGGCATCCACCTCGCGCGCCTGCGCCTGACCGCGCGCCTCATCAGCCGCCACCAAAGCCGCCTCAGCCGCCTCGGCCTGCGCCGTGGCCTGGGTCTGAGCGGTTTCGGCTGCCGCAAAGGCGCCCGTCGCTGCATCCAGTGCCGCCTGCGCGCCCGCCACCGCACTGCGGGCGCGGGTGGCTTCGGCTTCGCTTTTCTCCAGCGTCTTGCGGCTGTCTTCCAAAAGCCGCTGCGCCGATTGATGCCGGGCCGCCAGCCGCGCCACGTCTTCTGTCAGCTGCGACAGCGCATCTTCCTGCCCGTCGAGCGCGCGTTTGGCGTCGCGGGCCGCCTCAGCCGCCGCTTCCAGCTTTTCACCGTGGCCTTCACCGGCTTTCGCCAGCTCGGTCTGCTCCCACTCCAGCCGTGCGATGGTCTCGCCCGCGTCGCGGTTCAACGCCTCTTCGCGGTCGCTGTCGCGCTCCAGCTGGGTGATCCGCGCCTTCAGCGTTGCGATCCGGTCCTGCGCCTGCGCTTCCTGATCCGCGAGCTGGTCGCGCGACACCTGCAAGCGTTGCAGCACTGCCGAGGCAATCGCCTCTTCCTCGCGCAGGGGCGGCAGCTTGTCTTCAGCCGCCTGCCGGGCCTTCGTCGCCATCCGCGCCGCGCCTTCGGCCTGCGCGGCCTCTTTTGCGCGCTCGGTCAGCGCCTGAGCGGCCGCCAGCCGCGCCTCGTCCGCTTCTTTCCAGCGCCGGTAAAGCAGCAGCCCCTCGGCCTTGCGCAGCTCGCCGCCGATGGCACGATACCGCGCCGCCTGCCGAGCCTGCCGCGCCAGTTGCGCCAGCTGACTGGCCAGTTGCTCGATCACGTCATCGACGCGCAACAGGTTCGCCTCGGTGCTGTTCAGCTTCAGCTCGGCCTCGTGGCGGCGCTGATACAGCCCCGAAATCCCCGCCGCCTCTTCCAGAATCCGCCGCCGGTTCTTCGGCTTGGCGTTGATCAGCTCAGAGATTTGCCCCTGCCGCACCAGCGCCGGGCTATGCGCCCCGGTCGAGGCATCGGCAAACAGCATCTGCACATCGCGGGCGCGCACATCTTTTGAGTTCACCTTATAGGCCGAGCCCGCATCGCGGGTGATCCGCCGGGTGATGTCCAGCGTGTCGCTGTCATTGAACCCCGCCGGGGCAAGGCGCTCGGAATTGTCGATCGACAGGGTGACTTCAGCGAAATTGCGGGCCGGTCGGGTCGAGGCCCCGGCAAAGATCACATCTTCCATCCCGCCGCCGCGCATCGCACTGGCACGGGTTTCGCCCATCACCCAGCGCAGCGCTTCCAAGAGGTTCGACTTGCCGCATCCGTTCGGTCCGACCACACCTGTCAGCCCCTCTGCGATCACAAGATCGGTGGGGTCGACAAAGCTTTTAAAGCCATTGAGTCGGAGTTTGGTGAACCGCAACCAGCGCGCCCTCAGATGATTCCCGGATCTTAGACTGTCCCGTCGCGGGCAGAGGAGTCAACGCGCGGCCCGCAGCATATGGAATTATCCGCCGACTTATCCACAATATATCGGCAAAACCCACGCTGTTTGGCCATAACCAGATGCCGTTTTTCGCGCACTCGCTGCCGCAAACTGTCTTGACGGAAGACCCGCACGCGGGCCACAAGGGCAGAGCATGGTTCCCGCACATGGTGCAAAGCACCTTGGGTGAATAGGGAATGCGGAACGGGTGACCCAAGTCGGGGCCCCCAGCCGCAGCCGCCCCCGCGACTGTATGCGGCGAGCGTCTACCAAATGCCACTGGGTAAGGTTCAGGCCGAACCCCGGGAAGGCGGTGGAGCGCATCGACCCGCGAGCCAGGAGACCTGCCATGCGTAGAGCAACCCACCCGTCGGGGAGACGGGCAAAGGAGATACGATATGCATATCGAACCTGGTCTTGTAGACCCCATTAAAATGACCCTCGCCTATGCCACCGCGACTGGTGCTGGCGCCTACACTGTGAAAGCCGCCTATGACGCGGTGAAAGAACAGGGCGCCGCTTCGCTTGCGCTGCGTTCGCTGGCCACCACCGGCCTGGTCCTGACCTTCTTCCAGGTTCTGCCGCATGCGCCGGTTGGCGTGTCGGAAGTGCACCTGATCCTCGGTTCGACCCTTCTCTTGATCTTCGGCGCGGCCCCGGCGGCCATCGGTCTGGCCATGGGCCTACTCATTCAGGGCCTGTTCTTCGCCCCCTTCGATCTGCCGCAATACGGCGCCAACATGACCACCCTTCTGGTGCCGCTGTTCGCGATCCGCGCCCTTGCTTCCCGCATCATCGCCCCCGAAACGGCCTATGTTGACCTGAAGTACAGCCAAGCGCTGGCGCTTTCGACTGCCTACCAGGGCGGCATCGTCGCTTGGGTGGCGTTCTGGGCCTTCTACGGTCAGGGCTTCGGCGCTGAAACCATGACCTCGGTCTTCACCTTCGGCGGCGCCTACATGCTCGTCGTGCTGGTCGAGCCGCTGGTCGATCTGGTTGTGCTCGGCGCTGCCAAATCGCTCAAAGGGATTGAGAAAACCGGCTTGGTGACTCAGCGCCTTTTCGCCTGAGACCCTGAAATCTGACGTGAGGTGCGCCGGGGCTGTATCAGCCCCGGCGTTCCCCGTTTCTGGAGCCTGATATGAAAAAAATTCCCGCGACCGTGATCACCGGCTTTCTGGGTGCCGGTAAAACCACGCTGATCCGTCACCTGCTCGATAATGCCAACGGCAAACGCATCGCCCTGATCATCAACGAGTTCGGCGATCTCGGCGTAGACGGCGACATCCTTAAGGGCTGCGGCGATGAGGCCTGCAGCGAAGACGATATCTTCGAGCTGTCCAATGGCTGCATCTGCTGCACCGTGGCTGAGGATTTCATCCCCACCATGGAAGCGCTGTTGGCCCGCCCCGATGCGCCCGATCACATCGTCATCGAAACCTCGGGCCTCGCCCTGCCGCAACCCCTGGTGCGCGCCTTCCAATGGCCGCAGATCTCCACCCGCGTCACCGTCGATGGCGTGGTGACCGTGGTCGATGGCAAGGCCGTGGATGAGGGGCTGTTTGCTGCCAATCTCGATGCCGTCGAGGCGCAGCGCAAAGCCGATGAGAACCTCGATCACGAAACCCCACTTTCCGAGCTGTTTGAAGATCAGATCGCGGCGGCGGATATGATTGTGGTGAACAAATCCGACCTGCTGGGCGAAGAAGCCTCGCAAGCTCTGGCGGCGAAACTGGAAGCCGAAGCCCGCCCCGGCGTGCATGTGGTACGCTCGGTGATGGGCGTGCTGCCGGTGGAAGTGGTGCTGGGGCAGGGGGCTGAAGCGGAAGCCAATATGGATGGCCGCGAAGAAGGCCACCACCACCATGATCACGATGATGACCATGACGACGATCACGATGATCATCACCACCACCATGACCATGATGAGTTTGAAACCTTCGTGGTGGAACGGGCCGAAATCACCGATCCTGCGGTGTTCTCCGAGCAGGTGGCGGCGGTGATCCGGGCGCATGACATTCTGCGGCTGAAAGGCTTTGCGGCGGTCAGCGGCAAGCCGATGCGCCTGACATTGCAAGCGGTCGGGCCGCGTATCGACAGCTATTATGATCAGCCCTTCGGCGCGCAGCCCCGGACAACCCGGCTGGTGGTGATTGGCGAAGCAGGGCTGGATCGCGAGGCGATTACCGAGGCGCTCTGCGCATGATCTATGTCGAGCTTGCCAATCCGCTCGACCCGGCGCCCTCGGTCTTGCTGGCCGAGGCGCAGGCGCTGCAAGACGAGATCTATCCGCCCGAGGAAAACTTCGCGCTGCCCACCGAGGCTCTGGCGGCGGCGGATATCCGCTTTTTCGCCGCGCGCGAGGGCGAGGAGCTGCTGGGGGTCGGGGCGGTCAAGCTGCATGACGGCTATGGCGAGGTGAAATCCATGTTCACCGCGCCTGCGGGCCGGGGCAAGGGCATCGCCGCCGCCATTTTGCGGGCAATCGAAGACATCGCCCGCGACGAGGGCAAAGCCCATCTGCGCCTTGAAACCGGCGATGAACTGGAAGCCGCCGTGCGGCTATACAATCGCTTCGGCTTCACTCGCTGCGGACCGTTTGGCGATTACGAAGATAACGGCTCGTCGGTCTTCATGGAGAAGGCGCTGTGAGCCTATTTCGCGGCCTTGCGGGCTTCGGCAGCGGCTTTCATCCGGGCCAGAAGCTCGGCTTTGGTCTCGCGCTTGTCAAAGGGGTTCTTGTCGGTGCCACGCGCATTATGCTCGGCATGTCTGGGGGCGTTCTTGCCGAGTTTCGGCGCGCCTGCGGCTTTGTAATCCATGTAATGGTTCTTTCATCGGGGCGCCTTGCGCGCCGTTTCGCTTCGGCTCATGCCCGAAATTGCACGATTGCACAAGCTAGGAGCGTCTGATGCACCTGCTCGCCGCCACCCCCGGCCAGATTGACGATGGCAAGGATGCTGTCGATCTGAACCAGACCCCCGCCGATCTGGTGTTCATCTCGGCCGCCGATACCGAGCTGGCGGCGCTCTCGGTGGCGCGCTCCGAAATGGACCGCGCGCCGGAGCTGCGGCTCGCCAATCTCACCCATCTGTCGCATCCGATGAGCGTCGATCTGCATATCGAAAACTGCGCGCGTGGCTCGAAACTGGTGATCGCCCGGGTGCTCGGGGGCTTGGGCTATTGGCGCTATGGCGTCGAGCAATATGCGGCGCATCTTTACGAGGCCGGTGTGCCGCTGGCACTGCTGCCCGGCGATGACAAGCCCGACCCCGATCTGAGGCGGCTGTCGACCGTATCGGATGAAGACTATGACGCGCTCTGGGCCTATCTGGTCGAGGGCGGGCCGGAAAACGCCACCAATCTGCTCTCCTATGCCGGGGCAATGCTCGATGGCGGCGAAAAGCCGACCCCCGCCAAACCGCTGCTGCGGGCCGGTGTATTCTGGCCCGGCGCGGGCATGGCCGATCTTGATGCGGTGCGCGCCAATTGGACCGAGGGCGCGCCGGTCGTGCCCTTCATCTTCTACCGCGCCCTGTTGGAGGGCGCCGGGCTGCACCCCGTCACTCGCCTGACCCGCGCCCTGATCAAACGCGGGCTGAACCCGCTGCCAATCTTTGTCGCCTCGCTGAAAGACCCGGTATCCGTCGCCACGCTTGAGGCCCTGTTCAGCGCCGCCCCTCCCGCCGTGATCCTCAACGCCACCGCCTTTGCCGTCGGCACCCCCGATGGCGCCAATGGCGCGATGAACCCGCTGACCATGCCAGCCGCCTCTGCCGCCCCGGTGTTTCAGGTGGTGCTCTCCGGTGGTTCGGAAGAGGTCTGGGAGTCCGGGCTAACCGGCCTTTCTGCCCGCGACATCGCGATGAACGTGGCGCTGCCCGAGGTCGATGGCCGCGTGCTCTCCCGCGCGATCAGCTTCAAGGGCGAAGCTTTCTATGACGAAGCCACCCAATGCCCCATCGCTGCCTATCGCGCCCGCGAAGACCGGGTGGCCTTCGTCGCCGACCTCGCCGCCAACTGGGCGCGCCTGCGCGCCACGCCCGAAGCCGAACGCAAGGTCGCGCTGGTTCTGGCAAACTATCCCAACAAGGATGGGCGGCTCGCCAATGGCGTCGGCCTCGATACCCCCGCCGCCACGGTGCATGCGCTGCAGCTCCTGAAAACCGCTGGCTACCGGGTGGATACCCCGCCCGACACCAGCGATGCGCTGATGCAAGCGGTGATGGCCGGGCCAACCAACTGGCTCACCGACCGGGCCGAGCGGCGCGGCGGTGTGACACTTAGCCTTGAGGCTTACCAAGCCCATTTCGATGCCCTGCCGGAGGTGGTGCGCGAAGCGATCACCAGCCGTTGGGGCGCGCCTGAGGCCGATCCCTTTGTCGAGCCGGGCGCGGGGTTCAAGCTTTCGGTGCTGGAATACGGCAATGTCACCGTCGGGTTGCAACCGGCACGCGGCTACAATATCGACCCGACCGAGACCTATCATTCCCCCGACCTCGCACCGCCGCACAATTACCTCGCCTTCTATTTCTGGCTGCGCCATCAGCAAGGCGCGCAGGCGATTGTGCATATGGGCAAGCATGGCAACCTTGAATGGCTGCCCGGCAAGGCGGTGTCGCTGTCGGAAAGCTGTATGCCTGAGGCGGTGCTGGGGCCGATGCCGCATGTCTACCCGTTCATCGTCAACGATCCGGGCGAGGGCACGCAGGCCAAACGCCGGGCGCAGGCGGTGATTGTCGATCACCTGACCCCGCCGCTGACCCGCGCCGAAACCTATGGCCCGCTGCGCGATCTCGAAGCGTTGGTTGATGAATATTACGAGGCGGCGGGGGTGGACCCGCGCCGCATCGACCATCTGCGCCGCGAGATCCTGTCGCTCTCCGCCGTCACCGGCCTCAATGCCGATGTCGGCATGAGCGGTACGGATGAGGATAGCGATCTGGCCAAGCTCGACGCCTATCTTTGCGAGCTGAAAGAAGCACAGATCCGCGACGGCTTGCATATTTTCGGCCAGAGCCCTGAGGGGCGGCTGGAACGTGATCTGTTGCAAGCGTTGGTGCGGGTGCCGCGCGGTGCGGGCGAGGGGGGCGATGCCTCGATCATCCGCGCCTTGGCTGCTGACCTTGCTTTGGGCACCGATCCGCTCGATTGCGATATGGCCGCCCCGTGGACCGGCCCGCGCCCTGATGTGCTGGAAGGTCCCGGTGGCTGGCGCAGCCATGGCGACACGGTGGAGCGGCTCGAATTGTTAGCCTCAAGGCTTATCGACGGCGAAATGCCCGCCCCCGGCCCGGCCAGTGCTGCGGTGCTGAACGCGATCGAAAGCCATATCCGCCCCACCTTGCGCGCCTGTGGCCCGGACGAGGGGCAGGGGCTGCTGACCGCGCTGGCCGGGAAATTCCTCGCCCCCGCCCCCTCCGGCGCCCCCACGCGCGGGCGGCTCGATGTACTGCCGACAGGCCGGAATTTCTACTCCGTCGACACCCGCGCCGTGCCCAGCCCCACCGCCTGGGCCCTGGGCTGGAAATCGGCCAACCTGCTGATCGAGAAATATCTGCAAACCCATGGCGACTGGCCGCGCTCGATGCTGGTCACCGCCTGGGGCACCGCCAATATGCGCACCGGCGGCGATGACATTGCGCAGGCTCTGGCCCTGATGGGGGTGAAGCCGCGCTGGGAAGGCGCCAATCGCCGCGTCACCGGCTTCGAGATCATCCCCGCCACCGCGCTGGGCCGCCCCCGCGTCGATGTCACCCTGCGCGTCTCCGGCTTTTTCCGCGACGCTTTCCCGGGCCTGATCGCGCTGGTCGATAGCGCCGCCCGCGCGGTGATGGCACTGGACGAATCCGATGACGACAACCCCGCCGCCGCCCGCGCCCGCGCCGGCGAAAGCGCCGCGCGTGTTTATGGCTCGAAACCCGGAGCCTATGGCGCCGGGCTGCAGGCGATGATCGACGAGCGGCTGTGGAAAACCAAGGCCGATCTGGCCGATGCCTATCTGGAATGGGGCGGCTATGCCTATGGCGCCGGGGCCGAAGGCGCGCGCGACCGGGAAGGGTTTGAAGCCCGCCTCAGCCAGACCGAAGCCATCGTGCAGAACCAGGACAACCGCGAACACGACCTGCTCGACAGCGATGATTACTATCAGTTCGAAGGCGGCGCGGCGGCGGCGGTAAGCACCCTGCAGGGCCGGGATCGTCCGGTGTTTCACAACGACCATTCCCGCCCAGACCGCCCGCTGATCCGCACGCTGGATGACGAGATTGCCCGCGTGGTGCGCTCGCGTGTGGTGAACCCGAAATGGATCGAGGGCGTCAAGCGCCACGGCTACAAAGGCGCCTTCGAGATCGCCGCGACGGTCGATTACATGTTCGCCTTTTCCGCCACCACCGGGGCGGTGAAAAGCCACCATTTCGATCTGGTCTATGAGGCCTTTCTGGAAGACGACGCCACGCGGGAGTTCATCGAAGAACACAACGCCCCGGCACTGGCCGAGATCGTCGCGCGGCTGAATGAGGCCATTGACCGCAGCCTCTGGCAACCCCGCTCCAACTCCGCCCGGGCGCGACTTGAGGGGCTGACATGACCCATCTGCGACATGCTGGAAAATCTGATGACGACCAGCGCGCTGCCCTGATCGGGATCGTGCGCGGCACGCCCTTTCTGATGAAAAGCACCAGCGCGCCCGGCTGACAACGCTGTTTGGTGATGCGCTGAAGGGGCGCAAGATTTTCGTTCTCGATATTCCTGATGCCTTCGCCTACATGTAGAAGGCATTGATCAATCTGATCAATATCACGATTGAACCGGCATTTAGGACCGCTGCTATGACGCCTTACCAGTTCTCGGCAGCGGATGATCCCGCCCCGATTCTTGCCCTGATCCACGAAAGCTTTGCCTATATGGATGAGCGGGTGGACCCACCCAGTTCGATGCACGAGCTCACCCCGGCGGCGGTGCGTCAGCAGGCCGAGGCAGGCGAGATCTGGGTGATCGGCCCGCCCGATGCGCCGGAAGCCTGCCTGTTTCTCACCCCGAAGCCGAAAGCGCTCTATCTGGGCAAGCTTGCCGTGGCCAAGTCGCTCCGGGGGCAGGGCTATGCGCGCGCGCTGATCACGCTGGCCGAAACCCGCGCGCGGGCTTTGGGGTTGCCGTCGCTGGAGTTGAGAACGCGGGTAGAGCTGATCGAAAACCACGCCACCTTCCAGGCGCTGGGCTTTGAGAAAACCGGCGAAACCGTGCATCCGGGCTATGACCAGTCTACCTCGTTCACCTTCCGCAAGCTGGTGGATTAGGAGCATTCACCCGGCGCGTAATACCGGCTGTTCCGCGTGGGGGTACCCAATCAAGCGTGTACCGGTCCGGGGTTTGGCGTTTGTGACGTTTCCCCGCCAGAATAGCGCCTTCAGGGCGCCGGGCGAGCGCCGGTCCGTCCCGTCGTGCCAAAGGCACGCTTCCAGCGTGACGGACTGGCGCTATTGCGGCTTCTCGACACGCGGAAAAGCAGGCAGTTCGTGGCGGCATAAATGGCGCTGTTCACAGGTTGGGATGCGCCACTCTCCGGACCAGCGTTCACCCGACAGGCGTCACCGGCAGTGCACCCGCGCCGTCATCAGCGCCGCATCCCCTGCCATTGACCCTTCCACCACATCGCAGGGCGTCGCCGCCCGCACCGCCTGCACGGCCTTGGCAAAGGTGGCCACGCGGCCGGGCAGAGGCTCCGGCGAGGTGCGGTAAATCTCAGCCTCGCCCGCGCGAATGTAGATGGTGAAGGTGCTGCCCCCCGCACTCGCCTCATAGCGCTGGGCATTCATAAACCGCGGGCTGGGGCTGTCGCATCCGGCCAGAAGACCGGCGGCACAGATCAGACCCAAAAGAACACCACGCGTAACCATACCTTCATCTTTGCGCCATCGTGGTTAACCAATGGTTAACCACCCCCCTGCGACAGCCTGCCACACTTCCTTCGGCGGGTGTTTCGATTAGTTGCATTCCAAATCCTGAATATTAAAATCATGGAGCTGTAACATGCAACTCACCCGCGCAGCGGACAAATATTCTCCGCTCTATTTCCTCTCTTCCGTGGGGGCTGGCGGCCTGACCGTCACCTTCTTCATGTACCTGTTGTTCTGGGTTCCGCACAAAGGCCGTGCGGTGCCGATTTTTGAAGATATAGCCGCCGCCTGGGCGAAAGGCGCGATGCCGCTGAAAGCCGCAATCGTTGTGGCCATGGCCGGCATCGCCATCTTTACGGTGATGAATATCCAGAAACTGATCTGGAATATCTCGGCCTATAAGGCCTGGAAGCAAACCGACGCCTATGAAACGGTTCGCAATTCCAACGCCGAAACCACGCTGCTGGCCTATCCGCTGGCGCTGGCGATGAGCGTGAATGTGCTGTTCATTGCCGGGCTGGTGTTTGTACCGGGGCTGTGGGGCGTGGTGGAATACCTGTTCCCCTTCGCGCTTGCAGCGTTTCTGGCCATCGGCCTGTTCGCCCTGTCGATCATCGGCGATTTCCTCGGCCGCGTTCTGACCGCCGGTGGCGTGTTCGACGTAACCGCCAACAATTCCTTCGCGCAACTTCTGCCGACCTTCGCTCTGTCGATGGTGGCGGTTGGCCTGTCGGCACCGGCGGCGATGTCGACGAATTCCTTTGTCGTGTCGGCGGGGGTGATGACCTCGACCTTCTTCGGCACCGCAGCCCTGGTCTATGGGGTGGTGGCGCTGATCACCGCCTTCAACTCGATGCTGCACTATGGCACCGCGAAAGAAGCTGCCCCGACCCTGATGATCATCATCCCGGTGATGACGACGCTGGGCATCATGATGATGCGGCAGGGCCATGGGCTGCATGGTGCCTTTGAGGTGCACACCAATGCGGGCGAAACCATGGTGCTGCTGTCGCGCCTGCTGTCGGTGCAGTTCCTGTTTCTGCTGCTGGGTCTGACGGTGTTGCTGCGTCAGGGCTATTTCAAAGAGTTTGTCTTTGGCTCGAAAACCTCGCCCGGTTCCTATGCGCTGGTCTGCCCCGGTGTGGCGCTTTCGGTGATGATCCAGTTCTTTGTGAACAAGGGGCTGGTGGCTGCCGGTGTCATCGCCAAATACGGGGTGATCTACTGGGGTGAAACCACGGTGGCGATCCTGTTCCAGATTGCCATGGTGGCGCTGGTCTTCCGCCTCAACCGCCAGCATTTCGCGCGCAGCGCTGAAGTCGACGCGGTTCCGGCGGAATAACCGTCGGAAAACTTCCACAGAACATGATGTGAAAGGGGCGGGCCGGTTGGTCCGCCCCTTGTCATTACCGGCCCACAGACGCAATCTGCCCCGACACGCGAACAAGGAAAACCCCATGACCGAAGCCCCGCAAAACGAAGACAGCCGCCACAATATGAAGATGGCCAAGAAAAAGGCCGCGCGCGACAAGATCATGGCCACCAAGACCGAGGAAAAGGGCCTGATCATCGTCCATACCGGCAAGGGTAAGGGCAAAAGCTCCGCCGCCTTCGGGATGATCTTCCGCGCCATCGCCCATGGCATGCCCTCTGCCGTGGTGCAGTTCATCAAAGGCGGCATGGAATGCGGCGAGCGCGATCTGATCACCGAACGGTTTGCCGATCTTTGCCAGTTCCACACCATGGGCGAGGGCTTCACTTGGGAGACCCAGGATAAAAGCCGCGATATCGAAATGGCGCAGGCGGCCTGGGAGAAATCGAAAGAGCTGATCCGCGATCCGAATATCCGCATGGTGCTGCTTGACGAGATCAACATCGCCCTGCGCTACGATTACATCGACGTGGCCGATGTGGTGACCTTCCTGCAAACCGAAAAGCCGCCGATGACCCATGTCATCCTCACCGGCCGCAACGCCCATGAGGACCTGATCGAGGCCGCCGATCTGGTCACCGAAATGGAGCTGATCAAACACCCGTTCCGCTCCGGCGTAAAAGCGCAGGCCGGGATAGAATTCTAGGCGTGTCGGTGCAGCTCATCGCCTGGGATTTCGACGGGGTTCTGAACCGAAGCGTTGAGAATGCCGAATTTCTCTGGCACAGCGATTTTGAGCGCGATCTTGGGGTGTCTCTGAAAAGTTTCACCGATTACCACTTCCGCTCAGGCCGCTTTGCCGAGGTTTTGGTGGGGCGGAGAGATCTGTCTGATCTGGCGGCAGAGTGGATAGCCTCTGAGGGCTATGGGATCAGTGCCGATGATGTGTTGGACTACTGGTTTCGCAAGGATGACAATCCGGATCAGGATCTGATTGCCCTGATGCAGGCGCTGCCGCATCGTCAGGTGATTGCCACCAATAATGAGGCGCGCCGGGCGGCCTATATCCGCGAGGTGGCTGGCTGGGGCGCGCGGGTCGAGGCGATTTTTGCCTCTGGTCCCATGGAGGCTGCAAAACCTGATCCAGGCTTTTTTGCGCAGATCACCGACTGGTCGGGTTTGACTGCGGGCGAGATCCTGCTGGTCGATGACAGCACCGAAAACATCGAGGCCGCCCGCGCGCTGGGCTGGCAGACCTTCCTGTTCAGTGACGAAACACGCGAGGCACTCCCGGCGGTGCTGGGGTGAGCTGACGCGTCAGCTCTGCCCCGATCTACACCACCGTTGCGCCGAACAGGGCGCCGATGGCGGCGGTGGCGGCCATGGCGAGGGCGCCCCAAAGGGTCACGCGGGCCACGGCTTTCAAAACCGGTGCGCCGCCAGCTTGGGCGGAAAGCGCGCCAAGGGCGGCCAGCGACACCAGCGAGGCCGCGGTGACCGATGGGATCGCCAGAGACATCGGCGTGAAGGCGGCCACCGCCAGCGGCAGCGCAGCCCCGACGGTAAAGGTCGCGGCCGAGGCCAGCGCCGCCTGCACCGGGCGTGCGGTGATGGTGTGCGAAATACCGATCTCGTCGCGGGCATGGGCGGCAAGGGCATCCTTCGCGGTCAGCTGCTTGGCCACTTCCTGCGCCAGCTCTTTCTCAAGCCCGCGCTCGACATAGATCGCGGCAAGCTCCGCCAGCTCTTCCTCGGGCCGGTCACGCAGGGCGGCCTTTTCCTTTTCCAGATCGGCGCGCTCGGTATCGGATTGCGACGAGACCGACACATATTCGCCCGCCGCCATCGACATCGCGCCCGCCACAAGCCCGGCAATCCCGGCCACCAGCACCGCGCTCTGGCTCGACGATGCCGCCGCGACCCCGACGATCAGACTGCCGGTCGAGACGATCCCATCATTCGCGCCCATCACCGCTGCGCGCAGCCAGCCAACCCGGTGCGCCATATGATGTTCGTCGAATTGAAAATGCTCGTTCATACCGATCGTCCTTACCTGCCGCCGTGGCGCTACATTTACCTTGCGCCGCACCGGGTCGCCCCGCATCCTTGGGGCAAACCTGATGGAGGCCGCATGTCGAATTTCACCCTATTTGGCATTTCCGGTGCCCTTCGGCAAGGCAGCACCAACCGCCTTTTGCTGCGCGAAGCGGTGCGGGCCTTCGGGTCCTGCGCCTATACCGAAGCCGATCTGCGCCTGCCGCTTTACGATGGCGATCTGGAAGAGGCGTCGGGCATTCCGGCGCCGGTGCAGCTCCTGGCCGACCAGATTGCCGCTGCCGACGCGGTGCTGATCTCGACCCCGGAATATAACAAAAACATCCCCGGCGTGCTGAAAAACGCCCTCGACTGGGTCAGCCGGGTGAAGGGCAATCCGTGGAATAACAAACCCGTGGCGCTGATGTCCGCCGCAGATGGCCGCGCGGGCGGCGAGCGCGCGACGAATTCACTGGTGCTGGCGATGATGCCCTTCCGCCCCCGACTGATCTACGGCCCGGAAGTCTGCGTGGCGCATTGCCGGAGCGCTTTCGATGAGGATGGCCGGTTGAAGGACGAGCGCGCCGCCAAGCTGCTCGGGCTGTTGATGAAGAAGCTACGCGGAGAGTTGGAGGGTTAAGGTCAAAGCAGGGCGAACACCTGCCCGGGGGCTGGCGTAACCCGGCCTGTGATCAACGCCATTTATTCCGGCAAGATACTGCCCGCCTATGAGCGCATTCTGACCGCCGCCATAGCGCCAGCCCGCCCACTCGGGCAGGCGCTCGCCCTGCGCCTTCGGCGCGCACCGGGCGAAGGAAGGCCCCCTGCTTAAGCCCAAGCTACAAATTGGCCTCGACCCTGAACCCTTCGGGAATGCCATCTTCGCCGTCGAGCACCAGATTGGCCATGGTGATCCCCACCATCGGCGCCATGCCAAAGCCGATCTTGAAGCCGCCGTTGGCGATGAAATGCCCGTCCCGCCCCGGCCAGGCCCCCAGCATCGGCGAGCGGGTCTTGGCGCGCGGCCGCAGCCCGGCCCAACGGGTCACCACGGGGGCCTCGGCAATCGCCGGGCAGGCGGCGCGGGCGCGCGCGATCACATCTTCCAGCTGATCGTCGCAGGCGTAGGGATCATCAAACTCCCGCTCGGTGGTCGAGCCAATCGCCACCGTGCCATCGGCATGGGGCACGATATGCACAGAACCCGCAAAGATCTGCGGCAACTCGCGGGCGTCATATTGCAACGACGCCGACTGCCCCTTGATCGGCGCGCCCACCACTTTGCCGAAAATCTCTGACAGTTCCACCAGCCCGGCCGCCCCGGTGGCCCAGACCACTTTGCCTTCATCCGCTGCCTCGCTCACAATCTCGCCCCCCAGCGCCTCAACCGCCGCGGCCAGCGCCGGGATCGCGGTGCGTGGCGACATCCGCGCGGTCAGCCCATCGAATACCAACAGCCCCGTGGGGGTGATCGGCGCCCAGTCGCGCGGCGCCTCGATGACCTCCCAGGCAAACTTGCCTTCCCACAGCTCGGCGGCGGTTTTCATCCGTCCCCGCGCCAATTCCAGCGCGTGATCGTCGGCAATCGGTTGCAACCGGCCCGAGCGCAGATAGCCCGGATCGCGCCCGCCAATCCGCGCCACCTCGGCCCAAAACCCGTCGCCCATCGCCAGCGAGGCGAACTGGAAGGCCTTCTTATCGTTCCAGTTTTCCGGCACATGCGGGGCCAGTGCACCGACCAGCCCGCCAGATGATCCGGCCCCAGGCCCGCCCGGATCGACCACGCGCACCTTGGCGCCCTTGGCCGCGCAGCCATAGGCCACGGCCAACCCGAAAGCCCCCGCACCATGCACCGTTACATCCACCATTGCCAAGCCCTCCGGCCTCACGCATTCTCGCGCTTTGGAAGCTTTCTAGGGGAAGAGATGCGCGAGAGCCAGCACGCCACTGTCGCATGGAACGAGCAGGGCACACCTGTCTCGACCCGCTTTGATGATCCCTATTTCAGCCTCGATAACGGGCTGGAAGAAACCCGTCATACCTTTCTGTCCGGCAACAATCTGCCCGCGCGCTTTGCCCCCGGTTTCCAGATTGCCGAGCTGGGCTTTGGCACCGGGCTCAACATGCTCGCCACCCTGATCGCCTTTCGCGCCGCAGGCAGCCCCGGTCCGATCCGCTTCACCAGCTTCGAAGCCTTCCCGATGCACGCGGATGAGATCGCCCGCGCCCTCACCGCCTTTCCCGAAGCCGAAGCGGTCGCCGCGCCGTTTCTGGAGGCTTGGGCACAGGGCGAGACGCGGTTTGATCTGGGCGGATTTGAGGTTGAGGTGATCATCGGCGACGCCCGCGAAACCCTGCCGCTCTGGCCGGGGCAGGCCGATGCCTGGTTTCTCGACGGGTTCAGCCCGGCCAAGAACCCCGAGCTTTGGAGCGAAGAGCTGATGCAGGCGGTGGGCACCCATACCGCCCCGGATGGCACGGCGGCCACCTATACCGCTGCGGGCTTCGTGCGGCGCGGGCTGGAGGCAGCAGGCTTCACCGTTACCCGCCAACCGGGCTTTGGACGCAAACGCCACATGACCGTGGCCCAGATGGAGCGCCTCGCGTGAGCCAGCAAAACACCCGCCTCGGCATCATCCTGATGATCACCTCGGCCTTTGTCTTTGCCATGCAGGATGGCATCTCGCGCCACCTCGCCGGGCAATATAACGTCTTCATGGTGGTGATGATCCGCTATTGGTTCTTTGCGGCCTTCGTCATTTTCGTGGCCACCCGCAAGGCCGGTGGGCTGCGCGCGGCGGCGGCAACCACACAGCCGATATTGCAGGCCACCCGGGCGCTGCTGCTGATCTCCGAAATCTGCGTGACGGTCTTTGCCTTCGTGCAGCTCGGCCTGATTCCGACCCATGCGATTTTCGCCTCTTACCCGCTGATCATCGCCGCCCTCTCTGGCCCGGTTCTGGGCGAGCGTGTCGGGCCGCGCCGCTGGGCCGCCATCGCGGTGGGCTTTATCGGCATCCTGATCGTGCTGCGCCCCGGCTTTGCGGTCTTCGCCCCACAATCGCTGATCGCGGTTCTGGCGGCGGTGCTCTGGGCGACCTACGGGCTGCTCACCCGCTATGCTGCCCGTCGCGACAGCTCGGCCACCTCGTTTTTCTGGGCTGGCGTGGTCGGCGCCCCCGCGATGACCGCCATCGGGCTGTGGTTCTGGCAGCCGATGAGCGGCCCCGACTGGGGCTGGATGGCGGTGCTCTGCGTCTCCGGCGCGCTGGGTCACTACCTGCTGATCCGCTGCTATGAAGTGGCCGAAGCCTCCGCCGTGCAGCCCTTCGCCTATCTCCAGCTGGTCTTCGTCACCCTAATGGCAGTGCCGGTCTTCGGCGAAACCCTCGAACCGCCCGTCGCCCTGGGTGCCGCCATCGTTGTGGGTGCAGGCCTCTTCACCGCCTGGCGCGAACGCAAGCGTGCCGGATCACGCCCCGCTATCGGCTCTTGAGCTCTTCCAGAAACCGGATCGGTTCGACCTGCCCGGTCAGCCGAGCCCGGTAGTTGGGCAGGCTTTCGGTCACCCGCATCACGTAGTTCATCGTCTCGTTAAACGGGATGCTTTCGATCCAGTCGACCACATCCACCCCCGGATCACGCGGGTCGCCATAGGCTTCGATCCACTGGCGCGCGCGGCCCGGCCCGGCATTATAGGCCACCGCGATCAGCACCGGGTTATTGCCGAACTCTTCGAGCAGATAGGCCAGATATTCCGAGCCAAGCCTTGTGTTATAGGCCATTTCCGAGGTCAGCCGCCCCGGCTCGTAATCCACCTCCACCCGCTTGGCCATGTCGCGCGCGGTCCCGGGCATCAGCTGCATCAGCCCCATCGCGCCGACGCCGGAGCGCGCAGCGGGATTAAACTCGCTCTCACGCCGCGAGATCGACATTTCCAGCGCCCGCGGCACGGTACGGTTGCCGCGCCCGATATCCGGCGTGGGAAAATACGGCCGGTTCAGCATCAGCCCGTGATAGGCGATGGCATATTTCGCCAGCGCCAGTTGCAGATAGGGGGCGTTCGCGTCTTCCGCCCATTTGGTCAGCGCCGCCAGCCCGGCCGCATCAAGGCGTTCAGACAGCTGCACCACAAAGCGCCGCGCATAGTAAAGCTCGCCCGCCGCCAGCGACAGCCGCGCCGCCTCCATCACCGAACTCGTCCAGAACGGCGCCTGATGGTAGTCGACAGCCTGCGCGGCCCCGGTCAGCGCCGGATCCATGGCGAGCCCCACTTTTTCGGCGGCCAGCAGCCCGTAAAACGCCGTCTGGTTTTGCCCGGCCCGCGCATAGGCCGTGCGCGCCTCGTCGGCCCGCCCCAGAGCTTCCAGCGCGCGACCTTCCCAATAGCCCGCCCGGCCCAGGCTGATCGGGCTTTCCACCCCGCCCGCAAAGGCGCGGAAATGGCTCAGCGCCTTGGCCGGATCGTTCAGCTTGGACAACGCGACATAGCCCGCGAGCCATTCCAGCTCATTGCGGGTGTTGCCGCTGCTCAGATGATGGTTTGCCGCCACCCGATAGGCGGTCTCGGCCTTGCCCTCGCGCATCGCCCAGCGGGCCAAAACCAGCCGCCAGCCCGCCCACATATCAGGCTTGCCCAGCGATTTTGCCGATCCCGACCGCTCCAAGAGCAGCGTGATCGCATCGTCATTGCGCCCCTTGCGCGCGCGCCATTGAAAGCGCTCAAAGGCCAGCCCCGGATCATCCGCCAGCGCCGCGGGCACATGGCTGATCGCGGCATCCACGCCGTTTTTGTCGTCCCGCAGGATAATCCGCGCCTGCGCCAGCGCCCGGTGAGCATCGTCCACCCGCGCCAGCATCCGATTGGCCTCACCCGTCAACCCGCGCCACAGCAGCATATCGAGCCGTTTCCAGTGCTGATGCGCCAGCGTTTTCGGCCAGTCCACCATGAACTGCGCTTCTTCCTCTTCCGAGATCGAAAAGCTCGTCCAGCCCCGGATCGCCTCGGCCATCGCCTCTTGCTTCGCACCTGTTTCCCACAGCGCCTTGGCAAAGCGCAGCGTGCCCCAGCCGGTTTCGGGTTTCTGCTTCAGAAAGAAATCCAGCACCGCCGCATGGCTGGCATCTTCCGGAATGGTCTTTTCCGAGCGCTCGCGCAGCAGTGCCAGCCCCGGCCAGTCGGGGCGGCGTTTGAGAAAGGCCAGCGTGTCTGCAAAGCGGCCTTCGGACGAGCGCAGCCGGTTCCAGTCTACGATATCGCGCGCCACCGAGCCTTCCGGCCCCGCCGCCACCAGCGCAGCGTCCCAGTCGCCATGCCGCATCAGCTCCAGCCCCGATTTCAGCGCCGCAACCGTGGCGGCGTCCTGTGCCGCAGCGGGCGCGGCCAGCAGAGCGATCAGTGAAAAGGGCGCCAGAAGCGCGCGAAGCGGGGAAAGGAGACGGTTAATCATGACGGAGTCGTAACGCGCATGCTTCCCAGAGCAATACATATTCTTGGCATTTGCCGGACAAGCGGCTAGTTTCCGCCGCGTTTCACCCGGCACCGACTCAGGCCCGGGCGAAGGCACAACGCATATCAATAAAGGAGCGTGTCATGTTCAAAGGATCAATTCCTGCCCTGGTCACGCCGTTCAAGAACGGCGCACTGGACATTGATACGCTCAAACACCTTGTCGATTGGCATGTTGAACAGGGCTCGAGCGGCCTGGTGCCGGTGGGCACGACCGGCGAAAGCCCGACGCTGACCCATGCCGAGCACGAGCGCGTGGTCGAAGAGGTGGTGAAAGCCGCTGCGGGCCGGATTCCGGTGATCGCCGGGGCCGGGTCGAACAACACCATCGAAGCCGTGCGTCTGGTCGAACACGCCAAAAGCGTGGGCGCCGATGCGGCCCTCGTGGTGACGCCCTATTACAACAAACCCACCCAGAGCGGGATGCTGGCGCATTTCCGCCGTCTGACCGAAATCGGCATGCCGATCGTCGTCTACAACATCCCCGGCCGTTCGGTGGTAGACATGACGCCCGAGACCATGGGCGAACTGGCCAAGCTCGACATGATCGTCGGGGTGAAAGACGCCACCGGCGATCTGGCCCGTGTGGCCAAGCAGCGCCTGACCTGCGGCCCCGATTTCATCCAGCTTTCGGGTGAAGACGCCACCGCCGTGGGCTTTAACGCCATGGGCGGGCAGGGCTGCATCTCGGTCACCGCCAACGTGGCCCCGAAGCTTTGCGCCGATATGCAGGCGGCCACGCTTGCGGGCGATTATGCCGGGGCGCTGGCGCTGTCCGACAAGCTGATGCCGCTGCATCTGGCGATCTTCACCGAGCCGGGGCTGGTGGGCGCGAAATACGCGATGTCAAAGCTCGGCCTCTGCTCACCCGAGGTGCGTTTGCCGCTGGAAGAGCTGACCGACAGCACCAAAGCCGCGATCGACGCCGGCCTCGCCCATGCCGGGCTGATCGGCTAAGGCTAACCTGCGGGCAGCGAAGCCCTTTCGCTGCCCGTCATGATCGCCTATATGCGGCCTACTATGGCCAAGAAACCGAAGACAGATCCGAATTACAAAGTGATCGCCGAGAACCGGCGCGCACGGTACGATTATGCCATCGAGGAAGATCTCGAATGCGGCATCATCCTGACCGGGTCTGAGGTGAAAAGCCTGCGCGCGGGTGGCACCAATATCGCCGAAAGCTATGCCGCCGTGGAAGAGGGCGAACTGTGGCTGGTGAACAGCTCCATCGCGCCCTATGAGCAGGCAAAAACCTGGGGCCATGAAGAGCGCCGCCGTCGCAAGCTGCTGGTGTCGAAAAAAGAGCTGTCGAAGCTCTGGAATGCCACCCAACGCAAAGGCATGACGCTGGTGCCGCTGGTGCTCTATTTCAACCATAAAGGCATTGCCAAGCTGAAGATTGGCATCGCCAAGGGTAAGAAAAACCACGACAAACGCGCCGACGACGCCAAGCGCGACTGGGGCCGCCAAAAAGCCCGCCTTATGCGCGAAAAAGGCTGACGCCCGTAGGGCGCGCCTTCATGCGCACCGCGCGTCTGACATTGAAAAGCCAACCTTCACCGCCCGACGATGGCGCCAGACAGCTGGTAAGTTGATCGACGCAACGCGATAGCCAACGACCTCGCCCGGCGGAACGACGGGCGACGCCCGACTCCCCCCCCGGGAGGGCGTTCTGGCGATTCCGGATCCAGCAAATCGGGCATGAATGCTTTAGAGCACCGCATCTAGACCACCCTCAGGACAACGCCCACCCAGGCTCGGGCGTCGCCCGTTTTTCATAGCCGTAGGATGCGGGTTATTCGCACCGTATATCGGGCGAAATATCGGGCAAAACCGACACCCAAAACCCCCTCGAACACGGCTCGACAAGAGTTCGAACAGTTAGCGGTAACGTCTTTGTCGCCAAAGGCTTACACCCATGGGCGAGTTCGCCCACTCTTCGATCAGGGGTCAGGCCACCCGGTCCGGCAGCTCAAATCCGCGCAGGAATTCTTCGGCCTCCATCGCCCGTTTTCCGGGGCGCTGGGCGCGGGTGATTTCCACCGCACCGCTGCCGCAGGCCACGGTCAGCGGGGCCAGCATCTGCCCCGGTTCGCCTGCTCCCGCAACCACCCGGGCGCCGAGCAGTTTCACCCGCTCGCCATCCATCTCGCACCAAGCGCCGGGGAAGGGGGCAAGGCCACGAATAAGGCGGCTGACCTCCTCGGCGGGCTTGGTCCAGTCCACCCGCGCCTCGGCCTTGTCGATCTTCTCGGCATAGGTCACGCCCAGCTCGGGCTGCGGCTCCGGGGCCAGCTCGTCCAACCGCTCCAGCGCCTCGAGAATGCTCTCGGCCCCCAGCGCCGCCAGCCGGTCATGCAGGGTGCCGGTGGTTTCCTCCGCCCCGATCGGGATAGCACGGCGCAGCAGCACCGCCCCGGTATCCAGCCCGGCATCCATCTGCATGATGCAGATCCCGGTCTCATGATCGCCCGCCATGATCGCGCGGTGAATAGGCGCCGCCCCCCGCCAGCGCGGCAGAAGCGAGGCGTGGACATTCAGGCAGCCCCGCGCAGGCGCGTCCAGCACCGCCTGCGGCAGGATCAGCCCATAGGCCACGACCACAGCAAGATCGGCCTCCAGCGCGGCAAACTCCGCCTGCGCCTCTTCATTGCGCAGGGTTTTCGGGTGGCGCACCAAAAGGCCCAGCTCTTCAGCGCGGGCCTGCACCGGGGTCGGGCGGTCTTTCTTGCCGCGTCCGGCGGGGCGGGGCGGCTGGCAATAGACGGCGGCAATCTCGTGCCCGGCCTCAACCAGCGCCTCAAGCACCGGCACCGAGAAATCGGGCGACCCCATGAAGACCAGTTTCATTTCGCCAGTTTCCTTGCCTTGGCGATCAGCCTGTCGCGCTTCAGCTTCGACAGGTGATCGAAATACATCTTGCCGTTCAGATGGTCGATCTGATGCTGCACAGAAGTGGCCGAGAGCCCGACGAAATCGCGCTCTTCCAGCTCGCCCGTTTCATTCAGAAACCGCACCGTCACCGCGCGTGGGCGGCTGATCGTGGCCCAGACACCGGGCAGGTTGGGGCTGGCCTCGTCGTGCTCGCGCAGCTTCACCGAAGCGTGCAACACCTCGGGGTTGGCCATCCGCACCACTTGCCCGCGTTCTTCCGAGGCATCGACCACCGCCAGCCGCAGCGGAATGCCCAGCTGCACGGCGGCCAGCCCGACGCCGGGCATCGCTTCCATAGCTTCGATCATCTCATTCCAGATCGCGCGGATCTCATCGGTGATGGC
Source organism: Paracoccaceae bacterium (assembly GCA_050290705.1). Classification (GTDB taxonomy): domain Bacteria; phylum Pseudomonadota; class Alphaproteobacteria; order Rhodobacterales; family Rhodobacteraceae; genus Sinisalibacter. The sequence goes on from JBNKIC010000009.1 coordinate 115,915, forward strand.
CTCAACCGGCGCGGCGGGTGTGCGCAGGCGCTTGTCGGGCCACATGACAAAGGGGCGATGGCTCATCCGGCATAGTCCTTTTCGTATTGGGCGCGGGTCTTGGTGGGCAGGCGATCAAAACTCACCATGCCGTCGAGGTGATCGAGCTCGTGCTGGGCAATGCGGGCCTCAACACCGATCAGTTTGGCCTCGTGGATTTCGCCCTCAAGATCCATCCAGCGCATCTCTACCGTGGCGGGGCGGGTGATCGGGGTCTCGATGCCGGGGATCGACAAGCAGCCCTCGACCATCTCGATCCGCTCTTCGGAGGCCGCAATGATTTCGGGGTTGATCATCACCCTCGGCGAAGGCGTGCCCTCTTTCCAGCCACCATCCATCACGAACAGCCTGACCAGCGCGCCCACCTGCGGTGCGGCGAGGCCACGACCGGGGGCATCATACATGGTGTCGAACATATCGGCGGTGAGGCGGCGAAGATCATCGTCAATCGCGGCAATCGCGTCGCAGCGGGTCGAAAGCCGCGGATCAGGCCAGAGCAGGACAGGCCGCGTGGCCATCAGGCCCGCGCCCGCTCGCGCTTCAGCTTCTGGCTTTTGCGGGTGATCATCTGGCGTTTCATCGAGCCGAGATAGTCGATGAACAGCTTACCGCGCAGATGGTCGATCTCGTGTTGCAGAACAGTGGCCCAGAAGCCGGAAAAATCCTTTTCCTGCTCATTGCCATGCCGGTCGATCCAGCGCACGCGCACCTCGGCCGGGCGGGTAACTTCCGCATATTGCTCGGGGATCGACAGGCAGCCCTCTTCATAGACCGAAGTATCATCCGACGAGAGGATGATCTCGGGGTTGAACATCACGATCGGCTGCGGCTCTTCGTCGGGATTTTTCGCCGGGTCGGCCACGATTAGATTTTTCAGCACACCAACCTGCGGCGCGGCCAGGCCTACGCCCGGCGCGTCATACATGGTTTCAAGCATGTCATCGGCGAGCCGCAACAGCTCGTCGGAAAGGTCTGGCACAGGGTCGCAGATCTTTTTCAGACGCGGGTCGGGATGAATTACAATCGGGCGAATACTCATGCGGCTTCATGTAGGACAAGGTCGCGTGTCACGCAATGGGGAGGCGCGTTTCGAAACTGAGTGTTTTTGCGGTAGAGCGGCAAAACATTGTCGCCAAAATGGGCTAAATAGTGGAACCACTTCCCAAGCGACATTTCCAATATGGAACATCGTGCTGATATGCGCGAAATAGACGGAACAAACAGACTATAGCAAGGGTGCCTTCTCCTTTGGGCGCCCCTTGCACACCCACAGATCACAGCTAGTCTCGCCCGCACGCATTCAGGAGGCAACATGAACTTCGACGAGATCATCGACCGTCACGGCACCCATTCGATGAAATGGGATTTGATGGAACCGAATTATGGCATTCCGGTCGATGGAGGCATCCCGATGTGGGTGGCCGATATGGATTTCCGCGCCGCCGAACCGATTCAGGCCGAGCTGAAAAAGATGCTCGATAATGGCGTCCTGGGCTATTACGGCGACGATGCAAGCTACAAGGCGGCCATTGGCTGGTGGATGCAAAACCGCCATGGCTGGACCGTGGCCCCCGAATGGATCTTCACCACCCATGGCCTCGTGAACGGCACCGCGCTTTGCGTCGATGCCTATACCAAGCCGGGCGATGGGGTGGTGCTGTTCACCCCTGTCTATCACGCCTTCGCGCGGGTCATCAAAGCGGCGGGCCGCGAGGTGGTCGAATGCGAGATGATCAACAATAACGGGCGCTATGAGCTCGATATCCCCAGCTGGGACGCGCAGATGAAGGGGCATGAGAAACTGCTGATCATCTCGTCGCCGCATAACCCCGGTGGGCGGGTCTGGACGCGGGCCGAGCTTGAGGCGATTGCCGATTTCGCCAAACGGCATGATCTGGTTCTGGTCTCCGACGAGATCCATCACGATCTGGTCTTTCCCGGCGCGAAACACACGCCGATGGCGCTGATCCCCGGTATCGAAGACCGGTTGGTGATGATGACGGCAACCACGAAAACCTTCAACGTTGCCGGGATTCACACCGGGAATGTGATCATTCCGGACGAAGCGCTGCGGGCGACGTTCGCCGCCCGGTTGGCAGCGCTGGGCATCAGCCCCGGCGCCTTCGGCTGCCGTCTGGCCGAGGCCGCCTATAGCCCGGCAGGGGCTGAATGGGTCGATGCTCTGGTAACCTATCTCGATGGTAACCGGCGGCTGTTTGATGATGCGGTGAATGCTATTCCCGGGCTGAAATCCATGGCGCTGGAAAGCACCTATCTGGCCTGGGTCGATTTCTCCGGCACCGGGATGAGCCGTGAAGACTACACCGCGCGGGTCGAAAAACAGGCGAAGATCGCGGTGAATTACGGCACACCGTTCGGCAAGGGCGGGGAAGATTTCCTGCGCTTCAACTTCGCCACGCCGCGTGCCGTGGTTCAGGAAGCGGTTGAGCGCCTCGCCGCAGCGTTTTCGGATCTGCAATAAAGGCGGGGGCAAAAGCCCCCGCATCCAAACCCGATATTCGGTGTGGCTCAGTGCGTCAGCAACGCCACCGGGGCGTTTTCGTCGCGGACGAAATCGAGCGGCGCGCTGTCGCTGACCACCGTGGCACGCTTGAATTCGTAGCGCATCAGCGTGCCGTCTTCTTCCGAGGCGACGATCAGGCATTGGTAGAGATGGCGCGCGCCGTCATAAAGATCGACAAGTCCGCGCAATTTCGGCGCGTTATCAAGGTCGAGCGCAAAGCCGGTTTCGCCGAAATCAAGCACCGGGAAGGCCTCGTCGCCCACCCGTACCCGCAGCCGGGCCTGCTTTTTCATCTCGCGTTTGCGGGCCAGTTCCAGCCCGTCCAACACTTCTTTCGACAGAAAGTTCATCATGCTTTGCACTCCTTCCCGCGCAGGATGGCGTGAACATGGTAAACGTCAAGTTAACCTATTGTGACGTGCCGATATTTTCTCAGGTGTTGTGCTCTTCCACCAGATCCACCCCAACGACCGGACGCAGCACATGCGGCTTGGCCGGATCATAGAGCGCGGAATCCTTGAAATCGCGGGCTGCCCCCAGCGCCGGGCCAACGAGGATCAGCGCGGTGCGGGTGATCTTTTCGGCGCGCACTTTCAGGCGGATGTCGCTAAGCGTGCCTCGGATCAGCTGCTGATCCGGCCAGCCGACGCGGTAGGCCACCACCACCGGGCAATCGGCGCCGTAATGGGGGGTAAGCACGCGCTCGATCTCGCGCATATTGCGCACGCCAAGATGGATGGCGAGGGTTGCGCCGGTGCGGGCGAAGTTTTCCAGCGTCTCGCCCTCGGGCATGGCGGTGGATTGCATCGACACCCGGGTCAGCACGATCGACTGCGCGATCTCGGGGATGGTTAGCTCTTGCCCCAGCGCGGCGGCGGCGGCGGCATAGGCGGGCACGCCGGGCACGACTTCATATTCGATCCCGTCAGCGCGCAAGCGGCGGATCTGCTCGGCAATCGCGCCATATAGGCTGGGATCGCCGGAATGAACCCGCGCCACATCTTCGCCCCGGTCGCGGGCGGCGAGAATTTCGGCATGGGTCGCGTCGAGCGTCATCGCGGCGGTGTCGAGCACCCGCGCGCCCTCCGGCGCTCCGGCCACCACTTCGGGCGGCACCAGCGAGCCTGCATAAAGGCAGACCGGGCATTCCCCGATGATGCGTTGCGCTTTCAGGGTCAAAAGCTCCGGGTCGCCGGGGCCTGCGCCGATGAAGTAGACTTTCATGGGGTGATCTTTCTCAAAGATGTCTGTTGCCGACGGCGGTCAGATCGCCATCAATCCGCCGCGCATAGCCGCGCGGGGTAAACATGCGGGGGCCTTCGCCCAACTGGGCAAGGCGGGAATTGGAGGAGCCGACCAGAACCACGGTCATCATATCGACCTCGTCGACCTCAAGCTCGCTGAGCTTGCGATAGCGGATCTGCTCTTCCGGGCGGCCCAGCGAGGTGGCGAGCAGTACCGGCGTATCGGCAGGGCGATGCTCCAGAAGGATCTCGCGCGCTTCGGCCAGCAGGGTGCGGCGGCGCTTCGACACCGGGTTATAGAAGGCGATGACGAAATCCCCCTCGGCCGCGGCTTTCAAGCGGCTGCGGATGGTGTCGGTGGGGGTGAGCAGATCGGAAAGCGAAATGGCGCAGAAATCATGGCCCAGCGGCGCCCCGGCGCGGGCGGCGGCGGCTTGCAGCGCTGAAATGCCGGGGGTCGAAGTCACGTCAACCCGGCGGGCGGCGTCGCTCACGCCCATCTCATCAGGCCCGCGATCCATCAGTTCAAAGACCAGCGCGCCCATCGCATAGATGCCCGCATCGCCCGAACAGATCAGCGCCACGTTCTTGCCCTTGGCAGCCTGTTCCAGTGCGTAACGGCAGCGGTCTTCTTCACCGCCCAGCGGGAAATCGCTGCGGGTCTTGCCTGTGGCCAGTGGGCCGAGCAGGTCGATATAGAAGCCATAGCCGACCAGCTCTTCCGCCTCGGAAATCAGGCGGCTGGCTTCCGGGGTGCGCCAGCTTGACTGCCCCGGGCCGATGCCGACAATCGACAGATGCCCGCGCGCGCGCCCGTTCAGCGCGGTGATCGGCGCGGCGGCCTTGGCAAGTGCACAGGTGGCATTGGCCGATTTGTGCTTTTCGATGCTCAGCTCGGTGCCATCCGCCCCGGCGAGCGCGGCGGCTTCCGATACGCCATGGGTGCCAACCTCGGCAAAGACGATCTCTGACGGGTTGGCAAGGCGCGGGGTCATCGCGTCCAGCTCTTCGGCGGTGAACAGGCGCAGCGGCACGCCCAGCTCACGCGCCAGCGCGTTCATCGCCGGTTCATCGGCTTTCAGGTCCAGCGTGGCAATCGCGGCAACGGCGCCCGGCGCAATACTGGCGCTTGCCAGCGTATCGGCCACCAATTGGCGCAGCTCATCGGTGGGGCAGTTGCGGGCGCAACCGAGGCCGAGGATGTAGCTTTGCGGATGATAGACCAGTTGCGTCTCGTCGCCCGCAATCGCTTCATCGGTAACGATCAGATCGACACTGCCATCCTCGGCGCTGTCCAGGTCAAAGATATTGTCGCCGATCACCCGGGGCGCGGCGCCGGAGAGCAGCGCGGCCATCACCGCTTTCGCGTCATCGGGGTTTTGCAGGCGGTAGCCCAGCGGCGGCTCGTCAAGCGCGACGCCAAGCGCCACATCGCCCGCCGTGGTCACCGCCGCCTGACCGGAGAGCAGATCGGAGATTTCGCGCGCCAGACGGTTGGCGCCGCGATGCCCGCCCAGAAGCGGCACCACAACCGAGCCATCATCGGCAACCGACAGCACCGGCGGTTCGCTGCGTTTGTCAGCCAGCAAGGGCGCGACCGCGCGGATCAGGATGCCCGAGGCACAGATGCCGATGATCGGCGTGCCCGCGGCAAACAGCGAGCGAATGTGATCGAGCGCGTTGGGGAAGAAGGCATCGGCCTGTTCCACCCGGCCCTCGCGGCCATGGATCTGCGCGCCAAGGGCGGCAGCAAGGCGATGCGCTGTGGCTTCACCGGCGTGGTTGAGGCAGAGAATGACGGGTTTTAGAGCCACGGATCGGCGCCTTTCGTGACAAGGATCATGGAAAAATAGGGGGCGGGGTCCGGCGCTTCGCTCAGCGGCAGGATCACCTCTTCGGCGAGCGTCGCGCGCTCGATATAGCGGGCCTTATCGGCAAGGCCCAGCTCGGTCAGCAGCGCGCGGATGCGGCCCAGATGACGGCCCAGCTTCATCAGAACAATGGAATCGGCCATCTCAATACGTTCACGTATGGTTTCGCTCGGCAGCGGTGCAGGGATCGTCGCCAATACCTCATTGCGCGCGGTCAGCGGCAGGTGGGCCTGCGCCGCGGCGGCGGTAACCGAAGTGACGCCTGGCACCACCTCGACATCGTAGCGATCCGAAAGCCGGGCGTGCAGATACATGAACGAGCCATAGAAGAACGGGTCGCCCTCGCAGAGCACCACCACGTCTTCGCCCGTATCCAGCGCCTCGGCAATCCGGGAGGCACCAAGATCATAGGCGGCCTGCCCGGGCGCGCGTTCGCGGGTCATCGGGATTTCCATCACGATTTCATGCACATCGGCCCCGATAAACCCCTCGGCGATGCGGCGGGCAAAGCTTTCGGTGCCGGGCAGGGCTGGATAGGCGATCACCTTTGCCGCCTCGATCAGGCGGGCCGCGCGCAGGGTCAGAAGGTCGGGCGCGCCGGGGCCAAGGCCAACGCCAATCAGTTTACCAGTCATCGTTTCACCAAGCTCCACTGGGTGACCGGCATCAGCGGGCGCCAGCCGGTATGGGGGCCGAGCGGCTCGGCGCGGGCAATCGCAATCTGGGTCAGATCGCCGCCATGACGCTTATGCAACTCGGCCAGGAGCGCCTGACTTTCAAGCGTGACGGCATTGGCCACCAGCCGCCCCAGCGGTTTCAGAGCTGACCATGCGGCAGCGTATGTTACTTCCGATAACCCGCCGCCGATGAACACCGCATCCGGCGCATCCAACCCGGTCAGCGCCTCAGGCACGTTGCCCTCGACCAGCTCCAACCGGGGCGCGCCAAGCGCGAGCGCATTGGCAGCGGCCATGGCGCGGCGGTCGGCCCGGGGTTCGATGCCGATGGCGCGGGCATAGCGGGCCGCGCGCATCCATTCCACCGCGATCGATCCGCAGCCGGTGCCGATATCCCAGAGCAGCGCGCCGCGCATCGGCATCAGTTTTGCCAGCGTTATCGCGCGCACTTCGCGCTTGGTCATCGTGCCGTCATGCTGAAACAACTCGTCAGCCAGCCCCGGCACGCGCGGCAGCAGCGCCGCATCGGGCGCGGCAATGCATTCCACCGCCAGCGTGTTGAAGGGCGGCACCTCGTGCGACCAGTTTTTCGCAATCCCGTCAAAGCGTTGTTCCGCCCTGCCGCCCATATTGGCCAGCACCGTCATCGTGCTGTCGCCAAAGCCGCGCTCGGTCAGGAAGCGGGCAATCTGGTCCGGGGTTTCGGCTCCGGTGGTCAGGATCAACAGCCGCGCGTCGGGCTGGATGAAGGCGATCATCTGCTCAACCGGGCGGCCATGCACGGTGAGGGTTTCAAGATCGGCCATCGACCAACCCATGCGCACCGCGGCAAGCTGAAAGGCCGAAACCTGTGGGTGATAGGTGATCTCGTCAGGGTCGAGCCGCCGCCCGATCCGCGCCCCAACCGAGAACCAAAGCGGATCGCCGGTGGCCAGAACCACCACGCGTTTGCCGCGCAGATCCTGCAGCGTGTCGATCAGGGAGTCGAATGGCGAGGGCCATTCGATCCGCTGCGCAGCAAGACCATTCGTAAGCGTATGGTGACGCCCGCCGCCCAAGATAACCTCGGCCGCTTCCACCACCGCGCGGGTGGCCGGGGTCAGGCCATCCAGCCCGTCTTCGCCAATCCCAACGACGTGCAGCCAGGGGGTCATGATGTGATCTCCGGTAGGCCTGCGGAGAGCGCGTTGACGGCGGCGGAGGCGATGGCCGAGCCACCGCGACGGCCACGCAGGGCGACGAAATTGCAGCCGCGCGGGTCGTTGGCGAGTTCCGCCTTGCTTTCCGCCGCGCCGACAAAGCCGACCGGGAAGCCAAGGATCACCGCCGGTTTCGGCGCACCCGCGTCGAGGATTTCGAGCAGGCGAAACAGGGCGGTGGGGGCATTGCCGATGGCGACCACCGCCCCCTCCAGTCGCTCTGCCCAAAGCTCGACAGCCGCCGCAGAGCGGGTATTACCGATGTCCTTCGCTCGTTCCGGCACGCTGGCATCGTTCAGGGTGACGATCACCTCATTGCCCGCAGGCAGATAGCGACGGATGATGCCTGCGCCGACCATTTCGCAATCGCAGAGCACCGGGGCGCCGCGCTGCAGTGCCTCATGCCCGGCCTCATAGGCCTCCGGCGAAAAAGCCAGCCGGTCGGCCACTTCGACCATACCGCAGGCATGGATCAGCCGCGTAGCAAGCTGGGCCATGCCGGGCGGAAACCGCTCCAGCCGCGCCTCTTTCTGCACGGTCGCGAAGCTTTGGGCATAGATCGCCGCTGGATCGCGCTCGTAGTGCAGAGGTGGCCGCCCGCTCATTTCACCCGCGCCGATTCCGGCCCATGCGGATGTTTGGCATGGGGATAGACCGGGTGGCTGTGGCCGTGGTCGTGGGAATGCCCATGGTCGTGCCCATGATCGTTGTGGTGATGATGCTCATGCCCATGGTGATGATGGTGCCCGTGCTCATGATCGTGCTCATGACCATGGTTGTGGGAATGCCCGTGCCCGTGATGAGGCTCGGCCTCCAACCGGCAGGCGCCGGTGCAGAAGGTATCGCACAGCCCGCAATCTTCGACATTCGAGCCGGGGGCCGAGGCGCCTTGCCCTTCCACATGGAGGTGGTGGCTTTCCTGCACCGCGCCCAGCTCGGCCTCAAAGCCCAGCACTTCGGTGCGGTATTTGCACATCACGCAAACCGGTGGCACGGCGGTGAATTCGCCCCGCTCTTCGGCGCGGATCGTCACCGGCGCCTGCCCGTCGATGGCCAGGATCTGGTTGCGATAGGCGCATTTCCCGCAATTGGGCACCGCGCTATCGCCCAGCTGTTCCATCACCCGTTCGGCGAAGGTTTCCAGCACTTTGGGGTGATCATTCAGATAGCCCGCTTTCACGAACTGAATATCGGGATGCGCCGCGGCCACCTGATCGGTGAAGCCATAGATGCGGTCGATCAGGATGCCGGTGAACAGGAAATAGGGGAAGACGACGATGCGCTTGTAACCCAGCTTCGCGGCATGGCTGAGCGCCGGCTCGACCAGCGGGAAGGTGACGCCGGAATAGCCGACCTCAAGCCAGCCAAAGCCCATGCCCTCTTGCAAGAGCCGGGCGATCTTGGCGACATTGGCATTGGCGTCGGGGTCAGAGGCGCCACGGCCGATGACCACCAGGCAGGTTTCCTCCAGCGGCACCGCGCCGTGTTCGGCATCGGCGGCTGCGACGGCCTCGCGCACGCGCTCGCCGGCGGCGGCGACCATTTTCGGGTCAACGCCCAGATCGCGGCCATAGCTGACCTCGATCCCATGTTCGGTGGCGTAGCTGTTCAGCACGGTCGGGATGTCGTTTTTCGTGTGCATCGCGGCAAAGAGCATGCCGGGCACCGCGACGATCCGCTCAACGCCCTGGCTGCGCAGATTATCCAGCCCCACCCGGATCACCGGATTGGCAAATTCCAGATAGCCATAATCTGTCACCCAATCCTCGGGCAGCAGCGCTGGCAGCTTTTCGGCCAGTACTTTGAATTCATCCACTGCCGCCTGGCTGCGCGACCCGTGCCCGCAGATCATCACCCCGATTTTGCTCATGATCAGGCGTCCTGCAGCGCGTCTTCGGGAAGGTCTTCTTCCGCGTCTGCTTCGGCGTCTTCGTCGCGCTCGCCTTTCAGCGCGCCCCAGACCGCCACACCAAGCGCGGCGGCAATCGCGGCGGCGGCGAGGGCGTGGTTATGCCCGGCGATCTCCAGCAAATGCCCCGGATGCGCAAAAGCCATCCCGGGCAGAAGCGAGAACAGAATAGCAGCGAGGTATTTCATGGCACATCCTTTCCTCACGCCGAAGCGGCACGAAGAGGCCCGTGCGTCTTGACGATCGCGCGGCGCGATCCCCGATTGGGTCGATCCTGCCGCTACACACCTCTCCGGCCCCTTCGGGGCATCGTCTGGCTCCGGTATAGGCCGCGCGGCCTTGTGGGACAATGACGGAAAGCGACCTCTCGGGCCCGGAAGCGTCGCGATTGTGCAGCTCTGCACGCAAGCTGCGCGGGGAGGGGTGTTTTTTCAGCCCCTTCGGCACGATACTTATCCCCCAAAGGAGAATGGTATGGGTCAATTGGTAAATGGGGTGTGGGAAGACACCTGGTACGATACGTCGAAAAGCGGCGGGCGATTCGTGCGCTCACCCCAGACATTTCGCAACTGGATCACCCCGGACGGGGCAGCCGGGATTTCGGGCGAAGGCGGGTTCGCCGCTGAAAGCGGGCGCTATCACCTGTTCGTGTCCTATGCCTGCCCCTGGGCGCATCGCACCCTGATTTTCCGGGCACTGAAGGGCCTGACCGATCACATCGATATTTCGGTGGTGCATCCCGATATGCTCAGCGACGGCTGGACCTTCTCGACGGATTTCAAAGGTGCGACGGGTGACACGCTGTTCGGCTCAGATTTCCTGCGCGAGATCTATCTGCGCGCCGATCCTGAGATGAGCGGCCGGGTGACGGTACCGATCCTGTGGGACAAAAAGCGCGGCACCATCGTTTCAAACGAAAGCGCCGAGATCATCCGCATGTTCAACTCAGCCTTCAACGGGATCACCGGCAATCAGGATGATTACTGGCCCGAGGAGCTGCGGGGCGAGATCGAAGCGGTGAACACCCGGGTTTATGATACGGTGAATAATGGTGTCTATCGCGCCGGGTTCGCCACCACGCAACCCGCCTATGATGAAGCCGTCACCGCGCTGTTTGACAGTCTCGATTGGCTGGAAGAGCGGCTGAGCCGCCAGCGCTACCTCATGGGCGACCGGGTGACCGAGGCCGATTGGCGGCTGTTCCCGACGCTGGTGCGCTTTGATCCGGTCTATCACGGCCATTTCAAATGCAACCGCAAACGGCTGGCCGATTACCCCAACCTTTGGGCCTATACCCGCGAGCTTTACCAGTGGTCCGGCGTGGCTGAGACTGTGCGCCCGGGGCATTTTGTGCGGCACTATTACTATTCGCATGAATCGATCAACCCGCACCGGATCGTGCCGGTGGGGCCGGAGATTGACTGGATGGAGCCGCACGGGCGGGGATAACGGGCGAGGGCCTGTCCGTCATCCCGGAGGGATGCAGTCATAATGGCGAGGGGCCCTGCCCCTCGCGCTCCCCGAGGTATTTATCGACCAAAGATAGGCGGCAGGATTTGCGCTTTTCCCGCGCGCACCCCATATTCATCCCATGCCTATTTTGCTTCTCATCATAATCGGGGCGGCGGCGGGGTTTCTGGCCACGCGGGTCATGGATTTTGACACCGGCGTGGTGCAGACCGTGATCATTGGCGTGCTCGGCGCGCTCTTGGGCAGCTTCATCCTGCGGTTTCTGATCATGATCACCGGCGTGGCCGCCGGGTTTGTCGGGGCCGTGCTTGGGGCGGTGCTGCTGATCTGGCTCTGGCAGCGCTACGTTAAATAACGCCTATGATTTGAACGGCGCCATGCCCGCGCGGGCGAGCTCGTCGGCGCGTTCATTGCCGTCATGCCCGGCATGACCCTTGATCCATTCCCAGGTCACCTTGTGGCGGGCCTGCGCCTCGTCGAGCCGCTGCCACAGATCGACATTCTTCACCGGCTTCTTGTTCGAGGTCTTCCAGCCGTTGCGCTTCCAGCCGAAAATCCAGCCGGTGACGCCGTTTTTCACATAGGCGGAATCGGTGACGATGGTGATCGGCGAGGCCCGTTCGAGGGTTTCCAGCGCCATGATCGCCGCCATCAGCTCCATGCGGTTATTGGTGGTTTCCGCCTCGCCACCGCAAAGCTCGCGGGTTTTCACCACCTCTTCGCCGCGCTTGGCTTCCATCAGCACCCCCCAGCCCCCCGGCCCGGGATTGCCCGAACAGGCGCCATCGGTATGTGCGACAAGTTCAACCATTCGTTTGCATCCAAATTCCAAATAATCTTGTTGGTCGAGCCCTATGCCCGCTCCAGCGCCAGTTTCAACCCCAGCCCGGCAAAGCTGGCGGCGAAGGCGCGGCGTAGCCAGGTCATGGCGCGGGGGCTGCTCAGCACCTTGTCGCGGGTGGCGGCGGCGAAGCTGCCATAGAGCACAAATACGGTGAAGGTCATCAGCATGAAGGCCCCGCCGAGCGTGAGCATTTCGCGGCTGGCGGTTTCCGGCGCGCCCGACAGGAATTGCGGCAGGAAGGCGAGGAAGAACAGCGAAAGCTTCGGGTTCAGCACGTTGATCAGCGTGCCTTTCAGCGCGATGGCCCCGAGTTTGCCGGGCGCTTCATCCGGGGTGACGTTCAGCATCGAGCGGTCGCGTAGCGTGCCCCAGGCGAGGTAGAGCAGGAACGCCGCCCCGGCATATTTCACGATCTCAAAGGCGATGGCCGAGCTGTGCAGTACGGCGGCCAGCCCCAGGATCGCGGCCAGCATCGCGGGCACGATGCCGAAGGTGCAGCCGAATGCGGCGGCAATGGCGGCGGTCCGGCCTCGGGTCAGCCCGGTGGCGAGCGTATAGATCACCCCGGTGCCCGGAGCGAGCACCACGACCAGCGCGGTCAGTAGAAATTCCGGGCTCATGCAGGTTCTCGCAGAATGCGCGGCACTTTGAATTCCACGTGTTCCTTGGCGGTTTCGACGGTTTCAACCGTCACATCGAACCGTTCGCGGAAGGCTTCGACCACCTCGTCGACCAGCACTTCGGGAGCCGAGGCGCCTGCGGTGACGGCGACCGAGGCCACGCCTTCCAGTGCGCGCCAGTCAATCTCGTCGGCGCGGCCCACCAGCTGGGCATAGGTGCCGCCTGCCGAGCGGGCCACCTCGACCAGACGGCGCGAGTTTGACGAGTTCGGCGCACCGATGACCAGCAGCGCATCCACCTTGGGGGCGACGGCCTTCACCGCTTCCTGCCGGTTGGTGGTGGCGTAGCAGATATCTTCCTTATGCGGGCCGACAATGGCTGGGAAGCGTGCCTTCAGCGCGGCCACGATCCCGGCGGTGTCGTCAACCGACAGGGTGGTCTGGGTGATCCAGGCCAGCCGCTCGGGATCGCGCGGGGCGATGGTGGCCACATCGGCCTCGGTTTCGACCAGCAGCACTTCGCCTTCAGGCAGCTGGCCCATGGTGCCGACGGTCTCGGGGTGGCCGGCATGGCCGATCATGATCATCTGCAGCCCCGCCTCGGCATGGCGTTCGGCCTCGACATGCACTTTCGACACCAGCGGGCAGGTGGCATCGACATAGATCATCTGCCGTTCAGCCGCGTCGGCAGGCACCGATTTCGGCACCCCATGGGCGGAAAAGATCACCGGGCGGTCAGTCGGGCATTCATCCAGCTCTTCGACAAACACCGCGCCTTTTTCGCGCAGGGAGTCGACGACGAATTTGTTATGCACGATCTCGTGACGCACATAGATCGGCGCGCCCCATTTCTCGATCGCCATCTCGACAATCTTGATCGCCCGGTCGACCCCGGCGCAGAAACCGCGCGGGGCGGCGAGATAAAGGGTAAGGGGGGATTTCGGCATCGCGTCTCTCCTGTTCGCCCAAGACCTAAAGCGGTGATGCGCCGAGGTCCAGATGCCAAGGCGCGGGGAGGCAGGAACAGGCACAAAAGAAAACGGGCCGAAGAATCCCCGGCCCGTTTTCTTGAACTATTGCCCGATCAGGCTTCGCTGCGTTCCGGCGACACCGTGCGATCTTCGCGCGGTTCACGGGGCGGGCGGCCGATCACGTCACGCAACTCGTCCAGCTCGATGAAATTATCGGCCTGACGGCGCAGTTCGTCGGCAATCATCGGCGGTTGCGCACGAATGGTCGAGACCACCGAGACACGCACACCTTTGCGCTGCAGCGCTTCCACCAACGGGCGGAAATCGCCGTCGCCGGAAAACAGCACGATATGATCAACATGCGGGGCAATTTCCATGGCATCGACCGCAAGCTCGATATCCATATTGCCCTTCACCTTGCGACGCCCCGAGGAATCGGTGAATTCCTTGGCCGGTTTGGTCACCATGGTGAAACCGTTGTAGTTCAGCCAGTCCACCAGCGGGCGAATCGGCGAATAGTCATCGTTTTCAAGCAGGGCCGTGTAGTAGAATGCGCGTAGAAGTTTTCCACGACGCATAAACTCCTGACGTAGAAGCTTGTAGTCGATGTCGAAGTCGAGCGCTTTCGCCGCGGCGTATAGATTTGAGCCGTCGATGAACAGTGCGAGACGTTCGTCCCTGTAGAACATCAGCATTCCTTTCAAAAATCATATCGCAGGACCCAGCTCGTGAGTGGTAGGATGGAACATCGGGCCTGTGATAGGGCCTCCGCAAAATAGGGCTTCACAAATTTGACGCAAGTGTCGAGTAACAAAAACCACACGACGTTGTATATAGTCGCCTTAGGCAGCAATGCGAAGACGTCGGACGGTTCCCCCGCTGAAATCGTCGAAAAGGCGCTTATGGCATTGGCCGAAGCGCCGTTGAGTCTTCTGGCCAGAAGTGGGCTCTATCTTACCCCGTTTTTCCCGGCAGGGGCGGGTGAAGACGTTGTAAATGCGGCCGCCATCGTAGAAACCGAGCTCTCGCCTGAGGCATTGCTTGCTCATCTACATGTGATCGAAGCCCGGTTTGGCCGTGAACGCAAAGCGCGGTGGGGCAGCCGGACGCTCGATCTTGATCTGATCATGGCCGAAGAGGTGATCTACCCGTCCGCCGAGATCGTCCAATCCTGGATCGATTTGCCGCCGGAAGAGCAGAAGATCAGGGCACCCGATCAGCTTATCCTGCCGCATCCGCGCCTGCAGGATCGCGCCTTCGTGCTGGTGCCCGCCGCCGAAATCGCCCCCGATTGGCGTCATCCTCTGTTTGGCCAGACTCTGGCCGCGCTTTGTGCCGCGCTGCCCGCAGACGAGATTGCCGCCATCGCACCGCTGGCGCCGGAAATGGGAAAATCCTGAAATCCCCTTGTCAATCTGTGTTCAAGCGCCTAGATAGGCCGCTCGAATAAGCCGAATTCTGGATTGGAGTCGCAGATGGCCCGCGTGACGGTTGAAGATTGCGTTGATAAGGTTCCCAACCGGTTCGACCTGGTGATGCTTGCCGCTCATCGGGCGCGCGAAATTTCGGCTGGCGACCAGATCACTGTGGATCGTGACAACGACAAGAACCCGGTCGTGGCTCTGCGCGAAATCGCCGACGAGACCCAGGCCGCCGATGACCTGCGCGAACGTCTGATCGAGTCGAACCAGACTCAGATCGAGGTGGACGAGCCCGAAGACGATCAGATGGCTCTGCTGATGGGCGCTGAAGCGGCCGACAAGCCCGCCGAAGATGACATGACCGAAGAAAATCTTCTGCGCGCGCTGATGGAAGCTCAGGGTCAGGGCTAAAGGTCTCTCAACTTGCCAGACAGCGATCTTGCGACACCTGCAGAGCTTGATCCGGAAGAGCTTGTCGCACAGGTTCGCGCTTATAACCCGAAGTCGAATTCCGATCTGATCCGTAGTGCCTTCATCTACGGGATGGAGATGCACGACGGGCAGAAGCGGCATTCCGGCGAGCCCTATTTTACCCATCCCGTGGCCGTGGCGCATATTCTGGCCGAACAGCGGCTGGACGATGCGACGATCATCACCGCCCTTCTGCACGACACCATCGAAGACACGAAATCGACCTTTTCCGAGGTCGAGGCGCGGTTCGGACGGGATGTGGCCGAGCTTGTCGATGGGGTGACGAAGCTTACCAATATCCAGCTCAGCTCGACCGAGAACAAGCAGGCGGAAAACTTCCGCAAGCTGTTCATGGCGATGTCGAAAGACCTGCGGGTGATCCTCGTTAAACTTGCCGACCGGCTGCACAATATGCGCACGATCAAGCATATGCGGCCCGACAAGCAGGTGCAGAAAAGCCGCGAAACCATGGATATCTACGCGCCGCTCGCTGGCCGCATGGGTATGCAATGGATGCGCGAAGAGCTGGAAGACCTCGCCTTTCATGTGCTCAACCCCGATGCGCGGGCCTCGATCATCCGGCGCTTCATCCGGCTGCAACGCGAAACCGGCGACGTGATCAACAAGATCACCTCGGATATCCGGCTGGAACTCGACAAGGCCGGGCTGAAAGCCGATGTGTTTGGCCGCGCGAAAAAGCCCTATTCGATCTGGCGCAAGATGCAGGAAAAGGATCAGCCCTATTCACGGCTGTCCGATATCTATGGCTTCCGGGTGATCACCGAAAACGAGATGGAATCCTATCAGGTGCTGGGGGTGATCCATCAGCGCTGGCGTGCGGTGCCGGGGCGGTTCAAGGATTATATCAGCCAGCCGAAGTCCAACGGCTATCGCTCGATTCACACCACGGTGTCGGGCCGCGATGGCAAACGGGTCGAGGTGCAGATCCGCACCCGCCAGATGCACGAAGTGGCCGAAGCCGGTGTGGCCGCGCATTGGAGCTATCGTGACGGTGTGCGCGCCGGAAACCCGTTTGCGGTTGACCCGGCGAAATGGCTCGCGGCCCTGACCGAGCGATTTGAAAACTCCGACGATTACGGCGAATTCCTCGAGCACGTGAAGCTTGAGATGTATTCCGACCAGGTGTTCTGCTTCACCCCGAAAGGCGAGGTGGTGAAGCTGCCGCGCGGGGCGACGCCGCTGGATTTCGCCTATGCGATCCACACCAGGATCGGCGACAAATGCGTGGGCGCCAAGGTCGACGGCATTCGCGTGCCGCTCTGGACCCGGATCAAGAACGGCCAATCGGTAGAGATCGTCACCGCCGAGGGGCAATCGCCGCAAGCCACCTGGATCGACATCGTCGTCACCGGGCGGGCGAAAAGCGCGATCCGGCGCAGGCTGCGCGAAGAAGACCGCGAACGCTTCATCAAGCTTGGGCGCGAACTGGCTCGGGTGGCGTTTGAGCATGTCGGCCGCAAGGCCACCGACCGGGCGCTGGCGACGGCGGCAAAGGCGATGAGCCTTGGCGACACGCAAGAGCTGCTGGCTCAGCTCGGTTCGGCCGAACTTGCGGCGCGTGATGTGGTGGCGGTGCTTTACCCCGAGGCCCGCGAAAGCGGCGAGATTGATCTGAAACGCGCGGTTGTCGGCCTTGATAGCGGCCAGAGCTTCTCACTTGCACAATGCTGCCAACCGGTGCCGGGCGAGCGTATTGTCGGCATTTCCTACCGGGGCCGTGGGGTGGTGGTGCATGCCATTGATTGCCACGCGCTGGAAGAGGTTGCCGAGGATTCCAGCCGCTGGGTCGATGTGCAATGGCACTCCGGCCAGCATGCC
Organism: Paracoccaceae bacterium; assembly: GCA_050290705.1. Lineage (GTDB taxonomy): Bacteria > Pseudomonadota > Alphaproteobacteria > Rhodobacterales > Rhodobacteraceae > Sinisalibacter. The sequence continues at coordinate 133,014 of JBNKIC010000009.1, forward strand.
ACGGTGCATAATGTGAGCTTCGATCTCACAATTGCGAACGATGCCGGGGTACTTGGTCGTATTTGTTCATTGATTGGTGAGCAGAAGGCCAATATCTCAGACTTGCGCTTTGTAGATCGCAAACCCGACTTCTATCGTCTGATCGTCGACATCGAGCTTCGCGACATCGAGCACCTGCATGCCGTTATGCTGATGCTTGAAGCCGATAGTGACGTGGCCGAAATTCAACGACACCGGGATCTTTCGCTGGCGCCGTAACGCAACCGCCCCATGGGGAGATATCGGTGTTCAAACGTAACCCGCGCAGCTACGCCCGGACCGTGCTGGAGTTTTTTTACCCACGCGGCGGCTGGTATCGTGCGGCGGTCTATGTGGTTCACCGTATCCGTCGGCTGCCCGACCCGGCCCATCGCATCGCCCGTGGGATTGCCGCCGGAGTTTTCGTCTGCTGGACCCCGTTCTTTGGCATGCATTTCGTCACTGCAGCGCTGATCACCTGGGTGATCCGGGGTAATATCCTGGCCTCCATTCTGGCTACCTTTGTCGGCAATCCGCTGACCTTCCCGATCATCGCCGAAGTTTCGCTCGATCTCGGCTCCAAAATACTGGGCCTGCCGATCAATATGCATCTGCCGCAGGTGATCGAGGCGTTCTGGGCGGTGATGAGGGATTTGTGGCAGAATTTCACCGCGCTGTTTTCGCCGCGCCATGCCGATTGGCGCGGGATGCATCATTTCATGAATCGGGTGATCCTGCCCTATGTGGTGGGCGGCTTCTTTCCGGGGCTGGTCTCGGCGTTCGTGGCCTATTACCTGTCAGCGCCGCTGATCACCGCCTATCAGAAACGGCGGGTGATGCGGTTGAAAAAACGCTACGAAAAGCGCATGGCCGAACGCGCAGCACGGGCTGACGCCGAGGATTCGCCGCGTTAAGCTGGGCGCTCGGGCCAAAGCCATCGGGTAAGGGAGAATGTGATGAAGCCGTTGGGCAAACTGAGACTGGGCGTGAATATTGATCACGTGGCGACCCTGCGCAACGCGCGCGGCACCGACTATCCCGATCCGATGCGTGCCGCCGAGGTGGCAGAGGCCGCCGGAGCTGATGGCATCACCGCGCATCTGCGGGAAGACCGGCGCCATATCTCTGACAGCGATATTGATCGGCTGATGGAAGGGCTCAATCTGCCCCTCAACCTGGAAATGGCCGCGACCGACGAGATGCAGGCGATTGCCCTGCGCCACAAACCCCATGCCGTGTGCATCGTGCCCGAAAAGCGTCAGGAAGTGACCACCGAAGGCGGGCTGGAAGTGGCGCGTCAGGACAACAAGCTGGCGCATTTCATTGCCCCGCTGAGCGAGGCGGGCATTCGTGTTTCGCTCTTCATCGGCCATGAACCCGAGCAGATCGAAGCCGCCGCCCGCATCGGCGCTGCAGTGATCGAGCTGCATGCAGGCGCCTATTGCGATCTCCACTATGCCGGTGAATTCGACCAGCGTGACGCCGAGCTGGCGCGTCTGACCGAGGGGGCCCAGCTGGCCCATTCGCTCGGGCTGGAGGTTCATGTGGGTCACGGGTTGACCTATGAAACCGTCGCCCCGATTGCCGCCATGCCCGAGGTGATGGAGCTGAATATCGGCCATTTCCTGATCGGCGAGGCGCTGTTCATGGGGCTAGACAGTGCCATCCGCGAAATGCGCCGGTTGATGGATGAGGCGCGGGCGCCGGATCAGGCGTAATCCATCATGATCCTCGGCATCGGCACAGATCTGGCGAATATCGAGCGGATTGCTGGCGTGTTGGCACGCCATGGCGACCGGTTTCGCAACCGCGTGTTCACTGAGCGCGAGCAGATGAAGGCTGAGCACCGTGCCGATACCGCTGGCACCTATGCCAAGCGCTGGGCTGCCAAGGAAGCCTGTTCCAAAGCGCTGGGCACCGGGCTTCGCATGGGGATTGCGTGGAAGGATATGTCGGTGAGCAATCTGCATTCGGGCCAACCAGTGATGCATCTGACCGGCTGGGCGGCGGAACGGCTTAAGGAGATGACGCCTGAGGGGCACGAGGCCGTGGTGCATGTGACCCTGACCGACGATCACCCCTGGGCGCAGGCTTTCGTGGTGATCGAAGCGCGGCCGCTCGCCCCAAACCCCCGCTAAATCGCCCGCCTGCGGTTGACGGCCCACGACCCGTCCCCATATCGCAAGGCAACAACAGGGGCAGGGCAATGGACGAGAAGAAAGATACGGGCTTCGTAGAGGGCCTTAAAACGGTGTTCTGGGCACTGCTGATCGCGGGCGTTTTTCGCACCCTGTTCTTTCAGCCCTTCTACATTCCCACCGGCTCGATGAAAGACACGCTGCTGATCGGCGATTATGTCTTCGTCAACAAGATGGCCTATGGTTACAGCCGCTATTCCTGCCCCTTCGCCATGTGCCCCTTTTCGGGCCGCATCTTGGCCTCTGATCCGAAGCGCGGCGATATCGTGGTGTTTCACGACACGACCAAAAGCGAGAATCTGGTCAAGCGGCTCATAGGCCTGCCGGGCGACCGGGTGCAGGTGAAGGCGGGCATTCTTCACCTCAACGGCACCGCCGCGCCGCAGGTACCTGCGGGGATGTTCGAAGAAGTGTTCGAGCCTCAGGGCGGCTTTGGCACCACCCCGCGCTGCGCCAATGGGGCGGTGACCGAAGGCGAGATCTGCCGCAAGATCCGCGCCACCGAGACCCTGCCCGGCGGCGTGGCGCATGACGTGTTGAACGTGGCCGATTATCCGGGCCTGCCCGATAACACCGATGTCTATACCGTGCCCGAAGGCTACTATTTCTTCATGGGTGACAACCGCGACAATTCCTCTGACAGCCGCTATCCCCAAAGTCAGGGCGGCGTCGGGCTGGTGCCTGCCGAAAACCTGCTGGGCCGGGTTGACCGGATCGTGTTTTCGGCCGCTGGCAAAAGCGAGTTCTATTTCTGGACCTGGCGGGCAGATCGGTTCTTTAAAAGCGTCGAGTAACCGGGCCAGCCACGCACACAAGCCGGTGAAGACCGGCTGAGCGGTTGACTCCCCCGGGCTGTCTGCTCATATCGCCCCAACAGATGAAAGGCGGGGCGATGGCCGAGAAAAAAGACGACGGGATTGTCGAAACGATCAAGACGGTTTTCTGGGCGCTGCTGATCGCCGGGATTTTCCGCACCCTGTTCTTCCAGCCGTTTTTCATCCCCTCCGGGTCGATGAAAGACACGCTGCTGGTCGGCGATTTCGTCTTCGTCAACAAGATGGCCTATGGCTATAGCCGCTATTCCTGCCCCTTCGCCATGTGCCCCCTCCCGGGCCGCATTCTGGCCTCTGAACCCGAGCGCGGCGATATCATCGTGTTTCGGCATCCGGCCCAGAACACCGATTTCGTGAAACGGCTCATCGGCCTGCCGGGCGATCAGATTCAGGTGAAGGCGGGCATCATCTATATCAATGGCGAAGCCGCGCCGCAGGTGCCCGCGGGCACGTTTGAAGAAGTCTTCGCCCCGCAAGGCAGCTTTAACTCTAAACCGCGCTGCGCCAATGGTGCTGTGGGCGAGGGCGCAATCTGCGAGAAACCCCGCGCCACCGAAACCCTGCCGAATGGCGTGACGCATGACGTGCTGAACATTCAGGATTTCTCGGGCTTCCCCGACAATACCGGCGTCTATACCGTGCCCGAAGGTTACTACTTCTTCATGGGTGACAACCGTGACAACTCCACCGACAGCCGCTTTGCCCAAAGCCAGGGCGGCGTGGGCTTCGTGCCTGCCGACCACCTGCTGGGCCGGGTTGACCGGGTCATGTTCTCGGCGGCGGGCAAGCACCTGCTGTATTTCTGGACATGGCGGTCGGATCGCTTCTTCAAGAAGGTCGAATGAAACTTTCTGCTGACCTCAAAGCCTTCGCGGGCCGGATCGGGCATGAGTTTTCCCAGCCCGATCTTTTGGTGCGCGCGCTCACCCATGGCTCGATCTCTTCCTCCACCCGCCCTGATAACCAGCGACTGGAATTTCTGGGCGACAGGGTGCTGGGGCTGGTCATGGCCGAAGCGCTGCTGAGCGCCGACAAAGGTGCCAGCGAGGGCCTGCTTGCCCCGCGTTTCAACGCGCTGGTGCGCAAGGAAACCTGCGCCGAGGTTGCCGTGTCGATCGATCTGGGTGCGGCGCTGAAAATGGGGCGGTCCGAAATGCTGTCGGGTGGGCGGCGCAAGCGGGCCATTCTGGGCGATGCGATGGAGGCGGTGATCGCCGCGGTCTATCAGGATGCGGGCTTTGATGTGGCGCGCGGGCTGGTGTTGCGGCTCTGGGGCGACCGGATCGCCAAGGCCAAGGGCGATGCGCGCGACGCCAAGACCATGTTGCAGGAATGGGCGCAGGCGCGCGCCATGCCACCGCCGGAATATGTGGAACTGGGCCGGTCCGGACCGG
>JBNKIC010000010.1:0-15520 GCA_050290705.1 Paracoccaceae bacterium
GCGCCTTGAGGCGCGTGAAGATCGCTCCACCAGCGGTGATGTCACCCGAAACCGTATGTTTCATCGTTCAACCCCGGTCCTGTTTTTCGTTATCCGCTCAAGAACCTCGGCAGCCAGAGCGTGATTGCCGGGAATGCCACCAAGACGGCCACCCGGAATAGTTCCGCGACGAAGAATGGCATAACACCCTTAAAAGTTTCACTCATGGGAGTGTCTTTTGCGAGCGCGGAGATAACGAAGACGTTCATGCCCACGGGTGGCGTTATCAAGCCGAGTTCGACCACAATGAGCGCGAGGATACCGAACCAGACTTTCAGTTCCTCGGTGCTCATCCCGAAACCGGCCCCTTCGGCAACCTGGTAGAGCCCGCCATTGAGCTCCATCAAGACCGGCCAGAAGAACGGGATCACCAGCAGGATCATCGACAGGCTGTCCATCAGGCAGCCGAGGACGAGGTAGAAAACCAGAATGATGATCAGCACCGTCCAGGGGCTGTAGCCCTGCATAACCACCCAGTCAGCCATGGTCTGCGGCACCTGCGTGACAGCCAGGAAACCATTATAGAACCCGGCCCCCAGCACGATGAAAAAGATCATCGCGGTCGAGCGCGCGGTGGCGGTGAAGGCCCCCATCAGTTCCTTGAAGTTCAGCCCCTTGTTGGCAAAGGCAATGAGCCCGGTGCCGATGGCCCCGACAGCCGCGCCTTCGGTGGGGGTAAACAGCCCGCCATAGATGCCACCCACAACAAGGCCAAAGACCAGAAGGACCGGCCAGACCTCAAAGATCGCGCGGAACCGTTCCGAATAGGGCGCGGGTTCACGGACCCCGGCGCTATCGGGGTTCAGCCGCACATAGATCGAGATCGCAAGGATATAGCCCAGCGCAGCCAGAAGCCCCGGGACCACCGCGGCAAGGAACAGTTTGGCGATATTCTGCTCGGCCAGAATGGCATAGATCACCAGCACCACCGAGGGCGGGATCAGAATGCCCAGCGTGCCGCCTGCGGCCAGCGTGGCGGTGGAAAACCCGCCGGAATAGCCATAGCGGCGCAGTTCCGGCAGTGCGGTGCGCCCCATCGTGGCAGCGGTCGCCAGCGACGAGCCGCAGATCGCGCCAAAGCCTGCACAGGCGCCAATGGCCGCCATGGCCACCCCGCCCTTGCGGTGCCCCAGCCAGCCCTCGGCGGCGCGGAACAGTGCCTGGCTCATGCCGCCAATGGTGGCGAAATGCCCCATCAGAAGGAACATCGGCACAATCGACAGCGAGTAGGAAGAAAAGGTGGTGTAGGCTTCGCTTTTCATCTTCGCCAGCGCGATGGTGTAGCCGTCATTCACCAGCCCCAGCCCGAAAAATCCGGCCAGAAACATCGCCAGCCCGATCGGCACGCGCAGAAAGATAGCCACCATCAGGACCGGGAAGGACCACAGGCCAATTTCAATATTCGTCAATGCTCTGCCCCCTCGCCGGCCGGCACCACATGGCGTTTTGTCACCACTTCATAGATGCGCGCCAGCGCCATGTAGATTGCCACCACAGCCGCCGCGATAGCGCCCACCACGCTCAGCGCGTAGGACCACCAAAGCGGGAATTGCAGCAGAAAAGTGGTTTGTCCGCGATCCATCTTGCTGAGCATCCCTAGCCAGAGCTGCCAGGCGATCACCACCAGCACGATGGCAAAGAGGATCTCGATCAGCATGGTCAGCACCCGGTCGGCGCCGTCCGGCAGCCAGCTGACAAAAATATCGACCGAGGCATGCGATCCGGTGATCTGTGCCAGCGGCAGGAAGGCGAAAATGGTGAAGGCCATACCGGCCTCAACAAGCTCATAATCGCCATTGATCGGACCAAGCTCAATCGGCCCCCAGAGACCGGGCAGATGCGCGTCGAGCATCCAGTTGGCAAAGCCTGTCATATAGGTCTGCATGAAGTCATCGTGCAGAAAGCCATTCAGCTCGCGGCCGACGATCGAGATCACCACGATGGCCACCAGCAGGCTAAGCACAAAGCCCCCGGCAATCGCCATGGCTCTCGACAATCCGAGAAAGTAGCGGTGCATGTGTCTATCCTGAAATCCGGCTTTCACCCGCAGGCAAAAGCAGAGGCGCGGCAGGGTATCCCGCCGCGCCCGTTTTTCGGTTTAGTGCGAACCGTAGGTGTCGATGCTGGCCATATCGGCCCCGCAGGACGCCATTAGCGATTGCGCTTCGTCGAACAGCGCGTGACCGTCGGCACCCATGCCGTCCATCTTGGCGATCCATTCACCGGCAATCGGCTGAGCCAGATCAATCCAGGGCTGGGTCTGTGCTTCATCAAGGGTGATGATGTCGTTACCCAGATCCACAGCGATCTGACGCGCCGGGCCATCGGCATCGGACTGCGTGCCACCGGCGAAGACCGAGAAGCTCAGACCGGAGTTGTCGTCGATGATCTTTTGCAGGTCAGCCGGCATGCTGTCGTACTTGTCCTGATTCATCACCAGAACGAAGGTCAGCGTGTAGAGCATCTTGCCGCTGAATTCGGTGTGGTTATGCACCAGTTCCGGCACTTTCAGCGACGGCGTCACTTCCCACGGGATGGTGGTGCCGTCGATCACGCCTTTCGACAGCGCTTCCGACACGGCCGGAACCGGCATCCCCACCGGGGTGGCGCCAACGGCTTCCAGAAGCGCGTTCACCGAGGTCGAGCCGCCACGGATTTTCATCCCCTGCAGATCGCCCGGCTCAACCACCGGCTCGTTGGTGTGGATCATGCCCGGACCATGCACCCAGGTGCCGATCATTTTGTAATCCGAGAATTCACCGTCTTTCATGTGCTCGTCATACATCTTCCAGTATGCGCAGGAAGCATCACGGGCATCCGAGACATTGAAGGGCAGTTCGAACACTTCGGTGGTCGGGAACCGGCCCGGGGAATAGCCCACAACGGTCCAGCCAAGATCGACGATACCGTCGGCAACCTGGTCGATCAGCTCCGGCGGGGTGCCGCCCAGCGACATCGTCGCGTAGCGCTCGACCTTGATACGGCCACCGGAATCTTTCTCGACATTGTCAGCCCAGACATCCAGCACCAGACGCGGCACATTGGCCTGCGGCGGCAGGAAGTGCTCGAGCTTCAGCGTCACTTCCTGAGCAAAACCGGCCCCAGCGCAAAGCGCCGACGCCGCGACACCCGCAGCAAGACCAAGAATCGTTTTGCGTTTCATCATTTTTGTTCCTCCCTGTAGACCAAGCGAGTTGGCATTATAGTGCCACTATTGCCATATATCGCCGCATTTACCTAACGGAATCTCCTCCAATCCCGATACTTACGCGACATAACAGCACAGTCACTATGCTGCATAGTTATGCATCATAACCATTATCCGCAACAAAATTTTGGAAGATCTGCGCTCCAGACTCGGCTCTGGCCCCCCGCGCAGCTCCACTCCGCCACGGAATGCCTTTTCAATCAACAATTATTTTTCGACCGTGCGGTCGGTTCTTTTTCAACCGCCCGCGCCAACCCGCACAACCATCAGGCGAAACCCGCTCGTAGCCCCCGGTTCGACCCGCTTGTTATCCGAGAATCACCCGCCGGACCTCTCCCCAAAACAAACCGGGCGGCGCCTGCATGGCACCGCCCGGTCAAACTGTTTCGCTGGCCCTGCCCTATTCGGCGGGGGCGCTGTCGTGATCGGTTGCCGCCGACAGGTGCCGCGACACCCGTTTGCCGAAGCTGTCGAGATAGGTCAGCACCACCGGCACCACCACCAGCGTCAGCATCGACGACGAGATCAGCCCGCCGATCACCGCATGGGCCATCGAGGCGTTCTGCCCCGAGCCGCCATGCAGATCCAGCGCCAGCGGCATCATGCCAAAGATCATCGCCAGCGTGGTCATCACAATGGGCCGGAACCGGGTGCGCCCGGCGATCACCAGCGCATCGTAAAGGTTCGTCCCATCCTCGCGCACCTTCTGGTTGGCATTGTCCACCAGCAGAATGGCGTTCTTGGTGACCAGCCCCATCAGCATGATGAAACCGATGATCGAGTTCATGTTTAGGGTCGAGCCAAAGGCCAGAAGCCCCAGCATCACCCCCACCAGCGACAGCGGCAGCGACGACATGATCGCGAAGGGTTGCAGGAACGAGGCGAACTGGCTGGCCAGCACCATATAGATGAAGATCACCGCCAGCCCCAGCGCCGCACCGCCCGCTTTCATCGTGTCGGCCATCTGCTTGGCGTCACCGCCGGTGCTCAGCCGGTAGCCGGGCGGCAGGTCGAGCCCGTCCATCGCCGCCTGAATCTGTCCGTTCACATCACCCAGCGTCACCCCGTCGAGGTTGGCGGTCACGTCCACCGCGCGCTCGCGGTCTTTGCGGTTGATCTCGCCCGGCGCCAGTGAATGCTCGATCTGCGCCACCTGATCCAGCCGGATCACCCCCGGTGCCCCACCGGCCCCCGATTGTGAAATCGGCAAGGCCCCAAGGGCTGCGGCATCGGCGCGGGCCGTCTGCGGCAGGCGCACGACCACATCAAGGCTGTCGCCCTGCGGCGAGGTCCATTGCGAAACGGTTTGCCCGCCCAGCATTGGTTTCAGTGTATTGCCGACCAGCCCAAGCGACACGCCAAGATCCGAGGCGGTATCGCGCTCGATGCGCACGCCCAGCGTCGGCTGCGGATCATCCAGCGACGTGCCTGCATCCACCACGCCGGGGATCGCCGCGATCCGGGCTTTCAGCTCGCCCGACAGACGTTCCAGCACCTTCAGATCGGGGCCGAACAGGCTGACCTGGAAGGTCGGCGCCACCGGGCCGATCCCGCTGGAGGCCCCAACGGTGAATTTAGCACCGGGAATGGCTTTCAGCGCCTGACGCACCGGCCCGGTCAGATCCTGCGGGGTCAGCTTGCGCTGATCCTTGGGCACCATCAGTGCGATGATCACCGCGTTATTGTCGCCCGAAGCCATGCCGGAATTGATCGTGACATAGCTGCCCTTGATTTCGGGGAACTCGTCGCGCAGCAGCGCATCAACCTGCGCCGCCTTGGCCTGGGTCCGATCCAGAGACGCCCCCACCGGCAGCGACATGTCGATCTGGAACTCGCCGGTATCGGCAGGCGGCACGAACTCGGCCCCAACATAGGGGAACACCGCAAGCCCGGCGACAAAGGCCATGGCGGCGGCAAGGATCGTGGTCTTGCGATATTTCAGCGCCTTTTTCAGCAGCCGCGCATAGGCGTTGCCGAGGGAGGTGAACAGATCGTCGAACCTCCCGACCAGCCGCGCGATGAACCAGCGCTTGGTCTTCGGGTCCACCGCCGGATCGTACCAGACCGACGACAGCATCGGGTCGAGGGTGAAGGACACGAACAGCGAAATCAGCACCGCCACCGAAACGGTGATGCCAAATTGCAGGAAGAACCGCCCGATGATCCCCGACATGAACGCCACCGGCAGGAACACCGCGACAATCGAAAGCGTGGTGGCCAGCACCGCCAGACCGATCTCGGCCGTGCCTTCCAGCGCCGCCTGCCTGTGGCTCTTGCCCATATGCAGGTGACGCATGATATTTTCACGCACCACGATGGCATCGTCGATCAAAATCCCCACCGCCAGCGACAGCGCGGTCAGGGTCAGCAGGTTCAGGGTGAAGCCGAGGAAATAGATCGCCGTCATCGTGCCGATGATCGAGATTGGCAGGGTCAGCCCGGTGATCACCGTTGAGCGCCAGGAATTGAGGAACAGGAACACGATAAAGGTGGCCAGCGCCGCCCCTTCCAGGATCATGTCTTGCACCGAATGGAAGCTGTCGATCACCGCAGTGGCGTTGTTGCGCAGGATCTCGATCTTCACGCCCTGAAACTGCGCCTCGCTGTTCATCGCGGCGATTTCTTCTTCGACCCGCGTGGCCAGCTCGACCGTGTTGGCGCCCTGGGTTTTTACCACATCGACCGCCAGCGCGTTCTTCCCGTCGATCATCGCCAGCGAATCCGCTTCGGCCAGCCGGTCCTGAACTAGGGCGATATCGCCCAGCCGGATCGGTTGCCCGTCGCGGCGCGCAATGATCACATCCTGAAAGGCCCGGATCGTGTCCAGCCGCCCCTCGACCTGTACCGAGGTGGTCGACAGCGCATCGGAGATTGCTCCCGCCGGAACGTCGCGGTTGGCCGATGACAGGGCCGAGGTCACTTCGGACACGCCCACCGACAGGGCCGTCAGCCGATCAGGATCGACATCCACCGCCACCTGACGCGGCCGTCCGCCCACCACGGTGGCCTGACCGACCCCATGGATATTGGCCAGCCGCTTGGCAATCGCGTCTTCGGTCAGCGAGGTCAGCGCGCCAATGTCGTAACGCTCCGAGCTCACCCCGATCGACATGATCGGCATCGAGGTCGGGTCGAACCGCAGCACCTGCGGATCGTCGATTGTACTGGGCAGCAGCCCCTTGATCTGGGCCACCTTGTCGCGCACCCGCTGGGCGGCGTCAGAGGATTTCACATCAAGTTCGAACTGAATGATGGTCAGCGCCGAGCCGGTGCGCGCGGTCGACTGGATCGTATCAATCCCCGACAGCGTGGCCACCGCATCCTCGATGGGCTTGACCACGTCGGTTTCCACCGCCTCCGGCTGCGCGCCGGGATAGGAAGTGACAACGGCAACCACCGGGAAATCCACGTTCGGCAACCGCTCGATCGGGATGCGCATATAGGAAAAGGCCCCGATCACCACCATCGCCAGCATCATCATGGTGGCGAAAACGGGCTGCGAAACCGACAGACGGGTCAGGATCATTGGGCGGCCTCGTCAAGCTGCACCTGATCGCCTGCGCGCAATTCAGGCAGCGGCTCGATCACCGCCAGATCACCCGCGGCAAGGCCGGTCACCTCTTCCAGCGTGCCATTATCCCAGCTGCGCACCAACCCGACCGGGCGGCGTTCGGCGTGATCATCGGCAATCACCAGCACATAGTCGCCATCGACATCATGGCGCAGCGCCCCGGCGGGCACGGCAATGCCGTCTGCGCGGGCTTCCAGCACGATTCGCCCGGTGGCAAACATGCCGCCCCGCAGCGCGCCGTCCTCGTTGCTCAGGGTCACATAGACCGGCAGCATCCGGCTCCCTGCGTTGGCCACCGGGTTCAGCCGGTCAATCGTGCCGGTAAACTTGCGCTCGCCAAATCCCTCGACCGAAATATCCACGCTCAGCCCCGGCGCCAGATCGGGCGCATAGGAGACCGGCGCCGTCGCCTGCATTTCCAGCTTGGTCATGTCGACCAGCGTCACCAGAGGCGCGCCGGTGCCCGCAAACTGCCCCGGATCAACCGCGCGTTTCGAAATCACCCCGTCAAAGGGCGCCGTCACCACCGCACGCCCGCGTGCCGTCTTTGCATTCGCCACCATGGTTTCCTGCGCCGCCAGCGAGGCGGTCAGCTGATCGAGCTTGGTGCGGGCATTGTCGAGCGAATTGCTCGCCGTCAGCCCCTTATCCACCAGATTGCGGGTGCGTTCGAAATCGGTCCGCGCCTGTGTCAGCTGCACACGGGTAGCCTCGGCATTGGCCTGCGCTTGGGCAAGCTGACTGTCGAGCGTTTCGGTGTCGAAGGTCACCAGCACATCGCCCGCCTTCACCGCATCGCCTTCGCGCACATTCACATCAACCAGCCGCCCCGACACTTCGGCCGACAGCGCCACCTGACGCACCGGCGCCAGAGAGCCGGTAACTTTCAGCCCTTCGCTGAGCGTCGTGGGGTCGATCTTCGCCACCTCATAGGGGGCAAGGTGAATGATCGCCGCCCGGGCGGTGCGCTCCGCCGCATCGGCCTTGGCCACAGCCGCCGCTTCCTCACGCGCCGCCTTCATCGCGTCGAGCTTGCCGCTTTGCACGAACCAGCCGCCCGCGCCGACAGCCACCACCAGCACCGCCACCAGCCACGGCCAACGACGGCGGCGGATCGGCGCCAGCCCCTTGGCCACGCGTTCGGCATTGGCGCGTTCACGCTTGTTCATCGCCCAGTCGGGCTTGGCGGAATCTTTGCTCATCATCTCACTCTTTTTCGTTGTCGCGCGCGTGCTGGCAGGGGGAGGCGGCCATGCGCGTGAACCATTCTTCGAGAAACGCCGCCGAGTTGCGGTAGAATTCGGCTAATTTCCGGACCCGCTCGCAGGCAGGGGCATCGCTTTCGGGAAACGTTTCGGCAATATCGTCAATCGTTTCGGCATTGGCGTGGAACCGCTGCGCCATGCCATGCAGGGTTTGCAGCCCCGGCTCGTCCTGCGCCACATAGGCGTCCTGACGTTGGCCCATCGGCGAAACCCGCCGCACCGCGCCACGCAGCTCCAAGAGCCGCGCATTGGTGCTGGCCGAGGCTTTGGAAATTTTCAGCGCATCGGTCATCTGGTTGAGCGTGCGCGGCTCGCCCTCGACGATCAGATAGCCCAAAATCTGCCCGGCGATGCGCGGGGTGCCATCGGTCTGGGCGATCAAGCCCATCTGTTCGATAAATTGATCTGTTGGTGCGCTCATGGGCGCGTATATAGGCGGGCGCAACACTACGTTCAATACAGACTGAACGATTTGAATGAAAATCATCCACAGCGGCGCCCTGTCGCCTTGGCGATGGGCCCGCATCAAGGTATCGAACGTAGCGCAGGCTATCAGAAGGTGCCCCAAAATGATGCAGATGCCCCTCCCCCAGACCCGTGATCTTGTGTTGATCGGTGGCGGCCACGCGCATGCGCTGGTGGCACGCATGTGGGGGATGGAGCCGTTGCCGGGCACGCGGGTGACGCTCATCAATCCCAGCCCCACCGCGCCCTATTCCGGCATGCTTCCCGGCCATATCGCCGGGCATTACAGCCGCGAGGCGCTGGATATCGACCTTGTGCAGCTCGCCCGCTTTGCCGGGGCGCGGCTGATCCTTGGCTCCGCCACCGCGATTGATCCGGTGGCGAAAACCGTCACCGTCCCCGGGCGCCCCCCGATCCGCTACGATGTCGCCTCGATTGACGTGGGCATCCATACCGAAATGCCCGCCATCGAGGGCTTTGCCGAATTTGGCACCGGCGCCAAGCCGCTCGACACCTACACCCGGCGCTGGCGCGCCTTTCTGGCAGCGGCTGCAGCGGGCAATGAAGCCCCCGAAGTGGCGGTGATCGGCGGCGGCGTGGCCGGGGTCGAGCTGGCGCTGGCCATGGCCCATGCCCTGCGCCGCGATGTGGGCAAGGCCGCCCATGTCTCGATCATCGAAGCCAGTCCCGAGATTGCTGGCAAGAACCCCGAAACCACCCGCCGTCTGCGCGCAGCGCTAAAAGCGCATGGGGTCAAGATCCATACCGGGCGCATGGTCACCCGGCTGACCGCCGAGGGCGCCGATCTGGACGATGGCACGCTGGTGCCCAGCCGCTTTACCGTCAGCACCGCCGGGGCCTATGCCCATGGCGTGATGACCGACAGCCCCCTGCCCCTGACCGAGGCGGGCGAAGTGCGGGTGGATAGCCACCTGCGGGTGGAGGGCTATCAAGACCTCTTTGCCGTGGGCGATTGCGCCTATATGACCCACGCCCCGCGCCCCAAGGCGGGCGTCTATGCGGTGCGCTCCGGCCCGGTGCTTTATGATAATCTGCGCGCCATGCTCGACGGCTCGCCCACCCGGCCCTATCACCCGCAGAAAGACTATCTGAAGCTGATCTCGCTGGGCGAGCAATCGGCGCTGGCCGAAAAATGGGGTCGCACCCTGTCAGGCCCGCTGCTGTGGAAATGGAAAAACCGCATCGACACCAAATTCATGCGGATGTTCCACGAGCTGCCGAAAATGCCGCCACTGCCGATCCCAAATCCGCTGACCGAAGGTGTGCTGGACGAGCTTCATGGGGCACACAAACCGCTCTGCGCGGGCTGCGGCTCGAAAGTCGGCCCCGGCACCCTGACCGAGGCGCTCTCGGTGCTTCCCCCGGCCTCGCGCAGCGATGTGCTGACCGGCCCCGGCGATGATGCCGCCGTTCTGGCCATTGGCGGGGCAAAACAGGTGCTCACCACCGACCATCTGCGCGCCTTCACCGATGACACCTGGCTCTTAGCCCGGATCGCCGCAGTGCATGCGCTGGGTGATGTCTGGGCGATGGGGGCCAAGCCGCAAGCGGTGCTGGCCAGCGTGATCCTGCCGCGCATGGCGCAACGCCTTCAGGCCCGCAGCATGGCCGAAGTGATGGCGGCGGCGGGCGAAGTCTTTGCCGCAGAAGGGGCCGAGATTGTCGGCGGCCATTCCACCATGGGCGCGGAAACCACGCTGGGCTTCACCATCACCGGGCTACTGGACGGCGAGCCGATCACCAATGCAGGCGCCCGCCCGGGTGATGCGCTGATCCTCACCCGCCCGCTCGGCACCGGCACGCTGCTCGCCGCCGAGATGGGCGGGCGCGCCGACGGTCGCCATGTCGCCGCGATGCTTGAGGTCATGGCCACCCCGCAGGGCGATGCCGCAGCCATTCTGCGCGGCGCCCATGCGATGACCGATGTCACCGGCTTCGGGCTAGCGGGCCACCTGATGGCGATCTGCAATGCCTCCGGCGTGGGTGCCGAAATCGGCCTCGACACGCTGCCGCTCTACGAAGGCGCGCTGGAGCTGGCCGAGGCGGGCGAACGCTCAACCATCTACGAGGCCAATGCCAATGCTGCGCCGGTCTTCGGCGTCACCGGCGGCCGCGCCGCCCTGCTGCACGACCCGCAAACCGCAGGTGGCTTTCTTGCCGCCGTGAGTTCAGATCAGGCCGAAGCCCTGATCGAGCAGCTCCAGAAGGCCGGACATCAGGCAGCACTGATCGGCAAAGTGTTGGAAGGCGACCCAGGTATTCACTGCGCGTGACGCGCCTGACCACCGGGTAAAACACGGTCATTGACATCGCTTGTGCGAATCCTGTAACGATCAGTACAACTTGGACACATCGTTACAGGATTCGCCATGCGCCACTTCCTTACCCCCGCCCTGCCGCAGCCCCGCCTCAGAAATGTGCTGCTGGCCGGGTTTGGCGGCTTTCTGGCCATCGCCGTTTTGGCGCTTCTGACCGAGCAGGCTTCGCTTGCGGTGCTGATCGCCCCCTTTGGTGCAACCTGCGTGCTGCTGTTCGCCGCGCCCGCCGCGCCGCTCTCGCAACCGCTCAACGTGATCGGCGGACATGTCGTCGCCACCCTCGTTGGCTTGTCGCTGCAGAGCGTCCTGCCCCCGACCTGGTGGGGTCTGGCGCTCGCGGTGGGCTGTGCGATTGCCCTGATGGTTGCGCTCAGGGTCACGCATCCGCCTGCCGGGGCAGACCCGCTGGTGGTCTTCGCGGCACATCCGGGGATCGGCTTTCTGTTTACCCCGGTGCTGGTGGGATCAATCATTCTGGTGGTGGTCGCGCTGATCTTTCACCGCATGAACGGCACCGCCTACCCCAACAGGTCCTGATCATGGCCCGCGCCTATCTGGAACGCGCTGATCTCATCCCGCCGATTGCCGAGATTTTCCGACGCTACGGCTTTGACGGCGCCAGTATCGGCATCATTGCAACGGAAACCGGCGCAGGCCGCAGCAGCCTGTATCACTTCTTCCCCGGCGGGAAGGAAGAGATGGCCGATGCGGTTCTCGCCCATATTCACGGCTGGTTCGAAGACAACATCTTCAAACCGCTGGACGAGGAACCGTCCCAACAGGCCCTGCCCGAGATGTTCGTGGCGCTCGATGACTATTTCCAATCGGGTCAGCGCGTCTGTCTGGTCGGGGCCTTCGCGCTCGACGATGTCCGCGACCGTTTCACCCAGCAGATCGAAAGCTATTTTGCCCGCTGGACCAGCGCGCTCTGCGCCTGCCTGCACCGCAGCGGATACTCCAAATCCAGCGCCGAAACCGAAGCCGTCAGCATTCTCGCTGCCGTTCAGGGCGGGATCGTACTGGCACGGGCCTCGGGCAACGATGCGGCCTTTCGTGTGGCCGTGATGACGGCCTTGGACCGTTGCAGCCAAGCCGGAGCGCTGGAAGGCTAAGCCGCCCTCACCCCCCCATCTCCGCCTCGCTCTGCGCGGTTTCCCAGGCCAGAATGGCGCGTTTTACCGGCAGGCCCCAGTGATAGCCCCCCAGCTCGCCGGATTTGCGCAAAGCCCGATGGCAGGGGATCAGCCAGCTCACCGGATTGCGCCCCACCGCCGTTCCCACCGCCCGCATCGCACGGGGTGCGCCGATGGCGCGGGCAATGTCGGAATAGGTGCTGACATGGCCGGTGGGGATGCTCAAGAGCGCCTCCCAGACCTTGATCTGGAACGGCGCGCCGATCAGATGCAGATGTGCCGTGCCTTTCAAGCCCAGCACCGCATCAACCTCTTCGCGCAGGCTCACCGGGTCTTCGACGAAATCGGCCTTGGGCCAGCGCGCCAGCATATCCTGCATCGCCGCCTCGGCCCCGGTTTCAGCCGCGAAGGCCAGCCCGCAGATACCCTTGTCGGTGGCCATCACCAACGCCAGATCGAAGGGCGTATCGAACCAGCCCCAGCGGATCACCACGCCTTCGCCCGCGCGGGCATAATCGCCGGGGCTCATCGCCTCCCAGCGCAAAAACAGGTCATGCAGCCGCCCGGCCCCCGATAGCCCCACCGCATCGGCGGTATCCAGCATCGTATGGCGCTCGCGCAGCAGGGTCTTAGCGTGGTCCAGCACCAGATATTGCTGATAGCGTTTCGGGCTGACCCCGGCCCAGCGCGAAAACAGGCGCTGAAAATGCGCCGGGCTCATCTTCATCTCGCCCGCCAAGGCCTCCAGCGACAGCCCCGGCCCGCCCGCATCGATCACTTCGATCGCGCGGCGGATCACCTGATAATGATACTGGCTTTCAAACTCGGTTGCGGGGTCCATGCGCATCTCGTGCCTCCTTTGACACAATCTAGGCGCTCGCACCGCCCGGCACGACCCGTTTCCTGCGATTTTTGCTTGCGCCGCCCGATGCCCGGATCAGGCCGCGTGGCTGATCAGCTCCGACAGCGAGGTTTCCTTGTGCTTACCCCGGATCGCCGTCACCTCATAGCTATCGAGGCACAGCCGCGCCGACATCGCATGCCCCATGCGCAGCTTGCGATCATTAGCCAGCACCGCAGGCAGATCGTCTTGCAGCGCCTGCCGCACGCGCGCGTCCAGCAGCAGCGTTTCAGCCCAAAGCCCGTTCGCCTCGACCATGTCGTGCACCGGCAGCAGCACAAAGGTGTAATGCGTGCCCGTCGGCGTCGCGGGCATGGTCACCAGCTGGTCGTCGCGCAGATCGCCGATTTCGGCCAGCGCCTCGCTATGTCCGGTATGCAGCTCTACATCGGCGCCGTTCAGCAGCACCCGTGCCGCCGGAGCCAGCAGGGTGGGATGCGTGGGCACGCCCGCGCCCAGTGCGCCGGTGGCGATTTCCATCGGCCTGATCTGCGGGTTGCGCGCCAGCCTCGTGTGCTTCATCCGGGCCCGACCGATCCACAAGACCGGCTGCAAGCCGTGATCGCGGGTGATCAGCTTGTCGCCCGTCGCCAGCCATTCCACCGGAATTTCGCCCTCCTGGCTCATCAGATGCACACCCGGGCCAAACCCCGGCAAGACCGCGAGCCGGTCGTCCTGATCAGCGGGATCCATTACGGGGTACGAAGCCATTCTTTCCTCCGGGCAAAATACGTCGAACCGATCCTGACTCGGATTTGTCGGTTCCGCACCACTTTGCGGGAGATTTGGTTAAGAAGTGCTTGCCAATTTTACAGGTTTTCGCCGCCAATCGCTTGCCCTGACGGCCTAAAGCCCCGATACCGGAGCCATGGTAAAACAGATGAATTACAAAACCATCCGCGAAGTGTTCCGCCGCTTTCACGAGGCCGAGGCTGAACCGAAAGGCGAGCTGGAGCATGTGAACGCCTACACGCTGGTGGTTGCCGTGGCGCTGAGCGCGCAGGCCACCGATGCCGGGGTGAACAAGGCCACCCGCGAGCTGTTCAAAATCGCCGATACACCCGAAAAGATGCTCGCCCTCGGCGAAGAGGGGCTGATCGAGCATATCAAGACCATCGGGCTCTATCGGCAGAAGGCCAAGAACGTCATCAAGATGTCGCAGATCCTTGTCGATGAATATGACGGCGAAGTCCCCAACTCCCGCGCCGCCCTGCAAAGCCTGCCCGGTGTGGGCCGTAAAACCGCCAATGTGGTGCTGAACATGTGGTGGGGCCAGCCCGCGCAGGCGGTCGACACCCATATCTTTCGCGTCGGCAACCGCAGCGGCATTGCTGTGGGCAAGGATGTGAATGCGGTCGAAAGAGCTATTGAAGATAACGTCCCCGCCGATTATCAGCGCCACGCCCATCACTGGCTCATTCTGCACGGTCGCTACACCTGTATCGCCCGCAAACCCAAATGCGCGGCCTGTCTTATCCGCGACCTCTGCCAATTCGAGGAGAAGAATCTGTGACCAAACGCTATCAGGTTGTCGGCATCGGCAATGCCATTGTCGATGTGATCAGCCAGTCTGACGATTCCTTCCTCGATCTGATGGGTATTCAGAAGGGCATCATGCAGCTGGTAGTGAAAGAGCGCGGCGAGTTGCTTTATGGCTCGATGACCAACCGCGTGCAGGCGCCCGGCGGCTCGGTGGCCAACACCCTAGCCGGGATCGGCAATCTGGGTCTCACCACCGCCTTTATCGGCCGGGTGAACGACGACGCGCTGGGGCGCTTCTACGCCGAGGGCATGGCCAAGGGCGGCACCGAATTTGTCAACGCGCCGGTGCCGGGGGGCGAATTGCCCTCCTCGCGCTCAATGATCTTCGTCTCGCCCGATGGCGAGCGCTCGATGAACACCTATCTGGGCATTTCCGCCGAGCTGGGGCCGGACGATGTCGATGACAGTGTGGCCGGTCAGGCCGAGATCCTGTTTCTGGAAGGCTATCTCTACGACAAGCCGAAAGGCAAAGAGGCGTTTGAACGCGCCGCCCAGCTTTGCCAGAAATCCGGCGGCAAGGCCGGAATTTCACTGTCCGACCCGTTCTGCGTCGACCGCCACCGCGATGACTTCCGCCGTCTTGTGAAAGAGCTCGATTACGTGATCGGCAACCAGCATGAATGGGAATCGCTCTATCAAACCGATCTCAGCTCGGCGCTGGAGCAGGGCGCTGCCGAGGCCGGGCTGGTAGTCTGCACCCGCTCGGGCCATGACGTGGTGCTGGTGCAAGGCGACACCGAAGCGGTGGTGCCGGTGAATGCCATCGTGCCGGTCGATGCCACCGGCGCAGGCGATCAGTTCGCCGCGGGCTTCCTCTACGGTATGGCCACCGGGCAATCGCTGGAACTCGCGGGCCGGATGGGCTGCGTGGCCGCCGCTGAAGTGATCAGCCATTTCGGCGCCCGGCCCGAAGCCGATATGAAAGCCCGTTTTCGCGACTCAGGCCTGCCCGTCTGATCCGGTCTGATCCGGCCTATGGGGCGGCGTGCAGGCGCATCTGCGCGGCGGTGAAGGCGGCAAAGCTCTTGTCGCGTTTCGGCCAGAACACCACACCCCC
>JBNKIC010000011.1:0-61600 GCA_050290705.1 Paracoccaceae bacterium
AGCGCAGCCTCAAGATCGCCACTTTCCTTGAGGGCAAGACCTTTGCAGCGCATTGCTCTCGCTACTTGTGTACGCACGCTGTCTGCTTCATCATCACCATAGCGCTCGATCAGCGCATCATAGGCCGTCAGCGCAGCCTCAAGATCTCTATTCTCGAAGGCATGACCTTTAAAGTGCATTGCCATTGCTACCCGAGTGCGCACGTCGTCTGCTTCATCATCACCATAGCGCTCGATCAGCGCGTCATAGGCCGTCAGCGCAGCCTCAAGATCGCCGCTCTCGTCGAGCACGAGGCCATTGTTGAGCATTGCGCTTGCTGCGACCTCGCGCACGTTGCCCGCATCATCGTCACCGTAGAGTGCGATCAGAGCGTCATAGGCCGTCAGCGCAGCCTCAAGATCGCCACCTTCCTTGAGAGCAAGACCTTTGCGGCGCATTGCTCTCGCTGCGCGCTCGCGCACGCCGTCTGCTTCATCATCACCATAGCGCTCAATCAGTGCGTCATAAGTCGCCAGCGCAGCCTCAAGATCGCCATTCTTGGCGAGGGCAACGCCCTTGTTGAGCATTGCCGCAGCTGCCCGCTCACGCACATTGTCCGCCTCATCATCACCGTAGCGTGCAACCAGCGCATCATAAACCCTCAACGCAGCTTGATAATCCTTCAAGCCGGATAGTGCGTTGCCCTTAATATTAAACAATCGCCCAACGTATTCTTTATCAGCGATTTTCTCAAGTTCTTCCAACGCATGTGGTAACTTGTAGATTTCAGATAGAACTCTCTTATTTAGACCAGTTTTTTCGGCCTCCCAGACTGGTCTAAAAAGATCCGGAATTGAAATCTCGTCAGACCTCTCAAACCGCCCAGTAGAATTGACATCCGCTTCTCCCTCTGCCCAGTCATTGACGAGAGTCTGACGGTGTGACCCATCGACAAAATGGCCTTCACACGCGAGCGCTTCACGGAGTGCTGAGGCGTATTCTGGATGAACTGAAACATCCACGCCTTTCTTGCTGTCAAACTTGCTTGACAGCTGCATCAATTCCTTTGGCGAGTAAAAGCTTGTAAAAAAGCCGACAAGCCAGCGCATCTTTTGCTTGGTTCGCCGCGTACCGTGCCTCATCAAATACCAAATGTTAAAAAATCTTTCGACAATTTGGTGACCTGCATACGAACCAGAAACGTCGACGTTTTCGATCATCCCGTCTTTGCGCAGCTTGACCAATATTGGTGAAATAGTGGTGCTTTTGATCCCTGTGATTTTAGATAGATCACCAGTCGTGATCGGGTCCCAGTTTAGGGATATTGCATCGATCACTGCCCGCTGTTGGGTTGAGGAGTACTCCTCAATCTTATGCTTATAATAGGGCGTTACATCGTCAAGCAGCGCATTCAGATCTGACATCACTTCATGGGTGTCAGACGACTCTAAGAGACGGTAAATTAGCGATATGACCCGCGGATTGCCCCCCGTCAAAGCGTGAAGTGTCTGCAAGCGCTCCGGTTGGCTTCGAACAACAAGTTGTACTGCTTTTCCTTTGAGGTCTCGTCGTTTTGCAAGCGTCAACATGCAATCGCGGGTTTCAGTCAAATCCAGCGGATTCAAATAGTGCGGTTGGAAAAACTCATAAAAGGCAGCATCGCGATTAGCAGTGGCTTTAAGTGCTTGACTTGCAGCGCCGACCACGATCGGCCCCGCCTTAGATTGCAGCACTCCCCGCAGCTTCCAGTTTGATTTTTCCGGAAGCGCGGAGAGAACTAAGTCTAGGTTATCAACCAACAGCACCGCTCTTCTGCCCAAAGCAACCATCTCTGCCTCGAAGCACTCCTCGGCGGTATCGTCATCCTGGCAGTGATTTCCCGATGCTATTTCATCCAACCTGTCGGCGAGATCATCAAGTCCACTTTTTTCCGCCCATTCCGCCAACGATTCCATACAGTTTCGCCAGAACGAGGCAAGGTTAAGGACATTATACTGTTCTTCACGAAATCTAAGCGCCACAAACCGCTTGGATAATTCGGGATCGTGATCAACCTCCACCGCTAAGCGCCTTAGGAGTGATGTTTTTCCCATTCCACGACTGCCTATCAAGATATGATGTACAGCCACACTATCGTCTTCAACGCTCGATAACCGTCTAACTAGAGCATCCAGAACATCATGCCGGGCTATGAATGACTGAACAATATCATCGTCACTACCTGCCTGATTATAATGATAAATATTTTCCATCAGCCGTCACTCAACCTCATGCTCTTTCCAATAGCGCCACACTAGACCAGACTGAAATTGGTACCGACCATCGGTGAGGCGGAGCAAGCCATCATTTAGCAGTATGGCAAGAATTTGTTTGACTTGCTTCCGGCTCGACGCCAATTCTGCCATAGGAGCCATGGCCAATATCGTATCCATAACCTCACCATCTCTGTCTTTCGATAGTAGGTCGAGAATCTTGAATGCGAGGCCCTGATCGGTTGAAGCAAGGTTCTTTTCAATGTGCCCTCTCCAAACACAGAATTCCGTGTCCCGACCCGGCTGCAACAGCCGGTCGAAGGCTTCGTCAAAATCCTCAAAAGTTGCAACTTCGATTTTACGATCTTGATCAAACTCTGATGGCTTCGTTTCGTTCGCTACTAGCTTTAGATAGTACGGAGCAAGCCATCCAAGTTCATCAAACATCTTGTCAAAGTCTTCGTCGGTAGAATCGAAGATATGGTTGATTTGCGATTGAATAATCGGGTCTCTGAGAAAGGATCGAGCTTCACTTGTGGTAAATGGTTGCAATATGAACGTCTCGAAGTCGACAAATGCCCCTGCTAGACCATACCTTTTTGCGACGATGTTCAGCCCAATTGACCCCGTAAGCACCCAACGGACGTTCTTGTTGCTTTGCTGAATCCTTCTTAAACTGTATGCAAACTTGTAAGCCTCTTCCTGGTCCCTTTCGGCACACTTCAAGAAAAAGTAGGCAATTTCGTCAATTAGAATTGCTGACTTTTCTTCGCTTTCGTTCAGAGATGAGATCAGCACCTCCAAGAATTCGATTGCGTCCAGCTTGCCCAAGGCATCAATTGCGCTGCCCGACCAATCTCCTCCAATCAAATTTTGAAACCGCTGATTAAGGTGTGATTTGAAGCGACTTTGCCGACTGAGCTGAGCCTCAACGCCCTTACAAAGCCGCTTAGAAAATTCTTCCTGCCTATCGACTCCCTCTACGTCCACCTCTACCGCAACCCACCCATCATCTTTTAGGTCACCCGCCAAACGATTAATGGTCCAAGTTTTACCAATGCGTCTTGGCGCAGGCATATTGATTGAGACGCCAGCGAGCAACTTCCGCTTCAGCTTCTCCCTCTCCTTCTCACGTTTATGCACGTCACGCTCCATATTTATCTGACATCAAATTAATTTACTTTCAGATAAATGTCAACCGCTCGTGAGTTTCTATGAACGCGCCAGCCCCGATGAGCCTCCAAGATTGACGTTTCCTATACCGACACCCGCCACGGCGATGATCGCGGCTCAATGCGTCAGCCCCCGGCCCATCTCAACCTCCCGCGTCTCTAGCTCTGTCTCAGCCTCTCTTTGGCAGCCTTCACTAATTTCAAGCTAGTCTCCAGTTGCGTGAACAGCCTCCCGTAGCTCTGCCCCTCGCTCAACAAGCCGTGCAACGCGGCCACGGACGCCGTTTGCGATTACATGACCACCGACACGCACGCGGCCAATCCATCCATCTGGCTCTGCACCTTGGTCGTCGAGCGCGCCTCTAACCCACTCAATTCCCTTGCTAAGACTTCGCAGGCCGTCGCCAACCGGTCGACGCAGGCGAGCAAGTCGCGTTCCAAGGCCGTCAGGGGTGTCGTCATCTAGTTCTCCTCGATCTTGATGCAGGTCACTGACCTGCCGTCCAGCGTGCAGGTCCTCAGCCGCGTCTTGGTCGGGTCCAGCACCAGCCATGTCCCGTCCTCCCTGTCGATCCGCGTCAGCCCCAGCTCCCTCAGTTTCGAGCTGGCCAGCATCAGCGCCCAGAGCAAGCTCGCGGCCATCATCGAGACGATCGGCCACCAAGAATGTCCCCGCGATCAGCTAGGGCGAGATCGTCAGCCAACTCCTGTTCTGTCGCAGAAAGGTGCGGGTATCGATCTCGATTGTACGCTGCACGTTGGTCGCAATGGCGTTCAAATCGGTCCCGAAGCTCTCCAATTGAGAAGCCATCGAGGCGGCATAGTCCTGCCGGATCGTGTCCAGCTCCGCGTTCGGCTTCTCGCTCAGCCCGGTCGGCTTGCCAGTTTTCATGGAAAATCTCCCCCTTCAAACGCCAGCGTTCGCCGGTGTCGGGGTTTTGGGCGGTCAGCTAGGCTTTGCCAGCACGGGGGATGTCGTAGCCTACATCTGTAAGGGCATCGATTATGGTTGCGCGGTCATTAATCAAGCCGCCGCTGATCTGGTCTTGCAGCCACGCATGTAGCTCGTCACGACCCTGAGCGCGGGTTGGGTTTCGATGGTATCACGAACCTCTTGGGTGCGCTCCATCGGATCGGTCCAGTCGTGCCGCTAATTCATCACATCGCGCAGACTGTCGAATGCGTTCTGATAGCCGGGCGGCGCGATGTTCAGGCTGCGGCCCAGATCAACGCCATGCCGCTAATGGCTTTGAACCTTTCAAAGTGCGGGTATCAGGTTCGCTTATTGCTTGCCAAATATCCTGATACTTTTTTGGCCCTAAGCATTTGTTTTTCTGTCGAAATACATTGCCCCCAAAAAGGCAATTGGAAAACGGGCTCAGAACAGTCCTGCCATTCCAATGCTGTCAAAGCCCGCTTGTCAGAAAGGTGCTCTACCTCTCCGTCCCTTTCGAGAGGCCGCACCGGGCGATCACTTCTGCCTCGAGGCGAGAATATCCGGCCTCGAATTCAAGGATAGCAGCGCGCTCTTGGATCAGATCCGCCGCCAGCCACTTGGGTATTTCCTCGCCGTTGTAGCAAACCAAGTCATCGGCTTTTGATGGGCCTTCAACAGGCGCGGCGTGGCATTCCCGGCCATGCTCCGCTCTGGGTTGGCGCGCCAGACCGGTAAAAACCCGGCCTAGCGCCTCCCAATCGGTCTTGGCGTTACTCATCGCCTGCACCGTCGCTCGCAGCCGCATCACCCATCAGGGCCGCAAGGTTGATCTCATAGAGGCGCTTCGACGCTTTTTCATATGGAACCTTGTACACCTTGTTGAGAGCAACACTGCCAGCCGTCTCGTGCCGCGCAAGAATGCCCATATCGCCCAATGCCTCAACGATCCGCTTGATATCGAGACCAGTAAGAATCTCTTTGAGGCCGGAGCCGTGAAAGAAATACACAGGCGGCACGTCTGGTTGCGCCTCATCGGCGCGCTTCACATAACCCAGCGCGTTGGTGCGGATCACAGTGCGCGGGTCCGGCCACCAGGGCAGGAACCGGCTGTGCCCGTCAGCCTCGATAACGCGACGAAGGCGTTCCACCGCGTCGGCCACCTCGCCCGCGCCGGAACCGCCACGCTCCAACAGCCAATCGGAAAAACACCGCTGCGCCGCCTCGATCGCCGCGCCCTCAGACCAGCCAGTAATGCCGAAGCGTGTTGCCAACTCACCTGCAACCGCGACAAGGGCGAAACGGTCTGCAACCCGGCGCACCTGCCCATCCGGCTCTTGCGGCAAAACGGTATCAACAAACGTTCTCCGCAGCTCTGCAACGCCTTCGCGGGCGCCGGGCAAATCCTCCACCAGCCGCGAGAGGAAGGCCCGTGCGGGCATGCCATAGGAACGCCCAGAGGCATCCTTAAGCACCTTGGAAAAGCTCGCCGGATCATCGGCCCCGTGAGTATCCTCGAACAAGCCCATCCGCGCGCCAGCATCGGCGGGGAGGTCGATCACCCGAACCTCCATCCCCGCAGCAATACGTTTGCCGCTTTCCTTGATTTTGTCGGCCAGGCCCATTTCACCGGTGGACAGGAACAGCAAGCGCCATTCCGCTCCCTTGCGGGTCTGACCTTCGCGCCCAGCGCGCGCTTTGCCGAAACCGTTGCCCAGCATGTATGCCGATGCGCCAGCGGAAAACGAGTCCACTTGGCTCAACTCATCCAGGCACAACAACGCCCCATTGTGCAGGGTCGCCAGCCCCTCAAGGGCGTTGTCAGTAGCGCGCCAACTCTGCACATACCCGCGCGGCTCACCGCCGCCCCAAACCGAACCGGCCACGACAAGGGTGGTGGATTTGCCCGACGACGAAGCACCGCGAAAATGAAAGCCGCCGCCATCGTCGCCGGTGAGGCTCAGCAGCGGCGCAGCAAAGGCGCTTGAGATAGCCAACACCAGACGGGAATTCCCCTCGGCCAGCGTCGCTACAGTCTCGCGCCAATCTACCACCGAACCCGCGACCTTGAACGCATGCTCGATGCGTTCACCGTTCTGCAAAATCACCCGTTCGCCGTCCGAGCTGCCCCCAAAGGTCTCATCCGGCAGCACAAAGGTAGAGCCGTGCCAACCCACCGTCGAAACGCTCCGTACCCGCTCTTTCGGATCGGCCCCCAGCAGGTATTCAAGCAAGCTGTCAAAGGCACGGGCGCGCCACCGCGCGCCAGCGCCAGGCAACGGCTCCCAACCCATATCCATCAGCCTGCCTGCAAGAGCCTTTGTCTCGCCTGCCATGAGGGAAGCAGGCATCGCCCAAATATGAGGAACCCCGTCACCGTCGATCACCTCAAGCAAACGCCCGTGATCTTCACCATCATGGTTCCGCGTGCGCGCGAGCACATTGATTTCCGTGCCAAACGGCACCCACTTTTTGCGCGGTTCGCCGTCCGGCCCATCAATTTCGAGTTCGCGCCAAAGCTGGCCGTTTTCCACCTTGAACGGAAAATTCACCCGACGTTTCGTCTTACGCCGGGCCTTTCCGCTCTGCCCAGCACGCGCCTGCGATTTCGCCTCTGCCGCCTCTTTCGCGCCTTCGACTTGCTGCGCGATGTCCTTTTCACTCATTTGCTCACCTCGCCCAGCAGATCATTGAAGTCAGTTCCCGGTTTGCGCGGATGGATCACCGAGACAGCCCGTCCCTCGCACTCAAGACGCGCCGCTGTAACCTCCGCAGCCGAGATCCCCGCTTCATCATGATCAGCGGCAATCACGATCACCTCCGCCACCGGCAACGGCGGCAAGATCAGCCCCTTAAGGCCCGAGGTGGAAAGCGTCGCCCACGTGGTCAGACGCGAGGCGCGAGACACCGAAAGCGTGGTTTCAATGCCTTCAGCCAAGGCAATAACCCGATTGTCCGGGCCGAAGCGCACCGCACCACCGCTCGACGGCCCGAGCATCATTTTGGCCGAGGGCACGTCCGCCTTGCCACTGCCATCGGGCCGCAGGAACGTCCGGTGAATGCCAAGCGGCTCGCCTTTCGGCCCACGGATTTGCGCCAGCATCGCGGGCAGGTGCTGCCCTGTGGGACCGTGAAGGGCAGACGGGTGAAACCGCAAAGTGCGCCGGAGCTTATTGAACTGCATCCCGGCAATGCCACGCGCTTCAAGATAGGTTTGGGCGGGCGTGCCCGCACAGGAAACCCCGGTATTGAACAGGGCGTGCGCATTAGCGAGGCGTTGGGCGTGTTTGCGGCGTTCTTCATCCCTCTGGCGCTGGGCCGCAGCCGGGTCATACTCCGACCGCCCAGCACCCTTGTCCGTGAGGTTCTGCCGCCGCAATTCCTGCAGCACCTCGCACCCGCTTTTGTGGCAGTGCACCAAAAGCCGCCCGCCGCCTTCAGAAAGCGAAAGGGCGCGCTGATCGCGCCGACCTTCCGGCTGGCAGATCGGGCAGGGGGCGAGGCCCGAGTGGCCCCGCCAATCACCGCCCAGTGCCCGCGTGATCCGTTCCGCTTCCGCCATCATTCAGCCTCCGCGAGCATGGCACCTGCGAGCGAGCCGTGATCGATTTCATAGAGGCTGAGGTACTTGCCTTCGGACGGCACCCGGAAAAGGCGCGAGAAGACCCATGCAGTAGCCTCATAGGAAGCGCCGTCCCCACGCTGGCGAACGATCACGCCCAGCCGCCAAAGGCCCGGCAGGAGCTTCGACAGATCGCGCCTCAACAACACTTCTTGCAAGCCCTCTTCCGTGAAGAAGAAGCGCTTCATTTCCTTCTGCGGTTTCGGATTAGTGACCGTATGGACATAGCCCCGAACCGGGCGGTCTTTGGCACCGCCTTTGTTCGAATGCCAGTCCAAGAACTGGCCTTGTCCCTTTCCTTCAACTTCCGTGAAGATAGCGGCCTCAGCCCAGCTCACATCACGGTCCAGGCGATACGCGCTCATTGCCCCACCTCCTGCGAGGTGGACGCGACGCGGCGGGAACCGATCCAATCCCGCAGATCGCCCACGCGATAATACACGCGGCGAGAAACGCGAATCATAGGAGGCCCGTCACCGCGAATGGCAGAGACCTCAAGGAACCGCTGGGTCAGTCCGAAGTGGGTATGAACTTCTGACCGGGACAAAAGCCGGTCATCGGAGAATTGTTCTTGTAGCATGTGCTCGCTCCAGGGTTGTTGTTAACAACTCCAAGCAACACCATGACTGCCGTCAGCGACGATTCCGAAAACCTGGCAAGGAATACCGAAAACCCCCAGAAGTGGAATTAGGTCTCGGCAGCATTTCCGTGGGTACTCGTCCTTAGACCCAGAACACCTCACCCATAGGCAACGATGAGGAAGCGCTTGCGGCAACGGAAAAGTCTGTCCGGCCCGCCTACGAGAAAGAATATTGCAGCCAAAGACCTACAGCCGAGACAAACACCGAGACGCCGATAATTATCGCCGAAATTGTGGTCCATTTTGCCGCTCTGATTTGTGCTGTCGCTGTGTCGCGCGCCAACCTTAACTCTCGCCGCCTGAATTCCATCTCACGCAGGTGGGAGTCGATCGAACCTGGCATTCCTGGCGCATCTGCGAGCTGTTCATCGGTCATTTCTTTCAGATCCGGCATTTCGCCCTCCGCTATGGTGTGAAACGCAACGAAGCCGGTTGAATAGCGTCGGCGTGTTTCAGGCTATCCGAATGACATGCAGCTTTGCGTGGACACACACTAATCCAACAGCTCATCTTCCATATACCGAACCAGACTATCCCGCGCAGCCCTCGCACTGTTGCCCCACACCTTCGCACCACCAGCGGCTTTGTAATCGGCTTCATTAGTTGTGTATCCGAATTCTTTTACCAAACGAGAAGCGGCAGCGAAGGGACCTTTGGCCTCACCTTTTTCGATCAATTCGAGTGCAAGCTGGCCCATGACCACGTGGCGGCGATAGTGATTTGGCCGACCGCCCCTCCGCTGGTGTATTTCTATTCGCGCGGCCAATTCCTGAAAACGTAACTGCAATGACGCCATCGTTGCCGAAATATGCGCGGCGCTCGCCCGCAGCGGCTCAGAGGCCTTTTCAATTCGAGCGCTGACGGCCCGAATGTTCGACAAGGCTTCCTCGGGAATAAGACCACGTTGGAAGCTTTGCCGTGCCAAGTCACTCATCTAACTGCCCTCCATATCGCCAGTAAACCGAAGCGACGTTGGCTAGCGACTTGCCAATGATCGGGAAATTCCCTTGTCACCCGATTCCACTTTGTAACGCCCTTCGGCGATCAACGAAGTGGAAATTGTGGTTCGGGCGTCGAGTTACAAAACGGAAAACGCTGTGTAATGGAAAGCCCGTCAAACCGTAACTTCCTTATGCATTGTTTTCTCAGTTCTTTTTGTCGCCCGGTTACGAAATTACAGAGTTACAGGAAACCCGAGATAGATAGAGCACTGCAAATGTCAAAAATTCAGCCAGCAACGGCATAGTGTCTTGTGGGACACGGCCTACCAGGTGTCACCGTTTTCCCCGCAGCTCGATCACCACGCCACCACCGTCCGCACCGCCCATGGCGTCGGAGATCCGCCCCGCGATCTGATCCGCCGCTGCCTTCTGAGGGTCATCCGCAAGGTGTGCATAGCGCTGAGTTGTCCGGGTCTCGCGGTGCCCGAGTAGAGCGCCGATCATCGGAAGTGAGAACCCGCCCACCGCCGCAACGGATGCAAAGGCATGGCGCAGATCATGCAAGCGCACATCTTCAAGCCCAGCCGCTTTGCGGATCACGCGCCACGGGTCTTTAAGGTTCACCAATGCTGCCTCGGAGCTGGAAGCATCGCCGCCACGGATCACGAAGCCTTTTCCGCTCTCTGGTCGCCCAGCATTCGCCAGAGCCCCAAGAGCGGGGGCGGGAAGCTGGAGCACTTTCTTGCCCGTCTTTGAATCGGGCAGGTTCGCCCGCCCAGTCTCCAGGTCGATGTATTCCCAGCGCAGCCCAAGAATTTCGCTCACGCGCGCACCCGTGAAGATCAGAAGACGAATGGCGCGGATGGCCTCGGGGTTCACATGGGCAAGCCGTTCCCCATCTTCCTCGTCCTTCACGCGCAATTCCATGCGCTCCGCCTGTGCTAGCACACTGCCAAGACGCTTGAATTCAGCCGGGCTCAGAAAGCGTTCTCGCGACTGCTCTTTGAACCGCTCGACCATCCGACAGGGATTGGAGCCGTTGGGCCGCATCCCCCACACCTCTGACAATGCGAAAGCCTTGGATAGCACCGAGAGCGCCCGGTTTGCCTGATAGGGCGTGCTGGCATGCGCGCTGTGGAATTTCGCCACATCGCCGACTGTAGTATCGGCCACCTTCAATCGGCCCAATGCGGGGCGAATGAGTTTATCCACCAGAATGCGAGCATTCTTCGCAGTGCTGGGCTTGTTCTTCTTCTCCACGTGGTCGGCAAGATAAAGATCCAGAAGGTCGCTCACCGTTGGGGCGTCTCGCCGGACCCGCTTTTCTCCGGCTGGATCACCGCCACGGGCCACCTCGGCAGCCACCTCGCGTGCAATGTCCCGGGCTTGATCCGCCGTTATCGCGCCGTGCGTGCCGATCGTATACCACCGCGCCCGCCCAGAACGACCACCGCCCGCGCGATAGCGGAAACCGTAGACCTTGCGCCCCACGGTGGAGACACGCACGCAGAATCCGGCAAGCTCTGTATCCATCGCAACATAACGCTCCCCCGTCACCTTGAGGGCGTCAACGCTTCGTTTCGCGATCTTCAGCTTTGGCATTTTTTCTACCTGGCACACACATGGCACACACATAACATGAATTCAGAAGTGGTTCCGTGCAACTGCATTTGATGGGAAGGTAATGTTTATCAACGATAAAATGCACTCCATGCAACAGGGTGAAACTACACGAAATAGGGAACCGTAAGATTTGTAATCAGAGGGTCGGGAGTTCGAGTCTCTCTGGGGGCACCAAAATCAAGCGAAATCTTCATAATTATCTGGATTTCCATTGATTTTGGTGTTTTTTTCACGAATCTTCCACACAGACTGCTCCACACACACCTTTGGAATAGCGATTTCCTGACATGACAGGTTTGTCTGATAGGTGTCACCGATAGTTGCCGCATTGATGTCCCATCCCCGCGTTGGCTGGGCGAGGCTGTCTGCACAGATCTGGTGCCGGATCGCGTCCCGAAGCATACCGCAAACCGACTTCTCTGTTTCCACTCGGCACTTCACCCAACTGGGCATCCGGTCATGGGCGGCATGCTTGACGGATCGCTTCACAACATCGGTTCTTTATGGGAGGCTTCCAGGAGGTCCAATGTGAGGAATTCCGCAGCGCCGAAGGGCGTCACCGACAAGCGCCAGGAGTACCGGCGCCTCGCAAGCCATTTGCGGGCAGCGCCATGGTGAAACCGCTCATCGCATTCGGGGAGGAGACATGACGGTAATCAACAGGCGAGCGGTCTTGGCAAGCACGGGCGCGGCGATGTCGTGCATGGCGCTGCCGGCGCTGGCGCGCACGACATTTCGCCTTGGCCTGACGCCGGTCTTTCTCGACAACAACGCCATTGTCATCGACGCCATCCAGAAGGCCCTCGAAGCCTCGCTTGGGGTTGCCATCGAGCTTGAACAGCGACGCACCTATAAAGAGGTGACGGGGCTTTTACTGGAAGGGGCGGTGGATGCCGCCTGGCTTTGCGGTTTCCCCTATCTGCAACATCGCGATGCACTGGCGCTCTTGGCGGTTCCGGTTTGGCGTGGGCAGCCGCTGTATCAATCCTACCTGATTGCCGGAGCCGACACGTCTGCCGCATCCCTCGAGGATTTGCGCGGGAGCAGCCACGCCTTTTCCGATCCGGATTCGAACTCCGGCTACCTCGTCACCGTGTCCGACCTCGCCCGGATGGGGGAAACACCAGACACGTTTTTCCACCGGGCGATCTACACCTATGGGCATAGAAACGTCGTGCGCGCGGTGGCTGACGGGCTTGTCACATCGGGCAGTGTCGATGGCTATGTCTGGGAAGTATTGACCGCCGAAGAGCCTGAACTGACCGCAAGAACCCGGGTGGTGTCGAAATCCGAATGGCTGGGTTTTCCGCCGGTTTGCACGCGACAGGACCGGCTGGAAGCTCCGGTTGTGCAGGCGTTCAAAACCGCGCTTTTCGACTTTTCCGAAACCGAGCTTGGATCAGAGGTGCTGCAGCTTTTGCAGCTCGACGGGTTCACCGATGCCGATCCTTCGCTCTTTGACGGGATTTTTGCCCGGATGAAGGATCTGGAGACGCTCCGCTGATGGCGGCGCTGGCGCGCATACCGCTTTCGCTGCGGGTGCCGCTATTTGGTGCTGTCCTGATGATCCTGGTCGGGGTGCTCGCCTCGCAGCAGGTTCTGGTGACCCTATCGCGGGTTCAGGATGCCCGGTTGCGGGAGCTTGCCAAGCTGCATGTCGAAAGCCTGTCGGTCGCGCTTGGGCCACAAGTGCTGCGCGAAGATGTTTGGGAGGTTTACGACATCCTGAAACGGGCATCGGGCGAGCGCGGAGACCAGAGGATGGTGTTTACCGCCGTGATCGACCGGAACCGCCGCGTGATCGCAGCCACCGATCCGCGCCGCGCGCCAATCGATTCAATCCTTTCGGAGGGGCTTGATGAGGTCCAGTCGCCCGACAGCTTGAGCATTATCGGTGACGGAACCCGATTGGCCCTGACCGCGCCGCTGATCTATCAGGGGCGGATATTGGGCGATATTTTCACCGAGTTGGACGTATCCGATCTGGTATCTGAGCGCAGAACCGCCGGCCGCTACCTACTGCTGGGTAACGCGCTGGCAACGGGTGTGCTGGCTCTGCTGGGGTATTTTGCGATGCGCCGGATGCTGCGCCCGATCACCCGCCTGGCCCAACGCATGCGCGAGACCGCGCACGCGCCAGAGCCAATCCCCCAGGGCGATATTCCGCGTGGAGATACCGAAGTCTCGCGCCTTGTGC
Source organism: Paracoccaceae bacterium (assembly GCA_050290705.1). Classification (GTDB taxonomy): domain Bacteria; phylum Pseudomonadota; class Alphaproteobacteria; order Rhodobacterales; family Rhodobacteraceae; genus Sinisalibacter. The sequence continues at coordinate 13,361 of JBNKIC010000011.1, forward strand.
AGACCTACAACCTCATGGCCGAGGCCATTGATTCCAAGGCGGAAACCGAGCGTCGTCTGGCCGAAAGAGAACGCTTTGTCAGTCTTGGTCGGCTGTCCTCATCGCTCGCGCACGAAATCAACAACCCGCTGGGGGGGCTTCTGAATGCGACCGACACCATCACCGAATATGCCGACCGGCCGGAGGTCGTGCGGCAATCGGCGAGCCTGTTGAAATGGGGGTTGGAGCATTTGCGAGACGTTGCCCGCGCGACGCTCGACCACAACCGGCTGGACCGGTCCAGCGCCCCGTTGACCCACGAGGATTTTGACGATCTTCACCTGCTGATCGGCCCCGAGATCAAACGCCAACAGCAAAGGCTCGATTGGCAGATCGAAGTCGATGACGCGACGATGGCGCCCTTCGCCTCGGCCCCGCTGCGCCAGATCGCGCTGAACCTTCTGTTGAACGCCTCATCGGCGGCGGGCATCGGAGGATCGGTGACATTTGGCCTCTCGGCTGTGCCCGGTGGCGTGCAGCTCGAAATCGGCGACAGTGGCAGCGGCCTCTCGCCCGAAGCGGAATACAGGTTGCTGTCGTCCGGCCCGGTTCAGCCCGGCGGCGGCGTCGGGCTCAGGCTCGTCCACGATCTGGTGGCGGAACTCGGCGGATCGCTAACAGCGGCCCGGCGCGGCGGGATGACGGTGATCACGGTCGCGCTTCCGGTGCGCAGCAAAGAGGGATCTGCGCCATGCTGAACGGGTTCCGGATTGCGCTGGTCGAGGATGACGACATCATGGGGGCCTCCCTCGTGCAGCGTCTTGAAATCGAAGGCGCCGAGGTTCTGTGGCTGAAACAGGTGTCCCGGGCAATCGGCGCGCTGCGTACCCCACGGGCGCCGATCGACGCGGTGATCTGTGACATTCGCCTGCCCGACGGCAATGGCGAGGAGCTGTTCAACACGCTGAACCGAACCTCGACACCGCCGCCGTTCCTGTTCATCACCGGGCATGGCGGGATCGAACAAGCGGTGCGGCTGATCCAGGCCGGGGCGGTGGATTATGTTACCAAGCCCTTCGACATGGCGAATTTCCTTGACCGCCTGACGCTGCTTCTGTCGGCCACAAGCCAGCTGAACCTGCCGCCCTTGCTTGGCATTTCCCCCGCCGCGCAGCGGGTAGATGCCCTTGCTTTGAAAGCGGCCCGCTCGGGGCGCGCCGTGCTGATCCGGGGAGGTCCGGGCACCGGCAAAGAGCTGGTGGCGCGGCGTATTCATGAAACCTCCGACCGGCAGGCCGCGCCCTTCGTTCCGGTCAATCTGGCGCGGGAAGCCGATATTGGCGCGGCGCTGTTTTCCGAGCATGGCGCCATCGCCGAGACCGGCGAGGGAACGCTGTTTCTGCATGGGCTGAGCCGATTGGAGGAAGACGACCAGCTCCGGCTTATCGCCGCTCTGGATGCCGGGTTTGAGGGGCGGCTGATCGCCTCCTGCGGCTATGAGATGGAAGAGCTCGTGGCCCGTGGCGGGGTCAGCGCCGAGCTGTATTTCCGTCTCGACATGATGGAAATCCCGATCCCACCGCTGGGCGAGCGGACCGAGGATGCTGTCTGGTTGATGAACCAGTTGTTTGAGAAGGCGAATGCCCGGCGGGTGCCGCGCCTGAGCGGTATTGGCCGGTTGACTGAAGAATCCGTGCGGCTTCATGACTGGCCCGGCGGCGGGCGCGAATTGCGCTCGCGCCTGATCCGCGGGGTCGAAACGGCGAGTGGCGACATGCTGCAGCCGGTCGATCTTTTCCCCGAGCGACTGACCAGAACTGACGGTTTCATGACCCTGGCGCAGGCCCGCGAGAAAGCCGAGAAAGCGCAGATCGTCGGGGCGCTGGAGCAAACCAAAGGTCAGGTCGGGCAGGCCGCAAAGCTTCTCGGGGTGTCGCGGACAACGCTCTGGGAAAAGATGCAAAAGCTCGGGATTTCCGGCTTGTCCGAGTGATTTCATCGGAATGCGGCAAAGCTGTTCGGAAATCCGAACACCAATAATACTGCCTTACAATTCAGTATATTACGCCCGGCTACGCCCGATCCGGATCCGCAACTGCGACATTCTGTCCCTGCTATCATGGTGACCATAAGAAAGGGAGGAACACAGAATGAGTAACAAGTGCGACAAGCTTGTCGATGTCGGTCGTCGGCAATTCATGCGTGGCGGCGCCTTCGCCGCAGCAGGTGCGGCGGTGGCGACGGTTTCGGCCGCCCCGGCCGAGGCGGCCGCGGCCGCGGCGCAGCTCGACTACCCGTCGAACCGGCTGGGCAACGTTGCCGATCTGATCGTCAATGAACCGATGGATATCGAATATCCCGACGCGGACAGCCCCGGCATCTTGCTGAAAGTGGGGCACGCCGTCGAAAGCGGAGTTGGCCCCGACGGCGATATCGTCGCCTATTCGGTGCTGTGCCCGCATAAAGGCTGGTATCTCACCTACAACGGCGCCGACAAATCCCTGAACTGCCCCGGCCACTATTCCCGCTTCGACGCCGAGGCCGGCGGACAGCAGATCTGGGGCCACGCCACGCAGAACCTGCCGCAGTTCACGCTGCGCGTCGATGACAAGGGCGACATCTATGCCGAGGGCTGCAGCGACCTGATCTTCGGTCGCCCGTCCAACGTGCTCTGAGGGGAGGAAACATCATGGCTTTCAAAAGACAGATCGACCGACTGCCGATTCCGCCGGCGGATGCAAAGGTCCATAACGTGACCTGCCACTATTGCATCGTTGGGTGCGGCTACAAGGCTTACACCTGGCCGCGCAACAAGCAGGGCACGCCCATCGACAACGCGCTGGGTCTCGACCTGAACGAGCAGCAGGGCGCCAATGGCGTCTGGGTTGCCCCGTCGATGTACAATATGGTTCAGCAAGACGGACAGGACGTGCACCTCGCGGTGGTTCCTGACCATGAATGCGTGGTCAACTCGGGCCTTGGCTCGATCCGTGGCGCGCGCATGGCCGAAAACCGCCCCTCGCGCGTGACCGGCACGCAGCAGCAGCGCCTCTCAGACCCGTTGGTCTGGCGCAACGGCGTGTGGCAGCCGACCTCATGGGATGACGCGCTCGATCTCGTGGCCCGCGTGACCGCGAAGATCGTGAGTGACTATGGCGAGGACGAGCTTGTCGTGTCGATGTTCGACCACGGCGGCTCTGCTGGCGGCTATGAGAACACCTGGGCGACCGGCAAGCTCTACTTCGACAGCATGAAGATCAAGAATTGCCGGATCCACAACCGCCCGGCCTACAATTCCGAGGTGCACTCGACCCGCGACATGGGCGTCGGCGAGCTGAACTACAGCTATTCCGACTATGAGGTGACTGACACGATCTTCATGATCGGGGCCAACTCGCTGGAAACGCAAACCAACCTGTTCCTCAACCACATGGTGCCGGGGCTGCAGAACGGGGCGAAGTTCATCATGGTGGATCCGCGCCGCACGGTTACGGTAAACGCCGCCGAGCAGGTGGCGGGCAAGGAAAACGTGCTGCACTTGCCGATCAACCCGGGCAGCGACATGGTACTGTTTAACGCGCTGCTGACCCATATCGTCGACAACGGCTGGGTCGACGCGGATTTCATCGCGGGGTCGACCTTCCAGGGCGATGAAGCTGTGGCCATGGACTCGGCCCATCCCAGCGGGCTTGGCAGCCTCGACTATGCGATGCAGACCTGCCGGACCACGACCGCAGAAGCCGCAGAGATTTGCGGTGTTCCCGAGGCCGACATCATCACGGCGGCCGAGTGGATCGCCAAGCCGCATGATGATGGCGCAAGGCGCAAATGCGTAACCGCCTATGAAAAGGGCATCATCTGGGGCAACGATAACTACCGCACCATCGGCGCGCTGGTGAACATCTCGCTCGCGACCGGAAATATCGGCCGCGAAGGCGGTGGCTGCTGCCGTTTGGGGGGGCACCAGGAAGGCTATTACCGCCCGTCCGACGCCCATGTGGGTCGGCCAGCGGAATATGTCGACCAGTTGCTGATCCGCGGCGGCGGCAAGGTCTATCATGTCTGGGCCTGCGACCATTACAAGACCACGCTCAATGCCGCGCAGTTCAAGCGCGCGCTTAAGCGCCGGGCCGACATGGTCAAAGACGCGATGGACGCGGCCGCCATGGGCACCCGGGAAGAGATGGTCGATGCCATCGTCTCGGCGGTCAACGCTGGCGGTATCTTCGTTGTCGATGCGGACATCATCCACAGCCAGATCGGCCAGAATGCCCATGTGGTGCTGCCCGCCTGCGAGGCGAACGAGATGAACCTCACCTCGATGAACGGCGAACGCCGCTTGCGGCTCTCCGAGCGCTATATGGACCCGTTTGGCAACTCCAAACCCGACTGCCTGATCGCTGCCGGGATCGCCCAGCACATGGAACGCGTGCTGCGCGAAATGGGCAACGATGCCTATGCCGACCAGTTCACAGGCTACGACTGGCAGACCGAGGAAGACGCCTTCATGGACGGCTACAACCAGGGCAACCCGGATGTGACCTATGAGCGGCTGCGTGCGATGGGCAATAATGGGGTGCAGGAGCCGGTCGTCGGTTTTGAGAACGGCGCGCTGGTCGGCACTGAACGGCTCTATGCGGACGGCAGCTTCGACCGGCATGGCCGCGACGACAAGAAAGCGCTGTTCTGCGCCGCCGGATGGCGCGGTTGGCAAGCGCCGGGCAAGGCGCGTGAAGAAGCCAATCATGAGTTCTGGATCAACAACGTTCGGGCCAACATCTTCTGGCAGAACCAGTTCCTGGATCAGGATAGCGACTTCATCCAGGACCGCTTCCCGTATCCCTTCATCGAGATGCATGAAGGTGACATGGCGCGTCTGGGGATCGGAGCTGGCGACCTCGTCGAGATCCACAACGAGAACGGGGCAACGCAGGGCATGGCCTACCCGACTGATACTGCCAAGCCCGGCCAGGTTGCGATGGTGTTCGGCTCGCCCGCAGGGTCGCAGGGCAATGTGGTGAACCCCGGCGTGAACGAGCTGGTCCTGCCAGACTACAAGCACACATGGGGCAACATCCGCAAACTCGCGAACGCCACCCCGCAGGCCCGTTCGGTGTCGTTCAAGTCGAAGGAATACAAGGCCTGACACTGGCAACAGAAAGGAAAGGGGCGGCACATCAGCCGCCCCTTTCGCGTGATGGTTTCCGCAAGAGATCCCGAGCCCGCTTGAGCAAGCAGGATGGTAGGAATGACTGCGAGGAGGGGCAACGATGGCGGCGGACGGCCACTCGAGATGACTGACAACATCCCTTGTGCAGCAACACCCTTTCGCTTTCGCCTGACAAGGTCAGCTCCGGACCATTTGCAGACGGTCGGCTTTCAACATCTGCGAGGCGATTGCGGTTATTCGATATAACCCCTGCCGCCCTCGGCAAATATTTCTGGGCAGCATAGGCCAATGACTGCATTGGCTCATGCTTGACCTAAGCACGGGGCGCTCTCAGTTGAACGCTGCCCGTTTATAGAGGCCCGTCCCCTTCAGAGTTGTTCTGGCGTGTGGGGGCGTTTGGTTCGGTTCAGTCTTCCGGCTCGGCGAAGGCGGATGTGGGCTGAGCTTACGATGGCATTGCAATCTTCGAGGCCGATATTGAGCCAGCGGTGGCTTTCGTTGGTTAGCAGCCTGGCTGCGAGGTCGGGTTCGTCGGCTTCAAGCAACAGCTCAGCGCTGCGCAACGCGTTTGGAAGGTCATCTGCCAGATCTGCTTCCATTCTGCGCCAATGGTCCGACACTTCGCCCATGAGGGAGTTGTCCTGAAAGACCAGATGCATCAAACGCTTGAACTGATAGACCGCGCTATCTGCCACCTCGATCCCCTGCTCAACATGGGAGACGGTATCGGGGTTCTCTTTCTCCTTGCGAAGATCAAGAAAGCGGTGGGCTTCACCCTGGGTCAGATAGCGATGCTGGGCGTATTCATCCGGTACGCCTGTCATACCAAGGAAAACCGGCGTCAGGGGCGCGGCCAGGGGACCAACCGCAGCGTGCCACATCATGCGCAGGGCATCGTGGCTGGGATGGACCAAAGGCACTGCCTGCCCATAGCCAGCCGCATCGCCGGTCAACCGCTCGGTGGAAATCGCCCAGAAGACATCTTCACGCTGAATTTTTTCCGGCCTTGCGGCACGGGCACGCATTTCGCCCTCAATCCAGGCAACGGCCGGATATGGGCCTTTGCCCTCGCCGTAAATCGCGTCAACATCAAAGGGGCCTTGCGCCGGATCGTACCAGCCCTGTTCAATTGCCGTGTCGAAAAAGTGCGACGGATAGAGGAAGTTTTCACCGGTCGTATCGGTGATTTTTCCCATATATCCCGGACGGGCAGCGCGGATGTCGGAGGGGCCGAGTTTTTCAGCCACCCAAAGCTTTCGGCCACCGGCAAATTCGATGATCAGCCAGGCTTCGTCGGGGTCGGCAATCATATGGCAATTGCCGCCATAGGTGGAATAGCCGTGCTTGTCGATCAGGTCAGCAATCACCTCCACCCCTTCGCGGGCGGTGCGCGCGCGTTCCAGAACCAACCGCGCGAGATCGGAATAGTTTGGCCCGGTCTGGTCCTTCGGTGTCATGGCAACAAGATCAGGGCGTGAGGGCGACCAGATATCACGCACCGCCACGCCATGTTCGTTCAAGCCGCCATTGGTGATGGGGGCGGGCACACCTCTGAAATAGCTGTAGCTGACGCGAAGATGGCGGGCGATATCACCGGAGACCGGCATGTGTGTCCGGTGCCCGGGCATGTCGGCATCACCGCCCACGCCCACTTCAACTGATGCGCCGCTGTCATAGGTCCCGCGAGGAACAACCTCCAGCCAATGGCTTGATGGCTCGTCGCCGTAGCCCGCAAGCCAGGCAATGCCGTCAGGTGTGTGGTCACGGCCGATATAGATCGCGTAGCTCATTCTAGCTCCGTTGATGTCATGTCGAGGTCAGGGGGTACAGGCACGCATGGATGCGTTCATCCGATGCCTGAACATGTGATGGTTTTGTGCTCTTGCAGGTTTCCCGCGCATAGGGACAGCGGGTGGCAAAATCGCAACCTTGAGGTCTGTTTAAAAGGCTGGGCACTTCACCGGTGATGGAAACATGTTTGCGGCGGTGATCCGGGTCGGGTTTGGGAACGCCGTCAACCAGCGCTTGCGTGTAAGGATGAAGCGGCTTGGCAAAGACCTGATCTGTAGGGCCTTCCTCGACAATGCGGCCGAGATACATGATCGCCAGCCTATCGGCGATATGGCGAATGACCGGCAAATTGTGCGTGATCACCAGATAGCTCAATCCGTATTTGGCCTGAAGTTCGGCCATCAGGTTCAGAATTTCGCCCTGCACGGAAACATCAAGACCAGCCGTCGGCTCATCCGCGATGATCAATTTCGGGTTCAGCGCAAGGGCGCGCGCCACCCCTACGCGCCGCGCTTGCCCACCGGACAATTCATGCGGATATCGCGTGAGAAACTGTTTGGGCAAGCGCACCATATCAGCCAGACGCTCGGCCTCGGCATCAAGGTCCACACCTTTCACACCGTGGATCAGAAGCGGTTCGGTAATGAGGGCGCGCACGGATTTGCGTGGGCTGAGAGACCCGACCGGATCCTGGAACATCATCGCCATGTCGCGCCGAAGCGGCTTGAACCGGCTTTCAGGCATATTGCGGACATCTACGCCTTCAAAGCCTATGGTCCCGGCGCTTGAAGGAACCAGATTGAGAATTGTGCGGCCAAGCGTGGTCTTGCCGGATCCGCTCTCACCAACAAGGCCGACCGTCTCGCCGGGGCGAACCGAGAGGCTCACATCGAGCACGGCATCGACAAAGGGGTCGGACACACCGCGCAAGCGCGCGCGAAGCGGACCCATCGTTGCAAAGCGCACATTGAGATCGCGAACATCCAAAAGCGGGGCTGTTCCCTTTTCAGGGCGCGTATGCAGTGAGGCTTCGCCCGCTCCAACGGTCAGTTCATCGGCAGGGGGTGGCCAGCTCGGGTCGGCATGCGGCCCGCCCACAAGGTGGCATCTGGCAAATCGGTTATCCTCCGCGCCTGCGGCCGCGGGTTCAACCGTGGTGCATATTGGCAGTGCACGCTGGCAACGCGGCGCATAAATGCAGCCTTTTCGCGGAAGGGTCAGGTCTGGAATGTCGCCGGGGATCACGGGCAAGCGCCGGGTCACGCCCTCTACACGTGCAGGGTCGCATTCCAGAAGGGCCCGCGTATAGGGATGGCGGGCATTGTGAAAAATGTCGCGAACCTCGCCAGCCTCAACAACTTCACCGGCATACATCACAACCACATCGTCGCAGAGTTCCGCGATCAACCCGAGATTATGCGACACGACCACGATTGTTGCGCCAAATTCGCTCTGCAAATCCTGCAGCAGATGGATCATCTGCGCTTCCATCGTGACGTCCAGAGCCGTCGTCGGCTCGTCGGCGAGAAGAAGCTTGGGGCCGGTCAGCAGGGCCATGCCAATTCCGGCGCGTTGCCGCATGCCGCCTGAAAACTGGTGCGGAAATTGATCGATCCGCGTCTCGGGATCGGGAATCCCGACCCGCTTCAGCATATCGATTGCCGCAGAGCGCTTTTCCTCGCGCGACATGTTCGGACGGCGATAGAGGATGTCAAACATCTGCCGCGCATAGGTCAAAACCGGGATCTGAGACGTCATCGGATCCTGAAAAACGACGCTGATCTCTTCTCCACGCGCGGCACGAAGCCCGGCCTCAGACAATTTCAGCATGTCGCGATCCTCAAAAAGGATCTCGCCATCCGTTACTTCGGCATTACCGGCCAAAAGCCCGAGAATTGCCCACAATATGGTGCTTTTGCCTGAGCCGCTTTCGCCCACAATGCCGATGATACGGCCCTTGCGGACAGGGAAACTGACCTCGTGCAGGGCATTGACGCTTCCGCGCGTCGTGCCGAACGAAAGAGAAAGGTCGCGAATGTCGAGCAACGTTTCCATCAGCGCCCCCTTCCCATGCGTGGGTCAAACAGGTCGCGCAGTGCTTCACCGAGAAATGTGAAGCCGAGCGTTGTCATGATGAGTGGAATGCCACCCGCGATGACCATCCAGGGCGTGTCACGGATGACCAGATAGCCTTCGTTCAAAATCGTGCCCCAGCTGGCGGTCGGCGGCAAAACACCAAGGCCAATGAAGCTCAGGCCCGCTTCCACGGTGACGACAACAGGAACGTCCATCGCCGCGAGGATCAACAAGGGGCCAACCACATTGGGCATGACATGATGCAAGAGGATGCGGGCGAACCCTGCACCAAGCGAGCGCTCGGCCACAATGAAATCCGTATTGCGAAGCGCAAGGGTCGCCGTGCGCGCCACGCGGGCATAACTGGGGATCGAGGTGACAATGACGATGGTCAGCACAACGCCTAGGCTGGGGCCCGTGAGCGCGACGGTTGCCAGCGCCAGGACGATGGTTGGGAAAGCGCGAACCGTATCGAATATCAGCAGCAGCAGATGGTCCAGCCAACGTGGCCCAAAGCCCGAAATCATGCCGAGGATGAGACCCACCGTCAGCGAAACCGAAACGCCTATCGCGGCGATTTTCAGGGCCACCTGTCCACCAAACATGATCCGCGAAAATGTATCGCGACCCAATTGATCCGTTCCGGCCAGATGCGTCAGCGTTGGTCCGGAAAGGCGCGCGGGGATATCCATGGCATTGGGATTATAGGGGGCCAACCAATGTGCAAAGATTGCACTTATAAAAAAGCCGATGACCAGGATGAGGCCAATCACCGCCTGCCAGTTGGTGAGAAACTGTTTCAGCTTCTCCCGGCGCTCACGCCCGGCAGATTCACGCATGCTATCTTCTTCCACGGGAGGAATGGAAGCGACTGCAGCGCCGGGACCAGCTTTGGGATCAGAATGATTCACGGACACGGGCATCTAAGGTCGCAATCAATAAGTCGGAGAGAAGGACGATGACGATGTAGAGTACCGTCGCGACCAGAACGGCGCCTTGCACCACAGGGAAGTTGCGGTCCGTCACCGAGTCGAAAATCAGTTTGCCGATTCCGGGTCTGGAGAAAATGATCTCGGCAAAAACGGTGGCCGAGATCAGCCCGCCAAAGCCCATGCCGATCAGCGTGATGGTGGGCAAAATCGCCACCCGAAGCGCATAGCCAAAGACGACTTTACTCGGCTTCAGGCCAAAGGCGCGTGCGGAGCGAATATAGGGCTCGCCCATCACTTCAAGCATCGAGGCGCGAACCATCCGTGCGAGGTAGCCGACCCACCCCAATCCCACCGCAAAAGCAGGCATGATCAAATGCCTAAGCTGATCTGGATAATCTCCGGGTTCGCCTGCGCCAATGGCTGGCAACCAGTGCAAGTTCACGGCAAATATGAGAAGCATCCAGATCGATACCAGAAAGGCTGGCACGGCAATCGTGCCCACCGAGAGCACACCGGTCACGCGATCCAGCCACGAATTTGGTTTCACGGCAGCAAGACAGCCAAGCGGAATTCCAAGAACAACCGCCCAGCCCATGCTTGCGAAGACAAGGGCCAGCGAAAAGCCGATACGATCCTTGATGATCGACGTCACCGGACGGTTGGAGAAAACATCAACGCCAAGGTCGCCCCTGACCACGCCGCCCACATAGATCATGAACTGTTTCCATACGGGCTGGTCCAGATGCATTTTGGCGGCATAGCGCGCGATTGTTTCAGGCGTTGCACGTGGCCCAAGGGCAATCCTCGCCGGATCGCCGGGGATCATGTGCAGCAGCGAGAAAAGGACCAGCACGACGGCCAGAATGACTGCGAGGGAAAGGGCCAGACGTTTGACAAGATATCCGGTCATAGGCGCGGCCCCCTGGAAAGGGGGCCGCGATCAAGCCGCGCCGGGGTATATCGCCGGGCAAGTATCATACGGATTTGAACCGATGATAGTTCTTCTCACCCGACGGTGCGGCATTGATTTCTATACCATCGCGATAGGCAAAGACCTGGGGTTCATGGTTGATCCAGACATAGGCGCCGGTATCCTCCATGATCTGCTGCATTTGCAGATAGATCTCAGCCCGCTTGGCTGTATCGGTTTCGGCTACACCTTCTTCATAGAGCCGATCAAATTCCGGATCGGTCCAGCGTTCCCAGTTCCAGATGCCAACCTGGCTCGAAACAAACCACTGAGTTGCTTCGTAGGGATCAGGAACCGTGCCGAAGCGCATCAGCCAGATCTCAAGGTCTTGCCATTGGTCGCCGGCGGACTCAGCTCCCATTTCCCAAAACGGACCGTTGTCCATCGGCAGAACGGTCACGGTGATGCCGATCGCGGCGAGGTTCGCCTGAATGATCTGGGCGGTGAGCATCCGTTCCTGGGTGTTGAGCGTGCGCAGCGTCAGGCTGAGGCCGGAAACGCCAGCTTCTTCCAGCATCGCCCGGGCTTTGGCCGGATCGTAGCTGTAAGAGCTTTGCTCACGGTGCCCAACGAGCCCCGGACAAATGATGCCGTTGGATTTTGCCGAGGTGTTGGAATAGGCACCGGCAAGGATCGAGTCGACATCAACCGCATATTGGATCGCCTTGCGAACCTTGATGTCTTTCAGCTTCTCGTGCTGGGTGTTCATGCCCAGCCACAGATATTGAAGCTCACCAACCGTGGCGAGATTGGTGTTCGGCGGCATCTGCTTATTGTAGCGTGCCAGCGTGTCCGACCCCAGCGAAGTGCAATCCAGCTCACCCGCTTCAAAGGCCAGTTCAGAGGCTTTGATTTCGGGGATGATGTTGCACTCGACACGGTCGAAGTCGGGAATCGGGCCGTTCCAGGTCGGATCGAGTTCAAACACCACGCGCTGACCGCCGTCCGTCGACAGAGTGTAGGGTCCGCACGTTGCCGGGAATGTGTCGGTGAACTTCCCGCCAGCGTCTTCGACGGCCTTTTCACAGACAATGGCGCCCGGCCCATGGCAGAGCGTCACCATGAAGAACGGCGCGAACGGCTGCTTGAGCACCAGCGTGCCGGTGAGCTCACCGGTGACTTCGACCGTGTCCAGGGCATCGAAGTATCCGCCCCAGTCGCTGCCCTTCATGCGCTCATAGGAATAGGCCACATCCGAGGCCATGACCTTGCCGTAGCCATCTGACCACATCAGACCATCGACGAGCTCGAAGTCGATATGCGTCGGGTCACGCTGCTCGAGTTTCTTGACGTAAGCAGTGGGTTGCCATGTGACCGCATCGCCGTCGCGGACATATTCGGCCAGGAAGGGCAGGCACTGTTTCTGAGCTTCAACCGAAGGACCGCCGACCATATAGCCCGGATCCAGGATCTTGATGTCGTTGTCGAGACGCAGGCGCAGCACCTTGCCATCTGCAGCCCACAATATTGTCGGCATACCAGACACCAGTCCGGCGGCCGTCAGCGCACCGGTCGAGGCCAGAAAGTGGCGACGAGTGGTTTTCAAATTAGTCATGATTCCTCCTCCGCTTGAAGTTCCTGTTTTGAGTCAGGCTAACGACTGCAATGCGAGACCGTCAATTTCGCTAGCTTTCGCGATTCGTTTCTAAAATCGCGTCACATAGCGAATGCATTGGCGATGAGAGTACCGTTCAACCGTTTCAGTTCTTGTCTGACATAGGTATTATGACGTCATGGAAGGCAGACCGACCGAGAGCGGAATTGCGCGGTAATCCGGTGCGTTTCAAACTTGACTTTATCGTTGCATTACAGCGTCTTAAGATGCCACTCACCTTGATCCAGCAACGCTCGCATGGTTAAGGCCAGGCTTGCTCGGATATTGGCGCTTGGCTCGTGTGCGCCAACTGCCTGACGTGATACCGGTTCGAAAAGTGGTCTTTTTGCCTTGGACATTCTCGGACGCACGTTTTCGTCTGGATTTTTCCTTTCTATCACGCAAAATTCCGAAACATGCGCAAATTGACAGCTTAGTAGCGTCAGATTACGAAGGGTAATGTCAGATTTTGCCCTAAACCTCGCCAGCCTTTGCGCGCGTCATCGTTCGATCGCCGAAATATGCCGACGCATTGGAATTAACCGCCAGCAATTCAACAAATATCTTGCGGGCCAATCGCATCCCTCGCGGCACAATATGCGAAGGTTGTGTGCTTTCTTTGGTGTGAGTGAATCTGAAATCCTGCTGCCGCCGGAGCGGTTTGAAGTGCTCATCGACTTGCGGGACAGTCCAATCGACAAGACAGCAATGGAGGGGCCGCTTCGCCACCTGGACAAATTGTATGCGCGCAGTCGTCCGATGGACAAATATGCAGGCTTCTATTTCCGCTATTTCTATTCCTTCGGCTTCAAAGGGCAGATCATCCGCTCGCTTGCAACCATCACCGTGGAAAACGGTCATGGCTATTGGAAGAACGTTGAGCGGCTCCATCTCGCCTCCAGCGATCAGCCAAGTGTCGTGAACAAATATGAAGGCACAATCCTGCAGCTGGCGGACCGTATCTACATTATGGAATACGAAACCCTGCAGATGCATTCGGTCACACAAATGACGCTCTATCCGACCTACCGCCAGCATATTGATCTTCTGATGGGCATTCAAACCGGCGGCCCAACCCGCCGTGGCCGCAAACCTGGCGCCTCACGCGTCGCCCTTGAATTCCTCGGAACCAATATCAATTTGCGCAAGGCTCTGAGTATGACCGGGGTTTTCAGCCCCGAAGACCCAACACTTCGCCCAGAGATCGTCCAGGCCATTCGCAACACAATCTCCGAAGGGGATTTCGTGCTGGAGGTTGACGAGCCATAAACCTGGGATGCGTATCGCCGATATGGGCCCGCAGCCAAGGTGATGGCTGCTTTAAAACAAACACGGAAATGGCCTCGATCTCAGAATTGGGCGCGCCTTGCCGTCGGTCAAATCTCCTGCGGTGAAGGGTGGCTCCGAGCCCCTAAACCTCCTCCATTTTTGTGTAGAGTTCGCCCAAGCAAAGGACGGACGAATGAAGGCACGTTTCCCTCTGGGGGCATCATTTCATTGCATGGCTGGCGCGGAAGGTGGGGCGTGCTACTCTGGGGCCGGAGGGTCTCAGATGACGTTTGCCGCAATCGATCCCGCCGGTGCCATCCGGGTGACGCTGACCGCCGAGGCGGGGCGGGTGGCGGCGGTTGAGATCCTGTCGACCCGGCCCGACCAGCCCGCGCGGATCTTCGAAGGTCGAAAGGTTGATGAGGTTACCCCCCTTATTGGCCGGGTGTTTTCGCTTTGCGGTACGGCGCAGACGGTGGCTGCGCTTCGGGCGGCCGAGGCGGCGCTGGGGCTTGAACCTGCACCTGGGGTCGAGGCGGCGCGCGATCTCATGCGTCAGGCTGAAATGCTCGCCCAGATTACCCTGCGCCTTGGCCTACACTGGCCGCGCGTTCTGGGCCTGCCGTTTCAGCCCGAACCGGTGCGCGCGGCGCTGGCTGCCGAACGCGCGTTAGAGACCGTACTGTTGGGGCCGGGCTGGCGTCTGCCCGGTGCAGGGCTGACAGAAGCCGACAGGGGGGCGGCTGAGGCGGTTCTCGACCAGTTGGACGCGGTGCTGTCTCAGGCGGATCTGGGGGCAGCACTGCAAGAAAGCCTGCGCGGGCGCGGGATCGAGGCCTATGGGGCCTTGCCAAGCGATGAGGCGCCCGAGCCCGGCAGCCTTGCCCGGCAGTGGGCGGCTCCGCCTGTGGCGGCGATACGGGCGCGCCATGGGGCCGGGCTGGCGGCGCGGCTGGCCGCTTCGGTTGAAGAGCTTGCCCAATTGCCCGGAGCGATGCGGGCGCATCTGGCCGGGGTTGAGGCCACCCCCATGCGCGCGCCGATACGCGACAGCGGGCAGGGGCGGGTCGAGGTCGAAACCGCCCGTGGGCCGCTTTTGCATGAAATGGAAATCGCGGGCGGCATCGTGACGCGCTGCGAGATCACCGCGCCGACCGAAGTGAATTTTGCCCCGACGGGGCCGGTCGCTACGGGGTTGATCGGGGCACGGGTCGATCTACTGGCTGCCGAGCTGCATGTGCTGGCCATCGACCCCTGCGTGGCCTGTTCGGTGGCCTTCAGCACCGACTAGGGCTCTACCTGGCACACGCCAGCGCGCACGGCCCTTGCGGATGGGATTCCAAATTGATCTTTGCAGCTTGTGCCGCACCGGGCAGCGAAGGCTTTTGCGCTCAGGCGAACCGGGCCAGTGAGGCGTCGAGGGTTTCGCGAACATTCACGTCATCCGCGCCGTCTTTCAGTTCCGGCACGATGGCCAGGCGCGGCTGGGTGCCTTCCTGCAACTCACGCGCAAGATCAGCGGGCAGCGCACTGAAAACGGCTTCGGTCATGGCCAGAATCCGGCACCTTTTCCGTTCGGCAAGAACCCGTTCGGTGAGCCTTGAGGATGCTGGGACATAGCTGTGAATACCTGCATTCCGGTATCCAATTGCGTTCAGGCGATCGCCGATAAAAATCACACTCTCATCCATCCTGGCCTCCCACGCAGATAAAACCTGCTCTCATCGGGTCCGGACCTGCCATCGTTACTGCACTACAATTCGACCCTTTATGGAGCATTAAGCTCCTTCTGGGTCAGCCTGCCCAAATTGCATGACATCATCATGACGTGCATGTCATTCCTATGTCTAGTCACACAATAGCACATGGTCCGTCTGTGCGACAATTCGCCTTAATGGTGAATTTAAAGTAAAGTGATCCCGGACAAGAAGCCCGGGATCCTTGTTTCAGCCGTGCAATGCCTGAATGGCATCGGTCAGATTGGCGGTTCCCATCGGAGCGCCGTCGGTGCCGTTGACCAGTACCGTTTGGCCGGGGGCGTCAGCCATTGCTATCATTGCATCTTCCAGCACCGTCGCGGCGGGCAGGGCAGGCGCATTCTCAGGCATGGTGCCATTCAGCGGTCGGGCCAGTGCACGCAGGCGGATCACCTTGGCGCGGTTGATATCCTTGATGAAATCCCGGATGTAATCATCCGCCGGTTTCAGCACGATTTCCTGCGCATCACCCTGCTGGATCATCGCCCCGTCACGCAGAATGGCGATGTCATCGCCAAGCCGCAGGGCTTCGTCCAGATCGTGGGTGATGAAGACGATGGTCTTGTGCAGCTCGTTCTGCAATTCCAGAAGGATCGACTGCATATCGTAGCGGATCAGCGGATCGAGCGCCGAAAACGCCTCGTCCATCAGCAGGATATCGGCATCGGTCGCCAGACCGCGTGCCAGTCCCACCCGTTGCTGCATCCCACCCGAGAGCTGGCCGGGATAATGGTCTTCGTAGCCCGAGAGGCCCACCCGGTCGATCCAGTGCTGGCTGCGCTTGGCGGCTTCGTCATCGTCGACGCCCTGCACCTCAAGCCCATAGCCGACATTTTCGCGGATGGTGCGGTGCGGCAGCAGCGCGAATTTCTGAAACACCATCGACATCTTGTGGCGCCGAAGATCGCGCAATTGCGTCTCGTTCATCCCCAGCACATCTTCGCCGTCGATGATCACTTCGCCACCGGTCGGGTCGATCAGCCGGTTGATGTGCCGGATCAGGGTGGATTTACCCGAGCCTGACAGGCCCATCACCACCTGAATTTGCTTCGGCATGATGTCGAGCGAGACATTGTTGACGCCAAGCACATGGTTATGGGTGTCGAGCAACTCGTCTTTGCCCATGCCCTTGTCGCGCACCAGCGGCAGCATTTTCGCGGCGTTTTTGCCAAAGATCTTGTAGAGATTTCGGATACGGATTTTCGGTTCAGTCATTGCCATGCCCCGTGCGATAGGACTGCAGCCGCTTGCCATAGGCTTGCGACACACGGTCAAAGAAGATGGCGAGGGCAACGATCGCAAGACCGTTCATCATACCAAGCGCCAGATATTGGTTGGAAATCGCCTGCAGCACCGGCACGCCAAGCCCCTGCACCCCGATCATCGAGGCCACAACGACCATGGCCAGCGCCATCATGATGGTCTGGTTCACGCCGGCAAAGATGTTGGGCAGGGCCAGCGGCACCTGCACGCCAAACAGCTTCTGTCGCGACGAGGCACCAAAGGCATCGGCGGCTTCCAGCACATCGGCATCCACCAGACGGATCCCCAGATTGGTCAGACGCACGATCGGCGGTGCGGCATAGATACACACAGCAATCAGGCCGGGCACCTTGCCGATCCCCAAGAGCATCACAACCGGGATCAGATAAACAAAGGCGGGGATGGTCTGCATGATGTCAAGCAGCGGCGTGATGATGGATTGCATCCGGTCAGACCGCGCCATGATGATGCCCACCGGAATGCCGATGGCAATACAGACCAGCGTGGCAACCGAAACGATGGCCAGCGTCGCCATAGTGTCTTCCCACATGCCGAAATAGCCGATCACCAGGAAGGCCGCGATGGTGCCTATGGTGATTTTCCAGCTGCGCGAGCCCAGCCAGGCAATAGCGGCGAGAATGCCGATCATCAGCGGCCATGGGATCCAGAGCAGCAGATTCTGAAACCAGACCATGAACATCAAGAGCGGGTGAAAGAACGCTTCCAGCCCGGCGCCGGTGGCGCGTGAAAAGTCCAGAAAGGCACTGTCGATGCCTTTTTTAAAGTCCCGAAGCGGCACACGGCCCATTTCAGGAAATTCGGTCAGGAATTCGAGCATCCTTATCCCCCTATTGCCTTATATTATTTTACGCTCCGCCGGGCGGCAGTCCGGACGGGGCTGTAAGGAAAACGGGGGGCGGTGATGCCCCCCGTTCATTGATCATCTGCGATCAGAACGCAGCTTTGACTTTTGCAGCCACTTCCGGGCTCACCCAGGCTTTCCAGGTGTCGTTGGTTTCCAGGAAGTGCCAAGCGGCGTCTTCACCGGTGGCCTGCTCTTCGTCCATGTAGACGAGCATTTGGCCCATTACTTCGGCCGGGTAGACCCGCGCGCTGAGGTAGTCGATGGCCGGGCCGCCAGCTTTGAAGAAGCGGTCGGTGACGACGGTGTTCACTTCCGATTTCACCCAAGCCGTTTTCTGCGGATCGAGGCATTCGCCTTCCGGTTTGGTGATGCAGTTGTTCCAGTTGTCGTCGCCGGCATATTCGACTTCGAAGGGCAGGAACTTCAGGTTGTATTTGCCGATCATCGAGGTCGGCGACCAGTAGTAGCCGAACCACGGCTCACCGCGTTCGCTGGCTTTGGCGATGGCACCGTCAAGACCGGCAGCCGAGCCCGGATCGACCAGCGTCCAGCCTTTGGCTTCCATGTCGAAGGCCTTGAACAGGTTTTGGTTGTTCAGCTGGCAGCCCCAGCCCGACGGGCAGCCCATGAAGGCGCCTTTCGACGGGTCTTCGTTGAACGGCACCAGTTCCGGATGCTCGATCATCTGCTCAACGGTGGTGATTTCCGGATGCGCGTCAGCAAAGTCACGCGACAGCCACCAGCCTTCGCCGGTGCCTTCGATCGGGCCGTCGACCAGCTTGTGCAGGGTGCCTTCGGCATAGGCGGCTTCCAGCGGATTACGCACGGCGTTAATCCAGAGCTCGCCGGCCACGTCGGGCTGACCTTTTTCTTTCATCGAAGCAAAGGTGGTTTCGGTCGCGCCGGGCACCAGCTCGACATCGCAGCCATAGCCTTCTTTGAGGATGATGGCGTCGACATTGGCCATCAGGTTGGCCGAGGCCCAGTTCATGTCGGCAATGCTGACCTTGCCGCATTCACCCGCCATGGCGGTGGTGACGGCAAGCGCCGAAATGCCAAGGCTAAGAGCGCCCAGCATGCTGAATTTTTTATGGTTCATATAAACCCCCTGGTCTGTTGTACTTCGCTGGCCGGTTCTTCTTGTGGCCAGTCACCGCCCATCGTGGGCGATTTCCCGCTCGAGTAAAGGCACAAAAGCGACATCTGAGCGAGCGAGTGTGACGCAACCAGACCATAGTCGCTTTGGATTGTAAACCGGATGGGTGGAGCTGACGGGTTTGACTTTGCCACGCAAACGCGGTCCGGTCGCTTCAAGCATTCGGATAGGGCAGGCATGACACAGACGGGTCAGCAGACGGGGCAGGGGCAGATTCGGCTGGTAGCGGTGGTGGTGACACATAACCGGTTGAACCAGTTGAAAAAGACCATCATGCGCCTTTTAGACAGCCCGCCGGAAAGGCTTGCCGCGGTGCTGGTCGTCGATAATGCCTCAACCGATGGCAGTGCCGAATGGCTGGCGGCGCAGACAGCCCCCCGGCTGATTGTGGAAACCAGCGCCCGGAATATTGGCGGGGCAGGCGGATTTGCTCTCGGGCTGCAGGTGGCGATGGACCGGTTCGATCCCGATTGGGTGATGGTGATGGACGATGATGCCCGCCCGCTGCCCGGCGCGCTCACGGCGTTTCACAATGCTGACATGAGCGGCTGGCAGGCGGTGGCAGCGGCGGTAACCTACCCCGATGGGCGGATCTGCGAGATCAATCGCCCGGCGTTGAACCCGTTTCGAGGGCTGCTGGCCTTTGCCCGATTCGCCCTCACGGGCCGCGATGCGGTGCATCTTGACCGGGCCGCCTTTGCTGCCGACCCGCAGCGGGTGGATTGGGCCAGCTTCGTGGGGCTGTTCCTGTCACGCGCCGCGATCGAACGGGCGGGCTATCCAGATCCGCGCTATTTCATCTATTCCGACGACGTGCAGTACACGCTTAACCTGACCGAGCAGGGCGGGGCGCTGGGGTTTTTCCCGACCATCCGCTTCGAGCATGATTGCGCCTCGCTTGCCGAGGGCAGCGCCCGCCGCCTGACGCCGCTTTGGAAGACCTATTACTATCACCGCAACCAGATCCTGCTCTATCGCCGTCTGGCGGGGGCGTGGTTCTGGCCGCTGATGCCGGTTTTCCTGCTGAAATGGCTCTTGAAGCTGCGCCATCACAAAGGTGCGCGCCGGGCGTTTCTCAGGCTTTACCTATGGGCGGTGCAGGACGGGCTGACAGGCCGATTCGACCGCCCCCTCGAGCAAATTTTTGCAGCGGGGGACGGGCGCTAAGCGCAACGTCGCGGCCCTATTCGCCGGAAACAACGGATTTCCATTGTGAAATGGCGCTGGCGATTGATGCGCCAGAGCAGGTGACGGCCCTCGGTCAGGAAGGCTGATCCGGGGATCAGTCTTCCTTGCTTGCGGCTTTCTTGGCCGGGGCTTTCTTCGCAGGAGCCTTTTTCGCCGTGGTTTTCTTGGCAGCAGGCTTCTTGGCGGCGGTTTTCTTGGGCGCCGCTTTCTTCTTGCCGCCCTTGGACGCTTTCGCGTTCACCAGCTCGACCGCCTGTTCCAGCGTGATGCTCTGCGCATCCATGTCTTTCGGCAGGGTGGCGTTGACCTTTTCCCACTTCACGTAAGGCCCATAACGGCCTTCCATCACGCTCAGTGCGCCGCCCTTTTCGGGGTGATCGCCCAGCTCTTTCAGGGGCTTAGCCGCCGCAGAGCGCCCGCGGCCCGGATTGGCGCGCTTGTGGTCGATCAGCTCAACCGCGCGGTTCATACCGATCTCGAACACGTCGGCGGGGTCTTTCAAATTGGCATAGACCGGCTTGGCGTCGTCGGGCTTCTTATGCATCAGATAGGGCCCGAACCGACCGAAATTGGCCGAGATCATCGCGCCGTCTTCCGGATGCGGGCCGATTTCGCGGGGCAGGGCCAGAAGGCGCAGCGCCTTTTCCAGATCCATGTCATCGGCTTGCCAGCCCTTGGGCAGGCTGGAGCGGGGCGGCTTGGGATTTTCTGCCGTGGCTTCGCCGCGCTGCACATAGGGGCCGAACCGGCCAGAGCGCAGGCTGATCTCGTCGCCCTGATCCTCGCCCAGCACCCGGTCGCCACTATTTTCTTCGCCGCCACCGATGGGGCGGGTATAGCGGCATTCGGGATAGTTCGAGCAGCCTACAAAACCGCCGGTGCGCGAGGTCTTCAGGTGCAGGCTGCCATTGCCGCAGACCGGGCAGGCGCGCGGATCGCTCCCGTCTTCACGTTCCGGGTAAAGCTGCGGGGCCAGAGCATCATCAAGCTTATCAAGCACTTCCGAGATGCGCAGCTCTGAGGTCTCGCCAATCGCGGCCGAGAAATCGCGCCAGAACTTCGCCAGAACTTCCTTGTAATCCAGATCGCCAGCCGAGATTTCGTCAAGCTCTTCTTCCAGATGCGCGGTGAACTCATAGCCCACATATTGCCGGAAGAAGTTGAGCAGGAAGATGGTGACGATACGCCCCTTATCTTCCGGGATCAGCCGGTTTTGTTCCTTGCGGACATATTCGCGTTCCTGGATCGTGGTCACGATCGAGGCATAGGTCGAGGGGCGGCCGATCCCCAGCTCTTCCATCCGTTTCACCAGGCTCGCCTCGGTATAGCGGGGCGGCGGCTGGGTGAAATGCTGATCCGGGGTCACCGATTTCTTGTCGGCGGGCTCGCCTTCCATGATCTGCGGCAGCCGGGCGTCATCGCCTTCGCCGTTATTCACATCATCGCGGCCTTCTTCATAGACTTTCATGAAGCCGTCGAACATCACCACCTGACCGTTGGCGCGCAGGCCAACCTGACCATCCTCCGAGCCGATTTCGACCGTGGTGCGCTCAAGCCGGGCGCCTTCCATCTGACAGGCCAGCGTGCGCTTCCAGATCAGATCGTAAAGTTTGCGCTGATCGGCTTCGAGCTTGGCCAGCTTGCCCGCATCCATGCTCATATCGGTGGGCCGGATACATTCGTGGGCTTCCTGGGCGTTCTTGGCCTTGTTTTTATACATGCGCGGGCTTTTCGGCACGTAGTCGGCACCGTAGCGGCGACCAATTTCCTCACGCGCCGCCATCACGGCCTCGGGGGCCATGTCGATGCCGTCGGTCCGCATATAGGTGATGTGCCCGGCTTCATACAGGCGCTGGGCGGCGTTCATCGTCTGACGCGCGCCAAAGCCGTATTTGCGGCTGGCCTCTTGTTGCAGCGTCGAGGTCATGAACGGGGCCGAGGGGTTGCGGCTGGCCGGTTTGGCTTCAACCGAAAGCACGCTCAGCGCGCGGCTTTGCACCGCCTGCACCGCAAGGCTGGCTTCGGTCTCGTTCGGAATGTCGTAGCGGTCGAGCTTTTTGCCGCCAAGGCTGACAAGGCGCGCCTCGAAGCTCTGGCCCCGCGGGGTGGCAAGCTCGGCGGACACGCTCCAGTATTCGCGGGCGGTGAAGGCTTCGATTTCCATCTCGCGCTCGACGATGAGGCGCAGGCAGACCGATTGCACCCGTCCGGCAGACCGCGCGCCCGGCAGCTTGCGCCAGAGCACCGGCGACAGGTTGAAGCCGACAAGATAATCGAGCGCGCGGCGGGCCAGATAGGCATCGACCAGCGGGGTATCCACCTCGCGCGGGTTTTTCATCGCCTCGGTCACCGCCGATTTGGTGATCGCGTTGAACACCACGCGGCTGACCGGCGTATCTTTCTTGATCGCCTTGCGCTTGCGCAGGGTTTCCTCAAGGTGCCACGAAATCGCCTCGCCTTCGCGATCAGGGTCAGTTGCGAGGATGAGCGCGTTATCGTCTTTCAACGCATCAACGATGGCTTTGATATGCTTGCGGCTGTCGGTCCCGACCTCCCACTGCATCTCGAAGCCGTTTTCGGTATCGACCGAACCGTCTTTCGCAGGAAGGTCACGCACATGCCCATAAGAGGCGAGCACCGTGTAGCCGGGGCCAAGATACTTGTTGATTGTTTTCGCCTTGGCGGGGCTTTCGACGACGACGACGGGCATGAAAATCCTTTCGACTCTGCGATCGGGCTTGGGGGCGTTAGATGCGTGCGGTTCAATGGAAATGTCAATGGCGCTTAGGGGCCGCCGCCGCAACGGGGGACGTGCGGCCTGAAAGGCCGGAGCAAACAGGGTGTGGCGGCAGGGCATCGGTTTGCCGCCGGAAATCAGGTGCCGGGTGCTATTTTCGCCGGGTGATCAGCCCGCCGGGCTGGCGTTCGATCTGCCCGTCCAGCTCAAGGTTCACCAGTTCCGGGGTGACGCGGGCGGCAGGCAGCGACAGATCGCGGATCAGCTGATCTTCGGCCAGCGGGCTGGGGCCGAGCCGATCGAGGATCTGCTGATGCAGGCGGCGGGTCTCGGCCTTTGAGCGGGTTTCGGGCGGCGGGGAAGGGATGGTGGGCGTGGCATCGGGAGCAATTTCAACTGACTGGGGCTGGGCCGCCAGCGCCTCGATCACGTCATCCGCGCCCCGGATCAGTGTGGCGCCATCGCGGATCAGCATGTTGCAGCCAGAAGCGCGGGCATCGAACGGGTGGCCGGGCACGGCGAACACGTCGCGGCCCTGATCCAGCGCCATGCGTGCGGTGATCAGCGAGCCAGAGCGCGCGGCGGCTTCTACCACCACCACGGCGCGGGCGAGGCCCGAGATGATGCGGTTGCGCTGCGGGAAATGCCGCGCTTGCGGCGAGGTGCCCATCGGCGCTTCGGAAAGCCGCAGCCCGTCGCGCCCGATCTCTTCACCCAATACGGCATTTTCGCTGGGATAGATCACGTCGACCCCGCTGGCCAGAACCGCGATGGCGCCGGTGCCAAGCGTGGCTTTATGCGCGGCGGTGTCGATGCCACGGGCCAGGCCCGAAACGATCACATGACCTGCCGCGCCCAGCTCTTCCGCCAGTTTGCGCGCCATGCGCGTGCCCAAGGACGAAGCGTTGCGGGCGCCGACAAGGGCAACGATCGGGCGTTTCAGCAGCGACGGATCGCCAATCGCCCACAGAAAGGGCGGCGGATCGGTGAGATCGGTCAACTGGTCGGGATAGTCGTCGCTGCCATGGGCGATGAAGCTGGCCCCGGCATAGCGAGCCGCGCGCATTTCCTGCTCGGCCACTGCCATCGGGCAGGGCTGATAGCTACCGGCCCCGGCGGCGCGGGCAATCTCGGGCAAAACCTCAAGCGCCGCCTGCGCGGAGCCATGTTCGCCAAGAAGCCGGAAAAAGGTGGAGGTGCCAACGCGGCGGGATCGCAAGAGGCGGAGCCAGGCGAGGACATCTTCCTCGCTATGGGGTGGGGTGAGGGGGTGGGGG
This sequence comes from Paracoccaceae bacterium, assembly GCA_050290705.1. Classification (GTDB taxonomy): domain Bacteria; phylum Pseudomonadota; class Alphaproteobacteria; order Rhodobacterales; family Rhodobacteraceae; genus Sinisalibacter. The sequence goes on from JBNKIC010000011.1 coordinate 37,385, forward strand.
GAAGGGAAAATTTCCACTGGCCTGCCTGATTCCGCTCTTGCAGGTTAACCATGCGCCGAAACTGGTTAACGACCGGTGAACGGATTAGGAATTTTTTGATGCAAGCGCGTAAGCATTAGGCAACACCCCTCAGCGCCCTCCCTGCGCCAGATGCGCCCCTTCCCGGCCTTGTACGGAAAGGGGCACTGGTCTTACGCCGCCGAGCCGCCCACGGTGAGGCCGCCGATCAGCAGGGTAGGTTGGCCCACGCCAACCGGCACCGATTGCCCGGCCTTGCCGCAGGTGCCGACGCCCGGATCGAGCGCCATGTCGTTGGCGATGGCGCGGATGCGTTTCATCGCGGCGGGGCCGTCGCCGATCAGGGTGGCGCCTTTCACCGGCGCGCCGATCTTGCCGTTCTCCACCCGGTAAGCCTCGGTGCAGGCAAACACGAATTTGCCGTTGGTGATATCCACCTGCCCGCCGCCGAAATTCACCGCATAGATCCCGTCTTTCAGCTCGCCCAGCACTTCGTCACGGCTGGCGGTGCCTGCCTCCATGATGGTGTTGGTCATCCGGGGCATCGGAATATGGGCATAGCTTTCACGCCGTCCGTTGCCGGTGGGGTCCACGCCCATCAGCCGGGCATTCTGGCGGTCCTGCATATAGCCCACCAGCACGCCGTCTTCGATCAGCACGGTGCGCGACGAGGGGGTGCCTTCGTCGTCGATGGTCAGCGAGCCACGCCGGTCGGGAATGGTGCCGTCATCCACCACGGTCACGCCTTTCGCCGCCACCTGCTGGCCGACCAGCCCGGAAAAGGCCGAGCTGCCCTTGCGGTTGAAATCGCCTTCCAGCCCGTGGCCCACCGCCTCGTGCAATAGGATACCCGGCCAACCCGCGCCCAGAACCACGTCCATCTGCCCGGCGGGGGCGGGCACGGCTTCGAGATTGACCAGCGCGATGCGCAGCGCCTCGTCAACATTCGCCTTCCACTGATCCGGCGCCAGAAGCGGGCTCAAGGCCGCGCGCCCGCCGCCGCCATGGCTGCCGCTTTCGCGCCGCCCGTCCTGCTCGACAATCACCGAAACGCTGACCCGGGTCATCGGCCGGGTATCAGAGACCATATGCCCGTCGGGCCGCAGGATGGTGACCTCTTGCAGCGAGGCGGCGATGGTGGCTGAGACCTGCACGACGCGCGGATCAATCTGGCGCGCATAGGCGTCGATTTCGCGCAGGGTTTCGATTTTCACCGGAAATTCCGCATCACTCATCGGGTCGGCATCGGTGTAGAGGCGGCGATTCGTCTGCGCCGGGCCTTCGCCCAGCACTCCGCCGCCTGCACCAACCGCCAGCCGTGCCGTTTCAACCGCGCGTTTCAGCGCGGATTCCGAGATTTCGCTGGAATGGGCATAGCCTGCGGTTTCACCATTTACCGCTCTGAGGCCAAAGCCTTCGCTGGCATCATAGCTCGCGGTCTTCAGCCGCCCGTCATCGAAAATCAGCGCCTCTGACCGGCGCCGTTCGAGAAACAGCTCGCCATCCTCTGCCCCCTCGGTCGCGGCCTTGAGCAGGTTCAGCGCGCGATCCTGATCAAGATGGGTGTCGAAGGGGCGAAATGCGGTGGCCTCGGTCATGTTGGTCCTTTCAGTGGCGCGAAATCAGCCCATCTGAGGCCGTTTCGCACCGATTTTATCTTGTCCATTTGGCTTCAATATGGTTTCTCCCGCTTGGGAGACAACATGCTTGTCTGAAGTCAAGCAGCGAAACTGACGCAGGAGGCGCGACAAAAGCGCCCAGCAGGGAGAACAGAATGCAGAACAAGATCCTGCGGCCTCTGGCCTTGGTTATGGCAACTCTTGGGGCGACCGCTGTGCGGGCACAAGAGCTTGAGGTCATTGGGCAGCCGAAATCCGGCCTGACCAGTCTGCAGCCTGCGGCTACCGACGTTGCGGCCGCCACTCAGGGGCTCGACAACCTTCTTCTCTATATCAGTGTCGCCATTGCGGGCCTTGTGGCCGTTCTGATGCTCTGGACGATTGTGCGCTTCAATTCGCGGGCCAATCCGACCCCGAAGCGCTTTACCCATAACACTCCGCTCGAAATCGCCTGGACGCTGGTTCCGGTGATCATCTTGGTCGTCATCGGCGCCAATTCGATGCCGGTGCTGTATAAACAGCAGGAAATTCCGCAGGGTGACGTGACCATCAAGGTGACCGGCAACCAGTGGTACTGGTCCTATGAATACCCGGAGCAGGGGTTCAGCTTTGATGCCTTCATGCTGGCTGAGGACAAACTGGCCGAAAACGGCTACGACGCGAGCCTCTACAAGCTCGCCACCGACAACGTGGTGGTGGTGCCGACCGGCAAGAAAGTAGTGATGGAAGTCACCGGAGCGGACGTGATCCACTCCTGGACCATCCCCTCGTTCGGGGTGAAGCAGGATGCGGTGCCGGGCCGGGTTGCGAAGCTGTGGTTCACGGTCGAGCCGGGTATGGAAGGCATCTATTTCGGTCAGTGCTCCGAGCTTTGCGGCAAAGACCACGCCTACATGCCGATCGAAGTGAAAGCGGTGACGCCCGCAGAGTACGATGCCTGGCTGAAAGATGCGCAGCAGGAATTCGCAAGCGCACCGCAAGCCGCACCGCTGGTGCAATCCGTGGAACTGGCTTCGACCGAGTAATCGGTCGATCCACGGGGGGCGGGAGAGAGCAATGACCGATACAAGCGTTTTCGATCACGACAAGGAAGCCGGCTTTGGCGATTACGTCGCGCTGCTGAAACCGCGTGTGATGTCGCTTGTCGTGTTCACGGCGCTGGTCGGTCTGGCCGTGGCGCCGGTACATGTGAACCCGGTCGTGGCCTTCTCTTCGATCCTGTTCATCGCTTTGGGCGGCGGAGCCTCTGGTGCCCTCAACATGTGGTGGGATGCCGATATCGACCGGCAGATGCGCCGCACTCAGAACCGTCCGATCCCGTCGGGCAAGGTTGAGCCCGGCGAGGCGCTGGCGCTGGGCGTAGCGCTGTCGGGCATTGCGGTGGTGATGCTCTGGCTCGCCAGCAACATCGTGGCGGCCGGGCTTCTGGCCTTCACCATCTTCTTTTACGTGGTCATCTACACGATGTGGTTGAAGCGTGCGACGCCGCAGAACATCGTGATCGGCGGGGCCGCCGGGGCGTTTCCTCCGATGATCGGCTGGGCCGTGGCGACCGGTGGCGTGAGCCTTGAAAGCCTGCTGATGTTCGCGCTGACCCTCGCCTGGACACCGCCGCATTTCTGGTCGCTCGCATTGTTCGTGAAGGGCGATTACGCCCGCGCCAAAGTGCCGATGCTGACCGTCACCCATGGCCGCGAGACCACGCGCAAGCATATCCTCGTTTACACTTTCGCGCTGGCCGTGGTGTCGGTGGCGCTGGGCCTGACCTCGATTGGCGGGCCGGTCTACATGGCCACCGCACTGGTGCTGAATGCGCTGTTCATCAAGGGTGCGCTTGGGATCGTGCGGCGCGACGATGCGGCCTCGGAAGCCGATAATCATCTGGCAGAGCGCCGCTTCTTCAAGCTGTCGCTTGCCTATCTGTTCCTGCATTTCGGCGCGCTTCTGATCGAAGCAACGCTGGTGCCCTTCGGATTTGGAGGCTGGTAATATGGCCATTCGGGTTGAACATGAACTGCATCACCGGCGGCTGAGCCGCAATGTCGGGCTGGGTGTGGTGCTGCTGGTCTTCGTGGTGCTGGTCTACGGTCTGACCGTGGCCAAGCTGGGCGGCGATCCGTACGACGCACTGAGCACGATTTCACCGGCGACGGCGCCTGTCAGCGCACCGGCTGTGGTGAACCAATAAGCCGACCTTCGGGTCGGCGAGTGAGAACGTAAGAAACCGGGGCAGGCGCAATGCGGCCCGCCCGGCAAAAGAAGAAAAGGTCAGGGACGGAAACATGGCTCACGCGAAAAACCACGACTACCACATTCTGGCACCTTCGCTGCACCCCTTCCTCGCGGCAGCCGGGGCTTTTGTTATGCTGTTCGGCGCGGTGCGCTGGATGCATTCGATGGGCCCGATTGTGTTCCTTGTCGGCCTCGCCATCGTGCTGTTCACCGCGTTCGCGTGGTGGTCGGACGTGATCAGCGAAGCCCAGCATGGTGATCACACCCCGGTGGTGCGGATCGGCCTGCGTTACGGCTTCATCCTGTTCATCATGTCGGAAGTGATGTTCTTCGTCGCCTGGTTCTGGGCCTTCTTCAAGAACGCCCTCTACCCGATGGCCGAGAACTACCCGCAGGTGATGGGCACCTGGCCGCCCGAAGGGATTCACACCTTTGATCCGTGGCATCTGCCGATCATCAACACGCTGATCCTGCTCTTGTCGGGCGCGGCTGTGACTTGGGCCCACCATGCGCTGGTGCACGAGAACAACCGCAAGGATCTGGTGAACGGGCTGATCATCGCCATCCTGCTGGGGATGACCTTCACCTTCTTCCAGGGCTACGAATACGCCCATGCCGCCTTTGGTCTGTCGGGCAACATCTACGGCGCCACCTTCTTCATGGCGACGGGTTTCCACGGCTTCCACGTCATCATCGGCACGCTGTTCCTGTTCGTCTGCCTGATCCGTGCGCTGAAAGGCCATTTCACCCAGGAACAACATGTCGGCTTCGAAGCCGCCGCCTGGTACTGGCACTTCGTCGATGTGGTTTGGCTGTTCCTGTTCTTCGCCATCTACATCTGGGGCGGAGCCTGAGCCGGGTTGCCCTTCGCGGCGAATTGAGATTGGTAGGCGCGGGGGGAGACCTCCGCGCTTTTCGTTGGAGATATGATGCGTCGTCAGATCCTAGCCGCCTTCCTGCTGCTCGCCGGGCTTGCCCTGTTCGTGAGCCTCGGCGTCTGGCAGCTGCAACGGCTGCACTGGAAAGAGGCGCTGCTGGCCGAGATCAACGACAAGATCGCAAGCGCGCCGGGGCCGCTGCCTGCGCATCCCAGTCAGGCGGAAGATCCCTATCGCCCGGTCGAGATCAGCGGCCATTTCGAACCTGCCGAGCTTGACGTACTGGTCAGCTCGCGCGATTTCGGCCCGGGCTTTCGGCTGATTTCGCCCTTTGTCACCGATGACGGGCGGCGGGTGATGGTGGATCGTGGCTTCGTTCCGACGGAAAAGCGCGAGGCGCTGCGCAGCTTTGGCGCGATGCCGCTGGTCGGCAATCTGCATTGGCCCGACGAGCGCGAGAGCTTTACCCCCGAGGACGATCCTGCCGGCAACTGGTGGTATGCCCGCGATGTGGCCAAGATGGCCGCGGCCCTGGGCACCGAGCCGGTGCTGGTGATCGCCCGCAGCACAACCGATCCCGAGATCCTGCCGATGCCGGTCTCCACCGAAGGGGTCCGAAACAAGCATTTCGAATATGCGATGACCTGGTTTCTTTTCGCCCTGACCTGGGTGATGATGACAGGCTTCGCGCTTTGGCGTATACGGCGCCGGAAAATCTGAGGTAAGCGGATGAAATACGTATCGACCCGCGGCAACGCGCCGGTTCTGAGTTTTGAAGAGGCGATGCTGTCGGGGCTGGCCCGCGATGGCGGGCTCTATGTGCCCGAAACCGTACCGGTGATGAGCGCGGATGAGATCGCCGCGCTGGCTGGGCTGAGCTATGAAGAGACCGCGTTCAAGGTGATGCGGCCCTTTATCGGCGACAGCTTCACCGATGACGAGCTGACCGGGATCATCGCGCGCGCCTATGCGGGCTTTGCCCATGCCGCCCGCGCGCCGCTGGTGCAGCTCGGGCCCAACCATTTCCTGCTGGAGCTGTTCCACGGCCCGACGCTGGCCTTCAAGGATTTCGCCATGCAGCTGATCGGTCAGCTGTTTCAAGCGGCGCTGGCCAAGCGTGGCGAGCGGGTGACGATTGTCGGCGCCACCTCGGGCGATACCGGCTCGGCAGCCATCGAGGCCTTCCGTGGGCTTGATAACGTCGATGTGGTGATCCTGTTCCCGCATGGCCGGGTCAGCGAGGTGCAGCGTCGCCAGATGACCACGCCCTCGGAAAGCAACGTGCATGCGCTCGCGCTCGACGGCACCTTTGACGATTGTCAGGCGCGGCTGAAGGATATGTTCAACGATTTCGAGTTCCGCGACGGGGTGAAGCTCGCAGGGGTGAACTCGATCAACTGGGCGCGGGTGCTAGCGCAGGTGGTATATTACTTCACCTCCGCCGTCAGCCTTGGCGCGCCTTATCGCAAGGTGAGCTTCACCGTACCCACCGGCAATTTCGGTGACATTTTCGCGGGCTATATCGCCCGTCAGATGGGCCTGCCGATTGAAGAGCTGGTGATTGCCACCAACCAGAACGACATTCTGCACCGCACCCTGACCACCGGCGCCTATACCACCGCCGAAGTGGTGCCTTCGATCAGCCCGTCGATGGATATTCAGGTCAGCTCCAACTTCGAGCGCGTGCTGTTTGATGCCTATGGGCGCGATGGCGCGGCGGTGACCGATCAGATGGCCGATCTGGCCAAGGGCGGCTTTGCCATCAGCCAGGGCGCGATTGATTACCTGCGCGACAGCTTTACCTCGGGCCGGGCCTCGGAAGAGGAGACCAAAGCCACCATCAAGGCCACGCTTGCGGCGACGGGCGAAGTGATCTGCCCGCATTCGGCGGTTGGGGTGAAGGTTGCTTCGGAGCATCTGGGCACCACCCCGATGATCACGCTCGCTACTGCGCATCCGGCCAAGTTCCCGGCGGCGGTGAAAGAGGCGTCGGGTGCCGACGCGCCGCTGCCCCCGCATATGGCCGATCTGTTCGACAAGCCCGAGCGTGTGACCCGGGTGCCCAATGATCTGGCCGCTCTGGAGGCGCTGATCCGCGAGCGGGTTAGCCAATGAGCACGGTACATTTCGACACTCTCGCCAACGGTTTCAGCGTCGTCACCGAGCCGATGCAGGGCTTTGAAAGCGCCTCATTGGGCATCTGGGTCACCGCCGGTGGGCGGCATGAACGGGTCGAGCAGAACGGCATCGCGCATTTTCTTGAACATATGGCGTTCAAGGGCACCAAGCGGCGCAGCGCTCTGCAGATCGCCGAAGAAATCGAAGATGTGGGCGGCTATCTCAACGCCTATACCTCGCGTGAGGTCACGGCCTATTACGCGCGGGTGCTGAAAAACGACGTGCCGCTGGCGCTCGATGTGATCTCGGATATCGTTCTGAACCCGATCTTCGATCCGCGCGAGCTTGAGGTCGAACGCGGGGTGATCCTGCAGGAAATCGGCCAGGCGCTCGACACGCCGGACGACGTGATTTTCGACTGGCTGCAGGAAGTGGCCTATCCTGATCAGCCAATCGGACGCACAATTCTGGGCCCCGCCGAGCGGGTACGCAGCTTTGGCCGCGATGATCTGGCCCAGTTCGTGTCCGAGCATTACGCACCCGAGCGGATGATCCTTTCGGCGGCAGGGGCTGTGGACCACGACGAGGTCATGCGCTTTGCCGAGCGGACCTTTGGCGGGTTGCCGCGCGGTAAAAGCGGGCTGATCGTGCCTGCCGGGTTTGTCGGCGGCGAGCGCAACGAGGTGAAGCAGCTGGAACAGGTGCATTTCACCCTCGGTCTGGAAGGGCCGGGCTATGCCGATGACGATATCTATACCGTGCAGACCTATGCGGGCGTGCTGGGCGGGGGCATGTCGTCGCGATTGTTCCAGGAAGCGCGTGAAAAGCGCGGATTGTGCTATACGATCTACGCGCAGGCCGGAGCCTATTCCGATACCGGGCTGGTCACCATCTATGCCGGCACCTCGAAAGACGAGATCGCCGATCTTGCCCGTCTGACCATCGACGAGCTGAAACGCTCGGTCGATGATATGACCGAAGTCGAGGTCGAACGGTCCCGCGCGCAGATGAAGGCGGGGCTGCTGATGGGGCTTGAAAGTGCCTCGTCGCGGGCTGAACGTCTGGCGCGTCAGATCTCGATCTGGGGCCGTGTCATCCCGCTGGCCGAAACCGTCGAAAAGATTGACGCAGTCAATCTTGCTGGCCTGCGTGACTTTGCCGAACGGCTGGTGACGGGGGCGGGCAGCGCCATGGCGGTTTACGGCCCGGCCTCGGATGCTCCGGCACTTGCCGAGCTGCGTGAAAGGCTCGCTGCGTGATGTTTGCCCGGGGGAAGCGGCTTCGGATCGAAATCGAGCGCATGACCCTGCGCCCTCCGCAGCATGGCGACTATAACGAATGGGCGCGGCTGCGCGAGGAAAGCCGGGAGTTTCTGACCCCGTGGGAGCCAACATGGGCCCCCGACCATCTGAGCCGCAAGAACTTCACCAACCGGGTGTACTGGTCCAATCGCTCGATTGCGCAGGGCTCGGCGGTGCCGCTGTTTCTGATTAGGCGCAACGATCAGGCGCTTCTGGGCGCGCTGACGCTCGACAATATCCGCCGTGGCCCGGCGCAGGCAGGCACCACCGGCTATTGGATCGGTCAGCGTTTCGCCCGCCACGGCTATATGCGCGAGGCCCTGCAGGCGCTGGTGCATTACGCCTTTACCGAGCTCGATCTCAGCCGGTTGGAGGCGGGCTGTCTGCCGGAAAACGCCCCTTCGCGCGGGGTGCTGGAAAAGGTCGGCTACAAATACGAAGGCGTGGCGCAGAGCTATCTGCAGATCAATGGCCGCTGGCGCAATCATGTGCTCTACGCCAACCTGCGCGCCGACCGGCGCGGGAAGACCGATGTAGGCTGACCGGGCCGGGCGCTGAGCCTTCGCCTTCCTTTCCCATCCCGCATCACCCCTGCCGTTTCGGTTGCGCGTGCCGCGAAAGGGTGCATTCTCTCCGCCATGACCAGATCGCCGCTCAACCCTGCCGATGAAAGCTTTGCTGCCCGCCTGCCGGAGGGCGTGGTGAGGCCACTGGAGCCGCGATACTTAGAAGAGCGGCGCGGGCTGTTTCGCGGGCAGGGCGGGCTGCTGGTGGCCCCGCGCAGCACCGAAGAAGTGGCAGCGGTGATCCGCGAAGCCAATGCGGCGCGGGTGGGCGTGGTGACTTATGGCGGTGGCACCGGGCTTGTGGGTGGGCAGGTGCTGCCGGAAGGCCCGGCGCCGGTAATCCTGTCGCTGGAACGGATGAAGGCCATTCGCGCGGTCTATCCGGAGGAAAACGTTCTGATCGCCGAGGCGGGCGCGGTGCTGGCCGATGTGCAGGCGGCGGCCGAGGCGGCCGACCGGCTATTTCCGCTGTCGCTGGCCGCCGAAGGTACGGCGCAGATCGGCGGCACGCTCGCCACCAATGCGGGCGGGGTGAATGTGCTGCGCTATGGCAATGCCCGCGAGCTCTGTCTGGGGCTGGAAGCGGTGCTGCCGGACGGGCAGATCTGGCACGGGCTGAAACGGCTGCGCAAGGACAACACTGGCTACGATCTGCGCGGGCTGATGATCGGGGCCGAGGGCACGCTGGGGGTGATCACGGCGGCAAGCCTGCGGCTCTATCCGCGCCCGGCGAGCACCGGCACGGCGCTCTTGGTGGTTGACAGCCCGGCGGCGGCGCTGGGGCTGCTGGCCACCGCGCAGGCGCTGATCGGGCCGGGGATTTCCGCCTTTGAACTCATCTCGGGGCAGGGGATGCGCTTTCTCACTGAGACCGACTGTGCCGCCCGTGCGCCCTTTGCCGAAATCCCCGATTGGGCGGTGCTGATCGAGCTGGGGCTGGGGCCGGGGGATGATCCCGAGGCGGCGCTGGCCGAGCTGTTTGAAGCCGGGCAGGCGGCGGGGCTGGTCACCGATGGGCTGATCGCGCAATCCGGGGCGCAGCGGGCGGCATTCTGGCAGATGCGCGAGCAGATCCCCGAAGCCAACAAACGCATCGGTGCGATCTCGTCGCACGATATTTCGCTGCCCCTGTCGGCGATCCCGGATTTCATCAAGGAGGCCCAAGCCAAACTGGCCGCCCTTGGCCCGTTCCGGGTGAACGCTTTCGGCCATCTCGGCGACGGCAACCTGCATTTCAACATCTTCCCGCCCGAGGGCGAAAGCCGCGCCGCCTATGCTGCGCAGCGCGCCAATCTGGCCGAGGCGGTCTATGACCTCGTGGCCGGTTACGACGGCTCATTCTCGGCAGAACACGGGGTGGGGCGGTTGAAAGTGAGCGATCTTGAGCGCTACGGCGATAAGGCGAAACTCGCGGCGATGCGCGCGATCAAGGCGGCACTCGACCCCAACGGTATCATGAACCCCGGCGCGGTGCTCTGCTGCTGATCCGGGCCGAGTTGGCGAGCACATAGGGGCACCTGCCGCGTGTCTGGCTGAGATAAATTCGGCGACTCCGGCGCGCTTTCCACCCCCAAAAAAGAGAACGCCCCGGCGGGGTGACACCGGGGCGTAGCACTTCACGTGTGCACAAGCAGCGGCTTGCTCCCACAAGCCAAGGACTTTCTACCGAGAAGAGGTTAATGCGAGGTTCACGCGCCCTCGAATTCGCACAAAACTTCCACCTCGATCCCAAGATTTTCCAAGACCTTGCGCCCGCCCAGGTCCGGCAGGTCGACGATGAAGGAACAGCCGACAATTTCGCCGCCCAGACGTTCGATCAGCTTGATGCCCGCCGCTGCCGTACCGCCGGTGGCCAGCAGGTCATCGACCACCAGCACCTTCTCGCCCGGCTGGATCGCGTCGTCATGAATCTCCATCACCGCTTCGCCATATTCGAGCTGATAGGCTTCGCTCAGCGTCGCGCCGGGAAGCTTGCCCTTTTTGCGGATCGGCACGAAGCCGAGGCTGAGCTGGTGGGCGATGGCGCCGCCGAGGATGAAGCCGCGCGCCTCCAGCCCGACCACCTTGTCGATGCGCTGCCCGGCATAGGGGTGCAGCATCTGGTCGATACACATGCGAAAGCCGCGCGGATCGGAAAACAGCGTGGTGACATCGCGAAACATGATCCCCTCATGGGGAAAATCAACGATGGTGCGGATATAGTCTTTGACGGTTTTCTTTGCGGTCATAGGTCAGCCTTTCAGAACGCGGCCAGCAACCGCATCGAGTTTTGCCACCAGCGCGGGGTCGCGTTTGTCGGGGGCGGTCATGATGGCGTATTCCAGCGCCGTGTCACAGCCATGCGGGCAGGTCTCGTGGGTTTTACCCAGAAGCCCCGGCAGAGCGGCGATCAGCCGCCGGGCGGCATCGGAATTGGCGCCGAGGGTGGCGATGATATCGGAAATATCCACCGCACCGTGATCGGGATGCCAGCTATCGTAATCCGTGACCATGGCGATGGAGGCATAGCAAAGCTCAGCCTCGCGGGCGAGTTTGGCTTCGGGCATGTTGGTCATCCCGATCACATCGCAGCCCCAGACTTCGCGGTAGAGCTTCGACTCTGCCAATGTCGAGAACTGCGGGCCTTCCATCGCCAGATAGGTGCCGCCCATATGCACATTCACACCGGCGCTTTCGGCAGCTTCCGAGCAGGTTTTCGACAGGCTGCCGCAGGTCGGATGGGCAACGCTCACATGCGCCACTAGGCCATCGCCGAAAAAGCTTTTCTCGCGGGCAAAGGTGCGGTCGATGAACTGATCGACAATGACGAAATCGCCCGGCGCCATCTCTTCGCGGAACGACCCGCAAGCCGAAACCGAGACCAGATCGGTCACCCCCAGCCGTTTCATCGCGTCGATATTGGCGCGGTAGGGCACCGTGGTGGGCGAATGCACATGGCCGCGCCCGTGCCGGGGCAGAAAGGCCATTTTGACGCCGTTCAGACTGCCGGTGAAAATCTCGTCAGACGGATCGCCCCAGGGGGTCTCGACCCGCACCCATTCCGCGCCTTCCAGCCCGTCGATTTCATAAAGCCCTGATCCACCGATCACGCCGATCATGCGTTCCATATGCGCCCCCTGATAGCTGCGCTTCGACCTTGCAAAAGGTGGCGAGGATTTCAACAGGAAAACGAGAGGGGGAGGGTAGTCATCTGCCCGAACAACACCTTAGGCACCGGGCTGCTTATGTTCTGGGCAAAGCGCCAGCCGGGCGAGCGCTGGTCCGGGGAGTGGTGCACCAATACCTATGAGCGACGCCAATTTATGCATGCCACGAACTGCCTGCCTCACCGCGTGTCGAGAGGCCCCAATAGCGCCAGTCCTGCGGACGGACCGGCGCTCGCCCGGCGCTTACAGCGCTATTCGGGCAAAAGCCCCTCACTCCCGCCGGATAATCCCGCTGATCGCAGCAGCCCCCAGTGCAGTGACGATCCAGCCCAAGGCGGTGAACACCCAGCGCGCCCACCACAGGTGCCAGCCCCATGGTCCGCGATTGGTCGAGGGGGCCCAGGCCGCGGTTTGCCCCAATTCGATGATCGGGATCACCACATCGGCGGCATAGGTCAGCGGGTAAAACGTCTCCCAATCCTTGCCCGCCGGGGTCTCGCCCCAGGCCTCAGCCGGGTTCGGCGCGCTATCGGCATCGGCCCAGGCGTCACTGTTCAGGATCACCCCGGCCGAGGGGGCGAAATCGCCCTCATCCCATGCCTTCTGCGCGGTGACACTCAGCGCGCCGATCAGCACCACCAGCACCCAGAGCGCGCGGGTGGGCTTGTAGCCATAGCCGATGAGTAGGCGCAGAAACTGTTGCCAGAGCCACGTGACCCCGTTGATCAGATCGGCCCCGATGCTGCGGATCCCGGCACCGACCGAGCCATCCAGCGTCACCCGTCGCTCGTCGCGCGCATGTTCCCAAAGCTTGCCCTCCAACGCCACGCGCACCTTGCGTGCTTCATTCGCATGGCCCATCGCGCTCAGGGTCTTGGCAAGCTGGGTATAGGGGGCGGGGCGGAAATTGCTGACGCTGCGATCAGACTTGGCCAGCCAGGCCAGCCGCCGCTCGGCATCGGTAAAGGTGCTGCTGCCGGTCAGGCTGGTATAGGTGAATCCATCCAGAAAAAGCTGCTCGACCTGATCCCAACTGGCCTCGTCATCCACCAGCCGCGCCACCTGCGCAGCGCTAAGATCAAGCTGGCCTTTGCAGGCCCGTACCCGCCGGAAAAACAGCCCGCCGCCGATGCGGGCATTTTGCAGAAACAGGGTTTTGTCATGCCCGCCGCGCAGGCTGATCTTTTCCAGCGAAAGCTGCCCCTCGATGCGCGCACCGACGGCGTGAAAAGCGGGCAGGTTGCTGCCGCTCAGGCTGACATTGGCCCCGAAAGCGGTACCCGAAGCCGACAGCCGACGTTCGAAATAACTGTTCGCCAACAGGGTATTGGCGCTGATCTGGCAATAGGAAATATCCAACTTGCCGCTGACCCACGCCCCGTCAACGCTTGTGCCTTTCTCGGTGATCGGCGCATCTGAGGCACTGCCCAGCAGGAAAAACCGCAGCACATCGGCGCGGATATGGCGCGCGCCTGCCAGGTGATCCCAGCTTTTGGGCGCATTGGGGCAGGTCTTGTTATAGGGGCCCGGAACCCCATCCAGCAGGCAGGGTTCGCCGCGTTCCACCGCCTGTTTCAGCTTCACCTCAGCCTCGGTCGGCCCGGTGATGCCAAAGCGCGCGTCTTCAAAGGCTTCGATCTCTGCCCAGCTTTGAAACCGTTCCATGCGCGCTCCTCTATGCCCGCCCCGTTTATGGGAAACTCCGCGCGTCGGGTCCACCCCGGGCGTTGCGCCGAATGCAGAGCAGGCTTTCGCGGCTAAACTGTGGTCATTTGTCGCAAACCCATGTAGATGAGCGCGTTGCAACTGACGACACCCCCGAAAGAGGTCCCCATGCCCAGAGCCTTGCTGGCAAGTTTTGCCGACCGTATCCGCCCCGATCTGCGTGTGGCGCCGACCGAAACCCTGTCGCTGGGGCGCATTCGGATCGAGCTTTTGTCGGGCCTCACCGTGGCGCTGGCACTGGTGCCTGAGGCGGTGGCCTTTGCCTTTGTCGCCGGGGTGAACCCGCTGGTCGGGCTCTATGCGGCCTTCATCGTCGGGCTGGTCACCGCGCTGATCGGTGGACGGCCCGGGATGATCTCGGGGGCCACCGGGGCGCTCGCCGTGGTGATGGTGGCGTTGGTGGCGCAACACGGGGTGGAATACCTGTTTGCGACCGTTCTGCTGATGGGCATCTTACAGGTGACCGCGGGTGTCATGCATTGGGGGAAATTCATCCGTCTGGTGCCGCATCCGGTGATGATGGGCTTTGTGAACGGGCTCGCCATCGTGATTTTCCTCGCGCAGCTCACACAGTTCAAAGTGCCGGGATCGGGCGGCGAAGAATGGCTTTCCGGAGTGTCGCTCGTCACCATGCTTGGGCTGGTCGGGCTGACCATGGCGGTGATCTGGGGGATGCCGAAACTCACCAAACTCATCCCCGCGCCGCTGGCCGGGATCGTGGTGGTGGCGGCCGTAGTGATCGGCTTTGGCATCGACGTGCCGCGCGTCGGCGATATGGCGGCGATTAAGGGCGGCCTGCCGGGTTTTCACATCCCGATGGTGCCGCTGAACTTTGAAACGCTGCAGATTATCCTGCCCTATGCGGTGATCCTTGCCGCTGTTGGCCTGATCGAAAGCCTGCTGACGCTGAACCTGGTGGGCGAGATGACCGGCCAGCGCGGTGGCGCCAGCCAGGAATGCATTGCGCAGGGCAGCGCCAATATCATCACCGGGTTCTTTGGCGGGATGGGCGGCTGCGCGATGATCGGCCAGAGCATGATCAATGTGAAATCCGGCGGGCGCACGCGGATCGCGGGCGTGGCGGCAGCGCTGTTCCTGCTCAGCTTCATCCTCTTTGCCTCGCCGCTGATCGAGAAAATCCCGCTGGCCGCGCTTGTTGGCGTGATGTTCATGGTGGTGATCGGCACCTTTGCCTGGAACTCGCTGAAGATCCTCACCCGCGTGCCGCTGACCGATGCCTTCGTGATCGTGCTGGTCACCGGCGTGACCGTGGCCGAAGATCTTGCCACTGCGGTTGTGGTCGGGGTGATCGTTTCGGCTCTGGCCTATGCCTGGAACAACGCCAAACGCATCCACGCGAAAAGCTATATCTCGCCGGAAGGCGCCAAGGTCTATCAGATCCAGGGGCCGCTGTTCTTTGGTTCCACCGATGGATTCACTGAGGTCTTCGACGTGGCGGGCGATCCTGCGAAAGTGGTGGTGGATTTTGCCGATAGCCGGGTGGTAGACCAATCCGCCCTGCAGGCCATCGAGGCCATTGCCGGGAAATACGAGGGCGCGGGCAAGAAACTGCAGCTGCGCCATCTCAGCCATGATTGCCACAAGCTCCTGACCAAGGCCGGGCATCTGATGGTCGATAGCGACGATGACCCGGATTACGAGATCGCGGTTGATTACTCGGTTCGCACGGGGATCTTGGGCGCGCACTGATCCGGGAAGCCCGGGAAAACGAAAAGGCGTCGCGGTTGCGGCGCCTTTTTTCGTTGGGGCAAGGGCTGCACATCGCCGCCCGAATAGCGCCTTCTGGCGCCGGGCGAGCGCCGGTCCGTCCCCCGGACTGGCGCTTTTGCGGCCTTGCGACACGCGGGAAGGCAGGCAGTTTGTTGCGGGTATAAATGGCGGCACGGCAAGGCTTTGGTGCGCCACTCCCCGGACCGGCGCCCGCCCGATCTGTTGCCCGCTTTATTCTCCCGGACGCTCCAGCTCGAACTTGTCGCGGATCACGGTGTAATCGCGGTAGCCCAGCCGGGCGACGAGGCCAAAGCTAGTCACATCGAACTTGCCGTCGATCAGGCAATCGTCGCGCAGATGCACGCCGACGACTTCGCCAAACACCACATAATTTGCCTCGCCCTTGATCTGGACGACCTGCGTCATCCGGCATTCCAGCGCGGCGGGGGCCAGCACCACACGTGAGCAGGCGATTTCCTTGCAGGCGGCTTTGCTGACCTTGGCGGCGGCAAATTCGTCATGGCCTGCGGGCAGGGCGGCCGACGAGGCGTTCATTTCCTTGATCGCCAATTCTTCCACCAAGTTCACGCAGAACACCCCGGTTTGTTCGATATTGCCCAGCGTATCCTTGCCGCGCAGCCGGTCGGGTTTGTCACTGGTGGTGGCAAACATCACCTGCGGCGGCTCATAGGCCACTCCGTTGATGAAGCTGTAGGGGGCGAGGTTGTCGAGCCCATCGGTGCTGCGGGTCGAGATCCAGCCGATCGGGCGCGGCGCGATGATCGCATTGAACGGGTTGTGCGGCAGGTTGTGGCCGTCTTCGGGGCGATAGAACATGGTTGGTCCTTTGTGGTTCCCCCGGGGGATAAGCGAGTTTAGCGCAAACATGAAGGGGGCAGGGGCGCGGTTTGCGGCCTGAAGGGGCACGCAAAGGAACAGGCCCTCAACGACCAGTAGAAAACCCCGGTGCACCATGCTAGGCCGTGGCGGCGACAAGCGGCGAAGGGCGGGCAGGTGTTTACGCTTTCAGAGGAAAAATCAGAGGACTGGTGGGAGGTCGAAGGGCTTTACGACCTCTGTTTTGCCCCGGGGCGCGAGGCGCTTTCGTCCTATCGGCTGCGTGACGGGATCGACCCGGTGGCGCCTTTATGCCTTATCGCGCGCGACGCCGACGGCACAATCGGCGGCGCGATCCGGTTCTGGCCGGTGAATGTCGGCGTGGCTCCGGCCTTGCTGCTCGGGCCGGTGGCCGTGCACCCGACCCATCAGGGCGAAGGGCTGGGCGGGCTGTTGATCCGCGAAAGCCTGGCCAAGGCGCAGGCGCTGGGCTGGCAACGGGTGATGCTGGTGGGCGACGCGCCCTATTACAGCCGCTTCGGCTTTTCGCTGCTCTCTGGTGTGATCATGCCACCGCCGACCAATCCGGCGCGGGTTCTGGGCTGTGCGCTGGCAGAGGGCGCCTGGGATGGCGTCACGGGCGAGGTGCAGCGCTGGACGGGGGCTGCGGACGCCACCTAGGCCCGGTTGGGCGCGTGTCGGCGCAGGTCTGGATTAGCCAGCGTTATGCACGAGGCGCTGCATAAGGTCATAGGCCGAGGCGAACAGCGATTTCCCACCCAGCCTCGTATCGGTTGAACAATCCGATTTCTGTTCGGGGCTGCGGGCGCTCAGCAGCAGGATGATGGCGGCGGTGATCAGCACCGCAAGCGCGCCAAAGGCACAATAGGCAAGCACCGCCCAGATCCAGCCGAACCCGGCTGAAACGACGATACCTGCCGCAACCACGCCGACAACGAAGCCGACAAACACAAGCAACAACACCATAGCGTTTCCCTCGGCACTGATGTCCGCCTGCCAGGAAGGGTCAAAAGTGCGGTCCAAGTCTAGTCTCCCTCTCTGTGCCGGAGAAAGCAATCATCCGGGCGTATTTCGGTGAAATGCGGGAAACATCGGCCTTTCCGCAAAGATTTGGCCCCATTTGCGCGCAGAACTGGTCGAATGCACCAAACCTCCGGCGCTGAAAGCGGTGGGAAAGAGGGGCGCGCGGAAAACATCGGCCTTATCGTGCCTTTGCGGAGACCCGCACCCGCGCATGGTGCCGCTGGGCAAAGCCGGCCAGCATCACGCTCGCCTCTGCCACGATCATGAGGCCGATGGCCAGCCCGGCAATATCGGCAAGCACCATGCCGTGACCGGTCAGCGCCAAAGCCGCTGCAAGACCGCCGAGCAGAAAGCCCGTGAAGATCGAAATGAGAATCATTTTTTGCCCCTCTGTGGTTTCCCTCAGAGTGCTGGGCTAGCGTTAATTCCGGCTTAATCAGCCGCGGCTTTGTGGGCGATACAGGTACTCGACCACCGCCGGACGTACCGATTGCGCGCCGGTGGCACGGGCATCGTCAACGATCCGGCGAAGCTCGCCCAGATCAATCCGGCGCAAGAGATGCTTGACCGGCCCAATCGAGGCCGGGCGCATCGACAGGGTGCGCATCCCGAGCGCGGCAAAAACCACCGCCTCGATCGGTCGCCCGGCATCTTCGCCGCAGAAACTGAGCGGGGTTCCCGCCTCGTTGCAGCGGCGCACGACCATCTCGATGATGTTCAGAAACGAGACGTTCAGCGTGTCATAGCGCCGTCGCACCCGTTCGTTTTCGCGGTCGGCGGCGAAAAAGAACTGTTTCAGATCGTTGCCGCCGATCGAGATGAAATCGGCCTCGTCGAAAAACTGCGAGGGCGCGAAAGCCAGCGACGGGGTTTCGAGCATCGCGCCCACTTTCACCTCGGTGGGCAGCACATGGCCCATCCGCCGCTCGCGGTCGAGCTCACGGAAAAACAGCGCGCGGGCTTCGCGAAATTCCTGAAGCTGCGCGATGAAGGGAAACATGATGTGCAGCCTGCGCCCTGCGGTCGCCCGGATCAGCGCCTGCACCTGCATCCGCATCACCCCGGGCTTGTCGAGCCCCACGCGGATCGCCCGCCAGCCAAGCGCCGGATTGGGCTCGTCCTGCGGCTTCATGTAGGGCAGCACCTTGTCGGAGCCGATATCGAGGGTGCGGAAGATCACGTCTTTCTCGCCAGCCCGGTCGAGCACGCTGGAATAGACTCGTGCCAGCTCGCCGCGCCGGGGCATTTTTGACTGGATCAGGAATTGCAACTCAGTGCGGAACAGCCCAACCCCTTCGGCGCCCGAGCTTTCAAGCGAGGGCAGGTCGGCCATCAGACCGGCATTCATAGTCAGCCGGACCCGCACGCCGTCGAGGGTTTCGGCGGGCTTGTCGCGCAGGTCGACATAGCGTTCCTGCTGCGCCGCCTCCATCGCGATCTTGTCGCGGAAGGCGTCGATCACGCTGTCTTCGGGGCGCAGATGCGCCACGCCATGTTCGCCATCCACCAGCACCACGTCGCCGTTCAGCGCTTCGGTGGTGATTGGTCCGGCATGCACGATCAGCGGAATGGCCCAGGCGCGCGCCACAATGGCCGCATGCGAGGCCACCGAGCCTTCTCCCAGCACGATGCCCTTGAGCTTGTGGCGGCCATATTCGAGCAGTTCACCCGGGCCGATATTGTTGGCCACAAGGATCGGGTCGCTGGGCATTTCCGCGCCGGTCTCAGAGCCTTGGCCGGTGAGGATGCGCAACAGCCGGTTGGACAGGTCATCCAGATCGTGCAGCCGTTCGCGCAGATAGGCATCGGGCACTTCCGCCATCCGGGCACGGGTGGCCGATTGTTCCTTCTCCACCGCCGCCGCTGCCGACAGGCCGCGCGCGATGTCTTCTTCCATCCGCCGCCGCCAGCCGCGCGAATTGGCGAACATCCGGTAGGTTTCGAGCACCTGCATCTGCTCTTTGTCCACCCCATCGGCGGTGGCGAGCAATTCGTCTACGGCGGTGCGCAGCGTCTCGACGGCTTCATCGAGCCGGCGCAGTTCTTCAGCCGGATCGTCGGCAATCGGATTGGTCACCACCACGCGCGGCTCGTGCAGCCAGACATGGCCCATGGCGCTGCCTTCCTGCCCAACCCCGCCGCGAAACAGCGTCGAGCGCCGGTGCAGAGGGGCAAGGGCAGCGCCCTCGCCAACAAAGGCACCCAGCTCGGTCATCTCGGCGATGACCATGGCCACCACTTCCATGCCGTAGACCTCGTCGCCCGAGAAGGCGCGCGCGGTTTTCGATTGCACGACCAGAACACCCAGCACATCGCCCAGCCGCTGGATCGGCACGCCAAGGAACGAGGAAAACACCTCTTCCCCGGTTTCCGGCATGTATCGGAAGCCCTTTTCCGCCGGGGCATCGGCGGCGTTCACTGAGGCTTTCTTGCGCGCAACCCGCCCCACAAGCCCCTCGCCGACGCGCATCCGGGTCTTGTGTACGGCTGCGGGGTTCAGGCCCTCGGTGGCGCAAAGCTCCAGAGTGTCGGCATCGCGGAACAGGTAGATCGAGCAGACCTCGACCCCCATCGACTCGGCAATGATGCCGGTCACCCGGTCCAGCCGCTCCTGACCGGCGGAATCCGCTGCCAGCGCCTCTTTCAGGCGGCCCAGCAGTTTGCGGCTGTTACTCTCTCCCGGATGGTCCACGATTATCCCTGTCATTCTCGCTTGGGTAGAGTATTGGCCCAGACCCGTCTTGCCAACAGAAGCTTTTGTCTCAGGGCGGAATAACGCAGGGTATCAGAATGTTTCTGCTTACAAAAACGCCCCACCCAAGGGGGCGGGGCGCGTTTTGCAAGCGATGCTGGAAAGGCTCAGCTGGCCTTGTCCAGATCGAAGGCGTCGTGCAGGGCCTGCACGGCCAGTTCCATGTATTTGCGGTCGATCAGCACCGAGATTTTGATCTCGGAGGTGGTGATCACCTTGATGTTGATGCCCTCATTGGCGAGCACCTCAAACATTTTCGCCGCGATCCCGGCCTGGCTGCGCATCCCGATCCCAACAATCGAAACCTTCGCCACATCGGTATCGGCGACCAGTTCGTGATAGTTGATCTCGCCGCGTTCCTTGGATTCGGTCAGGGCCTTCTCGGCGCGGGCCACCTGATTGGTGGGGCAGGAGAAGGTCATGTCGGTGCGGCCATCTTCCGAGATGTTCTGCACGATCATATCGACGTTCACACCGGCTTCGGCGAGCGGGGTGAAGATCGCCGAGGCGATCCCGGGGCGGTCGGCCACCGAAATCAGGGTCATTTTCGCTTCATCGCGGCTGGGGGCCACACCGGCTACAGCATTCTGTTCCACGATTTCCTCCTCGTCGCAGACAAGCGTGCCTGCATTCGGGTCATATTCCTCAAAACTCGACAGCACGCGCAGCTTCACCTTGTAGCGCATGGCAAGCTCGACCGAGCGGGTTTGCAGGACTTTTGCGCCAAGGCTGGCAAGTTCCAGCATCTCTTCAAAGCTGATCTTGTCGAGCTTGCGCGCCTTATCTTCGATACGCGGGTCGGTGGTGTAGACGCCATCGACATCGGTATAGATATCGCAGCGGTCGGCGCCAAACGCGGCGGCAAAGGCCACGGCGGTGGTATCCGAGCCACCCCGGCCCAGCGTGGTGGTCCGGCCCTCGGGGCTGACGCCCTGAAAGCCCGCGACCACGGCCACTTTCATGCCTTCACCGAATTTCGCCATGATGTTTTCCGGCGGAATATCCAGGATCCGGGCGGCCGAATGCACCGAGGTGGTTTGTACCGGCACCTGCCAGCCCTGCCACGAGCGGGCGGGAATATCCATTTCCTGCAGGCGCAGTGCCATCAGCCCGGCCGTTACCTGTTCGCCAGAGCTGACCACCGCATCATATTCGCGCGCGTCAAACAGCGGCGAGGTTTCTTCAACCCAGCCGACCAGCTCATTGGTCTTGCCCGACATGGCTGAAACGATGACAATCACGTCATAGCCATTGGCCACTTCTCGCGCGACCCGTTTGGAGGCCCGCGCGATCCGATCAAGCGTGGCGACAGAGGTGCCGCCGAATTTCATCACCAGAATAGGCATCTGCCCCCGGTCTCCGCGTCTGGTTCGATCCCGCGCGTTCTAGGCATAGCGCAGGGAAAGGGCAAGAGGGCGCGCGGCCTCGCGTTCCGCTGGGGCAGGCCGAAACCCGGGGAGCGTTCAGTTGGTTTTGCGGCTGGGGATAAAGGGCAGGGGCGCCACCGGCACGCCGTCTTCGATCAGCGCGATGGCTTCGTCAGCTCTCGCCTCGCCATAGATCGCTCGTTCCGGGGCTTCGCCATCGTGAATCGCGCGCGCTTCCTTGGCAAAACTGTCGCCGACATAATCGCTTTCGCTCTCGATCCGGCGTTTCAGCTCGGCAATCGCCTGTTCTGCCTCGGGGTTGGGCTTGGTGCTGGGGGCGGCGGGGGCTGGCGCGCTGTCCGGTTCAGCACTTTCCGGGGCATCCGCCTTGCGCGCCGACAGCACATCGGGCGCCATCAGGGTTTTCTCGACCCGCGCGATGCCGCATTCCGGGCAGGTCACAAGCCCGCCGGCCAGAAGCCCGTCAAAGGCCGTGGCGCTTTGGAACCAGCTCTCAAACCGGTGCCCTTCGGAACATTTCAATGCGTAACGGATCATAAGCTTTTCCGTTCAACCCATTCCCAAATTGGCCCCGCGCGATCATCGCAGCGGCGCAACACTCACCGGACCTAAGGTTATCAGTTTCTGCGCGGATCGAATAGCCGGATCATCCGGGCAAGTTCCGGTTCGCGCACCAGGCTGGCAGCCTTTTTCCGGCTCATCCATTTGCGCGTGCGCTCCTGCTTCTCGGGCCAGGATTTGCACATCTTTTTCACTTTCAGCGGAAACACCGTGACCATGATCGGCAGATCGTGCCCCTCTTTGGCCAGACGTTTCCTGTAGCCATAGAACCCGAATACATTCTGCGAAAGCTTACCTTCGATCCCGGCTTCTTCAAAAGCCTCGGTCGCGGCGGCCTCCGCCGGGGTCTGACCATCCATCGGCCAGCCCTTCGGGATGATCCAGCGCCCACTGCCGCGCGAGGTGATCAGCAGGATCTCAACCTTGCCATCGGCAATGCGCCAGGGCAGGGCGCCGAACTGGGTGCGCAGCTCATATTTTCCAGCACCTGCCAGCCGAACCGGCTTCTGTTTGAAGTCCAAATTCATCCGTTTCTCCTGCCCGGCACCTGTCTTCCGGCGCCGTCACAGGACGCAAGCGCAGGTTCTGCTCGCCGCAATTATAGCGCGATCCGGCGAAACTGAAAAGCGCGACGCACCATCAGGGTTACGTCGCGCCAGTTCTGATTGCCTGTTGTAATGCTCGTATCAGTCGCGCTGACCCGAGAATTTCGCCGCCCAGGCTTCGCGCTCTTCGTCGCTGATCTTGGCGAACAGGTTTTCGGGTACGCTGAACGCATGGCCCGCCGGGAGCGCCTCAAAGGCGGCGGCGACATCTTCCGGCCAGTCCAAGCTGCTGCCCATCGCCTCAGCCATTTTCACGGCGGCATCGGGGATGAAGGGGGCAGACAGCGCGGCATAGATCGGGATGAGGTTCAGCGCGAAGCGCACAATCGCGGCGGCCTGATCGGGATCGGTCTTGAACACCGACCAGGGCGCTGCGGCCTGCAGATATTCGTTGCCTGCCGCCCAGATCGCCCGCAGAGCGGCGGCCGATTTGCGTACTTCCATCGCGTCCATCAGTTTGCCGTACTCGGCGATTTTCGCAGTGAGATCGGCGATCAGCGCCTGTTCGGCCTCGCCAAGCGCACCGCCTGCCGGAACCTCTTCGCCAAATTTCGAGCGGCAGAACTTCGTAACCCGGCTGACAAAGTTGCCCAGCACATCGGCCAGATCCTTGTTCACGCTGGCCTGGAAGTTCTCCCAGGTGAATTCGCTGTCGGAGTTTTCCGGGGCGTGGCTCAGCAGCCACCAGCGCCAGTAATCGGCAGGCAGGATTTCCAGCGCCTGATCCATGAACACGCCGCGGCCCTGCGAGGTCGAGAACTGGCCGCCATCATAGTTGAGGTAGTTGAACGACTTGATGTAGTCGACCAGCTTCCACGGCTCATTCGAGCCCATCAGCGTGGCGGGGAAAGACAGGGTGTGGAAGGGCACATTGTCCTTGCCCATGAATTCCACATATCGAACATCTTCGGCGCCTTTATCGGTGCGCCACCAGCGTTCCCATGCAGAATCCGAACTTCCATTGGCTTCGGCCCATTCGGCGGTGGCGGCGATATATTCGATCGGCGCGTCGAACCAGACGTAGAAGACTTTGCCTTCCATCCCCGGCCAGGGCTCATCGCCCTTCTTGACCGCGATGCCCCAATCAAGGTCGCGGGTGATGCCGCGATCCTGCAGCCCGTCGCCATCGTCGAGCCATTTCTTGGCAATCGAGGTGGTCAGCACCGGCCAGTCGGTTTTCGCGTCGATCCAGTCATGCAGTTTGCCGCGCATCGCCGATTGCTTCAGGAACAGATGCTTGGTTTCGCGCACTTCCAGATCGGTCGAACCCGAAATCGCCGAACGCGCGTCGATCAGGTCGGTCGGGTCGAGCTGCTTGGTGCATTCCTCGCACTGATCACCGCGCGCGCGCTCATAGCCGCAATTGGGGCAGGTGCCCTCGATATAGCGGTCGGGCAGGAAGCGTCCGTCGGCGTTTGAATAGACCTGCCGCTCGGTCACCTCCTCGATCAGCCCGTTCTCGGCCAACTTGCCGGCGAAATGCTGGGTCAGCGCGCGGTTCTGGGCCGAGGAGGAGCGACCGAACTTGTCGAAGGACAGGCGGAAGCCGTCGGAAAGCTCCTTCTGAACCTCCCACATCTCGGCGCAATATTCCGCAACCGGCTTGCCCGCCTTTTGCGCGGCGATTTCCGCCGGCGTCCCATGCTCGTCGGTCGCGCAGATGAACATCACCTCATGTCCCCGCGCACGGCAATA
>JBNKIC010000012.1:0-10204 GCA_050290705.1 Paracoccaceae bacterium
CCCGACCCGGGCGGGCGCGGTAAAACCCTCGGCGCGGGGCGAGCTTGAGATCGTGACGCTGCTGGAAACCTATCTCGCCGATGGCACGCTTTCGGTCGAGCGTATGGGGCGTGGTTACGCCTGGCTCGATACCGGCACCCACGGCTCGCTGCTCGATGCCGGCAACTTCGTGCGCACGCTTTCGATGCGGCAGGGAATGCAATCGGGCTGCCCAGAAGAAATCGCCTATCAGGCGGGCTGGATCGACAACGCGCAAATGCGCCAACATGCCGAGACCTTCGGCAAGACAGCCTATGGCAAATATCTTTCGGGTCTGCTCGCTGACAAGGCCCAGGGATGAGTAAATGACCTCCCAGATTTTTGTATTGGGCAACAGCCGCAGCGGCACCACGATGATTGCGCGCATCCTGGGGTTGAATTCTCAGGCCGCCGATTTGCGCGAATTGCATTTCATCGAGCAGATGGTTTCCGGCGAGAAGTTCTCATCGCCCGAGCCGCTTGAGCCCGGGCGGGCGCGGGCATTGGCAGCGCGGCTGATCTCGGTGATCCGCGATGGCTATTTCCACGGCGGGGCGGGGACAGCTTACCGCGACGAGGCGGAGGCCTTGGTATCCGCGCAACCGCAGACCAGTGCGGCGGCTTTGTTTGAGGCTGTGCGTTTTGCGGAAGCGCAGCGGGCGGGCAAACTGATCCCGATCGACCAGACGCCGCGCAATGTGTTCTACATCCACGAATTGTTGGCCGCCTATCCGGAGGCGCGGGTGATCTGCATGCTGCGCGACCCGCGCGATGTACTTTTGTCGCAAAAGGGAAAATGGCGCCGCCGGTTCCTTGGCGCGGATATCCCGCTGTTTGAGGCGATCCGCTCCTGGGCCAATTATCATCCGCTGGTCACAGCCAGGGTCTGGCGGCAGGCGGTGGCGGCGGGTGATGCTGCGGCGGCAGATCCGAGGGTAATGGTGCTGAGGTTTGAGGATGTTACCGCCGATCCTGAGGCAAGTGTGCGGGCCATGTGCAGCCATACTGGCCTGAATTTTGAGCCGGGTATGCTGAAGGTGGCCCGTGTCGGTTCTTCGGACCGCAAGGACGAGGCCGGGGCCTCAGGGGTGGATGCTTCGCGCGTGGGGACCTGGGAGGCGGGGCTGTCGGATGCCGAAATCGGGATTTGTGAGGCCGAGACTGGAGCGCTGCTGATGCTGTATGGCTATGCGCTGTCGGGGCGGCGCGGCAGCTTTGTGGCACGGTTGTTCTGGGCGCTGCTGTTGCCCTGCAAACTGGCACTCGCGCTGGCGCTGAACCTCAGACGGGTGCGTAATCCCTGGTCCTGGGCTCGCAGACGGCTGGGGAGGCGTTGATGGCGGGAATCGGAAGGCTCGCGGGGAAAAGCTTCCTACTGCGCATTGGTGCAGCGGGGATGACCTATCTTTTCGTCGTGGCCTTGGCGCGGATGATGAATGTCGCCGATTTCGGCACGGTGGGCACGATCATGTCGGCCAGCTTGCTGTTCTCGGTGATCGGCAGTCTTGGCCAGCGGATGGCGCTCTTGCGCTTTGTGCCGCCGTTGATCGAGGCGCCGGATGCGCCGCCGCCGGTGACGACCATCGCCCGGGCCTTCCGACTGGCGCTGAGCGGCAATTTCGTCGTGTTCTTGCTGTTGGCAGCGGCAGCGCTTGTGGCGGGGGCTTTTGGGTGGGTGCAGAATGTGCCGCTGATCCTGTTTGGCCTGATCATCGTGCCACTGACCGGCATGATCGATATGCAGGCGCATCTGGCGCGGGCCTATCGCTCGATCGTGCTGGCGATCCTGCCCAAGGATGTGTTCTGGCGACTGATCAGTATGCTGCTGCTGGGGGCGGTCTATTTCGGCACCGGTCGCGATGTGCCTCTCTGGCTGGCTTTTGCCGTGCTGGCCGGGGTGCTGGTGCTACTAATTCTGGGTCAGGGGGCGGTGATGCGCCGCCGGCTTGGCGTCCCGGGCATATTACGCGGCGCGCTGCAAGAGCGGATTCCAGGGCGGGATCTGGCCTGGGAACGAGCGCGGCTACCGCTTTGGGCCGCCTCAATCACCGCGATTGCCTTTACCAATCTGGATGTTGTGGCGGCGGGCGTATTGATCGGGCCGAAGGCGGCAGCACTTTATTTCGCCGCCAACCGGGTGGCGCTGGTGCCGGGGCTGTTTCTGATCAGCTATAACATCGTCGTGGGGCCGCTGTTCTCGGGGCATCATGCCGCCGGGCGGCAGGCCGAGTTGCGGCAGGTTGCGCAAAGCGCCTCGTTGCAGGTATTTTTTCCGACCCTCGCGGCGGTGATCGCGCTGGGGGCGCTGGCACCTCTGGTGTTGCAGCTCTTTGGGCCAGAATTTGTCGCGGCAACGCCGGTGTTGCGGCTCTTGTTGCTGGCGGCGCTGGTCACCGGCGCTTTCGGGCCGAGCGATTTGATGCTGACCATGTGTGGTCATGAGCGGGTGGCGATGCAGATCGGCATCTGGGGGACCTCTATCGGCGCGGCGCTGATCGTGCTGGGGGCTTTGGCAGGTAGTGCCGAAAGCCTTGCCTGCGGCACATTGGCAGCGGTGATCTTCGCCCGCGGGCTGAGTTTGTTGGCCACCCGGCGGAATTTGGGATTTTCGGTGGATGCGATCAGCGCGCTACGCACCAGAATACGTGAAAGGCAGGTGTAAAATGGTGGCACAGATTGACAAGGCAATGTTCAAGAAACGTCCGCTGAAAGTGCCAGGCCGGCTCTTGTCCTGGGCACTGATCGAAGGGCGGCCGCTGACCACCAAGGGGCGGTGGATCAACGGGTTGGTTTTTGCGGGCTATCGGCTGGCACAGCTTCTGTCAGAGCGCAAAGGGGCACGGCAGCCCATTTATATCATCGGCACCGGCCGTTCTGGTACCACCGTGCTGGGCACGCTTTTCGCCATGCACAGCGACACCGTGTTTCTGAATGAACCGAAAGCGGTCTGGCACGATGCCCATGGTGGCGAAGACATGATCGGCTCCTATTCCGATCAGCCGGCATGGGGTCGGCTCGATCCGGCCGAAGCAACACCCGAAATGGCGCGCAGGATTGCCCGGATCTATTCCGGTGCGATGCGGGTTGGGCTGGCGCGGCGGGTCGTCGACAAATATCCCGAGCTGATTTTCCGCATTCCCTTCGTATTGCGCCTGTTTCCCGAGGCCCGCTTTGTCGCCATCCTGCGCGACGGGGTGGATACCTGCTCGTCGGTGGTAGGCTGGTCGAAGCGCAAGGGCGAGAAACTCGATGGCGAAACCCATGATTGGTGGGGCCGCGATGGACGCAAATGGCAGTTGATCGTTGATCAGCTGGTGCCGGAACATGCCGATCTTGCCCCTTTACAGGACCGTCTGCGCTCCGCCGCCGATCACCGCGACCGCGCAGCAGTTGAGTGGATAATCTCGATGCGCGAAGCGCAGGCCGCCGCTGCCGGCCATCCTGAAGTTCTGGCAATCAGCTATGAAGAGCTGTGCGCCGACCCTGAGAACGTTCTGGCTCGGATTACCGCGCATTGCGGTCTTTCAACCGACCCGGTTTTCACCGATTACGCCAAAACCGTTCTGTCGGCACAGGATGCCTATGCTCCGCTCGAACTGATGCCAGAGCTGGTTGCGCCCTTCTGCAACGTGCTCGCGCAGATGGGGTATGAAGACAAGCTGGATCACGTTCTTCCCCGCGCGGAGAAAGCGTGAAGATGCGCATTCTTCTGGCCCACAAATTTTGGAAGCTTACCGGCGGCGCTGATGTGTTTTTCCGCGAGACCGAGCGTGTGCTACGCGAGGCTGGCCACGAAACCATGCTGGTTGCCACAGGCGACCCCGAGCCGCACGACCCGGAAAATCTCATTTTGATGCAGGCCCCCGCCTATGACAGCGGCGGCGCATTAAACAAGCTCTTCAATCTGCCTGAGGCAATCTATTCTCGGGGTAAACGGGATCGGGTTCGTCAGATCATTCGTGATTTTCAGCCTGATATTGTGCACATCTTTGCAATTAACGTGCATCTCAGCCTGTCGATCATTGATGCGGCTGTGGCTGAAGGCGTGCCCGTCGTTGCCACATTCAACGATTACAAACATATCTGCCCGAATTACAAACTCTTCGCCGAAAACGAAATCTGCTTCGCCTGCAAAGGTGGGAAATTCTTCAAATGTGCGCTGAAGGCTTGCGCGAAAGACAGTCGGGCTCTTTCCGTTGCTTCGACAATCGAGGCCTATACCCATGCGGCCATGGGGCTTTACCAAAAAATCGACCACTTCACGTTTTCCAGCAGCTTTCTTGCAGAGACCACACAAAGCTTCTGGGCTGATCGGCCGCTCAGCTGGTCCAAGCTGCTCAACCCGTTCGACAGCGCGAAATACAGTGCTAGCGACACCTATGAACCATTTGGCCTCTATTTTGGACGGCTAATCGGCGAAAAGGGCGTTGATCGGATCGTCAACGCAGCCGGAGATATCGACGGCTATCAGATCAAGATCGTCGGCAATGGTCCGGACGAAGAAATGCTGAGAGCGCGGGTAGCCGAACGGGGGCTGAACAATGTCGAATTCCTCGGTCCGAAGTGGGGATCGAAACTCGACGAGATCCTTGCGCGAGCAGGCTTTGTAATAGTGCCGTCGACCTGGCACGAAAACTTCCCCTATGTGATCAATCAGGCCTTCGCCTTTGGTCGGCCGGTGCTCGGAAGTCGCCGCGGGGGGATCACCGAATTGGTCGATGACGGAGAGCGTGGCTTGATTTTCGAGCCAGACGAGCCTGGCGCATTGGCAGCAGCGATACGCCGACTTGCTGCGGAACCTGAAGAAATTCGCCGCATGGGTCGTAACGCCAAAAGCTACTCGGATGCGCTTTTTAACGATGAAACCAGTCTGAAAAACCTGATGCATGCCTATGAAAGAGGGATAGATGAACATTCTCGTCATCGGCGGTAACGGCTTCGTCGGTCGCGCATTCGTTCGGATCCTGCTGTCGCGCGGACACCGAGTCACGGTTGTCTCGCGCGCGCAGGCGTGGCCTGACAACGTGGAAGGGCTTCCCGGCGGGATCGAGGCACTCGTCGCGCGTCCGGATCTTCTCGCGGCGGCCGACATCGTCTGCCATCTCGCCTCCGCGACCATACCTTCGAGCTCCAGCGCCGAGCCGCTCCTGGAGATCGACGGCAACCTGCGGCCGATGCTGCAATTGCTCGAGGCGATGCGGGCGCAGGGCAACCGCCACATCCTGTTCCTGTCTTCCGGCGGCGCCATCTACGGCGTGCCGGAAACCGTGCCGATCCGCGAAGATCACCCGCGCCACCCGATCAGCCACTACGGGCTGACCAAGCTGACGATCGAGACCAGCCTAGACTTCTACGCCCGCGAGCACGGCTTTTCGGTCGCGGTGATCCGCCCGGCGAACCCCTACGGCCCGAGCCAGAACAAGGTGGGTCAGCTCGGCGCCGTCACCACCTTTCTGCGGATGATCGAGGCGGGACACACGGCCACGCTCTACGGCGACGGCAGCACGGTGCGCGACTTCGTCCATGTCGACGACCTCAGCAGCCTGATGCTGCGGGCGGTGGAGACCGGCGCGGAAGGCACCTGGAACTGCGGCGACGGCAGAGGCACCTCGCTTGCCGAGCTGATCGGCATGATCGAGGCGGCCACCGGCAAGACCCTTGCCATCGACCGCCAGCCGGCCCGCCCGTTCGACCCGCCCGCCATCGTGCTGGACATCACCCGGGCCCGCGACGAGCTCGGCTGGGAGCCGGTGGTGGCGCTGGAGGAGGGGATCGGTCAGCTGGTCGAGGCAAGCGGGCGGCGGTAGGGCCTTAACTTTTCGCCCAAAGTAATGAAAACCAAGAATCCGCCTAGCACCCAGAAACTCGACAGAGAAAGCAATCCGGTCAGGCTGCCGAGGCTCAGAGAACTGGCAGTGAAAGCTGCAAGCAGCACCCGCGCAGGTGTCGGGGCGAGTTCAGCGTTGCGGATGAGTATTCCGAGCACGAGGCCATACAAGAGCGGATAGAGTATGAGGCCAAAATAGCCGAAGTCCGCATAGGATTCGCCAAGGATTGTGAGGTTAAGGCCGCCACCGTCGAATTCCATTCCAGACCAACGTTTGAGCTTCTCATCAAGCAATTCTTGCTTGCCCGGGAGCATGGTCATCAGCGTTGTTGCCATTACGCCGCCATACAGATGTCCCACCGTGTCAGGAAAGATGCGTAGAGCGGCAATGAACCCCAGAGTGTATGTTGAAAAATTGGCGCTCGCCCAGAGGAAAAACATTGCTATCGGGTCGGTTGTGAACGTTGAAAAATACACAATCGCATCCACAGTCTGAGTCTGCGCAAGGCGCAACAGTCGCACAAAACCCATAGCGAGAACTGTAACCGCCGAACCGGCGCCCAGAATGAGTATTCCCAGGCGAGACTTTCGAGGACTCGCCAAGATATTGATGAAGATCAGGTTGAACGCGATGAACATAAGCGGGTTGCGCCAACCCGGAATGAAGTTCACGAATAGGACAAGCGCGATGGCGAACCACATCCGCGCAATGTTACCGTGGGTTTTTCTAATGTATCCAAGTTGATAGAAGGCCCACCAAACATAGAGTGGGAGCTGGCTGGAACGCAGCATAAAGACGACGTAGCTGGAAACTTTGGCGCGCACTTCAAAGCGATAGACCAGCGCGTTTGAGTGAAGCGCCGGAAAGCCACCGACAGCGACAAAATACAGTGTGGCCAACGCCGCAAGCACCGCGAACATAATGGCGCGCTGCCTCATCGACGAAAGAGACAGTCGCCTCAAGTCAATCTGCTTTCCTTTTCCGAAGCCATACTTCCCCAGAAGATAGCCTAATGAGAGCGCCATAGTGGCAAAGCCTGCGGAGTACGTCACCGTGATCGCAGTGAAGTCATTCTCGCGAACGGCAACCCTGGCGCCTATGCCGTATACAATAAACCAGATGAGTGAAATTACCTGCAATGGGTATCCGATGCCCGGTCCTTTCAGAGCGGGCAGAGTCCACACCATCAGCACAGAATATCCAAGAAACGCGACCGCGGCATTGAAGGAAAAGACGGCACTTTCGCCCTCTGAGAATTTCCATGCAATCAAAGCCACAATTGGCACTGTGAAAAGCCAAAAAACCTGAACGTGGAGCGCAATCCTACGTCTTCCTATCGGCTTTTCTACAGCAGTCGAATTGTACGACGTCATGATGATCCTTCGCGGAAAAGGTCATGGAACTCTACATTGATACATGCTTTTGTTCGCGGGTTGAATACCTGAAAGGTTCCCCATGCACATTAACATCCTCGGCATCCGCGGCATCCCCGCCGCTCACGGTGGCTTCGAGACTTTTGCCGCCCGTCTCGCACCCTATCTGCGCGATCATGGCCACAGCGTCACCGTCTACTGCCAGGAGGACGACGGCGAGGCCGGGCCGTGGGTGGATACGTGGGAAGGCATCGAGCGGGTGCATTTCCGCCCCAATCGTGGCGGGCCGACCGGGACGATGGAGTTCGACCTCGCCAGCGTGCGCCATGTCCTTCGCAAGCCGGGGATCGACCTTGTGCTGGGCTACAACACCGCCGTGTTCAACATCCTCGAACGGCTGAAGGGCCGGAAGGTGGTGATGAATATGGATGGGATCGAATGGAAGCGGGCCAAATGGAGCCTGCCTGCGCGTATCTGGTTCTTTCTGAACGAAGTCGCCGGGGCCAATCTGTGCAACGTCGCCGTGGCCGATCACCCGGAAATTGCCCGCCATGTCGGCCGCCGCTCATTCAAGACCCCGGTGATGATTCCCTATGGGTCGGACCGGATCGAAACAGCTTCTGAAGAGCCGGTCAGGGCCCTTGGGGTGACGCCGGGGCGGTATCTGATTTCCATCGCCCGGATCGAGCCGGAAAACTCGATTCTGGAGATGGTTCGGGGCTTTTCCGCGCTTGAAACCGATGCCCATTGCGTGGTGCTCGGCCGGTTCGATCCGGACAACGCCTATCACCGCGAGGTTCAGGCGGCGGCTGGCCCGCAGGTGGTCTTTCCGGGCGCGATCTACGATCCGGCTGCGGTGGCGGCGCTGCGCTATCATGCGCGCGCCTATTTGCACGGCCACCAGGTGGGGGGCACCAACCCCTCGCTCGTGGAAGCGCTGGGGGCTGGCAATGCGGTGATCGCTCATGACAACCGGTTCAATCGCTGGGTCGCCGGCGACGGGCATCTCTACTTCACCGGAGAAGACGGTGCGCGCGCCACTATGTCCGAGATCCTGAAAGATGATGCGGTCATGCAGCGCGCTCAGGCGGCGGCGCGGCAACGCCATGCCGAAGCCTTTGAATGGGAAATGATCCTTTCGGCCTACGGAAAGGTGCTGTGCAACATCGCTCGGAAGGCCTAGGCCAGCCGCGCGTGAAGTGGTCCCAGAAAACTGGACAGTCGGCTAAGGTGTATCCCAGATCTTTGAAGGGATACGAAGAGGGCAAAGCGCCGGAACTTTACAGATCAGTTTAAGGCCAAGGTGGCGTTGGAAGCGCTGCGGGGCGACAAGACCGTACAAGAGATCGCTGCGAAGCATCAGTTTACCCGAACCAGGTTAGCACCTGGAAGCGGCAGGCAATCGACGGGATGGCAGACGTGTTCTCAGGCGGGAAGCAGAGTGGTCCAACAGAGGCCGAAGTCAAAGAGCTTCATGCCAAGATCGGGAGGCTGGCGGTGGAGAACGATTTTTGTCGGAAGGGCTCAAAAGGTGAGCCCGGCAAAGAAGCGGTCGATGATCCAGTTCGACCACCCCAAGCTGAGTATCAGCCAGCAATGTAAGCTGGTGAGCCTGAGCCGGTCGGCATTCTACTACACGCCGGTCGGAATAGATGCAGCAACGCTGTCGAAGATGAAAGAGATCGACCGCGTGTTCACCAAGTATCCGTTCTTCGGGTCACGCCAGATCGTCGCTTATCTGCGCCGGGAGGGCGTTGTTGTGGGCCGTCACCGCGTCAGGCGCTTGATGGCGAAGATGGTGATCGACCGTCCGAACCAGGTTTGGTGTGCCGACATCACCTTCGTTCCAGTGCGGAATGGCTTCCTGTATTTGGTGGCAATCATGGACTGGGCAACGCGCAAGGTGCTGAGCTGGCGGCTATCGAATACGATGCACGCCGACTTCTGGGAGTGTCATGAACTCAGTGTATCTGGCCCGGCCCATGCGGTTTCAGATACTCAAGCGTCGAAGCACTCGCCGAACATTATGGCGAACTGATTGCGCGCTGCAAACCATTCCCTGACATTGCGGCCCACCTTCTCGAGTTTGCGGATGGCGAGGTAGATCAACTCGGTTGCGGCCTCGTCGGTCGGGAATGAGCCCCGCGTCTTGATGGATTTCCGGATCACACGGTTTAGACTTTCTATGGCATTCGTCGTGTAGATGATTTTCCGGATCGCCGGATCGCCGGATCGCCGGATCGAAGCCGAAGAACGGGATCACCTCCTGCCACGCCCGCCGCCAGGCCGGGGCTATGGAGGCGTATTTCCCGGCCCATTTTTCCTCGAAGGCATCCAGCTCGGCCTCGGCCGCCCCGGCGGTCGGGGCGCTGTAAATCCGGCGCAGATCGGCGGCCACAGCCTTGCGGTCCTTCCACGAGCAGAAGTTCAGGGAATGGCGCTCCAGATGCACAGATGCAGGTCTGTACCACGGCGTCCGGAAAGGCGGCGGTGATCGCGTCAGGGAAGCCCTTGAGCCCGTCCACGACGGCGATCAGGATGTCCTGGACGCCCCGGTTCTTCAGCTCGTTCATCACCGAGAGCCAGAATTTGGCACCTTCGTTCTCGGCGATCCACAGGCCCAGAACCTAGCGGCTCCCATCGCGGGTAACGCCGAGGGCCACGTAGACGGCCTTGTTCTTCACCGTCCGGCTGTCCGCGTCGCGGAACTTCACCCGCAGGGCGCCAAAAAGCACGATGGGATACATCCGCTCCAGGGCCCGGCTCTGCCATTCCCGGACCTCGTCCAGCGCCGCATCGGTGACGCGGCAGATCAGGTCGGGCGAGACCTTCAGACCATAGAGGTCGAGCAGGTGGGCCTGGATGTCCCGCACCGTCAGACCGGCGGCATAGAGGCCGATGATCTTGTCATCCATCCCGTCGATCCGCGTCTGGCCTTTCTTCACCAGTTCCGGCTCGAAGCTGCTGTCCCGGTCTCGCGGGATC
>JBNKIC010000013.1:0-67387 GCA_050290705.1 Paracoccaceae bacterium
GCGGGGTGGAGCAGCCCGGTAGCTCGTCAGGCTCATAACCTGAAGGTCGTAGGTTCAAATCCTACCCCCGCAACCAAATCTAACGAACACGCCGCCGTCGAAAGACTGGCGGTTTTTTTGTCTGCGCAGTCGCCAATCCCATTCAATCTGCACCGCACACGCCCAACGTAAAATCCACCGCGCGCCGGGCCGTCGCAATAGCAAGACCGGCCCCAGACCGGCTGCGCACCCAGTCCTGCCCCGCCAGTATGGCTCCCGCCGCAAAAAGACGAAGATCAATAGGCACCCCCGAGGCGTCGATGGGGCGGAACTGCTCATCGACCGCCACTCCCAGCCGGTTTACCGGATGGCCGCGCGCATCGAGGTAATCGGGGCGATACCAACCGCCGCGCCCCTCGGGCTGCGCCACCGGCAGGCCCAGAAGCGTTTCGCGGATCTGGTTGCGATCAGAGCCGAGCCCCCCCGACAGGAACCGCCCGGTGGCCAGCACCACCGCGTCGGCGCACACTTCCAGATCCTCCATCGCACCCTCCAGCCTCAGGGTGGCGCCCGCCGTATCAAACGCCACCTCCGACACTTTCAGGTTCGGCTCCAACAGCACGCCGCGCCGGGGCAACTCGCGCTCGAAGGCTTCGCGCAGTCGAATACCTGGCACGCCGGGCGGGATGGTGGGGATCTCGAACAGCGTCACACCAAGCGTGGCTTCCAGCTCGGCCCGCACCTGATCGGGGGCGTGAATGCCAAGGATCGCGGGCAGGCCAACATGGCTCGCCTCGCCGATATGGGGCCGGATCAGCTCGGCCAGCGCCAGCCGCGCCGCCTTGGTATCGAGCGCGCGGGCCATCACCTCAGGAAATACCACCTGCCCTTCCATCCCCGGAAAACCCAGCCGGGCGGTGGTCAGACCGGGCCAGAGCGGGGCGATATTGGTGGCAAATTCACGGGCCGAAAAGCCCTGAAGCCCTTCGAAATCGACAATCAGGGCAGGGGCGCGGGTCGCCAGCGCCTGCGCCCCCGGCAGCATCGTTTCGGGTACCGACAGGGTGGGTTTCGCCAGCCCATAGGGCAGCAGGGCGGTGACGTTTCGCGCGCCCGGCGCGCTATAGCCCAGCCCCATCTCGTTCAACGCCGCCACAAATCCGGCAAGGCTCGCGCGGATGTCGCCTTCGTCGATCCGGGCCAGCGGATTCAGCGGCTCGCTAACGCGCAGCGCCTCCAGCCCGGCCCAGGGATCGGCGATGACTTTGCCCTGCATCACCCCGAGCAGATCGAGATAGCCGGTCGTATAGGCCATCGCGCCGGAGTGGCCGAACTGGGCAACGCTCAGCCCCTTCTCGCGGGCAAACAGGCTGGCGGCCACGCCGGCAATGCCGGTACCGATCACGGCAAGCTGGGTTTCCACACGGCGGGTCTGGCGTTTCATGCCTCGCCCTCCCTTAGATCGAGCCCGGCCAGCCCCACATGCAGGATCTCGGCCAGTTCGGCTTGTGGCATCTCGGCTCCCCAGAGCACCGGACGCACGCCGCGATAGCGTTCGGTGATGAAATCGCGCATTTCCTCCAGCCCCGCCGGGCTGTCATAAACGCCGCTATCGTAAAGATGCGAGGTCACCCGCATGGCGCAGAACGAGCCCTGACAGGCGCCCTTGCCCACCCGCGACCGCCGGGCAATCGCCTTCAGGCTCATATGGTCTTCATGACCCGGTGCGCTTTCGATGATCTCGTCCACGGTCGAGCGCGCCACCATCTCGCATTCGCACAGGATCATGTCGGTGGCATCCGCGCGTTTCATCCAGTCGCGTGCCGAGGCGCCGGGTTCGGTCCAGCCCGCGCCGGGGCCAGAGGGCAGGGGCGCGCTGGCGGTGCGGCAGGGGGTGGTATTGCCCAGCCGCTGCGCCACCAGATCCGATGCCGCTTCGGCCATCAGCCGGAAGGTGGTCAGCTTGCCGCCCGCGATGGTGCAAAAATTATCAAGCCCCCGCTCTTCGTGGGTGTAGAGCCGAAAGCCGCGACTGGCCTTGCGCCCGTCTGCCTCGGCACCATCGGCCAGCAGAAGCGGCCGCACCCCGGAAAAGGCGCGGACAAAGCGGGTTGTGGCCAGCACCGGCAGCATGGAGCTGCCCTCGTTCAGCACCCGGTCCACCTCGTCCAGCGTCGGCGCCAGATCGTCGGGTTCGCGCACCGTGGCCGACGAGGTGCCCAGAATGGACACCGTACCGCCGGGCACCAGAATATCACCATCGCCGGGCGGGCGCAGCCGGTTGATCACCCCACGCGACAGCCGGGTGTTGGAAATGATCAGCGTGCCTTTCGAGCCGAGCAGCTTTACCTCGTCGCATCCGGCCAGCGCGGCGATCTTTCCGGCCCAGGCCCCGCCGGCATTGACGATCTGGCGCGCCCTGATCCGCAGTTTTTCGCCTGAGCGCAGGTCGCTGACCAGTGCGGCCACAATCCGCCGCCCCTCTATCTCGAACCCCTCCACCACCACATGCGGCAGATAGAGGCTGCCGGTCAGCGCTTCGGCATGGGAGACCTGCTCCAGCACCAGCCGGAACGGATCAATCGTGGCATCGGGCACCGCATAGGCGGCGATCACGTTGTCTGGCAGCACCGGCTCGCGGGCGCGGGCCTCGTCGGGGGTTAGCGGTGTGCAGGCAATGCCCGCCGCCGCGCAGGCCTCGGGAAAGCGCGCGGCGAAATCCGGATCGTCGCCCTCGACCGCCACGAACAGCCCGCCGCAATCGTCAATGCATTGCGGCGCCACCCGTTTCAGAATATCGCCCTCGGCCCGGCATTCGGCTGCGGTTTCGGTATCGGCGCTGGCATAGCGCGCGCCGGAATGCAAAAGCCCGTGATTACCGCCGGACGCCCCGGCATTCAGGTCGCGCCGGTCGATGAGCAGGCAGCGAATGCCCCGCAGCGCCAGATCGCGCATCACCCCAGCCCCGGTGGCCCCGCCGCCAATGATCAGTACCTCGGTGTCCAGCTCGCGCATCAGTCCCCCTCGGGCAGGTTCACGCCCTGCAATTCCGGCCCCAAATATTTGCGTTCGTCCGGGCCGAGAATGCCCAGCGACAGGCAGATCAGCGTCCACAGATGCGTCACCCGGTAGCCGCCCTGATAATGCTCGCCAATATCCTCGATCTGGCTGTGGCAGTTGTGGCAGGGGGTGAGCACATAATCGGCCTCGGTGGCGGCGATCTGGTCGAATTTGCGCTTGCCATAGGCGCGCC
Organism: Paracoccaceae bacterium; assembly: GCA_050290705.1. Taxonomy (GTDB): domain Bacteria; phylum Pseudomonadota; class Alphaproteobacteria; order Rhodobacterales; family Rhodobacteraceae; genus Sinisalibacter. Next base: position 3,233 of record JBNKIC010000013.1, read on the forward strand.
GCTCGGCGGTCATGCCCGCCTGCAAAAAGCCGCCCCCGCCGCCGCAGCAATAATTGGCCTGCCGGTTGGGCTGCATGTCGATGAAATTCTCCTCGCCCACCAGCTGCGTCACCACATAGCGCAGATCCTCGGCGGCGCTGTCGCCCAGCGACTTACGGATCAGCTGGCACGGGTCCTGCACGGTGAATTTCAGCCCCGACGTGTTCCAATCGGCAGTCACCGGCAATTTGCCTTCGCGGATCCACTGCGCGTAATAGCTCACAAGGTTCCCGGCCTCGAAATCCGCCTTGAGGCCAAAGCGGTCGATCCCTTTCCACAGCGTATAAAAGCTGTGGCCGCATTCGGTGTTGATCCAGACCTTCGGCGCGAGCGCGTTAATCGCCTCGACCCGGGTTTCCACCATCTCTTTCCAGGCCGCATCGTCGCCGGTGAACATGCAGAAATTCTCGGCCGCCCAGCCTTTCGACGCATAGGTCCAGTCGGCCCCGACATAGTCGAAGATCTTCCACATCGGGCCCATTTCCTCGGGCTCGATGGCCGGTTCGCGCGAGTTCTGGTTGACCACGAACATCGCGCCTTGCTTGTCGATCGGCACTGAAAGCGTGGCAAAGCGCGGATCGGCCTCCTGCAGCTCTTCCAGCGTTTCCTCGACGATCTCAACGAAATCCTCCGAACGCAGCCCCATCGCGCTGGTGCTCTCGTCCATCCGCTGGGCCGCACAAGAGCGCACGATCCCCTTGGGCTTGTCCGCCTCCGGCCAGGCCCCGCGCGCCGCCCCGACCAAGAGCGACACATCAATCCCCATCGGGCAGACATAGGCGCAGCGTTTGCATTGGGTGCAGGCCCAGACCCAGGGCGTGATGGCCAGCTCTTCATTCATGCCCAGCATTGCCATGTTCAGAAACCGGCGCGGGTCCATCCCGAACAGGCCGCTGGCCGGGCAACCTGAGGCGCACAATCCGCAGCCCACGCAGGCATCGGTATTCGCCCCGGGCGGCAAAAGCCGGTTCGCCAGATCCAGAAAATCAATCGCCGGGGGCTGTGTGTCAGGTGTCATGCGTCCGTCCTCTCGCCATTGGTAACGCATTCTGGCATTGGAATAAGAAGAAAAATCGGCGTGGGTGGCGGACATCTTGCCGCGCAGGGCCACCAGAGCAGGGCGTCAGACCCGTTGCCGCGCGACATGCCCTTTCGCCCAGTTGACGATTTCCTGCACCATCTCATCCAGCGGTACCACCTTGCTAACCACCCCGCGCCGGATCGCCACGCCGGGCATCCCCCAAACCACCGAGCTTGCCTTGTCCTGCGCCAGTGTCTGCGCCCCGGTGGCGTAAAGCTCGCCCATCCCGGAAGCGCCGTCATCGCCCATCCCGGTCAGGAGAATTCCCAGCGCCGCATCGCCCACTTCCTGCGCCACCGAGCGAAACAGCACATCCACTGAGGGCCGATGCCGGGCCACGCAAAACCCTTCGCGCAGCCCGATGCGATAGCCCTCGGCCTCGCGTTTCAGTACCAGATGCTTGTCCGCCTGCGCGATCACCGCCTGACCACGGCCAAGGCTGGCGCCCTCGAAGGCCTCAAAAATCTCGATCTGCGACAGCTTGTTTAGCCGTTCGGCAAAGGGCTTGGTAAAGCCCGCAGGCATATGCTGCACGACGGCAATCGGCGGTAGCCCCGCAGGCAGGGCCTCGAAAAGGCCCCCCAGCGCTTCGGTGCCGCCGGTCGAGGCGCCGATGGCGATCAGCGGTAGGGCGTGTTTCGGGGCAGGGCGCGTGGTCAGAGGCAGGATCACATCCGCCGAGTACCTCTCGCCGGGGGCTTTCGGAATGACCTTGCGCGGTCGGATGGCCAGTGGCGTCTGCACCGCCGCGCGCACCGCATCGGCAATCCGGACCGCCGCTTCTTGCCGGGCTTCTGGGGTGGCGACCCGGGGCTTCAGCAGCACCCCGACCGCGCCCAGATCCAGCGCGCGCAGGCATTCCTCCGATCCGTCCCGCACATAGGACGACACCACCACCGTGGGTATCGGGTGGTCCTGCATGATCTGCTTCAGAAAGGTTAGCCCATCCATCTGCGGCATATGCAGATCGAGCAACAGCACGTCCGGCTGGTGCTCGCGCATCTTCTCGATGGCCTCCAGCGGATTGCCAGCCGTCCCGATCAGCTCAAGCCCGGGATCGTCGCGGATGAAGCCCGACAGTACAGCCCGCACCGAAGGGCTGTCGTCAACGATCATCACACCGATATGGTCCAGCACCATCATACCCCCAACACACAGCCACAAGCTTTAGCATGCCCCTGATCGGAGCGAGGCTTCAAGTCATGTGACCTATGTTGGTGACCAAATCATGATCAGCCGGAGCGCTGGAAGCCGTCGTTCAGATCCGTGCGCCGATGGCATGGGTCGCGGTGGCGCCGAACTCGTAATAAGCGGATTTTACGCCGGTAAATCGCTCGCTATAGGCCGGGATCGTGGTCAGCGGCAGAGCCTCTGGCTGATCGTCCAAGAGCGCGGTCGCGGCGGCGGTTCCGAACACCGTGCCGGGCGAAATGCCGCGGCCGGAATAGCCGAATACCGCCAGTGCCGAGGGGCCGAACGCCACCACTTTCGGAACGTGATCGCCGGTCATGGCAATGCGCCCGCTCCAGCCGGATTCGAACGGCATATCGCCCAGTTCGGGATAGAGTGCGCGCATCTTGCGCCGTGCCCAAGCGGCATGGATGCCACCGCCCGGCCCGTTGCTGTCGCCCACCCCGCCGATGATCAGCCGTCCGGCCTGATCGATGCGCAGCGACGACATCACCAGCGCCGTATCCCAGCAGCCCTCGCCGCCGGGCAGAATGCGGGCCCGGATCTCTTCGGGCAGCGGCGCGGTGGCGAATTGGCAAAAATGCATCGGCGTGGCCTCTGGCTGAACGCCGCCGGTGATGCCCTGATGATAGCCATTGGTGGCAAGCAGCAGGGATTTCGCCCGGATCTCGTGCCCAGCCGCCGTGACCACCCAAGCGTCGCCGTTCCGCGCAATCCGCGACACTGGCGCGTGCTCGTGCAGCACGGCCCCGGCTTCGCGCGCCGCCCGCGCCAGACCCTGCGCATAGGCCAGCGGCTGCACCGTGCCCGCGCGCGGATCAAACAACGCGCCGTGAAAGCTGTTAGACCCGGTGCGCCGGGCGGTCTCGGCCCGATCCAGCAGCTCAAGCGGCGCGCCGATATTGCGCCCCTGCCGATGCCGCTCGGCAAGGTTTTTCGCCCCGGCAGGCGCATGGGCCAGATGCAGGGTGCCGTTGCGGGTGGCCTCGCAGGCAATGCCCTCGCGCTCGATGATCTCGAACACCATGCGCGGCCCGTCCGACAGCGCTTCCATCAGACGCGGCCCGTCTTCGGCGCCCACGATCCGGATCACCTCTTCCGGCGGCAGCCACAGCCCGGCATTGACCAGCCCGACATTGCGGCCAGAGCCGCCATGCCCGATGGTCTCAGCTTCCAGCAGGATCACCGAAGCCCCGCGCCGCGCTGCTTCCAGCGCCGCCGAAGCGCCGGTAAACCCGCCGCCAATGATCACCAGATCGGCGCTGGCGTTTCCGGTCAGGGCCGTGGCCCCGACCTGTTCACAGGTGCTGTTCTGCCAGAGCGAGGCGTGCGCTTCAGATTTCAAATTTGACCCCCTGTGCGAGCGGCAGCTCGGCTGAATAATTCACCGTGCTGGTTTGACGGCGCATATAGGCTTTCCACGCATCAGACCCGCTTTCGCGCCCGCCGCCGGTTTCCTTCTCGCCGCCGAACGCGCCGCCAATCTCGGCCCCCGAAGGCCCGATATTCACATTGGCGATGCCGCAATCCGAGCCCACGGCAGACAGGAAGGTTTCGGCCTCGCGCATGTTCAGCGTGAAGATGCAGGAAGACAGCCCTTGCGGCACGTCATTCTGCAAAGCGATCGCTTCGTCAAGCTCTTCATAGGACAGCACGTAAAGGATCGGCGCGAAGGTTTCGGTGCGCACCGTGTCGGTTTGCTTCGGCATCTCGACCAGCGCCGGGGTTACATAGGCCCCGCCCTGCGGCACGCCTTCGCTGACCGTGGCTCCGCCATGCACCACGCCGCCTTCGGCTTTGGCTTTTTCAAGCTGCGCCAGCATCGCGTCGCGGGCGTTATGATCAACCAGCGGCCCGATCAGCGTGGTATCGCGGCGAGGATCGCCAACCGGAAGCGAGGCATAGGCGGCGGTCAGACGCTTCACCAGCTCATCGCGCACCGAGCTATGAGCAATCAGGCGGCGCAGACTGGTGCAGCGTTGCCCCGCCGTGCCAACCGCCGAGAACACGATGGCACGCACCGCCATATCGAGATCGGCCGAGGGCGCCACGATCATCGCGTTATTGCCCCCAAGCTCAAGGATCGACCGGCCCCAGCGCGCCGCCACTTTCGGGCCGACGATGCTGCCCATCCGGGTCGAGCCGGTGGCCGACAGCACCGGCACATCGCGCGAGGACACCAGCGCATCGCCAATCTCAGCCCCGCCGATCACCAGCTGCACCAGCCCGTCTGGCGCGTCCTCGCCAAAGCGTGCCAGCGCGCGGTCCATGATCTTCATCGAGGCCATCGCGGTCAGCGGGGATTTCTCCGAGGGTTTCCAGATCACCGGATCGCCGCAGATCAGCGCCAGCGCGGTGTTCCAGCTCCACACCGCAACCGGAAAGTTGAAGGCCGAGATCACCCCGACCGGCCCCATCGGGTGCCAGGTCTCGCTCATCCGGTGGCCCGGACGCTCCGAGGCGATGGTGAGGCCGTAAAGCTGACGCGACACGCCCACGGCGAAATCACAGATGTCGATCATCTCCTGCACTTCGCCAAGGCCTTCCGAGGTGATCTTGCCCGCTTCCAGGGTCACCACGGCGGCAAGCTCGTCCTTCGCGGCGCGCAGCTCTTCGCCCAGCAGCCGTACCAGCTCGCCCCGGCGCGGGGCAGGCAGGTTGCGCCAGGTTTTGAAAGCCGCTTGCGACTTGGCGATGATCGCTGGCATCTCTTCGGGCTTGGTCTCGGTCACATGCGCCACCTCGACGCCGTCGATGGGCGATGTCACGGTGAGCGTGCCACCGGTCAGCTCGGCTTCGGTCAGTGCGGCGGCACTGAGGATCGCGGAATGAGTCATTGGGCTTCTCCTTGTGTTGCTTGCCCGCGCTGTGCGTCCATTCCCATGGATACCAAAAGCGGGGCTTTATCCTGTTCAGTTTTGAATGCGTCTTTGCTGCTCATCCCACGCCAGCCGGCGAGGATCAGCGATTGTGCCACCGCCCCGCCGAGCGTGGTGCCCGGGCCGGTGACGATGAAAAGATCGGGGGCGAATTCGCGCGCTGCGACGCTGAGCGCGCGGGTGAAATCATAGGTTTCGGTCACCTGCGCCCCGAGGGTGTAATCCCACAACGCCTCCGTATCGGTCGCGCCGGGCCACCAGATCGCGCCGCGCCCGTCGATTATCGGTAGATCGGGCTGGGCAAACAGATCGGCGGGCAATGCCGCGCGCCCTTCGGCGGCTACGGGTGCCTGCAGTGCAGTGTGGAAGGCGGCGTGATTGCCGAGCCGCATCGGAAAGCGGCCCTGAATCGGATCGACCGCCGCCTCGAAAGCCGCCAACCCCGCCTCATCGCCCGCCAGAACCAGCATCCCGCCAAGATCGATAGACAGGGCGAGCGCATGGCCGGACCGCGCGGCGATATCGTCCACTAGAGCAAGCAGCGCCGCGCGCCGGGTCGGGCGCGGCACCCAATCGTCGTCCATCCAGGGATAGATGAGCTGCCCGCCGATTAGCGCCTTTTGCATCAGCGTGCCCATGGTGTTGGCAACATGAAAGCCGGTCTCAGCGCTCAGTGCCCCGCCGCAAGCCAGCGCCGAATACCAACCCATGGAATTTCCGGTGACGGCGACCACCTTGATGCCCTCACGGTCGATCGACAGAAAGTCGCCATAGGTCGCGGCGTAGATCAGCCCCGAAGCATTGTCGCCCCGGCTATGTTTGGACAGCGAAAACTTCGCCGCCCCGTCGAGCGCGCTAAGCGTCTCTTGCCCGTTCGCCCGGCGCTCGTCATCGAAGCCCGCAAGCAGGGCAGGCTCGGGGAAGTGCCGGGCCAGATAGCCCAGCTCAGCCGCGTTATAGGTGCCCCGCCCGGGGCAGATCACCACTGCCGTTTTCATGACTGTCCCCCCGCCAGCGCAAGCGCCGCCTCGGCGATGCTGCTTTTCGAGGGCATCGTCGCCGCATAGGCCGGGCCGGTTGGAATAAAGCTGTCTTCAGCGGTGAGCCGGGCGAGCTTCGCCTCTGAGGTTTCGGCAAAATGCGCCATCAGGGCTTCGGCTACGCCGCCCGACTGCCGGGTTTCGTCGACGATCAGAATATTGGCACAGCCGTCCACCGCCGCGCTCAGCGCCGTTTTCGGCAGCGGTGAGAGCCAGCGCATGTCGACAATCCGGGTGCGGATCCCCGCCGCTTCGATCTCGCTACGCGCTTGATTGGACAGATAGACACCATTGCCAAAGGTGACGATGGCAAGGTCTGTCCCGTTGCCGTCGATCCCCACGTCGCCAAGCCCGATACGCTCCCCCGGCGCCGGATAGGGCCGCATCCAGCCGCCATCCTTCTCGCCATGCAGATCGCGCATCGGGTAAAGCGCAATCGGCTCCAGAAAGACCACCACGCGCTGCTCTTCGCGCGCCAGCCGCACGCATTCGCGCAGCATCATCGCCGCATCGGCCCCGTTCGAAGGCACCGCCAGGATCACCCCCGGAATATCGCGCAGCACCGCCACCGAGTTGTCGTTGTGGAAATGCCCGCCAAAACCCTTTTGATAGCCCAGCCCGGCAATGCGCAGCACCATCGGGTTGGTGTATTGCCCGCAGGAAAAGAACGACAGCGTCGCCGCCTCGCCACGGATCTGGTCTTCGGCATTGTGCAGATAGGCCAGAAACTGGATCTCGGGCATCGGTGTAAAACCGTTCTGCGCCATGCCGATGGCAAGGCCGAGAATGCTCTGCTCGTCCAAGAGCGTGTCGATCATCCGGTCGGGGCCGAACCGCGTTTGCAGCTTCTGGGTCACGCCATAAACGCCGCCCTTGCGCCCCACATCCTCGCCCATCATCACGATCTCGCCATGCTCCAGCATCAGATCGGTCAGGGTCCAGTTGATCAGCCGCGACATGATCTGCGGCTCTTCCATCGCCTTGAGATCGGCGCCGAAAACCTCGGCGCGCTGCACCTGCGACGGGCCGTTGCTTGGCGCGCAGCTGCGGGTGGGCGGAATAAGGCTTTCCATCACCTCTTCGGCGCTTTGCAGATGGGGCCGCGTCACCGCCTGCTCGGCGATGCGTTCCACCCGCGCATTGGTCTCGTCATAGATCGCCAGCGCCTGCTGCGGCGACAGTGCCCCGGCCTCCGACAGCAGCCGCACCGAATGCAGCAGCGGATCATTGGCCTCGTCCGCCTCAACCTCGGATTTGGGCATATAGGTTGTCGGGATGTCAGCCCCCGCGTGGCCATAGAGCCGCACCGTGCGCACATGCAGGAAGGCAGGCTTTTTGTGCTGACGCACATAGTCTGCGGCTTTCAGCGCGGTGGCGTAGGTGTCGAAAATATCGAGCCCGTCACAGGCAAAATACTTGATCCCCGGGCGAGCCGAGAAATTCGCCGCGATCCAGCCTTTCGGGGTTTTGGTCGAAATCCCGATACCGTTGTCTTCGCAGCAGAACAGCAGCGGCAGCGGCACTGACTGAAACGAGGTCCAACCGGCGGTGTTGAACGCGCCCTGCGCGGTGGAATGGTTGGCCGAGGCATCGCCAAAGCTGCAATAGATGATCCCGTCATCGGGCAAGCTGGCGTGTTCGGGCCGGTGCCGTTTGGCCGCGCCAATCGCATAGGCCGCCCCCACCGCTTTCGGCAGATGGCTGGCGATGGTCGAGGTTTGCGGCGGAATGCTCAGCGCTTTCGAGCCGAGCACCTTGTGGCGCCCGCCCGAGGTCGGGTCTTCGGACGAGCAGGCAAACGACAAGAGCATATCCCAGGCCATCGACTGCCCCGGCACCTGTTCGCCGCGCTGAATCTGAAAGGCGGCATCCCGGTAATGCAGAAAGGCCATATCGGTGGGGCGCAACGCCGCCGCGACCGCCGCCATGCCCTCATGCCCGGATGAGCCGATGGTGTAGAACCCTTGCCCCGCCTTCTGCATGGCGCGGCTTTTGCGGTCGAGCGCCCGGCTCAGACAGGCGGAGCGAAAGACAGATACCGCCTCCGCCGCAGAAAGCGGCCCGCTGGGCGGTGCCCCGGACGGCAAATCCCCCGCGCTGACACGGGAGATGAAGTTCTCATGAACGATGGCCGCGCGATCCATCAACAGCTCCTTAATTCAGTCAGGCGGGGCGCTTTTGCCCTGCAAATCCGGCCACAAATCCGGCAATCCGTTTGAGGCCCTCTTCAAGGTCGGCCTCGCTATAGGCGAAGGACAGCCGCGCATGGCCCGGCAACCCGAAGGCCCGACCCGGCACAATCGCCACGCCCGCGTCGTCAAGCAGTGCCGTGCACAGCTCGGCATCGCTGCGATACCCGCCCAGTGCCATCGCGCCGGAAATGTCGGGGAAGGCATAAAAGGCGCCATCGGGCAGGGGGCAGGTGATGCCTGGTATCTCGTTCAGCGCCGCGACCACCATATCGCGTCGGGCGCGAAACAGGCCGCAGCGCTCAGCCAAAAGTGCCTGATCGCCTTCCAATGCGGCAAGAGCGGCGGCTTGCGAGATCGACGACGCCCCCGAGGTGACTTGCCCCTGCACCGCACCCATCGCCCGGATCATATCGGCCGGACCAATGCCCCAGCCGATCCGCCAGCCGGTCATGGCATAGGCTTTCGATACGCCGTTCACGATCAGCATACGGTCGACAAGCTCGGGCGCGACGGATTTGAACGAGCTGAACGGGCCATAGCTCAGATGCTCGTAAATCTCGTCGACCAGAATCAGCACATGCGGGTGGCGCGCCAGCACCTCGGCCAGCGCCCGCTGCTCGCTTACCGAATAGATCGCACCCGAGGGGTTGGAAGGGGCGTTCAGCATCAGCCAACGGGTCTTGGGCGTGATCGCATCCTCAAGCTGCGCTGGGCTCAGTTTGAATCCTTGTGCCATCGGGCAGGGCACGACAACCGGCGTGCCCCCCGCCATCGCGACGATGTCGGAATAGCTCGTCCAATAGGGGGCGGGCATGATCACCTCGTCGCCCGGATCGAGCGAGGCCAGCATCGCATTGGCCAACACCTGCTTGGCGCCGGTCGAAACGATCACCTCGCTCCGCGTCACATGATTCTGCCGCGCGATTGCGTCTCGCAGCTCGGGCGTGCCCAGTGTCGCCGGGTAGCGGGTTTTGCCCGCCAGGGCCGCGGAATTGGCCTCCTCGATCACAGGCTGTGGGGTCGGGAAATCAGGCTCGCCGGTCGACAGCGCGATCACATCCCGCCCCGCCGCACGCAGGGCCGCCGCGCGCTCGCTGAGCTGCACGATTTCCGAAATCTCCAGCCGTGCGATCCGTGAGGCACGGCGAAATTCTATGGGCAGGTCCATTGGAGCCTTTCTATCTGTCACTAACAGACAGGCTAGCCTTTCATCTTTGCAAAAAATATAGAAAGTAAGTCACGTATATTGGAGAAAAACTCACATGATCGCCCCGCGCCGGTTTTTGCCCTCGATCAGTTCACTGTTGGCCCTTGAGGCGGTCGATCGGCTGGGTACTGCCATCGCCGCCGCAGAAGAGCTCGCGCTGACCCATTCCGCCGTCAGCCGTCAGCTCAAGGTGCTGGAGGGCCAGCTTGGGGTGACGCTGTTTCTGCGCGAGGGGAAAAACCTGCGCCTCACACAGGCGGGGGCGGAATATTCGCAGGCGGCGCGGGGGATCTTGCAGGATCTCGCCCGCGCCAGTCTGAAGGTGAAGGCTACCGGCTCAAAGCGCAGTCTCAACCTGGCGATTCTGCCCGCCTTTGGCATGTACTGGCTGAACCCGCGCCTGCGCGCCTTCTGCACCGCCAATCCGGATATCCTGATCAGCCAGAGTACCCGGCTCGCCCCCTTTGATTTCCAGCGCGAGAAATTCGATGCCGCCGTGCATTTCGGCGAACGCGATTGGGCCGGGGTGAATTATCTGCCGCTGGTCAGCGAACGCTCCATCGCCGTCTGCGCCCCGGATTTCGCCGAGGCTCTGCCGCTGTCGCCAGCGCAATTGCTCGAGCTGCCACTTCTGCATCTGTCCAGCCGTCCCGGTGATTGGGAGGCGTGGTTTCAACGTCATGGGCACGAGGCCCTACGGCTGCGCGGGATGCTGTTTGACCAGTTTGCCAATATGGTCGAGGCGGCGGTCTCGGGTTTTGGTGCTGCGATCATCCCGGAATTTCTGGCCGAACGCGAATTTGCGCGCGGGCGGCTGGTGCCCGTAAGCGATGGCTATTTCGATTCCGGCGGCACCTATTATCTGGTCTGGCCGAAAGCTCAGGAAACCAGCGATGCGCTGACGCGGCTGTTGGGCTGGCTTGAAGCCTGACCCAACCGCCTAGTGGTCGGCGACCGGAGCCCGGAGACCGATCCGCGCCGCCGCCCTGTTGCGCGCGGGGTTAACCGCCGGTTTCGACTACAGCGTATAGCTCTGATGCAGCTTCGGGGTGATGGTCTTGGCAGGCGCAAGGGCCTTGGCAAACGCCTCCATCCCCTTCGGTTCGCCATGCACCAGATAGGTGATCTCGGGCGTGCCGGTCTGTTCATGCCAATGCTTCAGATCCTGCGCCCCGGCATGGGCGGAAAATCCGTTGATCGTGTGGATCTCGGCCCGCACCGGAATCTCGTCGCCGAACAGTTTCACCTCCTTGGCCCCGTCGATGATGATCCGCGCCAGCGTGCCCTCGGCGGCATAGCCCACAAAGATCACGCTGCAATCGGCATGGCTCAGGTTATGGCGCAAATGGTGGCGCACCCGCCCACCGGTGCACATGCCCGATCCTGCCATGATCACCGCGCCCGAACGGATACGGTTCAAAGACATCGACTCCGCCGCCTCGCGGGTGAAATGCAGATCGGGCAGTTTGAACGGGTCACGCCCGGAGCGCATCATCTCAGCCAGCTCGTCGCGCATCGCTTCCGGGTGGCGCCCAAACAGCCGTGTGGCCGAAATCGCCATCGGACTATCAAGAAACACCCGCAGCCCGCGCGGCACTTTGCCCGACTCCATGCCCTCGCGCAGCACAAAGAGCAGCTCCTGCGCCCGTTCGAGCGCGAAGGTGGGGATGATCACATTGCCGCCGCGCCGGTCGGCGGCACGGATCGCGGCATAGAATTCAGCAATCGTCGCATCCAGCGGCCGGTGCTCACGGTCGCCATAGGTGGTTTCCATCACCACCACATCGGCCCCCTGCGGCGGCGCTGGATCGTTCAAAAGGGGCCGGTCCTGCGAGCCAAGATCGCCGGAAAACAAGACCTTGCGGTGCTTTCCATCCTCATGCAGGTCGAGCAGGATACTGGCCGAGCCCAGAATATGGCCCGCATCGTGGAAGCTGGCGCTGATCCCCTCGGCCAGCTCGATCTGCTCGCCATAGCGCGCCACCCGTCCGAACCGCTCGACCGCATCCAGCGCATCGACGGTATCGTAAAGCGGCCCGTTGCCGCTGCCGTGACGGTGCCGCCGTTTGGCGTCTTCCTCGTGCAGATGGGCGCTGTCGAGCATCACCAGCCGCGCCAGATCGCGGGTGGCAGAGGTGGCGATGACCTCGCCGGTAAAGCCGCGCTTCACCAGCAGGGGCAGCCGCCCGCAATGGTCAAGATGGGCATGGGTCAGCAGCACCACGTCAATCTGCCCGGGCGAAAACCCGAACGGATCGGCATTGTCTTCCTTCAGCTCATGGCCGCCCTGAAACATCCCGCAATCCACAAGGATCTTCTTGCCCGCACATTCGATCAGGTGACACGAGCCGGTCACTCCGCGCGCAGCGCCGTGAAAGGACAGTTTCATAGCCTCCTCCTCTCTGCCCCGGTATCGTACCGCCTTGGCTGGGCGCCGGTGGCCAGTTCAATGATTTCGCTGGTAATCTCGTCCTGCCGTAGCCGCCTTGAGCTTGCGGTGAGGCTGTGCAGCCGCTCCATCACATTGTCATGGGCGGCGATCATCGCCCGCATCCGCGCTTCGTTTTCGGCGGCAAAAGACAGCATCACCGCTTCGCTGAGCTCGGCAAAGACATATTCCTCGACCAGCCGGGTCAGCAGTTGTTGCACCGGCAGCGTGATCCGGGGGGCAACCGCGCTGTGGATGGCGGCAAAGCGCGAAAAGTCGAAAGGCACCAGCGGCTCGATGCTCAGCCCGGCCTCACCCGGCGGCCCGGGCTGGGGATGGATCACCGTCACCTCGGATATCCGCCCCAAGGCAAGACGCTCATAGATCGCCTCGGTGATCCGCCCGGCCAGCGCCCCAAGCTGGCCCGGATGGCTGATCATCGGGGTCGACCAGCCGGGGCTCAGCCCCAGCTCGTCCGCCACCGACGGCCCCCGACTACCAACGATCAAAAGTTCATCTGCTGTCCCGTCGCGCAGCAGCCCGGCGGCGGCTTCAAGCGGCGGCTGACTGAACCCTCCGGCAAATCCCTGTTCGGCGCAGAACACCACCACGGCCCGCCCCCCGGCGCCATCCGCGCTTCCGGGTGGGGCTTCACTTTCGGGCAGAAAGGCCAGCGCCTCCCCGATCCCGTCGGCAATCGTGGCGGTATAGGTGCGGATGCTGCGAAGATGCCTGTGCGCCTCCTGCAGCCGCGAGGCGGCAATCCCGCGCATCGCACCGATCACCGCCGAGAGCTTGTGCACCGTCTCGATCCGGGCTTCGACCTGGGCAAGCTGGCCACTCATGGCGCCGCCCCCTGTGCCGTGATCTCGCGCCCCAGATCGGCGATCAGCCCCGATAACCGGCTGCGCAGATCGGGCGTCAGCGCGGTGCTCTCGTCCAGCATCGCCACCAGATCGGGCGCGTGGCTGTCGAGCCAGCCGGGCAGGCGCTGGCGCAGGGTGCCAAGTTGGGTAAGCGGCAGTGCATCCAGCACCCCGTCACCCAAAGCCCCCAACAGCGCCACCTGATCGGCACCGCGCAGGCTGGCAAAGCGCGGCTGGGTCAGCAGCGCGCGAATGCGTTCGCCCCGGGCGATCTGGCCCAGCACCCGTTTGTTGGAGATGCCGCCGAAGCGGGTGAACATTTCCAGCTCCTGAAACTGCGCATAATCGAGCCTGACCCGCCCCGAAACCTCACGCAGTGCCGGGCTCTGCGCCTTGCCGCCCACCCGGCTGACACTCAGCCCCACATCCACCGCAGGCCGCTGCCCGGCGGCAAACAGATGGGTGCTGAGCACAATCTGCCCGTCGGTGATCGAAATCAGGTTGGTGGGAATATAGGCCGACAGGTTGCCCGCATCGGTCTCGGCAATCGGCAGCGCGGTCAGCGAGCCACCGCCCTCATCCGACGCCAGCTTGGCGGCGCGTTCCAAGAGCCGCGCATGAAGGTAGAAAATATCGCCCGGATAGGCTTCGCGCCCCGGCGGCTCGCGGGTCAGCAGCGCCAGCTCGCGATGAGTAGCGGCGTGGCGGGTCAGATCGTCGATCACGATCAGCGCGTGCTGTCCTCGGTCACGGAAATATTCGGCCATGGTCATCCCGGTGAAGGGCGCCAGCCATTGCAGACCGGGGGCGCTGGCCGCCGTCCCGACCACGAAAATGCAGCGCTCCGGCGCGCCATGCTCACGCACCGCCGCAATCACCCGTTCCACCGCCGTGCTGCGCTGTCCCACAGCCACATAGATGCAGATCATGTCGCTGTTTTTCTGGTTGATCATCGCCTCGACCGCGAGCGCGGTTTTGCCGGTGGCGCGATCACCAAGGATCAGCTCGCGCTGCCCGCGCCCCAACGCAAACAGGCTGTCGACCACCAGCACCCCGGTCTCGACCGGCTGCGACACCCGATCGCGCGCGATGATCGAGGGCGCGGGCCGTTCTACCGGATGGGTCTCGTCACTGTCGATTGCGGGGCCATCGTCCAGCGGTCGCCCCAGCGGATCGACCACCCGCCCCAGAAGCGCCGACCCCACCGGCACTTTCAGCACATCGCCGGTATCGGTTACCTTGCTGCCGGTGTGAATCTCGGTGGTCTCGTCCAGCACCACCACATCGAATTCCGCGCGGTCGAGGGTCTGAACAAAGCCGTAAGCCCCGCTTTCAAACCGGACCAGCGCCCCCAGCGCCGCGTCGGGCAACCCGGTCACCCGCGCAATCCCATCGGCCAGATGCACCACCCGCCCGATCGCCTGCGCGTCGGGATGCAGCGCCGCGCGGCTGACCGCCTTGCGGCTTTCCTCCAGCCAATGCGGCGCGCGCTCAGTCATGGCCAAGCTCCTGCCGGATCGTCTCCAGATCGGCGCGGAAATGGTTGCGCACCACGGCCTCTGGCGCGTCGAGTTCCAGCCCGGCGATCAGGCTCGGATCGGTTTCGGCGGCAATGGTAACCTTGCGCCCCAGCGCCTCTGACAGCCGCGCTTTGATCCGCTTGGTCTCGTCTGGTGTCAGCGCACGCGCCGCACGCAGCTGCACCGGGCCACTTGCGCCAATGCCCGCCCTTGTGGTCTCGGGCAGCTCTGCCACCGCCTCGGCCAGCCCATCGACAAAGCCGTCGATCCGCGCCGCATCGGGCAGCCGGTCGAGCAGCCGCGTGGCAATATCGGCAGCCAGCGCGCGCGCATCATCTTCCATCGCCTGCGCTTCGGCTTTGCGCAGTTTCTCAAGCTCGGCTCTGGTGGCCTCCCGCGCCGCCTCGGCCTCGGCCTTTGCGGTGCTCAGCAATGCCGCCCGCTGCGCCTCGGCCTCTTCTGTTGCTTTGGCAATCATCCCGGCGCGCTGGGCAGCAATCTCGTCGGACGTGGCTTTGGCTGCCTCGTGCTCGGCTTTCGCCGCCTCACGCTCTGCCCTGGCCTGTTCCAGCTCAGCCCCCGCCGCCGCCTGCCGCTCGGCCATGATCTTGGCCACCGGGCGGAACAGAAAGCGCGACAGCAGCCAGAGCAGCACGAGAACGTTGATCGTCTCCAGCCCCAATGTCCACCAGTCGAGTTGCATGACGTGCGCCGCCTCCGGTTACACGAACGGGTTGGCGAACAGCACCAGAAGCGCGATCACCAGCGTATAGATGGCCATGGTCTCGATCATCGCGAGGCCAACGAACAGGGTGCGGCTCAGCGTGCCAGCGGCTTCTGGCTGGCGGGCAATCGCGTCCATCGCAGCGGCGACGGCGCGCCCCTCGGCCAGCGCCGGTCCGATGGCGCCGAACGATACCGCAAGGGCGGCGGCAAGGATCGAGATGATCTGAACAAGGTTTCCGGTCATGGGGTTTGGTCCTTTCGAATGCGGGCGGATGGGGGGCGGGTTTCGCCAGCGGCGGCACCGATGAAGACGGTGGCGAGCACTGCGAAAATATAGGCCTGCACGGCGCCGGTCAGCAGATCGAGCGCCATCAGCGGGATCGGCACCAGAAGCCCGGCCAGCGACAACACGATGCCGACCACGAAAACCCCGCTCATCACATTGCCGAAAAGCCGCACGATCAGTGAAAAGGTGCGGGTGATCTGCTCGACTATATTCAGCGGGATCATCACCCACGAAGGCTCGGCAAAGGTGGCCAGATAGCCCCGGAGCCCCTGGGCGGAGATGCCGAACCAGACCGTCGCGGCAAAGACGATCAGCGCCAGCGCAGCGTCGGTTTCCAGATGCGCAGTGGGTGGCTCGATCCCGGGGATCAGCGCCGACCAGTTGGCTACCAGCACGAACAGGAAGATCGTGCCGATCAGCGGGCGATAGGGGCCGGGCTCGCGCTGCATCGTATCGCGGATCTGACCGTCGACCGTGGCGACATAAAGCTCCAGCACTGTCTGCAGCTTGCCGGGGATCAGCACGAGTCTGCGGGTGGCGATCCAGCAGCCAAGGGTCAGCGCCAGCATGATCCCCCAGGTCACCACCACCGGCGCGGTAATCGGCACCGGGCCGATCTGAAACAGCGGGGCAAGGGCAAGCGGGCTATCCATCCTCAGCCTCCCGGCTTTGGCGCAGCACCAGCCCGCGCGCCAGCACGATGCCGAGGGCCCCGGCGATCAGGGCGGGCGCGCCGAGAAAGGCCAAGAGGCCAAGCCCGGCAAACAGCAAGACGAAGCGCGACATATGCAGCACCAGCGTGCGCCCAACCGGCCCGCCGCTTGTGTAAAGCCGCACCACCCGCCGCAGGCTGGCGAAATGCGCAAGGCCAAGGCCAAATCCCAGCCCCACGCCGATCAGGGCGGCGATCAGGGGCGGAAGAGATTGCAGGGTGGCGATGAGATTGGTCATTGTCGATGCATCCATTTCCAGGCGGCGTGCAGTCCGATACCTGCGCCGATCATGATGGCCGGGGCGGTGAACAGGACCCCGGTGTCGAATATGCGGTCGGCCAGCCGCCCGAGCACCACGCCCAGCAGCATTGGCATCACGATGGCCCAGCCCAGAATGCCGATCTGGCCCAACCGGCTGCCCAGCGACGGTTCCGGCAGATCGCGCCCCATCTCGTCGCGCTGGGCAGAGCGGCGGGCGGCTTCGGCCATGCGGTCTTCTTCCTCGCGGGTCATCTGTCCCTCCTTGCCTGCGTGGCAATTGCGGGTGGAGGATCAAACGCGCCGCTCGTGCCGGGGCGCAGATAGCGCAGAAGCTGGCGCAGGGCCTGCGCGTGCAGGCGGGTTTCCTCCACCCGGGCTCGTCGCACGTCTTCCTCTTCATCGGCGCGCATCTTCGCCACCTCGGCTTCCAGCGCGGCAAGGTCGTCGCCCAGCAGCCCCTCGCGGCACGCCACCGCCACCTTGGTTCCGCCGCTCACCGTCATCAGCCCGCCGCGCAGGGCGCAGAAATGCGGCACGCCGTCGCTCCCCTGCCAGCGCAGCACCGAGGCGGGCAGGGCGGTCAGAAAATCCGTATGCTCGGGCAGAATGCCAAAGCCGCCGCTTTCATCCTCTGCCCTGAGGGCGGTGACCTCCGGCGCGTCGACCAGCACCGTCATCGGCGTGGTGATGGTGAGATGCAGCGCACTCATGCCGCCCCCTCCGCTGCCTTTGCGCTCTCTTCCTTGGCGCGCGCCTCGTCGAGCGTGCCCACCATGTAGAGCGAGGCTTCGTTCCAACCGTCGGTCTCGCCCGCAAGGATCGCCTTGCAGCCTTTCAACGTCTCGGCCAGATCGACCGAGCGCCCGGCAAGGCCGGTAAAGGCTTCGGTCACGGCGAAGGGCTGGGTGAGGAAACGCTGCAGCCGCCGCGCGCGCATCACCTGCAGCCGGTCGTCGCGCCCCAGCTCGTCCATCCCGAGCAGCGAGATCACATCCTGCAGGGCGCGATAATGTTCGATGCAGCGCCGCACCTCACCCGCTACCCGCACATGCTCATCGCCCACCACCAGCGGATCGAGCAGGATCGAAGACGAGGCAATCGGGTCAATCGCCGGATACATCCCATCCGCCGCCATCGCGCGCGACAGCACCACCATGCTATCGACATGGCTGGCAATGGTGGTGACGGCAGGATCGGTGAAATCATCGGCGGGCACATAGACCGCTTCGATGGCGGTGATCGCATGCCCCCCCGAACTGGCAATCCGCTCCTGCAGCGCCGCCACTTCGCTGGCCAGTGTCGGCTGATAACCTACCCGGCTTGGCAACCGCCCCAGCAGCCCCGACACTTCCGACCCCGCCTGCACGAAGCGAAACACATTATCCATCAACAGCAGCACATCGCGCCGCTCAGCATCGCGAAAATGCTCGGCGATGGTCAGCGCGGTCATCGGCACCCGCCAGCGCGCCCCGGGCGGCTCGTTCATCTGGCCATAGACCAGCACGGTGCGATCGAGCACCCCGGCGGCGCGCATATCGGTCAGCATCTCATGCCCCTCGCGCGACCGCTCGCCAACGCCTGCAAACACCGAAATACCCTGATAGCTCGCTACCATGGCGTGGATCAGCTCCATCACCAGCACGGTCTTGCCCACGCCCGCCCCGCCAAACATCGCGGCCTTGCCGCCCTGCGCCAGCGGGGTCAGCAGGTCGATCACCTTGATCCCGGTGCGAAACAGGCTGGCGGTTTGGGCCTGGGGGCTGAAAGCGGGCGGCGCATGGTGGATCGGGCGCTTTGGCACATCCTGGGGCAGCGGTTCCAGCCCGTCGCCCACATGGCCCGCCACGTCGAGCAAGCGGCCCAGCACCGCCTTGCCCACCGGCACCTCAACCGGGCCGCCAACCCGCGTTACCCGCGTGCCGCGTCGCAGCCCCAGCGTGGCCTGCAAGGCGATGGTCCGCACGGTGTCGCCATCCAGATGCGCCTGCACTTCAACCAGAACCGGCGCGCCCTCCGAAGGATGGATGACAAGCGCGTCGTTGATGGGGGGCAGTTCCGACCCGGCAAAGGCGATATCAACCACCGCCCCGCGGATTGCTACGACCATCCCGTCTTTGCCGGTTCCGGGCGGCATCACCATTTAACTCCCGACACTTAACCTGCACGAAGTCTAGCCGACATTCGGCGCATCCCATAGGATTCATGTCAAAAATGGCAAAGGAAGGGTATCAGACCCGCGCGTCAGGCCGCGCCATCAGAAGCGCCGCTTGGGGCAGCTGACGCAGGGGACGGCCCGCAACAAAGGGCAGAGCGGTCGGCCCGTAAAGCCGCGCGGCAAGCGCGGGCGCCTTTGCGGTCAGGATCGGGGCAAGGCCGGGGAACAGGTCAAAAAGCTCGGCCCGGGCCGCCGGATCAAACCCGGCCAGCGCAAAGCTGCCGGGATAAAGGCTTTCGCTCGGCGCGCCATTGGCCAGCACCACGCCATGTTGGGGCAGCAGCAGGTGATGATAGGTCACCGCGCGCTTGCCATGGGCGATGCGGATGCGCCCGTCGCCATGCCTCAGCAACTGGATCGCCCGCACGAAAACCGGACCATCGGCGGCCAGACGCCCGTCATCAAGCGCCATGGCGTGCTGTGGCGATACCAACAGATCGCCCCGGTTGCCCAAAGCCCCATCGCGGATCAGAACCGGCTTCAGCTCGGGGCGCTCGCGCAGCTCTTGCGGTCCCAGCGCCCGTTCGCCATGCCACAACACCGGCTGCGGCCCGATATTCAGCGTGGTTACCAGATCGCCCGCGCACAGATCTTCCACCAGCCGCTCGCCCGAGGGCGTCATGATCCGCGTGCCAGAGGCAAAGCACGGAATCCCCATCGCCGTCAGGTCTGCGGTTGTGGCCAGCGATGCCGGGGCGATGCCCAACAGCGTGATGGTTTCGCCATTCGGGAAGTTCAGAACCGCGTTGCCCGATCCGTCATCGGTGACGGTAACGTCGAACGCCTTGATCGGATTGCCTTGGGCATCGGTCAGGCCGGAGACATCGAACTGATCATTGGTCGCGCCATTGAGGTCGTCATCGGCCAGATCGAAACCGGTGATCGTATCATTGCCGTCGCCATCCGAGAAGGTGATCGTATCGTAACCGCTACCGACGGTGATCGTATCGTCGCCGCCGCCGCCACTCAGGGTCAGCCCGGACGTATCTGCCGAGGCATCAATCGTATCGTTGGCCGTGCCGCCCACGATGCTTTCGATTCCGTCAAAGGTAACGGTATTGATGCCATCGGTTGCAGTGCCAGCTTCCGCGCCGCTGAAGGTGACATTGATCGGAGTCCAGACAGTGCTGAAATTCAGCGTGTCGAAATCGACGCCCGTTGTGACCGTTTCGCCGCCCGAAACCGTGTCGGTGCCCCAGTCACTTTCAATATAGAATGTATCCTGGTCGGCGTCGCCGTACAGGGTGTCGTTGCCCAATTCGCCATAGATGGTGTCCTGGCCATCGCCACCATAAATCGTATCGTTGCCGCCGCCGCCGCGGATGGTGTCGTCGCCAGCCTCGCCAAACAGCCAGTCGTCGTAGCTTCCATACCAGTTTTGAACGTCGTCGATAAAGTCGTCGCCCGCGCCGCCATAGACGATATTGCCATCGGCCTGGGTTGCGCCGCCCGCGCCGTAATAGATCGTGTCGTTGCCAGCATCGCCGTAGATAACATCAGCCCCGGCCCCGGAATAGATGGTGTCATTCCCATCGCCGCCTTCGATCCAGTCGGCGCCACTGCCGGTCGCGATGTAGTCGTTGCCGCCAAAGCCAACGACTTGGAGATCAACGGTCGCCGTTTCTGCGTGGATCCAGTCGGAATAGTCGGTGAGGTTGAAGGATTCGACGTTGTCGATGGTTCCCGAGGCCCCAGCGTTATAGCCATAGCTGCCGCCCGTGCCCGAAGTGAAGTTGAGCTCTACGCCCCAACCGGCGCTGGCCGAGTCGAATGTGACCGTGTCCCAATCGGCCCCGCCGTCGATATTGGTGACCTGATCGCCGCCGAAAACGTAGAAACTGTCGTCGCCCGCTTCGCCATACAGGTTATCGGTGCCTGACCCGCCGGTCAGCTGATCGGCGCCAGCCCCGGCATAGACAATATCGTCGCCGCCGCCCGCGTTGACGATATCGTCGCCCGCGCCGACATAGAGCGTATCGTTGAAATCGCCGCCGGGCGGAAAGTTCGCAATACTTGGGTCGTACTGCTGGTACATCATATCGGCATAGGCCGGGGCCGTGCCGGCATCGACCGTATAGCTATCCGTCACCTCATAGGTGACCCCCGGGAAGACATAGCCATCGGCAACAAATCCCGCAGGCACGCCATCTACCAGCACCTCATAGACGGTGATCGTCTGCGCCCCGCTCGACAGAACATAAGCCTGGCCCAGCGTGGTATTGCCCGAGGTGATCGGGTTACCGAGCGCATCGGTGACCGTACCGCTTTGCGTGTCGGTGGCGTTGAAAACGGTGTCGTCATCGGTGACGGAATAGTTCACCACATCGGTGGTAACGTCCCACAGCGTGGCGATGTTGACATAGGACCCCACACCAATCGCGCCGCCGCCCTGCACTTGCAGGTCAGATGTCGAAAATCCGTTGAGGTTATAGATTGTCATATTTCTTCCCAGCCACTCCCGTCAGTGAACGGCTTCACGCGCACTCACCCACACGAAAAATACCGGAAAATCTCTGAAAAAAGTGGAAATTTAATCCCCAAACTGCTTGGGATTTTCTGAAAATTTGATGAAATCATAAGGGGTTAATCCCCCGGTCTGCGCCGATGAATAGGCGCGTGACATCGGGTGCGTTCCGGCCCGTATCGCCCCTCGGCTGGCGCGAGAGGCTCCCGTCGAAGGCAGGCCGCACACGCCCCGCCGTAAACCTCTTTCCGCGACTCGAAATATATGCACTATAGTACAAAGTGCGACACTCGGCCGCAGGCCGCGCGCGTCAGGGAGGAAACGGAATGGCCATGTCAGCAGCGCTACAGGGACGCCGTCCGGAGGCGTCTGTAGAGAAACTGGTGGAGTATCGTCAGGTTCACTATAGTGCACATTCCGAGGCCGCCCATTACTACACCAACACCCCGGCACGGGTGCAGTTCCGATTTGCCAACCCGATCATCTGTCGGCTGACCGGCGGCTCCAAAGTGATGCGGGTCAATGGCGATACGGCCTTCGATTTTAGCCCCGGCGATGTGATGTATGTGCCGCCCGGGCTGGAGATCGACATCGACCTTGGCACCGCGACGCCCGACCGGCCGATTGAATGCGATTGCTTCGAGATCGAGGCCGGGCGGATGGACGGAATCATCGCGCGGCTGAACGAGAGCCTGTCTGGCGGCGGGGCCGAGGCGACGGCGCGGGTGGACTGGGCGCGCTATGCGCTGTTCTCCGGCGAAGAGGCCGATACGCTGGGTCTGGCGGGCTTGATGGCGCTGTTTCACGACCGGGACGGGATGTTTTCCGATCTGCGGATCGACACGCGGATCGACGAAACCCTCATGCTGCTGCTTCAGGCCCGCGCCCGCGATCTGCTCGCCTTCGACACCGCCGGGCATGTGGATAGCGGCCTCACCGCCGCCGCCCGGCTGATCCGCGAAAACCTCGACCGGCATGTCGGCAATGAAGAGCTGGCCCGGGCCGCCTGCATGAGCGAAAGCACCCTGCACCGGCAGTTTCAGAAACACTTCGGCACCTCGCCGCTGAAATTCGCCAACCAGCTACGCATCACCCGGGCCAAGCGCGAGCTGCGACAAAACCGCGATGGCATCGAAGGTATCGCAGCAAAGCTTGGCTTTTCCGATGCCAGTCATTTCAGCCGGGTCTTTCGCAAAAGCGTGGGCGAGCCCCCGGCCGAGTATCGCCGCCGCCGGATGAGCGCACCCGAGATGCGCGTTTGGGAGTGACATTCCAGAAAATGACAGCCCTGTTCATGGGCCGGTTGGACAGCGCGTGGCAGGCTTTCCGTTATAATAAGGGAGGAAACCATGCTGGACTGGTTGAAAAAGAACAAGGCGCAGGCGAATGAGAGCCACAAGCTCTTCATCAACGGCGCCTGGACCAATGCCGCCTCGGGCGCGCATTTCGATGATCTCGATCCCGCCACTGGCGCGCTGTTTGCCCAGGTGGCCGATGCAGGCCAGGCCGATATCGAGGCGGCGATTGCCGCAGCGCGGGCTGCACAGCCGGGATGGGCCGCCATGCCTCCGGCCGCGCGGGCGGGCGTGCTGTTCAAGGCCGCGAGCCTGTTTGCCGAGCGTCAGGAAGATTTTGCCCAGGCGCTGATGGCCGAAACCGGCTCGGGCTTCGGCAAGGCGATGTTCGAATGCTCGCTGGTGCCGCTGGCGCTGCAAGAGGCGGCAGGTCTGGCCACCCGTGAAATCGGCGAGATCTACCCGAGCCAGGTGCCGGGCAAGATCAACCGCACCATGCGCAGCCCTTCCGGGGTCGTGGGTGTGGTCTCGCCCTGGAACTTCCCGCTCTATCTGTCGCTGCGTGGTTTCATCTACGCGCTGGCGCTGGGCAACACCGTGGTTCTGAAACCCTCGGAAGATTCCCCGCTCACCGGCGGGCTGATGATCGCCGAGCTGTTCCACGATGCGGGCGTTCCGGCGGGCGTGATGAACGTCATCACCACCTCGCGCGATGGTGCGACGCTGGTGGGCGACGCCTTCGTCAGCGATCCCCGGGTGAACGTGATCAGCTTCACCGGCTCCACCGCCGTGGGCAAACTGCTCAACACCGCCTGCGCGGCGGCGTTCAAGCCGATCGTGCTGGAACTGGGCGGCAAGAACCCGATCATCGTGCTCGACGATGCCGATATCGACCGCGCGGTCGACCTCGCTTTCTTCGGCTCGTTCCTGCATCAAGGCCAAATCTGCATGTCCGCCGACCGGGTGCTGGTGGCGCGCAATCTCTACGATGCCTTTGTCGAAAAGCTGGTGGCGAAAACCAAAATGTTCGTACCCACCGCACCGCAGGAACAAACCTGCGTGGTCGGCCCGATCATCAATGCCCGCCAGCTCGACCGGATCGTAAAGCTGATCGACGAGGCCAAGGCACAGGGCGCGGTGGCGCATTGCGGCGGCATGGCGGAAGGCAGCTACTATCAGGCCACCGTTCTCACCGGCGTTACCCGCGATATGCGTGCCTGGAACGAGGAAGTCTTTGGCCCGGTCACCACGGTCACCCCATTCGACACAGTCGAAGAGGCGCTGGAGATGGCGAACGACACGCCCTATGGGCTCTCGGCCTCGATCATCACCGGCGACGTGCTGCGCGGCGAGATGCTGGCCGAACAGGTGCAGGCCGGGATGGTGCATGTGAACGACAGCACCGTGCATGACGAGCCGCATTGCCCATTCTCGGGGATCGGCGCGTCGGGCGGTGGCACCAAATGGGGGCCGAAAGGCGCCATCGAGGCCTTCACCACCCAACGCTGGATTTCGACCCAGCGCGTGGCGCATCCGCTGCCGTTCTAAGGCGCTCCGGTCCGGTGTGGAGGAGCACCCCGGACCGGATTTCATAAAAAATCAGGGAGGAAATGATGTCCGATCAAGACGACATCCAGATTGTGACGCGCCACATCGACAGAATGGGCCGTCGGGATTTTCTACGCCTCAGCACCTATGCGGCGGGTCTTGTCGCCGCCGGTGGACTGGGGCTCGGCGCGCGTCCGGCGCTGGCTTCAAGCCTGCCCGAGGGCATCGCCCATATGAGCGCAGACGAATACGCGGTGTTTCACCGGCTGATGCAGGTGCTGCTGCCCACCGATGGCTCGATCCTCGTGCCGCCGGACACCCTGCCGGTGCTGCAAACCGTCGATGGCGGCTTTCTGGCGGGCATGGCCCCGCATGTGCTGGCCGCAGTGAAAGGCGGCGTGGCCTATTTCAACCAGGCGCCGGTGGCGAGCCTCGGCAAACCCTTCACCGAGCTCACGGATGGTGAGGCCACGGGCTTTTGCGACGCCCTGGCCCAATCCTCCGAGCCGCCCGCCCGTGGGCTGTTCACCGCGCTGAAGTTCCTTGTTGTCACGGCCTATTGGGCGATCCCGCCCGCCTGGGAACCAACCGGCTTTGACGGGCCGGTCTTTGAACGGTGGAAGATCGACTATGCCGGCAACGCGCCGCTGCCCCAGGCCTGACGAGGAGAAAAACCATGGCTGATACTGCAAAAGTAGCCGCGCACGGGCTGAATGTGACCCAGGCGGCGGATGTAACCGAAACCAATATCCGGCTTAGCGCCGATGCGGTGATTGTGGGCTCGGGGGCCGGTGGCGCCGTCGCCGCCTATGAGCTGGCGAAAGCGGGCAAGAAGGTGATTGTGCTGGAAGCCGGGCGCTATGTGCCTTCCGAGCAATTCACCGAAATGCACGCGGTGACGCTGGGCACGATGTATGCCGATCACGGCGGCCAGACCAATACCACCGGCGACATCACCGTGTTGCAGGGCAACTGTGTCGGCGGCTCAACGGTCGTGAACGCCGCGCTCTGCTTTCGCACCCCGGATTATTACCTCAAGCTCTGGGGCGAGAAATTTGGCCTCACCAACCTCACCACCGAGGTGCTGACGCCCTATTTCGAAACCATTGAGGCCAATCTGTCGATCACCCCGAACGAGGAATGGGAAACCAGCCCGGGCGGCGAGCTGATCGGTGAAGGCATGGATGCGCTGGACCTGCCGCGCGGCATCGCCAAACGCAACGTGAAGGATTGCGCCCTCACCGGCTATTGCTTCGCCGCCTGCAAGGGCGACCGCAAGCAAAGCATGTTGGTCACCTATCTGCCCTGGGCACAGGCCTATGGGGCCGAGATCTATGCCGATACCCGTGCCGTCGAAGTGCTGGCCGCGAACGGTGTGGCCAGCGGCATCCGGGCCGAGGTGGTGGATCCCAATACCGGCGAGAAGAAAGCCGATCTTCAGGTCGATGCGCCGATCGTTGTGCTCGCCGCAGGGCCGGTGCAAACGCCGATCCTGTTGTTGCGCTCGGGTATTGCCAATTCCTCGGGGCAGGTCGGTCAGAACTTTGCCTGTCACCCGACGATTTCGCTCACTGCCGAGTTTGAGCAGAAGGTCGACGATTTCCACGGCGCCACCCATTCGCTCTACATGGACAAGTTCACCCTGCCCGAAGATGGCGGCTATCTGCTGCTCAATGCGCTGGAACAGCCGGTTTTCGCCGCCTCCAGCCAGAACCCGGGCACCGGCAAACCCTATGTCTCGTTCATGGAGAAATACCGCAACCGGATCCGCCTAATCACCCTGATCCACGATCAGAACGTGGGCGAGGTGACATGGGAAAACGGGGTGAAGTCGATCAACTACACGGTGGATGATGCGGATTTCGAGGCGATGAAAGAGGGCTTGAAAACCAACGCCCATATTCTCTTCGCCGCCGGGGCCAAACAGGTGCTGGTGCCCACCGCGTTCTCAACCGTGATCGACAGCGACGATCAGGTGGATGCCATCATGGATGGGCTGGCCAATGACAGTGCCCAGTTCCCCTATGTGTCGTTCCACCCGCAGGGCACTTGCCGCATGGGTGCCGACCCGGCCACCACGGTGGTGTCCCCGAGCGGCGAAACCCATGACGTGAAGAACCTCTACATCACCGATGCGAGCCTCTTGCCCACGTCAATCGGCTACAACCCGTCCGAAACGGTCTATGCACTGTCGAGCTATATCAGCGATCAGATCAACGCGGCGCACGCATAACGCAACGATTTGAAAGGGTGGGGCGCTACGGCGCCCCGCTCACTTTCGGATTAGAAATCCAGACCCAGATCCAGCGTACGGGCGGAATGGGTCAGTGCGCCGGACGAGATGTAATCCACCCCGGTCGCAGCCACTTCGGCAATGCGCTCCAGCTTCATGTTGCCCGAGGCTTCCAGCACCAGTTTACCAGCGGCCAGCGCCACGGCGGCGCGCAGGGTTTCGGTGTCCATATTATCCAGCAGCACCACATCGGCCCCGCCGACCTGCAGCACCTCTTCCAGCTGATCCAGCCGGTCCACTTCGATCTCCACCTTCACCATATGGCTGGCCACCGCCTTGGTGGCCTCCAGCACCGCGCGCACGCCCCCGGCGGCGGCGATGTGGTTATCCTTGATCAGGATCGCATCCGACAGGCTGAAGCGGTGGTTGAACCCGCCGCCATGCAGCACTGCGAGCTTTTCCACCAGCCGAAGGCCCGGCGTGGTTTTGCGGGTGCAGGTGATGCGGGTGTCGGTGCCCTTGGTCTCGGCGACAAACTGCGCGGTCAGGCTGGCAATGCCGGTCAGGCGTCCGGCGAAGTTCAGCGCCACCCGTTCGGCCGAGAGGATCGAGGCCGCCGCGCCTTCGATGGTCATCAGCACCTGACCGGGCACACAGGGCGCGCCGTCCGCCACCAGCGTTTCGACCTTCAGCGTCGGATCGACCAGATGAAAGGCGATGCGGGCGATCTGCATCCCCGACACAACACCAGCCTCGCGGGCATTCAGCCGGGCGGTATAGCGGGTATCGGAGGGGATCACCGCGCGGGTGGTGATATCGCCATATTGCCCCAGATCTTCCATCAGGGCGGCGCGGATAACCGGCTCAAGCACCATGTCAGGCAGGCTGGTGAAGCTCATGTCTATTCCTCCAAACAGGCTGCCCGGATGGCGAATGCCTGCTTCAATGTCATATGGCTGCGATGCGCCTGATCAGGGTCGGGCGCGGGGAAATCGGTGCGGAAATGCCCGCCGCGCGATTCTTCGCGTTGCAGGGCTGAGGCGGCGATCAGCGTGGCGGTGGCGCACATATTGGCGAAAGTCGGCGACCCGGCCTCTTTCGCCTCAAGCGCGGCGATCTCAACCAGCGCCTGTTTCAGCCCCTCGGCATCGCGCAGCACGCCCACATGCGCCGTCATCACCGCGCGCAGCCGCGCCATCGTGTCGGGCGAAAAGGTGTCTTCGTCGCTGTCATGGAACGCCACATCGGCCAGCGGCGCATCCGTTATCGCCAGATCCGCCCCCATATCGACAGCAGCCAGCCGGGCATAAACCAGCGCTTCCAGAAGCCCGTTCGAGGCCAGCCGGTTGGCGCCATGCAGCCCGGTCGAAGACGCCTCGCCGCAAACCCAAAGGTGCCCAAGGCTCGCACGCCCATGCGCATCGGTATCGACCCCGCCCATATGGTAATGCGCGGCCACGGCCACCGGGATCGGCTGTGTCACCGGATCAATCCCGTTGCGCAGGCAGGCATCGGCAACGGCCGGAAAGCGCGTGAGCACCTCCGCGCCGATGGTCTCGCGTGTGTCCAGCATCGGGTGCCGCCCGGCCTGGCTCTCGGCAAAGATGCCACGGGCCACAATATCGCGCGGGGCAAGTTCGCCGCGCGGATCAAGCGCCAGCATAAAGCGTTCGCCACTGTCGTTGATCAGCTTTGCTCCGGCACCACGCAGGGCTTCGGTGGCCAGCGGCGCCGGGTCTTCGCCCACGTCGATGGCGGTCGGGTGAAACTGAACGAATTCCGCATCGGCAATCACCGCCCCGGCCCGCGCCGCCAGCCCGATCACCTGTCCGCGAATACGCGGCGGGTTGGTGGTATGGGCAAACAGCCCCCCCGATCCGCCGCCCGCCAGCAGCACCGCCGGGCTTTTGATCAGCACCGCATCGGTGGCGCGGTCAGAGGCGCGGATATAGACGCCGGTCACGGTGTCCTCTTCAACCTCAAGCCCGGTGGCCAGCGTGTTTTCCAGCACCTGCACCGAAGGCAGTTGCCGGATCGCGCCGATCAGGGTTTCCATGATCTTGGCCCCGGCCTGATCGCCCTGCACCCGCACCACCCGCGCCTTGGAATGCGCGGCTTCGAGGTTCATCACATAGTCGCCTTCCGGCGAGCGATCGAAGGGCGTGCCCTTATCGGTCAGGTTCTGGATATGCGCCTTTGCCAGCGCGGTAACCATATCCGCGATCTCAGGATCGACCGTGCCCGCGCCCGCGCTGATCGTATCGGCGGCATGGGCCTCGGCGCTGTCGTTTTCATCCATCGCGGCGGCCACGCCACCCTGGGCCCAGGCTGATGAGGCGCCATGGCCCAGCGGCTCGGGCGAGATCATCAGAACCGGGCGCGGGGCCAGCTCCAGCGCGGCATAAAGCGCGCCCAGGCCAGCGCCGACAATGACAATGCGGCCCGTTTCGATGGCTGTGGTCAATTCCCGGTCCTCAAAGCCCGAGCTGTTGGCTCAGGTCGATCATCCGTTGCACGGCAAGGCGGGCTTTTTCGGCCACCTCTTCGTCAACTTCCACGTTGTGTACACCGGTATGCAACGACCAGAGAATTTTCTCCAGCGTAATCATCTTCATGTATGGGCACATATTGCAGGGGCCGACGAATTCGACCTCGGGCAGCGCGTCGGCAATATTCGACGCCATCGAGCATTCGGTCACCAGCATCGCATGCGCCGGCTTTTCATCGGTCACATATTTCAGGATGCCGCTGGTCGAGCCGGAAAAATCGGCCTCGGCCACCACGTCGGGCGGGCATTCGGGGTGGGCGATGATCCTTGTGTCGGGATGCCACGCGCGGAAATCGCGCAGGTCTTGCGCCGTGTATTGCTCATGCACGATGCAAGAGCCTTCCCACCAGACCACGTTTTTCTGAGGCACCTCATTGGCGACGTTCTGCGCCAGGTACTGGTCGGGGGTCATGATGATCGTGTCTTCGGGCAGGGCGGCCACAATCTGCGCGGCATTGGCCGAAGTGCAGCAGATATCCGAGGCCGCCTTCACTTCTGCGGTGGTGTTCACATAGCTCACCACCGGCGCGCCGGGATATTTCGCCCGCATCTCGGCAATGCCTTCGGCGGTGATGCTTTCGGCCAGCGAACAGCCGGCTTCCAGATCGGGGATCAGCACGGTTTTCGCCGGGTTCAGGATCTTCGAGGTCTCGGCCATGAAATGCACACCGCATTGCACGATGATGTCGGCCTCAACCTTGGTCGCCTCGATTGCCAGTTGCAGGCTGTCGCCCACCACATCCGCCACGCCATGATAAATCTGGGGCGTCATGTAGTTATGCGCGAGGATGACCGCGTTCTTTTCTTTCTTGAGCGCGTTGATCGCCGCCACATAGGGGGCATAGCGGGCCCAGTCCGCCGGGTTCACCACCCGATCCATCGTGGCGTAGATATCGGCCATCTCAGCGGCCAGTTCCGGATTTGGCTCCAGATCGTAATGTTTGGCAAGCGTCTCGCGCATTTCGCTAAGATCGAGCACGGCAGGCCCCCTTTCAGATATGGCTGATGTGCTGTTTCCACTTGGCAGCAGCGGTTTCAAGGCCTTTGAGCGCCGAAATGTCATTTTTATGACATTCTGCCGCGCTGCCCCGCCGAATTTCAGTGCTTTCGCCCGGTGTTCGGGGGCTTTCCCCACAGGCAATAGATTGGGGCGCGGGCGGGGAAATCAAGCCGCCGCCCCGCGCCGGACCATCGCCAAATGCCGCCATTCCGCCCCGCACGGGGAGGCTGTGCCAGTTTTTGACCCATCCCGGTCTGGCGCTTCGGTGTTGACGTGGGGATAGCCCAGCAATCGGGCAGGTTGAGATTATACGGCCCAATTATTGGGCGGCTCCCCTTTTCGTGAGCCAGAAGGCCTGGGCAGCATTGCGCCAAAGCGCCTCGCCGCGAAACCTCTGCCTACCCGGTGAGCAATTCATATGAGGGGTGTGTGACGGCCAGACGAAGTTGCGCTCAGTAAGGCCGCCACACGAAAGCAACGAAAGTTGCGGGGGAAACCTGCCGGAAAAGGTCCAAAAGGGCAAGCCGCAGGACACTCCGCGTCAGGAGAGACAGATGACATTCAAGACACTTGCACTGGCCTCGGTGGCCACCATCGCGATGACCGCTGGCGGTGCCTTTGCCGCCGATTGTCCGATCAAGGTCGGCGTGCTGCATTCGCTTTCGGGCACCATGGCGATTTCCGAGACCACGTTGAAAGACACGATGCTGATGCTCATCGACGAGCAGAACAAAAAGGGCGGGCTGCTGGGCTGCGAGATCGAACCGGTTGTGGTCGACCCGGCTTCTGACTGGCCGCTCTTTGCCGAAAAGGCCCGCGAACTTCTGACCGTTGATGAGGTCGACGTGATTTTCGGCGCCTGGACCTCGGTGAGCCGCAAATCGGTTCTGCCGGTGATCGAAGAGCTCGACGGGCTGATGTTCTACCCGGTGCAATATGAGGGCGAGGAAAGCTCGCGCAACGTGTTCTACACCGGCGCCGCCCCGAACCAGCAGGCGATTCCCGCGGTGGATTACTATCTTGATGAGCTTGGGGTCGAGAAATTCGCTCTGCTCGGCACCGATTACGTTTACCCGCGCACCACCAACAACATTCTGGAAAGCTACCTGAAATCGAAAGGCATCGCCGAAGGCGACATCTTCGTGAACTACACGCCGTTTGGCCATTCCGACTGGTCGAAAATCGTTTCGGACGTGAAAGCGCTGGCAGCGGATGGCAAGAAGGTCGGCGTGATCTCGACCATCAATGGCGACGCCAATATCGGCTTCTACAAAGAACTCGCCGCGCAGGGCATCTCGGCTGACGACATCCCGGTTGTGGCCTTCTCGGTGGGCGAAGAAGAGCTGTCGGGCCTCGACACCTCCAACCTCGTCGGCCACCTGGCCGCCTGGAACTATTTCCAGTCCGCCGATGCCGAAGCCAATGCCGAATGGGTTGCCGCCTGGAAAGCCCGCATGGGCGAAGAGCGTGTGACCAACGACCCGATGGAAGCGCATTATATCGGCTTCAACATGTGGGTGAATGCGGTGGAAGCTGCTGGCACCACCGATGTGGATGCGGTGATCGACGCCCTGCCGGGGCAGGAATTTGCCAACCTCACCGGCGGCACGGCCGTGATGGGCGCCAACCACCACCTGTCGAAGCCGGTTCTGATCGGCGAAATCCAAGCCGATGGTCAGTTCGACATCATCTCCACCACCGACCCGGTGCCGGGCGATGCCTGGACCGACTTCCTGCCGGAATCCGCGGTGCTGAAATCGGATTGGGTCGATCTCAAATGCGGCATGTACAACACCGAGACCGAAACCTGCGTACAGCTGAAATCGAACTACTAAGAGCAATCGGCGGCGGGGGTTTTCTCCGCCGCCAACCCGGGGTGGGATCACATGCTGAAACGTATCTTTCTGGTCCTGCTGGCCACTCTGTGCCTTGCCACACAGGCGCGCGCAGAGGCTGAAACCGGGCCGATGCAGGCGGTGCTACAGAGCTATTCAGACGTCATCGTGAAAAGCTCGCGCAAGACCATCGGGCCTGCGATTGATGCGGTTGCCGGATCGGGCCTGACGCAGGCGCAGGCGGCGCTGGAAGCCTGGCAAGCCAAGGAGATGTGGCAGCGCCAATCCGACGGGCTGTTCTTTCGCGTCGAGAAAACCGGCGATACCTACACCCTTTATGATTTCGATACAGGCGCGCCGGTGGGCGAGGCCGATAAGGGCGATCTGAAGCAGATCAAACCCAATTCCGGCATAAGGGCGCTGATCGGCACCGCGCTGGTGCGCTTTCAGCTTCTCGATCCCGACCGCGCCCGCCGTGAAGACGCGCTGACCTCGCTGGAACGCGATACCAATGCCGATCTTCTGGAGCCGCTGCGCGCCTCGATTGATCCCGAACCCGATGCCGATCTCAAGGCCCGCAAGCAACGGTTAGAGAGATTGCTAACCATCTCCTATGACCCGGATGAATCCGCCCGGATTGCCGCGATTGAAGAAATGTCGGGCGATACCGGCGTCGATGTGCGTGCGGTGCTCAATCCGCTGGTGGCGACCACGCTGAACGTCTTCGAGGGAGACCCGCCGGAAAGCGCCAATGTTGCCCGCATCCTGCGCCCGGGCAGTGATGATCTGCCCCGCGAAGACGCCTATGCGATGCTGGCCGAGGCTGGGCTGGCCCCGCCGCGCGTGACCCTGAGTGATGTGCGCAATGCGCTGGCCGATCATATCACCGATGGCATGGTCGGCGGCGTGGCGCTGGCCGAGCTCTCAGATCCGCAGGCGCGCGTGACTGCCTATACCGCGCTGGCCGCTGATGGTCTGGTGCCTCCCTATCTCACAGATGCCGAGGTCGATGCCGCCCTTGCTGCGCATCGCTTTGCCGAGATCTATGCCGAGCCTTCCCCCGCCGTCACCGATGCGGTGCAACAGGCGATGGAGGCGATCGACCTCAATGTCGGCTTTGCCCAGAGCCTCAATCTGGGTCTCGACGCGCTCAGCCTCGCCTCGATCTATTTCCTCGCCGCCATCGGCCTTGCCATCACTTTCGGGGTGATGGGGGTGATCAACATGGCCCATGGTGAGTTCATCATGATGGGGGCCTATACCGGCTATGTGGTTCAACAGGTGATCCCCAACCACACCCTGTCGATTGCCGTGGCGATCCCGCTGGCCTTTGCGGTGACCTTCGGGGCAGGGGTGGCGATGGAGCGGCTGGTGATCCGTCACCTCTATAACCGCCCGCTGGAAACCCTGCTGGCCACCTTCGGCATCTCGATTGCGCTGCAACAGCTGTTCAAGAACATCTTCGGCACCCAAGCCCGCCCGCTGACCTCGCCCGACTGGCTGGGCGGCGCGTGGCAGCTGAATGATGTGGTCTCGATCTCTTACATCCGCATCGCGATCTTTTTGCTGGCGATGCTGTTTCTGGCGCTGTTCCTGTTCATCATGAAGCGCACGCGGCTGGGGCTGGAAACCCGCGCGGTGACGCAAAACCCGGGCATGGCCGGGGCGATGGGGATCAATCCGGGGCGGGTGAATATGCTGACCTTCGGCCTTGGCTCCGGCATTGCCGGCATCGCCGGGGTGGCCATCGGCCTCTTCGCCAAAGTCACCTCCGAGCTTGGGGCGGATTACATCGTGCAAAGCTTCATGACCGTGGTTGTCGGCGGGGTCGGCAATATCTGGGGCACGCTTCTGGGCGCGGGCATGATCGGGGGCCTGCAAAAGGGCATCGAATGGCTGAACCCCTCCAACACCCTCGCCGCCCAGACCTATATGATCGTCTTCATCATCATCTTCATCCAGTTCCGGCCCAAGGGCATCATCGCCCTCAAAGGCCGCGCGGCGGGGGATTGAGCGATGCAAGATCTTTCGATGATGAGCCTCGCCCAAACCCTTTCGCCCGGCGGCACGCCGGGCGGCGCCCGACCCTCCCCCCGGGAGGGCGCATGGCGGCTCTGCGGGCAACGGATCGGGCATCGCCTCTTTAGGGCAAAGCGCATCATTCAAACGCCGCTGAACGCCCACCCAGGGTCGGGCGCCCCCCTTGCTCCCCGTCCAACCACACTCGCATCAGAACGGAGGGCGTGACGTGCAGAAATCCTTCTTCGCCCGCAACCCTTCGGCACTGATCTTCCTCGCGGTTCTGGCGCTGTTCACGATCTTCGTCACCATCGCCGCCGAAGGCACCGGGGTTGGGCTGATCTCGACCTCTTTCGTGAAAACCCTTGGCAAAACTCTGTGCCTGTCGCTGATCGCCGTGGCGATGGACCTTGTTTGGGGCTATGCGGGCATTCTCAGCCTCGGCCATTTCGCCTTTTTCGGCCTTGGCGGCTACATGATCGGCATGTGGCTGATGTATGCCCGCACCGAAGGCATCGTGATCGCCTCGCTGGCCGATGCGCCGATTCCGCCCACCGCGCAGGAAATTTCCGATGCCATCGGCACGCAGATATTTGGCGTGGTCGGCTCGTCGGACTTCCCGGCGGTCTGGACCTTCGCCCATTCCCTGCCGATCCAGCTTGCCCTCGTGGTGGCGGTGCCCGGGTTGCTGGCGCTGGTCTTCGGCTGGCTCGCCTTCCGCTCGCGCGTCACCGGGGTGTATCTGTCGATCCTCACCCAAGCGATGACACTGGCCCTCTCGCTGTACCTGTTCCAGAACGATAGCGGGCTGCGCGGCAATAACGGCCTTTCCGGCCTGCAAAACCTGCCGGGGCTCGACGCCGTGCCGCAAGCCACAATCTCGATGTGGTTCTTCTGGGCCTCGGCGCTTGCGCTGGCCTTGGGCTATCTTTTCGCCGCCTGGATTGTCTCGGGCAAATTCGGCTCTGTCATTCGCGGCATCCGCGATAACGAAGCCCGGGTGCGCTTCCTTGGTTATTCGGTCGAAAGCTACAAGCTGGTGCTCTTCACCGTCAC
The DNA here is from genome assembly GCA_050290705.1 of Paracoccaceae bacterium. Classification (GTDB taxonomy): domain Bacteria; phylum Pseudomonadota; class Alphaproteobacteria; order Rhodobacterales; family Rhodobacteraceae; genus Sinisalibacter. The sequence continues at coordinate 37,875 of JBNKIC010000013.1, forward strand.
CGCAATGATCGCGGGCATCGCCGGTGCGCTTTATTACCCGCAGGCGGGCATCATCAACCCGGCCGAGATTGCCCCCATCGCCTCGATCTACCTCGCGGTCTGGGTCGCCATCGGTGGGCGGGGGCGGCTTTACGGCGCGGTGATCGGCGCGGTGTTTGTCAGCCTCATCTCAAGCTGGTTCACCGGCGGGCAGGCCCCCGACATCAATCTGGGCTTCTACACGATCTCATGGGTCGATTGGTGGACCATCCTTCTGGGCCTCAGCTTCGTCTTCGTCACCCTCTTTGCCCCGCGTGGCATCGGCGGGTTGTTCGATCTGGTCACTGAGCGCCGCAGCCCCAGCCGCCATGGTGCCGATCTGGGCCCGGATCAGGGCTCGCTGCGTGAACAGGAGGCCGAACAATGAGCGCGCTTTTGGAAGTCTCTGGCGTTTCCGTCAGCTTTGACGGGTTCAAGGCGATCAACAACCTGTCCTTCGAGATCGGCAAGGCCGAGCTGCGCGCCATCATCGGGCCGAACGGGGCGGGCAAGACCACCTTCATGGATATCGTCACCGGCAAGACCAAACCGGATCAGGGCAGGGTGCTTTGGGGCGAGATGCAGCGCTCGCTCTTGAGCATGAGCGAGGCGCAGATCGCCCGCGAAGGTATCGGGCGCAAGTTCCAGAAACCCACGGTGTTTGAAGATCAGACCGTGCAGGAAAACCTACTGATGGCGCTGAAAAAGCCGCGCGGGCCCTTCTCGGTGCTGTTCTGGCGCCCGGGGGCTGAGGACCTCGACAAGGTCGAAGCGCTGGCGGGCGAGATTGGTCTGGCCGATCAGCTGATGCGCAAATCGGGCGAGCTGAGCCACGGGCAAAAGCAATGGCTGGAAATCGGCATGCTCTTGGCGCAGGAGCCGCGGCTTCTGCTGGTGGATGAGCCCGCCGCCGGGATGACCCCTGCTGAGCGCGAACACACCACCGCCATTCTGGTGGAAGCCGCCAAAACCCGCGCCGTGGTGGTGGTCGAACACGATATGGAGTTCATCCGGCGGCTGGATTGCCGGGTGACGGTGCTGCATGAAGGCTCGGTTCTGGCCGAAGGCAGCCTGAAACGCGTGACCGCAATCCCGCAGGTCATTGACGTCTATCTGGGGCGCTGAGGATGGTGGGGGTTTTGATCGAACAGCTCGCAGCTCTCCCCCCTTCGCCCGGCGGCACGGCGGGCGACGCCCGACCCTCCCCCCGGGAGGGCGTTTGGAGACTCCGCGTGCCACAGATCGGGCAGGGCTGCTTTTGGGCGCATTGCGTCGATCAGGCACTGCAGAACGCCCACCCAGGGTCGGACGTCGCCCTTCGCGTCCAGCCCCTCCCGCGCCCCACTTCAATGGTGAGATCATGCTGAAAATCGAAAACCTCACCCTGCATTACGGCCATAGCCAGATCCTGAACGGGATCAGCCTTGAGGCCGCCACCGGCGAAGTCACCTGCGTGATGGGCACCAACGGGGTGGGGAAAACCTCGCTGATCCGCGCAATCTCCGGGCGGCACAACCGCTCTGGCGGCGCGGTCACGCTGGATGGCGAAAGCCTTGGCGTGCTGCCCGCCCATGTTCTGGCGCGCAAGGGCGTAGCGCTGGTGCCGCAGGGGCGTGAAATCTTCCCGCTGCTGACCGTGCGCGAAAACCTCGAAACCGGCTTTTCTTGCCTGCCGAAAGGTGATCACGCGGTGCCGGAAGAGATGTTCGATCTGTTCCCGGTCCTTCGCGAAATGCAGAACCGGCGCGGCGGCGATCTGTCGGGCGGGCAACAACAACAGCTCGCCATTGCCCGCGCCCTGATCACCCGGCCCAAGCTTCTGCTCATGGACGAACCCACCGAAGGCATTCAGCCCAATATCATCCAGCAGATCGGCGAGGTGATCCGCCATCTACGCGACGAGGGCCATATGGCCATCGTGCTGGTCGAGCAGTATTTCGAATTCGCCTACGGGCTGGCCGACCGTTTCTGTGTGCTGAGGCGCGGCGAGGTGATCCGCGAAGGCACGAAGGCCAGCCTTGATAAGGCTGACCTTCTGAGCAGTGTCTCGGTCTAGCCGGGCACCGAGACCGCTGCCGCCGGATGCGCCCGGGCCGAGGCGCTGGCGCGGCTGACAATCGCCGGGGCTTCACGGATCAGCCGGTCATCGGTCAGCGCGTGCACCATGAACAGCGCGAAATCGGTGCGCCTTGTCAGGTTTGAGGCCAGCACCGGATCGCCCACATGCCGCGCCCAAACCGGCAGACCTTCGCTCTCGCCCTCTTCGAGGTTGGAGCCTCGCACCACAGTCCAGTCCCGATCAGAGGCAAAGATCAGGTTTGTGGCAACGGTCTGGTCGTTGAGGTCAACCATCCGAAGACAGCGCGCAACCCGACCAAACACCGCCACGATGGCGCGCAGCTTCAGCGAATATTCGTCTTGCCCGTCGCGGCTGATGTGCCAGCCACAGGAGAAGATCAGCCTTGCGCCGGGTTCGGCGTAATCCAGCACCGCCTGCGCGGCCCCAGAGGCATAATCATTCATCCCCCAGGGCATCAGCACGGTCAGCACCCCGTCGCAGCCCCGCACAGCTTGTTCGATCACTGCGCGGTCGTTGCTATGGCCGGGAAAGAGCGTGATCCGGTCTTTGAAACGGTCGAGCTTTCCCACGCTCTCGGGGCGACAAACACCGACCACCTCATAGCCACGCTCCAGCGCATGTTCGATCATGTATTGGCCGAGCCTGCTGGTGATTCCGATGATACAGATGCGTTTCATGCTGCCCTCCCTCACTTCGCGCTACGCGGGCCGCGGATGAGCAGCCACAGGGCAAAGCTGATCTCGGCCAGCGACACCACGGCAAGGAAGACGCCGGTGATCATGCCCAGCAGATCGGCCTCGGGCAGCGCGAATTTGTGCAGGCTGTCGAGCAGATAGCCGATGCCGCCAAGGCTCATCGCCCAGCCGATCAGGCGCGGATAGAGGCCGGAGCGAACGATAAGCTGGCCGAGCACCGCCAGATGCAGAGCAAAGAACACCTGCCAGACCCAGACCCCGGCATCATGCAGATGCAGCATCATCCCGGTCATCCCGGCGCGCTGGGCTTCGTCAAAGCCAATCGGCGCGCTGGCCGGATCGGCAAATCCAAGGGCGGCGGCCGACAAGAGCAGCATCACCGCCATCACTGCGGTTTCCATGAAGCGCGAGAGCCCGGCAATCGCCGCCCCGGTGGCATTTACTGGCTTGAACATGAAATAGAGCATCACCGCGAGCACCAGCTCAATCAGCATGATCGCGGTATCGCCTGCCAGCCCGGCCATATAAAGCCCGCGATGGGCGACAAGATTGGTCATCGTCGCAGCCGCATCGCCCGCCACGTTGATCTGCGACGGTACGTAGAGGATCGAGAAGGGGCCGATAAAGGCCACGCTGAGGTAAAGCGCCCCGGCAAGCCGCGCATAGCCGCGTGATTGTGTGTTCTGCAAAAAGCTCATGGTCTGTCCTTTCATGGGCAAAGCCCTATCGGTCCCGCACGCAGGGGTGCTGCGGGGAAGGCTTGGAATGGGATGTCTGGATGCCGCGTTTTGCGGCGTAAGATGGGTATAGCCCGCCGGGGTTTCAAAGAAAATTGACTGGATGCGTCGATCTGCTATGCAAATACGCATGGATTGGAAGGCTGTGAATTTCGACTGGACCCGCGTCCGCGCCTTTTTGGTGACGGCAGAGGAAGGTTCGCTCTCTGCTGCCGCCCGGGCGCTGGGGCTGGCGCAGCCCACGCTTGGCCGTCAGGTGGATGCGCTGGAGGAAGAGCTGGGCGTGGCGCTGTTCGAGCGCGTCGGGCGCGGGCTTCAGCTTACCCCGGTCGGCCACGAGCTGATCGAACACGCCCGCGCCATGGGCGATGCGGCCAGCCGCCTGTCGATGGCGGCCTATGGGCAGAACGAGGCGATGGAGGGCGAGGTCTCGATCTCTGCCAGCGACATCTACTCGGCGATGCTGCTGCCCCCGATTCTGGCCCGTCTGCACAAGGCCGAGCCGCGCATCCGGGTTGAGATCGTCGTCGCCAACACCGCCTCCGACCTTCTGCGCCGCGAAGCTGATATCGCCATCCGCAATTTCCGCCCCACCGAACCCGATCTGGTCGCCCGCAAGATCCGCGATACCGAGGCGCATATCTACGGTGCGCCCGCTTATCTCGACCGCCTCGGCCCGATCGAAACCGCCCGCGATCTGTCGCGTGCCGATTTTATCGCGCCCGGCAGTCTGGAGATGATGCTGCCCGCGCTCAACCGGCTCGGGTTGACCCTGACCGAGGCGAGCTTTCCGTTCCGCACCGACAACATGATGACGATGTGGGCGATGGTGAAGCAGGGGCTGGGCCTGGGCTTTCTGGATGCAGGCATTGGCGATGCCGATCCCGAAGTGCGTCGCGCCCTGCCGGGGTTTGCGCCCTTTCCCTTCCCGATCTGGCTGGTCGCGCATCGCGATATCTACCGCAACCGCCGCCTGCGCTTCGTCTTCGATTTCCTCGCCGAGGCGCTGAAAGCCTAGCTGTAGGCTCCGCGCTGGCCTATGCTCCGGTCAAACAGAGGAGACGCGCATGGCAATGATCGAACTGACCGCTGATGATGGCCACCGCCTGGAGTGCTGGATCGAACCGGCACAGGGCGCGCGCAAAGGCGGGATCGTGATCCTGCAGGAGATTTTCGGCGTGACCGATCAGCTCAAACGTGTGGCGGCGCGCTATGCCGGGCTGGGCTATGAGATTGCCATCCCGGCGCTGTTTGACCGGCAGGGCAAGGGCCAGGTGGTGGATTTTGACGATATCGACCGCGCCCGTGCCCTGATGCAGGGCTGCGATCCCGATCTGGTGATCAAGGATATTGCCGCCACGGTGGATCAGCTCGCCGCTCACGGCAAGGTGGCGTTGTTTGGCTTCTGCTGGGGCGGCGGTCAGGTGGTGCGGGCGGCGCAGCGCCTCGATATTGCCGGGGGCGTCGCCTTCTACGGCACCCGCATCGGCGACATGCTCGATCAGCCGCTGAAAGCCCCGGTTCAGGGCCATTTCGGCACCAACGATCCGCTGACCCCGCCCGATATGCTCGCCAAGGCGCAGGCCCATTTCGGCCCCGCGTTTGAAATGTTCAGCTACGAGGCGGGCCATGCCTTCGGCAATGACGAACGCCCCTCATATGTTGCCAAGGCCGCCGAACAAGCGCATGAGCGCGCGGCGGCATTCTTTGCCAAATATCTGGATTAAGCCCGCACATCCCTATAAGCGCCGCGCAGAAGGTCGCAGGGCGCAAAAAACAGTTTAATTTCCTGCCGGATTGGCATTTTGTCTGGCAAAAATCAGGAGCAGAGTGATGAAAATTGCAATGATCGGCACCGGCTATGTGGGCTTGGTGTCAGGCGTGTGCTTTTCGGATTTCGGTCACCAAGTGATCTGCGTCGATAAAGACCCGGCCAAGATCGAGCTTCTGGAAGCGGGCAAGGTGCCGATCTACGAGCCAGGGCTCGACGAGTTGATGGTGAAGAACGTCGAGGCCGGACGGCTGAGCTTCACCGGCGATTTGAAAACCGCCGTGGCCGAGGCCGATGCGGTGTTCATCGCGGTGGGCACCCCCACCCGCCGGGGCGATGGCCATGCCGATCTGACCTATGTCTTCGCCGCCGCCGAGGAGATTGCCAATTCGCTTCAGGGCTACACCGTGGTGGTGACCAAGAGCACCGTACCGGTGGGCACCAACCGTCAGGTGAAGCAGATCATTCGCAAGACCAATGCTGAGGCCGATTTCGATGTCGCCTCCAACCCGGAATTCCTGCGCGAAGGCGCGGCGATCGACGATTTCATGCGGCCTGACCGGGTGGTTGTCGGGGTGCAGAACGACCGTGCCAGCGAAGTGATGGACGAGATCTATCGCCCACTATTCTTGCGCGATTTCCCGGTCGTCACCACCGATCTGGAATCGGCCGAGATGATCAAATACGCCGCCAACGCCTTTCTGGCGACCAAGATCACCTTCATCAACGAAGTCGCCGCGCTCTGCGAACGTGTCGGCGCGGATGTGAAGCAGGTCTCCAAGGGGATCGGGCTCGATGGCCGGATCGGCAACAAATTCCTTCATGCAGGCCCCGGCTATGGCGGCTCGTGTTTCCCGAAAGACACCAAGGCGCTGGCCCGGATCGGGCAAGAGCACGGCCTGCCGATGCAGATCACCGAAACCGTCATCCATGTGAACGAAGAGATGAAGCGGCGGATGATCGACAAGGTGATGGATCTCTGCGGCGGCACGGTGAATGGCAAAATCATCGCGATCCTCGGGGTCACCTTCAAACCCAATACCGACGATATGCGCGACGCCCCGGCGCTGACCATCGTGCCCGCGCTTGTCGGCGGCGGTGCCAAGGTGCGGGTGGTCGATCCGCAGGGCCTCCATGAGGGCGAAAAGCTCCTGCCCGGCGTGCATTGGGTCGATGACGCCTACAAGGCCGCGCAAAAGGCCGATGCGGTGGTGTTGCTGACCGAATGGAACGAGTTCCGCGCGCTCGACCTGAAACGGATGGCGAAAAAGATGGTCACCCCGCGCATGGCCGATCTGCGCAACATCTATTCGGCCAAGGATGCCAAGCGCGCCGGGTTTGAGGCCTATGTCTCGATCGGCCGTGCCGACTTCCCGCTGGCAGACTAAACCCCTTGCATCCGTTCCCCGGCAAGGCAAACTGCCGGGGAGGGGGAGCCATGGCTGACATGTCCGACATCATCGCCGCAGAGGCCACCCACATCGCCGGGCGGATCGCGACGCTGCCCGCAACCGATGCCCGGCGGCTCACCGCCATCGCAGGCCCGCCCGGTGCGGGAAAATCGACACTGGCCGAGGCGGTGGTGGCGGCGCTGGGCGAGACCGCCGTGTTGATGCCGATGGACGGTTTTCACCTTGATAACCGCCTTTTGGAACCGCGCGGGCTTCTGCCCCGCAAGGGCGCGCCCGAGAGCTTCGATTTCGGCGGCTTCGCGGCCACGCTCGCCCGGGTCAAGTCCGAGCCTTCCGTAGTGCTCCCGGTCTTTGACCGCACTCGCGAAATCGCCATTGCCGGGGCGGCCGAGATTGCGCCCGAAACCCGCATCGTGGTGGTCGAGGGAAATTATCTCTGCCTTGATGAAGCGCCATGGAACGCACTCGCGGCGCTCTGGGATTTCAGCGTCTTCCTCGATGTGCCAATGGCTGAGCTGGAACGCCGTCTCATCGCCCGCTGGCTGGGCTATGGCTACGCCCCCGAGGCCGCGCGTGAAAAGGCGCTGGGCAATGACATCCCCAATGCCCGCCGGGTGCTCGCGGCGCGGGGCGATGTCGATATGGTGCTAGCCGGTTAGGGCGTTAGGGCAGTGGCGCGGTCTGGTAAAGCTTCACCTTCAGCCCGCCATGCGCCACCGGCTCGCCCTGCGGAAGAAACGGCAGGCCTGTCGCCTTGGCCAACCCACCATCACTGGTGATGATCGCCGCGCGCCAGCCGGAAAACCGCTCTTTCAGCACCTGCCCGAAACTGGCGTAAAGCCCAAACAACAACTTCCGCTCGCCGATCCGCGCGCCATAGGGCGGATTGCAGATCAGCAGTCCCGGCGGGCCGTCCGGCGGGGTCAGATCGCTGAGCGGCGCACGGGTAAAGCTGGCAAACTCTGCCACCCCGGCGCGCTCGGCATTGGCGCTGGCGCCTTTCACCGCACCCGCATCCCGGTCATAGCCATAAAACCGGGCCTCCGGTGCGCGCGGCTCTGATGTTTTCAGCCCGTCCCACGCGCCCGCATCGAAACTCGCCAGCTGCTCAAAGGCAAAGCTGCGGCTGCGTCCCGGCATCAGCCCGGCGGCGATTTCGGCGGCTTCGATGATGAAGGTGCCAGAGCCGCACATCGGGTCCACCACCGGCTCATCGCCGCGAAACCCGGCCTGACGCAGAAACAGCGCCGCCATGTTTTCGCGCATCGCGGCCTTACCGACAAATTCCTTGAACCCGCGCTTGTGCAGGCTCTCGCCCGAAGTATCGACGCTGATCGTCACCAGATTGTCGTCGATCCGCACCTTGATCTGCACCGGGGCATCAGCGGCAATCGGCGCGCCCAGCTCTTCGCTGATCGCGCGTTCAATGCGCTGGGTCGCGGCGCCGGCATGATAGATCTTCGATTTCTTGACCGTGGTTTCCACCCGCACCGGCACATCCGGGCGCAGCACAGACCCCCAGTCGAACTTGCGCGCGCGCTTGTCGAGTTGGGCCAGATGAAAGGCGCGAAATTCGCCAATCCGCGCCAGCACCCGCGTGGCCCCGCGTAACGTCAGATTGGCGCGCCAGACCTCGGCCCAGCCGCCGGTCAGCGTCACCCCGCCCGGGATCGTACCCGCCACGGCAAAGTCCGCCGCGCTTGCCTCTTCGGCCAGCGCGCTTTCCAGCCCCGGGGGCGTCACAAGGAAAATTTCAAACTCCATAGGCGCGGTCTAGCTCGAAAGCCGCGCCACCGCCAGCGGCAGAATGAGGCTGCAACGGCCCGTCAGGCAGGCGCGCGCATCTGTTTGGCGGCTTCAAGCACCAGCGGATCAAGCCCTTCGCCCCCCGCCGCGATGTGATCGAGCAGCGCGCGGCGCATCCGGGGTTCCCAGAAGTCACTCAGATGCAGGGCAATGTTCGCCACCTGATCCGGCCCCGGCTGGGTTTTGAAGAAGGCGGCGATCTGGTTGGCCATGCGGACCGTAGTTTCAGGCGACATCGGAAGCTCCCGTTTCGATCCGTTCAGGATGCGCAAAAATATCAAACCCGCCGGAACGGGCAAAAGCGGCAATGGTCATACCGGCTTCATCGGCCAAACGCAGCGCATGGGCTGTGGGGGCCGAGACGGCGACCAGAATGGGGCAGCCCGCCATGGCGGTTTTCTGCACCATCTCGACAGAGATCCGCGAGGTCAGAACGATGGCCCCTTGCGAGGCATCCTCGCCCGCCTGCGCGAGCGCGCCGATCAGTTTATCCAGCGCGTTATGGCGGCCCACATCTTCGCGGGCCATGATCAGGCCCTCGCCGGGCCGGATAAACCCGGCGGCATGCACCGCGCGGGTCAGGTCATGCAGGGGCTGGTGCCCACGCAGGGTATCGGCGGAGGCGGCAATCTCAGCGCTGGAAAACCGCAGCGCGCCAGCGCCCAGCTTGGGCAGCTCACGCACCGCTTCTTCCAGCGAGTCGATGCCGCAGAGCCCGCAACCCACCGCGCCGATCAGATGACGCTGACGGGCTTTCAGGGCTTCGGCGCGGGTCTCGATGAGCCAGAACCGCGCCTCGATGCCATTGTCATGCTCGACGATCTCAAAGCTTTCGATCTCGTCCAGATCGCCGATCACCCCTTCGGTGAGGGCAAAGCCATGGGCGAAATCGCTAAGATCGGCAGGCGTGGCCATCATCACCGCAAGGGTCGAGCCATTGAAGGAAACGGCCACCGGCACCTCTTCGGGCAGCGCGCGGGTGATCTCCCGCACGCCGTCTCGCCCTACGGCGAACCCGGGAAGGCTGGTGGCCGGTTTCTTCATTCCGCTGCCTCGATCCGGCGCGATTTCTCGGCCTGCGCGTTGTAGTCTTCCTGCCAGTCCGACGGACCGTTGGTCGGCGAGACCTGCACGGCAGTCACCTTGTATTCCGGGCAGTTGGTCGCCCAGTCGGAATAGTCGGTGGTCACCACATTGGCCTGCGTGTCGGGGTGGTGGAAGGTGGTATAGACCACGCCGGGGCTGACCCGGTCGGTGATCTTCGCCCGCAGGCTGGTATCGCCCGTCCGGCTGGCCAGACGCACCTGTTCGCCGTCGCGGATGCCACGGGTTTCGGCGTCATGCGGGTGGATTTCCAGCACATCTTCATCATGCCAGACCAGGTTGTCGGTCCGCCGCGTCTGCGCGCCGACATTGTACTGGCTCAGAATCCGCCCGGTGGTCAGCAACAGCGGGAAGCGCGGGCCGGTCTTTTCATCGGTCGCCAGATATTCGGTGACGATAAACCGGCCTTTGCCGCGCACGAAACCGTCCACATGCATCAGCGGCGTGCCATCCGGGTTGGCGTCGTTGCAGGGCCACTGCACCGAGCCGCGCTCTTCGATCAGGTCATAGGTGACATTGCCGAAAGCCGGGGTGGTTGCCGCGATTTCTTCCATGATCTGGCTCGGATGGGTATAGGACCAGCCCGCCCCCATCGCATTGGCCAGAGCTTGCGTGACTTCCCAGTCGGCATAGCCGTTTTTCGGAGCCATCACCTTGCGCACCATGTTGATGCGGCGCTCGGCATTGGTGAAGGTGCCGTCTTTTTCCAGGAAGGTCGAACCCGGCAGGAAGACATGGGCGTAATTCGCGGTTTCGTTCAGGAAAAGATCGTGAACGACGACGCAGCTCATCTCTTTCAGCCCGGCCATCACATGGCGGGTATCGGGGTCGGATTGCAGGATGTCTTCGCCCTGAATGTAGATCCCCTTGAAGCTGCCATCGACGGCGGCATCCAGCATGTTGTTGATCCGAAGGCCCGGCTCCGGGTCGATCTCAACACCCCAGGCCTTCTCAAAGATCTCCCGAACTTCCGGGTTCTTCACATGGCGATAGCCCGGCAGTTCATGCGGGAAGCTGCCCATATCGCAGCTGCCTTGCACGTTGTTCTGGCCACGCAGCGGGTTCACCCCGACGCCCTTGCGCCCGACATTGCCGGTCAGCATGGCGAGGTTGGCAATCCCCATCACCGTGGTCGAACCCTGGCTGTGCTCGGTCACGCCAAGGCCATAGTAGATCGCGCCATTGCCGCCGGTGGCGAACAGACGCGCGGCCTTGCGCAGCTCTTCTGCCGGAACGCCGGTCAGCGCCTCGGTGGCTTCCGGGCTGTGGCGCTCGTCCGAAACGAAAGCCGCATAGTCCTGATAGCCGTCCCACTCGCAACGCTCTTTGATATAGGCGTCGTCGGCCAGCCCTTCGGTCACGATCACATGCGCCAGCGCGGTAACGACGGCCACGTTGGTGCCGGGGCGCAGCGCCAGATGATGCGCGGCCTTGATGTGGTTCGACTTCACCAGATCAATCCGGCGCGGGTCGATCACAATCAGCTTGGCACCAGCGCGCAGCCGCTTTTTCAGCCGCGAGCCAAACACCGGGTGCGCATCGGTCGGGTTGGCACCCATCACCAGCACCACGTCGGAATGTTCGACCGAGTCGAAATCCTGGGTACCGGCCGAGGTGCCGAAGGTTTGGCCAAGCCCATAACCGGTGGGCGAATGGCAAACGCGTGCGCAGGTATCGGTGTTGTTGTTCATGAACACCGCGCGGGCGAGCTTCTGCACCAGGAAGGATTCTTCGTTGGTGCAGCGGCTGGAAGTGATCACGCCGACCGACTGGCGGCCATGTTCAGCCTGAATGCCCTTGAGCTTGGTCGCGGTGAAGCTCAGCGCTTCGTCCCAGCTCACTTCACGCCACGGCTCATCAATGGTGTCGCGGATCATCGGGTTCAGGATCCGGTCCTGGTGGTTGGCATAACCCCAGGCAAAGCGGCCTTTCACGCAAGAATGCCCGCGGTTGGCTTTGCCGTCCTTATGCGGAACCATGCGCACCAGCTCATCGCCGTTGAGTTCCGCTTTGAACGAGCAGCCGACGCCGCAATAGGCGCAGGTGGTCACGACCGAGCGGCTCGGCGTACCCAACTGGATCACCGAGTTTTCGCTCAGCGTCCCGGTCGGGCAGGCCTGCACACAGGCGCCGCAGCTCACGCAATCGGAGCTGAGGAAATCATCGCTCGCCATGCCCGGCGACACGCGGCTTTCAAAGCCCCGGCCCTCGATGGTCAGCGCAAAGGTGCCCTGCACCTCTTCGCAGGCGCGCACGCAGCGCGAGCAGACGATGCATTTCGCCGGATCATAGGTGAAATACGGGTTACTTTCGTCTTTCTCGCACCAAAGCTCATTGGCGCCATCGGGATCATGCGGTTCGAAATGGTTCTCGCCCGGCGCGTAACGCACCTCGCGCAGCCCCACGGCCCCGGCCATATCCTGCAGCTCGCAATCGCCATTGGACGAGCAGGTCAGGCAATCCAGCGGGTGATCGGAGATATAAAGCTCCATCACGCCCTTGCGGATCTTGGCGACCTTTTCGGTTTGGGTATGCACAACCATCCCCGGCGCCACCGGCGTGGTGCAGGAGCTGGGGGTGCCGCGACGACCTTCGATCTCAACAAGGCAGAGACGGCACGAGCCGAAGGCCTCGACGCTATCGGTGGCGCAGAGTTTGGGGATCTGGATGCCAACTTCAGAGGCGGCACGCATCACGCTGGTGCCCTCGGGCACGGTGATCTCGATGCCGTCAACGGTCAGGGTGACGGGGGCGCCGGTTTTCGCGGGCGTACCTTTGTCGGTCTCGTCCCAGGGAATGATGAAATCCTTCATGCGAACACGTCCTCCCGGGCGGTGAAATCTTCAGGGAAATGGGTCAGCGCCGACATCACCGGATAGGGGGTGAAGCCGCCCAGGGCGCAAAGCGCGCCATCACGCATGGTGTCGCACAGATCGACAACGAGGTCTTTCACGTCATCGCCTGCCACCAGCCGGTCCAGCGTTTCAACGCCCCGCACCGCACCGATGCGGCAGGGGGTGCATTTGCCGCAGCTTTCGACCGCGCAGAATTCAAAGGCAAAGCGCGCCTGCGCCAGCATGTCGGCGCTGTCGTCAAACACCACGATCCCGGCATGGCCGATCAGCCCGCCAGCACCATCAAACTCTTCATAGCCAAACGGGGTATCAAAGGCCGAGGTCGGGAAATAAGCGCCCAGAGGTCCGCCCACCTGCACCGCTTTCACCGGACGGCCCGAGCGGGTGCCACCGGCGATCCCGTTCACGATCTCGCCCAGCGGCATGCCGAACGCGACCTCATAGAGCCCGCCGAATTTCACATTGCCCGCGATCTGCAGCGGGATCGTGCCTTTCGAGCGGCCAAGGCCAAAGCCCGCATAATGCTCCGCACCTTTTTCAAAGATCACCGGCACGGTGGCGAGGCTGATCACGTTGTTCACCACGGTCGGCTTGCCAAGGAACCCTTCCAGCGCCGGAAGCGGCGGTTTGGCGCGAACCACGCCGCGCTTGCCTTCAAGGCTGTTCAACAGGCTGGTTTCCTCACCGCAAACATAAGCGCCCGCGCCTTTGCGGATTTCCATGTCAAAGGCCAGCCCGGAACCCAGCACATTATCGCCCAGCACACCGGCTTCGCGCGCCAGCTCGACCGCGCGGGTCATGGTGGCGATGGCATCGGGATATTCCGAGCGCAGATAGACATAGCCGCGCGTCGCAGCCACGCCGACCGCAGCAATCGCCATGCCTTCGATCAGGCTGTAGGGATCGCCTTCCATCAGCATCCGATCGGCAAAGGTGCCGCTGTCGCCCTCGTCGGCGTTGCAAACAATGTATTTCTGATCGGCTTGGGCATTCGCCACGGTTTGCCATTTGATCCCGGTGGGGAAACCCGCCCCGCCGCGCCCACGCAGCCCACTGTCGAGCACGGTTTGCACTACGTCACCGGGGGCGGCGAGCGCCGCGCGCAGCCCGGTCAGCCCGCCATGGGCCTCGTAATCGGCCAGCGACAGCGGGTCGATCACGCCCACCCGCGCAAAGGTCAGGCGGGTTTGCCCGGCCAGAAACGGGATCTCGTCTGTCGCCCCGAGGCTTTCCAGCGTGCCGTCCAGCAGCGCCGGCACATCCGAGGCAGCGATCGGCCCATAGGCATGACGCACCCCGTCAATCTCGACTTCGGCCAGCGGCTCCAGCCAGGTCATCCCGCGCGAGCCAACCCGGACAAGCTGTAGATCAATGCTGCGCGCCCGCGCGTCTTCGACCAGCCGTTTGGCCACATCTTCAGCGCCAAGCGCTTTCGCCACCGCATCCTGGGAAAGATAAATCTTCATTCCGAAACCTCCGCCATCAGGCGCTCTGAGGTGGCAGCCGCCACCAGACGATCATCCACCATCGCAGCGGGGCCATTGGCGCAAAGGCCGAGGCAATAGACCGGCTCAAGCGTCACCGCGCCCTTTTCGCTGGTGCCGTGCCATTCGGTGGCCAGTTTCGCCAGCATGTCTTCCGCCAGCGCCACACCGCCCTGTGCCTGACAGGCTTCGGCGCGGCAGATCTTCACCACATGGCGCCCGGCGGGCACTTCGCGGAAATCGTGATAGAAGCTCATCACGCCATGAACTTCGGCCCGGCCGATATTCAGCCGCTCCGCGATCAGCGGCAAAGCTGCCTCGGGAACATAGCCGAAGGTTTCCTGCAGGCTGTGCAGGATCGGCAGAAGCGGGCCTTCACGGTGCATCTCGGCATCGATCAGTGCCGTGATGGCGTCGGACGTTGGCTGGGTGTTGGGCATGAGTCTCCCCAAGGGTTTGGTTTGCCCTTGCCCCTGTCAGATCAGGAATTCGAAATCAATATCGAAAAACCGTCAAACGATTGAAATCATCAATCACGTGACATCGCAGCTGCCTCGCGCAGAAGCGCTTCCAGCACCGGCGTATGCGGTTCCTGATAGGGGGCGACCAAGCCGATGGCGTGGCCTTCGACCTCTTGCCGGATCGGGGTGATCGCCAGCCCGTGCCCGGTGGCCAGAAACTCCGCCAGATGACCGGGCAGGATTGTCGCCCAGCCGCCCAAGGCCACATGGCTGACCAGCACCACGGTCGAATTTGATTCCATCTGCGCGACCGGAGCGATGCCCGCATCCATGAACGCCTTGTTGATGATCCGCCGGTTCTGCATGTCGGGGGTCAAGAGGCACAGCCGCGTACCGCCCAGATCGGCCCAAGAAATCTCGTCGCGGTCGGCCAGCGGGTGGTCGGGGGCGCTGACCAGCGTATAGCTCTCGCGATATATTTCAGCGGTCGAGACCCGGCCCAGCGGTTCATTATCCAGATAAGACACGCCCGCGTCGGTTTCGAGGTTCTCCAGCATTTCCAGAATGTCTTCGGAATTGCGCGACAGGATGGTGAAATCCACCCGTGGATGACGGGCGGAAAATCCGGCGGCCAGACGCGACGCCCATGTCAGCGCGGTAGGGATCACCGCGAGCCGTAGATGCCCTGCCAGCCCTTCGCGCGAAAACCGCATTTCCTCACGCAACCGTCTTGTGTCGCCAACGATGCGCCGCGCCCAGGTCAGCGCCCGCTGCCCCTCCGGCGTCAGCCCGCCAAAGCGCGAACCGCGCCGCACCAGTTGAACGCCCAGCTGGGCCTCCAGCTGCTTGATGCCGGTCGACAGCGTTGGCTGGGTCACACCCAGGCTTTCGGCGGCGCGGCCAAAATGGCGTTCTTTGGCCAGAGCGAGGAACATTTCCAGTTTCGAGATCATGCGTATATCATATAATTGTGATGCAGTTTGATAGGGGATCTCTATCAGGATGGCGCGAATACGTCATGTCTTTTCGGTAATGCGACCTAGTTTTTCGCACACCAATCCGCCGCCGCCCGTCCGGCCTCGCGCCCGGTGGCAAGACAGCCGGTGATCAGATAGCCCCCGGTCGGGGCTTCCCAGTCGAGCATTTCGCCTGCCACGAACACTCCCGGCAGCGCGCGCAGTTGATAGCCATCCAGCGCCTCCGCTGCCACGCCGCCCGCTGTCGAAATCGCCTCATCCAGCGGTCGCGGTCCCTGATGATGCACCGGCAGCGCCTTGATCAGCGCCGCCAGCGCCGCGCCATCGGGCAGGGGGCGGGCAAATTCCATCAGCAGCGCCAGCCGCGCCGGGTCGAGCCGCAGCGCCTTGCGCAGATGCGCCGACATCGTGGCTTTACCGCGCGGCCGGGCCAAGCGTTTGGTCACCTCATCAAGGCTCCAGTCCGGGCAGAGGTCGATCTTTAAGGGTGCGCCCTCGCGCACCGCGCGCGACACCGCATAGATCGCGCTGCCCTCCAGCCCGCGCGCCGAGATCACAAATTCTCCCCGCACCGACACCGCGCCCGCCGTCAGTCGTGCCACCTTCACCGGCTGACCGAACTGCTTTTCCATATGTGCCGACCAGTCGACGACCAGCCCGGCATTGGCCGGGGCAAAGGGGGCGAGCCCCACGCCACGCGCGGCCAGCCACGGCGCCCAGGCGCCATCCGAGCCGAGCCGTGCCCAGCTTGCCCCGCCCAGCGCCAGCACCGTTACCGCCGGGGTCAGCCGCTCCGGCCCCTCCGGCGTGTCAAAGCACAGCGCATCGCCCTCAAACCCGGTCCAGCGCCAGCGCGGGCGGATCTCGATCCGCAGCCCGTCCAGCTCGCGCAGCCAGGCCCGCAGCAGCGGCGAGGCTTTCATCACCTTCGGAAACACCCGGCCAGAGCTTCCGGTAAACACCGGCTGGCCCAGCCCTTCAGCCCAGCGCGCCACCTCATCCGGCCCGAACCCCGCCACGGCGTTTTGCACCAGCGCCGCACAACTGCCGACAAACGCCGCCTGAAACGCCTCCAGCGGCTCGTCCTTCGTCAGGTTCAGCCCCGACTTTCCGGCCATCAGCAATTTCCGTCCGACCGAGGGTTTCGCCTCGATCACCACCACGCGCAGACCCCGGCGCGCCAGTTCCTGCGCCGCCATCAGCCCCGCCGGACCGGCGCCAATCACCACGGCCTGTTTGTTGTTCGGTTCCATTCCCACTTCCTGCCTCGACCCGCTCGCCATGACAAGCGATCCCCGCGTCACAGGCGCGATTCAACACCCGCTGAACCGGGGTATCGCGTTAACCATGAAGCTCTTCATTTAATCCTAACCGAATCGGTATTTGCTTATCCTGATATCTGCCTCTGGGGCGTCCGGGACTGTGCGAGTCCGGCCCGCCTCATCCTAACAGTTGCGGGGCGTCACAAGTGATACAACCTCCAGTCGCAAAATCTTCACCATTGGTATGGTTTCACTTTGGCGTTTACACTTTGTTAATAAATGATGGCTTCATGTGCCCGTTACATAGTTTGAGGCAATCATGAGTACCGCATTTAACCAGTCTGCTTTTACCCCGCCGCGCCTGTCCGACGCCGCGATTGCCCGGCGCAAGGAATTGCTCGGGTTCACTCAGGAAGACGAGGCGCGCCTGTCCGATTTCCGCCCCGTAGCCGAAACCTTCATCGACGTGGCCATTGGCGAGTTTTACGATCAGCAGATGGACGTGCCCGAGGTACGCGCGCTGATCAACGAAACCGCGCTTCTGGCTCGGCTCCGCCGGTCGCAGCACGAATATATGATCGGGCTGTTTGGCGGCGTTTATGATGCCAGCTACACCGAAGACCGGCTGCGCATCGGGGCGGCCCATGCCCGCGTTGGCGTGACCCATGCGCTGTTCGTGCCCTCGCTGCACCGGATGGAAAGCATCATTACCCGTCACGCGCTCAATCATGGCGCCGATCACGCGCTGCTCGCCTCGCTGCGCAAGCTCTTCATGTTTGATCTCCAAATGGTCTTCGACACCTATATTCAGGGCCTGATCAGCGAAGTTGAGGAAAGCCGCGACCGGCTGGCGGCCCATGCCGAGACGCTGGAAGAAAAGGTGGCCGAGCGCACCGCTGAAATCCTGCATATGGCGCGCACAGATCCGCTGACCGGGCTATGGAACCGGCGCGAATTCTACCAGCGCCTGCGCCACGAGGCCGCCGGTGCCCGGCGCGGTATGCACAAGCTGTCGGTCGCCTTCCTCGACATCAACGAATTCAAGGAAGTGAACGATACCAAGGGCCATCTGCACGGCGACAAGCTGCTGCGTCAGGTCGGCCTTGCGATCAGCCAAGTGGTCCGCGAAACCGATCAGGCCTTCCGCTTTGGCGGCGACGAGTTCTGCCTGATCCTGCCCTATACCGACGCGCCCGGGGCTGAAAAGCTCTGCGCCGTGCTCAGGGCGGCGATGCCGGACGAGGTGTCGATCAGTTGCGGCGTAGCCGAGCTGAACCCCGAGGATACCGGCTCCTTCGAAAGCCTGGTCACCCGCGCCGACGATCGGATGTATGCGGCCAAGGCGGCCTTTCAGTCGGCCCGCGATACCGCCTGATCAGGCCTGACGCAGCATTTGCTTGATCGCGGCCACATGGGCCGCCTCCGCCCCCAATGCATCTGCAGCCAGCGCCCGCGTGGCCTCGTCCAGATCGCCTTGCGCGACGATCCGGTCGATCAGCCCCCATGCCAGCGCCTCTTCTGCGCCGATCTTCTGCCCCGCCATCAAGATCATCTTGGCCCGCGCCGGGCCGATCAGCGCCGACAACCGTGCGGGGTCCGAGGGCTGCGGCAGAAAGCCGAGCTTCATCACCGGGTAAAAGAACTTCGCTTCCGGTACCGCAATCCGCAAATCGCAGGCCAGCGCCATACCAAAGGCCCCGCCCGCCAGCGTGCCGTTCAACGCCGCAATGGTCAGGCAGGGGGCGCTGGCAACCGCCCCCGACAGCCGCTCCCAAAGCGGGCTTGTGGCGAGGCCCGCGCGTGCCGCCTCCAGATCGGCCCCGGCCGAGAACACCTTGCCGGTCCCGGTCAGCACCAGAACCCGCGCCTCGGCTGCGGCCTTTTCGGCAAACTCCGCCAGCGCCTCCAGCATCTCGCCGGTCAGCGAGTTGGCCTTGTCGGGCCGGTTGATCCGGGCCGTCCACAACCCGTCTTCGGTCTCGAACTCAATCATTCGGTCAGGCCGATGCGTTTGCGGATATCCGGATCGCGCAGGGCGATTTCCTCGCCGAGGTATTCGTCAGCTTCGGCGCCACACATCCACAACAGCGCCCGCGCCGGCCACTCGGCAGGAATGTGATCCGACCAGTCCAACGCCGCCACCGGCCCCACGCCCGAGGCTTTGATCTCGCGCTGCATTTCGGTGGCCACGGTGCCGGGGCTCAGGCCGATGGCCCGAATGCCCGCGCGCGCCTCTTCCTGATGCAGAGCCTTGGTCATCATATGCACGGCGGCTTTCGCAGCGCAGTAATGGCTCCAGCCTTCCATCGCGTTATGGGCCGCACCAGAGCTCAGGGTCAGCACCGTTCCGCCTCCGGTCTTGCGCATCAAGGGCACCGCCGCCCGCATCCCGTGATAGACGCCCTTGAGGTTGACGTCGAAGGCCTTCGCCCAGGCCGCCGGATCGCTGTCGCGCAGCATCGCAATGGGTTCGATCACGCCCGCGTTGTTGATCAGCACATCGACGCCGCCAAACCGCCCCGCCGCCTGATCCATCGCCGCTTTCACCTGGCTCCACGAGGTCACATCGCAGGTGATCGCCAGCGCCTGATCGCCGATTTCGCGCGCAATATGGCCGATCTCTGCGCCCGAGCGCGCCAGCAACACCACATTGGCCCCCGCCAGTGCGAAAATCCGTGCCGCCGCCTCGCCAATGCCCCGGCTCGCGCCGGTGATCACAACGGTTTTGCCTGTAATATTCATTTCTGTGTCTCCATTTTCTCATGGATAGCCCGGCTGAGGCAGCCAATCCAGTGCCACATCACTTGCGATGCGTGGGCGCGACGGTTACCTGACAGAGAACCCGAAAGGAATGTCATGGCCGACACGCTTGAACCCCTCGCCCAACAGCTTCTCGATGCCGCCCGCCGCGCCGGAGCCGACGCTGCCGATACCATTGTGGTCAGCGGCACCTCGCTGTCGATTGATGTGCGCAACAGCAAGCTTGAACAGGCCGAACGCGCCGAGGGCATTGATCTGGGTCTGCGGGTGCTGATCGGGCAGCGGCAGGCCAGCGTCTCGGCCTCCGACACCTCAGCCGACACCATCGAGGCGATGGCTGAACGCGCGGTGGCGATGGCGAAAGAAGCCCCGGAAGATCCCTATATCGGCCTTGCCGACCCGTCGCAGCTGGCCACAAGCTGGGATGTCGCGGCGCTGGAGCTGGCCGACCCCTCTGCCGAACCCGCCCCGGCGGCGTTGGAGGAAGATGCGCAGCGTGCGGAAGAGGCCGCTCTGGCGGTTGCGGGCGTGACCCAGGTCACCGGCGCTTCGGCGGGCTATGGTCATCGGCGCATTCATCTGGCCGCGAGCAATGGCTTTTCCGGCGGCTATGCCCGCAGCGACCGGGCGATTTCCCTCGCGGCGATTTCCGGCAGCGGCGCCACGATGCAACGCGATTACAATTTCGAGGGCCGCATCTATCAGGCTGACCTGCCGGATGCCGCCGAGATTGGCCGCATCGCGGGCGAGCGGGCCGTGGCGCTTCAGGGCGCGACCCAGCCCCCGACCGGGCGCTTTCCGGTGCTGTTTGACGAACGGATTTCCTCATCGCTGATCGGCCATCTGTTGATGGCGATAAATGGCAGCGCCATCGCGCGTGGTGCCTCCTTTCTGCGCGACCACCTTGGCAAGCAAGTGCTGCCCGAGGGGCTGTCGTTGATCGAAGACCCGCATCGCGCGCGGGTGTCGGGCTCGAAACCCTTCGATGCCGAGGGCCTGCCGGTAACCCGGCGTGCGATCGTCGATCAGGGCGTCCTCACCGGCTGGGTGCTTGATCTTGCCACCGCGCGCAAACTGGGCCTCACCTCTACCGGCAACGCCACCCGCGGCCCCTCGGCCCCGCCTTCGCCCGGCATTTCCAACGTGACGCTGACCCCGGGCACTGCCAGCCGCGAAGACCTGATCCGCGATATGGGCACCGGGCTGATCGTGACCTCGATGATCGGCTCGTCGATCAACCCCAATACCGGCGATTACTCGCGCGGGGCTTCGGGCTTCTGGGTCGAAAACGGCGAGATTGTTCGCCCGGTGAACGAATGCACCATCGCGGGCAATCTGATCGAGATGCTCATGGGCCTGACCCCCGCGAATGACGCCAAGCCGCATCATTCGCGCCTCGTGCCCTCGCTGCTTGTTGAAGGGCTGACGCTTGCCGGAGGCTGACGATCTTTCCCTGCTGATCGAGGCGGCGCGGGCGGTGGGCGAGATTGCCCGCGGCTTTTTCGGCCATGATCCGCAGGTCTGGGAAAAGCCCGATGGCGCCGGGCCGGTCACCGAGGCCGATCTGGCGGTGAACGCGGCTTTGGAAGAGCGGCTGATGGCCGCGCGCCCCCATTATGGCTGGTTGTCGGAGGAAAGCCCTGATAGCGAAATGCGCCAGGCCTTGCCCCACACCTTTATCGTCGATCCGCTCGACGGCACCCGCGCCTTCATTCAGGGCGACGGCACCTGGGCGCATTCGCTGGCCATCGCCAAAGCAGGCGAGGTTGTGGCAGGCGTGGTTTACCTGCCGATGTATGACAAGCTCTATGCCGCCGCGCGCGGGCAGGGGGCAACGCTGAACGGCGTGCCGATTGCGGTTTCGGCCCGTGATGGGGTCGATGGTGCCACGGTTCTGGCCTCGCGTATCAATTACGATCCCTGGCACTGGGTCGGGGCCGAGCCGCCCGTGGTCGAACGGCATTTCCGCTCGTCACTGGCCTACCGGATGAGCCTTGTTGCCGAAGGACGGTTCGATGCGATGCTGACCCTGCGTCCGACATGGGAATGGGATGTGGCTGCCGGAACCCTGCTGGTAACCGAGGCGGGTGGGCGTGTGTCCGACAAGCGCGGCCTGGCCCCGCGTTTCAACAATCCCCGGCCCCTGCTCGATGGGTTGGTGGCGGCCGGACCAATGGTGCAGGCCGATCTGACCGACCGGCTGATCTGACCGCGCCAAGCTGTTGCGGATAACGCCCTTATTTGCAAAGGTTAGACAAGCGACAATATAGTCGTTAACAGAACTAAAGCCCAACAGGACAGGATTGGTTGCTGCCGTGAACGACCGGATTCAACCCACCCCCAAACGCCCATTGACCCTGCGCGATGTTTCCGAAGCCTCGGGTGTATCGGAAATGACGGTCAGCCGGGTTTTGCGTAACCGTGGCGATGTGAGTGCAGCCACCCGCGAACGGGTGCTGCAAGCCGCCAAGGCGCTTGGCTATGTGCCCAACAAGATCGCCGGGGCGCTGGCCTCGCAACGGGTCAATCTGGTCGCCGTGATCATCCCGTCGCTCAGCAATATGGTGTTTCCGCAGGTTATGTCGGCCATCTCCAGCGTGTTCGATGAAACCCCGCTGCAGCCGGTTGTGGGGGTGACGAATTACCTGCCCGAGCGCGAAGAAAAGGTGCTCTACGAAATGCTGTCATGGCGGCCCTCCGGGGTGATCATCGCCGGGCTTGAGCATTCCGATGCCTCGCGGGCGATGCTGCGCAATGCGGGCATTCCGATTGTCGAGATCATGGATACCGACGGCACCCCGATTGATTCCGTCGTAGGCATTTCGCATCGCCGCGCCGGGCGGATGATGGCCGAGGCCATTGTGCAGGCGGGCTATCGCCGGATCGGATTTCTGGGCACCAAGATGCCGCTCGACCACCGCGCGCGCAAACGCTTTGAAGGCTTCACCGAGGCGCTGGCGAAAGCGGGAATACAGATCGTCGATCAGGAATTTTACGATGGCGGCTCGTCGCTGGTGAAGGGGCGCGAGATGACCGCCGCGATCCTGGCGCGCAACCCCGATCTGGATTTCCTCTACTACTCGAACGACAAGATCGGCGCCGGTGGGTTGCTGCATTGCCTTGATGCCGGGATCGACGTGCCGGGGCAGATCGGGCTGGCGGGCTTCAACGATATTGAGCTGCTCGACGGATTTTCCAAGCGGCTGGCCACCATGGATGCCTCGCGCGCAGAGATCGGACGCCGCGCGGCTGAGATCATCGCGCGCCGGGCCGAAGCCGGGACAGATGCGCCGGTAGAAGGCGAGCGCATTGAGCTGAGCCCGACGATCAACTGGGGCGACACCCTGCGCCGCGACTGAGCCCGTTCAGCACCTAGACAACCGGTGCCAAAAACCGCAATAAGTCCGCGCGCGGCCCCGTGGCTCAACTGGATAGAGCAGCCCCCTCCTAAGGGGCAGGTTGCAGGTTCGAATCCTGCCGGGGTCACCAAAACACCCAATAAAATATGGTGTTTTGTCAGGGTCTTGTGAAAGCCGCTGCAGAAACGCCCGTTTGATTTCCCGGAAAATCGGACACTGCGGACGGGTTGTCTGTACAAAACCTGTACAAGTTGAGGCTGGTTTCGACGCTCGTGAGGCCCTGCAATGAGCTGGCGCGTCGCGAATGAATGCGCCGACCGCCGCTTCGGAAGTGCCGCGCGCAAGCAGATCATCATGTTCCTGGCCGACAAGGCGAGCGACGACGGCTCGGGCATCTGGTGTTCTAAAGGCACGATCCAGCACCACGCCCGACTGGCCGCTTGGGTCCGCGACCGTAGCCCGATGTGCAAACACATCACCACCTCGCAGGTCACGGCACTGGTGGCGGCTGGGCTGGTGACCGGTGGGCAGCTGCGCGCGGCGGGGCTCGCGGCATGAGGGACGCGTTCTGTGCAGGCTGCATCGCGCATCGCGTCCCGTGCATCGCGCTTTCTGCATTGCGCATCGCGTCGTGCGTCCTCTGCGCAACGCCTTCCGCATCGCGCACCACGCCATTTTCGCTGCGTCCGGTGCTCCCAGCGCGATGCATCGCGTCTTTTGCAGCGTGTGCCCTGCATCCTGTCCAGTCGAGAAAAAATCATCAATACGGACTCAAAGCCCCTGACCTGCCTCCACTGATGCTGGGAGGCAGGGGGCTTGGAGGAAGCTGGCAAGAAATAGGAACGCAAACTTCACATGCGCCACCACCGCAAACTGACCGACGACGAACGCCGCCAGATCATCGAGGCCCGCGCCGAGGGTACGCCAGCAACGGCTCTGGCCCACCGCTTCGGTGTCTCACCCCGGACGATCTGCAACACGCTGAGCCGTACCAAAGGCCCGAGCCAAGTCCGCACCCGAACGATCAGCACCCGCCTGAGCAGGCGCCAACTGGCCGAGTTCCAGGCCGCACTGGTGCGACGAGGCATTACCGACCACACCGCCGCCCTGCGTTGCTTGATGGGCGCTGCGGGCATATTGCTGCGCCCGGCAGATCAGGCCGTGATCGACCGGATGCAAGACTGGGGCGGGGACATCGCTACCCACGGCGCCGCAATCAACCACATCGCCCGCAAGCTGAACGAGGCCAAATTGCGCGGCAGCCCGACCCCTTTCACCGCCGAAGACATGACCATAATCCGCACCTTCGCCATGTTCGTTGTCGATTTCAGCGAAGAGTTTCAGGCGCTGTGGGAGGCAAGGCAGGCCACGATGACGCGAGAGGTCGACAAGGCGCTGGCGGAATTGGCAACAAGGGGATCTGATCTCTAAAGCAGGTCCTGCATCTGCGCCGCCCGCTGCTTCGCGTCGCTTGCGATCGGCTCGCTGACTGCAGCGGGCACCTGATCGCCTACCGCCAGAAGCGTGCGCTCCAGCGCAGGGCCCAGCCGATCCGCCATATCCTGCAAGATTTCCAATGCGCGCCCCTTGGGCAGACCTGCGGCGCGGCCTTCAGCCTCGAAATGGCGGGGCACGATTTCGTCAATGCCATAGTGACCATCGACCGACATGGCGAGCCGGTAGCGTTTCCGCTGCAAGCGTCCGGCGCGCACGACTGGGGCGATGCTCTGGATGTCGTAGAGGGGGGCAAGCCTGAACCGCCCCCTGCGCCCTAGACGCAGGCTGAAATTCTTGGCGTGGCCATCCGAGGCGCCGATCAGGAAAAAGAAGATCTGCGCCCGAAAGAATGTCTCTCGGTCCGGGATCGGCGTGTCGGATTCCCGCAGGAGCTCCATGATCTGCGCGATGCCGGGGCCACCGAGCTTCTGGTATTTCATCGCGGAGGGGTAACCCAGAGACTGGCAAATATCCTCTTGCGGTAGGCGTTTCAGCGTCTCGCCCTGCCAGACGCGGTCGAACCTTTCGACGGACAGCACCACCTGCCCCGGGAGGGCGATCTTCTCGACATGCGCGGCGGGCAGCCCGATTTCACGGGCAAGCGTCATGCAGAACAATTCGTTCTCGACGCTGTCGCTGAGGTCGATCTGGTCCGGGCCGGGCAGGATGCCCATGGGAGTCTTGAAGATATGGCTGGTCGGCGTGATGCCGCGCGGCTTGGCCCAGTGCCCACCCACACGCAGGTAAGCCGTCTTCTCCTGCGCGCCAGCGATGGAAATTCGGAAATCCTTATCCTCGCCAAGGGCGAGCGGCGCTGCGGCGAGGTTCTTCAGCTCAGCGACCATCTCCTCTTCCGAAATAATGCGATACTGCATGTCCTGCGCTGCCGGGGCTTCATCGACCGGCAAAAACTGCAGCGCGCCGACGCAATCGCGGCCGAGCACGGACAGTAGCGAGAACACATCCTTACCCTGCGCCCCGACCCGCGCGGCGATCTTCTCGCGCAGCTCGCCTTCGGCATCGGGCAAGAGGTTGTCAAAGGCGGCTATAACGGGATCGCCCTGCCATTTGAGCTTGGACAGCGGCAAGGCGCTGGCAACCGGAAAGGCGGTCTCGGAGGTTAGCCATGCGGGGTCATAAGTGAAGCCGATGGCACCATCGGTCGCCCGCGTCAGGGTGCCGACCCTAGACCGTTCGTACCATACGGCTGTCTTGTTTTGGCGTGTGCGGCGACCAGCACGGGCGATGCGCGCCATCTCAGGAAGGTTCCCGATCGACCAGACGATCCGTCGCGGACAGCTCTGCGCCAAGTGCTTCAAGGAGGCGCAAATAAACATCGAGGCTGACAGACACGACACCGTTCTCGATATCTGAAATGGTGGATTGCGCGGTTCCCGTCATCTCGCCAAGCTGTTTCTGGCTGATCTTCCGCGTCGCTCGCCGCGCCCGCAGCACGGCCCCGGCTTGGCGTAGGCTTCGAATGGGGTATGTGGGCAGAATTTCCATGATTTCTGATAGCTCGGGGGTGATATTTTATCAATATCTCTTTTGAGCTATATTTCTATCTAATAGCCCTTAGGCTATAGTCGCCAAGGCGAGAGCTTGCGCCCTAGATTCATTTATCCTGTAGCGTTACTCCGAGATGAAGACGTCACAAAGGGCGGAGAGCCGGCATTCGCTGCGCCAGCCACGAACGGCAGTGATGCGCGGAAGCGGACCTCGGCCCAAGGCATCCGGGGGCGATACTCTCGACCAAACCGGCCTCCGCCGGAAGGTTTATCGCTGCGATGCAGCTTCCCCGAACCTGTCATCCGTGGCATCTTGCTGTACATTACCCAGCAGGCGAAGGTCGGGTGGGAGAAAAAGTGCAGTTTCGCTATGAGCGGAAAAAAGGTTCAGTTCTTTTCGGCCTATCTCGACGGAGCACCCTCGATGGAAAATTATTGTCTCCTGTGCCAGTTTTCGGGTGTGTCAATTCGAGTCGACATCGCTGACAAGATATCGCGCGCCTGCCCGCGGAGCGTAGTCGCCCGTTGGATGCCGACAGTTCGTAAGGAAGAACTTATCTATCAATGCTAACGTTTATTGAAATTTGCTCAGAAGCTTCTTTTTCCGACACCGGTGTACGGCTCGACGGGCTAGGGCCATGCAACGTCATCTTCGGATCTAATGGTTCGGGCAAATCAACAATCAGTAGGGTGCTTTCAGACTTAGCGGCATATCCATCGTGCGCTGCTGGATGGGCTTCAGAGCCGAAGGAAGTGATCGTTTTCGGGCGTGACTACATCGCCCGTAACTGTCACCCGTCACGGGCGATGCCCGGCATCTACACTCTTGGTGGCGATGCCGATGCGGCGCGAGAGGTGGAGCAGAAGGAGGGCGAGCGAGATGACGAAGACGTTAAATTAAAATCTGCAAAGAAGAGCTTGGAGGGACCAGAAGGTGAACCTGCACTTAAGGCTGAAAATGCGGATTTTAGTAAGAAAATCTGGAATAAGAGAAAGGAAGTATGGACGCCGCACAAATCTCTGACGTTCGTCGGCACATGGAGCGCCGAGGCCCGCTTCGCAACCGAATACTATGACCGTGCGGAAAGGTGGTCTGGCGAAGAACCGAAGTCTCTCGCCGACCTTCTCGAGCAGGCGCAGACCTTTGCTGGCAATCCGCCAGCGGTAGCCGAGCGCCTGCCTTTTCCGCCCAGGCCGTCGGCCGAAGAAATCATCCAAGAGCGCCTACGCAGACCTCTTGTGCCGGCGAGCGACCAACCAATCGCTGAATTGGTCGCAGAACTCGGAAGTGCTGACTGGGTGAAAGCGGGCCTCCCCCTTTTGCGGCAGTCTTCCGACCGGTGTCCATTCTGCCAACAGCCTGTCGACCACTCCCTTTCGACTCGCATCGCTGCGATTTTCGACGCTACCTATGAAAGCGGGATTGAGGCGATCCGTCGGGACAGAGCCATCTATGCTAAAGATATCGAGGCTATTGACAGATGGATCGCCGAGGTGGCTGGCTCGCCATTTTTGGGTGCAGATGCCAGCAAGGCATTTTCCGCATGGATAGAACTCCACCGTCGTAATCTCGAAGCCATTGATCGCAAGCTGTCGGCTCCATCGTCCGAAATCGATTTGGAAGCGGATGATGACGCTTTCGGGATGGTCCTGTCATTCATGCATGGGGCTAACGCCAAGGCTGATCATCAAACGAATCTATCCGAGAATTTCGCCCGTGAACGCTCTGCGTGGCAGGAGGAGGTATGGTGCCGTTTCCTCGCAGACACGCGGTCCGAATACATAGGCCACGATGCGCGCCGAGAGCCGCTTCTGAAAAAGGTTGAGGGTCTCAGCAATACAATCGAGCAGCGCGAAGCCAAAGTCGCACAGTTGAATGGAGAAATATCTGATCTTCGGCGCGGCATCACGGGCATTGAGGCAACCGCCGTCGCGATCAATGAGCTGCTGCGACTACAGGGGCATAATGGCTTTCACCTTCGCCCCACATCGGGTGATGGCACCTACGCCGTTCATCGCGCCGATGGGTCGCCGACTGGCGACACGCTTTCGGAAGGTGAGCGTTCTTTCCTTGCCTTCGTATATCTCTACCACCATTTGGCGGGCGACCACGACGAAGCGGAAAAAAATTCAGGACGTGTCGTGGTGATCGACGACCCGATGACAAGCCAAGACGCCGCCGCAGTGCATACGGTCGCAGCCATGGTCCGAAAACTGTTCGAGGACGCGTGTGCCCCGGGCGGTCGGATCTCTCAAGTCATTGTCCTGACACACAATGCACATTTCCATCACGAGATCAGTAGCTATTGGAAGGGTAAAGCTCCAGACCCAAAGCATTGGATCCTTCGAAAGCCCGCAGGGGTGTCGTCGGTGACGAGTCATGG
The DNA here is from genome assembly GCA_050290705.1 of Paracoccaceae bacterium. Lineage (GTDB taxonomy): Bacteria > Pseudomonadota > Alphaproteobacteria > Rhodobacterales > Rhodobacteraceae > Sinisalibacter. The sequence goes on from JBNKIC010000013.1 coordinate 66,045, forward strand.
GACGAATACTCCAATCATGACGGCTTATCGTTCGCTTTGGGACGAGGTGAATGATCCAGAGACGGTGCCGGTGGCCCTCTGCAATGCGATGCGGCGCATCTTGGAACACTACTTCAAGTTTATCGGCGACAAAGACTGGATGTCAGGTCTCGACGACCTGGAAGGACCGGATGCCTTCGCATTCGGCGCGCTCCGGTGGTCACTCAACGACGGGTCTCATGGATACCTCGGCGCGGAAGAATTCTACTTTGACGCAGATGCGGGCGAACGGCTTCGCAGAGTGTTTTGTCGTGTCTTCGAGACGCATGGACAGGGCGCACACTACGATATGATGTCTACTTCTGGGGGCGAGCACGGCACTGGGCTTTCCGAGGCATCGAAGGGGTAGCCGATGGATCAAGTTATTTACTTCGCCGAGGCACTTGACTATGTGGCCGAGAATCCAATTTCGGCGTGGGCAGCCTTAGTCTCAACGTCACTTGCGGCGATCAAAATTTGGGAAACCTTCTGGCGTGACGGCATAAGGCTCGCGAGTAGCTACATCCTGAGTGGAGAAACCGGCGGCCAGCATGAAATCGTGGTGGCGAACCTATCGCCCGTGCCGGTCCAAGTCTCCGATTGGCGCCTTACATGGAAGCCACGTTGGTTTGCGTTTTGGCTTAAGGAAGTGAATGTCACCCCTGAAGAAACGCGGCGATTTAAAATCGAAGGCCACAATGACTATCAGCTGGACTTCGAAGGCATTGAGCACTTCGCGTGGGGATGGACCGTCGCGTCCGGGCGTCAACTGGTGCTCGAACTCAACCTTTTCGGGCGTAACCGCCCTCTGCGCCTCCCCGTCGGCGCGGGCCAATCCGCACTCTGGTGGCGAAAGATAGAAGCTCTGGTTCCAAGGCCGCGGCAAAAGCAAGATGAATTAGATATCTAGGGCTGCAAAGTAGGGCTTCCGTAGGCAGGGTGATGGCCGATTAGAGCCTAAATTGCAGCTTTTCCGCTTAGCTGCCAATGTTCGTTTGGATTAGATAGCTTGCTGATTGGTTGAGCACACGTTAGACGCACCTCAATGGAGTAAACACTTGAATATTGTAACCGCCAAAGAAAAATTGCTGATTGAGGGTAATTTTAACCCAGAAATAGTTCAAGCTGCGTACATCAAATGCGTAAAAGAGTTTCAGGGCCAAGACGATTTTGAGGCGTTGTTGCTAGGCCGTGTTGACAAAAGGGATTCACATCGCGGTGCAGGCATGATTCAAGCTGGTATCTGTTATGGAGACCAGCTTGGCACGAGACCTGATGTCGGACGAGGAATGGGCGTTCTTTGAGCGGTTCATCCTGGCAGTCCG
>JBNKIC010000014.1:0-247831 GCA_050290705.1 Paracoccaceae bacterium
GATTCAATGCCGAATGCAGTCAACTGCAACGGACGCGTTTCTGGACAACGATCCGCCGGAGCAGCCGCCAAAATATGCCCGAAGTAATTTTCCCAGGACCGGAAGGCCGTCTAGAGGGCCGATACCATCCACAAAAGAGCAAAGACGCCCCGATTGCAATCATTTTGCATCCGCATCCGCAATTCGGCGGAACCATGAACAACAAGGTCGTCTATAACCTGCATTACGCGTTCTACGAGATGGGATTCACCGTCTTGCGGTTCAATTTCCGCGGTGTGGGCCGGTCGCAGGGCGAATATGATCAGGGGATCGGCGAGCTGAGCGATGCCGCTTCGGCGCTCGATTACCTGCAGAGCATGAACCAGAACTCCAAGCATTGCTGGGTGGCCGGGTTCAGCTTTGGCGCCTGGATCGGGATGCAGCTGTTGATGCGTCGGCCTGAGATCACCGGATTCATCTCGGTGTCGCCGCCCGCAAACATGTACGATTTCTCGTTCCTTGCGCCCTGCCCGGCTTCGGGTCTGGTGATCAACGGGACGGCCGACCGGGTGGCGCCGACCAGCGACACCAAGGCGCTGGTCGACAAGCTGCACGAACAGAAGGGCATCACCATCACCCATACCGAGGTGGAAGGTGCTGGCCACTTCTTCGAAAACGATCACATGGACACGATGATCGAAGCGGTGAAGACCTATGTGCGCCGCCGCTTGACCGAAACCACCCGCTAAGGACCATCATCATGGCCGAGGATCTGCAGGCGCATGTCGCCAACGAACTGGCGCTGGAAGTGCTGCAGCTGGTGAAAGACACTGGTGACGAAGATATCGTCGACGAGGTGAAGAAGGTCATCGGCGCCTCGTCCACCACGCTGGAAGAGGCCTATATGACCGCCGTGCGTGTGCGCCGGGCGGAATCCCGGGCGCTGGAGCTGCTCGCGAAAAAGCGCGCGGCACTGGCGAAGGGCTGACGAAACCATTGATGCGAAATTGAAAGGGCGCCCCGGAATGACTTCGGGGGCGCCCTTTTGTTTTTTCAGAGTTTGTAGATCTCGGCGAATTTCGCTTCGAGATAATCCAGAAGCGGCGCTTCGCTGGGGGCCTCGCCGCAGGCACGGGTGACCACCTCTTTCGGCTCGTATAACCCGCCATGGCGCTGGAGCTTGTCGGCGAGCCATGCAGCGGGCGTGGCGCCGTCGCCCTTGGCCAAATGGGCGTCAAGATCCGGCATATCGGCGCGCAGGGCCTTGTGAAGGCAGCCTGCATAGACATTGCCGAGGCTGTAGGTGGGGAAGTAACCGAACAGGCCGACCGACCAGTGCACATCCTGCAGGCAGCCATTCGACGCCTTGTCGACCTTCACGCCGAAATCGGACTCAAAGCGGGCATTCCACGCCTCTTCCAGATCGGCCACGTCCAGCGCCCCCGCGATCATCTGGCGTTCAAGATCGAAGCGCAGCAGAACATGCAGGTTATACTGCACCTCATCGCTTTCGGTGCGGATATAGCCCGGGGTCACCCGGTTGGCCGCGCCCCAGAAGGCTTCGGCATCTTTCACCGACAGGTCCCCGAATGCGGCGCCATATTTGCCATAGAGCCACGAGGTGAAGGCGCGCGAGCGGCCAAGCTGGTTTTCATAGATCCGGCTTTGGCTTTCATGCACCCCCATCGACACGCCCGCCCCCAGCGGGGTCAGCAGATAGGCGCGGTCGATATGCTGCTCATAGCAGGCATGGCCGACCTCGTGTATGGTGGAATAGGTGCAGTTGAACGGGTCCACGATATTGGTGCGGGTGGTGATGCGCACATCGAGCCCGGACCCCGACGAGAACGGGTGCACGGCCTTATCAATGCGACCATGGGTGAAGTCATAGCCGAAAGCCGCGGCCAGCTCGCGGCTGAGCGCCATTTGCGCGGCTTCGTCAAACTGGCCCTCGAGCGCGGCGGGCTGGTGGCTTGCCCCCATCACCCGATCGCGCAGGGCGACAAGGCGCGGGCGCAGTGCATCGAACATCGCCTGCAGCTCGGCCCCGGTGGCACCCGGCTCATAATCATCGAGGAGCGCGTCATATAGATCACCCCCTGCAGCCAGCGCCGCCGCCTCTTCGCGCTTCAGCGCCACGATCCGGGCGAGCGTGGGGGCGAAAGCGGGAAAATCGTCGGCCGCGCGGGCTTCGGCCCAAAGCCCCTGAGCCTCAGACGTCAGCCGCGCCAGCTCGCCCGCCAGCTTCACCGGTACCCGGTTGCTGCGGTCATAGTGGCGCTGGATGTGGCGCAGGTTGGCCTGCCCCACGTCGTCAAGGCTGGCGGCGTCAATGGCTTGCAGCCATTCGCCGACGCGCGGATCGGTGCGGCGGGCGTGCAGCACATGCTCCAGCGCCTCGCTTTCCTCGCCACGTTGCGGCGCGGCCCCGCGTGGCATCATGGTTTCCTGATCCCAGCCCAACCGGCCTGCGACTTGCGCCAGCGCCTGCGTTTGGCGCTCAAACACCATCAGGTCGTCGTAATGTGTCATATCAGCCTCTTACCGATTGAGTTTCGGGATAGCCCGCGCGGAACCGCGCAATGATGATCAGCACCCAAAGCAGCATTGCTCCGATCTGATGGGTGATCGCCACATGCAGCATCGCGGCTTCCAGCACCGTCATGATGCCCAGCGTCGCCTGCACCACCGCCATCACCGTAACCAGCATGAAGCCGGTGCGGGTGGATTTTGCCGCCGCCTGACGCGAGCGGATGAAGACAAAGATCACCAACACGACCAGCGCATAGGCCACCATCCTGTGGGTGAACTGCACGAGGCCAACATTTTCAAAGAAGTTGCGCCAGGCGGGCGCGATGGAAAAGGCCTCGGGCGGGAAGAATTGCCCGTCCATCCACGGCCAGTCGTTGAAGAACCTGCCCGCGTCGATCCCGGCGGCGAGCGCGCCAAGCAGGATTTGCAAAAATGCAAGATGCATCAGCCCGGTGCCCATGCCGAACAGCCGTTTTTTACGCAGCCGACGTGCCTGAATGAGCGTAGCTTCGCTGCGTCCGAGCAGGAGCATGTTCCAGGTGATCAGGCCAAGGATGATGAAGGCCAGCCCAAGATGGGTTGCCAGCCGGTAAGAGGCCACATCGACCATATCGCCTTTGAGGCCGGAGGAGACCATCCACCAGCCGATCACGCCCTGAAGCCCGATCAGCACGCCCACGGCAAGCAGACGCCGCACCCAGCCAGCGGGGAGTTTCTTTGCAAGCCAGAAGCCGAGGAAGCCGATGATCCAGACCATGCCGATCACGCGGCCAAGCAGCCGGTGACCCCATTCCCACCAATAGATCTGCTGGAAATCAGCTAGCTCCATCCAGCTGTTCTGCAGCTGGAATTCCGGGCTTTGCTGGTATTTGGCAAATTCCGACAACCAGGCCGCTTCTGAAAGCGGTGGCAGGGTGCCGAAGACGAGGTTCCATTCGGTGATCGACAGGCCGGAATCGGTCAGCCGGGTCAGCCCGCCGATGATCACCATGACCGCAACCAGCACGAAAAGCAGCCCGAGCCACAGCCGGATCGCCTTGCGCGCCCCGCCTGATCCGCCCTTGTCGATCATCCCCGGGGTCGCCTTGTTCACCTCTGCCGCGCTGGCGTCGACCTCTTCGAAAATGCTACGTGAGCCTGCCATCTGTCATCCTTTCGCGTTTGGCCGGATAATTGAGGAATGAGGCAAGAAAGCCAAGGCAGGAAATCGGGCGAAAAAGCGCTCGCTTCCATTGCACCCAACCTCTCGCGGGTGGTATAACCGCCCGGACAATATCTGGTGCTTCCGGCGCCCAAGAGACAGAAAAGCCAACGAAGGGCGGACGAGAGTGAACGACATCCCAGAAACCCCTGAAACCGAAGGCGAAATGCCGCCTGAACGGCCCGTATACGAAGGGCCCAGCGTCTCGATCGAGACGGAGATGAAGAATTCCTATCTCGATTACGCGATGAGCGTGATCGTGAGCCGGGCCATCCCCGATCTGCGCGACGGGCTGAAACCGGTGCATCGGCGCATTCTTTACGCCATGCACGAGGTCGGAAACACCCATGACAAGGCCTATCGTAAGTCATCGCGCCCGGTGGCCGACACGATGGGTAAATACCACCCCCATGGCGATGCCGCGATCTATGACGCGTTGGTGCGGATGGCGCAGGACTTCTCGATGTCGCTGCCGCTGCTCGACGGTCAGGGTAACTTTGGCTCGATGGACGGCGACCCGCCTGCGGCCTTCCGTTACACCGAAGTGCGGATGCAGAAGGTCACTCAGGCGCTTGTTGACGATCTCGACAAGGACACGGTCGACTTTCAGGATAACTACGATGGCAAGGACAAAGAACCGACGGTTCTGCCTGCCAAATATCCGAACATGCTGGTCAATGGTGCGGGCGGGATCGCCGTCGGTATGGCCACCAATATTCCGCCGCACAACCTGGGCGAAGTGATCGACGCGACGCTGGCGCTGATCGAAGATCCAGATCTCGATCCGATCCAGCTGATGGATTATGTGCCCGGCCCCGATTTCCCGACCGGCGGCGTGCTGCTGGGCCGGACCGGCGCGCGCAAGGCCTATACTGAAGGCCGTGGCTCGGTGATCCTGCGGGCGAAAACTCGCGTCGAGGAAATCCGCAAAGACCGTTACGCCATCGTCGTGGATGAGATCCCCTATCAGGTCAACAAATCCACGATGATCGAAAAGATCGCCGAGCTGGTGCGTGACAAGAAGCTCGAAGGCATCGCCGGGATCGAAGACCAATCTGACCGCGTTGGCGTTCGGGTGGTGATCGAGCTGAAGCGCGACGCGACCCCGGAAGTGGTGCTGAACCAGCTGTTCCGCTATTCGCAGCTGCAAACCCATTTCGGCTGCAACATGCTGGCGCTGAACGGCGGCCGCCCCGAGCAACTGACCCTGCGCGACTTCCTGACCCACTTCGTCGCGTTCCGCGAAGAGGTGGTGGCGCGGCGCACGGCTTACCTGTTGCGCAAGGCGCGCGAGCGCAGCCATGTGCTGGTGGGTCTTGCGGTGGCTGTCACCAATGTCGATGAGATCGTTGCCACCATCCGCTCGTCGGCGGACCCGGCAGAGGCGCGCTCGCGGCTGATGACGCGGCGTTGGCCCGCCAAAGACATCGCGCCCTATATCGCGCTGATTGATGACCCGTCGCACAAGCTCAACGAAGACGGCACCTATAACCTGTCGGAAGCACAGGCCCGCGCGATTCTGGAGCTGCGCCTGCAGCGCCTGACCGCGATGGGGGTGAAAGAGATCACCGATGAGCTCGAAGAGCTGGCGGCCAAGATCAAGGATTACCTCGATATCCTGCGCTCGCGTGAGCGGATCATGGCAATCATCTCGGCCGAGCTGACCGAGGTGAAAGAAGCCTATGCCGTGCCGCGTCGGACCGAGATCGTCGACTGGTCGGGCGATATGGACGACGAAGACTTGATCGAGCGCGAGGATATGGTGGTGACCATCACCTCTTCGGGCTGGATCAAGCGCACGCCGCTGGCCGATTTCCGTGCCCAACGGCGTGGCGGCAAGGGGCTGAGCGGTATGGCGACCAAGGAAGAGGACGTGGTGACCACGCTCTTCGTGGCCAATACCCATACGCAGCTGTTGTTCTTCACCACCGATGGCATGGTCTACAAGCTGAAGTGCTGGCGCCTGCCGCTGGGTGGACGCACGGCCAAGGGCAAGGCGATCGTGAACATTCTGCCGATCCCCACCGGGGTCAGCATCGCCGCGATCATGCCGGTGGATGCGCCCGAGGAGGAATGGCAGAATCTGCAGATCTTCTTTGCCACCTCGACCGGCGATGTGCGCCGCAATGCGCTGAGCGACTTCACCAATGTCATGCGCAACGGCAAGATCGCGATGAAATTGCCCGAGGGCGTGGAGCTGGTGAATGCCCGGATCTGCACCGAAGAGGATGACGTGATGCTGGTCACCGCCTCGGGTCGGGCGATCCGCTTCCCCACCACCGAAGTGCGGGTGTTCAAGGGCCGCGATTCGACCGGGGTGCGCGGCATCCGGCTGCTGTCGGATGAGGATAGCGTGGTGTCGATGTCGGTGATCCGCCATTTCGAAGCCACCAGCGACGAGCGTGCCGCCTATCTCAAGATGCGTCGCGCCCTTGCCGGGGCCGATGATGAGGGCGCCGATGAGGATGAGGCCATCGCGGGCGATATCAGCCCTGAGCGCTTCCGCGAGATGCAGGAGGCCGAAGATCTGATCCTGACCATCACCGATGGCGGCACCGGCAAGCTGAGCTCCAGCCACGATTACCCGGTGCGCGGGCGTGGCGGCCAGGGCGTGGCGGCGATGGATAAAGCCATGCGCGGTGGTGCGCTGGTGGCCTCGTTCCCTGTGGGCGAAAGCGATCAGGTGATGCTTGCCACCTCGACCGGCCAGTCGATCCGTTGCCCGGTCGAAGGCATTTCCTTCCGCTCGCGCGGAGCTGGCGGGGTAAAAGTGTTCAACACCGCCAAGCGTGAAAAGGTGGTGTCGGTGGCCTGGATCGCGGAAAGCGACGAAGACGAGGATGCGCCCGCCGCTGAGACGGTTGAAGCGCCCGAAACCGGCGCGGAAAGCTAAGCGCCCTCGTTTGACCCAAACATGCTCAATAAGGCCCGCCTTCTGGCGGGCCTTTCCTTTTGGTCGCGGCTCGCCTACATCCCGGCCATGACCAAAACACTTCATATTGTCGGTGGCGGCATGGCAGGCTCTGAAGCCGCCTGGACCGCTGCTCAGGCCGGACTTGACGTGGTGATCCACGAAATGCGCCCGCGCGTTGAAACCTTCGCCCATCAAACCGGCAAACTGGCCGAGATGGTTTGCTCCAACTCGTTCCGCTCGGATGACAGCGAGCAGAATGCGGTGGGGCTGTTGCATTGGGAAATGCGCGCCGCCGGATCGCTGGTGATGCAAAGCGCCGACAAGCACCGGCTGCCTGCGGGTGGTGCGCTGGCCGTCGATCGCGAGCCGTTTTCGCAATATGTCAACGACACGCTGCGCGCCCTGCCCAATGTGCGGGTGGAAGATGGCGAAATCACCACGCTGCCCGAAGATGGGCACTGGATCTTTGCCACCGGCCCCTTGACCTCGCCCGAACTTGGGGCCGCCATTCAGGCCGAAACCGGCGCCGACCGGCTGGCGTTTTTCGACGCCATCGCCCCCATCGTCTATGCCGAGAGCATTGATATGGACGTGGTCTGGGCGCAGAGCCGCTACGACAAGGGTGAGACCGAGGCGGAACAGAAAGCCTATCTCAACTGCCCGATGACCAAGGACCAATACGAGGGTTTCATCGACGCGCTGCTGGCCGCCGACAAGACCGAGTTTCACGAAGGCGAAACGGCGGGCTATTTCGATGGCTGCCTGCCGATCGAGGTGATGGCGGAACGCGGGCGCGAGACGCTGCGCTTTGGCCCGATGAAACCCATCGGCCTGACCAACACCCATAAGCCGGAAGAAAAGGCCTATGCGGTGGTGCAGCTGCGCCGCGACAACGCTTTGGGCACGCTGTTCAACATCGTAGGCTTTCAGACCAAGATGAAATACGGCGCGCAGCAAGAGGTTTTGAAGATGATCCCGGGGCTGGAAAATGCCAGCTTTGCCCGGCTTGGCGGCATCCACCGCAACACTTTCATGAACTCGCCCACCCTGCTGGACCATGAGATGCGTCTGAAATCAAAACCGCATATCCGCTTTGCCGGTCAGGTGACCGGGGTTGAGGGCTATGTGGAAAGTGCCGCGATGGGCCTCTTGGCGGGCCGCCTCGCGGTGGCTGAGCTTGCGGGCAAAACCCTGCCACATGTGCCCAACACCACCGCGATGGGGGCGCTGGTCACCCATATTACCGGCGGGGCGGAGGCGAAGAGCTTTCAGCCGATGAACGTGAATTTCGGGCTGTTTCCGCCGGTGGATGGGCTGAAAGGCGGGCGGCGGGGCCGCAAGGACCGCTACAAGGCCTATACCGACCGCGCCAAGGAAGACTGGCAGGGTTGGCTCAGCCAGGGCTGAGCTTGCCGCTTGCCCGTGGGCCTGCCCCCGACTAGCGTTGCGCCATGATCACCCGTTTCGCCCCTTCGCCCACCGGGCTGTTGCACCTTGGCCATGCGTTTTCGGCGCTGACGGCCTGGGAGATGGCGCAGGCGGCTGAGGGGCAGTTTCTGCTTCGGATCGAAGACATCGACGCGCCGCGTTGCCGCCCGGAATTCGAACAGGCGATTTATGACGATCTGGGCTGGCTGGGGCTAAGCTGGCCCGCGCCGGTGATGCGCCAATCGGACCGGCTGCACGCCTATGCGGGGGCGCTTGAGCGGCTGGGTCGGATGGGGCTCACCTATCCCTGTTCCTGCACCCGCGGCGATATTCGCGCCGCGCTCTCTGCCCCGCAGGAAGGGGCGGACCCCGTTTTTGGCCCGGATGGGGTGATCTATCCCGGCACCTGCCGGGGCCGGTCGATGCAGAGCCGGAAGCCGGACGATGCGATCCGGCTGGATATGGCAAAGGCGATGGAATTGATCGGCCCGCTGAGTTTCACCGAAACCGGCCCAGCCCAAGCGGGGCGCCATGAAGTGACAGCCGAGGCGATGGGTGCCGAGGTCGGCGATGTGGTGCTGGCGCGCCGCGACATCGGTACTTCGTATCATCTTGCGGTGGTGGTGGATGACGCCGCCCAAGGCATTACCCACGTGGTGCGCGGCGAAGATCTGTTTTCGGCCACGCCCATTCATGTGCTGCTGCAACGCCTGCTGGGCTTTGCCACGCCCCAGTATCACCATCACCGGCTGATCCGCGACGAGGCTGGCAAGCGTCTGGCCAAACGCGACGATGCCCGCGCGATCCGGCTGTATCGGGATCAGGGCCTGACCCCCGAGGATATTCGCGCGATGGTCGGGCTGGCTTAGGGCAGAGCGCGCCAGGGCTTTGGCATCATCACCCAATGGTTATTCACGAAGACCAGCCCATCGAAGGCCATTCCGGTTGTTGAACCCGGCTCGACGAATTTGAACCGCACCATGGGAACGCCCGGTTTCATCAGCCCGATTACCTGAGCATAGCCCCCCGGAAAGTCGGCAAGCGCAGGCGCGCCAGCGATCAGCGCATCGGTGGTGGTATAGATGAGAAGAAGCTCGCTCTGCCCCGGTTTCGGCCCGAAGGCAGCCCCCGGCGCATAGGCCTGTTCATACCCCTCGACCAACGCACTGGCGAGCGGCTCCTGATAGACCATGGCGATCTCTTCCGCACTTGGCTTCAGCGCGGCGGTGAGCGCCACATAATCGGCCCCGGGTGCGAGAAATTGCGCCAGCATCGCGCGCACGGCGGCCTCGCTTTCGGGGGCCGTGTCCGCGCTGGCACTGACGGGAACCGGAGCTTCTGCGCTATGTTCGGCCGCCTCGCGCAGCGAAAGGTGGCTGTCGGCCGAGCAGACCTCGGCCAGACCGCGCTTCATAGCGGTCATGTTTGGCAGATCGACCGGCCGGGCTGTGCCATTTCGCGCATCCTGATACCCCGAAGCCCAGGCGGTCATCATCAACTGATCGGTTTCGCCCGCATTTGACAGCTGCGCTAGACAACCCTGATCGGGATCGAATCCCTGAGCCGCAACCGGCCCGGTGAGGGACATGGTGCCCAAAAGGGCGAAGGCAATGGACCGCATAACAAGATCTCCCTGAAACAATCTTGGGAGCCTAGCGCAGCACCTGCCTTGCACCAAGATTAGTCTTTCATGGGCGACGATATGACCACTTCTTCGCCATCGCGCAGGGCCGTGTAGAAGCACGAACGGCGGTTGGTGTGGCAGGCGGGGCCTGTCTGTTCGACCAGCGCCAGAAGTGAATCGCCGTCGCAATCGACGCGCAGATCCACCAGCTTTTGCACATGGCCCGAGGTTTCGCCCTTAACCCAGAAGCTCTGGCGCGAGCGGCTCCAATAGGTCACGCGGCCGGTCTCCAGCGTACGCGCCACCGCTTCGGCATTCATCCAAGCGAGCATCAGAACTTCGCCGGTAGCCGCCTCTTGCGCAATCACGGGCACAAGCCCGGCCTCGTTATATGTCAGCCCTGCCGGATCGAATGCCATCTCTTGTCCTTCCAAAACCTTCGCTCGCATCCTATCTAGGGGGGACGCGACGCGAACGAAAGCCATGACGAGCACACCGATGACCGAACAGAGCCTTGAACAGCTGTATTCCAAGCGGATCCTGGCGCTGGCAGCGTCAATTCCCCATGCGGGCAAGCTCGCAGAACCCGAGGCCAGCGTGAAAAAACGCTCGCCGCTTTGTGGCTCTACCGTCACGGTGGATCTGGCGATGGCCGATGGCAAGGTGGCGGAGTTCGCCCAGAATGTGAAAGCCTGTGCGCTGGGACAGGCCTCGTCATCGGTGCTAGGGGCGCAGGTGATCGGGCTGGATCGGGCGACAATTCAGGCCGGGCGCGATGCGCTCATGAAAATGTTACTGGAAGACGGACCAACCCCGCCTGCCCCGTTTGAGGCTCTGGAGGTTCTGCGCCCCGCACAGGCCTATAAAAACAGGCATCCCTCGATCCTTTTGGCCTGGGATGCCACACTGGCGGCTTTCGATGAAGCGCAAGCAGACTGATCCGGATTTTTCACAACGTTAACCCGGCAGAAATCTGAAATTTGTATCCCGGTTTTAGCGTTGGAGGAGATCTGCGTGAAACAGGATACTGAAATCAGTGCGGCCTTGCCCGTCGATCCCCGCCTTTCTGGCCTGTCGAACCATTCGGCAGCGCTCGGTTTTGAGATTGTCGAAATCTCGGGGTTTATCGACCAGGTCGAGAGCCAGACCAATGCACAGATCAAAGAGATTGCAGCGCTCAGTGACGATGCGCAGGTGGTGCTTCAGACCAACCGCAACGTGCGCGACGCGCTGGAAGGCCTCGCGGATATCTCGGAAGAACTGCAGGCGATTGTGACCAATTCCGTCGATCTGGTGCAATCGGGCACGGCGCGATCGCAGGATATTGCCGAATGGGTGCAGACCCTGGCAAGCCAGATGCCCGGGATCACCAGCACGCTGGACACGGTTCAGTCGTCAAACGGCGAAATCGCCTCGATCGCTGCGCATGTGAACATCCTTGCGATCAACGCCAAGATCGAAGCGGCGCGCGCCGGCGATGCCGGGCGTGGATTTGCGGTGGTGGCGAATGCGATCAACGAGCTGTCGGGGAAGACCGCCAGCGCGGCCCAGCAGATTTCGGAAAACATCACCAGTCTGACCACGCTGGTAGCGACGCTAGCGCGTGAAACCACCGAAGTGGCGGCGAAATCAACCGAGGTACTGGCCGGGACGGCCCAGATTGATCAGGCGATGACTCAGATCGCCGATGGCGCCTCTGACAGCGCGGCCCGCGTGCAGACAACACAGGAGAATGCCGCCCAGGTGCGCGACCGGATCGAGCATTTTCTGCCCGCGTTTGAAAGCATCCGTGAGTCGTCCAGCTCCACGGCGCAGGGCGTGCATACGGTTTCCGCCCGGGTGCATTCGCTGGTTGACCGATCCGAGACCATGGTGCGCGAATGCGTGACCCTTGGGGGCGGTTCGGAAGACATGCAGTTCATCGAACGGGTGCAGCGCGATGCGGCCCGCATTGGTGAAGCTTTTGAAGAGGCGGTTGCCCGCCGCGAAATCACGCTCACGCAGCTTTTCGACCAGCGCTATCAACCGATCCCGGGCACCAATCCCGAGCAGATGATGGCGCCCTATACCAAGCTCTGCGACAAGCTGCTGCCCCCCATTCAGGAAGACGCCGCAGGTTTCGATCCGCGGGTGGTGTTCTGTGCTTCGGTCGATAAAAACGGCTATCTGCCGACCCATAACAACAAATTCTCGCAGCCACAGGGTAATGACCCGGTGTGGAATGCCGCCAACAGCCGCAATCGCCGGATCTTTGACGATCGCGTCGGGCTGAAGGCCGGGCGCAACACCAAGCCCTTCCTGCTGCAGGTTTATCGTCGCGATATGGGCGGCGGCAATTTCGTGCTGATGAAAGACCTCTCGGCACCGATCATGGTGCAGGGTCGCCATTGGGGTGGCTTGCGCCTCGCCTACAAACTCGCCTGACAGGCCCCCGGCCCTGACATAAAAAAACCGCCGCGCTCCTATGGGAGGCGGCGGCAGTCGCGGGTTTGGTTCCAAGGGTCCGGCCAGGACAGAGGCAAGCAGCCGGAAACGGGCATCATTGGGGACAGGATGCAGGAACCGTCAAACCGCAGGCAGAAACTCAGATCACACCGGGCAGATGGCACACGGCGACAAGAACAATCATCAGGCCCACGCCCCCGGCAATATCCTGCCAGATCGTGGTGGAAGACCGGGAAAGAACGTCTTTGATTTCCATCAGCATGGGGCTCTCCTGTGCTCGGGCCGGATTATGTTCTCGGCATGTTCTCTTGTTGTTGCTTTGTTCTCATATTCGAACCTGTTCTGTAAAGAACTTTATGAGAACATTAGCGAGATTTTTGTGAGAACAAATGAGAACGCGGGCTAACCCACTGAAATCAATTGGATTGCTTCATCCTGCCGCATGAGCCAGAGCAGAATCTGTGCCGCAATGCCCCTTGGGCTGGTCAGCTCTGGGTCTTCGCGCAGCAGGTTGCGCGCGTCTTTTTGCGCGACTGCCATCAGCCCGGCCTGATGTTCCAGATCGGCAATGCGGAATTTCGGCAGGCCCGATTGCACCGTGCCGATCAGATCGCCCGCGCCACGAATGGCCATATCTTCCTCGGCAATGCGGAAGCCGTCTTCGGTTTCACGCAGGATGCCCAGCCGCCTCTCGCCCGTTTGTGTCAGCGGCGGCTGATACATGAGCAGGCAGGTGCTTTCCGCTGAGCCGCGCCCGACCCGCCCGCGCAACTGGTGGAGCTGCGCGAGGCCGAAATGTTCGGCGCGTTCGACCACCATAATCGAGGCGTTGGGCACATCGACGCCCACCTCGATAACGGTTGTGGCCACCAGCAGCTTCAGCTCGCCGCGCTGGAAGGCCGCCATCGCCTCGTCGCGCTCGGCAGGCGGCATCTGGCCATGGACCAACCCGACCACGCCCTCGCCCAAGGCGGCGCGCAGATGTTTGAAGCGTTCTTCGGCGGCGGTCAGTTCGCTGACTTCGCTTTCGCCCACCAGAGGACAGACCCAATAGGCCTGCCGCCCTTCGGCGATGGCTTTGCGCAGCCGCTCGACCACCTCACCGATCCGCCCGGCCGAGATCATCGCCGTGGAGATGGGTTTGCGCCCCGGTGGCTTTTCATCCAGCACCGAGACATCCATATCGCCATATTGCGCCAGCGCCAGCGAGCGCGGGATCGGCGTGGCGGTCATCACCAAAACATCGGTGACGGTGCCCTTGGCCCCCAGCCGCATCCGTTCGTTCACGCCGAAGCGGTGCTGTTCATCGACCACAGCAAGACGCAGATCGTGATAATGCACATCGTCCTGAAACACCGCATGGGTGCCGACGAGAATGTGGATGTCGCCGCGCGCGAGGGCATCGAGCTTGGCCTTGCGTTCTTTGCCCTTGTCGCGCCCTGTCAGCAGCTCCACCACCACCTCGGCGGCTTCGGCCAGCGGCTTGAGGCTGGCCAGATGCTGACGCGCCAAAAGCTCGGTCGGGGCCATCATCACCCCCTGTCCGCCAGCCTCAACCGCGACCAGAAGCGCCATGAAGGCCACGAGGGTTTTGCCCGCGCCGACATCGCCCTGCAACAGCCGGTTCATCCGCAGCCCCGCGCCCAGATCGGTAGCGATTTCCTCCATCGCGCGTTCCTGTGCGCCGGTGGGCTGGTAGGGCAGCGCCGCCAGAACCTTGCGCCGGAGCCGCCCATCGCCAAGGCTGACCCGTCCCTTGCCGCGCCGCACTCGGGAGCGGGCCAGCGCCAGCGTCAGCTGATGGGCAAAGAACTCGTCATAGGCCAGCCGCCGCCGCGCTGGGGCTTGCGGCGAGATATCATCCGGCCCCTCGGGGGTATGGGCGAGCCGCAGCGCCTCTTGCCAATCGGGCCAATGTTCGCGCGCCATCAAGGCCGGGTCGATCCACTCGGTCAGCGGCACGGTGCGGCTGAGCACCTCGCCCACCGCGCGCATCATCAGCCTTTGGGTGACGCCCGCCGTCAGGTGATAGACCGGCTCGAAATCTGGGATCTGCGCCGCTTCGTGCACCGGCACGATGTAATCCGGATGCACCATCTGGGCGATGCTGTCGAACAGCTCGACCTTGCCCGAGACCACCCGGCGCTGCCCGGTGGGAAGCTGTTTGTCCAGCCAGTCGCCCTTGGCGTGGAAAAACACCAGCTGGAAGGTGGTCAGGCTGTCGCTGACCTCAACCCGATGCGGCCCGCCCTTGCGGCTTGGCGGGATATGACGGCCCACCTCGACTTCGACGGTCACCGTGGTCGGGGGCACCACCTCTTGCACCGAAGCGCGAAAGCGCCGGTCGATGCCGCTATAGGGCAGCGAAAACAACAGATCGCGCGGCTGTTCGATTTCAAGCCCGGCAAAGGCGCGGGCCACTTTCGGGCCGACGCCGCCCAGGGTTTCCAACGCCGCGAACAGCGGAAACAGGATTTCCGGACGGGTGCTCATGCGTCACCGATGAGTGCGAGCCAGCCGTCTTCATCAAGCGTCTGGATGCCCAGATCGGTGGCTTTCTTGGCCTTTGACCCCGCCCCGGGCCCGGCCACCAAGAGATCGGTCTTGGCGCTGACCGATCCGGCCACCTTGGCCCCCAAAGCCTCGGCCCGTGCCTTGGCTTCGGCGCGGGTCATCTTTTCCAACGTGCCGGTGAAGACCACGGTTTTGCCCGCCACCGGGCTTTCGCTTTGCACCTGTTCGGGCGCTTCGATGGTCAGATGCTCGACCAATCGGTTGATCGCGGCGCGCTCGCCCGGTTGGTGGAAGGTGGTGACCAGCGACACGGCGACGGCGCTGCCGATCCCGTCCATGCCGACAAGCTCGTCCCAGGCGGCTTTGGCTTCGGGCGAAATCGCGGGCTCCTCTGCCCAGATCGCCTGTTCGGTTTCGGTAATGCGGGCGCGACGGCCCTCTGCCCGCGCGGCGGCGCGTTCGGCTTCGACCGCTGCCAGCGCCAATTGATAACGCTCGACCGCCGGGAGGGCGGCATCGAGCGCGGTTTCGAGCGCCGTCCAGCTGATGTAATGACGGGCCAGATCCTTCGCCACCACCTCGCCCACATGGCGGATACCGAGGGCGAAAAGCAGGCGAGCGAAGGGGATGTGGCGCTTTTCGTCGATCGCGTCGAAGAGGTTGGTGGCGGATTTCTCGCCCCAGCCCTCGCGGTTTTTCAACTGTTGCAGCCCGGTGCCGAAGCGCTCGCGCAGGGTGAAAATCTCGGCGGGTTCGGTGATCCAGCCATCCGTGTAAAACTGCTCGACCTGCTTGGCCCCCAGCCCCTCGATATCGAAGGCGGCGCGGGAGACGAAGTGTTTCAGCTTTTCCACCGCCTGCGCCGGGCAGGCCATGCCGCCGGTGCAACGGCGCACCGCATCGCCTTCTTCGCGCACCGCTTCCGAGCCGCATTCCGGGCAGATATGCGGAAAGGCGAAGGGCGTGGCGGTGTCGGGGCGTTTGCTGAGATCGACATCGGCGACTTTCGGGATCACGTCACCGGCGCGGTAGACCTCGACCCAATCACCGACGCGAATATCCTTGGCAGCACCTTCTGCATCGGGGCGGATCACCTCGCCGCCAGAGCCGTAGCCTGCGATATAGTCTTCGTTGTGCAGCGTGGCGTTTGAGACCACCACACCGCCCACCGTGACCGGGTGCAGCCGGGCGACCGGGCTGAGCGCGCCGGTGCGGCCGACCTGAATGTCGATACCTTCCAGCCAGGTCCAGGCCTTTTCGGCGGGGAACTTATGCGCGATGGCCCAGCGGGGGGTGGTCGAGCGAAAGCCCAGCCGCGCTTGCAGCGCAAGGTCGTTGACCTTGTAGACCACGCCGTCGATGTCATAGGGCAGCGTCGCGCGCTGCGCTTCGATCCCGGCATAATGGGCGAGCATGTCGTTGAGACTCGGGCAAATTTTCGTCAGCGGATTGGTGGTGAAGCCGAAGCCCGCCAGCCGCTCGATTGCGCCCATCTGGGTGTCGGCCAGAGGCGCGGTCAGCTCGCCCCAGGCATAGGCGAAGAATTTCAGCGGGCGCGCAGCGGTGATGCTGGCATCGAGCTGGCGCAGGCTTCCGGCGGCGGCATTGCGCGGATTGGCGAAGATCTTGCCACCGCGTTCGGCATGGCGGGCATTGAGCGCGGCGAAATCCTCGTGGCTCATATAGACCTCGCCGCGTACCTCCAGCACCTCGGGCGCCTCGGCGATGTCCTGCGGGATGTCTTTGATGGTGCGGGCATTGACGGTGACGTTTTCGCCGACGCTGCCATCGCCGCGGGTGGCCGCCTGCACCAATTTGCCTCGTTCATAGCGCAGGCTCAGCGACAACCCGTCAATCTTTGGCTCGGCGGTATAGGCGAGCGGCGTCCCTGCCCCAAGGCCCAGAAAATTGCGCACGGTGCCATCGAAATCGCGCAGCTCTTCGTCGTTGAAGACATTGGCGAGCGAGAGCATTCGCTGGGCATGGCGGACCTTGCCGAAGCCTTCGGCCACCGCGCCGCCCACCTGATCAGACGGGCTGTCGGTGCGCTTTAACTCGGGGAAACGGGCTTCAATGGCGGTATTGCGCTGCTTGGCCGCATCATAGGCGGCATCGGAAATTTCCGGCGCATCTTCGGAATGATAAGCCTGATTGGCGCGTTGGAGCAGCGCGGCGAGTCGGGCCAGCTCGGCCTCGGCCTGCGCCCCTGTCAGCGCCGCAACGTCGATCTGTTCAAAGCCGGTATCCGCCACGCGCGCCCCCATTTCACACCCTCTGGTGATAGGCCGCGCCGGTTAGCGCGTCCAGCCCCTGGGGCAGCTGGAAGCAGACATAAGAAACCCGGCGCCGCTTTCGCTGGCGCCGGGCATCCGAGGGACAAGATGAGAAACGATCAGGCCGACGCTGCGATCGGCGCGTCGAGCATGTCGGGCTCAGGATCGCGCAGCACATAACCGCGGCCCCAGACCGTTTCGATATAGTTTTCGCCATCAGTGGCGTTTGCGAGTTTCTTGCGCAGTTTGCAGATGAACACGTCGATGATTTTCAGCTCGGGTTCGTCCATGCCGCCATAGAGATGGTTGAGGAACATCTCTTTCGTCAGGGTTGTGCCCTTGCGCAGCGAAAGCAGTTCGAGCATCTGATATTCCTTACCGGTCAGATGCACTTGTTTACCATCAACCTCTACGCTTTTGGCATCGAGGTTAACCGAGATCTTGCCAGTGCGGATCACCGACTGCGAATGGCCTTTCGAGCGGCGGATGATTGCATGGATGCGCGCCACCAGCTCTTCACGGTGGAAGGGCTTGGTCATGTAGTCGTCGGCGCCGAAGCCAAAGCCCTTGAGCTTGTCTTCGGTATCGTCGGAACCGGTGAGAATGAGGATGGGGGTGTCGATCCGCGCCAGGCGCAGCTGCCGAAGAACATCAAGCCCGTTCATATCGGGCAGGTTCAGATCCAGCAGGATGAGATCGTAGTCGTAGAGTTTCGCAAGATCGATCCCCTCTTCCCCGAGATCGGTGGAATAGACGTTCAGGTTCGCATGTGTGAGCATCAGCTCGATCGAGCGCGATGTGGTGGGGTCGTCTTCCACTAGAAGGATGCGCATTTTTATTTCTCCGCGTTTGTCAAACCGTTCCTTTGGTAAACAACTACCCGTAAAAAGGTTAACGGCAAGTTACCGTTGCGAAGAAACTAGTAAATTCCCCCTATGGTTGTCTATACTTTTGAAGCGCCGTCGCTTTTAAAGCGCCTTCCCCATGCCGTTCGATGGCAGTTTTCCACTCCATGAATTCTTCTTCAGAGAGCGAATAGGTGGTCAGCGCTTCGGTCAGCGGAACCAGACCAAGGCTTACCGCCCGCACCACAGCGGCCTTCCGGCTGGCAACCCAGCGACGGGTATTGGCCGGTGGCAGATCGGCGCGGGTCATTATCGTGCCATCAGGAAGGCGCACAGCGCGCGGACCATCAACTTTTTTCAGATACATCGGGCTACCCCTCATCGTCTTCGTGCCTTACTTTCGACAATTCTGCTTAAGGGAAGGTGAAACCCGGTCTTGTTGTTGCCTCTAATTTTCCTATATTCCTGTGCTCTCGCCTCAGAAATGAACCAATGTCACCTAAAAACGCCGAAAAATCGCTGAATTCACTGGGTTTTGCCAAAAGCCCCGCCGAGACTCGGGTGGTGGTTGCCATGTCGGGTGGAGTTGATTCTTCTGTCGTTGCGGCGATGTTGAAGGACGAGGGCTATGATGTTGTGGGGGTTACCCTGCAACTTTACGACCACGGGGCCGCGCTGGCGAAAAAAGGGGCCTGCTGCGCCGGGATCGACATTCACGATGCGCGCAGGGTGGCGGAAGAGATGGGGTTCCCGCATTACGTGCTGGACTACGAAAACATCTTTCGCGAAGCGGTGATCGAGGAATTTGCCGACAGCTATCTGGGCGGGGCCACACCGGTGCCCTGTATCCGCTGCAACGAGCGGGTAAAATTCAAGGATCTGCTGGCCACGGCCCGCGATCTCGACGCCGATTGCATGGCCACGGGGCATTACATCCAGAGATTCGCGGGTGAGTCGGGGCCGGAACTGCACCGCGCCGCCGATCCGAACCGTGATCAGAGCTATTTCCTGTTTTCGACCTCGCCCGAGCAGCTCGCCTATCTGCGCTTCCCGCTGGGGCATCTGAAAACCAAGGATGAAACCCGGGCCCTGGCGCGCAAGTTCGGGCTGATGGTGGCGGACAAGCCCGACAGTCAGGACATTTGCTTTGTTCCGGATGGCAATTACGCCAGCGTGATCGAGAAGCTGCGCCCCGGCGCGGCCGAACCCGGCGAGATCGTGCATTCCGATGGCCGGGTGCTGGGCACCCATGAGGGCGTGATCCATTACACAATCGGTCAGCGCCGCGGCCTTGGCATTGGCGGGCTGAGCGAGCCGCTTTATGTGGTCGCGCTTGATGTCGAAGCCCGTCAGGTGGTGGTTGGCCCGAAAGAGATGCTGGCAACCCGGGTCATTCCGGTGCGTGAAATCAACTGGCTGGGCGATGCGCCCTTCACCTCGCAAAAGGAATGGCACCTGTCGGTGAAGGTTCGTTCGACCCGTCCGCCGCGCGAGGCAATTGTTCGCCCAATTTCAGCGACCGAGGCGGAAGTGGAACTGCTGACCCCGGAAGAAGGCGTGAGCCCCGGCCAAGCCTGCGTGTTCTATGCGCCCGAAGGCAGCCGGGTGTTCGGTGGTGGCTGGATCTGGAAGGGCTGAGGCCCGGCTTTGCTCCCGGACCATAGCATCATAGGGTAGCCGCATCACAGGAGGTGCTGATGCCCGACTATACCCTGCATTACTGGCCGATCCCGTTTCGGGGCCATTTCATCCGTTATGTGCTCGCCCATGTCGGGGCAAGCTGGGAGGAAATCCCGCGCAAACCGGATGGCGCAGCTTATCCGTTTATGGCGATGCCCTTGCTGGTGGATAACGACAGCGGAACGACGCTGAGCCAGGCCCCCGCGATCCTGATGTCGCTGGGGCGCAAATGCGATCTGATCCGCGATCCCGATCAAACGCTGCGGCTGATCTGCGACGCAATGGATGTGCTTGGAGAGATCACTAGAAATCATGGCGCGCAGATGTGGGATCGCCCCTCGTGGGAGGCGTTCACCACCGAGCGTCTGCCGCGCTGGATGCAATTTCATGACCGGATCGGCGTCCAGAACAGGCTGTCGGCCGATGCGGGCTATGTTTTGGGCGGCGAGGCCCCGACACTCGCCGACCTCACCCTTACTGCGCTCTGGCATACGATGGTGGATCGCCTGCCCGGTCTGCGCCCGCTTTTGCACGAGAACGCCCCGGCGATTGAGGGGCTGGTGGACCGCATCGCCGCGCGGGATGAGATCGCCGCACTGCTGGCGGAATGGCAGAACGACGGCCCGCGCTATTGTGCCGGGCAGATCGAAGCTTCGATCCTGTCAATGCTGGCAACGGACTAACGACCTATAGTGACCCGCGCCCATTCCCGGAGTAGGACTAGCGGTAGCCGTTTATTGCGGCGCCAAGGGTGACGCGAGGGACATGTGAATAGTCAGCATCTGCAACAAATCTTGTCCCGGTCTGCCCGATGGATTGCCCTGGCTCTCGGGCTGGCCGCCTGTTCTGCCGCGCAGATACCGATGGATGAGGCGACCGCTGCAAAAGCTCCGGGCGAGATCGTGGCTGATTGTTGCCGTGGGGCCGGAGATTACCCGGACTGGGCGATTGAGCTGGCAGATGCCAATGTCGAGTTGATGCGGCAGGTCGGGCTGATCCAGCTCCGGCGCGGTTATATGGGCCAGATCCCCGAAGCTGTTTCGCTGGTCAAAGCCTCGCTACAACCGCTCGACATTGTCTTTCTGCATAACCGGAACCGCATGTCCGGCCAGTTGATCCCCGGGCAGTTTACCCATGGCGCGATCTATATGGGCACCGAAGCGCAGCTGCGCGCCGCCGGGCTGTGGCATCTGAAAGCGCTCGATCCGTGGCGTGATCAGATTACGCGCGGCGACATCTATATGGAGGCCGTTGATGGCGGTGTTCGTCTGGCCCCGGCCGAGGTGGTGCTGAATACCGATGCGGTGGTGATGCTGCGGCCGCGGGGAATGAGCCGGGCGGCAATCCTCAATCGCGGCATGGCGCGCATGGGTGTGCCCTTCGATATGCGCTTTGATGCGGCCGATCATTCAAACCTGTTCTGCGCCGAGCTGATCGGTGAAATGTACCCCGCCGCGCATCTGCCGCATACGCCCGTTCCTGCGCTGAACCGCGAGACCATCCTGATCGACAATATTGTCGCCGGAGTGCTGTCGCTTGAACTGCCCTTCCGTCTGGTGGGCTATGTGAAGGCTGATGCGAAAGGCGGCGCACGGGCGCTGTCGGCGCAGGCGCTGGCCTGGGATATTTACCAAGCCTGGCCCGCCCCACCGCGTTGATCGGGTCAATATACGGGCGCCGGTCCGGGGGCTGCGCTATTGTGGGGCCACACGGTAAGGTGGGCAGTTCGAGGCAGGCATGAATGGCGTTGCACAAAGAAAATGAGCGCCAATCCCCGGACCGACGCTCACCCTATTCATATGCACTGGATTTGAGGAGTGCTCACGCCCCCTCCATACGGCCTCAGCCCTGATTGGCCGACAGGTCGATCATCGCGGAAAACTCGGCTGTGCAGGCCACCTGCCCGTCTACGGTCGCCTTGCCTTCGAATTTCCAGACCTTCGAGCCGGGGCCGCCGCGGGTGGTGGTGATCTCCATGCGCAGCACATCGCCCGGCACCACCTTGCGGCGGAATTTCACCTTGTCGATGCCCATGAAGTAGACCAGCGCTTCCTTGTCGACCAGATCGAGGCTCAGCGCCACCATCACCGCCGAGGTCTGCGCCATGGCTTCCACGATGGTCACCCCGGGCATGATCGGCGCGCTGGGGAAATGCCCCTGAAAATGCGGCTCGTTCACGGTGACCATCTTGATCCCGACCGCGCTTTCATTCGGCACGACATCTTCAACCCGATCGACGAGCAGGAACGGATAGCGATGCGGAATGCAGCGCTTGATCAGCTCAATATCGGCCGTTGTGGGAATATCGGTCATCTTGTTCTCCTGAAGCTGTCGCAGCCTGCTGGCAGTGTCACTCGCCACTGGCAGGCGTATTTCCCGCATCCGGCGTTGTGCCGTCGGTATTGGTGGGCGGGGTGATTGTATCGAGAGGCTCGCTCTGATCGGTGGGATTGGCCGGGGTCAGGGAAGAGCCATCGCCCAACACCGCATCCACCCGGTCAATCGCCGCATCGGTGATATCAATATCGGCAGCCTGAAGCACAATCGCGTTGCGATCGAGGATCAGAACGGCACCGCGTTCGCGGATAAGTTTGCCCAGGATCGGACCGACATTGTTGAAAAACTCATACTGGGCGGCCTGCGCCTTGGATTGCAGATCGGTACGTGCCTGATCCCGTTCGGCGCGCAGCTTTTGCACCTTGTCATCGAAGGCCTGCGCCAGATCCCGAAAGGCGTCAGGGTCCAGCGTCGCGCGCTGCTCGGCCAGATTTTTCTCTTCCGCAGCAAGACCCGTTTCGATGTCACGCGTTTCTGTCGCCATGACAGCCGCCTCGGCGGTCAGTTCGCCGCTGATCCGCTGGCCATAGAGCGATTCCGTGAACAGCCTGTCGCGGTCGAGCGTGACGATGGGCGAAACGATCTGCCCCATCGACTGAGCTGACAGGGTTCCGGCGCCGATCAGCGCCAGAACCCAGGAAAGCAATATGATCCGCAGAGCGCCCATGGATGGCCGCTCAGAACCCGGCCGAAATACTGACCCCGAACTGCTGTTCCTCGTCATAGCTCTGCTTCATCAGCGGATAGGCATAGGAGAAGCGCAGCGGACCAATCGGGCTTGCCCAGTAGAGCGCGGCCCCGGTCGAGGCTCTGATATGCATGCTGTCGTCAACGAGACCAGGATTATCCAGCCCCCAGACCGATCCGGCATGGACGAAGACGCCACCAGAGATCCCGTATTCTTCGGGCAGACCGAGCGGGAACTTCGCTTCCAACCGGGCAGCCCCAAAGAAATTACCGCCAAGCGCATCGCTGTCGCGCGGACCAATGCCCTGACCGGCGAAACCGAGAAGCTGATCAGGCGAAAGAAGGAACCGATCCGTGATCCGCGAGCCGTTACCGTTCAGACTGATGATCCCGCCACCTTCAACGGTGCCCGACAGGGTGATGTTGGTGTTGGTCAGTTCGGACACCAATGTTGCCGACGCCTTGGCTTTGAAATACTGGTTGTCAGAGCCAAAACCACCAACATCGCCGCTGACGGAGCCGATAAAGTAGGTCGGCTCGTCAAGTCCGTTGCGACGGGTGTCGAAGGACAGATCCAGACCGGCGCGACCGCCGAATTGCCAGCCACGCGCGGCTTCCGCCGCCAGAATGGTGGAGGTACCGGTGTAGTTGAACATCGTCCCGGCATCGAAGGCGGCGCGGACCTTGACCCGGCTCAGCTCGTTGACCGGGAAGCCCACGAAGGGTTCAAAAGTGCCGGTGCGGCTATCGAACAGGCCCGAAGACCATCTCGTTTCGGTATACCGGGAATTGAAGCCAACGTTCAGGTCGCGGCCAAAGGTATAGGGCTCCGAGAAGGACAGCGCGTAGTTCTTCTGATCGACCCCGCCCGTGAACGCGATCTTGAAGTACTGGCCCCGACCAAGGAAGTTGGTTTCAGTGAACGAGAAGGCGAAGCCAAAGCCAGATCCAAGCGCATAGGTCCCGCCGGCAGAGAACGAGCCGGTGCCCTGCTCTTCAACCTTCACATCGACAACCACGGAATCCGCCTGTGCGCCCTCACGGGTCTGGATATCGACATTGGAGAAGTAGCCGAGCGCGCGGATGCGCGACGCTGCGGCGCGGATGGCGCGAGGGTTGAACGGATCGCCCTCAACCGTAGTGAACTGCTGACGCACAACCCGATCAAGCGTGGTCGTGTTGCCCTGAATATCAATCCGCTCGACCACGATGCGCGGCCCGCGCACCACGGTGAAGGCGATATCCAATGTGCCGTCGCGATCGTTGCGGGTGACCTTCGGATCGACCCGGGCAAACCCGTAGCCCTGCTCCTGCAGCTTTTTCTCCATCCGCGCGACGGCGCGATCGAGAACAGCAGGGTTGTAGGTGCTGCCGGTGCGGATATGCGACAGCGGCTCAAGCGCGGCAGCATCAATGCCTTCGACATTGGACGCGGTGCTGATCTCGCCAAAGCTGAATTGCTGCCCTTCGCGGACCTGATAGGTCACATAGGTGGCATCCTGCTGCGGGCTTACTTCTGAGGTCGCCGCGACCACATCAATATCGGGATAGCCGCGCGAGGTGTAGAAATCGCTCAGGAGCTGCTTATCGAACGCGATCCGGCCAGGATCGAGCGTATCGGACGTCATGATGAAGCGCAGCAGACCTGCCTGTTTCGACGAGATCACCCGGCGCAGACGCGCATCGGAAAAGGCACGGTTACCCGAGAAGGTGATCCGCTCGATTTCGGTGTTCGCGCCCTCGGCGACTTCGAACACCAGATCGACCCGGTTGTTCGGGCGGCGGATGATTCGGGGTGTAACAGTTGCGGCAAGCCGACTCTGCCCCTGATAGGCTTCGGCAATCGTCTGAGCATCCAGTTCGGCGGTGCCGGGATTGTAGACGTAGCGCGGCTTCGATTGCAGAAGCGCCAGCAGCGCATCGTCTTTCAACGCCTTGTTGCCCTCGATATTGATCCGGTTGATCATCGGAAGTTCGACAACCTTGACCACCAGCGTGCCGCCACGCGGGGTCAGCACCACATTCTCGAACAGGCCAGACCCGGAGAGCCGCTGATAGGCATCGTTCAACTGGGCCGAGCTTACGCTCTCGCCTTTGCCGAATCCGAGGTAGGCCAGAACGGTGTTTGCATCAATCTGATCCAAACCCTCGATCTGAACCGAAGAAAACGAATAGCTTTGCGCAACAGCTTGCGTTGGCAACGCAGCAGTAATGCTTGTTGTTGCAAGAAAAATCGCAATCGCAGCCGGCTTAAGAGCG
This sequence comes from Paracoccaceae bacterium, assembly GCA_050290705.1. GTDB lineage: Bacteria > Pseudomonadota > Alphaproteobacteria > Rhodobacterales > Rhodobacteraceae > Sinisalibacter. Next base: position 24,719 of record JBNKIC010000014.1, read on the forward strand.
GCAAGCGCCGCGTCGCCTTTGGCAGAGGCAGGGCGCACTTTATCTGACATTTTTATATACCCGCACAGACATCCCAGTCCCAGTGTGACTATCGGGAATGGGTGCAGGAGTCAAAGCGTCATAAACGCAAAACGCGGAGCCTGTTGCTCCGCGTCCCCATATTCTCAGCTCCCCCTTTCGGGGGCGAAATCATTGGCTCAATAGAGCACCGAGCCCACAAAGGCACCGGCACCAAGTGCCACAAGGATCATGCCGACATAAAGGATACGATCCCAGTTGAGATCGAACAAAAGCGACAACCCGCGATAGCCGTTATATACAAGTTCCATGATCGTGGTCCGTTTGTTGCCTGTCGTCACAATTTTTTTAGGCAGAGAATATGGCCGGACAACTGCCGAATTGTGGCCTTTTTTAGGCGCAGTTTCTTAACATGTTATTGCTGGGGACCGAAAGCGGTCAGCACATCAGGTCGTTCATCAGTCCGAAGACCATGACACTGACCACCACGATCAGACCTACCGACATGAGCCAGCCCAGAACCCGCTCGGAGGGTGGCTTGCCGGTCGCAGCTTCCCAGGCGTGGAAGATCAGATGCCCCCCGTCGAGCACCGGGATCGGGAACAGATTAAGCAGACCGATCCCCGCCGAAAGCACGCCCAGAAAGCCGAAAAAGCTCATTGTGCCCTGGCTGGCCGCCTGCCCCGAGGTTTGCGCGATCGAGATGAGCCCGCCCATATTGCAGCTGGAAATCTTGCCAGCAATCATATGGCCAAGCCCGGACAACGACGCGCGCAGGATATAGACGAGTTGATCGTAGCCGCCGGTGATGGCGTCCCACAACCCGGGCGATTTGCTGGCGGGGTCAAACAGTAGACTGCCGCTGATGCCGATCAGCCAGCGGGTTTCAAAACCGCCATCGGGCAGCGGCAGGTCCTGCCGCCGTGGTGTGAGAGTGATATGCTGGCGCTCGCCGCCGCGATTGATGCCAAGATCCATTGTGGCGCCATTGCCTTCCAACACGATGTTCTGAAGATCGTAGAAGGTCGCCATCGGAACGCCGTCGACAGTCTCGATCAGATCGCCAGCTTTAAGCCCGGCATCCACAGCCGCCGATTTCGCGTTCACGCTGTTCACCAGTGGCGGATAGGGGTGCAGGGCCTGCACCTTGATCTCGGTGCCATCGCGCCGCACGGTCCAGCTGAGCCGGCTTTTATTGGGCAATGTATCAATGTAGTCGGAAAAAGAGTCGAGCGCGGGCGTGGGCTGGTCGGCAATGGCGACAACCACGTCGCCGGGCTGCAAATCGCCTGCGATGACGGTATCGGCCCTGGCCACGGTCAGAGGATCGGTGGGTATGCCCGCCCAGAAGATCATCCCGGTGAAGATCACGATCGAGAAGATGAAATTGAAAATCGGACCAGCACTGACGGTGGCCGCCCGTGCCCAGAGCGGTGCGCCGTGCAAGGTGGTGCGGCGCTCGTCATCGTTCATTTTCGACAGCTGTTCGTCGTCGCCAACGGCGGAAGCGGCATTGGCGTCGCCGTGGAATTTCACGTAACCGCCCACAGGATAGGCCGCGATCTGCCAGCGCGTGCCGTGCTTGTCGGTGCGGCTGAACAGGATCGGCCCCATGCCAACGGAAAACACATCGGCGCGAATGCCTGACCAGCGGCCCACAAGATAGTGGCCGAATTCGTGGATCGTCACGATCGGAATCAACGCCAGAATGAAGGCCAGCACGGTCAGTGCCAGATTTCCAAAAGATGGGATCAGATTGCCCAGTTCCACGCTGCCTCCTTGCCGGGTTCAGGCCCCGGTCTCGATAATCTTGTTTGCGGTCTGCCTTGCCATCTGGTCGGCCGCGCGCACGTTATCAAGAGTGATTGCGGCATGGATAAGGCTGGCATCGGCAGAGAGTTGCGTAAGCACCTCTTCCACCACCTCGGACATGCGCAGAAATCCGATCTGGCCCGCGATGAAACCATCGAGCGCAGATTCCTTGGCGGCGTTGAACACCGCCCCCGTCAATCCGCCCGCATCCATCACCTCGCGCGCCAAGCGCAAAGCGGGCCAGCGGACCTCATCAGGGGCACGAAACTCAAGCTGGCCGATCTTTGCCAGATCGAGCCGTTCAACCGGCACATCTTTGCGCTCGGGCCAGTTCAGTGCATAGCCGATGGCGTGGCGCATATCGGCCGCCCCCAGATGCGCCATCAGTGCCCCGTCATTGAAACCGACCAGCGCGTGCACCAGCGATTGCGGATGCACCAGCACTTCGATCTTTTCCGGATCGACGCCGAAATATTCGCGGGTTTCGATCAGCTCCAGCGCCTTGTTGAACATCGAGGCGCTATCAATGGTGATGCGCTGCCCCATATCCCAGTTCGGGTGGCTGGAGGCTTCTGCCAGCGTGGCATGGGCGAGCTTTTCAATCGGCCAGTCGCGGAAAGCCCCACCGGAAGCGGTGATGATCACCCGCTCGACGGCGTCCATGTCTTCACCGACGAGGCCCTGAAACACCGCCGAATGCTCGCTGTCGACCGGCAACAGCCGCGCGCCGTGTTTCTCGGCGGTTTCCAGCACCAGCTTACCAGCGGTTACAAGGCTTTCCTTGTTGGCCAGTGCGAGCGTTGCGCCCTCTTCCAGCGCGGCCAGCCCCGGCGGCAGGCCGGCGGCCCCGACAATGGCCGACATCACCCAATCGGCGGGCCGACGTGCAGCCTCTTCGATGGCCCCTGCCCCAGCGGCGGCTTCGATGCCGGTTCCGGCCAAGGCGTCGCGCAAGGCGGGCAGATTTTCCTCATGCGCCGTCACCGCGACTTCGGCTCTGAGCGCTTTGGCCTGTTCGGCCAGTCGCGCCACATTGTGCCCACCGGTCAGCGCCACAACATCATAGGCCTCGGGATCGCGCGCGATCAGGTCAATCGTGCTTTCACCGATCGAGCCGGTGGCGCCGAAGATGGAAATGCGTCGTGTCATGTCTCAGCCGATCAAATAAAACGGAAGGGTTACGATCCCCGCCAGTGCCGCTGCCGCGATCAGGGCGTCAAAGCGGTCGAGTACACCGCCATGGCCCGGGATAAGCTGCGAGCTGTCTTTCACCCCCGCATGCCGCTTCATCGCGCTTTCGACAATATCGCCCATCTGCCCGGCAAAGGCCAGCAGAGCGGCCACGAGCGCGGCGGCGAGCACAGGCATCTGAGCGCCATCGCCCTGCACCAGCAAGCCAGGCATGATCAGAGCCCCGAACAGGGCCGCGCCAATCCAACCTGCGATGGTGCCAGACCAGGTTTTCTTGGGGCTGACGCGGGGCCAGAATTTCGGCCCGCCCAGAAGCCGACCGAACATATAGCCCGCGACATCGGAAATCACCACGATCAGCACCAGCACCAGCACCGGCGGTATCCCGCCCAGAATGCGGATGAAACCGAGCGTATAGGCCCCGATCAGCACCATCAGCCCATAGCCCAGCCAGATCAGCCGACCGGAGCGCAGCATCAGGGCGCCGAGAATGAGCGCGAAGATGAGGGCAAGACCATGGGCGGCCAGCATCGGCGCAGCGAGTAGGCTGGCACCCGGCAGATGACCCTCCGTCACTGGCGCGGAGGCAGCGATTGTGAGCGCGGTAAAGGGAAGCGGCGCAAGCGCCAAAAGGGTCCGACGGCCCCCGGCAATGCCCGGTTCACATAGCGGCGCGATTTCCCAGAACATCAGAACGGCACCGAGCGCGATCAGGGCGGACCAGACATAGCCGCCCACCCAAAGCGCACCTATGGCCACCGCGCTCAGCACCAGAGCCGACACCAATCGCGTGCTGAGATCGGCCCATTTCGAGCCGCCCGCCTTGTCGGCGTCAGGCATTCTTCACGCCACCAAAGCGACGGTCACGCCCGGCATAGTTCTGCACGATGCCCTCGAAAATCTCGGCGGAAAAATCGGGCCAGAGCGTGTCGATGAATTCATATTCCGCATAGGCCGATTGCCAGAGCAGGAAGTTTGAAATCCGTGCTTCGCCGGAAGTGCGGATCACCAGATCCGGGTCGGGCAGAACATAGGTATCGAGATATTTCGGCAGAGTTTCTTCGTCGATCGTCTCGGGATTGAGCAGACCGGCGGCCACGTCTTCCGCCAGCCGTTTGGTGGCACGGGCAACCTCGTCGCGGCCGCCATAGTTGATAGCGATGGTCAGGTTGACGCGGGTATTATCCTCGGTCAGCGTTTCCAGATCGTCCATCAGCTTTTGCAGCTTCTTGTCGAGCTTCACCCGGTCGCCGATGAAACGAACGCGCACGCCCTCTTCTTTCAGGGCGCGCGCTTCTTTTTGGATGTAGCGGCGAAACAGGCTCATCAGCCCGGCCACTTCAACCTGCGTGCGGCGCCAGTTCTCGGTCGAGAAGGCGAAAATGGTAACGTATTGAACCCCGAGATCCGGGCAGGCTTCAACAATCTCGCGCACCCGTTTGGCCCCGGCATGGTGGCCAAAAAGACGCGGACGACCACGGCTTTTCGCCCAGCGGCCATTGCCATCCATAATGATGGCTACATGGCGCGGCCCGGTCGCGACATCGCCCGTCGCCACAGTGCTGGCCTCTTTCGAGGTGTTACCGTTCGTAAATTTCACCAATATCTCCCACCTGAGCTCGAAGCGGCATCAGACCTGCATGATTTCTTCTTGCTTAATTTCGAGCGCTTTATCGACGTTGGCAACGAACTTGTCGGTCAGATCCTGAACCGCATCCTGCCAGAATTTCTGATCATCTTCGCTCATCCCGTCTTTGTTCCGCTTGAGCAGATCCATGCCGTGATGGCGCACGTTGCGCACGGCAACGCGGGCGCTTTCGGCATATTGCGCGGCGACCTTGGTCAGCTCGCGGCGGCGTTCTTCGTTCAGCTCGGGAATCGGCAGCATGATAATGGTGCCATTCGTCTGCGGATTGATCCCCAGACCCGATTCCATGATCGCTTTCTCAACCTTGTTGACCAGCGCCTTGTCCCAGACATTGATGGTGACCATACGCGGCTCGGGCACGTTCACCGTGCCCACCTGGTTGATCGGCGTCAGCGAGCCATAGGCATCGACGTGGATGGGTTCGACCATCGTCGCCGAGGCGCGACCGGTCCGCAGACTGCCAAATTCATGTCTGAGAGCGTCAATCGCGCCGCTCATCCGCCGTTCAAGATCGTCGAGATCAAGCTCGAATTCCTGCTCCGCCATGGGTTTGCCCTTCTTCCTAACGGATCACATAATTGAGCGTGGTATACAGTCAACTGACCGGGGATGTATAGACCGCCGGGTCACAACGGGGCGGTTTTATCGCCCCGAAGCACAGAATAGCGGGAATGCGCCTAATCGCGCGGCAGTTGCAAACGGTTGTGATATGACGACGTTTGCCCTGGCCGAACAGCCCTCAGCCCCGCACCATCCGGCGCAATGTTCTGTTGCGAAAAACAAAGTGATGATGCAGCGCCGCGCCAATATGCAGCAGCAAGACCGCCATCAAAAGCCGTGTTAGCAATTCATGCGCCAGAAAGAAGCTGTGAGACACTGCCTGCGAAACCGGCGCGATACGCGGCAAGGTAATGTGGTTGAAGATCACCGTATCAATGCCACTGGCCGAGCTGGCAATCCAGCCGGTTAGGGGCACGGCCAGCATCAGGACATAAAGAATAGCGTGCACGCCCCAAGCCGCGCGCCGCTGCCACTCCACCTCTCCAAACGGTTGCGGTGGCGGGCTGATCCGATGCCAGACAATCCGAAACAGAATGAGCGCAAGAAGTGTGATCCCTATGCTCTTGTGCACCCCGTAGAGCCAGTAATTGTCAAATGTCGGCTGCATCCGAGCCAGCACGAAACCAAAACCGAGCATGAACAGGATGCCCGTCGCTATGGCCCAATGCAAAAGCCGAGAGATCCAGCCGAAGCTTTCGACATCGTTGCGCGCGGTCATCTCAACCTGCCTGACGTATGTGGGCCCGGATCGTCAGCCGCACCTCGTCGCCGACGAAATCCTTCCAGCCATCGGCGCCAAAATCGGTGCGCGACAGCGCCCCGGTCAAGAGGATGGTGAGATTTGACAGATCGCCCTCAACCGAGCCCTGCGGCCGGTAGAGCTTTGCATCAAGGATGATCGGGCGTGTTACGCCGCGCACGGTGATATCGCCCTCGATTTGCGCCCCGCCTGGTTCGCCGGTTTCACTGACCCGACGGCTTATAAAGGTCAGCAGCGGCGCATGTGCGGTGTCGAGCACGTCCGGCCCTTTCATCGCCTGGGTGGCAAAATCCACGCCGGTATCGGCCTGACTGGCATCGACCGACACATTGACCGTCGAGCGCCCTGGGTTGGTGAAATCGAGTTTCAGATCTGCTTCTGCCACCGGCATCTGGCCCTTGATCTCGTCACTGCCGAAATCGACAGCGAACATCACCTGAGACTGGTCATATTCAATCGCATAGGTGCGTATTCCAGCCTGTGCGAGGCCCGGAGAAACCAACAACAAGGCACCGGTCAGAGCCAACAGGGCAACAGCGTGCAGCCCTTTGCGCGGGGTCGAAACAATCATCGAAATCTCCTGTTCGCATTCGGCCAAGCGCCTGTCGCAAGTATCCGCAGCTCCACGCAGCGATCCAGTACCGCATAGTGACCTCACGGAAACGTGAGATTATCTATTTATTTGCACGAAGCACCTCCTACATTCCCGCACAGACCCGCCTGAATCAAAACACCCCCCGACTGGCGGAGGGTGTTGGTTCAATACAGGCCGACGGATCAGACCGGGGCGGTTTGATCGCCCTGACCCAAAGACTGGTGGGATTGCGCCGCCACCGGCCCCAGCTCCTGCATCGCGGCAAACTGGCTGAGATACACCCTGCCCGACAGTTCTTTGAGAAAATGCGTGCGTTCAAGCTTGTCCATCACCGGGCCTTTCACCTCGGACAGGTGCAGGGTGATGCTCATGTCCGAAAGCCGCCGGTTGATCTCTTCCAGGCTTTCCAGCGCTGACAGGTCGATCACATTCACCGCCGAACACATCAGCACCACATGTTTGACCGGTTGGCCGCGCGAGAGCCGGTCGAGCACATAGTCCTCGATATAGCGGGCATTGGCGAAATAGAGGTTTTCGTCGAGCCTGAGCGTCAGCAGCTCGGGATTGGTCAGTACCTCGTGGCGGTTGATGTTACGAAAATGCTCGGTGCCGGGCACCAGCCCGACCTCGGCAATATGCGGGCGCGAGGTTTTGTAGAGATAGAGCACGATCGACAGCACCACCCCGGACGAAACACCCAGTTCGACCCCGAAACCCAGTGTGATCAGGATTGTCGCGGCCACGGCGGAGAAATCAGCCTTGGAATAGGCCCAGGTGCGCTTGAGGATCGAGAAATCGACCAGCGAAAGCACCGCAACGATGATCGTGGCGGCCAGCGTGGCTTTCGGGAGGAAGTAGAGCATTGGGGTTAGAAACAGCGCGGCGAGCGTGATGCCCACAGCGGTGAAAGCCCCGGCGGCGGGGGTTTCGGCACCTGCGTCGAAGTTCACCACCGAGCGCGAAAAGCCGCCGGTGACCGGAAAGCCGCCGGACAGCGCCGAGGCGATGTTGGAGGTGCCGAGGCCCACCAGCTCCTGATCGGGCACGATGCGCTGACGGCGCTTGGCGGCCAAGGTCTGCGCCACCGAGATCGACTCGACGAAGCCGATAATCGAGATGATGAAGGCCGACCCTGCCAGCGAGGTCCAGAGCGACAGATCAAAGCTCGGAATGGTCAGCGGCGGCAGGCCCGAGGGCACATCGCCGACGATCTTCACGCCCTGCTCACCAAGGTCAAAGCCGAAGCTGATCAGTGTTGTGGCAACCACAGCGGCCACCGGCCCGGCCTTGGCGATCACATCGGCCAGGCGCGGCCCGAGGCCCAGGCTGATGAGCAGCGGTTTCAGCCCCTTGCGCACCCAGAACAGAAACCCGGTGGCCCCGGCGCCGAGGGCCAATGTGATCGGGTTGGTTTCGGGCAGATGCTCGGCAAGGCTCCGCACGATCTCCACCAGCGAATGGCCCGAGGCCGAAATGCCGAGGATATGTTTGAGCTGCGATGTGGCGATGATGATGCCCGAGGCGGTGATGAACCCGGCAATCACCGGGTGGCTGAGAAAATTGGCCAGAAAACCAAGGCGGAACACCCCCATCACGGTGAGCATCAGCCCGGAAAGAAGCGCCAGAACCACGGCGGCGGCGGCATAATCCGGCGTACCCTGAGAGGCGATATTGCCCACCGCGGCGGCGGTCAGCAGCGAAACCACCGCCACCGGCCCCACGGCAAGGGCGCGCGATGTGCCGAACACGGCATAAGCGATGAGCGGCAGGATCGAGGCATACAGCCCCATTTCGGCAGGCAAACCCGCCAGCAACGCATAGGCCAGCGATTGCGGGATCAGCATGATCGTCACAATCGCGGCGGCAACCAGATCGGAAGTGAGCGTGTCACGCCCATAGGTCCGGCCCCAATCGAGGATCGGAAAGAACTTTAGGATCGCACGTGCGGACGTGCGAAAAGGCTCGGCAGCCATGGTGGCCCCTTTCTCTGGTCATCGGTCTGAACGAAAGCGCCTCCCGAAAAACGCGGGAGGCGCGATTGGCTTATCCTAAGACGCTCACACGGCCGGTTGCGTCAGCCGGGTTTTGGCGGCGTTCCACAGGATTTCGCAACGCGTGCCCGAACGACAATAGGCAAAGAGCTTGCCCTCCGTTTCGCTCATGGCTGCGGCAAAGCCGTGGACGGCATAGTCAGTCAGGTCGCGCCCGGCCAGCGGCACATAACGCGCCTCCATCCCATGCGCAGCACAGGCCTCAGCGATATCATCCCAGTCAGGCTGACCGGCATCCTCGCCATCGGGTCGGTTGCACATCACGCATTTGAAGCCCTGCTCCGCCAGCGCGGCCACGTCTTCAATGCTGATCTGCGGCGCAACCCAGACCTGTTCGTCCAACTGCTTCATGTCCATCCTGATGGTCTCCCTGCTCAAAGCGCGTTCACCGGGACTTTCAGGAAGGTTTTCCCGTCCTTGTCTGCCGGCGGCATTTCACCGGCGCGCATGTTGACCTGCAGCGACGGAATGATCAAGCGGGGCATGTCGAGGGTGGCGTCGCGTTCGGTGCGGAATTTGATGAAATCCTCACGGGTTTTGCCCGCGCCGAAATGGATGTTTTCGGCCTTTTCCTCGCCCACCGAGGTTTCCCACAGGATCTCGCGCCCATCGGGGCCGTAATCGTGGCACATGAACAGACGGGTTTCGTCAGGCAGCGCCAGCACCTTCTGGATCGAATCATAAAGAACGCCAGCATCGCCGCCCGGGAAATCGGCCCGCGCCGAGCCAGCATCGGGCATGAACAGCGTGTCGCCCACATAGGCGCTATCGCCGATCACATGGGTCATGCAGGCCGGGGTATGACCCGGCGTGTGCAGCGCAACGGCGGTCATGTTGCCGATTTTGTAGGTATCGCCATCTTCAAACAGCGTATCGAATTGCGACCCGTCGCGCTGGAACTCGGTGCCCTCGTTGAACACCTTGCCAAACACGTCCTGCACAACGGTGATATTCGAGCCGATGCCGATCTGGCCGCCCAGTTTCTTCTGGATATAGGGCGCCGCCGACAGGTGGTCGGCGTGCACATGGGTCTCGATCAGCCATTCCAGCTTGAGCCCGTTCGCCTCGATATAGGCAATGATTTCATCGGCATGGTCATAGGTGATGCGCCCTGCGGCGTAATCAATATCCATCACGCTATCGATCACCGCACAAGCATTCGAAGTCGGGTCTTTCACCACATAGGAAATCGTGTTGGTGGCGTCATCGAAAAACGCCTGAACCTCAGGTTTCACTGCAATATCGACGGGGTAGTTAGAAGCCATGTCTTTCATCCGTTCATCCCTGGTTGCCGGTATCCCGGCCTGTTTCGTACAGCCGGCGCACCGGCAATGTGAACTGGCGCGGATAATCGCGCCGCTTGGGAACAGAGTTAGGTACGGATTTTTCGAAGGTAAAGGCCTCACATGCATTTTGTTGAATATTAATTTCCCGCGACGATTTCCCGCGTTGTAGCTTGCATGAATTGATCCTTATCCAGCAATCGCCTATGTGAATATGATCTAGAGCGAACAGAAACACGTGAGGAGCCGCATATGGCCACCCCCGTTCTTACTTCGGAAATGTCCGAGGACGACCTGAATTCGATGATGTCGAGCGCCTGTGATGCGTCGGCATTGCTGAAAGCGATCAGCCATGAAGGTCGATTGATGATCCTGTGTGCGTTGGTGAACGGTGAGAAGTCGGTGACCGAGCTGGAACAGATCCTGCACGCCCGTCAGGCGGCGGTGTCTCAGCAGCTTGCCCGCCTCAGGATGGAGGGGCTGGTGACTCCGCGACGCGATGGCAAGGCGATCTACTATTCGCTGGCCGATGACCGGCCCCGGCGTGTTCTCGAAGTGATCTACGAGATGTTCTGTGGCGTGGGCAACGCGATGCCTGCCGAAGACGCGACCGTCTGATCCGCTTCCTGCTTTCACCCGAATCCGTTCGGGGATAGGGTCTCTGCGCAGACGAGGATCGATATGGCACAGAGCTTACCCCCCACCCCCGGCGATGCCCGCGCCCTGCGCGCGGCATTCGGACGGTTTGCGACCGGCGTAACGGTGGTGACAACGACCAACGAGAACGGGCCGCTGGGCATCACCGCCAACAGCTTCACCTCGGTCTCGCTCGATCCGCCGCTGATCCTCTGGTGCCCGGCCAAGGCCTCGCGTCGCCATAACGCCTTTATCGCCGCGCCGCATTTTGCCCTGCATGTGATGGGGCGGGATCAGGACGCGATCACCTGGGGTTTCGCCAATTCCGCCGAAGCATTTGAGCATTGCGACTGGACCCTGTCAGAGGCCGGGGTGCCGCTGATTTCCGGCTGCCCTGCCCGATTTGAATGCACCACCCGCGACCGGATCGACGCGGGCGATCACACGGTGATCATTGCCCATGTTACCCGGATAACCTGTGAAGATGATGCCGATCCCCGGCTGTTTCTGGGCGGCGATTACGGGCATTTCGAAACCGACTAGCCCAAACGCAAACACCCCCGCCGATCTGGCAGGGGTGTGCTGATTTCAATCCGGTGCCCGATGCTACTGGGTCAGGATCTTTCCGCGCTCATAGCTGGCGCTGTCGGCGGACCCATCGTCATATTCCAGCCGGACGGTGACGCTGTTCACCGATCCCAGCGGGAAGGTGACGAACGGCAGTACATCGGTGGCCTTGATCGCATTGGGTTGCACTTCGCCGTCATAGCAAGCCTCGCCCTTCCAGCGCGTTTCAGCCCCGCCATTTACGGCATAGAAAATCTTGTCGATCCCACAGCGCCAGGCCATCAGATGAGTGAAATAGAGCAGGTCTTTCCCGTCATATTCACGCACCGAAACCCACTTCGATTTGGTGGCATCGAGGATCGGCCGCACTTCGGCAGCCGTCGTGTATTGCTGCGCAGCAGCTGGCAGAGCGACAAGCAGCGCGGCAAGCGTCATCATTAAACGTTTCATTTGTGCTCCTGCACGATATTGCTCACGTCTTTCCCTTCCGCCTCATCTGCCTATACTGGCAGAAAAGCAAAGAGCAGGCAAAGCGTCGATGGCAAAACCAGCGAAAATCCGACCGACATTTAACGTTATGGTTGTCGGCCAATCCGGGCGATTGCAATACGAAGCCCTGCTCTTCGTAGCGACACTTATGCGTGCCGACCCCGGCTTCAAGGGGAAAGTTGTGGTCGCAGAGCCACAACCGGGCCCAATCTGGCATGGCGAAGATCCGCGCATGGACGCGGTTGCGCGCGCTGCACTGGTGGATCTGGGTGCTGAAATTGTGCCTTTTGAGGCACAGCATTTTGGCGCGTCCTACCGGAATGGCAACAAGATCGAAGCCTTGGCGACTCTACCAGCGGGCGAACCCTTCGTCTTTTTCGACAGCGACACGGTGATCACCGGAAAACTGTCAGAGATTCGCTTTGATTTCTCGCGCCCGTCGGCCTCGATGAAACGCGAAGGCACCTGGCCCGAGATCGAGCTTTATGGGCCGGGCTACGGCCAAATCTGGAAATCGCTCTACGACAAGTTCGGGCTGGATTTCGAAAGCTCGCTCGACCTGTCCGAACCCGACGAATATTGGGCGCGCTATCTCTATTTCAACGCGGGCTGGTTCTATGGCGAAGATCCGGTAGCGTTCAAACAGCGCTTTCTCGACTATGCGCTGGCGATCCGTGATGACCGGCCCGACGAACTGGTGCTGCAAAGCCTCGATCCCTGGCTCGATCAGGTAGCGCTACCGCTGGTGATTCATTCCTTTGGCGGCGGTAGGCCGGGGCCGGAACTCGACGGGCTGGATGGCGATGTCAGCTGCCATTGGCGCATCCTGCCGCTAGCCTATGCCCGCGAAAACGATCTGGCGATTGCCGCGATCGAAGAGGCCGCCGCGCCGAACAAGATCAAGAAGGTGCTGAAAGCCTATGAGCCGATGCTGCGGATGATCTATCAGGGCCGGGGCCAGAAAGTGCGCGCCCTGTTTGACCGCGACGCCCTGCCCAACTCTGAGAAGAAGATCCGCAACGTGATCAAGCGCGAAGGCTTCTGGATGCGCTAGGCGACGGGGCTAAAAGCGCTGCGCCGACAGGGTGTTTGCCCAATGCGCGCAGCGCTCGTCCCCGACCCGTTCGCGGGCCATTGGGGATAGCTCCGGGTCCAGCCGCTCCAGTACCTCGAAGCTCAGCGCGCCCGCCTCGGCATGGGCGGATTTCATCCCCTGCACCGGCTCGCTGCCCTGACGCAGCATGAAGCTAATGCGGTTTTCCAGCGCTTTGGCGTCGGGGGTCAGGCTGACCCAGACCGCCTCGCCAATGCGTATCGCGCAAATCGCCCAATCTTCCTTTCGCTCACGCCAGGCCTGCTTAGCCGCGCGGCGATCTTCTTTGCTGATCATCGAAACAGATCCCTTGATTCCATTATTACCCGGGTATAAAGCTTTTCCCATATTAATACCCGGGTGTAAATGAGGATCGGATGACCGAAGAAGCATTCACCGCCTTTCAGGGCGACAGAAAACTGGCCAGCGGCAGTCGGTCCGAGCTGGAAGCCCGGCTTGCGCCGCTAGGACCGCATCCTGACGGGGTGCTGATCTTTTCCGACGAGACCGGCGCGCAGATTGATTTCGACCTTACCGGCGGAACGGCCGCGCGCGGGCGGCCAAAGCTTGGGGTGAAGGCCCGCGAAATCACCCTGCTGCCGCGCCATTGGGACTGGCTGCGCAGCCAGCGTGGTGGCGCGTCGGCGACCCTGCGCCGTCTGGTGGAAGAGGCGATGCGCGCCGATAGCGATGGCCCCCGCCCTGATGCCGCCTATCGGTTTCTCACCACCATGGCGGGCGACCGGCCCGGCTATGAGGCGGCAATCCGTACGCTTTATGCGGGCGATGCGGCGGCCTTTGCCATTGCGATGAGCCATTGGCCCGAAGACATCCAGACACATGCATTGAAACTAGCGAGACTGACATGATCCATATCGCCCCAACCGACAGAACCGCCGCCGCCCTGATCGGGCGCGGAATGGACACGCCGGTTGTGATGCTCAACCTGTTGAAATTCCGCGACATCGCCGATTACAGAGCGGCGCCGGATCGGGCCCCTGCCCGGCCGATCAGCGGCGCTGAGGCCTATGCGCTCTACAGCGCCGGGATAACGCCTTTGCTTCAGGCCTCGGGCGGCGAGGTGCTGTTCGAGGGACGCGGCGGCGATTGGTTTATCGGGCCCGAGGGCGAAGGTTGGGATCACGTGCTTCTGGTGCGGCAGGCCAGCGTTGCAAGCTTTCTGAGCTTTGCTCAGAACCCCGAGGCGCAGCGCCTTGGTCAGCACCGCACGGCGGCGTTGGAAAACAGTCGCTTGTTGCCGCTCACAGCCTGACACCGGCCCGGATTCTTTGATGCAAAAGGAACGCTGGTCCTTTTGCATCCGACCTAATTGCCGCAGCCGGAACAATGTTCTAGCTTCCGGCAAGCAATCAGGGAGAACGAGATGACTCAGGGTTTTGACACGCTTCAGGTTCATGCGGGCACCGAGCCGGATCCGGCCACCGGTGCACGCCAGGTGCCGATTTATCAGACAACCGCCTATGTGTTTCGGGATGCCGATCACGCCGCGGCGCTCTTCAACCTTCAGGAAGTCGGCTATATCTACTCGCGGCTGACCAACCCGACCGTGGGCGCGCTGGCCAATCGGATTGCCGCACTTGAAGGTGGCGTCGGCGCTGTCTGCACCAGCTCAGGCCATGCCGCGCAGCTTATGGCGCTTTACCCGTTGATGGGACCGGGGCTGAACATCGTGGCCTCGTCGCGGCTTTATGGCGGCACCTTTACCCAGTTCACGCAAGTGTTCAAACGCTTTGGCTGGGAAGCCAAGTTCGTCGATTTCGACGACCCGGCAGCGGTGGCGGCAGCGATTGACGACAACACCCGCGCGATCTTCTGCGAGACCATCGCCAACCCGGGCGGCGTGGTCACCGACCTTGATGCCATCGGCAAAGTCGCGGCTGAGGCGGGCCTACCGCTGGTGGTCGATAACACCACGGCGACGCCTTATCTGTGCAACCCGATCGCCCATGGCGCCACGCTGGTGGTGCATTCGCTGACCAAATACATGACCGGCAACGGCACCGTGACCGGCGGCGTGGTGGTGGATAGCGGCAAGTTCGACTGGTCTGCCTCGGGCAAGTTCCCCTCGCTCAGCGAACCGGAACCGGCCTATCACGGCCTCAAATTCCACGAAGCGCTGGGCGAGATGGCCTATACGTTCTACGGCATCGCCGTGGGGCTGCGCGATCTGGGCATGACGATGAACCCGCAGGGCGCCCATTACACGCTGATGGGGATCGAAACCCTGTCGCTGCGGATGCAGAAACATGTGGCCAATGCCCAGAAAGTGGCGGAATGGCTGGAAGCCGATCCGCGCATCGAAGCGGTCACCCATGCCGGGCTTGGCAGCTCGAAATACCACGATGTCGCGGGGCGGATCGTGCCGAAAGGCGCAGGCGCGCTGTTCACCGTTGCCGTGAAAGGCGGCTACGAGGCCTGCGTGAAGCTGGTCGACAGCCTTGAGCTGTTCAGCCATGTCGCCAATCTGGGCGATGCGCGCTCGCTGGTGATCCACCCGGCCTCGACCACCCACCGCCAGCTCAGCGCCGAACAGCGCGCGGCGGCGGGCGCGGGCGATAACGTGGTGCGCCTGTCGATCGGCATCGAGGATGTGAACGACATCATTGCCGATCTCGATCAGGCGCTGGCCAAAGCGACCGCCTGAGCCAAAAGGCAAGTAATCCAAGGGCCGTCCGCAATTGCGGGCGGCCTTTTTTCATGCGCCCGGCCCCACTCTGCGGTTGAATGCCTCAGGCTCTGTTCCCTTGACGGATGAGCGATGCTTCGTCACGATCCAAGGGAACGCGCGATAGTTTTCAGGTCCAGGGGATTTTCCATGACATCCGAACAACTTCACATGCCGTCATCGCCCATCGCTCGCGGGTTGAAAGTTGGAACCATCGCCGGGCTTGCCGGTGGCGCGGCCGAGATTGGCTGGATCCTGCTCTACCAGTCGATGACCGGACATGATGCCGCCCTTGTGGCGCGCGGGGTGACGATTTCGGTGCTGCCGGGGCTGGCGGATGCCTCTGGCGTGGTGGCGCTGGGCATTGTCATCCATATGGTGCTGGCGCTGATGATCGGTCTGGCCTTTGCCGTCATGATCCCGCGGGTTCTGCCGCGCCTCGCCGGCACAATCTGGGAACCGATGCTGATCGTGGCGGGTCTGGTGGCGATCTGGGCGATGAACTTCTTCGTGCTTCTGCCGGTGATCAATCCGGGCTTTGTCACCCTGGTGCCCTATGGCGCAAGCCTGACCTCGAAAGTGCTCTTTGGCCTTGCTGCCGCGATCACCTTCCGGCTGGCCAGCCAGAAACGCTAAAACTACAAGAAATGGGCGCGCGCCGATCTGGTTGCGCGCCCTTATTGTGCCAGCAGGACCGCCGAAACCGGCGCCAGCGTGACGTTCTGCGCTCGGGTGCCCAACGACCATTCCAGCAGCGCCTGCAGGGTTTCGGCTCTGGTGCGGGCCACCACGATCACCCCTTGTTCGTTGCGCGCCCGGAAGGCGGCGTTATCGAGGAAACGACGGATCACCGCACCCGATTGCCCCTCGCCATCGAGATCGCGGAACACCAGACCGGCATGAACGCCTTCTTTCTGCGCCGCCTTGTGGCCGGTGTTGAGCCCTGACGGGAAGGTGACGAGCCCGAGCCCATAGGCGGTGAGATGATCGCCAAACTGCACCGCCCCATCGCCAAGCGCCTGGAACCCGGCTTCGGGTTCGACCATCGCCGCCACGGCCTGATCGAGCAGCGGCGTATAGGCTTCAAGATTGACCTCGACATCGGCTGGGCTGGCGTTGACCGGCAGCGGCACGATCACCACCACCTCGGCGCCCTTGCTGCGGTAGAAATCAATCGCGTCGGTCACGCCGGAATCGGCTGCATTCACCGCGACCGTCACCGGGAAGGGCAGCTTGTCGAGATCACGCATCGCGTCACGGCCATCGCCGGAATCGACCAGCAGGAACGACAGCAGCGGCTGGCCGGTGGAAGCCGGGAACGGTATCGCGTTGCGTTCAAGCGCGGGCAACGGGGCAGCACTTGCCTCTTGCGCGACCGTATCACCTTCCGCCGGAGCCCCGATGGAGGGCAAACGCCCGGTGATCACGCCATCGGCCGCTTGGTCAGGCTGCGCGGCAGAGACAAGCGGCGGCACCGGCTCAAGGGTCGGGCTGGGAGTGTCGTCAGCGGGCACGGAACTATCGCCAACACGCGGCAGACGGCCGGTGACCACGCCAGGATCGGGCAGCGCGCCATCCGGCGGCGTCAGGATTTCTGGGCCGGTTGCCGAGGGCGTGTCGGCCGCATTCACATCCGGCGTGATCGGCATCGACGGGACGGGCGCTGCATCTGCAGCACTGTCAGGCGCGGTCTCATCTGGAAGATCAGGCGCGGTGGGCGCGGCATTCTCATCGGCCATGCCGGTATCGGGTGCGGGCATGTCATCGCTGTCTGCCATCGCGGTATCGTCATCGCTGCCAGCAGGCATATCTTGCGGGGCAAGCTCGGCCCCGTCTTGCATTGCCGGGGCGGTCTCGGTGCTCTCATCGCTCTCCGGCGCCATTTCGCCAGAGGGTTCGGCATCGGGGGCGTCCTGATCCGCAGCTTCGGGCGCAGTATCGGCGGCAGGCGGCGTGGCCTCAGGCATCGCAGCGTCGGGCGCAGTGGCGTCAGGTGTCGCCGCGTCAGGCGTGGGGGCCATGGCCGTCGAGTCGGTAACAGGCGCATCGGGTTGCGGAGAGGCTGGCGCGGTGGAGTCCGGCGTGGCCGTCACATCTTCGTCCGGCACAATCTGATCAGGCTCAGCCTGATCGGGCACCGTTTGTTCAGGCTCGGTCGGTTCAGGCATCACCTGTTCCGGCGCTGCCGCGGGTTCGTCCGCGCCCGGAACCTCAACCGTCGCTGGCAGAACCGGGGTCATAACCACCGGCCCCAGCTTCAACATTGCTACGCCGAAGCCCAGTACAGCCACAACGAGCCCGAAAATGATGCCCCTTAGCACGATCTGCTCCTTCGCATTCTTTCCTCCGCACGTCTTGACCCTCGGCGGCGGCTCTGCACATGTATACCCCGACAAGAATGCCAGAAAACCCCTTTTACCGGACTTGGGCCATGATCCTGCTGATCGATAACTATGACAGTTTCACCTATAACCTCGTTCACTACCTCGGCGAACTGGGGACTGAGGTAAAGGTTGTACGTAACGATGCGCTGAATGTTCAGGAAGCGATGGCGCTGCGCCCCGAAGGGATCGTGCTGTCGCCCGGGCCCTGCGACCCCGATCAGGCAGGCATCTGCCTGCCGCTGACCCTTGCCGCAGCCGAGGTGAATATGCCGCTTTTGGGCGTCTGCCTGGGCCATCAGACCATCGGTCAGGCCTTTGGCGGCAAGGTGGTGCGGGCCAAAGAGATCGTGCATGGCAAGATGGGCGAGATCCATCATTCCGGCAAAGGCGTGTTCGAGGGGCTGCCCTCGCCCCTGCAGGGCACGCGCTATCATTCGCTGGTGGTCGAGCGCGAAAGCCTGCCCGATTGCCTTGAGATCACCGCATGGCTGGATGACGGCACGATCATGGGCTTCCGCCACAAGACTCTGCCGATCGAGGGCGTGCAGTTCCACCCGGAATCGATCCGCTCGGAACACGGCCATGCAATGCTGCAAAACTTCCTCAAGATGGTGAGACTTCCCGCATGAGCGACTCGATCAAACCCCTGATCGGGGCGGCCTGTGAACGCCCCCTGACCCGCGCCGAAGCGCAGCTGGCCTTTCAGATCATGTTCGAGGGCGAAGCGACGCCCAGCCAGATCGGCGGTCTGTTGATGGCGATGCGCACGCGGGGCGAAACGGTCGATGAATACGCCGCCGCCGCCCATGTGATGCGGCAGAAATGCAAGCGGGTGAATGCCCCCGAAGGGGCGATGGACATTGTCGGCACCGGCGGTGACGGCAAGGGCACGCTGAACATCTCGACCGCCACCGCCTTTGTAGTGGCAGGAGCTGGCGTGGTTGTGGCCAAACACGGCAACCGCAACCTGAGCTCGAAATCCGGTGCAGCAGATGCGCTCACTCAGCTTGGGGTGAACGTTCTGGTCGGACCAGAAGTGGTAGAGCGGGCGCTGAATGAAGCCGGGATCGCCTTCATGATGGCGCCGATGCATCACCCGGCCATGGCCCATGTGATGCCGACCCGCGCCGAGCTGGGCACGCGGACGATTTTCAACATCCTCGGCCCGCTGACCAACCCGGCCTTTGTGAAACGCCAGCTGACCGGCGCGTTTTCGCGGGCGATGATCCGGCCGATGGCCGAGACCCTGCGCGAGCTTGGCACCGAAAAGGCCTGGCTGGTGCATGGCGGCGACGGCACCGATGAGCTGTCGATTGCCGGGGTCAGCTGGGTGGCGATGCTGGAGAACGGCGAGGTCACCGAGCGCGAGTTGCATCCCGAAGATGCCGGACTGCCGCAACATCCTTTCGAGGATCTGCTGGGCGGGGCACCCGAAGAAAACGGCCAGGCGTTCCGCGCCCTGCTGGACGGCACGCATTCGGCCTATCGCGACGCGGTGCTCTACAATTCCGCCGCTGCTCTGGTTGTGGCCGACAAGGCGACCACGTTGCAGGAAGGCGTCGAGATCGCGCGGGAGTCGATCGACTCGGGCGCGGCGAAGGCGAAGGTCGAGCTTTTGGCCGAGATCACCTCGGTCGCGTAGCATTCCCGGGAGCATCGGCGCATGGCTGTGATCAATCCCAACATGCGCGCCACGACGCCACCGCCGGTAATGGAGGCGCGGCGCTGGCTGGAGGGTGTCAGCTTCAGCGCCGAACAGCCGCTGATCAATGTCAGTCAGGCTGCGCCGGTTGATCCGCCGCCGCAAGCCTTGCGTGAAGCCATTGCCGAGGCGGCGCTGAATGATGACAGCGCGCATCTTTATGGCCCGGTTCTGGGCCTGCCGGAGCTGCGCGCGGCTTTGGCGGCTGAGGTATCGGCGCTCTATCGTGGTCGCATCGCCCCCGAACAAGTGGCGATCACCGCGGGCTGCAACGAGGCTTTTGCCGCCAGCATCGCCACACTGGCCGGACCGGGCGATGAGGTGATTCTGCCAACGCCTTGGTATTTCAATCATAAAATGTGGCTCGACATGTCGGGCATCCGCGCCGTGCCGCTGGCCACGGGGCCCGAGCTGATCCCTACGATTGCGGGGGCCGAGGCGCTGATCAGTGATAAAACCCGTGCCGTCGTGCTGGTGACACCCAACAATCCGGGCGGGGTGGAATATCCGGCGGATCTGGTTGCGGGGTTCTACCGGCTGGCCAAAGCTCATGGGCTGACGCTGATCGTCGATGAAACCTATCGCGATTTTGACAGCCGCCCGTCGCCCGCGCATGGTCTGTTTGCGGTGCCTGATTGGGACGAGACCTTTGTGCATCTTTATTCCTTTTCCAAGGCATACCGGCTGACCGGCCACCGGGTGGGCGCGATGATTGCCAGCCCGGGGCGGCTGGCAGAGGTGGAAAAGTTCCTCGATACCGTCACCATCTGCCCCAATCAGCTCGGACAGCGCGCCGCGCTTTGGGGGATGCAGAACCTAAGAGGCTGGCTGGCGGGCGAGCGCGACGAGATCCTTGCGCGCCGGGCCGCCATTGAGGAAGGCATTACCCAGCTTGAGGGCTGGCGCCTGCTCGGGGCTGGGGTCTATTTCGCCTATGTCGAACACCCCTTTGCCGAAGCCTCGGAAGACCTGTGCAAGCGCATGGTGGGCGAGATCGGCGTGCTCGCCCTGCCCGGCAGCATGTTCATGCCAGATGGAGATGCGGCGGGCGGGCAGCAGCTGCGCATTGCCTTTGCCAATATCGACCAAAGCGGGATTGCCGAGCTGTTCGCGCGGCTGGAACGCCTGTCAGGACCCCGGCGCTAAGGGCAGCTCCCGGCGCTACTCGGCCGCTTTCGCCAGCTCCAGCGCTATTGGCGCGCGCACGGCGTCTTCCAGATGTGAGGCCAGCGCCTTGCGGTTGGCGAAATCCGCCACCCGTGCCGGGGCGTGATAGATCAGCTCCACCTGCCCTTGCGGCCATTGCGCCAGAACCTTCATCAGATGCGGGGTCAGACCCTGATTACCCCACCAGCCGAAGAAGCGGGCATCCCGGCCTTTCGGCGCGTGATAGAGCACGGTGACCGGCTGAATGTGCATCTGCTCATGAAGCTCTTCGTCAAAGAAGGCGGCAAAAAGAGTGGTCTTGAAGGGCAGAACCCGGCGCGAATCTGTTGAGGTGCCTTCGGGGAAAAACAACAGCTTGTGCCCTGCCCCGAGCCGCGCCCGGAAAAGCTCGACCTGCGCCGAAGCTGCCTTTCGGTCGCGCCGGATGAACACCGTGCCGGTGGCCTTGGCGAGCCATGAAATGCCGGGCCAACCGGAGATTTCATCCTTGGCGACGAAATAGATCCGCTTGCGGGCGTTCAGCACGAAAACATCGAGCCATGACGAATGGTTGGCCACCACCGCGCCTTTGCGTTTCATCTGATGCCCGGTGACTTTCAAGCGAATCCCGAGGATGAACAGCGAGAACCGGCAAACGGTCTGGGTAATCCATGGCGTCACCGGACGGCCCAGCCCGAACAGGCGTTTTTCCAGTGGCCGCAGGATCAGCGTTGCCCCGAGCCCAAGAAGCAGGGTCAGAACCAGCGGCACCCCACGCAGACCGATACGCAGCCAGCCAAAGGGGGTGATGCGCACTTCTTCCGGAGTACTGCCGTCGTTCCAGACCAGGCTCATCCGATTTCTCCCCCGGCATAAAGCGCGCGCAACCGGGGCGGCACTTTGGCAATTTCAACCACGATGCAAACATCGGTGGTGTTGAAGACATGGTCGATATAGGCGCCGTCGCCAACAAAGCCGCCAAGGCGCAGATAGGCCTTCAGAAGCGGCGGAACCGCCCGCATCGCCGCTACCCGATCCACCGCGCTTTCGGGCATCAGATCCATCGACTGATAGTGCTCGGGCAGTGCCCGCACACGCAGGTCTTCCGGGGCAAGATGGCAGTGATAGAGATGCGACAGCGGCTCTTTCAGCGCGCCAATATCGGTGCCGTGAAACGAGGCCGAGCCAAACATCACGTCAATATCGTGCCGGTCGACATAGGCCAGAAGCCCCTTCCAGAGCATCATCAACGCCTGCCCGCCGCGATAGTCGCGATGCACGCAAGAACGGCCAAGTTCCAGCAGACGCTTGCCGGATCCTGTCAGAACCGAGAGATCATATTCATCTTCGGAATAGAACCGGTCACCATCGCCCAGCATATCGCTGCGCATCAAGCGGTAGACGCCAACAGCCGGGGCACCGGGGCGGGCCTTGTCGAACAAGAGCAGGTGATCGAAGAGCGGATCGAAGGCATCGCATTCCAGCCGCGCGGCGTGATCGACCAGATCGCCACCCCCGCCAAGCTCTTCCACAAACACCTCATAGCGTAGCCTTTGGCCCGCGCGGATATCCTGCGCAGTCCGGGCCAGCCTTAGCTCGAATTCAGGGTTGGATGTGGACATTGCGGCCTGTACGCCTCCTCGCGGGCTTTTATGGCCGTCGAGGTGTTTTGGCAACCGGATCAGAGCGCTTAGCGTTTGAAACCCGCATGGGCTGTGATAGCGTCCCTTTATGAGCCTCAAAATTGTGCCCCAGGGACGGTCTGCGCTAATCTTCGATGACGAGCTCCAGCTCGACCCGGGTGCTATCGATCACGACCTTCCCTGCATGGCGAAAGTTCACCGTGATCTTGCCATGAATGTTGCTTTGCACCTGCCCCAGCCCCCAATCGGGCTCGGTCGGATGGCGCACCAGCATGCCCGGTTCAAACAGGGCTCCCGATCCATTCATTCTGTCTTTCCTTTCTGCCGGAGTGCCGCATGACCGACGAAATCCTGACCGCCCCGACCCCGCCCGATCTTGTTGCCCTTGTCGGCTCGCGCATGGCGCATGACCTGATCAGCCCGCTGGGCGCGATCAGCAACGGGGTTGAGCTCTTGGGCCTCACCGGACAAGGTGACCTGCCCGAACTCTCACTGATCTCTGAGAGCGTGGAGAATGCCAACGCGCGGATCAAGATCTTTCGTATCGCCTTCGGGGCGGCGCAGCCCTGGCAATCGGTCACTCTGGGTGAGGTTCGCAGCCTGCTGAAAGCCTTCGAGGCCCGCAAGCTGCGCATCGACTGGCAACCGGCGGGCGATCCGGCGCGGACCAATGCCAAGCTCGCCTTTCTTGCGCTCATGTGCCTTGAAAACTCCATGCCCTGGGGTGGCGATGTCACCATCAGCGCCGAGGGTGACAGCTGGAAAGTGACGGCGAAAGCCGAACGCGCCAAGATCGACGAGTCGCTCTGGGCCCTGCTCACCGATCCCGACAAGGCTGAAGCGCTGCAGCCGAAAGAGGTGCATTTCGTGCTCTTCGGAATCGAAGCGCGGCATCAGAAGCGCGCCGTGACGGTGACCTTCGCCGAAAACGGGGTGGACGTGGTGTTCTGAGGGGCCATCGCCCCTCAGCTCCGAACCGTCCCCGTGCCTTCAACGATATACTTGAAGCTTGTCAGCTGCTCTGCGCCCACCGGGCCGCGCGCGTGCATCTTGCCGGTGGCAATGCCGATCTCGCCGCCCATGCCAAACTCGCCGCCATCGGCGAATTGGGTCGAGGCGTTACGCATCAGAATGGCGCTGTCGATCCGGGCAAAGAAACGCTCGGCAGTCGGGTTGTCCTCGGTCAGGATCGCTTCGGTGTGATGCGAGGAATAGCGGTTGATGTGATCAATCGCGCCGTCCACGTCATCCACGATTTTCGCCGCGATATCCATGTCGAGATATTCGCGGCCCCAATCGGCATCGTCGGCCACATGGGTGCCGGTAAGCCCGGGCCCGGCATGAACCCGCACCCCGGCCGCGATCAGCGCGTCGATCACCGTCTGGCCAAGCGGGACGACATCTTTGTGGATGAGCAGGCATTCCGCCGCGCCGCAGATCCCGGTGCGCCGGGTCTTGGCATTCAGCACCACGTTCAGCGCCCTTTCGGGATCGGCGAATTTGTCGATATAGACGTGCACGATACCTTCGAGATGGGCGAAAACCGGCACCCGCGCCTCGCGCTGCACGAGGCCCACCAGCCCCTTGCCACCGCGCGGCACGATCACGTCAATGGTGTCGACCATGGTCAGCATCTCGCTGACCGCGGCACGATCCCGGGTGGGCACAAGCTGAATTGCGGCTTCGGGAAGCTCCGCCTTTATCAGCCCTTCCACAAGGCAGGCATGGATCGCCTGCGAGCTGTGAAAGCTCTCGGAGCCGCCGCGCAGGATCACCGCGTTGCCCGCCTTCAGGCACAGCGCCCCGGCATCTGCCGTCACGTTCGGGCGGCTTTCATAGATCACGCCAATGACGCCAAGCGGCGTGCGCACCCGTTTGATGTGCAGGCCCGAGGGCATATCCCATTCGGCCATCACATCGCCCACCGGATCCTTGAACCCGGCAACCGCGCGCAGGGCCTCAGCTATGCTACTGATCCGGGCTTCGTCCAGCATCAGCCGGTCCAGCATCGCGGGGCTCAGCCCCTTTTCGATGCCATATTCCATATCCCGGGCATTGGCGGCGATGATCGCGTCGCGCTCGGCCCAGACCGTATCGGCGGCCACTTCCAGCGCCTGTTTTTTGGTCTCGGCCGAAGCAAAGGCCAGCTCTGCCGCCGCCGCTTTCGCCTTCGCACCAATGTCCTGCATCAGGGTGTGAATATCGATATGATCGTTCATCTGTCCCACTCCGTTACCCTGTCTCTATCGTTACCTGCGATCCACCTAGAGGGCCATGTCATCGCGGTGGATCAGGGCGGCGCGGCCCGGATAGCCCAGAACCGCCTCGATCTCGTAAGAATGTTTACCAATGAGGGCGCGCGCCTCTTCGGCAGTGTAGCGCACCAGTCCGGCGCCAAGCCTTGTGCCATCTTCAGTCAGAATATCCACTGGTTCGCCGCGCCCGAACCGCCCCGTGATGGCAGTCACCCCGGCGGGCAGCAGCGATTTGCCCTGCCCCAGCGCCCGTGCTGCGCCGGCATCGACACTGACCGAGCCCTGCGCTTTCATCGAGGCGATCCAATGTTTGCGGGCCGAGGCCGGGGTGACGCGCGCCTTGAACAGGCTATGCGCCGCACCGCCGTCAAGCGCAGCAAGCGGATTGATCCGGCTGCCCAGAGTGATGATCAGCGCACAACCTGCCGCGGTGGCCGTTTTTGCCGCCATCAGCTTGGTTTTCATCCCACCTTTTGAGACGCCCGACACGCCTTCGCCCGCCTGACGTTCCAGCGCCGGGGTGATATCCTCGACCACCTCATAGAGCACCGCATCGGGATCGGTCATCGGATTGCTGGAATAGAAACCATCGACATCCGACAGCAACACCGTGAGGTCGGCCCCGACCGTCACCGCCACCTGGGCCGCCAGCCTGTCGTTATCGCCAAAGCGGATCTCGTCGGTGGCGACGGTGTCATTTTCATTCACGATCGGCACCGTACCGAGCGACAGCAGGGTTTCCAGTGTGGCGCGGGCATTGAGATAGCGGCGACGGTCGGCACTGTCTTCCAGCGTCACCAGCACCTGCGCGGTGGTGATACCAAGGGGGCCAAGCGCCTGTTCATAGGCGCGCGCCAGCCGGATCTGCCCGACGGCGGCAGCGGCCTGGCTTTGCTCCAGCGCCAGCGGCCCTTTGGGCAGGCCAAGCGCCTCGCGCCCCAGCGCGATCGAGCCGGACGAGACCAGCACCACATCCGCCCCGCGCTGTTTCAATGCCGCCACATCCTCGGCCAGCGATGCCAGCCAATCGGATTTCAACGCGCCGCTTGCAGTATCGACCAGCAGCGCTGAGCCGATTTTGATGACAATCCGTTTAGCCGACGTCAGGGGTGCCATTCGCCTTCATCCTCATCGGCATCAGTTGCCTCTTCCGCTTTCTGGCGCAGACGGTCATCGTCGATCTGGCCCCGAAGCGCGCGCAGCACCTCGGTGGTGCCCTGCTTGGCCACGCCCGACATCAGCATCACCGTGCCACCTGAGGCGGCTTCCAGCGCCGCGCGTTTTTCCTCGATTTCTTCATCGAGCAGCGCATCGACCTTGTTCAGCACCGTCACGCGCGGTTTGTCTGCCAGCGCACCGCCATATTCTTCCAGCTCGGTGATGATGGTGTGGTAATCCGTCACCACGTCATCACTGGTGCCATCGACCAGATGCAGAAGCACCGCGCAGCGTTCGACATGGCCCAGAAACTGATCGCCCAGCCCCCGGCCCTCATGCGCACCTTCGATCAGGCCGGGAATGTCGGCGACGACGAATTCCACCCCATCCACGCCGACAACGCCCAGATTGGGCACGAGGGTGGTGAAGGGATAATCGGCGATTTTCGGGCGGGCGTTCGAGGTCGCCGCCAGAAAGGTGGATTTGCCCGCATTGGGCAGGCCCAGAAGCCCGACATCGGCGATCAGCTTCAACCGCAGCCAGATCGTGCGCTCGATCCCGGCGAGGCCGGGATTGGCCCGACGCGGCGCCTGATTGGTCGCGCTCTTGAAATGCAGGTTGCCGAAGCCACCATTGCCACCCTGTGCCAGTACGATGCGCTGACCCAGCTCGGTCATATCGGCAATCACCGTTTCCTCGTCTTCATCGAGGATTTCCGTGCCCACCGGCACCCGCAGCACGATATCATCGCCGGATTTCCCGGTACGCTGCTGGCCCATGCCGGGCTGACCGTTCTTGGCAAAAAAGTGCTGCTGATAGCGGAAGTCGATGAGCGTGTTCAGCCCGTCGACGGTTTCGATCACCACGTCGCCGCCGCGCCCGCCATCACCGCCATCGGGGCCACCATATTCGATGTATTTCTCACGCCGAAACGAGATGCAGCCATTCCCGCCGCTGCCCGAGCGGATATAGACTTTGGCGAGGTCAAGGAATTTCATAATATCAGCCTTTGTTTGTTGGCTTAGCGATAGAGGGAAACGGGGGGGCGCTCAAGCCCGCCCTGTTCGGCTATGAGCGAATTCTGACGGCTTTACGGTCGGTCTAGCCGATAGGTGAGGGTTGGCAACTCCGCCGCCCGCGCGGTGCAATAGGCTGTGCAGCGCCCGGTCCGGGCAAAGCCCAGCTTTTCCAGCACCCGGCCAGAGGCGGGATTATCGTCAAACACGCAAGCCGTGAGCAGCTCCCAAGCGTAGCGCTGCCAGATATGAGCGATCAGCGCCCGACCGATCTCGGTAGCATAGCCGCGGCCCCAATGGGCGCGGGCGAACATATAGCCAAGCTCTCCGGCGCTGGCCTCAGGGGCTGCACTATTCGCCCCGACAATACCAATCAGCTCGCCCGCCAGAAACACCGGCCCGACCATACCAAGCGCGGGATCGAAAGGCGTAGCGCGACGGGCGATAACCTCAGGATCAGGCGGAAAAGGCCAGCTCCCCGTCGTCTTCACCACGTCGAAATCATCAACCAGCGCGTGGATCGCATCATAATCCTCCGCCCGCGCCCGCCGCATGAGCAGCCGTTCAGTACAAATCTCAGTGTCCATCCCGCACCGCCCAGTTCTCGCGCGTGAGGACCATTCGTTGCACCTCAACCTCCCGCCCCCAGTAATGGCTATGACGGGGCACGATTTCAGTGTCGGCAAAGCCCAGCTTGTGCAGCACGTTGCGCGAACCCGTATTGCCGGTGACATATCCGGAAGGCATATCTTGTGCCAACTGAGTGAAGCACCAATCGAGCGCCGCGCCCGCCGCCTCGGTCATCACCCCACGTCCCCAGGAGTCGCGTTTCAACCAGTAGCCAAGCTCCTGCCCCCAAGCGGGGTTTTCCAGCGTTAGCGCACCAAGCGGCTCGCCATCCTGCGCAATCACGAACACACCCGCCACATCGCGGTTGGCCGCGATCCAGCTTTCGGCATCCGCCAGCCCATAGGGGCACGGCACGGCGGTCAGCATCTCATGCACCTCGGGATGCGCGATCTCGCGCGCGATCCAACCCGCATCGCTCGGTTCGGGGGGCCGCAGCGTCAGCCGCTCAGTGGTGAGGGTGACGCCCGCAGCCATGGTTCAGCCCATCTTCCGAATATAGGTCCAGGTCGGCACATTGGCGTTACGCGCGATCGAATGCGCCTCGGCATCGCCGATATAGGCAAAGCCCGCATGGGTGAGCACCCGGGCCGAGGCCGGATTATCCTGAAACACTTCAGCAAACAGTTCGGCATTGCCCAGCGGATTGGCTTCGACCATCGCACGCACGGCCTCTGAGGCCAGCCCGGTATTCCAGAAGGCAGGCGCCACCCAATAGCCAAGCTGGCTTTGATTGCGGTCCATCCGGGTAAGGCTGATCACCCCCAGCACCTCGTGGCCGCGGTCGGCAGGTTCGCCCTGCGAACCATCCATCACCCAGACATCTTCCACCCGGTCAGGCAACTGGGCGCGGGCGATATAGCTTTCAACCATGCCCGGCACCAAAGGATGCGGGATGGATCGCGTGCCCTCAGCCACGCGTTTGTCGCCTGCGTAAAGCGATAACAGCCCGGTATCGGCCCGCCGCAGCGGACGCAGTACAAAGCGATCTGTCTCGATCCGCTGCTGTTCGACGATGGTTTCCTGCATCATCACCCTTTCCTCCTCACCTGCACTCGTTTTGCAGATAGGCACCGCGCCCGGATTTTTCACCGGCCTCCATGCGCGGAGCTAACGCAATCTGCGAATTACACATGCGGCACCTTACAGAACCGCGTTAAAAGCAAAGGGGGCCGGCTTTTCAGCCGACCCCCTTAATGTTCATTTGCCCTGGGTTCGGCTTATTCTGCGGCCTCCGCCACCGGCATGACCGAAATAAAGGTGCGGCCTTTAAGGCCTTTGGCAAAGGTCACCTTGCCTTCCACGGTCGCAAAGATGGTGTGATCCTTGCCCATGCCAACACCCTCGCCCGGCCACATTTTGGTGCCGCGCTGACGGATGATGATGTTGCCCGGAATTACGGCTTCGCCACCGTATTTCTTGACGCCAAGGCGACGACCAGCAGAGTCGCGACCGTTGCGGGAGCTACCGCCTGCTTTTTTGTGTGCCATATCGCTCTCTCCTTACTTCGCCAGCTCTTTGGCTTGTTCAACCCATTCGGGTTTCACTTTCACCGCGTCGAAGGTTTCGACGTCAACCGCCGCGAGGGCCGCGTAGGTGGTGATGCCGGCTTCAGCCAGTTTCTTGGCGGCGGCAGGGCCGACACCGGTGATCGCGGTCAGATCGTCGCCCGCTGCAGCGGGAGCGGCTTTGGCTTCGGCTTTCGGAGCCGCAGCTTTTTTCGCCGGTTTGGCAGCGGGGGCAGCGGCCGGAGCCGTAGCAGAGCCAGTGCCAATCGCGGCCATCACGCCGGATTTGTCGGCACCTTTTTCAAGGATGTCGGTCACGCGGAGCAGCGTGAGCTGCTGACGGTGGCCTTTGGTGCGCTTCGACGAATGTTTACGACGACGCTTCACGAAGTGGATGACTTTCTCACCCTTGATCTGGTCGATCACTTCGGCCTGGACGCCCGCACCTTCGACGAAGGGGGTGCCCACGGTGCCGCCGACCATGAGAATCTCGTTGAACTGGATTTTGTCACCGGCATTGGCTGCAAGTTTTTCCACGCGAAGCACGTCGCCCGCTTGGACCTTGTATTGCTTGCCACCGGTCTTGAGGACCGCAAACATATGTTCTTCCTTCATGTTTTCGCGTTCTACGGCCCCGGCCCTGCCGGTGTTGCGGCTCTCGCCACCTCGAACTGCGCGCCCATTCGGGCGATTTTCCACGTAAAAACCGGCGAGTTCCCCCACCGGAAGCCCGGCTTATCAGGGGGAATGTCGTTAAAGTCAAGGGAATTTGGCCCGGTATCGCGACGTATCGCGACCGGGCCATCGTCACAGTGTTTGTTGCGGCGTGAGGCCTTTCAGACCGGCGGCCAGAACCTCGTAGCGATCAGCCATGACTTCATACTGGATGCCGTTCAGAATCTGGTAAACCTGCTGCATCCGGTCATCTTCCAGTATGGCGCGATAAGCCTTGATATCCTCGTCCGACATATCGCGATAGGTATAGGCCGCGCCAAGAATGGAGAACTGTGCCATCGCTTCGCGCATCTGCGGCGCCTGCGCCTTAACCGCATCGCGCAAATCCTGCTCTGACAGGCCCAGATCAATCGCCCCGGCGGCATCAGCCGCCAGAAGGTAGCGAACCTGAATCTCAGAAACCGCCCGCACGC
The DNA here is from genome assembly GCA_050290705.1 of Paracoccaceae bacterium. GTDB lineage: Bacteria > Pseudomonadota > Alphaproteobacteria > Rhodobacterales > Rhodobacteraceae > Sinisalibacter. Next base: position 54,696 of record JBNKIC010000014.1, read on the forward strand.
TGGCATCCACGCCGCCGATCGCATCCATCATCGCCTGATAATCGTCCAGCCGCCCGGGATTGTTGGCCAGTAGATCAGCCATGATCTGTTCGCCCGCCGAATGTCGCTCGTCATCCGAGATCTGCGCGGCTTCGTTTTCCGCCGTCACCAGCCGCTGACCAAGCTCGGAGGCATAGAAATCTTCGCCAAAGGTCAGAAGATCGTCGGGCATGATGGATTGCATCATGTCGATGGTGCGCCCGAGCATATCTTCGGGATCGAACACCTTGCGTGCCAGCGCCACCCATTGCGCCCCGAAGGCGTCCGGCGCACCGCCAGCAAGCCCCGGCCCCGCCATCGCATCCTGCTGCATCGAGGTGATGGCGACGTCAAATCCCGTCACCTCAAGAAAATGCCGGTAGGCTTCACGATCCGCTGCCAGAGCGATCCCACTCCAGAACGCCGCAAGACCCAGCGCCACAACGCCCGCAACCTGCCTGAATTTACGCATGTTCTGCTCCTTGTCAGCGCTTCGATGCGCAAAGCCTAGCCGCCACCTACAGGCCCGACAAGCCTTCAACACGGATCATGGCAAGAAGCGGCGAAAAATGGGTTGCACGTTCCCGCGGGCCGCATTATGTCAGCCGCCACAGACCCCCGCGGAGAGGTGCCGGAGTGGTCGAACGGGGCGGTCTCGAAAACCGTTGTCCCTTCACGGGGACCCAGGGTTCGAATCCCTGTCTCTCCGCCACTTTCCTTCTGGAAAGTGCGCATACCACCAGAAGATGTTGTGATCAGCGAAGCTCACCCCTTTACGGGGCGAGTTTGCGACACATTTGGTGTTTTGATCAGCACCTAGCTGAAATGTCCGACGAACCAATCGGCGGCGCGGCGGATGACGAGTTCCAGCGCGGCGGAATCGTCAACCGGATGGCCGACACCGGGCAACACCGCCAATTCGTTTATGCAGATCATCTGTGATTGCGCCAGTTGGTTGAGATCCAGCACGTCGAAATCGGCCCCGCCGACGATCAGCAAGGTCGGGGCCTTCAGCGCCGCAAGCCGCCCGCCTGCCAGTTCGGGCTGACCCCCGAGCGAAACCAGCGCGTGTATTGCGTCCGGATGATCCGCCGCGGCCACAGTCGCCGCAGCCACCCCGGTATTCGAGCCGAAAAACCCGATGTCGAGATCCTTGCAGTCACCCTGGCCTTTGGCCCAGACAAGTGCGTCGCCCAGCCGTTGGGCGAGCAGCGGGATGTCGTGAAGATTGGCGCGTTCCCGGGCTTCGCTTTCGGTGAGCAGCTCGAATTGCAGCGTGGCTAAACCGGAATCATTCAGCCCTCGCGCCACACCGGCATCGCCCGGATGCAGACGATCCGCCCCGCTGCCATGCGCGAAAATCACCAGCCCAAAGGCGCGGGGCGGCAGACAAAACAGTCCCGACAGGTGATCAGCCCCGCCCTGGATGGGAATCGATATATCTCTCGATACACAGGTCATGTGATGAGTTTGCCCGCTCGCCCGGGGCCTCACCATGATATCCGTCAATTAGTGGTTAATTACCGCCCCGGAATCCGGTGGCCACCACGAATTTTTCTGAGGAATCCGAGCGACTCGCTGGCGGTTTCACATTCGCCACCTTGGTAAATTTCTTCTTCAGGAGAGCCTGCAACTCGCCCTCGGCCCCACCGGCCAGAACCTTGGCAACGAAGGTGCCGCCCTCTTCGAGCACGTCAAAGGCCAGATAGGCAGCGGCCTCGCCAAGCGCCACGATGCGCAAGTGGTCGGTCTGTTTGTGGCCAGAGCTGGCTGCGGCCATATCGCTCATCACCACATCGGCCTTACCGCCAAGCCAGGCTTTCACCTTCTCATCGGCATCGTCTTCCATGAAATCGAGCTGATGCGCCACCGCGCCCGCCACCGGCTCGACCTCCTGCAGATCGACGCCCAGCACCGTGCCCACGGGCTTGCCGCGTTTCTCGCCAAGCGCATTCACCCGCTCCACCGCCACCTGTAGCCAGCCACCGGGCGCGCAGCCCAGATCAACCACCCGCGCGCCGGGCACGAGGAAATGATACTTGTCGTCAAGCTCAAGGATCTTGAACGCCGCGCGGCCGCGATAACCTTCGGCCTTGGCGCGTTTTACATATGGGTCGTTCAATTGCCGTTCGAGCCAGAGCGTTGAACTGAGCTTCCGCCCGCGCGCGGATTTCACCCGCACCCGAAGATCGCGCTCGCCTCTGCCACTGGTTTTCTTGGTCATAACATCCTCATTTCTTCTGGCCCCAATATACCGCTATGGCGCGCTGTCCAACAGCGGTTTAGTCTGAAGCCGGAGAAACGCCCGTCTTTGACGCCGAATGCCTATCAGGGAGGATCTACCTGCCTATACCGTTTCGTCGTCCAGCACGCCGTCGGACGACATCTGCGCGTAGAGCAGCCCCTCGCGCAGGCCCCGGTCGGCCACAGACAGCCGGTCGGTCGGCCAGATTCTGAGCAGCGCTTGCAGGATTGCGGCGCCTGACATGATCAGGGCCTGCCGGTCTTTTCCGATGCGCGGATCGCGGCGGCGCCCTTCCGGCCCGGCGACCAGATAACCCTGAATCACCTTGTCGATCTGGTCAGAGGTCATTCGCAGCCCGTCGACCTTGTTGCGGTCATAGCGTTTCAGCCCGAGATGGGTGGCAGCCACCGTGGTGACGGTGCCCGATGTGCCGATGATCTGAAAGCCCTCGCGGGGGTTTTCACGGTGGAACGGGGTGAACCCGCTGAGCTGTTCTTCGAAATACCAGCTCATCAGGGCAAAGCGCCCGGAATCGTCTTCGACATCGTCAAACTGCTCGCGCAGAGTGGCGACACCCAGGGGCACGCTAATCCAGTCCACCACACGCGCCGCCGGGCCCGAACCGGGTGTTCCCAAAAGTCCCGAGCGCAGCTGCATGATGGAATTGCGCCGTTCTTTCGGCGGCACTTTCGATAGGTCGATCCAGACCAGCTCGGTCGAGCCGCCGCCAATATCAACGATCAGAAGCTGTTCGGTACGCGGCGACACCAGCGGCGCGCAGGAGATTACCGCAAGCATCGCCTCTTCTTCGGGCTTGATAATCTCCAGCCGCAGCCCAGTTTCACGTTCGACATAACGCATGAATTCGCGGGCATTGGAGGCGCGACGGCAGGCCTCGGTGGCCACCAGCCGCATATGGGCGACATCGTGTTTCTTCAGTTTGCGTTTGCAGATTTTCAGCGCCTGAACCGTGCGCGCCATTGAGGCGCGGCTCAGCCGTCCCGTGCCGCCCAGCCCCTGGCCAAGCCCCACGGATTTCGAAAACGAATCTACCACATGAAACTGACTGCCCTCAGGTTGGGCAATCAGCATCCTGCAGCTATTGGTGCCGAGATCCAGCGCCGCATAAAGGCAATCTGGATTCAGCTTATCTGGCGCGGGTGGTTCAACCGCTTTCGGGATCGCGCCCGCACCATCGGGACGCCTGGGCGCCATCGTCACGCCCTCCAACTCTAGTTACCTCTAAGGTAGTGTGCGGCGGGGTTTCGCGCAAGCGTCGTTAACGCCTTGCCTCTGATGATGATCATGACAAATTTTCATCTCCCACCCCCTTGGCGCGACCACCCTGCCCCGATTAACTGCGCGCCAAGAGACGTGCCAAGGTCGCTTCCCGTGCGCGGCCTGCCGCAATCGGTGCGGTGGATCCCCTTCGGGCACGCTATGGACCGCCCAGAGAGGAATCTTCATGTCTGCTGTCACCATCGTCTATTGGCGCGATATCCCCGCGCAGGTCATCGTCGGCAAAGGCCGTCGAGCGGCGAAAGTGCAGCTGCCTGAGCGCTTTGAGCAAGCCATCGACCGTGCAGCGATGGGCACGGGCGCGCAGGAAACCGATGATTATCTGGCCGAATGGCGCCGGGCCGCCCCCTATGAGGTCGAGGGCGATGACGATGATATCGCCAAGGCAGAGGCCGCCCGGCTCGATGCGGAATATGACACCGAGCGGCTGAAAGCGCTGATCGCGAATGGCGGTCACGCATGAGCCAACCTGCACTGCTCTTCGATCTTGACGGCACGATGCTGGTGTCGGACCCGATCCATGAGGCTGTCTTTGCCGAGATCTGGGCCGAACACGGGCTGTCGGTGCCGGATGATTTCTACATGTCGCAGATCCATGGCCGGCTGAACTTCGACATTTTCTCGGAATTCCTGCCCGACCATCCCGATCCTGCCGCTTTGGGCGATGACAAGGAAGCGCGCTTTCGCGACCGCCTGCCGCGCCCCTATCCGGCGATGCCCGGGCTGACCACGCTGATTGCGACGGCACAGGGTCAGGGCTGGGCGCTGGCCGTTGTCACCAATGCGACGCGGCTGAATGCCGAAGCGATGCTGGAGGCGATCGGGCTTACCGAGGCCTTCCAAACCGTCGTCTGCGGCGATGAATGCGCCCGCGGCAAACCCGATCCGGCCCCCTATCTGGAGGCAATGCGGCAGCTCGGCGCCACGCCTGAGACCTGCATCGCCTTTGAAGACAGCCCGTCAGGGGTGCGCGCCGCCGCAGCCTCTGGCGCGTTTACCATCGGCATCCGCTCTGCGCTTGACGATCAAACCCTTCGCGCCGCTGGCGCCAATGCCAGCGTAACTGATTTCACTGACCCCGCGCTTTCAGACTATCTGGAACGCCTGAAAGGAGTAACCGCATGACGCGCACCATTCTTGAGAGCAAAACGACGACCGTCACCATGGGGTTCGATGAACCCTTCTGCGTGATCGGCGAACGCATTAACCCGACCGGCCGCAAAAAGCTCGCTGCCGAGCTGGAAATGGGCGATTTCTCGACCGTCGAGAAAGACGCAATCGCGCAGGTGGCCGCTGGCGCCACGGTGCTCGACGTGAACTCGGGTGCGGTGTTCTCCAACAAGATGGCCGAAGATCCGCGCTACGCCGATAACAACTTTGTCGAGCCGCCGCTGATGCGCGAGCTGATCGAAAAGGTGCAGGCCGTGGTTGACGCGCCGCTCTGCATCGACAGCTCGGTTCCCGCCGCGCTTGAAGCCGGTCTGGCCGCCGCAAACGGTCGCCCGCTGGTGAACTCGGTCACTGGTGAAGAAGAACGGCTGGAGCAGGTTCTGCCGCTGATCAAGAAATACAACGTGCCGGTTGTGGCGATCTCCAACGACGACACCGGGATCAGCGAAGACCCCGAAGTGCGTTTTGAAGTGGCCAAGAAAATCGTTCAGCGCGCCGCCGATTTCGGTATCCCCGCGCATGACATCGTGGTCGATCCGCTGGTTATGCCGATCGGTGCCATGGCCACCGCTGGTCTGCAGGTTTTCGCCCTCGTGCGGCGTCTGCGTGACGAGCTTGGGGTGAACACCACTTGCGGCGCGTCGAACATCTCGTTCGGTCTGCCCAACCGCCACGGCATCAACAACGCCTTCCTGCCGATGGCCTACGCGACCGGCATGACCTCCGCGATCATGAACCCGCTGGCCCTGCCGGTGAAAGCCTCGGTGATTGCCGAGAAGCGCGCCGAGATTGCCGCCGCCGGGATCGTGCTGCCCGAGGACATGGACGATGAAGCCTTCGTGACCCTGTTCGGTCTGGGCTCCACCGCATACCGTGCGGGCAAAGAGATGGAAGCGATCCGCGCCGCCAACATGCTGATGAACAACGACGCCAACGGCGCCGATTGGATCAACTTCAACAAACCGGCTGGCAGCGGTGCCGCTGGTGGCGCCGGTTCCCGTGGCCGTCGTGGTGGTCGTCGCGGCCGGGGCTAAACCCCTCGCCTGCATATCTTAAAAATCAAACGGCGCCTTCCGGATCGGAGGCGCCGTTTTCCGTTCTGCTTTGCCTATCAGGCGTCCAGCTCTGCGTCCCAATAGAGAAAATCCATCCAGCTTTCATGCAGGTAGTTTGGCGGGAATTTGCGGCCCATATTGCGCAGTTCCATCGCCCCCGGCTGGCGCGGCATCTTGCGTAGGGTCAGACCGCTTTGCGACAGGATGCGCGAGCCCTTCTTCAGATTACAGCGCGAACAGGCCGCCACCACGTTTTCCCAGCTCGTCACCCCGCCGCGCGCCCGCGGCACCACGTGATCGAAGGTCAGATCCCCCGTGGCGCCGCAATATTGGCAGCAGAACTCATCGCGCAGGAACAGGTTGAACCGGGTGAAGGCAACGCGCTTTTGCGGCTTTACGAAATCCTTCAGCACCACCACGGACGGAATGCGGAACTCCATCGAGGGCGAATGAACCACCTCGTCATATTCGGCGAGAATGTTCACCCGGTCGAGAAACACCGCCTTCACCGCCTCCTGCCAGGGCCAGAGCGACAGCGGGTAGTAGGACAATGGGCGGAAATCGGCATTGAGCACCAACGCGGCATGAGCGCGCGGATTGGCGTGGTCTCTTACAAAACTTGTTCTGAAATCGCCGTCCATGAGAAGTGACTCCGCCCTCGCCCTGTGCCGATATGCAGGGCGGGGACATCCCGCCCCGTCATCTCTAAGTTGAACTATATCTGGGTTCTGAAACCAGACAAGCCCCATGATATACCCCCGAGATTTGGGCAGAGCATGGCGCGGCTTCGTATCAGGCGTGTGACAGGCGTGACTTTCCCGCTTTCAGGCCTGTGAGGCTGGAAGCAACACGCCAGCAAAAAAACCTGCCAGATCCTCACGCGCTGCCAGTGGCAACACATGAGCGATATATTGATCGGGACGCACCACGATCACGCAGCCCTGATCCCGGTCGATCCCGCGCATATCGTAGATATCGCCTGCTCCCTTGTGGTCGGTGGCAAAGATTTTCTCGTGATCCTGCAGCCCCAACGGGCCTTTCAAGGGTTTCAGCAGCTCCGGCATCTGCTCATAGGCAAGCTGATCGAAATGCGGCTGAAACACCGCGCGGATGTCGATCACCGCGTCACTATCCTCGCCCACCCGCGTATGGGCCTGCACCGGCGAGGCAGGATCCTGCGCGAGCCATGTGGCCAGATCATGCACCACCCCGCCGGGCTTGCCCTCATCGCCCTGCCCCGCAAACAGATAAAGCCGCCAGCGCCCGTCGGCCTCGGCCACATGACCAAGCTGCATTTGCTTGGCATCGGCGAGCCGCACCACAGGAGCGGAGTGAAAGCGGCGTCCGATCTCCATCCCTTTTGCCAGTGCTTGATGGCTTCCCGGTCCGATCAGCGGTGATTCATCGTATTTCACCGCCAGCCCGCCGGTGAATTCGAGGTTTTCCTTGAACTGGCGCACAAAGCGCGGCTCTCCGCCCTCATCGAGATGGCTTGTGCCCGGCGGGGCCGACATGATCCGCGCCCATTCGTGATCGGTCTCAACCAACCGTTTCGCCTCTACCCAGCGTTCCGCAGAATAGCTTCGCAGCAGGCTGGCATTGGCACGACCGGTAAGCACATGGGCAAGCTTCCAGCCCAGATTGAAACTGTCCTGCATCGACACATTCATACCCTGCCCGGCTTTCGGGCTGTGGGTGTGGCAGGCATCGCCCGCGGTGAACACGCGCGGATTGCGGTCTTCCCCCTCCGGCACATCGTCAAACCGATCGCTCAGCCGGTGCCCGATTTCATAGATCGACCACCAGACCACCTCTTTCACATCAATCGCATAGGGCCGGATGATCCGGTTGGCCGCTGCGATGATATCTGCCTCTGTCAGGTTGCGATTGGCCACGCGTTCATCGGGGTTGAGCTTGTCGAGCTCCACATAGATGCGAAACAGATAGCCGCCTTCACGCGGCAAGATCATCATATTGCCCTGACCGGTCGAGGTGATCAGTGATTTCTGTCGCACGTCCGGGAAATCGGTATTGGCAAGAATATCCATCACGCCCCAGGCCTGATGCGCGGCATCGCCATGCAACTCGCCTCCGATTGCCTGCCGCACTGCTGAGCGGGCGCCATCGCAACCGACTACATATTTCGCCCGCACCTTGCGTCGCTGCCCCCAGTTGACGCCGGTATCCTCCAGCTCCACCGTCACCGGGTAATCACCGCCCTCGGGATCAACTTGCAGGCCCGCCACCGCGAGGCTGTAATCGGGTTCCAGCCGTGTGGGCGATTGCTTCATCACATCAAGGAAAAGCTGATGCAGCCGGGCCTGATTGATAAGGATATGCGGCATTTCCGAACTATCATCGGCCACGTCCTGCACCCGGCTGATGCGTTTGATTTCGCCAGGGTTTTCCAGATCGGGCATCCAGAAACTGGTTTGATTCACCCAATAGCTTTCGCGCTTTACCCTGTCGGCAAAACCAAAGGCCTGAAACATCTCCATGGTGCGGGTGTTGATCCCGTCAGCCTTGCCTTTGGAGATATTGCGCGGGTCACGCTCAACAATCATCGTGCTGATTTCGGGAAATTGCGCGAGCTGCGCGGCCAGACATAGCCCCGCCGGGCCGGTGCCCGCGATCAACACATCCACCTTGTCGGGGAGCGCCGCATCGGGCGAATACTCCCGCCGCATTGGCGCTGCCGGTTTCACATCCGGGTCACCGCCGCGAAATCCATCCAGATAAAACTGCATCTCATCCTCCCAATCCGGCGGGCTGATCCTGCCGCGCATTTAGTATCTACACTTATCTTTTTGGATCAAGGATTAATATGTGTACTAATTACTTTCCATATCCTATTGTTATGCTGCGACTAAATTCAGAAGCACTGGAGGGTTTGATGCATTCGCTTGCCATGCCAGGCCATTTGATTCGACGGCTGAACCAGATCTCAACGCAGATCTTCGCCCGCCATATGGGCGATCTGGGGCTGGATCTGACCCCGGTGCAATTTGCCGCCATGGATGCGCTGATGGCGGAACCGGGAATAGATCAGGCCCGGGTCGCCGCCCGCATCGCCTATGACCGCGCCACCATTGGCGGGGTGATCGACCGGCTGGAGCAAAAGGGCTGGGTGACGCGGCAGGTCAGTCAACGTGACCGCCGCGCGCGCGAGGTGCGCCTGACAGATCAGGGTCTGGCGGTGTTTGAGAAGATTCTGCCGGTAGTGCAGGAGATACAGGGTGAGATCATGCAGGGACTGAGCGATGAGGAGCAGGCAAGCTTTCTGCAGCTCGCCCGCAAAGCCATTGCGGCGCCGGACGCTCCGGCGAGTTGATCAGCCTTCCGGCAGGGTTGGCTTAGTTTGCGTCGATCCCCAGCCGATGGATCATGAAGGTCAGCGCCACCGACAGCCCGTCCGGCGCGATACTATGGCCGGTGTTGTTCATCACATGGCCATAGACATCGAAGTCAGCGGCTTCCAGAGCCTGCCCAGCCTCGTGGAAATGCTCAAACGGCACCATCTCATCCTGATCGCCATGCACCAGCAGCACCGGCGGGGTGCTTTTCACATGGCTGGCAAACTCCTCGGGGTCGAGCAGCCGACCGGAGAAGCCGACGATCCCGCCGATGGGAACGCTGAACCGCGGAACCACGTCGAGAGTCATCATCGTGCCTTGCGAAAAACCGAAGATAATCAGGTTTTCCGGCGCGATGCCTTCCTGTTCCAGCACCTGTTCAAGAAACACGCTGATATCCTCGCGCGCCGCTTCGATCCCGGCCAGCATCTCGCCCTCGCTGGAGCCGTCCAGACGCGGGATTGGAAACCACTGATAGCCGAACGGGTTGCCCGCGCATTTTTCCGGCGCATCCGGGGCGATGAAGGTAGTGTCGGGCATATGGGGGCCGAGCGGATCGGCCAGCCCCAGCAGATCTTCGCCATCGGCGCCGTAGCCGTGCAGAAACACCACAACGGATTTCGTGATGCCCGAAGCCGCCGGGCGGCGTTTGAACTGCAAGTCGCGCGTCATGGGGTGATCCCCTCCCTTTTTGTCGTGACCCGGTAATAGGCCCAGAGCTGGCGCGCCGCAACGCCGCGCCAGGGCGACCAGTCTTCGGCCATAGCCCGTAGCTCAGCATCGCGCGGGCGGGTGGGCAGCGAGAACAGATCGCGCGCGCCTTCCTGAAGGGCCAGATCGCCCGCCGCCAGCACATCGGCCCGGCCAAGGCAGAACATCGCGTAAATCTCAGCCGTCCAAAGCCCGATCCCCGGCACGGCGGTCAGCGTTGCGACAACCTCGCGATCCGGCAAGGCGCGCAGGGCGTCGAAATCTATCCCCGCTTCGGCCAGCGCCCTTGCATAGCGCATTTTCGGGCGGCTCAGCCCGACCGCTTTCAGAGCGTCTTCATCTGCCCCCGCCACCGCCTCCGGCGTGATCAGCCCCGCTGCTTCGATCCGCGCCCAGATGGCCGTGGCACTGGCGGTGCTGACCTGCTGGCCGACAATGGCGCGCAGAAGCGGGGCAAAGCCTTCGTCCCAACGGCGCACGGGTGGAGGGCCGGTCAGCTCCAGCGCGGCGGCAAAACGGGGCTCGCGGGCGATGAGCCAGGCTGTACCCTCGGCAATATCCGCCGCGCTTTCGATGATCCGTCCGGTCACAAAAGCCGCTCCAGCCAGGCCAGTGCTTCATCTACATATGTAGCTTTCTCTCCGGGGGGCTGCACCGGGCGGCGCAGAACGACCACCGTGATGCCCAAGGCGCGGGCCGCTGCAAGCTTGGCCTCTGCCACACCGCCCGCATCCTTCACGACCAGATGCGTGATCCCAAGCCTGCTAAACAGCGTGATCTCGCATTCCAGCAAGAACGGCGGGCGCCCTGTGATGTATTGCCCGCCCGGAAAGGGAAACGGCGCCTCCGGCTCATCGACCACCCGGCAGAAGACCGGGCGGCCTGACAGGTTTTCATATCCTGCCAAAGTGTTACGACCCGTAGCTAATAATATACGCGCCTCGGGGGGGAGCAATGCCGTCACGTCCTCGGGCCGATCCACAAAGCGCCAGTCATCCTCCGGGCCGGGCTGCCAACCAGGGCGCAGGAGCTGAAGATAAGGCAGATCTAGCTTCGAGCAGATCGCTTGCGTGCGCGTTGAAATCTGCACAGCGAAGGGATGCGTTGCATCAACAACAGCTTCTATCCCATTCTCCTGTAGGTATTTTACTTGCTCATCCGCGCAACCAAAGCCGCCAATTCGCGTGGCAACCGGCAGCGGCTGCGCCTCACGCGTGGCCCCGGCGAGTGAGGCAATCACGTTAAATCGGTCGTCGCGGGCAAGCTCTCCGGCCAGCTCTCGCGCCTCGGCCGTGCCCGCGAGCAGTAGCAGCTTCATGAGCCCGCCTGCGCGATCACAGCGCCCTCCCGATCAATCATCACGATATCAAACTGGATCGTTCCACCGAACCGTTTCTGCACCGCGCGCAAGGCCGCCTGCGCGACCTTATCTGCCATGGGTTTTCCTAAAACCTCTAAGGCTTCCAAGGCGGTCCTCATGTCCCGGACACGGTCATCGCCCAGCAGGTCAGCAAGGGCTGCGAAATCTACCTGCGAGCGGCCGGAATGCAAATCAATGGCGCCCTGTGCGAGCTTGGTCAGCTTGCCGATGCCGCCGCCGATGGTCACCCGCTCGACCGGGTGCTTCACCAGATATTTCAGCATCCCCCCGGCGAAATCGCCCATATCGAGCATCGCGTGGTCCGGCAGATCGTAAAGCGCCTGCACCGTCTTTTCAGAGGTCGCGCCGGTGCAGCCCGCCACATGGGTCAGCCCCGCCGCGCGCGCCACATCGACGCCGCGCTGGATCGAGGCGATCCAGGCCGAGCAGGAAAACGGCCGCACGATGCCGGTGGTGCCCAACACCGAGAGGCCACCCTTGATGCCAAGGCGCGGGTTCCAGGTGCGCGTGGCCAGCGCCTCGCCGCCGGGGATGGAAATGGTAATCTCGACATTGCCAGGGCGGTGATAGGCGGCGGCAAGCTCGGCCACCACGCCCACCATCATCTCGCGCGGCTTCGGATTGATCGCAGGTTCCCCCGGTGGGATTGGCAATCCGGGCCGCGTGACCATGCCCACGCCCTCGCCCGCGCGAAAACTCACACCCTCGCCCGCCTCGCGCACCCGCGCCTTGATCAGCGCGCCATGGGTCACATCCGGGTCGTCGCCCGCATCCTTGATGATACCCGCCTCGGCCCAGCCTTCGCCTTCGGTGGTTTCGGCCAGCGCGAATACCGGCTGCTCGCCGCGCGGCAGGCTGATCTCGACCTCATCGGGAAAGGCACCGCCCCATAGCCGCATCAGCGCGGCCTTCACGGCAGCGGTGGCACAGGCGCCCGTGGTCCAGCCCCGGCGCAGCTCTGATTTCGGCGTCTCCATGGGCGCGATCATAGAGCGGCGCGCGGCGTCAACAAGCCCGGCATTCCTGAGCCGTCCGTGATGCGCAACACCCTGTCGCAGTTGGGCGATCGAAGGCTGTTTCTGGACCTTTCCCATGCCTCTCCTGCGCGGCATAACGGCGACATGACCGAATCTCTTCTTCCCGCGGGCGATTGGCCCGACCTCAAACCCGGCTGGGTCTGGCTCTGTGGGGCCGGACCGGGCGATCCGGGGCTTCTGACCCTGCATGCGCTGAACGCGCTGCGGCAGGCCGATGCGATTGTTTTTGACGCGCTGGTCGATCCGCGCATCCTGTCCTGGGCCCGTCCCGAGGCCGAGCAGATCTATGCGGGCAAGCGCGGCGGCAAGCCTTCGGCCAAGCAACGCGATATTTCGCTGCAGCTCGTCGATCTGGCGAAAGCAGGCAAGCGGGTGTTGCGGCTGAAGGGGGGCGATCCATTCATCTTCGGGCGTGGCGGCGAAGAGGGCCAGACCCTTGTGCAGCACGGCGTACCGATCCGCATCATTCCGGGCATTTCTGCCGGGATCGGCGGGCTGGCCTATGCGGGCATTCCGGCCACCCATCGTGACGTGAACCAATCGCTGACCTTCGTCACCGGGCACGATGCCACCGGCAGCGCCCCGGCGCATGACTGGGCGTCGATTGCGCGCGGCTCGCAGGTGATCGTGATCTATATGGGCATGAAGCATATCGGCGAGATTGCTGCCGAGCTGATGGCTGCCGGGCGGGCTGGCGACGAACCAGTGGCTGTGGTCACGCAGGCCACGACCCCCGATCAGCATGTGCTGGAAACCACGTTGGAGTGCTGCGAGGCCGATATCGCCGCCGCCGCGCTGGAGCCGCCTGCGATTATCTGCGTCGGTCGGGCAGTTTTGATGCGTCAGGCGCTCGACTGGCAGGCGCTTGCTGCTGGCCAGCCGCCGCGCAACACAGATCCGCTGGGGCGTGGGCGCGCGGCGGAAGAGGCATGAATGGGCGGGGTCTGATCCTCGCCGCACCCGGCTCGGGCAGTGGCAAGACCACGCTGACGCTGGGCTTGTTGCGCGCGCTATCGCGGCGGGGCATGCCGGTGCGCGGAGCCAAATCCGGCCCCGACTATATCGACCCACGCTTTCACGAGGCCGCTTGCGGGCAGGCCTGCTACAATCTCGATGCCTGGGCGATGGGGCCGGAGCGTATCCGCGCGCTGGCCGGGGGCGACGGGCTTTTGCTGATCGAAGGGGCGATGGGCCTGTTCGACGGTGCCCCGCCTGCGGGCAAAGGTGCCAGCGCCGATCTGGCCCGCGCGCTTGGCCTTCCGGTGGTGCTGGTGGTGGATGTCTCGCATATGGCGCAGAGCGTGGCGCCGCTGGTGGCGGGCTTTGCCGGGCACGATCCGGGTGTGCACATCGCTGGCGTGATCCTCAACAAGGTCGGCAGCCCGCGCCACGAGGCGATGCTGCGCGCCGCCCTCGCCCCGCTCGGCCTGCCGGTGCTGGGCGCGCTCTATCGTCAACCGGGGCTGGAGCATCCGTCGCGCCATCTTGGCCTTGTGCAGGCGGGTGAGCGCGAGGGGCTTGACGATTGGCTCAACCATGTGGCCGATGCCATCGACGCCGCTGTCGACCTTGACGCGCTGACGGCGCTGGCTCAGCCCCTGCCCGACGCGCCTGACGCCGCGCGCCTGACGACGCCCGGCCAGCGCATCGCGGTGGCCAGCGACAAGGCCTTTGCCTTTGCCTATCCGCATATCCTTGATGACTGGCGCGCTCAGGGCGCCGAGATCCTGCCGTTTTCGCCGCTGGCCAATGAAGCCCCCGCGCCTGAGGCTGATTTCATCTTTCTGCCCGGGGGCTACCCGGAGCTTTATGCCGCCACCCTCGCCAATGCTGCTAATTTCAAGGCCGGGATGCGGGCCGCGCCCTGCCCGATCTATGGCGAATGCGGCGGCTATATGGTGCTGGGCGGGGCCCTGACCGATAGAGAAGGCAAAAAGCACGAAATGCTTGGGTTGCTAGGTCTGGAAACCAGCTTTGCCACACGCAAATTGCATCTGGGCTATCGCCACGCCTTTGCCGAGGCTGGACCGTTCCCCGGGCACTGGGGCGCGCATGAGTTTCACTATGCCACCACGCTGAAGGCCGAAGGCCAACCGCTGTTCATCGTATCCGATGCCGAAGGCACCGCCTTACCCCCGGCAGGGTTGATAAAGGGCCGCGTTTCCGGCTCGTTCATTCACCTCATCGACCGCGCAGAATAGGGCTTGGCATCACCGCCAAACACAAATACCCATTCATGCATGACCGCGAATATTATCTCCGACGACCGTAAAGCCAAACGCAACGTCACCGTTCTGGTGTTCGCCCAAGCCGTGCTGGGCGCACAGATGCCGATGATCTTCACCATGGGCGGGCTTGCTGGGCAACAGCTTGCCTCGAACCCGTGCTGGGCGACGCTGCCGATCTCGCTTATCGTGCTTTCCTCGATGCTGATGGCAAACCCGATGAGCTGGATCATGCAGCGCTTCGGACGGCGCGCGGGGTTCTGGGTTGGCACCACGGGCGGCACTATCGGCGCCTCAATCTCGGCCTATGCGCTGACCCAGTCGAGCTTCAATCTCTTTCTGGTCGGGGCGTTTTTCACCGGGTTCTACATGTCGGCACAGGGGTTTTATCGCTTCGCCGCCGCCGACACTGCGTCTGACGACTTCCGCCCCAAAGCGATCTCCTATGTGATGGCGGGCGGGCTGGCCTCAGCAGTGATTGGCCCACAGCTTTTCAAGTTTACCAACGACGCGATGGTAGTGCCGTTTCTGGGCGCCTACCTCACGGTGATCGCCATCAACCTCGTCGGGGCCTTCCTGTTTCTTGCGCTCGACATCCCGCGCACCACGGCCGAAGAACACGCAGAAACCCCGCGTGGCCGCAGCACCTGGGAGTTGCTCACCACCCCCACCATCGCCGTGGCAATCATCGTGGCAATGGTCTCCTATGCACTGATGAACCTGGTGATGACCTCGACACCGCTCGCGGTGGTCGGCTGTGGCTTCGAAAAATCAACCGCCGCCGATATTGTCACCGCGCACGTGTTGGCGATGTATATCCCCAGCTTTTTCACCGGCCACCTGATCGCGCGCTTCGGCACTAAGAAAATCGTGGCCACAGGCCTTGTTATCCTTGCTGGTGCCGGTTTCGTGGGCCTGATGGGGGTTGCGATCGAAAACTTCTTCATCGCCCTCGTGTTGCTTGGAATCGGCTGGAACTTTGGCTTTATCGGGGCCACCACGATGCTGGCGGGCGCGCATGAAAGCTACGAGCGCGGCCGCATTCAGGGCATGAACGACATGATCGTCTTTGGCGGCGTCACCTTTGCCTCGCTCGCTTCGGGCGGGCTGATGAACTGCTCGGGTGGCAGCGCCCAGGACGGCTGGACGGCCGTGAACCTTGCGATGATCCCGCTTCTGGCGCTGGCAGGGGCGTCACTGATCTGGCTGGTGATGCGCCCGAAGGACGAAGATTTCTAGGCGGTCGCGCTATTTTCGCAACCGCTCGGCCATGGCCGCATCTTCAACCGCCCAATAAAGCAACGCATCGCGGATGCCCTCGGCGGCGCGTTTGCGCCAGGCCGGGTCGGTGAGCTTGTCACGGTCGCTTTTCGACGAAATGAAACCCAGCTCGATCAGGGCCGAGGGGATATCGGGCGCTTTCAACACCGAAAACCCCGCACGCATTCTCGGGGTCTTATAGGTCGATTGCGTGGCGGCATAGATGCCCTCGACCAGCGCATCGGCCAAAGATTCGCTGCGCGGTGCGGTTTCGGTGCGGGCCAGATCCATCAGCAGCAGCGCCACGGAATCGTCGGTTTGCGACAGGTCAACGCCGGCCAGAAGATCGGCGCGGTCATGACGCTCGGCGAGCTTTTCCGAGGCCGCATCCGAGGCCTGATCAGCCAGCGTATAGACCGTAGCGCCATGCGCCCGCCCCTCGGCCAGCGCATCGGCATGGAGCGACAGAAACACATCCGCCCCGGCCCGGCGCGCGATAGTCACGCGCTCCTCCAACGGAACGAACACATCATCATCGCGGGTCAGCACCACATTGATATTGCCCGCGCGCAGCAGCAGCTCTTTCAGCTCGCGTGCGAAGGCCAGCGTAATATCCTTTTCGCGCACGCCCTCGCGTTCGGCGCCGGGGTCGATGCCGCCATGGCCGGGATCAAGCACCACAACCAGCGGCCCGCTGCCCCGGGGTTTCACAGGTGTCGGCGGTATAAGCTCGGCCTCGCGAAACAGCGCGCTGGCCGGGGCGCCGACGAATTTGTCAAAGGTCTCGGCATCGCTGTCGCGCAGGACGATATGCACCCTGGCCCCCTCAGGCCGCACCTGCATCTCTGATCCTGACACCCGCATCGGGCCGGTTAGCTCCAGCACCAGCCGCGACCAGCCGGGCCGGTAGCTGCCCATGGCCACATCCGATACGCGCCCGACCTCAGCGGCCAGCGCTGTGCTATCCGCGCCGGTCCAATCGACCTCGGAAAAATCGAGCACCAGCCGTCGGGGATTGTCGAGGGTGAACACCCGCCATGGCACCGGTTGGGTGAGGTTGAGATCAAGCTCAAAGCCATTATGCCGCTCGCTGAAGGTGATGCCACCCTTACCCAGATGCGCGAGCGCCGTCAGCGCCTGCTGGGCGTTGGCCACGGGGGCCGCCAGTGCGAGCCAGATCAGCCCGATGAGAAAGACAAGTCGCTGCACGGCCTCGTTCCTTTTTGCCCGATCATAGCGGCGCGATGGCCCTTGCCTAGCCCCGGCGCGCATCGCTACCGGCTGGCCATGAACGTGGTCAGCCGCGCCAGACCTTCCTCAATATCCGCGGTGGCGCGGGCATAGGAAAAGCGCAAGGTGGAGTGGCCGCGCTGGGGATCGAAATCCAGACCGGGCGTCACCGCGACGCCAGCCTTTTCCAGTATCTCGGCGGCAAAGGCGCGGCTGTCATCGGTGAGCTCCGACACATCGGCATAGACATAGAACGCCCCGTCCGGCGGCGCGATCTTGGTGAAGCCTGCTTTCGGTAGCCCCTCCAGCATCAGCGCGCGGTTGGCGGCGTAGATCGCCCGGTTCGCTTCCAGCTCGTCGGTGCAATCGAGTGCGGCCAGCGCGGCCACCTGACTGATATGCGGCGAGCAGATGAA
Source organism: Paracoccaceae bacterium (assembly GCA_050290705.1). Lineage (GTDB taxonomy): Bacteria > Pseudomonadota > Alphaproteobacteria > Rhodobacterales > Rhodobacteraceae > Sinisalibacter. The sequence goes on from JBNKIC010000014.1 coordinate 72,096, forward strand.
CATGTTCTGGGCCAGCCGCTCGATCACGCGCACATGATCTTCTGGCACCACCATCCAGCCGACTCGCCAGCCGGTCATCGAGAAATATTTGGAAAACGAGTTGATGACATAGGCGTCATCGGTGAGTTCCAGCGCGCTCACGCCGCGCGCACCATAATGCAGCCCGTGATAGATCTCGTCGGAGATGAGCTTGATCCCGCGCGTATCGCAGGCCGAAACCAGCGCGCCCATTTCGTCATGGCCAAGCATCGTGCCCGAAGGATTGCCGGGGCTCGCGAGCATCAGCCCGTCGATCCCCTTTGGCAAGTCATCCGGCACCGGCTGATAGCGGTTTTCAGCCCGGGTGGGGATGCCCACCGGCTGATACCCGAGCGCGTGCAGGATCTGCCGGTAGGACGGATAGCCGGGATCGCCCAACCCGACCTTGGCACCGGTATCGAAAAGCGCGGTGAAGGCCAGAAGGAAGGCCCCGGACGAGCCGGAGGTAACCACCACCCGGGCCGGATCGAGATCAACGCCATACCAGTCGCCATAAAGCCGCGCGATGCGGTTGCGTAACGCCGGGATGCCAAGCGCCACGGTATAGCCGAGCGCGCCTTCATCCAGCGCTTTGGCCACCGCCCGACGCGCGCCTTCGGGCGCCGAGGTGCCCGGCTGGCCCACTTCCATGTGGATGATATGACGCCCGGCCTCTTCTGCCCGGCGCGCGGCCTCCATCACATCCATCACAATGAAGGGATCAACCTCCGACCGTCTTGAAACGTGCATATCAGCCTCGCTAGTCTTGTCTGCAACCGGGGTGCCCGCCACAGGCTGAAAGGTCAAGCCGCGTCGCGCTACCGCTGAGGGTTGAACCGAAGGCCCGGGATCGTTACCTCAGCTAGAACGCATATATTCCCGATCGGAGTTTTCATGACCAGCCGTTCCCTGCCCGCTCTTGCGCTTGTCGCTGGCCTTGCCGCCAGCCCGGCACTGGCCTTCGACATCAACGAGATGAGCCCCGAAGACCGCGACACGTTCCGCGATGAAGTACGGGCCTATCTGCTTGATAATCCTGAAGTTATCATGGAGGCCGTGCAGGTTCTCGATCAACGTCAGGCCGCCGCTCAGGCTGCTGATGACGCCACGCTGATCCAGACCAACAGCGACGCGATCTATAAAGACGGCTTTTCCTATATTGGTGGCAACCCCGATGGCGATGTGACTTTCGTCGAATTTTTCGACTACCGCTGCACCTATTGCCGCAAAGCCTTCCCGGACCTTGAGCAACTGATCAAGGACGATGGCAATATCCGCATCATCTACAAGGAACTCCCGATTCTGGGCCCCGACAGCGTGCTTGCCTCGCGCTTTGCCGTTTCGGCCAAGCTGATCGGCGGCGATGCGGCCTATGCGCCGCTGCACAACGCCTTGATGAACTTGCGCGCGAATGTGACGGAAACCTCGCTGGTGACCACGGCCGACAATATCGGGCTTGATGGCCAAGCGATCCTCGACGGGATGAGCGATCCGCAGGTCGACACGATTATCGGCGAAACCCGTGCCCTGGCGCAGCGCCTGCGCATCGACGGCACGCCGGGCTTTGTGATGGGCGATCAGATGCTGCGCGGCTATGTGCCGCTGAACGGGATGACCCAGATCGTCGCGCAGATGCGCAAAGACGGCTGAGCTCTACTCAGAATTGGCAAAGGCCGCCTTTCGGGGCGGCCTTTTCATTTACGGCGTTAGTGTTCGACTGGTGTGTCGCAGAAGGTCGCGAAGGCGCTCAGAAAGGCCTGCGCTTCGGCCTGTCGTTCGGGCATGGCCATCGTGGTCGCAACCTCGTCTGGAGTCTGCTTCATCAGCGGCACCCGCAAGAAGATGTCATCGGCAAAGCGTGTGGTGACGGTAGTAAGCACCCGGCGCAGGCTTTCCAGCACGTCTTCGCCGCGATGCGAGGCATGGGCCAGCGCGACGGGTTTGTCGATCAGCGCCTCGCCAGAGACCAGCCAGTCAATCGCGTTTTTCAGCCCGCCGGGGATGGCGCGAATATATTCGGGGCTGGAGATGATCAGCCCGTCACAGGCGGCGATCTCGGCGCTGAACCCTTGCACCGACGCGGTCAGATCGTGTTCAAGATCGGGCGAAAAGACCGGCAGCGTGCCAAGCCCCTGATAGAGCTCAAGCTCGACCCCATCCGGGGCCGACAGGGCCAGTGCTTTCAGCAGCGCAGTATTGGTCGAGGCCGCCCGAAGGCTTCCGGAAATCGCCAGCAATTTCATGTAGCTACCTCCAGAAGCCGGGAAAGCCTATTCGGCAGCATCTGCCTCGGCGGCTTTTTCGGCTTCGATCTCGGCGGCGCGTTTTTCCACCAGCTCGACGATATGATCGACCATACCTTCGTTATCCTGCCGGTGATCCTGCTTGCCCGCCATGTAGATCATCCCGTGGCCCGCACCGCCGCCTGTAAAGCCGACATCGGTCATCAGCGCTTCGCCGGGGCCGTTCACCACGCAGCCAATGATCGAGAGACTCAGTGACGTGTGGATATGCGCGAGGCGTTTTTCCAGCTGCGCCACGGTATCAATCACGTTGAAGCCCTGACGCGCGCAGGAGGGGCAGGAAATGATGTTCACACCGCGATGGCGCAGGCCGAGCGATTTCAGGATCTCATAGCCTACCTTCACCTCTTCCACCGGATCGGCGGACAAGCTGACGCGGATCGTGTCGCCGATCCCGGACCAGAGCAGGTTGCCCAGCCCGATGGCCGATTTGATCGTGCCGGAGACCAGACCGCCTGCCTCGGTGATGCCCAGATGGATCGGCGCGTCGGTCGCCTCGGCAATACCCTGATATGCGGCGGCAGAGAGGAACACGTCAGACGCTTTCACGCTGATCTTGTAGTTTTGAAAATCGTTGTCTTCGAGGATGCGGATATGGTCGAGGCCGCTTTCCACCATTGCCTCCGGGCAAGGCTCGCCGTATTTCTCCAGCAGGTGCTTTTCAAGCGAGCCCGCGTTCACGCCGATGCGGATCGAACAGCCGTGATCCTTCGCCGCCGCGATCACTTCGCGCACCCGGTCGGCCGAACCAATGTTGCCGGGATTGATGCGCAGGCAGGCCGCGCCCGCCTCGGCCGCCTCGATGGCGCGTTTGTAGTGGAAATGGATGTCGGCGACGATCGGCACCGGGCTTTCGGCGGTGATCTCTTTCAGGGCGCGCGTTGCGGCTACGTCGGGCACCGAGATGCGCACGATATCCACGCCCGCTTCGGCAGCAGCCAGCACCTGCCCCAGCGTGGCTTTTACATCCGAACTGTCGGTGTTGGTCATGGTCTGCACCGCAATCGGCGCACCGCCCCCAACGGGAACGTTCCCCACCATGATCTGACGGGATTGCCGGCGTTCGATATTGCGCCAGGGACGAACCGGATTGTGGGTCATGCGAGCCTCTCGGGATAGGGCAATTGCTTTGGCTAAGGGATAGCCCGCGCGCAAGCAGACCTCAAGGCGCGAGCGTCAGCATGGCGAGCGATTGCCCGGCCTGATATTGACGTTAGGTCACCCCAGCGAGACACAAGAATGTTATTGCTCCCTCACCCCTGCCGGAACAAATTCGCCCGACTTCAAACAGGAAAGGGCCTGACATGAAACTCAGCCGACCGACCCAACTGGTCTTTATTATTTCCCTGGTTCTTGCGGTGATTGGTATTCTGCCGCTGTTTGGTATCGCCCTCACGATCGGGGTGAACACCATCTATGCGCTGGCGCTGGCCTATGTGCTGCTGGCAGCAGGCGTGTTGTTTAAAGGTTTGTGATCAAGGGCGCCGCGCGCATTGCACCGGAAACGGCGCGCGCGGCGTATTCTTACGGTTTTAAAAGCAGATAGCCTACTGGCTGGCGTCGGCCATCGCCACGAAATTGGCAAGGTCCCGATCAGCATTGAGATCGGCCTGGGCATAGTGGCTCGACAGCGCATCCGGGGCCAGCGCGATGTTTTTCACCACCGCAGCGCCCTCGCCCGCCGGACCGTAGGCAGTGCCATTCACAGCGAAATAGACCGACCCGGCATTGCCCGTCCGAAGGATCGGCGGATTTTCGGTTTTCGGCAGCACGTATTCTTCACCGGCATCAAGGATCTTTTCAAGGATCACCGAGCCATCGGCAGCCTGCACGCGCACCCAGGACGGGCGCACTGCGAAAATCGCCACTTCCGGCGCATTGGGGCCGAAGACGCGCGGACCATCAGAGACACCGGCGGCACTGGCCACCTGCATCACGGCCGCGTCGATGGCCAGGCTGTTTGCGTCGACATTGGCCACAGGCAGAGTAAACGCGCGGGGGCTGGTGCTCGCATCCGCGAGCACGCCGACTTCCGACGGATCGAGGCTTGAAATCGGACCATCGCGGGCGATCAGCACCGGCACATCAAGCGCTTCGGGGCGATACAGCCGGTCGAGCGCCTCGGCGCTCGGCGGAGTCACCAGCCCGTTGGTCGCGCCAGAAGCATAGGCCAACGCCATGCTCCCTGAGCCATCAAGCCCCTGAAGGTCTTCCACCACGCCGACGCTTTGTTCGACCGGGGCAAAGTTCACCTTCTGGATCTGGCGCAGCAGCGACCAGCCGCCAAAACTCAGAACCCCGACCAGCGCGACCAAAACCGCAACCGACCCAACCGCACCCGGCTCGATCCCTTCAAAGACCGAGGCCTGACGCGGCACAAAGCTTGCATTCGGATTGGCCAGCGGATCGCCGGCGAATTCTGATTTCGTTTCGATTGGTTTGCTGGCACCGGCGGCCAGACCATGCACCGGGGCAAAGTCGGATTCGCGGCAGAACGCGGCAAAGGCCTCGTCGGGGTTCATGCCCAGATACCGCGCATAAGAGCGCACGTAACCGGCAATGAAGCTCGGAGTTTCAAAGGCCTTCACATCGGCATTTTCAATCGCGGCAATATAGGAAGCTTTGATCTTCAGCTCACGCTGCACATCAAGCAACGACTTGCCGAGCGTGGCGCGTTCGCCCCGCATCAAATCGCCAAGTCGAAGATCAAAGGAGTCAAACCCGGAAGGCACATCGGCCTGCTCGGTGACTTTGGGTGAAACCCAACGCCGGATCATCCGCCTGTCCTTTTCCCTGCCGGCGGCCTTGCCGCCTGTCCCCCATTTACGCCGACGATTCGCAAAACCTGCGGCGTCTTAGCGACTTAATTACCATATGCAGGGCTTTTCGCCTAATTGTGAAGTGCGTTACGCGCTCAGCTCGGCACGATTCAGCGCACACCGCGACCAGAGCGAATCCAGCGCCTTCACCAAGGTATCCATTTCGCCGGCCTGATGCACTGGCGAGGGGGTAAAGCGCAGGCGCTCGGTCCCACGCGGCACGGTCGGGAAGTTGATCGGCTGCACGTAGATGCCGAAATCTTCGAGCAGCATATCCGACAGCCGCTTGGTGTGGACCGGATCGCCGACGATCACCGGCACGATATGGCTGCCATGATCAATGATCGGCAGGCCCAGCCCTTTCAGACGGGTCTTGAGGATTTTCGCCTGGGTTTGCTGGCTGTCGCGCAGCGCCTGATCGGTTTTAAGATGTTTCACCGAAGCCGCCGCGCCTGCTGCCAGAACCGGGGCCAGCGAGGTGGTGAAGATGAAGCCCGGTGCATAGGAACGGATCGCGTCGACCATCTTGGCCGAGGTCGCGATATAGCCGCCCATCACCCCATAGGCCTTGGCCAGCGTGGCGTTGATGATGTCGATGCGGTGCATCAGACCATCACGCTCGGCCACACCGGCGCCGCGCGGGCCATACATGCCCACGGCGTGTACTTCGTCGATATAGGTGAGCGCGCCAAATTCGTCGGCGAGATCGCAAATCTCTTTGATCGGGCCAAAGTCACCGTCCATCGAATAAACCGATTCGAAGGCGATCAGCTTCGGCGTTTTCGGATCGTCGGCGGCGAGCAGCTCGCGAAGGTGCTCCACGTCGTTGTGACGGAAGATCCGCTTGGCCCCGCCATTGCGGCGCACGCCTTCGATCATCGAGGCGTGGTTCAGCTCGTCAGAATAGATGATCAGCCCCGGGAAAAGTTTGGGCATGGTCGAAAGCGTTGCGTCATTGGCGATATAGGCCGAGGTGAACAGCAGCGCCGCTTCCTTGTGGTGCAGGTCAGCCAGTTCGGCCTCAAGGCGCTTGTGATACACCGTGGTGCCCGAGATGTTGCGGGTGCCGCCTGAGCCTGCGCCGGTGGCGTCAAGCGCCTCGTGCATGGCTTCCAGAACCACCGGATGCTGACCCATGCCGAGGTAGTCGTTGCCGCACCAGATGGTTACCGGCTGAGTGGTGCCATCGGGCTTTTGCCAGGTCGCGTGGGGGAAGCGGCCGCGCTCCCGCTCGATGTCAATGAAGACACGATAACGTCCTTCGTCATGAAGACGGTTGAGAGCAGAGTCCAGCTGAGCTTCGTAATTCACGCGCGTTCCCTCCAAGCGATCCTTCCCGGTTGCCGACGCTCTTAACGAAGTAGAGCCAGAAACCGAACTGCTTTTTCTCTTACAGATTGACGCAGGTGCGGGATTTGACCTGTATCAAGCCCTGTTTACCTTTTCTGCCGGGTATTCAAAGGCGATACAGGTTTCCCATCACATGAACGTTACGGCGCCGCAGCTATTCGCTGGCGGGAATCAGCAGGCCGATCACGGTGCAATCTTCGGCACCGGTTTGCGCCCGACATGCCTCGATGACATTCGCTTTCGCCACATCGGCCGTATCGGTGTTGGCCAGTATGACCAGCCATTTAACCAACTCGTCCGGTTTCAGCTCCTGCCCCATAGGCACGGCTATCGCACCGAAGGCGCCGTAACCTGCTTCTTCGTAGGTCGGCATCTGCGCCGGCATTACGCCCTGAATGCTGCTAACCATGGTCATCGCGGCATCGTCCAGCCCTTCCGGCTCGACCGCCTGAAACGCCAGCCCTGCCGGGGCGGCCATTGCCGGGGTCAGCGCCCCTGCCCCAGCCACCAGAACCGCCGTGATCGTTGCCGCTTTGAAAATCGCCCGCATCGGCCTCTCCTCATTGTAAATTCCGGGTGAATATAGGCCGAGCGCTTCGCGCCTTCCAGCCTCACTGGACAGTGCGCAGGACCGTGATACGTTTTCCGCCGATCAACAGGAGAATTCCATGCCCCTTGCCCCCGTTCTTGCCCGCCTCGATCAGGATCTCGATGCCGCGCTGGACCGGCTGATGTCGCTTTTGCGCATCCCGTCCATTTCAACCGATCCGGCTTACAAATCCGATTGTGATGCCGCTGCCGACTGGATGGTCGATGACCTCGCCACGATCGGCTTTAACGCCACCAAGCGCCCCACACCGGGCCATCCGATGGTGGTGGCCCATGGCGGCGAAGGCGCGCCGCATCTGTTGTTTTACGGCCATTACGATGTGCAGCCGGTCGATCCGCTCGATCTTTGGGACACGCCGCCTTTCGAGCCGAAAGTCGAAGACACGCCCAAGGGCAAGGTGATCCGCGGGCGCGGCGCCGCCGATGACAAGGGCCAGCTTATGACCTTCGTCGAGGCAATGCGCGCCTGGGTGGCGGTTCATGGCAAGCTTCCGTGCAAGATCACTATCTTTCTGGAAGGTGAAGAAGAATCAGGCTCGCCCTCGCTGGTGCCGTTCATGAAAGAAAACGCCGAAGAGCTGACCGCCGATATGGCGATGATCTGCGATACCGGGATGTTCGAATCCTCCGTTCCCGCGATCACCACCCAGCTGCGCGGGATGCTGACGGAAGAGCTGACGATTCACGCCGCCGACCGCGATCTGCATTCGGGCATGTTTGGTGGGCTGGCGCGCAACCCGATCCATGTTCTGACCGAGCTCCTTTCCACCCTGCATGACGCAGAAGCCGCTGTCACGCTGGACGGGTTCTATGACGGCGTTCCCGATCTGCCTGAAACCATCCGCGCGCAATGGCAGAACCTTGCCTTTGATCACGGCAGTTTTCTGGGCGATGTCGGGCTGTCGGTGCCTGCGGGCGAGATTGACCGCACGCCGCTGGAACAGCTCTGGGCGCGTCCGACCTGCGAGGTCAACGGTATCTGGGGCGGCTATACCGGAGAAGGCTTCAAGACGGTGCTGCCGGCACAAGCCTCGGCCAAGATCAGCTTCCGTCTGGTCGGCACGCAGGATCCCGAAGCGATCCACAGCGCCTTTGTAAAACACGTGAATGCCCATCTGCCCGGTGATGTGACGGCGGAGTTTGGCAAGCATCGCGGCTCGACCGCTTCGCATATGGCCACCGACACCCCGGCCTTTGAACAGGCGCGCGGGGCGCTCAGCGAGGAATGGGGGCGGCCTGCGGCCTTTATCGGTTGTGGTGGTTCGATTCCGATCGCCGGGCATTTCCAGGAGGTGCTGGGCATGGATTCGATGCTGATCGGCTTTGGTCGCGACGACGACCAGATCCATTCGCCGAACGAGAAATACGATCTGGAGAGCTTCTCCAAGGGCGCACGCAGCTGGGCACGAATCTTCGCCGCCCTGACCTGATCACCACAAGGCGCCGGGCAGGCCCTAGCTTGCCCGGGTTGCCACATATCCCATGCGGGCAAGCTTGCTAAACAGCAGAAGCCAGGGCAGCCCGTGCAGCGCCAGATCGAAAATGTCGATCGGACGGGCCAGCGTGCCCATGGCGAGCATCCGCAGCTTTTCCAGCACATGAGGCTCAGGCGTAAAGGGCGCCAATCCCAGCGTGGCCGCAATCAGCAGCGCGTGTATCACAGGCAGTTGGTCAATAAATCGCAGGAAAGATTGCATTGGGCACCCGTTCGCATTCGTTTTGCGGAATGTATAGGACGCGCACACAAATGCCAATGCTGTGGCAAGGCTGAACTTGATCTGGGAGAAGTGGCGCGGTTGACGGGACTCGAACCCGCGACCCCCGGCGTGACAGGCCGGTACTCTAACCAACTGAGCTACAACCGCGCATGGTTGTCTTCGATCCTGTTGTCCCCGGATCAGGGGCTGGCAGCGATGGCGCGGTTGACGGGACTCGAACCCGCGACCCCCGGCGTGACAGGCCGGTACTCTAACCAACTGAGCTACAACCGCCCGCTGCCCGGCACCATCAAGGGCACCGTGGAGCCGGGTTCTAGAAGCGAGTGCGCGGGGCGTCAAGCGGTTCCGAACGCTGCGATGCGTTTTTTCCTCTCCGCCGGTGCGGATCATCACCGCCACGGCACAGAACTACATGCGCTAGTCGCTGTATTAGCTTGTTTTGTCTTCCATTTTCAGACTGCAGGCATTCCCGCCCCTCCAACATAAAATTTGCCACGCTCAGACGGGCAATGCCGGGCAACGGTGATGCTTTGCGTCAGAGAACACGAAACACCGCGCATGCGCGATCATTGCGGAGGACTGCCTGACTATCGGAGAAATGGTGGGTCGTGAGAGGCTCGAACTCCCGACATCTTCGGTGTAAACGAAGCGCTCTACCAACTGAGCTAACGACCCGGTCCGAAGCTCATACCCTTTCCGGGTGGGGGCGCGCAAGGGGTTAGGACGACAGAATTTCGTGCCCGCCGTCACGTAGGCGAAACACCACGCCCTGCCCGCCCGGCAACTCATCGAACCGGTCAAGATCGCGGCCCGTGGCCAGGGTGCGGATCATCCGCGAGGTGATTCCATGGGTCACGATTACACAGGGGCCGGTGAGGCTGGCGAGGAAATCCAGCACCCGGACCTTCAGCGCCTCGAACCCCTCGCCATTCGGCGCAGCGGTGTAATAGTCAAACATCGAGGCATCTTCAGGCAGGCCAGCGGCGGCCATTATGTCGTCCATCAGCCAGCCCTGCCAAGCGCCGACGCCGATCTCGCGCAGGCGCCTGTCCTCATGGGGCGCCCAGCCATCGCCCAGCACCAGACGTGCGGTCTCACGCGCGCGCGCCAGCGGGCTGACATAGGCCGTATGGCTTGCCGCCCCGATGCCTTCGCGCTGCAGAATCTCCCCCATGGCCGCGGCCTGCGCGCGACCCTTCTCGGTAAGCGGCGAATCCAGCCCACCCTGCCAGCGCCGCGCGAGGTTCCATTCGGTCTGCCCATGACGAATGACAATCAGCTCAGGATACATCAGCCCCTCCGGCGCGCAGGCCCAACGTTAACCGGGCCTAGATACAACAAAGGGGCCCGAAGGCCCCAGAGGAAGAATGGTGGGTGATAAGAGATTTGAACTCCTGACATCTTCGATGTGAACGAAGCGCTCTACCACTGAGCTAATCACCCGCCGTGGCGCGGTATGTAGCGTCACTCGCCAGAGGGTTCAAGTGCCTCTTGCGCATCTTCTGTCACTTTTTTGCGGCGCAGCTTCAGCGTCAGAATATCGGCGTTTTCGGCTTTTTTCTGCTTCACCACGCGCAGATTGCCCAGCTCTGCATTCTTGATCCCTTCACCTGCCACCAACGCATCGCCCAGCTCGTTCAGCAACGCGTCCATTACCAGACGGATATCGCTGCCCTTCACCGCAGGAACCCGCGCTTTCAGCCGCTCAAACATGTCTTTCTTGGTGATCACAGTCGAGACCAGTTTCGGCGCCGTGCTCTCCAGCGTCACGCCCCGCACCGGCGCGGCCTCTGCCACAGCGGCGGGTGTGGGCATTTTCGGCTCCAGCTTGGTCACGTTGGCCTTGCTGGCGCTGCTTTTGGGGGCAACGCGCTTCGATGCTGCCTTTGTGCTTCGCGTTTTACTGCTTGTCTTTCTGGTCGCCATAATAACCCCTGCCCCGTTTTATTGTTTCGCTCAGCGGGACAGTACCCTCAAATCAGGCCGTTTTCCAGCCGCCACAGCCAGTTAACAAAAAGACGCGCCCGAAGGCGCGCCTTGAATTGCATATTGTCCGTAGCGATTAATGCGCCACTTGCCCGGAAGAGGTTCCGCTTTCGGACTTCAGCGCCGCAGCGGCAGCCTCTTCGGCGGCTTCATCCCATTCCACCGGCTCAGGCGCGCGCACCAGCGCCACCTTCAGCACTTCGCGCACATGGCTCACCGGAATGATCGTCAGCCCCTCTTTCACGTTATCGGGGATTTCGGTCAGATCTTTTTCGTTATCCGCCGGGATCATCACCGTCTTGATGCCACCACGCAGGGCTGCAAGCAGCTTTTCCTTAAGCCCGCCGATGGGCAGCACATTGCCGCGCAGCGTGACTTCGCCGGTCATGGCGATGTCTTTACGCACCGGGATCTGGGTGAGTACCGACACGATCGAGGTGACCATGGCAACACCAGCCGACGGCCCGTCTTTCGGGGTGGCCCCTTCCGGTACGTGCACGTGGATGTCCCATTTCTCGAATTTCGGCGGCTTCACCCCGATCTCGGGCGCGATGGAGCGCACGAAAGAGCTGGCCGCTTCAATCGATTCCTTCATCACATCGCCAAGCTTACCGGTGGTTTTCATCCGGCCCTTGCCCGGCAGCCGCAGCGCTTCAATCGACAGAAGATCGCCACCCACGCTGGTCCAGGCCAGCCCGGTGACCACGCCAATCTGGTCTTCCTGTTCGGCAAGACCAAAGTGGAATTTGCGCACACCAAGATAGTCTTCCAGCGTCTCCGGCGTCACCTCGACCACGGCATCATCGCCGCGCACGATCTTGGTCACGGCCTTACGCGCGCATTTGGCGATGTCACGCTCAAGGTTCCGCACCCCGGCTTCGCGGGTGTAGTACCGGATGATGTCGGTCAGCGCCCCATCGGTGATGGTGAACTCGCCCTTGCGCAGACCGTGATTCTTTACCTGCTTCGGCACCAGATGCTGACGCGCGATCTCGCGCTTTTCATCTTCGGTGTAGCCCGCCAGCGGAATGATCTCCATCCGGTCCAGAAGTGGCCCGGGCATGTTGTAGGAGTTCGCGGTGGTCAGGAACATCACGTCGGAAAGATCGTATTCGACCTCCATATAGTGATCGACAAAGGTCGAGTTCTGTTCCGGATCAAGCACTTCCAGCATAGCACTGGCCGGGTCGCCACGGAAATCCTGGCCCATCTTGTCGATCTCATCGAGCAGGATCAGCGGATTGGTGGTTTTCGCCTTTTTCAGCGCCTGGATGATCTTGCCCGGCATCGAGCCGATATAGGTGCGCCGGTGGCCCCGGATCTCGCTTTCATCGCGCACGCCGCCAAGGCTGATGCGAATGAACTCGCGCCCGGTCGCTTTCGCCACCGATTGCCCAAGGCTGGTTTTACCCACGCCCGGCGGGCCGACGAGGCAAAGGATCGGGCCTTTCAGTTTTTTCGAACGCTGCTGCACCGCAAGATATTCGACGATGCGCTCTTTCACCTTTTCCAGCCCGTAGTGATCGGTATCGAGCACGGTTTCGGCGTTGGTCAGGTTCTTTTTCACCCGCGACTTCACGCCCCACGGGATCGACAGCATCCAGTCGAGATAATTGCGCACCACAGTGGCTTCGGCGCTCATCGGGCTCATGCTTTTCAGCTTTTTCAGCTCGCCCTCGGCCTTTTCGCGGGCTTCTTTCGACAGCTTGGTCGCGCCAATGCGCTCTTCCAGCTCGTTCAGCTCATTCTGGCCTTCACCCTCATCGCCCAGCTCCTTCTGAATGGCCTTCATCTGCTCATTCAAATAGTATTCGCGCTGGGTGCGCTCCATCTGGCTTTTCACCCGGGTCTTGATCTTTTTCTCGACCTGCAGAACGCTCATTTCGCCCTGCATCAGGCCATAGACCTTCTCCAGCCGCTCGTCGATCGAGAGGGTTTCCAGAAGCTCCTGCTTCTGCGCCACTTCGACGCCCAGATGCCCGGCCACGAGATCGGCCAGCCGCGCGGGCTCGGTCGCCTCGCTCACGGCGGCCAGCGCCTCTTCGGGGATGTTCTTCTTCACCTTGGCGTAGCGTTCGAACTCTTCGTTCACCGAACGGGTCAGCGCGGTGGCGGTTTCGATATCCTTGATGTCTTCTTCAAGCGCTTCGGTCATCGCCTCGAAATAGGCGTCATTGTCCAGAAACTCGGTGATCTTCACGCGGGTCTGCCCTTCGACCAACACCTTTACGGTGCCGTCCGGCAGTTTCAGCAGTTGCAGCACATTGGCCAGAACCCCGACCCGATAGATCGATTCGACCGTCGGATCATCGAGCGACGGGTCGATCTGACTGGCCAGCAGGATCTGCTGATCATTCGCCATCACCTCTTCAAGCGCTTTCACGCTTTTTTCCCGTCCGACGAAGAGCGGCACGATCATGTGTGGAAATACAACGATGTCGCGCAGCGGCAGAACCGGATAGGATTGTGATTTGTTCTCGGTCATACGATTTCCTTGTCTTCGGCAGACAACCCGGCCCCGACCATCGGCAGCGCGCGCTGTCTCCGCACCGCTATCTTAATTGGGTCGTCTCACGACGGGTTTCAACTGCCTCTACCTCACGCCCATTGTGCCTGCCCCGGCGCAGAGGGGCAAGCACGTTACCGTTCGCGGCTTGTTTACCAAGACACCATTATGGCGGAGCCGAACAAGCTCATGTCAAAATCTTGCCTCGGTTGAACTCGAAGGTTTGCTCAAGTTTAGGAGAGTGTAATGTCGAGTAGATTTTCATACCTGGTTAGATCCTATCGCCGTCAACTTTATCGCGAACGCCGCCGCCTTGTTCTTTCGTCCGCTTTGTTCAGTCTGGCCATCTGGATTGACCCAGACCGGCTGCCGGAGCCCTTCAGCGGACCAGCCACCGCCCTGTTGCTGATTGCAGGTCTGATGATCTGCACGCCCTTCGTCGCCATGCGCTTTCCCAAATCCCGGCACATGCTGGAGATCGTAGCCGTTGCCGATCTGCTGTTCGCCCTGACCGGCTGGCTGCTGCCGACGAGTGCGGCCAACTTCACCCAGGCACATCCAGATTATCTGCTCGGCTGGGCTCTCTACAGTTCGATGATCATCCTCGTCTATTTCACCCTCTATGGCCGCTGGTCGGACCGGCTGCCGCGCCCGAATGTCACCATGCGGGTATCGCATATGCGCACCAAGCTTGATCTGCCGACGCTCTGGTATGGGCTGGTTCCGACGCCGGGCTATGCGGATCGGGTTCCCGAACCGGACGTTGTTGCGGTGGAATATGCCAGCTCTGACAAGCGTTTGATCCGTCTTGTTACCTGGAGGCCCGACCATCAGGCGGGTGAAGTACTGATGCATATCGACGATATGGATCCGTTTAGCTATGTGCGTCTCAGGCTGCGTGTGGTGCATGGCCATCATGATCCGGCCATCGAAGGCGTCACCGAATTCGCGATTAAGGATGACGGCAAATACCGCACCCTGGAAGTGCGGCATGAAATGGCGCAACTGCCGTTGCGCCGCCTCTTGCGCGGCTGGATCGACGACCGTCTGGGTCAGCTGATGGATGCCCGTCTGGCAGCGGTCGAATGCCGGGCCTCCCGCGCGAAATCCAATGCAATCAAAAGCAAATACCCGCTGATGGATTGGCAAGCCGATGCAAGCACCACGACCTGCCTTACAGCCTCCGGGTCGAACAATCCGACGGGATATCGCACCGCCTATGGCCGCAGCATGAGTGGATCGGAAAGCACCATCCTGACTGAATTGTCGCAGCCCGGCGCGGAGCGGAATAAGCAATTGGCTTGAACTTTTCCCCCTTCCCAAAAGGAGGGGGAAATCCACACATTTTAATATTAACCAATAGATCAAAAGCCATGTTCCTCGGGTGAGGTCAGTCAAATTGTTGCCGTTTTCTTAACCCAGATAGATGGCAGTTATTGGAGAGTACAATGTCAGGCAATTATTCCCACTTTTTAAAAAGTTACCGCCGCCAGTTCTACCGCCAGCGTCGGCGCTTTGCCGTCTCTTTCATCCTCTTTCTTTTAGCTGTCTGGATTGCCCCGGACCGTCTGCCCGAAATCCTGCCCGGCATCCCCACGCAAGGGCTTCTCTTGCTTGGGCTGTTTCCCATCGTGCCGCTGATCAGCATGTACTTTGCAAAAGGCCGCCAGCTTCTGGAAATCCTTGCCCTGGCCGACCTCTGCTTTGCCACTACAGGCCGGATCTTCCCCGGCGGCATAGCCGATGTAGGTCAGGCTAATCCCGATTATTTTCTGGGTGTGCTATTCTATTCCGTCCTGGTTGGTCTGTGTTACCAACTCATCTACGGCCGCTGGTCGGATCGCTTGCCCAGGCAGAAACGGATTGTGCGCGACGCCACCATGCGCTCCCATCTTGAGCTGCAACCCCTGTGGTTCGGGCTGGTACCCACCCCGGGATACGCCGATCGAAGCCCTGATCCCGATGTTGTGTCGATCGAATATGCCGATGCCGACCGTCGCACAGTGCGTCTGATGGCCTGGACCCCGGAAAAACAAACCGGTGAGGCCTTGGTGCATATCGACGAAATCGAACCCTTTTCCTATGTTCGCTTGCGGTTGCGGGTGGTCACCGGTGACACCGACCCGGCAATCGAGGGGGCGACCGAAATATGGATGACGGATATGGGCAGCTACCGCAGCATCCATATTCGCCACGAAATGCGCGACCTGCCATTGCGCCGGGTGCTGGCCGGTTGGTTGGACGACAAGCTGGGTGAAATCAATGTCGCCCGACTGGCCGCGGTTGAATGCCGCGCTTCGAAAGCCAAATCCAAAGCACATAAAACCAAGTATTCAATGGCGGATTGGCGCAATGAGCGTGAAACGGTGTCGCATGACGTCCGCCAACCCCTGCGCCATTCGGGCCAAAATCGCACCAGCTATGGCCGCCAGCTCAGCAGTAGTGAAACGGCTGAGCTGAACGATCTGTCGTCATCCTACCCCGAGAAAAAGGGCCAGCTGGCCTGACCCGCTGATTGGCTTTCCAGCAAGCCCATTCCACCCCCGAATTTCTATTAACCAACCGGTTAAATATCCCTTCCGAACGGCTCGGTTAGTCAAATTGTTGCCGTTTTCTCAACTCAGATTGGCGGCAACCTCCGGAGCACAAAATGCTAACGAATTATGTCCGTCATCTCTTTCGCGACCGTCGCCGTTTCATACTATCGGCCACGCTCATCCTGATATCCGCCTATTTCGCGCCGAATTCCCTGCCCGACCCGATCCCTCACGTTCAGTCGGAAATCCTTGTCGTTATTGGCATCTTCCTCGCCATGCCGATCGTGGCGATCTACGCACGGCAATATCGACACTTCATCGAAGTTGTGGCCTTCGCCAATCTCATCTTTGCCATGATCGGTTGGCTCCTGCCTGACAGCGTCGCCAATCTGGCGCGCCCGAATGCCGACTTTACTCAAGGCGGCATTATCTATCTCGCGGCGCTGCTCGGCTCATACTACTTCCTCTACGGCAAATGGTCGGACCGGCTGACGCCGAAGACAACCTTCCGCGTCGTGACCAAGATGCGCTCCACCACTGATCTCTATCACCTTTGGTACGGTCTTATCGCCATACCCGGCCATAGGAATCTCTATGCGGATAATGAACTGGTTTCCGTCGATTACGTCGATCCGGCGCATAAGGTGATCCGCATGATCCACTGGGCCCCACCCGACCGACGCGAAGAATATCTGGTATTCGTCGACGAGATGGAGAAATTCGAGCATATCAAACTGCGGTTGCGGATTGTCGAAGGCATCGCAGACAATGCGACTGACGGTGTCACCGAGTTCCGCTTCCGCGATACCGGTCGGCATCGCAAAGTCACCATGATCTTCCTCGCCGATGCGATCAGCCCCCGGCGGATGCTGCGGCACTGGCTGGATGATACAGTCGGCCGGATGATGGATAACCGCGTATCGGCGATTGAATGGAATGCCATGCATCCGAATGACCGACGCGACTCCGTCAACTATGACGATTGGTGGCTGGACACTGAGATACGGTCGAAATGCGCCAAGGATAGCCGCAACGGCTATCGCACCGCCCATGGGCGCGCCCTGTCATCGGCGGAATGCGCCGCGCTGACCGCCGAGAATGCGGCCCGTAAAACCGCCGCGAGGTCAGCGCCGCCGAGGCAAAGACCCGCAGAGGATTTGTGCGACGTTGCCTAATCCGACCAATCCCTAAAGCGGGTCTATATCTCCGGCGGCACGCTGGGCGTGAAACTCTGCTTCGAAGGCGTCAAACCGCCCCTCGGCAATGGCCGCGCGCATCCCGGCCATAAGCTCTTGGAAGTAATGCAGGTTATGCCAGGTCAGCAGCATTGACGAGATGATCTCGCCAGCGCGGAAGACGTGATGCAGATAGGCCCGGCTGTAATGCGAACAGGCCGGGCAGGTGCAGGCTTCATCCAGCGGGCGCGGATCGTCGGCATGGCGGGCATTCTTGATGTTCACCTGACCGCGCCGGGTCCAGGCCTGTCCGGTGCGGCCCGAGCGTGAGGGCAGCACACAATCCATCATATCGACCCCGCGTTTCACCGCGCCCACGATGTCGTCGGGCTTGCCCACACCCATCAGATAGCGCGGCTTGTCATTGGGCAGCATGTCGGGGGCGTAGTCGAGCACGCCAAACATCGCCTCCTGCCCCTCGCCCACGGCAAGCCCGCCGATGGCATAGCCGTCAAAGCCGATCGCCTTCAGCGCCTCGGCGCTTTCGCCGCGCAGCTCTTCGGTGACGCCGCCCTGCTGGATGCCGAACAGCGCATAGCCGGGACGGTCGCCAAAGGCATCGCGCGACCGCTGCGCCCACCGCATCGACAGCCGCATCGATTCTGCCACCCGCTCATCAGTAGCCGGTAGCGCCGGGCATTCATCAAAGGCCATGACGATGTCAGAGCCCAGCAGCTTCTGGATCTCCATCGAGCGTTCGGGGCTGAGCATGTGGCGCGAGCCGTCGATATGCGACCGGAAGCTCACGCCTTCCTCTGTCAGCTTGCGCAGCTCGGCCAGGCTCATCACCTGAAACCCGCCGCTATCGGTCAGGATCGGCTTTTGCCAATTCATGAAATTGTGCAGCCCGCCCAGCCTGGCAATCCGCTCAGCCGTCGGGCGCAGCATCAGATGGTAGGTGTTGCCGAGCAGAATGTCGGCCCCGGTGGCCGCCACGCTTTCAGGCATCATCGCCTTCACCGTCGCCGCCGTGCCGACCGGCATGAAAGCGGGGGTGCGGATCTCGCCGCGCGGGGTGGAAATCACTCCGGTGCGGGCCTTGCCATCGGTTGCGTTCAGCGCAAAGGAAAATCTCTGTGTCATCCCGCCCCCATAAACCCAGGCTCGAGCACTCGCAAGTCCGGGGCATCGGGGTGTTTCCGGCCGGATTGTCACGCCATTTCGGTATCTAGGCGCAACGCGGTGCGCGCCTAGCCCGCCACCAGCCTGTCGAGCTTTGCCGCGCAATCGAAATCCTGCTCGCTCAGCCCGCCAATATCATGGGTGGTAAAGGTGACCGCGCAATAGCCCCATCCGAAGGCGATATCGGGATGGTGATTTTCGCGATCCCCCAGATAGGCTGCCGCATTGGCCAGCATCAGCGCTTTTTGAAAGCCCTTGAAGCCAAAGCGACGGGTCAGCGTATGGCTCTCCAGCCGCCAATCAGGGTGCAGATGCGCGAGGCGCTCCTGCGCCTCAGCCTCGGTGATCAGCCCGGTCATGCGCTCCTCCTGTGGCAAAGTCTTACCCACCCAGCCTAGAGCCTGGCGGGTGATCTGTCGATCTGGCCCGGTCAGCCGCGCTGTCGCGCCTGCAGGCTGTTCCTGACGGCCTGCCCCTGCCGCATCAGCGCAAGGTTTGCCGTGGGCGACGGGAAGAACAGCAAAACGAAGCCCAAGACAGAATAGCACCAGACCATCATCGGCACCCACAGGACCGCGATCACCAGCCCGACGGCTCCGGCGATATAGGTGGCGCTTCCGGGGCGCAGCCAGCGTGCTAGGACAAGCTCAAACAACTTTCCGCCATCAAGCGGCTGCACGGGAATCAGATTGAATATCGCCAGAAGCCCGTTGACCATTGCGGTAACGCCGAGCGCCCAGGTGAACGCATTATGCGGCATCCCGAAATGGTATGCCGCGGTTTGTGCCAAAGAAGCCAGCGCCCAGAGCGAAATATTGACCAGCGGCCCCATCGCCACGATCAGCTCTTGTTGGCTGCGTGTGGCAAAAACCGAGCGTTCGCAGAAGCCACCCCCGCCATGGATCACGATCCGGTTCACACGGATGCCCTGAATGAGCGCGCCCCAGGCATGTCCCAGCTCGTGCAGAAAGATCGACGCCAGAACGATGGCTAGAAAGGCCAGATCATAGGCCAGCGCCCGCCCGCCGTGATTGAAAGAAACAAACAGGAAAAACAGAAAGATAATCGAAGGTCCGATCTGCACCGGAACACCCCAGGGGCCACGAAATTCATAAATCGGACGTCTATTGCCAAACATGTACACCTCTATGCCCACACCGCCGCTCGCTCGCGCTAGAATGCGAAGGCGGCCCCCAACTGACTGCTAAAATAAACAAGTCGGGAAGGTGTTACCGGCGCAATCGGGCACAATTTGGGCGCGATTAACTAAAATTTAACCACGCGATGCCGGGGCTGAAACTGCGCTCAGACGGGGCTGGACCTGCGCCCGATCAAACCCTATATGTTCTGTCAGGATTACGGAGCGCGTGATGAATTCTGAAATGCCGCAGATCGAGGGGGCACCCCTCATCAAGCCCTCGACCACGGACCATCCGCTCTATGAAGCGGTGGTGGACGCCTGCCGCACGGTCTATGACCCGGAAATTCCGGTGAACATCTACGATCTCGGCCTTGTCTACACGATCGAGATTTCCGACGAGGGCGATGTGACGCTGGTGATGACCCTCACCGCCCCCGGCTGCCCTGTAGCGGGCGAAATGCCCGGCTGGCTGCAGGATGCCATCGGTCCGGTACCTGGCGTAAAAAGCATCAATGTCGAAATCACCTGGGATCCGCCCTGGGGCATGGACATGATGTCGGACGAAGCCCGTCTGGAACTGGGCTTCATGTAGCCTCCGGCGCCACGCAGGCACCACAGGATTGCTTATGAGCGACACGCTCGGCCCGGCGTTGCAGTTTACGTCGGCCGAATAGCGCGGCCCGCAGGCGCAGCCCTCGCCGCCGCAGAGCCCATTTGCGATGTGAAGCGATACGCGCCTCAATCATCTCCATCTCATTTCGCGGTTGGTTGGCTTGGCCAGAGGGGGCCGCCGGAATAACGAGCAAGACTTGCATTGCGAACCTCTTTCAATATTGTTTCTTTGGCTCTAGATAGTTTGGCTCTGACCCCAAGTTAATTGGCCGCTTTCGCAACAGGACTTTCAGAAATGAAAGATACTCCCGCTCTCGACGACTTCGCGCTCTTTCTGGCCGTAAGCGATGCAGGTGGGCTTTCCGGCGCTGCTGAGGCCACAGGAGTATCGTCTCCCACCCTCTCGCGACGGCTCACCGAACTTGAACGGCGCCTGGGCGAAAAGCTGTTTTTGCGTGGCAACCGTGGCTACGCCCTTACCGCCCGGGGCCGCGCGCTGCTGGTCGAGGCCGAACCGCTGCGCGAGATCTCTAATCGCCTGCGCAGTTTCGGACAGAAAACACCCCGTGCCCGCGTGAGGATCACCGCCGGATACTGGACCTCGTCGTTCCTCGCGCAGAACATCACCCGGGTCTGGTCGCCCAGCTCCAACTGGGTGCCGGATTTTCTCGCGTCCAACGCCTATCTCGATATCGCCCGGCGCGAGGCAGATATTGGCATCCGCAACAACCGCCCCACACAAAGCTGGTTGGCCGGGCGGCTCACCACGTTTATCCAGTTTGCCGAATATGCCTGTGCCCCCGAAGTGACGGGCTATGTGAACCTGCCCGAAGACGTCGCTACGGCACCGTCAAACCGCTGGATCACCGCTCATCATGCCGATAAAGTGGTTACCCACGGCTCTTCCGCTGCGCTGCTGGTCGAACTGGCCCGCGCCGGGATTGGCCGGGCCATTCTACCGATTTTCGCGGGCGACAACGAACCGGGCCTAATACGCCTTGGCCCGGTGATTGATGAGCTACAGCACGAAGAATGGCTCGTCTCCCATCACGAGGCCCGCCACGACCCGCCAGTTCGCGCAGCTCTCGATGCGCTCGCCGAACTGCTGACCGACCGCAACCTGCGCCCGCACGTCTCGTAGCACACGGCCTCTTGACGCACTGCCTCTTGAGCAAACCTCACTGACGCCTTACCTTGAAGAGGCGAACAAGGAGAGTTTCATGTTTTCGATCCCCGGCAAGCAGGCCGTGAGTATCACCCCGACCGCAGCGAAGGAAATCGCCAAGCTGATGACCAAGGGCGGCCATGAGGGGCTGCGCATTGGCGTCAAAAAGGGCGGCTGTGCGGGGATGGAATATACCATGGATTACGTCGATAGCGTCGATCCGATGGATGAGGTGGTCGAACAGGACGGCGCGCGGGTGATGATCGCCCCAATGGCGCAGATGTTCCTGTTTGGCACCGAGATTGATTACGAGGTCTCGCTGCTGGAGAGCGGTTTCAAGTTCCGCAATCCGAATGTGGTCGATGCCTGCGGCTGCGGCGAGTCGATCAAGTTCGACGAAAGCCTGAGCGCCGAGCACTGATATGGCGGTGAGTGACAGCGAGATCGCCTTTGCGCACGAGCTGTTTGAGGGCCTTGGCCCGATCACCCATCGCAAGATGATGGGCGGGCTGTCGATCTATTGCGACGGCCAGATCTTCGCCATTCTCTCGTCCACCGGGCGGGTTTATCTGAAAGCGTCGGGCGATTTCGCTGACGAAATGGCGGCGGAAGGGTCTGAGCGCTTTAAAATGGGCGATGGCAAGGGCATGAATTACTGGACCCTGCCCGACGCCGCCCTAGATGATCCCGATACTGCCTGTAGCTGGGCTCGCCGCGCGCTGGCCGCGCTTTAGCTGATCGCCGTCAGCCCGGCGCGAAACCGCGCGGCGTTCTCGGCGTAATGCAGGGCGCTGGCGATGAGCTTTGCTTGCGCGGCCTCGTCCAACTCGCGCACCACTTTGCCGGGCGCGCCCATTACCAGACTGCCATCCGGGATCACCTTGCCTTCGGTGATCAGCGCCCCGGCGCCGATCAGGCAGCCTTTGCCGATCACTGCGCCGTTCAGCACCGTCGCGCCCATTCCAATCAGGCTGCCTGCCCCGATGGTGCAGCCATGCAGCATCGCGCGGTGGCCCACAGTCACATTCTCGCCGATGGTCAACGGATAGCCCATATCGGTGTGGCAGATGGTGTTTTCCTGCAGGTTGGAATTGCGCCCGACCATGATCGGCTCGTTATCGCCGCGCAGGGTGCAGCCGAACCAGACCGACGCCCCCTCGCCCAGTACCACCTTGCCGATCACATTGGCATCGGGGGCGACCCAAGCGCTGGGGTCCAGCTCGGGCACCACACCATCAAGCGCGTAGATCATCCTTCCCGCTCCTCGAACTCGGCCTGCAAGCCGCGAATGAAGGGCATCAGCCCCGGCTGCTGCGCCTGACGCAGTCGCTCGGCACTGACGATGGTTCTCAGCCGCTCATAGGTGGTGTCGAGATCGTCATTCACCAGCACATAGTCATAGCCGTGCCAGTGGCTGATCTCGTCCCAGCTTTTCTGCATCCGTTTGCTGATCACCTCGGGCGCATCCTGCCCGCGCCCCTCAAGGCGGCGGCGCAGCTCGGCAATCGAGGGCGGCAGCACGAATATCGACAGCACATGGTCGCGCAGGGCCGAATGCTTGATCTGCTCGGCCCCCTGCCAATCGACATCAAAGAGCACATCGCGGCCCGCCTCGATGGCCTCTTTCACCGGCCCCAACGGTGAGCCGTAGAAATGGCCGAACACATGGGCGTGCTCCAGCATCTCGCCGTCTGCGACCAGTTTGCGAAACTTCGTATCATCGACAAAATGGTAATGTGTGCCGTCCACCTCGCCCGGGCGCGGGGCGCGGGTGGTGGCTGAGACGGAAAAGCTGAGGGTCGGATCCCATTCCATCAACCGGCGTGCAAGGGTGGTTTTTCCGGCCCCTGAGGGGGAAGAAAGAATAACAAGTAGCCCGCGCCGATCTGTTTGAATGCCCATCCGCCTGCCTATTCTACGTTCTGAACCTGCTCGCGCATCTGGTCGATCAGGGCTTTCAGGTCAAGCCCGATCCGGGTGAGCTCTTGAAACTGCGCCTTCGAGCAGAGCGTATTTGCCTCGCGGTTGAACTCCTGCATCAGGAAATCAAGCTTGCGCCCCCGGGCTTCGTCACCCGCAAGCAGGCTGCGGGCCTGCGCCACATGCGCGCCCAGGCGGTCGAGTTCTTCGCGCACATCGGTTTTCACCGCGATCAGCGCCAGTTCCTGTGCCACACGGTCGGCATCCGCGCCGTCGCTATTGGCCATGACCCGGGCCAGCGCCGCTTTCAGCGCCTCGGCCTGTGCCGCGCGCCGGGGTTCCAATGCCGCTTGCGCCTCGGCCACCAACGCCTCGATGGCGTCGAGCTGACCTTCCAGCACCTCTTTCAGCGCCGCCCCTTCATGGGCGCGCATCGTATTGAAGGCGGCCAGCAGCTCCGGCAGCTCGGCCGCCAGTGCCGCCCGTAGCGGCGCGGTGTCGTCGTCAGGCAGACTGGAATCGATCACGCCGCGCATCCCGGCAATCTCGACCACGCTCGGTTGGCGCAGCTCCAGCCCCCAGGTTTCGGCAGTGTTCTGAATATCGGCGAGCATCACCAGCGCCTGCTCCAGCGCCGCCAGGTTTACCCCCAGCGCGCCCTCATCTGATTCTCGGCTAATCCGAATCCCGACCGAGACCGATCCGCGCGCCACTGCCTCGGAGACGGCTTTGCGCACCAAAGGCTCCAGCCCCTCGATCCAGTCCGGCAGCTTGAACCGAAAATCGAGCCCGCGTGCGTTGACCGAGCGTATGTCCCAGTTCCAGCTCCACGGGCCATATTGACCCTTGAGCGAGGCAAATCCGGTCATCGAGAGAACCATTGGCATTAACCATTTGTAAAGTTTCTGCCCCATTTACGCCCAAAATGTGGCAGATTAAGGCAAGGATAAGGAACGTGAGTCCGTCGTTACCAAACAGTTAACGGATCAGCAACTCCGACCGACGACGAACGAACAATGCTTGCAGAGGGTAAGACGATGAATGTTGATTATGTAAAAGATGGTAAGGTTGTGTCCATTCAACCCGCTCGTCGGCAGATGCATTTCCCTTCCGTTGCCCAGATTGAAGCCTATTGGGAAGGTCTGCGCGATGGTCGCCTGATGCCGACGCGCGCCGAACTGAACCCGCGCGGCATTGCCAATGTGCTGGAAAATGCATTCGTTCTTGAGAAAATCGCTCCCGGCCTCGCGCGTTTCCGCCTTGCCGGTATGCATTTGAATGATTTGATGAATATGGAAGTGCGCGGGATGCCGATCACGGCGATGTTCCTGCCGGAAGCCCGCCGCGAGATGCAGAAGGTCATCGAGGATGTGATGGACAGCCCGGCCATCGTGCGCCTGACCCTGACCTCGGAAAGCGGCATGGGCCGCCCGCCGCTGGATGCGCAGATGATCCTGATGCCGCTGCGCGACGATCAGGGCCGTCCGACCCGCATTCTGGGCGCGCTGCAGGCGAATGGCGATATTGGCCGTGGCCCGCGCCGCTTTATGATCCGCGATCGTGAGACCAAGGCACTGCTGACCGATCCGCTGACCTCGCAGCGCCGTTATGAGCGCGATATCAATGACTTCACGGTGACCACGCCGGAACCGCGTCCGAACCTGCAAGAGGTGACGGGCATGGCCGAGCCGAAGCGCGCCTTCGCGCCGAAGACCGAAGAGATGGCGACCAAGATTGCCGAGATGAACAAGGTGATCGAAGAGCGTAACAGCCGTCGCAAAGACCTTCGCGCCAAGCTGATGGGCGAAGAAAAGGTTGCGGAAAAGGCCGAGACAAAAGGCCTGCACCTGCGCCTTGTTCACGACATCGACCGCGTCTGAGGATTGCCTACTGTTTTCATGTGGGGGCACCGGGCATTTACCCGGCCACATAGAGCCCCGGCCTTGCGCCGGGGCTTTTTCGCATCCGCAGAGCCACATTCACGGCATTCGTCGCGCCGGGCCGCTCCTACGGGGGGCCGCAATTCAGGCGCCTCACCCCGGAAAACGCTGAGAATCAGACCGGAAAACGCCTTGGAACCTGCCGCAATCCGGGGATTGGGCGCGGGACACCCTACAATCTTAGCAAGAAAAAGGCCCCGGGGGTGCAACCCGGGGCCTTCTTTTCGTCACATTTGCCGCACGAAGCGTTAACCACAGATCAGGCGCAGAGGCCCTCAGGCGGAGGCGCGTTTCGTCTCGGTGCTGCCGCGCCCGCCCAGTTCCTCGGCCACGAGGAAGGCCAGTTCCAGCGATTGCGAGGCGTTGAGGCGCGGATCGCAGGCGGTGTGGTAGCGGTCGGACAGATTTTCATCCGACACCGCCTGAACGCCGCCAGTGCACTCGGTCACGTCCTTGCCGGTCATCTCGAAATGTACACCGCCGGGCACGGTGCCCTCGGACTGATGCACGTCAAAGAACTGCTGCACTTCCGCCAGCACCCGCTCGAACGGCCGGGTTTTGTAGCCCGAGGCCGATTTGATCGTGTTGCCGTGCATCGGGTCGCAGGACCAGACGACGTTGGCACCCTCTTCCTTCACGGTGCGGATGAGACGCGGCAGATGATCGCCGACATTCCCTGCCCCAAAGCGCGCGATCAGGGTCAGCCGCCCGGCTTCGTTTTCCGGGTTCAGCTTCTCCATCAGCACTTTCAGGTCTTCCGCCGTGGTGGTCGGCCCGCATTTCAGCCCGATCGGGTTGATCACGCCGCTGGCGAATTCCACATGCGCCCCGTCAGGCTGACGGGTGCGGTCGCCGATCCAGATCATGTGGCCAGAGCCAGCAACCACCTGCCCGGTGGTCGAATCCACCCGGGTCAGCGCCTCTTCGTATTCGAGCAGAAGCGCCTCATGCGAGGTGTAGAAATCCACCGTTTGCAGCGCGTGGTTGGTTTCCGAGGTGATCCCGGCCGCTTGCATGAAGCTCAGCGTGTCGGAAATCCGTTCGGCCATCGCCCGGTAGCGTTCGCTTTCTTCGCGCTCGGTAAAGCCCAGGGTCCAGGAATGAACCGAATGCACATCCGCATAACCGCCGGTCGAGAAGGCGCGCAGCAGGTTCAGCGAGGCCGCAGACTGCGTATAGGCCTGCAACATCTTGTTGGGATCGGGCACCCGCGCGGCCTCGGTGAAGGCCAGCTCGTTGATGATGTCACCGCGATAGGAGGGCAGTTCCACCCCATTAATGGTTTCGGTCGGGGCCGAACGCGGCTTGGCGAATTGCCCGGCCATACGCCCGACTTTCACCACCGGCACCTTGGCGCCATAGGTCAGCACCATCGCCATTTGCAGCATCACTTTGAACGTGTCGCGAATGGAATCCGCGCCGAATTCTGCAAAGCTTTCCGCACAATCGCCGCCTTGCAGCAAAAACGCTTCGCCACGCGAAACTTTCGCCAGCTCCGCCTTCAAACGCCGCGCTTCCCCCGCAAAGACGAGCGGCGGATATTTGGCAAGTTGAGCCTCGACCTGACCAAGCGCCGCCTGATCGGGATAATCGGGCATCTGCACCCGGGGCTTGTTGCGCCACGAGGATTTTGTCCAGTCCGTCATCACCGTCTCCGTTCGGTTACTAAAAGGCGCCCCGCCCCCTGCGGCACGCTCTTTCGGGCGGCACATATAACAATCCCGGGCGCAGGTGCAAAGCAAACTTGCCTGCGACCGCTTTGCTTCCCCTTGCGCGAAACTGTCAAAGCTGATCTGGTCCTCGAATTATTTTTTCCAGCAGGTGAGGAAAGGATGAGTCGCAAGACCGTCACGCAGGCCACAGATCAGCAACCAACGCGCCGCTTCGTGTTCGTGTTGATGAACGGCTTTACGCTTTTGTCTTTTTCCGGTGCGATCGATGCCCTTCGGCTTGCCAATCAAGCAGCGGGCTATGAGGCCTATAGCTGGGTGCTGGCCGGTGAAGGCGGCGAAGAAGCCATCAGTTCCGCTGACTGTTCGGTGAAACTGGACATGGATCTCGTCGAGCTGCGTCATTCTGATACGATCATGGTCTGTGGTGGCGTCAAAGTTAAGGCCAACACCACCAAGAAACTGATCAGCTGGCTGCGCCGCGAGGCCCGCAAGGGCGTGGCGATCGGGGCGTTTTGCACCGCAACCTATACGCTGGCTGAGGCCGGGCTTCTGGATGGTAAGCGCGCCACGATCCACTGGGAAAACCGTGATGGTTTTACCGAGGATTTCGACGAAATCGAGCTGACCCGCTCGGTCTATGTGATCGACGGCAACCGGATGACCACGGCTGGCGGCACTGCCTCGATTGACCTGATGCTCAACCTGATCGCCCGCGATCTTGGCCCCGATGTGGCCAATGCGGTGGCCGATCAGCAGATCTACACCACGATCCGTACCGATCGCGACAGTCAGCGCCTGTCGGTGCCGACCCGTATTGGCGTGCGCCATCCGAAGCTTGCGCAGGTGATTCAGGCGATGGAAGCCAATATCGAAGAACCGGTGAGCCCGGCCAAACTTGCCGCCGATGTGGGCCTGTCGACCCGGCAGCTTGAGCGGCTGTTCCGCCGCTACCTGAACCGTAGCCCGAAGCGCTATTATATGGAGCTGCGGCTTGGTAAAGCGCGCAACCTCCTGATGCAGACCGAGATGAGTGTGATCAACGTGGCGCTGGCCTGTGGGTTCACTTCGCCGTCGCATTTCTCGAAATGCTACCGCGCCCATTACGACACGACGCCGTATCGTGAACGCGGCAGCCAGCCCGGGCAGCGCGCATAGAAGCGAACAGGTGGGCGCGACACGCCTTTTCGGCACCCCCTTCGCCCGCCCAACAACCACCGCGCGATAGCCCGCTCTTTCAGCGACAAAAAGGCCGCAGTGAAAGGCTTTTCTTTTCCGACAGAACCGCTAGGGTTACCGGCGAACTATAGTTCCAACTGGGAGTACCACATGAAAAAACTTCTTCTGGCGACAGCCACCACTGCCCTTATGGGTTCGACCGCTCTGGCCGGCGACGTTAAAGTCGGGATCATTCTTGGCTTCACTGGCCCGATCGAATCGCTCACGCCGATGATGGCCGACTCGGCTGAACTGGCGCTGAAAGAGGTCAACGATTCCGGCAAATTCTCGCTCGGCACCCTCGTGCCCATGCGCGCTGACTCGACCTGCACCGACGCCGCTGCAGCCACCGCTGCCGCCGAACGTCTGGTCACCTCTGATGGTGTTGTCGCCATCATGGGCGCTGACTGCTCGGGTGTGACCGGCGCCGTGCTCGCCAACGTTGCCGTGCCGAACGGTGTTCCGATGATTTCGCCCTCGGCTACCAGCCCGGCGCTCTCGACCGCCGAAGACAACGATCTGTTCTTCCGCACCGCGCCGTCTGACGCGCGTCAGGGCGAAGTGCTTGCTGGCATCCTCGCCGACAAAGGCATCAACGAAGTCGCCGTGACCTACACCAACAACGACTACGGCAAAGGTCTGGCCGACAGCTTCATCGCGTCGTTTGAAGCCGCTGGCGGCAAAATCACCGCCAACGTGCCGCATGAAGATGGCAAAGCCGATTATTCGGCTGAAGTCGGCGCGCTGGCCTCGGCTGGTGGTGAAGTGCTGGCCGTGCTCGGCTATGCCGACCAGGGCGGCAAGGGCATCATCCAGGCCTCGCTCGACACCGGTGCCTTTGACACCTTCATGATGGGCGACGGCATGTATGCTGACTCGCTGATGGCCGAACTCGGCGCCGACATGGAAGGCTCGTACGGGGCGGTTCCGTGGAGCCAGGGCGAAGGCGCTGATGCCTTCAAAGCGATTACCGAAGCCGCCGGGATCAACGGCGAAAGCTCGTTCACCCGTGAGAGCTATGACGCCGCTGCTCTGCTGGTACTGGCTGCAGCCAAGGCTGGCGAAGCCACCTCGGGCGGGATTGCTGCCAACATCCTCAATGTGGCTAACGCGCCGGGCGAACCGATCCTGCCGGGTGAGCTGGGCAAAGCGCTCGACATCATCGCGGCTGGCGGCGATGTCGACTATGTCGGCGCCACCAATGTTGAGCTGATCGGACCGGGTGAAGCCGCGGGCACCTACCGCGAATACACCATCACCGGCAGCGACTACGAAACCGTGAAGTTCCGTTAATCCGAACGGACGGCTTGCGAATCGTGCAGCCCGGGGCCAATACCCCGGGCTGTAACATTGGGGGTGGGAAAACGTGATCAGGGTTGAAAACCTGCACAAACATTTCGGCGGCTTTCATGCGGTCGATGGTGCATCTTTGCAAATCGAAAACGGATCCATCACCGGGCTGATCGGCCCCAACGGTGCTGGAAAAACCACCCTGTTCAACGTCATCGCCGGGGTCTTGCCACCCACATCCGGCCTGGTGACGATGGAAGGCGAAGACATTACCGGCCTGCCGCCGCATGAGCTGTTCGAAAAAGGCCTGCTCAGAACCTTTCAGATTGCCCATGAATTCAGCTCGATGACCTGCCGGGAAAACCTGATGATGGTGCCCGGCGGCCAGACGGGCGAAAATCTGTGGAACACCTGGTTCGGTCGCAAACGCATCGCCGATGAAGAACGTGCCCTGCGCGCCAAGGCCGATGAGGTGCTGGAATTTCTCACCATCGAACATCTGGCCGACCATAAGGCCGGGCAGATTTCCGGCGGCCAGAAAAAGCTGCTGGAACTGGGCCGTACGATGATGGTCGACGCCAAGATCGTGTTTCTCGACGAGGTCGGCGCGGGCGTGAACCGCACCCTGCTGAATACCATCGGCGACGCGATTATCCGGCTCAACAAAGAGCGCGGCTACACCTTCGTGGTGATCGAACACGATATGGATTTCATCGAACGGCTTTGCGATCCGGTGATCTGTATGGCCGAAGGCAAGGTTCTGGCCGAAGGCTCGCTTGAAGAGATCAAGGCCAATGAGGCGGTGATCGAGGCCTATCTGGGCACCGGGCTGAAGAACAAGGACATGATCGAGTCATGAAGCGCGCCGTTCTTTCCGCGTTCATCGCACTGTCCACCGCCACGCCGGGTCTGGCCAACGATTGCAGCCGCGTCACCGACCGAGTGAATTTCTGCCCCACAGGCTCGTCCTGGGACGGGGTGAATGGCGAGTATGCGCCCAGGCTTGGCACCACCAATTACGTCGCCGATAACGTCATCCTGATGCTGGGGGTAATGCCAGAATTCGCCCGCGACGCTTGGGATGGCACCGCAGAAGGGCTTACGGTCGTTCTGGATAGTTTTGCGATCGACGGCGCTGAGATGCTGGAACCCGCCGCCATGCGCGAGGGGCAAAACGCCGCCACCGCCGCCTTTGTGCTGCCAGCGGGCATGGTCGCGGAAGTGACCGCCTATCAAAGCGGCAATGAACTGGTGATGGTACAAACCATCGAACCCGGCGAAAGCCTGACTGATGCTCAAAGCGCGGCGCATGACGAAGCTGTCCTGGCGCTGCTGGAGGTCGATCAATGAGCGAACCCTTTCTGATCGGCGACGCGATGACCGGCGGCTATAGCAAAGGCGGGCCGAACATTCTGCACGCCTGCACTATCGCGGTGAACCAGGGCGAGATCGCTGTGATCGTCGGCCCTAACGGCGCCGGGAAATCTACTGCGATGAAAGCGACCTTCGGGATGCTTGATCTGCGCGAAGGCTCGGTGCGCCTTGACGGCGAAGACATCACCGCGCTCAGCCCGCAAGCCCGGGTGGCCAAGGGCATGGGCTTTGTGCCGCAGACCCATAATATTTTCACCTCGATGACGGTCGAGGAAAACCTCGAAATGGGCGCCTTCATCCGCAAGGACGATTTCTCGGCGACGATGGAGCAGGTCTATGACCTGTTTCCGATCCTGAAGGAAAAACGCCATCAAGCGGCGGGCGAGCTTTCGGGCGGTCAGCGCCAGCAGGTAGCTGTGGGCCGCGCCCTGATGACCCAGCCGAAAGTTCTGCTGCTCGACGAACCGACAGCGGGCGTCAGCCCGATCGTGATGGACGAGCTGTTTGACCGGATCATCGAGATTGCACGCACCGGTCTGCCGGTGTTGATGGTTGAGCAGAACGCCCGCCAAGCTCTTGAAATCGCGGACAAAGGCTATGTGCTCGTTCAGGGCGCGAACGCCCATACCGGCAGCGGGAAAGACCTGTTGGCCGATCCGGAAGTCCGCCAGAGCTTCCTCGGGGGCTGAGCATGGTGGGGCTGGCAACTCGTCAGGATGGCCCTGCGCGGTGCGGTACCGGGATGCCGGGCCTGCAAGCCGGTGCATTCGCCATTTTCACGCTGCTGCCCGGGCTGGCAATCGCCGCCGGAAACGTCGCGCCCCAAAGCCGGATTGACTGCTCTTTCGTCAGCCGTTGCGACCGCGAGAGCCAGACCTGCAGCGAGGTATCGGAACCCGCGAGCTATGATCCCAAAGCTGGAACCTTCACATTTCTCGGTGTCACCGCGCAGGTGTATGAAACCGGCGAGGATCAGGGCGATCTGACCATTTCGGCCCGCTACACTTTGGGCGATTTCGTTGGCGTGCTGTCGACGAAAGACACCGCTGGCATGTCGAATTCCCGCCTGTACCCACCCGCCGGAGAACCGGCGATGATCTATTATTTCGGCTCCTGCGAGGCTGTGGCATGGCCAAAACCCTAGCCCCCCTCCGCCATGGCAGCTGCAAGGAGATGCCCGCATGACCCCCCAATTTGCCCTGTTCGTTCCGGCGCTCGCTGCGCTGTCGGCCTGCATGTCGCTGACACCGGACGTTGACCAGAGCGCGCCGATTGCAACGATGACCGCGCCGCTGGTGATTGTCCCGCCCGAGGGGCCCTATCTTTATGCCTGCGCGGTTCAGGGGGTGGCTTCGGGAATCCAATGGCAGTTTTCCATCGTGGAACAGGCCAATGAAACCGGCAGCGAAACGCTGATGGAAACCGCTGGCGTGAACGCGGCCTATCCGCTCAATCACCGCAGCGAGATGGGGACCGAGACTTTCCTTGCGGGCAATGATCGGATTATCATCGCGCCCGATGGTTCGGTGCAGCTGTATTGGGCCGGAGCTCAAAGCGTGCCGAACTACACCGGCCAATGCCAAAGCGGAGACGCCGCATGATCCTGCGCCCCGCCCTTCTTGCTGCTGCCCTGCTCATGTCGCCTGTCGCGGCATTGGCTGAAGGGGCGCGGCTTGTGTTCAACTGCACCGATAGCGAAGGCGTGGCCCTGCAGGTTACCGTCGCCCCGGACGATGTGGACGCGAACGGGACGGGCCAGGTAACGATGACCTATGCGAACACCACCGCCCCCGGCTATGCTGCCTCGGCAAACGGCCCGTTCATCTGGTCCGGCGCAACCGACCGCTTCGCCTTCCTTCTTGACGGCGTGAACAACGATGGGCACCTGCGCGCCCTGCTCCACCGACTGCCAATTGTGTCCCCCGTCATGGGGCAACTGACGTCCCTAACCTGTGAGAACCACTTCTGATGGACCTGTTGAACGCCCTCGTAGCACTAACCAACTATGTGCTGATCCCGGCCATGGCCTATGGCTCGCAACTTGCCCTCGGTGCGCTCGGGGTGACGCTGATCTACGGCATCCTACGCTTTTCCAACTTCGCCCATGGCGACCAGATGGCCTTCGGCGCCATGGCGACAATGCTGTTCACCTGGTGGTTCCAGTCGATGGGCATCAACCTGGGGCCGCTGCCCACGGCGCTGCTGGCCCTGCCCTTCGGCATTCTTGTCACCGCGGCGATCATGCTGGCCACCGACCGGATGGTCTATCGCTTCTATCGGCGCGCCAAGGCGAAACCCATCGTCTTCGTTATGGCCTCGATCGGGGTGATGTTCATCATGAACGGCGTTGTGCGCTTCATCGTTGGTCCCGGCCAACAGAACTTTGCCGATGGCGCGCGCTTCATCATCTCGGCACGCGATTTCAAACATTGGACCGGCCTCCACGAAGGGCTTGCGCTGAAAACATCGCAAGGGCTCACCATTGTCACCGCCATTCTGGTGGTTGCGGCCCTGTTCTGGTTCCTCAACCACACCCGCACCGGCAAGAGCATGCGCGCCTTTTCGGATAACGAGGATCTTGCGCTGCTTTCGGGCATCAACCCCGAGCGGGTGGTGCTTTATTCCTGGCTGATCGTGGCCGCGCTCGCCACCATCGCTGGCGTGCTCTACGGGCTGGACAAGAGCTTCAAACCCTTCACCTATTTCCAACTTCTGCTGCCGATCTTTGCCTCTGCCATCGTTGGCGGGCTGGGCAACCCGCTGGGCGCCATCGCCGGCGGTTTTGTCATCGCGTTTTCCGAAGTAGGTATCACCTATGCCTGGAAAAAGGTGCTGGTCTACCTGATGCCCGACAGCCTTGAGCCCTCGGGACTCGTTCAGCTTCTGTCGACCGATTACAAATTTGCCGTGTCCTTCGCCATTCTGGTGATCGTGCTGCTGTTCAAGCCCACCGGGCTCTTCAAGGGGAAATCGGTATGAGCGTGAATTGGAGAAATATCGGCCTGTTCGCCGTTGTCGCGGCTCTGATCCTCAGCGTCGGCTTTATGCAAAGCTGGAACGTGGCGCTGGTGCTGCTGAATATGGGCCTTGTCTCGGCGATCATGGCGCTCGGAGTGAACATGCAGTGGGGCTACGCGGGCCTGTTCAATGTCGGGATCATGGGCTTTGTCGCGCTTGGCGGTCTGGCCGTGGTGGTGGTGTCCGAAGCGCCGGTGCCCGAAGCCTGGAATGCCGGGGGCTTTCGCATCCTGTTTGCGCTGGCCTATGCGGCGGCGCTGCTGACCGGGGCCATCGTCACCTACAAGAAGATGAAGCCGGGCCGCACCCGCGCGCTAGCGATGGCCGTGCTTTTGGTTGTTGGCTTCTTTGCTTATCGCGCGGTTCTCGATCCGGGTGTCGAAGCAGTTGAGGCCATTGATCCTGCCTCCACCGGCTTTCTGGGCGGTCTTGGCCTGCCGGTTCTGATCGCCTGGCCGGTTGGCGGGCTGCTGGCAGCCTTCGCCGCCTGGGCCATCGGCAAAACCGCCCTCGGGCTGCGCTCGGACTATCTGGCCATCGCCACGCTGGGGATCTCCGAGATTATCATCGCCGTGATGAAAAACGAAGACTGGTTGGCGCGCGGGGTCAAAAACGTCGTCGGCCTGCCGCGCCCTGTGCCCTATGAAGTTGACCTGCAAGCCTCTGACGGTTTTGTCAATTTCGTCTCGGGTATCGGCATGGACCCGGTGACCGCCTCGTCGGTGACCGTAAAGCTCGCCTATGCCGGGCTGTTCCTCGTGGTGCTGCTGGTGCTGATCTGGATGAGCGAAATGGCTCTGAAATCGCCCTGGGGCCGGATGATGCGCGCGATCCGCGATAACGAGGTTGCAGCGGGCGCCATGGGCAAGAACGTGACGCGCCGCCACTTGCAGATTTTCATCATCGGCTCGGCCGTGGTGGGGATCGCGGGCGCGATGATGACCACGCTCGACAGCCAGCTGACCCCCTCTAGCTATCAACCGCTGCGCTACACCTTTCTGATCTGGGTGATGGTGATCGTCGGCGGGTCGGGCAGCAACTGGGGCGCCGTGCTCGGGGCCTTTGTGATCTGGTTCTTCTGGATCGAAGTTGAGCCGATCAGCCATTGGCTGATGGAGCATCTCACCGCCTTTATGTCGGATGGTTCGGCGCTGAAGGCCCACCTGCTTGCCTCGACCGCCCATATGCGCCTGCTCACCATGGGTGTGATCCTGCTCTTGGTGCTGCGCTTCAGTCCGCGCGGGCTGATCCCCGAGAAATGAGCGGAAAGCGAAAGAAACAAAAAACGGCGCGAAATCTCGCGCCGTTTTCATTTCTGAATCTGATAACGGTTTAGAATCCGTAGTTCAGCCGCAGCGTAACAGTATCGGCCTTAAAAGCGAAAGTCGGGCTGCCGTGATGGGAGTAGGTGTCATTCCATTGGTGCAGGTATTCTCCACCAATGCGAACATGATCGCTCACAGCGAAATCGACACCAGCACCGACTAAGGCCATCATGCTTCCATCGCCATTGACTCGATAATAAGAAGCCCCGGCGGTGGCATAGGGAAGAAACCGACCGGCATCGTAGCCAACGCGGAACTTGCCATCGAAGGTATCCTGATCGGTGACCCAGATGTCTAGTTTATGCATGGAATAGGCAGCTTCCGCTCCCAACACGATACTGCCCATATCGAAGAGAAAACCTGCCTGCACACCGAATGCCACGATAGACCCACCATGGTAGCTGTCATCTGACCAACCAGGGCCAGCATGAACACCTGCATAGAACCCGGTCCAGCCAGCGCCGGTGTCCACCGCTACGGGTTCCTCCTCGATAATAGGTGCCAGAGTGTTTCCAGCCAGTGCGGCGCCCGCAGTAAGGCTCAGAGCCGCGGCAGAGATGAAAGACGCAAATTTGCGAATTTTGGGTGTGGTAGGCATAGTGAACCTCATGGAAAAATTGCTTTCGCACGCCCTAACAAAGGCAAAGCATAGGCAACAGCGTTACTAATTTCTTTCGACGAATTACGTTACGTAGGCATCGCATCTGCTTCCGCCATATAAAAAATCCCAAACGGCGCAAACACTGGACACACTCATGCAGCCAAACAGACAGGTCATCCTTCTGCTCGCCGCCGGGGCCTCAACCCGGATGCGGGGGACAGATAAATTGCTGGAAGAGGTGGGTGGGCAGCCCTTGCTGGCCGAACGCCTTGAGACGGCACTGGCAACCGGGGCAGAGGTGATTGTCACCCTGCCCCCGCGCGCCGAAGCCCCGGGCCGTTGGGCGGCGATTGAAGGGCGCGGGGCAACCCTTGTAGAGGTGCCCAACCCTGGTTCGGATATGGCGGAAAGCCTGAAAGCCGGGATCGCCGCCCTGCCCCCGGATGCGCCCGGCGTGATGATCCTGCTGGCTGATATGCCCGAGATTACCGGCACCGACCTTTCGGCCATTCTGGATGCTTTCGACGGGGAAACCATCCTGCGCGGCTCTGCCGAAGACGGAACACCAGGCCATCCGGTGCTGTTCCCCGCCCGCGATTTTGCAGCTCTGGCGCAGCTTCGTGGCGATCAGGGCGCACGGGAGGTGCTGAAAGCCCAAAGGTCGCGGCAGCGCCTTACCGCCCTGCCAGCCCGCCATGCGCTCACCGATCTCGACACGCCGGAAGACTGGGCGCGCTGGCGGCACGACACCGGGCGCTGATCAGAACCGGGCGCTGATCAGATCGTATCGAGCAGGCAGGCCTCGCGCGCCTCTAGGCTCAACCGGGCCACCACATAGCTCGCCTCGTAGCTGTCAAAACAAAGACGCGGCAGAGCGGCGACGATTTCGTCTTCAAGCTCGGGATAGCCAGTGCTGATCGACCACATGTCGGGCGCAAGGCTTTCCAGCCAGATCCCGTTCACCCGGATCAGTTCATGCGCGTCCAGCAGCACATGCACCCAGCGCCCGGTGGCACGATCAAGCGGATCAATTCCATCAAGATGGGTCAGATCCCCCACCGCCGCCAACACTTCAGCCTGCCCAAACAGCAGCTCGTTCAAAGGGTTGCGCACCAAAAGCCGTTGCCCCGGCGCCAGAACCAGATTGCCCGCATCAGGGTTGGTGCCATGGGTGCCCGCACGAATACGAATAGGCCCGTGGCGCGGGACCGGATCGAGCGCGTTGGTTTCGTCGTGATAGATCACCGTATTCGCGCCAAGCCAGCGCAGGGGCTGCAGCCCGTGATCGCGGGTGACCAACAGATCACCCATCCGCAGATCGCGCACCAGAACATCGCCCCGATCGGTGGCAACCACAGAGGCCCCGGTAAACCCGGACGGGGCAAACCCCATCCCGGTAAAATGCTGCGCGTCGTCCTCGTCGCCAGTTTGGGCGAAAAGGCGCGGCAGGCGGGTTTCGAAATCGGGTGAGCGAAAGTGCAACATAGCGTGAACCGGGGATAAACTTCGATAGCCACAAGTTTAAGAAATATTGATGTGCAAAACGTAAACGGGGCCGGATCATCAGACCCGGCCCCGATACTTAAACCTTGCTAATGCGGCAGGTTATTTCGTCAGAACAATCGCTTCGTGGCGTTTCAGCACCCGCCGCGCGGCCGTAAAGCTTTCACGGGCGGCCGGATTGGCAAGCTCCGGGAACAGCGCAAAAATCTCGTTTTGCGCCGCAGCCCCGACCCCTTTCAGGGCCTGATCGCCGGGCTGAAGGCTCTCGGTCCAGCTCCCGTTCGACAGCACTACCTCGTGACGCTCGCACATGAAATGCACATAGGTCACCGGCGCAGTTTCAAGGCGCTGAATACCCTTTCCGTCCACCAAATGCTTGGCCGCAGCCAACACCTCGGTTTCGTCGAAATAGAGCGCCGGACGCTCACCGGTGATCAGCAGGCGGTGATTGGGACTAACCACCATATCCCGCATAGGCAGGCCACGGCCAAGCGCGCCAGCCCGGACAAGCACCGGACGCAGGTCGGGTGTTACCGCCAGATCCTGACCGCCCAGGGCCTTCTGACCAACCCAACTGATTTCCTGCAGCCCGTTATCGCGGGTGACAACAAAATCGCCAGCGCGCAGCTCTTCCACCGGCCGTTCGCCCTGAAGGGTTGTAATCATCGTGCCCGGGGTGAAACAGGGCACCATGACATTTTCGATGTCATTGAAGTTGATATTGATCGTCTGGCCGGTATCGGGATTGTTCAGCGTCACCTGGCCATTATAGCCCGCCTCACCGTTGGTTTCCGGGTTCATAACCAGGTGATTGACGACAAAGCCCTGATCCAGCAACGCCTGAACGTTGAGCGTGTCGTCATCGACACCACCCGAGCCGCCATAAACGGTGGTATTCAGAATGCCTGACGAGGCGTCTGTCGCTTCATCAATGAAGAACGTATCGGCACCAGCATCGCCGAAGAGCTCATCGTTATCGCCACCACCATGGATGACATCGTTACCATCGCCACCATGGACGATATCATGTCCATCACCTGCGAAAATTACGTCGTCGCCCTGATCTCCATTAATCTGGTCATCGCCGGCGCCACCGCTAATAATATCGTTGTCACTCGTACCGGTAATGGTGTCGTTCGTATTGGTTCCATTAATATTTGCCATCTGAGCCCCCCATAAGCTCCGAAAGTAATAGGTAACCAAGTGTTTAATTAGTTACTTCCCAACGAGAAGCTTGACGTAACGTTAACACACGTTTTCGGCGGCAAATTACCGCCGGTTTGCCATGATTTGTATCCCCATACGCAAACAATCCCGCTCTATGGCGGGATTGTTTACCTGATCGGAACAGCGCAAGCTTAGCCCAAGGGCAGGAATGCGCTACAGCCCGTCGGACCGAGGCTGCCCCCAGCCTTTCCGATTCGGATGTCGGCCAGTCCGCGACCGGCCGACAGCTGCATTAGCGCACGAGCATCTGGGCTTCGTGTTTCTTCAGAATACGCCGCGCCGCGGTGTAGTCTTCCAGACCTTCCTGGCTCTTCAGCTCCGGGAACAGATCGAACAGTTCCTGACGCTGCGAATTACCGATGCCTTTCAGCGAGTAATCACCCGGCTGGAAGCTCTCGGTCCAGGCGCCATCTGACAGCACCACTTCGTGATGCTCGAACATGAAGTGAATATAGGTCACCCCCAGCGGTTCGACGATCTGAATGCCTTTGTTATCAACCAGATGCTTAGCCGCCGCCAGAACTTCGCGTTCGTCGAAATAGAGCGCGGTCCGGTCATTGGCCACCAGCACACGGTGGTTCGGGCTGACGATCATGTCACGTTCCGGCAGCCCGTTGCCGAGCGATCCGGCACGGATCATGATCGGTTTCAGGTGATCATCGGTCTTCAGTTCCTTGTAGCCCACCGGCTTGGCACCGACCCATTTGATCTCCTGAATGCCGTTGTCACGGGTGATCACCCGGTCGCCGACTTTCAGCTCTTCCACCCGACGCTCGCCCTGCGGGGTCGCGATCATCGTACCCGGGGTAAAGCAAGGCACAACGTTTTCGATTTCTTCGAACTGCAGGGTGCCGGTTTCGTTGCCGTCTTTGTCCCAGTAGGTAACGTAACCGTCTTCGTGGTCAGCCGAGGTATAGGTGACGTGCAGCTTGCCGCCGGGTTCCGTGCTGCCTTTCAGCTCGAGCGTATCCCAATCGTCGCCACCTTCGCCACCGTCGATCACGTCGCCGGCGCCAAGGTCCACAAAGGTATCGCGGTCGTCGCCACCCGACATCGTGTCAGCGCCTTCGCTGCCGTCGAGCGAGTCGTTGCCAGCGCCGCCTTCCATCGTGTCGTTGCCGACACCACCGGACAGCTTGTCGTCACCCTCACCGCCGATGAGCGTGTCGTCGCCCTCGCCGCCGGAGATCATGTCGTTGCCTTCGCCGCCGCTGACCTCATCAGTGCCAGCTCCACCATGCAGATCGTCGTTGCCGGCGCCGCCATCAATGGTGTCATTGCCACCTTCGCCGAACACCAGGTCATCGCCGTCGCCAGCGGTGATGATGTCATTGCCATCGGCACCGCCATCAGCGTCTTCGCCAGTGACGTTGACCGTCGAGGTGTAGTCGAAATGGGCATTGTCCAGCGTCGTGCCGGAAGAGCCGAGGTTCACGTGGATCACAACGTCGTTGTAATCGTTGTCACCCAAGCCGCCGCGATCTTCGAAGCTCAGCGTCACCGAACCATCGGCATGCTGTTCGCCAATGGTGTGCTCCAGATTGTCGGGGTTCAGGTCAACATTGTCACCATAGCCCGAGGAGTAGAAGCTGCCATCTTCGTTCATGATGCCAACGCCGACCACAGCGCCCACAGGAGCGTTGTATTCGAAGGTAATGCCGGTGGCGCTGTCGGCTTCCTCAGCCAGGATCTCGATGTTGGAAATCTCGCCGGTCACCGGATCGATGGTATAGGCGAACACCTGGTTGCCCATGCCAGCCGCTTCGCTGGTGACGGTGATCTCGACCGGCGAGGTTGTGCCCGTGCCGAGCCCGCTATCGCCATAGATCACGTCGTCGCCGGTGCCGCCTTCGATCACATCGTCGCCGCTGCCGCCAGCAATCACGTCGTCGCCTTGGCCGCCGTCGATCGTGTCGTTATCGGCGCCGCCATCAATCACGTCTTCGTCGATCCCGCCGTCGATCGTGTCGTTGCCGGCATCGCCAAAGATCGTATCGTCGTCGTCCTGACCAAAGATCGTATCATTGCCGTCGCCGCCATGGATCTCGTCCATGCCGTTATCGGTGACCAGATCGCCCGCATCATCGCGGATGTTCAGCTCATCGGGATAGATCGGATCCAGCCCACCATAGATGGTGTCATCGCCGGTACCGCCGTCGATGCTGTCCGACCCTTCGCCGCCCACGATGTAGTCATCGCCGGAACCGCCGAGAATGGTGTCATCATCAATGCCGCCATCGATGGTGTCGTTATCGGCACCGCCATCGATATAGTCGTTGTCATCGCCACCCGAGATAGTGTCGTTCCCGGCACCGCCCATGATCGTGTCGCGGTCGTCATAGGGATCGCTATCGCCCGGGTACAGGCCCGGATAGCCCCGATCGGGAAGCGCGCCGTCCAGCGCACCCGGACCACCGGTGATCACGTCGTCGCCGTCGCCGCCTTCGATGGTGTCATTGCCGGTGCCGCCAAGGATCTCATCATTGCCAGCGCCACCGCTCAGCGTGTCATTGTCGGCGCCACCGTCGATGAAATCATCTCCAGCTTTGGCCGTGATGATATCGTCGCCGCCATTGCCCCAGAACTGGTTGGTAAAGGTGTCATCGGGCGAGGAGCCCTGCTGATCGAAGCCGGTCAGCACGTCGTTATATTCCGACCCGATCACCCCGTCGACGCCACTGAGAATGGTGTCATTGTCAGCGTCGCCGCCGGACAGGACTTTGGTCGACAGATCAACAGTCACCGCCGCATCGGAGCCGGAATAATCGATATTGTCCTGCCCCTTCCCACCGTGGAAGGTGTCGGCCCCGTCGCCGCCGATGAAGGTATCGTCACCGTCGCCACCAGCGAGGTAGTTGGTGCCGGTTCCACCGATCAGAATATCGTTGCCATCGTCGCCGTAGATGGTGTCGTCACCAGCGCCACCGTCGATCACATCATTGCCCGCAAGGCTGGCATCGTCGATCGGACCAACAAGGCTGACCGAGTCAATCGACGCGCCGATATTGTCGGTTTCTTCGCCGGTGCCGACGAATTCCAGCCGGTCCGACCCATCGCCTGCGCCACCGACCACGGTGAAGGTGTAATCGGTCATCGACCCGTTGGTCGGGTCAATCGAGGCAATCTTTTCACCGCCCCAATACACATCAAAGGTGTTGCCGTCATGGTCGGCGCTTTCGCCAGCCGAGAACGAGAGGGTGTATTCGGCGCCATCAACCGCCCCTTGCACATCCTGATGGATCGAGATGTTGCCCGGGGTCGATTCAAGATCGAGCCAGTTGTTGCCGTCGGTCGGATCAATCCCGTCACGGTGATCGTCGTGCACGTCGACTTTCACATTCGGATCGCTCAGGGTCCAACCCGGCAGCCCGCCATATTCGTTATAGCCGTAGGATGAATCGCTCATCCCGCTGGTGTCTTCAAACGAGCCGTTGGTGATCAGATCGCCAGTGGCATAATCGCCATTGTCGTCGCCACGGATGTAATCATTGCCCGCGCCGCCTGAGACGGTGTCGTTCCCCGACCCGGCATAGACCTCGTCATTGCCATCGCCCGCCACGACGGTGTCATCACCAGCCCCGGCCACGATGATATCGTCATTGCCATATTCGCCGGGCAGGATCGCGTCGTTGTTGTCAACCATGTCGCCCTGCGGATCGCCGGTGTAGGCCGCATCAATTACGTCATTGCCTGCGGTTCCCGAAACGATCCCGTCGCCAGCCATCGGCGTACCGCCGCCGGGCTCGCAATCCTTATCGTCTTTGTCGCCGCCCCAAATAAAATCCGTCGCCATATTACACGTTCCCCACAATGCGCTCATCAGATGCTACATGCACCGACTGCCCCTGTTCCGCTTCCTGCGCCGCGCGCGCCTGCGCTACAGCGATCTCATATACCTGCCCAATCTCTTCAGCGCCGAGAAAACGCACCCCAAAGTCGCCGTGAAAAGCCGTTGAAGACAGATCAAATCCTTTGACGGACAGCATGTTGGTATCCCTTACCTAGTACGTTCTCCCCGGAGGAAGGCGATCGAGGTCACGGGGACCGCACAGAGAGCGATGTCACAGGGTATGCTGAGAAATAGCGCGACCGCCCCGACTGAGGCACTGCAAAGACCGTTCGGAAATGCAGGTGCACTCCCGGCGTGATCCCTCGCGTCCCACCGCTTTTGACAGCAGCAGACTCTATCTCCCCACAGAAATCCGTGGCTCGTGTGCGGCCGCCCCCGTGGCCTACAGACATCGCCCCCCAGTTGGGCAATTGAGATTTAACTCATTGGGCAGCCGGGACAAAGCAAATTTGGCCGAAAAGTGGCAAAATTCGTTCCTAAATGGTTAACGCGCCGCCTTAATCTCTGGCCCGGCAACGACGAATTTTTGCCTGATTGTTTCCATCTAGCGAACCCACTTCAACCTATGCGGGTAGCCTCAACAAACCCGATTTCCTGTTTCCTGAGAAACTGGCGGGATTTCGGAAAATGGCCCCCAATCAGCACTCAATCTGCGGCAGTTTCCGTTCTCAAAATCGGCACAATCCAATCTGCCTCATTCATAAACACAGTCGGTCACAATTGATGAAAGAATTAGACAATTTTGGACGAACCGACGTTCTTCACCGGGCACCAATCTGCGCGAATGGCCGCAATCTGTTCCTCCAAGAGAACACTGATCTAACCCCATGGCGAATCGCCGCATACGGGAATTCGCGCAACGGCGCGTGCTTTATCAGGAGAATTTGAGAAAACGGCGCATGAGGCCGGGCATCTTTGCCCAAAGGCGATTTACATGCTTGTGGGCTGGTACCCGAGGTCGGACTCGAACCGACATGACCGAAGTCGGGGGATTTTGAATCCCCT
The DNA here is from genome assembly GCA_050290705.1 of Paracoccaceae bacterium. Taxonomy (GTDB): domain Bacteria; phylum Pseudomonadota; class Alphaproteobacteria; order Rhodobacterales; family Rhodobacteraceae; genus Sinisalibacter. The sequence goes on from JBNKIC010000014.1 coordinate 115,158, forward strand.
GCGTCTACCATTCCGCCACTCGGGCCCGCCCCCTCCTCTAACCTTGTGGTTTGCCAGCGTCAATCACCGCGCATTCACCATGGCTCAGGCGCTTGCGGCTTGACCCTATTCCGCTGCCATGCTGCAACAGCGCGAAACTCGGGGTGGGCTATGCTGCGCAGAATTTACGATTGGACTCTTCATCTGGCCGAGAGCCGTCATGCGCTTTGGGCGTTGGCTTTCGTGGCCTTTGTCGAAAGCTCGATTTTCCCGATTCCGCCCGACATTATCATGATCCCGCTGATCATCGCCCGCCCGAACCGCGCCTTTACTATCGCCACCGTGGCGCTGGTTGCTTCGGTTCTGGGTGGGATGCTGGGCTATCTGATCGGTTGGGGCCTGTTTGAAAGTGTCGGACAGCCGGTGCTGGAGTTTTACGGCAAAGCCGATGCGATGGAGGCTTTCAACGCCAAGTTCAACGAATATGGCGCCTGGGCGGTGCTGATCGCGGGGGTGACGCCCTTCCCCTATAAGGTGATCACCATCCTGTCGGGCGTAACGCAGTTGAATTTCACCGTGTTCATGCTGGCTTCCGTCGTTGCACGCGGCCTGCGCTTTTTCATCGTTGCAGCGCTCCTGTGGAAATTCGGTGAGCCGATCCGGGACTTCATCGAAAAACGGCTGGGTTTGGTCTTCACCATCTTCATGGTGCTGCTCCTCGCCGGCTTCTATGTGGTGAAATACCTATGACACAGTTTTCTTCTCGTCAGTTCATTCTGGCCGCCACGCTTGCCTCTGCCGCGCTGATCGTAGGGGCCTGGATCTTTCAGGCGCTCGGCTACGCCCCCTGCGAGCTGTGCCTGCTGCAACGCAATCCGCATTATGTCGCCATCGGCATCGGCGCGGTGGCCTGGCTGACCCGCTGGCGCTGGCTGGCCTGGCCGGGGGCAGCCGCCCTCGCCACCACGTCGGCGATCGGGTTTTATCATTCCGGGGTTGAGCGCAAATGGTGGCCCGGCCCGACCTCCTGCACTGGCGGAGGCAATATTGGCGGGCTGAGCGCCGACGATCTGCTGGCGCAACTTCAATCCACTCCGGTGGTGATGTGCGACCAGATCCCGTGGCGTCTGTCGGACATGATCCCGCTACAGTTTCTCGATATCACCATGGCGAACTTCAACGCCATCGGGTCGCTGGTGCTGGTCTTTATCTGGATCGCCGCCGCGCGCCGGGCCTGAGCCAAACCGTTTTTGCCGAAAGAGCACCTCTCTTTGCGGAGTGGTGCAGTATTGATCATACGCACATGCCAGACAGGCTGCGGCTCTTCGTGCCGTTGTGACCGGGGCCAGCCATGCTAGACTCGCGTCAACTGGCGGGTTATCACCCGGGCAAATGCGGAGGTTAGCGCTAACGATGACAAGCGTTAAGGCCAAAATGGAGAGAATCATGGTTTCGCGCGTTATCCCGGTAGACCCGTTTGATCTGGTGATTTTCGGCGGCACGGGCGATCTGGCCCGGCGCAAAATCCTTCCCGGTCTCTATCGGCGGTTCCTTGATGAACAGATGCCGGATCAGGCGAGGATTGTTGGCGCCGCCCGGGCCGAGATGAGCCCTGCGGATTTCCGCGCCTTTGTGGATGCGGCCCTGACCGAATTCATGCCCGCCGAGAAGCTGGCGCGCCAGAATGTCGAAAGCTTCCTTGAGCGGCTCGATTACGTCGCGGTCGATGCGATGGGCACCTCGGGCTGGAAAGAGCTGGCCGGGAAGATGCGCCCGAATATGGTGCAGGCCTTCTATTTCTCGGTCGGACCAAACCTGTTCGGCGATATCGCCCAGCGGCTGCACAAACACAAGATTGCCGGTCCGGATGCGCGGATCGTGGTTGAAAAACCCTTTGGCAAGGATCTGACCTCGGCGCGCGAGCTGAACGGGGTTCTGGAGCAGTATTTCGGCGAGCATCAGATCTACCGGATCGACCATTATCTGGGCAAGGAAACGGTGCAGAACCTGATGGCGGTGCGCTTTGGCAATATGCTGTTCGAGCCGCTTTGGAAAAGCCAATATATCGACCATGTGCAGATCACCGTGGCCGAAAGTGTGGGCGTCGGCGGGCGCGGCGCTTATTATGACAAATCCGGCGCGATGCGCGACATGGTGCAGAACCACCTGATGCAGCTGCTCTGCCTGATCGCGATGGAGCCTCCGGCAAAGTTTGACCCCGATGCAGTGCGCGATGAAAAGCTCAAGGTGATCCGCGCGCTGGAGCCTGTCGGCACCGAAGATATCGTGCGAGGTCAATACCGGGCCAACGACGAAACCGCGTCCTATCTGGACGATGCCGAAAACCCCGATAGCCTGACCGAAAGCTTCGTGGCAATGAAACTGGGCATCGCCAACTGGCGCTGGAACGGCACGCCCTTCTATCTACGCACCGGCAAGCGGATGAAAACCCGGATGAGCGAAATCGTGGTGCGCTTCAAAGAGCCGCCGCATTCGATCTTTGAGCAGGATACCGGGCAAAGCGCCAACGAGCTGGTGATCCGGCTGCAACCGAATGAGGGCATGGACCTTACGGTCACGATCAAAGAGCCAGGCCCCGGCGGGATGCGCCTCATCGACGTGCCGCTGGATATGAGCTTTGCCGAAGCCTTTGGCGACGAGGCCGAGAGTGCGCCCGACGCCTATGAACGGCTGATCATGGACGTGATCCGTGGCAACCAGACGCTGTTCATGCGCGGTGACGAGGTTGAGGCCGCCTGGGCCTGGACCGATCCGATCATCGACACCTGGGAAAAACGGGGCGAACGGCCGCTACAATACGACACCGGCTCGACGGGACCGGAAGATGCGCATATCCTGATGCACAGGGACGGACGCCGGTGGAAGGATATCAGTTCATGAAGCTGATCGAATATACCGATAGTGAAGTCATGTGGCTCGGCCTTGCCGACACCATCGCGGGCGAGCTGAACCGGGCCTTGATGGGCAACGAACGCACCTCGCTGGCGGTGCCCGGTGGTACCACGCCAGGGCCAATTTTCGATGTGCTTTCGGCAAGCTCGCTCGATTGGAACCGCGTCGATGTGATGCTGACCGACGAGCGTTGGGTGCCCGAAAGCAGCCCCCGCTCCAACGCACGGCTGCTACGCGAGCGGCTGTTTGTAGAAAAGGCGGCGGCGGCGCATTTCATCCCCTACTACCGCGAGGGTGTCGAAGCCGACGCAGCGCTGGCCGCGACCGGCAAAGAGATCGAGGCGCTTTGCCCGCTGACCTTTGTTTTGCTGGGCATGGGCACGGATATGCACACGGCTAGCCTGTTTCCTGGCGCCGATAATCTGGCCCTTGCGCTGGGCGACGATGCCCCCGCGCTGTTGCCGATGCGCGCCCCCGGCGCCGAAGAACCTCGGGTTACACTCAGCGCCCCGGTGCTGAATGGCGCGATGAGCAAACATCTGGTCATTCTGGGTGATGAAAAACGCGCCGCCCTTGAACGCGCAGCAAAGATTGACGACCCGCTGCAGGCCCCGGTATCAGCTATACTGGACGGTTTGATGGTTCATTGGGCAAAAAGTTAGATTACGGGGAACTGGAAATGGTTTGGGATGAACTGAAGGCCCACCGGCACGGTCAGGGCAATCTTCGGATTGAGGATCTGTTTGCCGATTCCGGACGGGCTGAAGAGTTTTCGGTTCGCACCGACGGGCTGCTTTTCGACTATTCGAAAACCACGATTGACGCCGAAGCGCGCGCGCAATTGCTGCGCCTTGCCGATCAGGCCGGTCTGGCCTCGCGGCGGGCGGCGATGTTTTCGGGTGAAAAGATCAACGAAACTGAAAACCGGGCGGTGCTGCATACGGCGCTGCGCGATCCGGGGCCGGAGCCGGTTCTGGTGGATGGCGAAGATGTTCTGCCGGGCGTGCATGACACGCTGAAGCGGATGGAAGACTTTGCCGAAGGGCTGCGCACCGGCAAGGTGCGCCCCCCGCGTGGCGGACGCTTTACCGATGTGGTGAATATCGGCATTGGCGGCTCGGATCTCGGCCCGGTGATGGCCACGCTGGCGCTGGCGCCCTATCATGACGGGCCGCGCCTGCACTATGTCTCGAACGTTGACGGTGCGCATATCCATGACGTGCTGAAAGTGCTGGACCCGGCGACCACCCTGATCGTGGTGGCCTCGAAAACCTTCACCACCATCGAAACCATGACCAACGCCGCCACCGCGCGCGATTGGCTGATCCGCTCGGAAGGCGCCGAGCAGGTGGGCCGTCATTTCGCGGCGCTGTCTTCGGCGGTCGACAAAACCACCGGCTGGGGCATCGACCCGAGCCGGGTGTTCGGTTTCGAAGACTGGGTTGGCGGGCGCTATTCGCTCTGGGGTCCGATCGGACTTGGGGTGATGATCGCCGTGGGCGCGAAGAATTTCCGCGAGTTTCTGGCGGGCGGCCATGCGATGGACAAGCATTTCCGTGAGGCCGAGGGCGCAGCCAATATGCCGCTGATGCTGGCGCTGGTTGGTCTTTGGCATCACCAGATCTGCGGCTACCCCACCCGCGCCGTACTGCCTTATGAACAACGCCTGCTGCGCCTGCCCGCCTATTTCCAACAGCTGGAAATGGAAAGCAACGGCAAGCGCGTGTCGATGGATGGCGCCGGGCTTGATGTTGCCTCGGGTCCGGTGGTCTGGGGCGAGCCAGGCACCAACGGCCAGCACGCCTTCTATCAGCTCATCCATCAGGGCACCGGCATTGTGCCTTGCGAATTCATGGTGGGCGCTGAAGGTCATGAAGCCGATCTGGCTCATCAGCACCGGCTGCTGGTGGCCAACTGTCTGGCCCAGTCGGAAGCGCTGATGCATGGTCGCTCGCTCGATGTGGCCCGCGCCTTGATGGCCGAGAAGGGCCTCACCGGCGACGAGCTGGAGCGTCAGGCGCGCCACCGGGTGTTCCCGGGCAACCGCCCCTCGACCACGCTGGCCTACCCCAAGCTCACCCCCTTCGTGCTGGGGCAGATCATCGCGCTCTATGAACACCGGGTGTTTGTCGAGGGCGTGATCCTTGGCATCAACTCGTATGACCAATGGGGCGTCGAGCTGGGCAAGGAACTGGCCGTGGCGCTGGAACCCATCGTGGCCGGAGAACAGAGCACCGAGGGCAAAGACAGCTCGACGGCGCAGCTGGTGGCCTATCTGCGCGGGCAAGCTTAACAAAACGGCCCGCAGGATCTATCCGGCGGGCCGCGTTTGATCTTTCAGACATTCATCTGGCAGGCTTCGGCCTGCCATTTGTTTTTGGCTTGTCGGGAAACCCGTCTCTAGTTCCCCGAGCTCTTGGCGAAAGCACCGGCGGTTTCAGCCGCACGACGGATGGCTTTGGACTTGTTCACGGTTTCCTGGAACTCGGCTTCCGGGTCGCTGTCATAGACCACGCCGCCCCCAGCCTGAATATAGAGCTTCTGATCCTTCAACACGGCGGTACGCAGTGCGATGCACATATCCATATCGCCTTGGGCCGAGAAATAGCCGACCCCGCCGCCATAGATGCCGCGTTTTTCCGGCTCCAGCTCGTCGATGATCTCCATCGCGCGCACCTTGGGGGCACCCGACACGGTGCCAGCGGGCAGGCCCGCGAGCAGCGCCGACAGTGCGTCCTGATCGGCCGACAGCTCGCCCACCACGTTCGAGACGATGTGCATCACATGGCTGTAGCGCTCGATGATGAATTCTTCGGTCGGATGGACAGAGCCGATCTTGGCCACCCGGCCTACATCGTTGCGCCCGAGATCGAGCAGCATCAGGTGTTCGGCCAGCTCTTTCTGATCGCTCAGCAGATCGGCTTCCAGCGCCTTGTCTTCTTCCGGCGTCGCGCCCCGCGGACGGGTGCCGGCAATCGGGCGCAGGGTGACTTCATCGCCGAAGACCCGCACCAGAATTTCCGGGCTAGCCCCGATCACCTGAAAGCCGCCGAAATTGAAGTAGAACATGAAGGGCGACGGGTTGGTGCGCCGCAGGCTGCGATAGAGCGCAAAAGGCGGCAGCGGGAAATCCTGCGTCCAGCGCTGGCTCGGCACCACCTGAAAGATGTCGCCCGCTGCGATGTACTCTTTCGCCTTCTCGACGGCTGCAAGGTAATCGGCCTTGGCAAAATTCGATACCGGCTCGGCGGTGGGCGTGACCTCGCCCAGATCGTGGGTGGTGGGCGGATGGCGTTCGAGATCGCGCAGCGCATCCATCACCCGTTCGGCGGCCTGCGCATAGGCAGCGCGCGCAGACAGCCCCGAGCTTTGGAAGGCCGGGGAAACAAGGATAACTTCGCCCTTCACCCCATCAAGCACCGCCACCACCGAAGGACGCATCATCATCGCATCGGGCAGGCCCAGCGGATCGGGGTTCACATTGGGCAGATGCTCGACCAGCCGGATCATGTCGTAGCCGAGATAGCCATACAGGCCTGCGCTCGCTGCGGGTAGATCGTCGGGCAGGTCGATCCGGCTTTCGGCCAGAACCTGACGCAGCGCGGCCAGCGGATCATCCGCCATGTCTTCCCAGGCCTCAGGATCGAACCGCGCCTGACGGTTGATCCGGCTCGTCGTGCCCCGACATTCCCAGATCAGATCGGGCTTCATGCCGATGATCGAATAGCGCCCACGCACCTCGCCGCCGGTGACGCTTTCCAGCATGAAGCTGTCTTTCTTCGCCTCGGCAAGTTTCAGCATCAGCGACACAGGTGTGTCGAGATCGGCGGCGAGCCGGGTATAGACCACCTGATTTTGCCCGGCTTTCCAGGCCTGCTCGAAATCCTCAAAGGAAGGGGTCAGCGCCACGGTCGCCTCACTGAAACTGGGCGTTGACCGCGTTGATCATCGCCTGATTGAGAGTGATCCCCGCCTGGGCTTCGATGGCCGAGGCAAAGGCAGATTCGAGATCCTGTGCCACCGCTTGCGAGGTGGTCTGGCCAAAGCTGGTTTTTGCAACGATGGCCTCCGGGCTGGTCTGATCTGCCTCGTGCACCGCATCGAGACGCACCAGAACGGCGCCATCGGCATCTTCGACCACGCCCCAATCGCCAGTGGCAAGCTCGAAGACCTTCGCCATCAGTGCAGGCGGGGTGCCGTCAACGCCCATGCTGCGCTCTTTGCCGGTTTCGGTCACTTCGGTCAGACCGAGGCTCGACGGGCTTTCACCAGCGCCAAACTGCGGGATCATCGCTTCGGCCTTGGCGACCAGCTGGCGCACGGTTTCGTCTTTCTGCCAACCAGCGACGGCGGCGGCGCGCACCTCATCAAGGCTTTGCAGACGCGGCGCGACGGTTTCGTCGAGACGCAGTGCGAACAGACCGCCATCCGACAGATCGGCGATTTGCGGATAGTCGCTGGTGGTCACCTCATTGGCGGCCTTCTGGAACCCGTCATAGGCGGCGATGGCGTCACGCTCGCTGCCGGTCCAGTCGATCTGGCTCAGGGTCATGCCCTGCTCCGAAGCAAGGTCCTCCAGCGTTGCGCCACCGGCGAGCGCGTCATCGAGCCCGGTCATCCGGTCGGCCAGAATGGCCCCGGCCTTACTGGTGGCAAGTTCGTCACGCAGCGCGGCTTTGGCATCGTCAAAGCTGGTTTCCTGCGCCGCAATGATCGCATTGACGCGGAAGACCGCGGGGCCAAGATCGCTGTCGACCGGCCCGGCAATGCCCGGCTCGCTCAGCGCGAAGACGGCAGCGCCCGCAGCACCCAGTTCAGCTTCGGACACATCGCCCAGATCAACATCGCTGAGCTGCAAGCCGCGCTCTTCCACAAGCTGTTCAAAAGTGGCCGAGCCATCGGTCAGGCGGGCAGACGCGGCCTGCGCTTCTTCGGCAGTCGGGTAGACCAAACGTTCGATCAGACGCTTTTCGGGAATCTGGTACTGGTCGATCCGCTCGTCATAAAGGGCGCGCAGCTCTTCATCCGCCACCGTGACCTGATCTTTCACGTCTTCGGGCCGCAGCCATACATAGGTGATCTTCTTGGTCTCGGGCAGCGTGAAATCAGTCGAATGGGCATCGTAATAGGCTTGCAGCGCCGCATCGTCGGGCTGACCGACCGGGGCCTCAAGGGCCGCTGCATCAAGCTTGGCCCAGGTGAAATCGCGGGTTTCGCGGGCCCAGGCATAGATCGTGTCGGCATAGCTCGCCGGTTGCGCCACACCGCCCGACACTGCGCTTTGCAGGATTGTGCGCGCCACTTCCGCGCGCAGGCTGGCCTCGAATTCCCGCTTTTTCAGACCCGATTGCAACAGCGCGAAATCATAGGTGTCGCGGTTGAACTGGCCATCGGCACCCTGAAAGGCGGAAATATCGCGGATCCGGCTGGCCAATTCGCCATCACCCACCGACAGGCCCAGACGCGCCGTTTCGTTTTCCAGCGCCACCTGCGTGATCACGGTTTGCAGGGCCATCTGATCAACCCCAAACAGCTGTGCCTGCGCAAAGGTCAGGTTCTGCCCCATCTGCTGGGAAATGAAGCGCAGCTGGGCATTCACTTCGCGATAGTAGCGATTGGCGCTGATTTCGGTTTCCCCAACCGTGCCAAGAGCCTGAGCGCTGGTGCCGAAATTATAACGGCCGAACCCGATGATCCCGACCAGTACCATGGCCATGAGAACCCAGACGGCTGCCTGTGCGATGGTGTTTCTGCGTTTCGACATGAAGCGCCCTCTCCCGAATTTGCCCATTGGGTTCTAGGGCCTCGCCGGACGAATGCCAAGGCCCGGCGGGGTGGATACCGCGCGGGCTGGCCAATTTCGCGGGCTGTTTAGCCGATACGCGCGGCGGCAAGCGCTTTCAGGGCGGCTGCCGGATCATCGGTCGTCCAGATTTCATCGCCGAGCGCAAAAAAATCGGTAACCGGCGACAGGCTGCGCACCAGATCCTCGGTCAGCCCGCCTTCGGCCACCACCGGCAGCTCGATCATCTCGGACCACCAGGAAAACAGCTCGGCTTCGGCCAGGCTGCCATCGCCAAGCTGGCTGGCTCCGACCGGACCGAAAGCAATGTAATCGGCCCCCTGCTCGCCTGCATTCATCCCGTCATGGCGTGACGATCCGCAGAACGCCCCGACAATGGCATCGGCGCCCAGATCCTTACGGGCTTTGCGCACATGGCGGGAGCCATCGTTGAAATGCACCCCGTCAAGCCCAAGACGCTCGACCATCAGCACATGATCGGCAATCACAATCGCGACATCGCGGGCATGGGCCACCTCGCGGCAGGCATCAGCCGCGCGCGCAATACGGTCTTCGTCACGGCTGGCAAGCTGCAGCCGGATACAGGCAATATCGGCGGCATCCAGCGTGCGCGACAGCAACGCCGGGTAGGTTTCGAGATCAATCTCGGGCGGGGTCACAAGGTAGAGTTGCGGCAGCTCTTCATTGGCCATTTTCGGCTCCTGATCCGGTTTGCCGCTCCTTAGCCGGTTTTCGCGGGCTTGGCTACTCGCAGCGTTGCGTGGCTTGCGTTTTGGGGTGCGTGCAGCGTATCACCCAGACCGCGATGAAAGGATCACGGCAGATGAGCGAAGACACCTCCGGGCCAATGCCCGCTTTCGTGCTGGTACGCCCGCAGATGGGCGAGAATATCGGCGCAGCGGCGCGCGCGATGCTGAATTTCGGCCTTGAGCGGATGCGGCTTGTCGCCCCGCGCGATGGCTGGCCGAACCCGAAAGCGGGCGCCATGGCCTCGGGTGCCGGGCGGTTGCTGGATCAGGCCGGGCTGTTTGACGATGTCGCAGGCGCGGTGGGCGACTGCGATTACGTCTACGCCACCACCGCGCGCGGGCGCGAGCTGGCCAAGCCGGTGCTGAGCCCCGAACGCGCGATGGAAGAGGCGCGCGCCTTGGTCGCCGCAGGCAAAAAGGTGGCGGTGCTGTTTGGCCCCGAACGCACCGGGCTGGAAAACGACGACCTCGTGCGCGCCAACGCGATCATCACCGTGCCGGTAAACCCGGAATTCGCCTCGCTCAATCTGGCGCAATCGGTGCTGTTGATGGGCTATGAATGGCGCCGTCACGGCGGCGGGGTGGCGCATGAGGTGCTGGCCAACACCGATCTTGCCAGCGCCGTCGAGGTGGAAAAGCTCGCCGATCATTATGAGGCAGAGCTGGAGGCCGCCGGGTTCTTCTTTCCCGAAACCAAGGCGGCGAATATGAAGCTGGTGCTGCGTAATATGTGGTCGCGTCTGGCGCTGACGACATCGGACGTAGCGCGGTTTCACGGGCTGCTGCGTCAGATCCTGCGTAGCCGTGGTTAAACCCGCGCCTTTCCCCTTGCTCCACCGCCCTGCCCGTGCTCAATCGCGCCCATGACTGAACCCTGTCGCACCCTGATCATTGGCGCTGGCGCTGCCGGGCTGTTCTGTGCCGCCCATGCCGGGGGCGATACGATCGTTCTCGACCACGCGGCGCGCCCGGCGGACAAGGTGCGCATTTCCGGCGGCGGGCGCTGCAATTTTACCAATCTCGACGTGTCGGCCGACAACTACCTGTCGCAGAACCCGCATTTCGTGAAATCGGCCCTGGCGCGCTATACGCAATGGGATTTCATCGAGCTGGTCTCGCGTCACGGCATCGCCTGGCATGAGAAAACGCTGGGGCAGCTATTTTGCGATGGCAAATCCACCGAGATCGTTGAGATGCTTCTGGCCGAGGCGCGGGACGCTGGCGCCAGATTGCAGCTGGACACGCAGGTCACAGATATCCGTCATGACGGCGCGGGCTTTCGCGTTGCCACCTCGCGTGGCGAGATCGTGGCGCAGAACCTCGTCATCGCCACCGGCGGTAAATCCATCCCGAAAATGGGCGCTACCGGCTTTGCCTATGACGTGGCGCGCCAGTTCGGGCTGGATGTCACCGAAACCCGCGCCGGGCTGGTGCCCTTCACCTTCGGCGACCGCTTTGCGCCGTTGGCCGGGCTGTCGGTTCCAGCGGTGCTGTCCAACGCCCGGGCGCGCTTTGCCGAACAGCTTCTGTTCACCCATCGTGGCCTCTCTGGCCCGGCGGTGTTGCAGCTTTCGTCTTACTGGCGCGAGGGCGAGGAAATCGAGATTGATCTAATCCCCGGCATCGCGCTGGCCGAAGCGTTGCGGACCCAGCGCCAACGCGCGGGCCGCCGTGCCTTTACCAATGAGCTGGCGCAGCACCTGCCCGCCCGTCTGGTCGAGTTTCTGACGCCCGAACTGGGCCTCTCCGGCAACCTTGCCGATCAGTCCGACAAACGCCTTGATGAGATCGAACAGGCGCTACACCATTGGCGCCTGACCCCGACCGGCACAGAAGGCTATCGCACCGCCGAGGTGACCGTGGGCGGCGTCGATACCGATGGGTTGTCCTCAAAGACGATGGAAGCCAAAGCGATGACGGGGCTCTTTTTCATCGGCGAGGCGGTGGACGTAACCGGCTGGCTCGGCGGCTATAATTTCCAATGGGCCTGGGCCAGCGCCACCGCCGCAGGCCGCGCGATCGCGGCGAAAGCCTAGGCCTCAACCCCTGCTCCCATGTGCGTCGCGCCCGCGCCGCGTCTCTTGCCGCGTCGCTTAATGCCGCCGCACTTCACCGCCAGAGCTGACGTTGGCATCGACCTGATCGACGCCCCAAAGCTCAACAGAGCCGCCCGACGAGGCCTGCGCCGTAACCTTGCTGGCATGCAGATCAATATCGGCCCCTGACGACACGCTGACAGAGCCGGTATCGCAGATCAGATCCGCCGCATCGAGCGTCGCACCAGACGAGGCCGAGGCCCGAAGCGTTTCACAGCTCCCGGAAATCTCCATATCCGCCCCGGCATTTGCCTCCAGCGTAACCTGCGCCGCGCTCACGCTAGTGATATGGAGATCAGCACCGGAGCTGACGCTGCTCTCGAACGAGGTCGCAGTTGCACCGAGCACAAAGACATCCGCCCCGGAATGCGCCGAAACCCCGGCAAGCGACGGCAGAACCACCCGTACCTTGGCAATCTCATCATCGCGGAAGAAATTCACGATCGGCGACAGGCCCGACAGCCAGTTTCGGTTTTTCTGACTCAGTTTCAGCGTGTCGCCATGGTGCTTCACCACCAGCCGGTCAATCCTGGCCTTGGCCCCTTCGGCTTCAATAAGAAACTGATCACCCTCGGCAATCTCAACATTCAGCCCGGCCCCGGCATCGACGCGGGTAAAATCAGCGATATCAAAACTCCGGGTCTCGGCAAAAGCCGTGCCAGCGGTCAAAACGGCGGCAGTCGATAAAATAGCCAGGCGCATGGGGCCCTCCCTCAAACTATGACGCAAAAAAGCTATGTTAATCGTTTTACTTTCAAGCCTAGGTTTGACTTTTTTTGCCGCATCCGCCCCACCGGCGCGCATTGTGCATCCCGGTCCCGCCCGCTAGGTTGCCCCGAACCATCCGGAGACGCCCATGAAAATCGCCAGTTTCAACATCAACGGCATCAAGGCGCGCCTGCCGGTGCTACTCGACTGGCTCGCCGAGGCCAAGCCCGATGTGGCGATCTTGCAAGAGATCAAGTCGGTTGATGAAGCCTTCCCGCGTGAAGAGATTGAAAACCTCGGCTACAGCATTGAAACCCATGGGCAAAAGGGCTTCAACGGCGTTGCACTCCTGTCGAAATATCCGCTGGAAGACGTGATGCGCGGGCTACCCGGCGGCGAAGGCAAGGGCCGCGAGGGCGTGGATGATGAAGAGGCGCGCTATATCGAAGCCACGGTGGTGGGCAAACAAGCGCTGCGCATCTGCGGGCTTTACCTGCCCAACGGCAACCCGGCGCCGGGCGAGAAATACACCTATAAACTCGACTGGATGGAACGTTTAAGAACCCGCGCCAAGGAATTGTTATCGCAAGAAGAAGCCTTCCTGATGGCGGGTGACTACAACGTCATCCCGCAAGCCGAAGATGCCGCCCGGCCCGATGACTGGCGAACGGATGCGCTGTTTCTGCCCGACACCCGCGCCGCCTATCGCCGCCTGACCGCGCTTGGCCTCACCGATGCGCTGCGGGCCCGCAATGAAGCGCCCGAAACCTATACGTTCTGGGATTTCCAGCGCGGTGCCTGGCAGCGCAATGATGGCATTCGGATCGACCATTTCCTGCTCTCGCCGCAGGCCGCTGACATGCTCACAGATGTGGGCATCGACAAGGATATGCGGGCACGCGAAAAGCCGTCGGACCATGTGCCGATTTGGGTCAACCTCGATTTGTAGCGAAATGATATGACACGAAAAATCATCATCGACACCGACCCGGGGCAAGACGACGCTGTGGCCATTCTGCTTGCGCTGGCCAGCCCCGATCTGGAAGTGCTGGGCATCACCGCCGTGGCCGGAAACGTGCCTCTGCCCCTGACCCAGAAGAACGCCCGGATCATCTGCGAACGGGCCGGGCGGCCCGATGTAAAAGTCTTTGCGGGCTGCGATGCCCCGATGACCCGCCCGCTGGTGACGGCGGAGCATGTGCACGGTAAAACCGGGCTCGATGGCCCCGAGCTGTGGGAGCCGACCATGCCGCTCCAGCCTCAGCACGCGGTCGATTTCATCATCGACACCCTGCGCGCCGAACCGGCTGGCAGTGTCACCCTCTGCCCGCTGGGGCCGCTTTCGAATATTGGCACCGCCTTTGCCCGCGCCCCCGACATCGTTGATCGCGTGGCTGAAATTGTACTGATGGGTGGTGCCTATTTTCAGGTAGGCAACATCACTCCGGCGGCTGAGTTCAACATTTATGTCGACCCAGAAGCCGCTGAGATTGTATTTAAATCTGGCGTGAAGCTCACGGTGATGCCGCTCGACGTGACCCACAAGGCGCTCGTCACCCGGCCCCGGCTAAACGCCTTTGCTGCCCTCGGCACCCGCACCGGCACCTTCACCGCCGAGATGCTGGATTTCTTCGAGCGCTTCGATATCGAGAAATACGGCTCGGAAGGCGGCCCGCTGCATGACCCCACGGTGATCGCCTATCTGCTTGCGCCGGAGCTGTTCTCTGGTCGTTTCGTGAATGTCGAGATCGAAACCCAGTCAGATCTCACCCGGGGAATGACGGTGGCCGATTGGTGGCGCGTCACGACCCGCGCGCCTAATGCGACGTTCATCGGCGATGTCGATGCGCATAGGTTCTTCACATTACTCACCGAGCGTCTTGCCCAGCTGCCCTGACGCCCCCATATCGGCTTCATGCAAGCGCGATTTGATAATTCCTATGCCCGACTGCCGGAGCATTTCTATGCCAAGCTCGCCCCCACGCCGGTGGCCTCGCCGGAGTTGATCGCGGTCAACACCGCGCTGGCCGAAGCGCTGGGGATCGATCCTACCAGCATCAGCGCCGACGATATTGCCGGCAATCGCCTGCCTGATGGCGCCGAGCCGCTGGCGCAGCTTTATGCCGGGCATCAGTTCGGAAATTGGGTGCCGCAGCTCGGCGATGGGCGCGCAATCCTGATCGGGGAAGTGTTGGATGCCAATAGCTTGCGCCACGATATTCAACTAAAAGGCGCGGGCCGAACCCCATTCAGCCGGGGTGGCGATGGGCGTGCCTGGCTCGGTCCCGTGCTGCGCGAATATGTGGTCAGCGAGGCGATGCATGCGCTTGGCCTGCCCACCACACGGGCGCTGGCCGCCGTCACTACGGGTGAGCAAGTGATGCGCGAGGGGCCGATGCCCGGCGCAGTTTTCGCGCGGGTTGCCGCGAGCCATCTGCGCGTTGGCACCTTTCAGGCCTTTGCCGCGCGCGGCGATGTGTCGGCGCTGCATATCCTGACAAACTACGCAATCTCGCGCCACTACCCCGAGGCCCAAAATGCTCTGGGCCTTCTGGAAGCCGTGGTCGCGGCGCAGGCGCGGCTGGTGGCAGGCTGGCTGAGCATTGGCTTCATCCACGGCGTGATGAACACCGACAACACCACGATCTCTGGCGAAACCATCGATTACGGCCCCTGCGCCTTCATGGACGAGTATCACGGCGCCACGGTGTTTTCGTCGATCGACCGGATGGGGCGCTATGCCTATCAGAACCAGCCCGACATGATGGTCTGGAACCTCGCCCAGCTCGCCTCGGCGCTGGTGCCGCTGATCGACGAGAATGAAGATGCGGCGGTCGAAAAAGCCACCGAGGCGTTGAACCAGTTCGGAGAGGTGTTCCGCGCGGAATGGCTGCGACAGTTCCGCGCCAAGATCGGGCTTGTTACCGAGGCGACGGGCGATGAGGCGCTGATCGTCGGGCTTTTGCAGCGGATGTCGACCTCGCGGGCCGATTTCACCAATACCTTCCGCGCGCTAGCCACGGGCGATGCCTCCGGTCACCTTACAGATCCCGGTGCCTGGGAAAGCTGGGCGCCCGATTGGCAGGCACGCCTGAGCCGCGAGCCGGGCGATAGCGCCGCCACCATGCGCGGCGCCAATCCGGCCGTGATCCCCCGCAACCACCGGGTGGAAGAGATGATTCAATCCGCCCTTCAGGGAGATTTCATACCGTTCCACAGGCTGAGCGCAGTACTGGCGACCCCCTATGAAGACGGCCCCGATACCGAAACCTACGCCACCCCGCCCCGGCCAGACGAGCGGGTGACGAAAACCTTCTGCGGAACCTGATGCCCTTTGCCTTAAATCAACCACATCATGCTGCAATACTCGCCAATGACGAAGGCACACGCATGAAATTGGCAAGCTACAATATCCGCAAGGCCGTCGGTCTTGACCGGCGACGCGATCCGGTACGGGTGCTGGAGGTGATCAATTCCATCGGCGCCGATGTGATCGTGCTACAGGAAGCCGACAAACGCCTTGGTCCACGCCCCACGGCCCTGCCCCGTCAACTGATCGCAGACCATACCGACTACGAGCCGGTGGCGCTGGCGGCAAATGACGTTTCCATTGGCTGGCACGGCAATGCCATTCTGGTGCGCAAGGGCATGACGGTGAGCGAGGCAGAGCGGATCGACCTGCCGGGGCTGGAGCCGCGCGGCGCGGTTTCGGCGGTGATCGAGGGGCGCTTGCGCATTGTCGGCGTGCATCTGGGCCTGATGCGGCGTTACCGTCATAGTCAACTACGCCAAATCCGAACGGCGATTGCCCATTGCGAGAAACCCACCGCAGTGCTGGGCGATTTCAACGAATGGTCGCCCGAGGCGGGCCTCGAAGAATTTCACGGCTATTTCGAAATGTACGCGCCGGGCAAGAGCTTTCACGCCTCGCGCCCGATGGCCGCGCTTGACCGGATCGGCCTCAGCTCCGGGCTGGCACTGAAAGGCGGCGGCGTGGTGGAAACCCAGCTGGCGCGGGTTGCCTCAGATCACCTGCCGGTCTGGGTCGACGTGGCGATCAGCTCCGCCGGTTGATCAGCACGATCCCGCCCGCCACCAGCGCCAGTTTCGCCACCAGCGCCCAAGTGACAGTCTCGCCCAGCCAGAGCCAGCCCAGCACCACGCCGAAAACCGGCGAGAGAAAAGCGAAAGCGGCGATCTGGCTGGTCTTGTAATGGCTGAGCAGCCAGAACCAGGCGAGAAACACGCCTGACGCGACGATGACGATCTGAAACAGCATCAGCCCGGCGGTGACGGCGGTGAAATCGCGCAAAGCCGGGCCAAAGAATAGCGCCGCGAGCAGCAGCAGCGGGGCCGAAACCGAAACCTGCCAGAACATCTGCATTTCCGGACTGACACGCGAAATCGGTGTGAGCCGGGCAGCGAGAGAAACTCCCATCCAGCCCCAGGCCGCCACCAGCGCCGCCAGATCGCCCACCAGCGAGGCATCACCGCCCAGCCCGGAGCGATCAACAATCGCCCAGACCACGCCGATGAAGGCCAGCCCAAGCCCGGCCAGGCGCACCCGGGTCAGATGCTCGCCCGGCAGCAGAAAATGTGCCGCCACCGCCATCCAGACCGGCATCGAATAGAAGATCACGCTGACCCGGGTCACGGTGGTAAGGTCGAGCGCCAGAAACAGGGCAAGAAACTCGATTGCGAACACGATCCCGATCAGGAGCCCGGCCCAGAGCGTGCCGGGGGCAAAACTGAGCCTCTGCCCGCGCGCTTTCATCCACAGCCAGATCACCAGCGCCGCCCCGGCCGAACGTAGCCCGGCGGCAAAGACCGGCTGCAAGCCGTCATTGGTGAGTTTGATCACCACCTGATTGATCGCGAGGATCAGAAACAGGGCGATCAGGAACCCGGTGCCTTTGGCATCCATGTCATGGCGGTGTGTCATCGCGTGAAAGGAACGGTGCGGCGCGGGGAAGTCAACCCATTCCCCCTTCGCGCGGCCCGTGCTACCAAAACCGAAAGGCAGGAGACCCCGATGACCATTCTGCAGATTGCCTCGCTTCTCATCGTGTTGGCCGGCGCGTTCGGCGCGATTAATTATTTGTTTCTGAAACTGCCGCCGACGATTGGCATTCTGGTCGTGGCGCTGGCGGCGTCCCTGACCATTATCGGCCTTAATGCACTGTTTCCAAACATGATTATCGCCACAACCGTGCGCGATATGGTGGAAGGGTTCGATTTCTCCGGCGCCCTGCTTGAGGGCATGCTGGGGCTGTTGCTCTTTGCCGGGGCTCTGCATGTAAAGCTCGGCGATCTGCGCAACCAATGGGTGGTGGTGTTCTTGATGGCCACGCTGGGCGTTGGCCTGTCGGCGGTGGTTGTCGGCGTTGGGTTCAGCTGGATCACCGGGATGCCGCTGCTTATCGCCCTTGTCTTTGGCGCGCTGATCTCGCCCACCGATCCGGTGGCGGTGCTGGGGGTGCTGCGCGAAGCCAGCCTGCGTAAAACGCTGGAAACCAAGATCGCCGGGGAATCGCTGTTCAACGATGGCGTCGGCTATGTGGTCTATCTTGTGCTGATCGGCCTCGCCTTTCCTGAACTCGCCCATGGCGGACATGGCGGCACCGGGCTGTGGGGGGCGGTAGAATTGTTCGTGCGCGAGGCTGCGGGCGGGGCGCTACTGGGCGTCGTTCTGGGCTGGCTCACCTTCCGGGTGATGCGCCGGATCGACGATTATTCGCTGGAAGTGCTGATCACTCTCGGGCTGGCCTTCGGCGGCTATGAACTCGCCGTGGGGCTTGGCGTGTCGGCCCCGATCATGGCGGTGGCAGCGGGGCTGCTGATTGGCGATGTCGGCGCCAAATACGGGATGAGCGAAGAGACGCGTCGCTATGTCGATGCGTTCTGGAAACTGATCGACGAAATTCTCAACGCGGTTCTGTTCCTGTTGATCGGGTTCGAGGTGTTTGCCGTCGCCTTCTCGTTTGACGCTCTGCTGGCCGGGGTGCTGGCGATTGCGCTGTCGCTGTTTGCGCGGCTCGTTGCCGTGGTGGTACCAATCGCGATCCTGAAACCTTTCCGCCATTTCTCGCCCGGCGTGGTGCCGATCATGACATGGGGCGGGCTGAAAGGCGGGATCTCGGTGGCGCTGGCGCTGGCCCTGCCGGAGGGCGAATGGAAGGCCACGATCCTGACCGCGACCTATCTGGTGGTGCTGTTCTCGATCATCGTGCAGGGCCTCACCGTGGCCCGTGTCGCCATGCGCTTTGGCCGCGAACCCGAGATGGTCTGAGCGCTTGCCAAAGCCGGAATTAATGTCACACTGATGGGGCGACAGGATTGCCCGAAAGGGAGAGATGATGACCGATTACCTCGTCTATGACGTGTTTACCTCTGTGCCCTATGGCGGCAATCAGCTTGCCATTATCCCCGACGCGCGGGATCTGTCGGGGGATGACATGCAGGCGATTGCGCGGGAGTTCAATTTCTCAGAGACCGTGTTTCTGACCCCACCGGAAGATTCCACCCATCTGGCCAAGGTGCGCATCTTTACCCAGACCATGGAAATGCCCTTTGCCGGGCACCCGACCATTGGCACGGCGGTGATGCTGTCTGACGCCGGTTTGGGCCCAGAGATGGTGCTGGAGCTGGGCGTTGGGCCAATTCGGGCCTTTGCGGAAAACGGCAAAGGCTCGTTCACCACCGAGGTGCCGTTGGAGCGTTTGGGCCAGCCCGAGCCTGCCCTTGTGGCCCGGGCGCTGGGTGTGGCTGAAAGCAAGACCATCGGTGCACCGGTGATGGCCACGCTGGGGATGCCTTTCACATTTACCCAGCTTGCCGACCGCGCGACTCTTTCGGCACTCGCAACCGATGTCACGGCCTTCCGCGAGGGGCTGAAGACCTATCCGCAAAGCCTCGATTTCGCCCAATGCGTCTGGGTCGATGAGGGCGACGCGCTGCATATGCGCATGTTCGGCCCGCTCGATAACATTCCCGAGGATCCGGCCACCGGATCGGCAGCGGCGACACTGGCCGCCCTGCTGTGCGAAACACGCGGCACGCCGGTGCGCTTCACCATTCATCAGGGCCACGACATGGGCCGCCCGAGCCTGATCGAGGTTGAGGCCGAACCGGGCAAGGTGACGGTAACAGGTCAGGCCGTGCGGGTGATGGAAGGCAGGTTGCTGCGATGAATCGTTGGGTGTTGTTGCTGCGGGGCGTGAATGTGGGCGGCAATGCCAAACTGCCCATGACCGATCTGAAGGCGCTCTTGAACAACATGGGGCTGCGTAACGTCTCAACCCTGATCCAGTCTGGCAATGCAGTGTTCACCGGGATCATTGATGCCGAAGGGCTGGAAGGCTTGCTGGAAGACGAAATCGAGCTGCATTTCGGCTTTCGCTGTCGCGTGATGATCTTTTCCAGCGAAACCTTTCTGGAAATTCAGTCGGGCTTTCCCTTCCCCGAGGCGCAGGACACCCCGAAAACCGGCCATATCTGGTTTCTCGCCGATCCGGCGCCGACGCTGAGCGAACACGTGCTGGAAGGTCTTGCCGCTGACACCGAGCGGACGGCGCAGACCGAACACGCCTTCTACCTGCATGCGCCGGAGGGGATTGGCCGCTCAAAACTTGCGGCCTCGGTTGAACGGCTTCTGGGCGTGCCCGCCACCGCGCGCAATCTCAACACCGTCAACCGGCTGGCCGCGATGCTCGACGCCCTACCGCGCGACTGACAGGATCAACCGCGCAACCCGGGGAAAGCGGTTAGCGAAGATGTTCTGGGCATAATGCGCCTGCAAATCATCAGGAATGCTCGCCGGATCGCGCCGCGCCGTTAGGTCAAACTGCGCCGCCCCCTGCAGCGCCAGAACCAGCGCCTCGGTCACCTCGGCCGCGCGCTGCGGCGGTAGCTCAAACAAGGCCCCGATCCGCGCCTCGATCTGTGCGAGCAACAGCACGATTTGGCGTTTGGCCGCGAACAGCGCCGCATCATCGACATTAGCCTCAATCACAGAGACGAGACGGGCAAACATCGGCAGGAAAAGCGGCGTTTCCACCGCCACACGGGCGAGCAGATCGGGCAGGTTATCCGCCGTCGCTTCGGCCTCGATGCGGCTCACGAAGCCTTCCATCGCCGCCACGAACAAAGCCAGGAACAGCTCTTCTTTCGTGCGCACGTAAAGATACAACGTGCCTTTGGCGACGCCCGCGCGCCGGGCCAACGCGGCCATGGTCACGCCATCGAAACCCGACTCGGCAATCAGGCCACGAGCGGCATCAAGGATTGCCTCGCGCCGATGCGCCTTGTCCTCAGCGCTGCGGGCGCGCTGGCCGGGTTCGGGCCGTGTCATCCTGCCCTCCTGATGTCGAACTGACCGATGGTCATTTTGATACGGAACCGGCCTGGATACCAGCCTGATCTGGTCCCTACCCCCACCTGCGTGGCGCACGGCCATGCAAAGCCGCCCCTTTTCTTTGCCCCACAAGCCGCGTAAGCCGGATCGGTTCACCTTTGCGGAGCCTTCCCATGGAAAACCTGCGCGGCGCGCTTTTGATGATCCTTTCCATGGCGGGATTTGCCGGAGAGGACACCTTCATCAAGCTGGTCTCTGCCCGTCTGCCGATCGGAGAAATCCTGATCTATCTCGGGGTCGGCGGCGCTATTGGTTTTGGCGCGCTGGCCATGCGCAAGGGGCGTTGCGTGCTCAGCCGGGGCTTCTTTCACCCCGCCATTCTGGCGCGCTCGACGGGCGAGATCATCGGCACCTCGGCCTATGTCTGGTCGTTCACCGCGATTTCGCTGTCGCTCGCCTCGGCGCTGCTACAGGCGGTGCCGCTGTTCGTGACGCTGGGCGCCATTGTCTTTTACAACGAACGCGTCGGCTGGCGGCGTTGGCTGGCGATTATGATCGGCCTTGTGGGGGTTCTGATCATCCTGCGCCCCGGTTTCGAGGGCTTTCAACCACAGGCGCTGTGGGGCGTGCTGGCCGCGCTGGCGCTGGCCGGGCGCGATCTGGCCACCCGCCGGGTACCCGTAACCACGCATCCGCTGCAAATAGCCGCCTGGGGCTTTGTAGCGGTGATACCGGCTGGCATGTTTCTTATGGCCATTGGCGACGGCTATGTGCGGCCCGATGCCACAGACGGGCTGTTGCTCCTCTGCGGGCTTCTAATCGGGATGGTCGGCTACTATGCCCTGACCCTTGCCATGCAGCTGGGCGAGATGGGTTTTGTCACGCCGTTTCGCTATATTCGTCTGGTTTTCGCGCTGATCCTTGCCTGGACGGTGTTTGGTGAGAATCCCGATATGCTAACGCTGGTTGGCGCGGCCATCGTTGTGGCCTCCGGCCTCTACACCCTGATCCGGGAACGTCAAATGATGGGGAAACGGCCCTTTCAAACCGGGTCCGGGAGGGGTATGACCAAGGCACCCGATAGTTAACCCAGGGACATCGCCATGAGCACCATCATCGACATTTTTGCCCGTGAAATTCTCGACAGCCGGGGCAACCCGACCGTTGAAGTTGACGTAATTCTTGAAGACGGCACGATGGGCCGTGCAGCCGTGCCCTCGGGCGCCTCGACCGGCGTTCACGAAGCGCATGAAAAGCGTGATGGCGACAAGAGCCGCTATGGCGGCAAAGGCGTTATGGATGCTGTTGCCAGCGTGAATGGCGAGATCGCCGAAGCCCTGGTGGGCTTTGACGCCGCCGAACAGGAAGCCATCGACGCAGCGATGATCGAGCTTGACGGCACCCCGAACAAAGCCCGCCTTGGCGCCAACGCCATTCTCGGCGTCTCGCTGGCCGTGGCCAAAGCCGCTGCCGATTATTCCTCGCTGCCGCTCTACCGCTATATCGGTGGCTCGGCCGCGCGCATCCTGCCGGTGCCGATGATGAACATCATCAACGGCGGCGAACACGCCGACAACCCGATCGACATTCAGGAATTCATGATCATGCCGGTTTCGGCAGAGAACATTCGTGAAGCCATCCGCATGGGCGCCGAAGTGTTCCACGCGCTGAAAAAAGAGCTGACGGATGCGGGCTACAACACCGGCATCGGCGATGAGGGCGGCTTCGCCCCGGCGCTGAACTCGACCCGCGATGCACTCGACTTCATCCTGAAAGCGATCGAAAAAGCCGGGTACAAACCGGGCGAAGACATCTACCTCGCGATGGATGCGGCCTCGTCGGAATATTACAAGAACGGCAAGTATGAGATGAAGGGCGAAGGCCTGTCGCTCAGCGCCGCCGAAAACGTCGATTACCTCGCCGGTCTCGTCGCCGATTATCCGATCATCTCGATCGAAGACGGCTGCGCCGAAGACGATTGGGAAGGCTGGAAACTGCTGACCGAGAAACTCGGCGACAAAATCCAGCTGGTGGGCGATGACCTCTTCGTGACCAACCCGGTGCGTCTGGCCGACGGTATTTCGCAAGGCGTGGCAAACTCGATGCTGGTGAAGGTCAACCAGATCGGTTCGCTGTCGGAAACTCTGAAAGCCGTCGATATGGCCCACCGCGCTGGCTACACCAACGTGATGAGCCACCGCTCGGGCGAAACCGAGGATGCGACGATTGCCGACCTCGCCGTGGCGACCAATTGCGGCCAGATCAAAACCGGCTCGCTGTCGCGCTCCGACCGTCTGGCGAAATACAACCAGCTGATCCGCATCGAGGAAATGCTGGGCGAAACCGCCGAATATGCCGGGCGCTCGATCCTGAAGTAAAACACATCTGTGTTTCGGAAAAAGCGGCTCCTCTGGGGGCCGCTTTTTTCATACCCGACTGAGGTTTGCCCGGGCTTTGCCGGGATGGACGAGCCGCGCCGGAGCCGGTAGATCTGAGACATCCGAAAGCGCATGTAAGGCACCTGCAATGCTGCCCCCCAGCCCTGAAAACCAGTTTCAAGCGGTCCATGCCGGGCTGATCCTTGGCAGTTTTGAGCGGCTTCTGGGCCGTCCGCTGCTGGCGGATGCCAATGCCAAGGCGCTCTATCACACCGATCTGATCGTGTTGTCGCATGACGGGGCAGCAGATCCGGTGCTGACCTATGGCAATCTGGCCGCACAGAGGCTCTGGGAGATGGGTTGGGAGGCGCTGACATCCCTGCCCTCACGCCTGACCGCCGAACCGACAGAGCGGGCGCTGCGCGACGCGATGTTTACCCAGATGCGTGCCAAAGGCTTCATCGAGGACTATGCCGGCATTCGCATCAGCGCCACCGGCAAGCGGTTCGAAATCCGGAACGCCGTGATCTGGCCACTTCTGGATGTGGATGGCGTGAAACAGGGCGAAGCCGCCTGTTTTGCCGATTACGCGTTTCTCTGACCCATCAGTCGAACAGCGGCAATCCTGACAGGATGGCGAGGCTGATCACCCCATAGGCCAGCACCCGGAATGCCCGCTCACGCTCTGGCCGGAACAGGTGCTGCCCAATAGTGACCGCCGCCAGATAGGGCACCGCGAGGGTCAGCGCGATCCAAACGGCATCCATCCGCACCATCCCGCGCGCAAACAGATTGCCGACGATGCCGATATCGAGCAGCGCCAGAAACAGGATCGTATTGGCCCGCACCGAGGCCGCACCCACCTGCCCGGCAAGATAGAACAGGATCACCGGCGGACCGGTCAGCCCGGTGGTGCCACCCAGCACCCCGGCCACGCCACCGATCCCGGCCAGACCCGGCCAGCGCAGGCGTCCGCGATAGCGCCAGCCTGATATCAGGGCCAGAAGGGTCAGCGTCGCGGCACCCGCCACCACCCAACGCAGAACATCCTGCGCCACCCAGCTCAGCAGCCACACGCCCAGAGGGGCCGTTACGATGGCTGCTGCCGCCAGCACCGCCACTTCCCGCTTGTCAGCCGCCCTGAAGGCGCGGGGTACGATGACGGGCCAGCTCAGCATTCCGGTGAGGGTGATCACGACAATTGCCACGGGCAGTGGCAGATACAGCGCCCCGATCGGCATAAAGATCAGAGCGGTGCCAAACCCGGTAAAGCCGCGCACCAGCCCGGCAATCACGAAGGTTGCGGCAAGGATGGCAAGGCCGGGGGTGGCAAGCGCCCCGGCCAGTGCCTCAAGCATCCCCGTTGCCGAATTGCGTACCGGCGTCGGGGGCGGTTTTCGACCAATCGCGCTTCACGCCCAGACGCAGCAGCGCTTCCGAGGCGATGAAGACCGAGGAATAGGTCCCGACCACGATCCCGAAGGTCATCGCGAAAACGAAGCCCCGGATCACGTCGCCACCCAGCACCAATAGCGCGATCAGCGCGATCAGCGTGGTGAACGAAGTCATGATCGTGCGGCTCAGGGTTTCGTTGATCGAGAGGTTCAGCACCTCTTTCAACGGCATCACCTTATAGCGGCGCAGGTTTTCACGCACCCGGTCAAACACCACCACGGTATCGTTGAGCGAATAGCCCACGATGGTCAGCAAGGCCGCGATGATCGACAGGTCGAACTTGATCTGGAACACCACGAACACGCCGATTGTGATCGTCACGTCATGCACAAGCGCCAGCACCGCACCGAGCGCGAACTGCCATTCGAAGCGCAGCCAGATATAGATGAGTACGGCAGCAATGGCGGCAATAACCGCTTCAATTGCTGTCATGATCAGCTCGCCCGATACCTTCGGCCCAACGCTTTCGACCGAAGCGAAGGTGACGGCCGGATCGACGGATTTCAGCGCATCCTCAACCCGCTGCACACCGTCAGCCGTAATACTTTCTTCTTCGTCCTGTGCCTGAATGCGGATCGAGGCAACGTGCTGATCGGCGCGAAAGCTCGGATCGAACACTTCCGTGATGGTCACATCGCCCAGATCGAGCGGCGCAAGCGCATCGCGATAGCTGCCCACATCCACGACTGTGGTCGATTCCGTACGGATCGTCGTCCCGCCGCGGAAGTCGATGCCGAAATTCAGCCCCATGATGAAGAAGGCCACCACCGAGATCAGGATGAGAACACCCGACAGGCCAAGCGAGGCCCAAGAGCGACCGAAGAAGTCGATTTTCGTTTCTGTAGGAACGAGTTTCAGGCGCATGTCAGACCTCGATATTCTTGGGCCGACGGCGTTCGAACCACAAGACGATGATCATCCGGGTCACGAAGACCGCAGAGAACACCGATGTGACGATGCCGAAGAACAGCGTAACCGCAAAGCCCTTTACCGGGCCGGACCCCATGATGAAAAGGATAGCGGCGGTGATGATAGTGGTCAGGTTGCCGTCGATGATCGCCGACAGGGCCTTTTGATAGCCCAGCTCAATGGCCCGGGCCGGGCCCCGCCCGCCGCGAAGCTCCTCACGGATCCGCTCGAAGACCAGCACGTTGGCATCAACCGCCATCCCGATGGTCAGCACGATACCCGCGATCCCCGGAAGGGTCAGCGTGGCGCCAATAGCCGAGAGCAGCCCAAACAGCAGAGCCACGTTCAGAACCAGCGCAACATCCGCGATGACCCCGAAAAGGCCATATGACAGCGCCATATAGATCACCACAGCCGCGAAAGCGACCATCGAGGCAACCTTGCCCGCCGCGATGGAATCGGCGCCAAGCTGCGGCCCGATCGTGCGTTCTTCGAGGAAGGACATCTCGGCAGGCAGCGCGCCCGCGCGCAGCAGCACTGCGAGATTGTTCGATTCCTCAACCGAGAAATTGCCGGTGATGATGCCCGAGCCACCCGGAATGGCTTCGTTGATCCGCGGTGCCGAAATCACTTCTCTATCCAGCACGATGGCAAAGGGCGCACCGACATTGGCGGCGGTATATTCGCCGAATTTGCGCGCGCCGGAGACGTCGAAGTTGAAGCTTACCGCCGGCAGACCGTTCTGATCGAAGGTCGGCTGGGCATTGGTCAGCTGCTCGCCGGTCACCACCGGGGTTTCGTCGAGAACGTAGAAGACGCCCTGCTCATTCATCGACGGGTAAAGCACCTGACGCGGGCCAGGTTTGGTAGAGGCGTCGGTGGTACGGGTCACAACCGGGTTGAAGGTCAGCTTGGCGGTGGTGCCGATCAACGCTTTCAGCTCTTCGGCCGACCCAAGCCCCGGCACCTCGATCAGAATGCGCCGGTCGCCCTGACGCTGGATCGTCGGTTCGCGGGTGCCAACCTCGTCAATCCGGCGGCGGATGATTTCCAGCGATTGCTGGATCGTCCGGTCATTGGTGGCGAGTTTTTCGGCTTCCGACAGCTGCACGGTGATCATGTCACCCGCGCCCACCACCTCGATGTCTTTCGCCCCGGCAGAGGTGAGCGAGACCACATTGGTGGCCAGTGCCCGCACCGCCGTCAGCGCGGTTTGCATGCCATCGGCTTTTTCGATCCGAACCCTCAGCTCGCCACTCGGGGCGTCAAGCCGACGGATCGCGCCAACCACATCGCGCTTGTCGCGCAGCGCATTGCGCAGATCGGGCCAAAGCGCATCCATGCGGGCAGCGTAGACGTCTTCCACCTTCACTTCGGCGAGCAGATGCGCCCCGCCGCGCAGGTCGAGCCCGAGATTGACAAGGCTCGACGGCATCCAGCTCGGCCAGGTAGCCAGATCGGCCTCCAGGGCCGGGGTCGAGCCGGATTTCTCAATCGCCGCCGCAGCGTCGTTATGGGTTTCAACCCGGGAATAGAACATGTTCGGCGCGGCATAGGACAGCCCGAGCACAATCAGCCCGAGCACCACGATCCGCCCCCACAGGGAAAATTTCAGCATCAGACCCCTCTCAGCCACGCCGTTTCAGCTTGTTGACCCGCAGGCCTCAGCTTTCTTTCGCAGGTTCGGTTTTGTTCAGCACCTGAGCGACAGCAGAACGCACGATCCGCACCTTCACGCCATCAGCGATCTCGACCTCAACCTCGCCCTCGTCTTTGACTTTGGAGATCTTGCCAACGATCCCGCCCTGGGTGATCACCTGATCGCCCCGGCGCAGCGCGTTGCGCATGGCGGCTTCTTCTTTCAGCTTTTTCTGCTGCGGGCGGATCATGAAGAACCACATGATCCCGAAAACCAGAACCATCGGGATCAGCATGGAATTAAGAAGGCTACCGGTGGAGGAGCCAGCGGCCTGCGCGAATGCGGGCGTAACGAACATGTTTGATTGTCCTTGTGCAGCGGGGCAAAGCCCCCGTTGATTGGCGCGCACCCTATATGCGGTCCCGGGGGTTGGCAAGCAATGGACCTTTCGGCCTTTGGGTCACGTTTTAGCGAGAAGATGACGCGCGACCTCAGGTCAGGCCGGGCCATCAGCGCGGATCTCGGCTTTGGTCATGATGCAGACGGGATGCACCGGCGCGATCAGCGAATTTCCGGCCTTTCCCCGTTCTGCAGTTTGCGGCATATCTCGGGCCGAACCAGTAGCTAGGAGAGCCCCATGCACGATATCCGCATGATCCGCGAGAACCCTGAAGCCTTCGATGCCGCGATGGCCCGTCGGGGGCTGTCGGGTGTGTCGGGCGAAGTGCTGGCGCTTGACGAGGCGCGGCGCGGCGCGATCACCGCTGCCGAAACCGCGCAGGCCGAGGCCAACAAGGCCGCCAAAGAGGTTGGCGCAGCCAAGGGGCGCGGCGACGAGGCTGAATTTGAACGGCTGCGCGCGTTGGTGGCAGAGAAAAAAGCCGCCATTGCCCAGCTCAATGACGAGGCCAAGGAAAAGGATGCCGAGCTGACCGCCCGGCTGATGGCGCTGCCCAATATCATGGCCGATGACGTGCCGGATGGCGCGGATGAAGACGAGAACATCGAAATCAAGCGCTGGGGCACCCCGCGTGTCTTCGACTTCGCCCCTATCGAGCATTATGAGCTGCCCGCCGCCAAATCCGGGCTGAATTTCGAGCTGGCCGCCAAACTGTCGGGCGCGCGTTTTGTGGTGCTGACCGGCGCCGTGGCGCGTCTGCACCGGGCGCTGGCTCAGTTCATGCTGAACACCCATGTCGATGAAAACGGCCTGACCGAAGCCATCACCCCGGTGATGGTGCTCGAAGAGATGATGTATGGCACCGGGCAATTGCCGAAATTCGGAGAAGACAGCTATCAGACCACCGATGGCTGGTGGCTGATCCCCACCGCCGAGGTGACGCTGACCAACTTCGTCAATGGCGAGGTGATTGAGGATGCCAGCACCCTGCCCCGTCGCTACGTGGCCCATACCCAGTGCTTCCGCTCTGAGGCGGGCAGCGCGGGCAAGGATACCGCCGGGATGCTGCGTCAGCACCAGTTTGAAAAGGTCGAGATGGTCTCGATCACCACGCCCGAGCAATCGGAAGCCGAACATGAGGACATGACGCGGCGCGCCGAGGACATTCTGGAGCGTCTGGGCCTGCCCTATCGCACGGTGAAACTGTGCTCGGGCGATACCGGTTTTGGCGCCCGGCGCACCCACGATATCGAGGTCTGGCTACCGGGGCAGGATATGTATCGCGAAATCAGCTCGGTCTCGACCACCGGCGCCTTCCAGGCCCGGCGGATGAATGCCCGCTTCCGCCCGGAACCCGGCGCCAAGCCGGACTATCTGCATACCCTGAACGGCTCCGGCCTCGCGGTGGGGCGGTGCCTGATCGCGGTGCTGGAAAACGGTCAGGAAGAAGACGGCTCGGTCACCCTGCCCGAAGTGCTCGCCCCCTATCTGGGTGGCAAAACCCGGCTGACCGCCGAGGGCCTACTGGCCTGAGCCTCAGCACCAGAGATTGAAACGCCGGGCCGATCGAGGGATCAGGCCCGGCGTTTTGCTTTATGCGGGAAGATACGGAACCAGACGGCTTAGTCCTTGGTCACGTCATAGTCGTATATCCAGTCAAAGCGCTCCAGCACCTTGTTGGGGGCGAAACGATTGGCCAGACGTAGCGCATTAAAGCCCACCGCGCGCGAAATGGGATTGGCGTGGTGATAGTTCTGCGCGTTGCTGTTTGCCGCCTCGATCACCCGTGCGGCGCGCGCCCGGCGACGGGCCTGATACAGCGCCGGCCCCTCTTCCAGCCCGGCGGTGGACAGGCTATCGGCCAGCGCCCAAGCATCCTCCAACGCCATCACCGCACCCTGCGCCATGAAGGGCAGCGTCGGATGCGCGGCGTCGCCCAGAATGGCTGCCCGGCCTGCATGCCAGCTTTTGGCCACCGGGTGGCGGAACAGCCCCCAGAGGAAGACATCTTCAACCCGATCCAGCAGCGCTTTCGGCACATCGGCATAGCGCGCAAACGCGGCGCGCAGGTTTTCGGGCGTATCGCGGAAGTTCCAGCCCTCTTCGGCCCAGTCCACACGCTCTTCCACCGCGACGATGTTGATCACCGACCCGGCGCGCAGCGGATAGGCCACTATATGCCGGTGCGGCCCCATCCAGACGGTTGCCTCATGCGGTTCATTGCCCACCGCAGGCACCAGCGCCCGCCAGGCGACCTGATTGGTGAAAAACGGACGTCGTGGCCCGTTCAGCTCTTCGCGCACCAGCGAATGCAGCCCGTCGGCGCCAATGACGAAAGGCACGTCGCGCACGCCCTCGCCCGCGATGGTCAACTTAGCGTGGTTGGCATTCACCGCAACACGGGTCACCTGCTTGCCGGTCTCAATCGTTACCCCGGCCGCACGTGCTGCCTCTTCCAGAAGCCCGAGCAGATCGGCGCGGTGAAACAGCAAGAAGCTTTGATTGGGCCGTAGCCGGGCCAGATCCATCCGCAAGACCTGCCGCCCCGACAGCCCGTCCATCAGCCGAACCGCCTGGCTGCGCACCGAGCGTTCACGCGCTATCGCCCCCAGACCGAGGGCATCGAGCACCGCCACCCCGTTGGGGCCAATCTGCAACCCGGCGCCAACCTCGGTAATTTCATCGGCCCGTTCCAGAACCGTCACCTTTGCGCCACGCAAGGCCAAAGCGGTCGCGGCGGCAAAGCCTCCGATGCCACCGCCTACAATCGTGATTTCCTGCCCGATCATCATTGCTCAAACCCTTGAATGCAAAACACCGGGGTGCTGCCACCCCGGTGCCGATATTTCTTCACTGCAGCATTGGCTCAGTCGTCCCTGTGAACCTTCTCGCGCCGTTCATGCCGTTCCTGCGCTTCAAGGCTCAACGTGGCAATCGGCCGCGCGTCAAGACGCTTCAGCGAAATCGGTTCGCCGGTCTCTTCGCAATAGCCGTATTCGCCCTCGTCAATCCGGCGAAGAGCCGCATCAATCTTGGCAACGAGCTTGCGCTGACGATCACGAGTGCGCAGTTCCAGCGCCCGGTCGGTTTCTTCCGACGCACGATCCGTCAGATCGGGAATGTTGCGGGTGCCTTCCTGCAATTCCTCGATCGTGTGTTTGCTGTCATCCATCAAATCGGCTTTCCAGGCGTGCAATTTACGCCGGAAATACTCGAGTTGGCGTTCGTTCATGAACGGCTCGTCTTCCGCTGGACGGTAGTCGTCAGGCAGAAATACTTCCGCTTTCATCCCAGGCTCCTTGTGCTCGCCGGTGGTCGCGTTCGGTTGTGCCTCATGGACCATCGGTACCCTCCTGCGCGACCATTTAGCTTACCGCCTCGGGGATGTCACTAGGCAAAGCGCTTGCTCATGCGATCACGTTCAAGGCATATGAACACAGATCCGCTCTGCCCAATTTCCACAAGGAAAGCCCGAAACATATGCGTTTTTCTTCAACAGAGACCTATGTTGCCACCGATGACCTGACAATTGCCGTGAATGCAGCGGTTACGCTGGAACGCCCGCTGCTGGTCAAGGGCGAGCCCGGCACCGGCAAAACCGAACTGGCCCGTCAGGTCGCTGCTTCGCTGGGGATGGAGCTGATCGAATGGCATATTAAATCCACCACCCGCGCCCAGCAGGGCCTGTATGAATACGATGCCGTCAGCCGCTTGCGCGACAGCCAACTTGGCGATGAGCGCGTGCATGATGTGAAGAACTACATCAAGAAGGGCAAGCTCTGGCAGGCCTTCGAATCTGACCGCCGGGTGGTGCTGCTGATCGACGAGGTCGACAAGGCTGATATCGAGTTTCCCAACGACCTGTTGCAAGAGCTCGACCGGATGGAGTTTCACGTTTACGAGACCGGCGAAACCATCCACGCCACAAACCGCCCGGTGGTGATCATTACCTCGAACAATGAAAAAGAACTGCCCGACGCCTTTCTGCGTCGCTGCTTTTTCCACTACATCCGATTCCCCGACATCGAGGTGATGAAGCGAATCGTCGAGGTGCATTTCCCCGGCCTCAAAGACGCGTTGCTGACCCAGGCCCTGACCCGGTTTTACGAGATTCGCGATCAGGCCGGGTTGAAGAAGAAACCCTCCACCAGCGAAGTGCTGGACTGGCTGAAACTGCTGCTCGCCGAAGACCTCAGCCCAGAGGACCTGCGCAAGGACGCCACCAATGCACTGCCAAAGCTGCACGGCGCCCTGTTGAAGAATGAACAGGATGTGCAGCTGTTTGAACGACTCGCCTTCATGGCCCGCCGCAACCGCTAATTGCTCCTGTTTCAAACCGCCTCAGTACACACGTTTAGATTGCTTTACCTCACGTCAGCTATACTTAAGATAGCCGCTAGTTTGTAATCCTTCACCGAATATTAGAAATTCACGGCTTTCTTTGAGGAAGTGCGAACTTCATCTCAAAGACTTTAGGGCCGGTTCAATGACCGTAAAATTTAAGATACTGGGCATTATCGCCCTCATACTCTTACTGACATTCGGAACGATCGGCGGAACGATCATCGGAATGCAGAACCAGAACAGCGATCTTGTCGCCAGTGCTGAGCAGACAACCGAAGTCAGCGAAATCTTCGTGCCTTTGCTCGGCGTCATCAAAGAGGTCAAGATCGACGTCATTCAGGTTCAGCAGTGGCTGACCGATATTTCCGCCACGCGCGGCGCGCCCGGCTTTGACGACGGCTTCGACGAAGCTGCTCGCTATGCCGAGAAATTCAAAACGGATGTTGCCGAAGCCCGCAGGCTCGCCACCGCAGCCGAGCTGAGCGACGTTCTGAGCGCGCTCGACCAGATCGAGGCCACCTTCCCTGATTTCTACACAGGCGGGAAGTCGATGGCCCAAGCCTATATCGATGGCGGACCGGAGGCGGGCAACAATCAGATGGCAGTGTTCGATGCCGTTGCCGAAAAGATGGGCAAGGCAACCGAACAGCTTATCGAGGTCGCGCATGGGGTCACCGACAAACACCTTGCCTTTCTGACAGAGCGAGCTGATCAGATCCGCGCCGGCAATACCCTGATGAGCCGTTTGCTGACCGCCGCCGGAGCTGTCGCAGCCCTGCTGGCCCTGGCAGGCGTCGCCTATCTGTTCCGCTTCATTTCCAAGAGCTTCCGCAACCTTGATGCCGACATCAAAGTGGTGATGGAAGACGATATGGAAACCGCACTGATCCTCGGCACTGACCGCAAAGACGAATTCGGCCCGGTTGCCCGGGCGCTCGCGGCCTTCCGGGGCAGCCGTGACGAAGCCCGCAAACAGGCTGCGCAACTGCAGAAGGCGGCTGAGACCGAAGCCCAGTTGAAACACGAGGCCGAGGCTGTGCGGCGGCAACAGGCCGAAGCGGAAGCCGAAGAGGCTGCCCGCAGAGAAGCCGAACAGGCCGATGCCTATGCCCATGAGCAAAAAATGATCGCCGAGCTGTCGGAAGTGGTCGAAGCCGGGGCGCGAGGTGACTTTTCGCGCCAGATCAAATGCGACGACAAGAGCGGCATGCTGCTGGAGCTCTGCACCGGCATGAACCACATCAGCGCCGCCGCCAATGACGGGCTGGGGGCGGTGCAAAACGCGCTCGAACATTTGGCCAATGGCGACTTAACCCACCGGATGCCGATGGACTTCCAGGGCGTGTTCAAGGAAATCGCATTTGCGATGAACAGCACGGTCGAAAGCCTCGCGCAGACCATGACCGATATTTCCGGCTCTTCGGCAATGGTTGAATCCTCGTCCAACGAAATCTCGACAGCCGTCGATGAGGCCGCACGCCGTTCGGAATCGAGCGCCCGCACGCTGGCCGAAACCGCCTCGGCCATCGAGCAGGTGTCGAGCGGGGTGCAGGTTGCCGTGGATTCGGCATCGAGTGCCGAACAGGCCGTTGGGGATATTTCCGACAAGGCTCGCAATGGGCAGGATGTGGTCGACCGCACCGTGAAAGCGATGGAAGAAATCCGGGCCTCGTCCATGGCGATCGACAAGATCCTGCATGTGATTGACGACATCGCCTTCCAGACCAACCTTCTGGCGCTGAACGCAGGCGTCGAGGCCGCGCGTGCCGGGGAAGCAGGTCGTGGATTTGCAGTGGTCGCCTCTGAAGTGCGGGCCCTGGCGCAGCGCTCTTCTGATGCCTCCTCGGAAATCGCCGATTTGATCGCCGCCTCCGGCCGTAATGTGGCGCAGGGGGTTGATCTGGCAAACCAATCGGGTCAGGCGCTGAACGATATCGTAACCGGGGTGACCAATACCACCGGCACGATTCACGAGATTGTCCGGGCGATGAGTGAAACCGCCACCGCGATTTCCAGCATTTCCAGCACAACCAACGAGCTTGATCAGACCGCTCAGCACAATGCTGCAATGTTCGAAGAGACCAACGCCGCCGCGCATTCGCTGCGCAGCGAGGCGGGAGCACTGGCCGGAGCGGTGGCCGCCTTCAGGGTTGACGCAGATGCGGCAGAGGAAGTGAACGCCCCCCTCGCATTCAGCTCTCGCAGGGTGGCATGACAGCCCGAAACACGGCCCTGAAAAGTTGGCGCGTCCCATTCCGGGGCGCGCTTTTTTTCACCGATCCCACGGACCCCTCGCCACATTCCCGCCACATTGCAGCTCGCAAACTTGTAGCCCCGAAAGCGCGCCCCACAACATCTTGGGCAAACAACTGTTTCCGATCAGAAAACAGTCTATTTTTCGCCCAATTTCCGTCACTTTCAGCTTCCCTCGAATCGGTTTGCTCCCTACCCCTGATAGGGCCTGGGGGGGCAAAAACAGGAAAGTGTATTGCCTTGGGAGACAATACTCATCTGATCGTCCGTGCGCTTGAGCGTTCTGACGAGCCCCAATGGCGTCGGCTGTGGTCGGCCTATTTGCGGTTTTACGAGACCGAGCTGCCCGAAGAGGTCTATGCGACCACCTTTGGGCGCCTGCTTTCGCAAGACGATCCGCAGTGGGCCTTGATCGCCGAGCATGACGGCAACCCTGTGGGTCTCGTTCATTACCTCTACCACCGCCACAACTGGCGGGTGGAAGACGTCTGCTATCTTCAGGATCTTTATGCCGATCCGGAAGTGCGGGGCACGGGGATTGGACGAGCGTTGATCGAGGCGGTTTATGCCGCTGCCGATACCAATGGCACCCCCTCGGTCTACTGGATGACGCAGGACTTCAACACCACCGCGCGCCAGCTCTATGACCGGGTCGGCGAACACACGCCGTTCATCAAATATCAGCGGGGGGCGCGGTGATGCTGTCGAACCGCACAATCCGGGGCGCTGTGATCGGCGCGTTTTCCGCTCTGGCACTGGCCGGTTGTTCGACCGAGATGCCAATGCGCGACGCGCCCTCGACGGGCGTCACCTCGCGGGCCGAAATCCTGCCCGTGCATCTGCCGCCGATGAAAGCCTTTGCCAGCTCCAGCACCACCCCTGTGACCCGGCCGAATGGCCAGATCGCGGGCGATTTCCTGGAGCTGTCCTTCAGCCTTGAAAGTGGCCGCGCACTGCCGGTCTTTTCGCGGTTTGAAGGCCCGGTCAGCCTGCGGGTGACGGGCCGCGCGCCCGCCTCACTGCATTCCGACCTGACCCACCTGATGGATCGGCTGCGCAACGAAGCGCGGATTGATATTCACGAGGTTGCCGCCACCGATCCGGCCTCGATCACGCTCGAAGTCATCCCGAAGCGAGTGCTGCAATCGGTGGTGCCCGATGCCGCCTGTTTCGTGGCCCCGAACGTGGCAAGCTGGGAAGAATACAAGGCCAAGCGCGCCACGCCGATCAATGACTGGACCCGGATCACCGAACGCCAGCATATGGCGATCTTCATTCCCGGCGACATTGCCCCACAGGAGATCCGCGATTGCCTGCATGAGGAAATCGCCCAGGCGCTCGGCCCGGTGAACGATCTATATCGGCTGTCGGATTCGGTCTTTAACGATGATAACTTCCAGGCCGTACTGACCGGTTTCGATATGATGGTTCTGCGCGCCTATTACGATCCGACGCTGCGCTCCGGTATGACCCGCGAACAGGTGGCGGCCCGCCTGCCCTCGATCCTAGAACGGATCAATCCCGCAGGCGGCTCTGGCACGCCCTGGTCCACTTCGACCACGCCGAAAGAGTGGAAATCGTCGATCATTGCAGCCCTTGGCGCCGGTGGTTCGCCCGCGAACCAGCGCGCCGCCGCCAGCCGCGCCGTGACGCTGGCCCGGTCCTACGGCTGGCAGGATACACGGCTGGCCATCTCGCTCTACGCGCTCGGGCGGCTCAATATCAGCGTGAACTCCGATATCGCGCTGGCCTCGTTCCGCGAAGCCGAGACGATCTATCAGTCTGATCCCAATACCGCACTTCAGGCCGCGCATATGGGGGTGCAGCTTGCCGCCCATGAGCTGGCGATTGGCAATGCCGAAACCGCGATCCGCATCGCCGATCGGCATATGACCACCGTCGCCCATGCCGAAAACGCCGCCCTGCTTTCGACTTTCATGATGATCAAGGCCGAGGCGCTGGATCTGCTCGGACGCAGCACCGAAGCCCAGCTTGTGCGGCTCGACAGTCTGGGCTGGGCGCGTTATGGCTTCGGCTCGAAGGCCGATGTGGTCGCGCGGCTGAGTGAAATCGCCGCGATCACCCGCAGTCGGGGATAACCGGGGCCCGCCCCGGAAACGGGGAGCGCGCAGTATGATCATTTTGGGATTCGCCCTTGTCGGCGCCATTTTCGGCGGGCTTCTCGCCCGCAAACGCGGCGGCAATAAACTCGATATCGCGCAATATGCCGGTGTTTACGCCATCGTCTTTGGCATTATCGGGCTGTTTCTCACCGTCTACCTGTCGCGCGGCTAGGTCCGCCTTGCCCGGGGGCTTGGATTTTGCCACACCGGGGACAGACCCGGAGGCCTGATGTTCCTGCCCTTCTTTGATGCCCTGCGCACCCACAACGTGCCCGTCAGCTTGCGCGAATACCTCGCCTTTCTCGAAGGGATGCAGGCGGGGCTGGTGATCTATGACGTCGAAGGCTTCTATTACCTCGCCCGCACCGTGATGGTGAAGGACGAGCGCAATCTGGATAAATTCGACCGCGCCTTTGCCTCAAGCTTTGACAGGCTGGAGGCGATCAGCCCTGAGCAAGTGGTGGGCGCTATCGACCTGCCCGGCGACTGGCTGGAAAAGCTCGCCGAAAAGCATCTGAGCGACGAGGAAAAGGCCGAGATCGAAGCGCTTGGCGGCTTTGATAAGCTGATGGAGACGCTGAAAAAGCGCCTTGAAGAACAGAAGGAACGCCATCAGGGCGGCTCGAAATGGGTCGGCACGGCAGGCACCTCGCCCTTTGGCGCCCATGGCTACAACCCCGAAGGCGTGCGCATCGGGCAGGAGAAAAGCCGCCATCAGCGCGCGGTAAAGGTCTGGGACAAGCGCGAGTTTCGCAATCTTGATGACTCTGTCGAGCTTGGCACCCGCAACATCAAGGTGGCGCTGAAGCGGCTGCGTGCCTGGGCCCGCGACGGGGCGCATGACGAGCTTGATCTTGACGGCACCATCCGCGCCACCGCCGAACATGGCTATCTCGATGTGAAAACCCGCCCCGAACGGCGCAACGCGGTGAAGGTGTTGTTGTTTCTCGACATCGGCGGTTCGATGGACCCGCATGTGAAAGTGGTGGAAGAGCTGTTTTCAGCCGCGCGCGCCGAGTTCAAACATCTTGAGCATTTCTACTTTCACAACTGCCTTTACGAAGGCGTCTGGCGCGATAATCGCCGCCGCTGGGATGCGCAGACCCCGACCTGGGAGGTGCTGCACAGCTACGGGCCGGATTACAAAGCGATCTTTGTCGGCGATGCCGCGATGTCGCCCTATGAAATTGCCGCGCCCGGCGGGGCAAACGAGCATTGGAATGCCGAGGCCGGGCAGGTCTGGCTGAACCGCGCGCGCGAGGCCTGGCCCAATCACCTCTGGATCAATCCCCTGCCCGAGGCCCATTGGCGTTACACCCAATCGGTGGCGATGATTTCCGAGATCTTCGAAGGCCGGATGGTGCCGATGACCCTCGATGGCATCGACCGCGGCATGCGTGAGCTGGGGCGGTAAATTACGAGGGCGTGCCCGCGCGTAGCCGCCGCGCCATAGGCAACAGCGCCATAAGCGCCAGCGTTGCCAGCCCCGCCCCGGTCAGGAAGGTGGCACCCGGTCCGGCAAGATCCCAGATCAGCCCGGCAATCAGGCTGGCTGCAAGGGTGGCAAGTCCGGTGGCCAGGTTCAGCATGCCAAAGCCGGTGCCGCGATGATTGTCGGGCACCGTATCGGCCACCAGCGCTGCAAAGGCGCCCTGGGTAAAGCCCATGCTCATCCCCCAGAACCCGATCCCCACGAAAACCCCCGGCAGGCCTGGCATTAGCGCCAGAACCAGATTGCCCACCACAAGGCTCGCAATGCCAATACCCAGCACAAAGGCCCGTCCGCGCTGGTCGCTCAGTGCGCCAGCCGGATAGGCGGCCAGTGCATAAACGATGTTCATCACGATCAGCACCAGTGGGATCAGCGCTATGATCAGCCCGGCATCGCTGGCCTTCAGCACCAGAAAGGCTTCGGAAAACCGCGCGGTGGAAAACAGCGCCGCCACCCCGGTGACAGCCCAGAAACGCGGACCAAGGGCCGCCATGCCCGCCCGGTTGAGCGGCAGTCGCACCGGCTTTCGCCCGTCATGGGGCGGTTCCTTCACCCAGAAAAACAGCACCGTTACGGCAATACCAGCGGGCAGGATCGCCGCCCAGAAGACCAGCGGAATATTGTCGTGGGTCAGCCACATCAGCCCGATGGCCAGCAAGGGGCCGGTAAAGGCGCCCACTGTATCCAATGCCTGGCGCAGCCCATAAGCGGCACCGCGTTGCGCGCTTGGTGTAAGATCAGCCACCAGCGCATCGCGCGGGGCACCGCGAATGCCCTTGCCCACCCGGTCGATAAAGCGCGCGGCCACGATCCAGCCAAGACTGCCTGCGAGCGGAAAGATCGGTTTGGTCAGCGCCGCAAGCCCGTAGCCCACCAGCGCCAGCGGCTTGCGCTTGCCGATCCTGTCGCTGAGCGCGCCGGAAAACACCTTCACCACCTGCGCAGTGGCCTCGGCGATGCCCTCGATCACCCCAACGGCGAGCATCGTCGCCCCCAGCCCGGTGACCAGATAGACCGGCAGCAGCGCGTGGATCATTTCAGAGGAAATATCCATGAACAGCGAGACAAAGCCGAGTGCCCAGACCCCTGCCGGTAATTTTCCCGATTTCATGGTGCCTCCGCTTGCCCCGCCGGTTCTTGCCCTCCAGAGTGCAGGGTAGAGAGGGCTGAGCAAAGCCCTATTTCGAACCGCGACGGATTTTTACCGCTGACCCGTATGAAATGTGCCGGTGGTACGGAGGACATGACTGTGATCGCCTTTTTCAAACGGCTCTGGGCCGCCGCCCCGATTGCCACGCTGATCCTTGTGCTCGCCGTGACGGCAACCGGTTTTTTCACCGTGCGCTCGGTGATCTTTACCCGCCATTGGAAAGACCGCCCGCAGGGCCAGTTGGTGATCGAGGGGTGGATGACCCCTGGGTTTGTCGCTCATGCCTGGCATGTCCCGCCGCAGGTGCTGTTTGACGCCCTCAACGCCCCGCGCCACCCGACGCATCCGCTGAACCTTGATGAATTGGCCGTGGAAAAAGGGATGACGACCGAAGCGCTGATTGCCGAACTTCAGCTGGTCCTCCAAGCCTATGACGCCGAACATCGCCCGCCGCCACCGCCTGAAGCGCCGCCTGCCCCCGGACCCGATGCGGGGACCGGACAATGAGCGAGACGGTCTTTTCCCTCGTCACCAGCTATGGCGCCTATATCATTTTCGCCTCGGCCTTCCTGTCGTGCCTGGCCATCCCGATCCCGACCTCGCTGATGATGCTGACCGGCGGCGCCTTTGTGGCCTCAGAAGATCTGGTGCTCTGGCAGGTGGCCAGTGCGGCCTGGGCGGGCGCTATTCTGGGCGATCAGGCGGGGTATTTCATTGGCCGCCACGGCGGTTCACGGCTGGTGGATCGGCTCGCCCGGGCGCCATCGCGTCAGGCGGTTCTGGGACGGGCGCGGACTTTGGTCGATCAACGCGGCGGGCTTGGTGTGTTCCTGTCCACCTGGCTGGTGGCCCCGCTTGGGCCATGGGTGAACTTCATCGCAGGCGCCACCGGGTTGGGATGGGCGCGGTTTGCGGTCTGGGATGTCATGGGCGAGGTGATCTGGGTCACGCTCTATGTGGCGCTGGGCTATCTGTTCGCCAGTCAGGTCTCGACCGTGGCCGAGGTCATGGGCAACGTGATGGGCATGATCGCGGGGCTTGCCGTGGCCGCAGGCGCGCTCTGGTGGATCCGCAACGCGCTGAAAGCCCAGAAGAGCCAGAAAGCCAAAGCTGCAGCCATTGTGGCCGATACGGCAGCCTGACCCGCATCCTCGGCAGAGTGGAACGGCTCAGAGCCCGCCGATCGCCATATTCTGCGACATCCCCCAAAGGGCTGTGACCAGAATCGAGAGCATCCCGATGAGCTGCGTGACAAAGCGGTGACGATGCAAACGCCGGTGCAACGCGTCGCCCTCCAGATTCTGCGCCCGAATGGTCCGCGCCGTTCGCAGCGATAGCCCCCCGACCACGCTCATCGGCCCGACAAGCAGAAACACCGCCTGAGCGAATTCGATCTTGTACCAGAATCCTAAAAGCAGAAGCGAGGTCATTGCGGCAAAGACGATCCCGGCCAGCCAAAGCCCCGAAACGCCGACGATATAGAGCAACCGGTTGATATTGATCCGAACCATCGCTTCCATATCCTGCTGGGCCTCACCGCCCTGGCGCTGCGCCCTCTGGATCAGGTCGAAGGGCACCCCTATCACGTAATGCGACGACGTTGACCAGAGCACCGCCAGTCCGATCCAATACCACAGATTGGAAAAGCTGCGCATGTCGATGAGTTCAAATACTAGCGAATACCAATCCAAAGCCTGTCCGTCCGGTTATCTGCGCTTACGCGGTGTCATAACCGCCTGAGTTGATCAAGGCCAGCCCTGCGACGGGGAATGGACCGCACAAGCTCTCGAGTGCGCCCATGACACTGCGCCCCCTTGAATGGGCAGAACGCTCGTGGCACCACGGGGCACCAATTCGGAGAACCGCCCATGCCCCGTACCGTCGCCCCCTTCCCCGCTACCCGCCTGCGTCGCAACCGCCGCTCGGAATCTTTGCGCGGGTTGGTCCGCGAAAACAGCCTGAACGTGACCGATCTGATCTGGCCTGTTTTCGTGATGGACGGCAAGGATGACAGCTATGATGTGCCGTCGATGCCCGGGGTGCAGCGGCTGACGGTGGACCGCGTGGCGAAAGCGGCGAAAGAGGCCGAAAGCCTTGGCATTCCCGCGATCTGCCTGTTTCCCTATACCGATCCGAGCCTGAAAACCGAAGATTGCGCTGAGGCCTGGAACCCCGACAACCTGTCAAACCGCGCCACACGGGCGATCAAGGACGCCGCCCCCGGCATTGCGGTGATGACCGACATCGCGCTCGACCCCTATAATATCAACGGCCATGACGGCTTTGTCGTCGATGGCGAGATCGTCAATGACCGCACGGTCGAGGCGCTGGTGAAAATGGCACTGGCTCAGGCCGAGGCCGGAGCTGATATTCTCGGCCCCTCCGACATGATGGACGGCCGCATCGGTGCGATCCGGCAAGCGCTGGAGGCCGAGGGGCACAGCAACGTTTCGATCATGTCCTATTCGGCCAAATATGCCTCGGCCTTCTACGGCCCGTTCCGCGATGCCGTGGGGGCGTCGGGCGCGCTGACCGGCGACAAGAAAACCTATCAGATGGACCCGGGCAATGCCGACGAGGCGCTGCGACTGGTCGAACGCGACCTGATGGAAGGCGCCGATATGGTGATGGTGAAGCCGGGGATGCCCTATCTCGACATCTGCCGCGCGGTGAAAGACACCTTCCGCGTGCCCACCTTCGCCTATCAGGTGTCGGGCGAATACGCGATGCTGATGGCCGCCAGTGAAAACGGCTGGCTCGATGGCGATAAGGTGATGATGGAAAGCCTGCTGGGCTTCAAACGCGCCGGGCTTGACGGCATCCTCACCTATTTCGCACCGCGCGCCGCCCGGATGCTGAACGGCTAAGCTGTCTTTCAGCGGATCCGCATAAATAAAACCCCGCGCCTTTCGGCACGGGGTTATTTTTTAGAAAGACCAGATCAGGCGGTCTGGGCTTTGCCCGAAGCCGCGCGATTGTCGAGCGAATAAGCGCCCGCACCCATCGACACGACCATCAGCATACCACCAGCGATCGAGACGTTCTTCAGGAACATGATCATCTGCATCTGCGCCATCGCGCCCTCGGCAGAGCCCGACGGGATAAGGTGAAAGAGCACCCCGGCCAGCAGCGAGAAGCCAGCCAGAAGCAGCGCTGCGAGGCGCGCCTGATAGCCTACGGCCAGCGCGATGCCGCCGCCGACTTCCAGCAGAATGGTCGGGTAGATCAGAAAGCCCGGCAGCCCGCCGTACTGGATGTAGCCGATCGTTCCCGGAATATCGCCGAGCTTTTGAAGCCCGGACATGATGAACATCAGGGCCAGAAGCACGCGGGCAACCGGCGCGGCATATTTGTAAAGGTCAGTCATGCAGTCCTCCATTTCAGATGGAATAGTTCTACCACACCAGCCGTAACGCACAATTCTGTGATTTCGCGCAGGTTTTGCGCATATACGCACAATATGGCGCGTCAACCCCGCGTCCGTGCCACAGGGCAAAAACCCGCCGAACCGATCCAAGCAGATGACAGCCCTGCTGCCATGTCCTATCATATGGGTAAATCCCCGGCACAAGATCTTGGGGTGTGAAGGAAGCAAGAGGCTATGGGCAAGATGAATACCTATTCAAGACGTGGATTCCTGATTTCGGTCGGCGGCGGCGGTCTGGCGCTTGCGGGCTGCTCAAACGGGATCAATTCCGATGGCGGCGCCAAGATTGATGCGCGGGTTCAGGCCACGCTCAACCAGATGTATACCGAGATCCCGGGCAGCCGCACACTGGCCGACAAGGCGGTGGGGGTGCTGGTCATGCCGCTGGTCACCGAGGCTGGTTTTGGCATTGGCGGCGCCTATGGCCGTGGTGCGCTTCAGGTGAATGGCATCACCGTCGATTATTACGATCAGGCCAAGGCGAGCTTCGGCTTGCAGATCGGCGCGCAACAATACGCGCATGTCCTGTTTTTCATGACCGATAATGCCTTGGCAGATTTCCGCACCGCTGCGGGTTGGGTAGCCGGGGCCGATATCAAATACGCCGTGGTCAGCGAAGGCGGGCGTTTCTCGACCGATACGATCACCGTGTCGAGCCCGGTCGTGGCGCTGGTCTTTGGTCAGGCGGGTCTGATTGTGGGTGCTAGCCTTGAAGGCTCGAAATACAGCCGGATCATCCCCTGATCATCCGCGCGATCCGCTCATCCGCCATTTACATAGGCAAAGGCGAGATAGAGCACTAGGATCGCAGCAAGCCATGAAGATACGATCCGCCACAGGATCGGCACCACCGCGCCGGGGAAAACCCGGCGGGTGAACTGCACCAGTTTCGACGACAGGATCAGCAGCGCCAGCGCGGTGGCCATATAGCCAAGCTGTGTGGCGATCTGCACTTCGCCATAGGCATGGCCGTAAAACCCAGACAGGCTTACTGCAAATCCCATGACCGCCCCGAGCACCACCGGCATAACCCGCGTCCAGGCCAGACTTAGCAAGGCGGCATGGGCGGCAATCACGATGCCAAAGAAAACCGACACCATCCCGGCCCAATCGCCCACGAAAAGCGGCGCCACGGCAAGCGTCGCCCCCATGCCGATGACGAAGGCCAGCCAAAGCCGCCGTTGACGCCCGTCGAACCAGATCCCCGATCCGACGCCAAGCGTTAGGATCGGCAGGGCCTGCTCGGGTGCCGAGACGAGGGTCAGCACCCCCGACAGAAACGCCAGATCGAACGGCAGTCCCGTGGTAAAGGCATGGGCCTCAGCCAGGCTAGGCGTGAGCAGAGCCAACGCGGCAAAGGGCGCAAGATCGCGCCAGCGCATCAG
The DNA here is from genome assembly GCA_050290705.1 of Paracoccaceae bacterium. Classification (GTDB taxonomy): domain Bacteria; phylum Pseudomonadota; class Alphaproteobacteria; order Rhodobacterales; family Rhodobacteraceae; genus Sinisalibacter. Next base: position 158,714 of record JBNKIC010000014.1, read on the forward strand.
GCAAAGCCCAGAAGGAAGGCCCCGCCGACCAGCGCAATCACCGCACCGGTGGCGCGCACGACAATCCGCCCGGCCTTCGACCCGATCAGAAAGCCAAAGCCGATGCCGCCCAGATGCAAAAGCCCGGTGGCGATGACAAAGCCGATGCCAAAGGCAAAGGGATTGGCCGCGCTGGGCAGCTCGGTACCATGGGCATGGCCGTGGAAAATTGCAAAAACCCCAACGATCAACCCAGCCACGCAAAGCGGCGCGCGCACGGAAAAGGCGATGAGCAGGCCCAGAACGATGCCCGACAGCGCGATTCCGGTTTCAATCATCGGCACCGGCACACCGATCACCCCGAGCGCGCCACCAAAGGCCATGACCAGCGGAAAGATCACCGGCAGCACCCACAGCGCCGGCTTGCCAAGGAACGCCCCCCAGATCCCCACCGCGACCATCGCAATCACATGATCCCAGCCAGAGATCGGATGCTCAAAGCCAGAGGCAAAGCCGCCCACCGGCCCGCCGGTATGGGCCAAAGCCGCGCTGGCGATAAAGAGCAGCGGCAGCGCTGCAATGCTGGATCTGGTCAACGACATGTTTCTATCCCACGATATTGTCCGATTGCCTGCTGTAAAAGATCGCCGCTAGCGCCGCAATCTTGCCTTTTAGCGCAGCCGCTTGATCAGCGACGAGGTATCCCAGCGCCCGCCGCCCATATTCTGCACGTCCTTGTAGAACTGGTCGACCAGCGCCGTCACCGGCAGGCTCGCCCCGGTTTCATCCGCCGTAGCCAGGCAGATGCCCAGATCCTTGCGCATCCAGTCCACCGCAAAACCATGCTCGAAATGATCCTCCAGCATGGTCTGATAGCGATTGGACATCTGCCAGCTTCCGGCCGCGCCCTGACTGATCACCTCGATCACCGCCTGCCCGTCCAGCCCGGCCTTTTCGGCAAAGGCCAGCCCTTCCGAAAGCCCCTGCACCAGCCCGGCAATGCAGATCTGGTTGACCATCTTGGTCAGCTGCCCGGCGCCGCTTTCGCCCAGCCGTTTGATCGTGCGCCCGTAGGCCCCCATCACCGGCTCAGCCGCAGTAAAGGCGGCTTCATCGCCGCCGCACATGATCGAGAGCACGCCATTTTCGGCCCCGGCCTGCCCGCCCGAGACCGGCGCATCGACAAAGGCGATCCCACGCTCTTGCGCAGCTGCATGAAGCTCGCGCGTCACTTTGGCCGATACCGTGGTGTGATCGACAAAGATCGCGCCTTCCGCCATCCCGGCAAAGGCCCCGTCCGGGCCAAGGCAGACCGCGCGCAGGTCGTCATCATTGCCGACGCAGGACAACACAAATTCGGCGCCCTCAGCCGCCTCACGCGGGGTGGTACCCATCGCGCCACCGTGACTGGCCACCCAGCCCGCCGCCTTGGCCGTGGTCCGGTTGTAAACGGTCACATCGTGGCCCTTCGCCGCCAAATGACCGGCCATCGGATAGCCCATTACGCCCAACCCGAGGAATGTGCATTTCGCCATGATACCGCTCCTGTTTGCGTCTGCTGCTGCTTGTCTTTATTGACGGGTGCAGGCAGCAGGTCAACTCGCGGTGGCAAATGTATTCGTTCTTTAAATGGACCGTCCGGGTCGTAACCGGGCTGTTGATTCTGGCCGCTGTCGGCATTGGCTTCACCTATTACCTCGCCGCCCGCTCGCTGCCGGATTACGACGCAAACCGCCCCGCACGTGGCATTACGGCCCCGCTTGAGATCGTGCGCGATCATTCCAACGTGCCGCATATCTTTGGTACCAATGACGAAGACGTGTTTTTCGGCCTGGGCTATGCCCATGCGCAGGACCGGCTGTGGCAGATGGTGATGATGCGGCGCACCGCGCAGGGCCGGCTCAGCGAAGTGTTCGGCGAACGCACGCTGAAAGTCGATGAGCTGATACGCCGGCTCGATATCTACACGCTCGCTCAGGTTGCCGTTGCCCAGCAGGACGACGACACCCGTACCGCGCTGGAGGCCTATGCGCGCGGGGTGAATGCCTGGCTTGACCGTGTGAACCAAGAGGCTCTGGGGCGCGGTGCGCCTGAATTCTTCATGTTCTCCAATGACATATCACCCTGGGTTCCGGCCGACAGCATCGCGATCCTGAAGCTGATGGGGGTGAAGATGGCCACCCATCTGCAACGCGAAGTACTGCGCGCCCAGGTGGCTCTGACCGCCGGGGAAGACAAGCTCAACGATCTGATGCCCGATGCGCCCGGCACCGGCGTGGCGGCCCTGCCCAATTATGCCGCGCTGTTTGGCGCACATGATACCGATTTCGCCGCCCTCGCCCCACGGCCTGCCGAAGACCCGCTATCGCCGGTCGCCCCACTCGATTTCGGCGGCGCCTCGAATGCCTGGGCGGCGGCGCCCTCGCGTTCGGCTGCCGGTGGCACGCTGCTGGCGAATGATCCGCATCTCGATTTCTCAGCCCCCGGCATCTGGTATCTGGCCCGGCTTGAACTGCAATCGGGCGGCGTGATTGGCGGCTCCATTCCCGGTATGCCGCTGATCCTGCTTGGCCGCAGTCAGGGTTTCGGTTGGGGGCTCACCTCGTCCTATCTCGACGATCAGGATGTGTTCATCGAAAAGCTGAACCCGAAGAACCCCACCGAAGTGCTTACCTCCGATGGCTATGCGCCGATGCAGACCCGCGCGACGATCATCAAGGTGAAAGACAAGCCGCCGGTGACGATCGAGCTGCAATGGACGGAAAACGGTCCGGTTCTGCCCAGCGATCAATACGGGCTGGGCAATGTGACCCCGCCCGGCCATGTCACCGCGATTGGCTGGACGCTTCTGGCTGCTCGCGACCGCTCGATGACCGCTGCCTTTCACCTGATGCAGGCGAAATCGGTGGAAGACGGGATCGCGGCGGGGAAGGATTTCGTCGCGCCGTCGCAAAACGTCACCATGGTCGATGCCGAACATATCGCGATGAAAACCTTCGGGGCGATGCCGCGCCGCGATGCCAACCACATGACCCAGGGCCGCATGCCCGCCCCCGGCTGGAAGGCCGAAAATCGCTGGCTGGGCATCGAGGCCTATGACGCCAATCCCGAATTTGTCGATCCGACCGGCGGGATTGTCGGCAATACCAACAACAAACTGCTCGAACGGCCCTTCCCGCTGCATGTAAGCTGGGATTGGGGCGATACACAGCGGGTGCAGCGCTGGCAAAAGCTGATGCAAAACCGCGAGGTGCATACCCGCGAAAGCTTCATCGAAGCGCAGCTCGACACCGTCTCGGTGACCGCACGCAACCTTCTGCCGCTGGTCGGCGCCGATCTGTGGTATACTGGCGAGCCCGCCGCCGAAGGCACGCCTGAGCGTAAACGGCAAAGGGCGCTGGATCTGCTGGCCAACTGGAATGGCGAGATGAACGAGCATATGCCCGAGCCGCTGGTCTATATGGCCTGGATGCGGGCTCTGCAGCAGCGGCTGATCCGCGACGATCTGGGGCCGCTTGCCAGCGCCTTCCCGCATGTCGATCCGGTATTCATCGAACGGGTGTTCCGCAATGTCGATGGCGCCTCGAAATGGTGTGACGTGGTGCAATCCGCGCCGGTCGAAACCTGCCCGGAGATCGCCAAGCTGGCGCTCGACGATGCGCTGCTATGGATCGACGAACATGTCGGTGGTCAGGCCGAAGCGCTACGCTGGGGCGATATGCATCTGGCCACCCATGATCATGCTGTTCTGGGCAAAGTCCCGGTGCTGAAATGGTTCGTGAACATCCGACAAAGCACCTCGGGCGGCGACAACACCCTCAATCGCGGCCTGACCTCGGGCAGCGGGGCGGATCCGTTCCTCAACGTGCACGGGCCGGGCTATCGCGGTGTCTATGATTTCGCCGACCCCGACAGCTCGCTTTTCGTCAGCGCCACAGGCCAGTCGGGCCATTTCCTCAGCCGTCACTACGACGATCTGGGCGAGCTGTGGCGGCGCGGTGAATTTGTTCCGATGAGCCTCGACCCCGCCCTCGCCCGGGCAGCGGCAGTGGGGATTACCCACCTGATCCCGGCCCCGTAGTTTAGGCCAGTTACACCGTAAGCCGCGCCATCCGGCGCGGGCGGCCCTATGCCAGTCGGTGGAGCCTCTGAAACTCCGCTTTCTGGCGCGCGGTCCATGTCACGGTGAGTTTCCAGCCTGTGTCGTTCTGCACTTCGGCATCGACCACATGCGCCTCGTGCAGCCAGGCCCGCGCCTTGCCATCGGCAAAGCGCAGATGCAGCGCTTCGGTCTGGCTTTCCTCGGCCAGCTCAGCCTCGATGGCGGCAGTCAGAGCGTCGATCCCTACCCCGGTCAGCGCCGAAATCGAGACCACGCGCGGATTGCGGGCCGCTTCGGTTTCGCGCGCCTCGCGCTCGTCGGGCGGCAGAAGGTCGGTCTTGTTCCAGACCTCGATCATCGGAACATTCTGCCCGACGCCAAGGTCTTCGAGGATCTTCTCGACATCCTTTGCCTGCTCGGCCGTCTCATCCGCCGCAATATCGCGCACATGCAGGATCACATCGGCGCCCAGCACCTCTTCCAGCGTCGCGCGGAAGGCAGCGACAAGCTGGGTCGGCAGATCGGAGATAAAGCCCACCGTATCCGACAGGATCACCTTGCGCCCGGTCGACAGCTCCACCGAGCGCATCGTCGGATCGAGCGTGGCAAAAAGCATATCTTTCGCCATCACATCCGCGCCGGTCATCCGGTTGAACAAGGTGGATTTTCCGGCATTGGTATAGCCCACCAGCGCGACCACGGGAAACGGCACCTTGGCACGTGCCGCGCGGTGCAGCTCGCGGGTTTTCACCACTTTGGAAAGCTGTTTGCGCAGCCGGGTGAGCTGTTCGTCAATCGCGCGCCGGTCAGCCTCAATCTGAGTTTCGCCGGGGCCACCAACGAAACCAAGCCCGCCGCGCTGCCGCTCAAGGTGGGTCCAGGCCCGCACCAGCCGGGTGCGCTGATAGCTGAGCGCAGCCATTTCCACCTGCAACACGCCCTCTCGGGTGCGCGCGCGATCCGAGAAAATCTCAAGGATCAGCCCGGTTCGGTCGAGGATTTTGACATCCCATTCCTTTTCAAGGTTCCGCTGCTGCACCGGGGTCACGTGCCCGTCGATCAGCACCAGCTCCACCTCGGCAGCCTCAAGCCGGGCCGCGATCTCGGCGATCTTGCCGGTGCCGAACAAATGGCCGGGATGGGCCTTTGGCAGGCGCACAACCTCCTGCCCCACAACCTCAAGGTCAGGCAGCGCAAAGGCCAGCGCCACGGCTTCGTCCAGCGCCGGACCAGACGCCCGCCGGTTGCGGTCATTGGTCATCTCGGGATGGATCACCCAGGCTCGGGTGGTGTGCGGTTCATTTGAGTTCGGATCAGTGGTCATCAAAACAGGCTCTCTGCCGGTGCGCCACATCTGCTGCGGCCACTCGGCATATGCGCAAAAGCCCGATTGCAGGGGCCAAAGCCTCGTGCAATCCGGCATTTGTCCGGTCAGACCGGACCATAGTCAGCTGATCACAATACAGAAGCGTGATCAGCTCTCTTCGCCATCATACAGGTTGATCGGCTGGGCTGGCATGATCGTCGAGATCGCGTGTTTATACACCAGCTGGCTCTGCCCGTCGCGCTTCAGAAGTACGCAGAAATTATCAAACCAGGAAATCACCCCCTGCAGCTTCACGCCGTTGATCAAAAAGATCGTCACCGGCACTTTGGCTTTGCGCACGTGGTTCAGAAATGCGTCTTGCAGGTTTTGCTTATCGGCAGCCATCGCTTCTTGCCCTTATTTTCTCGTGCTGCCGGACTCCGGCAGAAATATCTACACAACACCAATAGTATGTCGTGGCTTTTGAAAAGTTTCCACCCCCAATTGTATGGGGCAATCCGGCGTGTCGGCCTGACTTATCGGCGCCACAGATCCGGGTTGAACAGCGCGACGATGGCAAGGGTCTCGAGCCGCCCCAATATCATCGCAGCGGTGAGCACATATTTCGCGCCATCGGAGAGGGCACCGTAGACGATGGGCTGGCCCCCGGCGAAATTGGCCAGCGGCCCGGTGGTGGTCAGGGCTGCCACGGTGAGCACCAGCGAGTCGCGAAAATTCTCGCCTGCAAGTGAAAAGCCCAGAAGCACCAGCGCCACTGACAGCGCCATCAGCATGAGAAACAGCCAGGCCATATAGGCACCGCGCCGCCGCACATGGCGCGCCTCGCCGCCGGACCCGGCCACCGAATTGGGATGCACCAGACGTTCCAGCTCGCGCGCACCGTGTTTGTAGAGGGCAAAGACCCGCAAAAGCTTCGCGCCCCCGGCGGTGGTCGCCACCCCGCCGCCGATCAGCGACAGGCCCATCAACACCAGCCCCGGCGTCTGCAAACCCGACCAATCGCGGCTCGCGGCCCAGGCCGCACTTTCCCAGCCCGCCGTGGTCAGGAACGACAGCACCGTGAAAACCGAGCCCCAGAGCGAGGCGAGCCCATCGATAAAACTCATATCGATGCCTTCGATCTGATAGGCGCCCCAGAAATGGCGCAGGAACAAAAACAACGGCACCAACGTGGTCAGCGCCACCCCGATCCGGATTTCAGGGTCGGCCCACAGCCCCGGCAGAACCGCCCCATGCCCTTCGCGGGTGAAGGTCAGCCGCGAAATGGCGAAGAACAGAAACAGCGCCACGCTGACCTCGCCCAGCCAGCCAGCCTCGCCACCGCTTAGCCCGCCGACCGGCGAGATGCCCGATGTGGCCATGGTCGACATCGCATGCATCATCGCCACATGCGGCGTATCGCCCGCCACCAGAAGCATCGCCCAGAGCAGCAGCGTCAGCAGCGAATAGACCGGGAACAGCCGCACAGCATGGTTGCGCACCCGTTGCGACAGGTCGGCGCGTTCGGTGATCTGGATGAAGCCATGCGCGATCACCTCTTCCGAAGGCGCGCGGCGGCGCACTTCAAAGCCCCCAAGCGCCATTGGCGCCAGCACCGCAATGGCGCCGACCAGAATGAACAGACCGCCCAGCCAGCCCACCACGCCGCGCCAGCTGTGCAGCGGCGCGGCCAGCCGCGCCGGATCGTCAAACATCGTGGCGCCGGTGGTGGTGAGGGCCGAGACCATTTCGACATAGGTGTTCAGAAAGGTGGTGTTGCCCACCGCCTGATAGAGCGGCATGGCAAACAGGAACGGCAGCGCCACGAACAGCAGAAGCAGCCCCCAAAGGTGGTTATCCGACCGCTCGCTGCGATTGCGCCCAGCCATGGCAATGCCGATGAACAGCGCCAGAAGCAGATTCAACCCGCTGTGAAAAAAGAACACCTCGGCAATGCGCCCTTCACCCGAGGCGGCAGCATGGGCTGCCGGTATCAGCATGGCAATGCCACCAACCCCGATCAGGGAGACGATCATGGGCAGGCGAGAAAGCCAGACAAACATCGTGCCGCCTCAGAAGAAATCAATCGAGACCTGGAACAGGCGCTCGACTTCAGGCACATCGGCGGCCAGCGAGAAGATCACCAGCACGTCGTTTTCATTGATCCGCGTGTTGGCCGATGGCTTCACCACCTCGCCGCCTTTCAGCACCGCGCCAACCAGCACCCCTTCGGGAAACTCGATCTCGCGGATTTCGCGCCCGGCAATGGGCGAGGTTGATAGCACTTGTGCCTCGATCACCTCGGCCTCAGCATCGCCGATCGAATAGACCCCACGCACCCGCCCGTGGCGGATATGACGCAGGATCGAGCTGACCGTCGTGGCACGCGGGTTGATATGGGCGTCGATATCGAGCGGATCGAGCAGCGGGATCAGCGAGGTATCGTTGATCAGGCAGATCGCCAGTGGGCAGCCCGCCGCCTTGGCTCGGACCGAGGCCAGCATATTGACCTTGTCGTCATCGGTCACCGCAAGGATCGCATCGGCCCGCGCGATCCCCGCCTCTTTCAGAAGTTCCAGATCCATCGCGCTGCCATGCAACACCACGGTGCGCTCCAGCGCATCCGCCGCGTGCTCGGCCACGTCGCGATTCAGCTCGATCACCTTGGCGCGCACCCGCTCGTGACGGGCCTCCAGCGCCTCGGCCACCGCCAGACCGACATTGCCACCGCCAAGGATCACCACGCGCTCCTGACGGCGCACTTCCTTGCCGAAAATCTCCAGCGTGCGGTTCACGTCCTTGCTGTCAGAGACCACATAGATCTGATCGCCCTTGAACAGCTGATCGCCCGCTTCCGGCACGAACAACGTGCCCTCGCGGCGCACGCCCACGACGATGGCCTTCAGGGTCGAAAAAAGATCGGTGAGCTGGCGCAACGGCGTGTTCAAGACCGGGCATTCTTCTTCCAGAAGGATACCCAGCAGCGTCGCCTTGCCGCCAAAGAAAATCTCAGCCTCAAAGGCCGAGGGCGCCGCCAACCGGCGCAGGGCGGCCAGCGCCACCTCGCGTTCGGGGCTGATCACCACGTCGATGGGCAGATGTTCCTGCCGGTAGAGGTCGGAATAGATCGCGTCGAGATAGCTTTGCGACCGCAGCCGGGCGATCTTGCGCGGCACCGCGAAAATCGAATGCGCCACCTGACAGGTGACCATGTTCACCTCGTCCGAATAGGTCGCCGCAACGATCATATCGGCATCGCGCGCCCCGGCGCGTTCCAGCACATCGGGGTAAGAGGCAAAGCCCGTCACCCCTTGCACATCGAGCGTTTCGGTCGCCCGTGCCACCAGATCGGGGTTGTTATCAACCACCGTCACATCGTTGTTTTCACCGGAAAGATGACGGGCGATCTGCCAGCCAACCTGGCCCGCGCCGCAGATGACAACCTTCATGAGGGTCTCCGTTCAGTCACCCGGCAAGCCATGGCAGAAAGGCGCGGGCGGGTCAACGGCTGCAGCGGGAGAGATGCGGGGGACGAGGCCGAGATGGCGTTCGGAACAAACGAGCCAGTACATCACCTAATATCGTCTAATTATTGACAGATTCAGATTGAACATTCACTTTTAAATCTCGGCTTCAACCGGGATCGTCATCTGTTTTAACTCGGTATTTCACAGGCATATTTGCAATATGAAAACATTCGCCATTCTGATCCCTTTTCTGTTCTCCACACTCCTAGCGTCGGCAGCTGAAGCCCGCGGCATTCGGATGGCCATTCCGACATTCACCAAAGAACAGCTTCTGCCTGTACCTGGTGCACAACTTCCTTGGCCAACAGAGAACCCGACCTCACTTTGCATTCTGGTGGAAACGCACTCTGTCCCGATTCCTGGGGTGAACTTTTTTCAATCCGTCAAAGGATATGTTCTGTCCGACGCAAACTGCCAGGCGGATCGCTACCGTGACCTCTCGCCCGAACAATTTGCAATCCTGAAACAAGGGGGTCTCATCGCAGAGAGTGTTCCCGATAAGCCGAGACAAACCCTGACGCAGTTGCTTGTCGGAGCTTGGGCGGCCTGGGTGACACTCGGCTTATTTCTATTCGGAATGCAGCGAAAAATGTCCTATCTATTGTCGGGGCGTCATAAGAAAATGAACAAGACAGGCGCCAGTGCCATTTTGCACGCTATGTGCCTCGCAGCTCATGCTGACGGAGAAATTGCCGACGCTGAAATTGATTTCATCAAACTCGCGGCCGAGAAATGGACAGGCCGAACCTATCCACGTCAGGCCATCCATAGCCTTGTCGCCGACACAAACCCGAACCCGGATATGTCGGACATATCAGAGATCGTGTCGCGCGTCGGGAAAAGTGGTTATGATACACTAATCCGTTCGGTGTTATATATCGTGAGCGCCGATGGTCGGGTTGTTCAGCCGGAATGGGATTTCGTGCTCAAAATCGCCTCTGCAATTCAGATATCGGGAGATCAGCTGCGCGCGCTTGTTTCTGAAATAGCCCCCCTTCACCAGCGCTGACGGCGCCCATCAAGAGCGTCTTCCCGACACCATTTCATGCACGAACAAACAGCTTCTGCTCGACAAAAAGAAATCTGAACGCGTCGACACGCGGCCCCGCCAGCAAGTTGCGCCCCCCGACTGCCATCCGAAAGCCAGGGCAGTTGGGATGGGATGGCCAACGCAGAGGCATCCATGGCCGCATATAAGCGCGCCGCGCTGTTAGATTGACAGGGGCAAACCGCTCTGTGCAATTGCCCGTAAGCCCTATCACGAAAGGCGATGCAGAATGGAAGACTATAACCGCCGCTATGGCGCCGCGCTGGCAGAGCTGGAAAAGGCCGGGTTCCGGGGGGTAAAAGCCAATCCGCTGAGCAACCGGGTGCTGCGCCGCCTGGGGCTGAAACCGCGCCCACCCAATTACCAGACCTTCCTGCGGGTCTGGCTCACACAGGGGCTGAGCTTTGGTATCCTCTGGGGGCTGATCATGTGGATCTGGATCTGGCGGCAAGACGGACAAAGCATCGCCACCTCGATCACCCTCGCCGCCCTGGCGGGCACGCTGTTCGGGCTGGCCTTCGCGGTGATCAATTCCAACAGGCACAAACGCCATCGCCTGAGCCGGTGGACCGATCTCTGACCTGCACCGGAGAGGGGAAACTCCGCCCTTTTCCTGTACGCCCCGGTAGCCAGCACATAGTACGCAGCAGCTATGGATCGGGAATCAGATGCTCATGCACGATCAGCCAGGGCGCACCCGCATCGCGACGCAAAACCGTGGTGCCGCGCCCCGCCCCCTCGCGCCAGACACCATCGACCTCAGCTCGCCAGTTGAACCGATAACAGCAAGTCGCAGCCTCCGGCGTGTCGATCAGCCATTGTTTGTCGCCCAACCAATAGGTCTCATTTTTCAAAACCAACCAGGTTTCTTCGAAGGCGCGGCGGATGGCTTCGATCCCGCGATGCGATCCGTCGGAGAACCAGAAAACGGCCTCTGGCGCGATCAGCGGGGCAACGCTGTCGAAATCACGCGTCGCCAATCCTCGCTCATATCTCGCCAGCGCCTCTGCTGCCGTCATCGCCGCGCGCCCTATTCCTGCGCCGCCTCTTCGCCGTCGGCCACATAGGCGACCCGCGCGCCGGATTTGGTGCCGGTCACCACGCCGAGGCTTTTCAGCTTGCGATGCAGGGCCGAGCGCTCCATCCCAACGAAATTCGCGGTGCGGGAGATATTGCCGCCGAAGCGATTGATCTGGGTCAGCAAATATTCGCGCTCGAAGGCTTCGCGCGCCTCTCGCAGCGGCAGAGTGGCCAGGGCTGCAGGCAACACCACCGGGCCACTACCGCCCCCATCGCTCGCGGCATCGACCTCGGTCAGCTCGCCCGGCTCAATCGGCCCAGACCCGTCACCCAGAATCATCACCCGCTCGATCACGTTCTTCAGCTGGCGCACATTGCCAGGCCAGGGCATGCTTTGCAGCATTGCGCGGGCTTCATCGCTGATCACACGCAGCGGCAGCCCCTGCCCCTCGTTGAAAACCTGGATGAAGTGCTCGGCCAGCTCTGGAATGTCTTCGCGCCGCTCGGCCAGCGGCGGCACATGAACCGGCACCACGTTGAGACGATGATACAGCTCTTCGCGGAAGCGCTTGGCAGCGATTTCTTCCATCAGGTCACGCGTGGTCGACGAGATCACCCGCACATCCACGCTCAGCTTGTCGGCACCGCCCACCCGGCTGAAGCTTTGCTCCAGCAGCACCCGCAGAATCTTCGACTGGGTGCCCAGCGGCATATCGGCCACCTCGTCGAAATAGAGCACGCCGCCATTGGCCTCTTCCAAAAGCCCCGGCTCGATCCCGCGCTCAGGCGTTTCGCGGCCAAACAGCACCTCTTCCATCCGGTCGGGTTCGATCGAGGCGGAATTGACCACCACGAAGGGCGCCGGTGCCCGATCCGAGCCGCTGTGAATGATCCGTGCGGCCAGCTCTTTGCCCGCCCCGGCAGGCCCGGTGAGCATCACCCGCCCGTTCGAGCGCGTAACTTTTTCCAGATTGGATTTCAGCGCTTTGAAGGCCGCCGACGCGCCGATCATCTCGATCGGTCCACTGTCGCGCCGCTTCAGCGCAACATTTTCACGTCGCAGCCGCGAGGTTTCCATCGCCCGGCTGATCACCACCATCAGCTGATCAATATTGAAGGGCTTTTCGATGAAATCGTAGGCCCCCTGTTTGATCGCCGCGACGGCAATCTCGATATTGCCATGGCCGGAAATGATCACCACCGGCACTTCCGGGTGCTCGCGTTTGACCATTTTCAGGATGTCGATCCCGTCCATGGCCGAATCCTTCAGCCAGATATCAAGGATCATCAGCCCCGGCAGCTCGCGCTTCACCTCGGCCACAGCGTCGTTGGAGTTCCCCGCGAGCCGCGTCGTATAGCCCTCGTCCTCCAGGATGTCGGAGATCAGTTCGCGAATATCGCGCTCATCATCGACAATCAGGATATCAGCCATTTTTGTTCCTCGTCATCATCATTCGGCGGCATCGCGCGTGGCACTGGCCGCAACCAACGGCAGCCGGATCTCGGCACAAGCGCCCGGTCGGTCGGTGCCGCCAAACAGTTCAGCGTCAGCCAGTGTCAGGCTGCCGCCATGCTCTTCAATAATCTTCTTCACGATCGGCAGGCCCAGGCCGGTGCCCTTGTCGCGGGTGGTCACATAGGGTTCGAACAGCTGGGCGCGATCCATAGGCAGGCCGATCCCGTTATCGGAAATCGTCACCACGCCCTCGTCGCCGTCACGCCGCAAGTTGACCCGGATCATCGCCACGTGACCCTCAGGCGTTTCGCCTTTTTCGTGCAGGGTTTCAATCGCTTCGCCTGCGTTCTTGATCAGGTTTGTAAGCGCCTGCCCGATCATGGTTTCGTCGAGCGAGGCGGGCATGGTGCCGGGTGGAATCTCGGCCTCGATCTCTACCGTCTCCTGTCCGGCCTGTTGCAGCATCACAGCGCCGCGCACCAGCTCGGCCAGATCGGCAGGCTTTTTCTCGGGCTCCGGCATCCGCGCGAATTTCGAGAACTCATCAACGATCCGGCGCAGGTCTTCGGTCTGGCGCACGATCACCGAAGTCAGCCCTTCCAGCGCTTCGGCATCTTCTTCTTCCAGCATCCGGCCAAATTTGCGTTTGATCCGTTCGGCCGACAGCTGGATCGGGGTCAGCGGGTTCTTGATCTCATGGGCAATCCGGCGCGCCACGTCGCCCCAGGCGGCCATGCGCTGCGCGGTGACCAGATCAGTCACATCATCAAAGGCAACCACATAGCCTTCCACCACGCCCTCGTCGGAATGGCGCGGTGCGATCCGCACCAGAAGCCGTTCCTGACGCCCGAGCCGGCTGAGGGTGATCTGCTCTTGCACCCGGGCAGAGCCTTCGCTTTTCAGCCGATCAATCAGCACCACGAATTCGGGCACCAGCAGCGCAATCTCAGTCTGGACTGAGGCGTCGGCAGGCAGGTTCAGCAACACCCGCGCGGCGCGGTTGAGGAAGGCCACCCGCCCGTCGGCATCCAGCCCCATCACCCCGGCCGTGACCGACGACAGCACAGAATCGAACAACCGACGACGACGCTCGATCTGCTCGGTGTTTTCCAGAAGCGTCTCGCGCTGCCCCTTGAGCTGCCGTATCATGCGGTTGAACATGTAGCCCAGAAGCTCCAGCTCATCGCCGGTTTCCTCTTCCACCACCTGCACGTCCAGATCGCCCGCGCCAACGCGCTCTGCCGCCGAGGCCAGCCGCCCGACCGGACGCGACAGACGCTCGGCAAACCACATGCCCAGCCAGGTGGCCGCCAGTACCAGGATCGTCGCAAAGCCCAGATAAACCAGGCCAAATTCGAACAGAACCTTGCCGCGCTGGCTTTCGAGCTGCTGATAGAACTTGCCGGTTTCCTGAGTCTCATCAAGCAGCTTGAAAATCTTGCCATCCACATCCCGCGACACGTAAAGCAGGTGATCTGGAAAGGCGTTCAGCGCAATCAGGGCGTGGAATTCGTTGATGTCCCAATCCTCGATCACCACGGTTTCGCCCGCCAGCGACCGGGCAATATCGTCCAGCGAGGGTTTTTCGTAGTCAAACAGATAGGACCGGTCTCCGCGCAACCGGATGCCGCCATCGGAATTGATGATATAGGCTTCGCGCAGCCCGCGCTGGATATGGGTCTGGGCCTGAGACAGCGCCTGACGCAGCTCAGCATCCGAGATCAGGGTATTGTTGCTCTTGGCGGTGTTCAGATAGGCCGCGATGGCTTGGCTGTCCTGCGTCAGCCCGTCGCGATGTTCGCTTTCATAGGCTTGTGCGGCGGCTAGCGAATTGCCCACCACCCGGCTGACCCGGTCGGAAAACCAGCCTTCCAGACCGACATTCACCGTAAGCATTGCGAAAATGGCTACCAGAACCGCAGGGATCAGCGCCAGAATCGCAAAGGTCGCGGTCAGGCGCATGTGCAGCCGTGATCCGGCCGATTTTGCCCGCCGCGCCGCGACCATCCGCACGATACCTGCGATCACCAGCGCCGCGACGATCAGCGAATAAACAAAGTCGCCTAGCAGCACAAAGCGCAGCGCGTCGCTCTGGCTGCCTTTGTCGAGCGGCCCGAGAAACAGATAGGTGACCACGGCCAGAACCGGACCAAGAATGACCAGCCCGAAGGTTGCCAGCGACTGCACGCGCTGCAGCCGCCTTAACCGGGCAATCCGGTCCCATGTCCAATCTTGTGAGGCACGCCTTGCCACGATATCCCCCCACAGACCCGGCATATTGCTGGGCCCTCTGCTGCTGTAACGAAGATCGCGCCGAAATATGACGCTCTTCTGCCACGCTCTGTGGCACTATTACATCAGCTTGCGGCGGCGTGTCACCTCGATTCCCAACTCGGTGATCTTCTTACGCAGCGTATTGCGGTTGATCCCCAGAAGATCGGCACAGCGCGCCTGATTGCCACCGGTGGCATCCAGCGCAATCTCGATCAGCGGCATTTCAAATTCTCTGAGCACCCGCTGATACACACCAGGGGGCGGTAAGCTGCCGCCATGCAGGTCGAAATAGCGTTTCAGGTGCCGCGCCACCGAGGTCGACAGGTTTTCGGCCTCGTCCATCGTCACCACCGGCCCACCGGAAGGCGTACCCAGCGAGGCTTCCACCTCGGCCCGGCTGATCTCGGCATCGGTGCCTGTGACCATCAGCCGCTGCACGGTGTTCTCAAGCTGGCGCACATTGCCCGGCCAGGGATAGGCACGCAGAATCTCGACCGCGTCTTTCGACAATGCCCGGGACGTCAGCCCATCGCGTTCGGCGCGCGACAGGAAATGTTCTGCCAGCGCAGGAATGTCTTCCAGCCGCTCACGCAAGGACGGCACCGGAATGGTGACGCCACCCAAGCGGTAATACAGATCCTGCCGGAACTCGCCGGATTTCAGCCGACGGCTGAGATCGCCCTGCGAGGTTGAAATCACCCGCGGGGCCGGGTCGGTAAGGCTGTCGAGCATCCGGGTAATGCGCGCCTGCGCCTCGCTGTCGAGATCGCCGATCTCGTCAAACAGCAGCGTCCCCTGCCCGACTTTCGCAAGAATTTTCGCAGGCCCTTCCATTGGCGACAGATCATCCGGCGTGACCACCACGAAGGGCAAGTTGCGCCGGTCGGAAAAATCGTGAATGGCCCGTGCAATCAGCGATTTCCCGGTGCCGCTTTCGCCGGTGATCAGCACCGGAAGCTCAGTATTCATCACCCGCGCCACAAGCCGGTAGAGCGATTGCATCGCAGGCGTATGGCCCACCAGCGGCAGGTCGTCGCCCTGTCGTTCCACATCAACCGGTTTTGCCGATGGTGTCCGGCGTTTCTGTTCCAGCGCCCGCGCCGCGCGCTTCATCAGATCCGGCAGATCGAAAGGCTTTGGCAGATAGTCAAATGCCTCTTTCTCAGCCGCCTGAATCGCTGTCATGATGGTATTCTGCGCCGAGATCACGATCACCGGCAGATCGGGCCGCATCTGGGCAATCTCGGGCAGCGCGTCCAGCCCATTTCCATCGGGCATGACCACATCGGAAATCACCAGATCGCCGCGCCCTTCCTCGACCCAGCGCTTGAGCGTCACCAACGATGAGGTGGCATGAACCCGACACCCGGCACGGGTGAGCGCCTGGGTCAGAACTGTGCGGATCGTGCGGTCATCATCAGCGACGAGAACGGTGCCATCCATCAGGTTTACTCCTTGATTTTGGGGGCGACGGGCAATGAAATACGGAACTTGGTCATACCGGGTACGGAATCGACACTGATCCAGCCGTCGTGGTCAGCGATGATCTTGGACACCAGCGCAAGGCCGAGGCCGGTGCCGTTTTCCCGGCCAGAAACAAAAGGTTCAAATATCTGCGCGGCAATTTCGGGCGGCAGGCCCGGGCCATCATCAATAATTTCCACCTGCAGGGGCAATCCGGTGCCGCTGCCATCGGCCCGGCGCATCCGAAGGCCGTGATCATAAAACGTCCGGATGCGAATGGTGCCGCCTGCGCCGCCTGCGGCTTCGGCCGCGTTTTTCAACAGGTTCAGAAACACCTGCATCAGCTGATCCGGATCGACCCATGTTGGGGGCAGCGAGGGGTCGTAGTCCTCGACAAGCTTCATCTTGGCAGCAAAACCGACCTCGGCCGATTTCTGCGCCCGGTCCAGGAGATCGTGAATATTCACCTCCTGCCGCTCCGGCGGGCGAAGATTGCCGAATTGCTCAACCTGATCGAGCAGCGCCACGATCCGGCGGCTTTCGGCGACGATGAGATCGGTCAGCTCTATATCTTCGTCGGTCAGGTCCAACGACAAAAGCTGCGCGGCTCCGGTGATCCCGGCCAGCGGGTTCTTGATCTCATGTGCCAGCATTTCCGCCATACCAATGGCCGAGCGCGCCGCGCTTTTCACCCCATGCGCCTTGTTCAGCCGGTCGGCGAGCTGACGCGGTTCCAGCAGGATCAGAATCGCACCATCGCCGCCCGCCACCGGGGCGATCTGGACATTACATTCCACCGGCGGGGCATGGCCGGTACCGACATCGACATTGTTGATGAACATCGGCCCCTGATCGCGCCGCACCCGTTCAAGGCTGCCTTCGATATTGGCGTCAATCGCCAGCCGGTCGAGCACCGGGCTACCGACGAGCTGCTTGGACGAGGTGTTCATGAAGGCTTCGCCCGCCGAATTGGCGTCCAGAATCCTATCATCGGCACCGATCAGAAGGGCGGGCACAGGCAGCGAGGCCCAGAGTGCATCATTATCCATCAGGCCGCCTCCTCGTGCGGTTCAAGTGCTTCAGGCAGCAGGTCCAGCACCTGTTTGGGATCCGGCGTTGAAAGCATCTCGCGGCGCAGAGCCGCCGGGGTACCCGCGCCGTCCATGTACCAGCCCAGATGCTTGCGGATCACCCGCTTGCCCAGATCCGCCCCGTAGAAACGCAGCGAGGCCTCGTAGTGTTCCGCCACCATATCCACCAGTGCCGCCCCGCGCGGACGTTCCGGGGCCGCCTGCCCCGTTAAGCCCGCCGCGATTTCCGCGATCAGCCAGGGCTTGCCGCCTGTGGCACGTCCGACCATCACCCCGTCGGCGCCGGATTGCGCCAGCGCCTCGCGGGCATCCTCGGGTGAGGCAATATCGCCATTGGCAATCACCGGAATGCTCAC
Source organism: Paracoccaceae bacterium (assembly GCA_050290705.1). GTDB lineage: Bacteria > Pseudomonadota > Alphaproteobacteria > Rhodobacterales > Rhodobacteraceae > Sinisalibacter. The sequence continues at coordinate 176,337 of JBNKIC010000014.1, forward strand.
CGCCTGTTTCGTTGCCCGGATCGCCGCCCAATCGGCGCGGCCTTTGTAAAACTGGCAGCGTGTACGCCCGTGGATCGTGATCATCGCAATCCCCGCCGCTTCTGCCCGGCGCGCAATCTCGGGCGCATTCAGCAGGTCATGGTCCCAGCCCAGCCGGGTTTTCAGCGTGACCGGCACATCGACCGCCGCCACCACCGCCTCGATCAGCCGCAGCGCATGATCGGGATCGCGCATCAAGGCCGAGCCGGATAGGCCCCCAACCACCTTTTTCGCCGGGCAGCCCATATTGATGTCAATCATCCGGGCGCCATTGGCCGCCACCATGCGGGCCGCTTCACCGATCCAGTAGGTGTCGCGCCCGGCGAGTTGCACCGCCGTACCAGCAAGACCAAAGCCCAGCTCGGCGCGCTCACGCACCCCGGGCTTGGCCTGCACCATCTCCTGACTGGCCACCATTTCGCTCACAACCAGCCCCGCTCCGAATCCCTGCACGAGGTTGCGAAACGGCAGGTCTGTGATCCCGGCCATTGGGGCCAGAAAAACCGGAGGATCGAGAATGATGTCGCCAAGGGAAACTCCCACGTGCCTAATCCTTAAGCAGATGCCTGAGATATAGATGTTCCATCTAAGAGAAACAGAGTTCGCGCTACAAAAATGAGCGATATTTCATCTTTGCACAAGTTTTAAGCACATTACCCATGCAGAACACATACCATTGTCCTCGAAAACGGCAGCGCATAAACAAACGGCATGGAAATCGCAGCCATCATCGTCGCCGCCGGACGCGGCACTCGGGCCGGAGGTGACGTGCCGAAGCAATGGCGCGCGCTCAGCGGGCGTCGCGTCGCGGATTGGAGCGTCGAGGCCTTTACCTCGCATCCCGGCATTGCCCGTGTGGTGCTGGTGCTGCACCCCGACGACCTGGGTCAGGCCGATGGCTTTTCCGATGTGATCGTGGCGCTTGGCGGGGCCAGCCGCGATGCCAGCGTACGCGCCGGGCTCGAGGCGCTCGCTGCCGATCCGCCCGATCTGGTACTTATTCACGATGTTGCCCGTCCACTGGTGCCGCGCACGGTGATCGACCGGGTGATTGCTGCTCTGGAGCACAGCGCCGGTGCCGCACCCGCCCTTGCCGTGACCGATGCGCTCTGGCGCGGCGATGAGGGCAAGGTGGCGGGCACGCAAGACCGCGACGGTCTCTACCGCGCCCAAACCCCGCAGGGCTTTCGCTATAAGGCGATCCTTGATGCTCACCGCGCCCATAGCGGCGGGGCGGCGGATGACGTGGAAGTAGCCCGGACCGCCGGGCTTGACGTGGCCATCGTTGCGGGTGACGAGGCGAATATGAAAATTACCGGGCCGGACGACTTCGCCCGAGCCGAGCGGATGATGGGAGAGGCAATGGATATTCGGGTGGGTCAAGGCTACGACGTGCACGCTTTCGAACCGGGCGAGGCCTGTATCCTCTGCGGCGTTTCGGTGCCGCATGATAAAAAGCTCAAGGGCCATTCCGATGCCGATGTGGGCATGCACGCGCTGACCGATGCGATTTACGGCGCGCTGGCCGAAGGCGATATCGGCCAGCACTTCCCGCCTTCCGAGGCAGAATGGAAAGGCGCGGCCAGCGATATCTTTCTGGCCCATGCGGTGAAGCTTGCAGGCGAGCGCGGTTACCAGATTTCCAACGTCGACGTGACGCTGATCTGCGAACGCCCGAAAATCGGGCCCCATGCCGGGGCGATGCGGGCAGAGCTTACGCGGATCATGGGGCTGGAGCCCGGCCGCGTTTCGGTGAAGGCCACAACCTCCGAACGCCTCGGCTTTACCGGCCGGGAAGAAGGCATCGCGGCAATGGCCGTGGCGACATTGGTGAAAGCATGAAACAGATCATCGGCACCTTTCTGTATGTAGGCTATCTGAAACCCGCCCCCGGCACCTGGGGATCGCTCGCCGCCCTGCCCTTTGTCTGGGCTCTGCATGTGCTGGGCGGGCCGTGGCTGCTGGGCGTGGCCATTGTTGCGGCCTATTTCATCGGGCTTTGGGCGGTGAAGGGCATGACCGAAGGCGCGCCTAACAAAGACCCGTCAGAGATCGTGATTGACGAGGTTGTCGGCATGTGGATCGCCATGCTGCCCGCCTCGATCGGCGCCGCCGCTGCCGGGGCCGACATTTTCAGGCTCTGGCCGGGCTGGGTTTCGGCGTTCATTTTCTTTCGGCTGTTCGACATCTGGAAGCCTTCGATCGTCGGCAAGGCCGATAAGCGCGGCGATGCGCTTGGGGTGATGCTTGACGATGTATATGCCGGTATCTTCGCCGGGATCGTCACACTGGTGCTCGCAGGCCTGTCGCACCTTGTTCTGATGCCGTTGCTGTCATGAGTAATCCCGAAGCGCTTCTCGATTACTGCCGCAAGAGCGGTTACCGGATCGCCACCGCCGAAAGCTGTACCGGCGGCATGGTCGCTGCCGCGCTGACCGATATTGCCGGGTCGTCGCAGGTGTTCGAACGCGGTGTCATTACCTATTCAAACGAAGCCAAGACCACCCTGCTCGGCGTGCGCGCCGCCACCCTGGCCACCCATGGCGCGGTCTCGGAAGAAGTGGCGCGTGAAATGGCCGAGGGGCTGCGCGCACATGCTCCGGTGGATATTGCCGTGTCGGTCACCGGCGTTGCCGGCCCCGGCGGCACGGCGCAAAAACCCGAAGGTCGGGTTTGCTTCGCCACCGCCACCCCGGCAGGCAGCATAAGCGAAACGGTGGAATTTGGCCCCATTGGGCGGGCCGAAGTGCGCAAGGCCGCCACCCAGCACGCCATCGACCTGCTTGCCGCTGCTGCCCGCAAGCTCTGACTCGGCCGCGCCAAACCATTCCTACAGCACTTTTCACAATTCGCTCATTTTGTGAGCATCTTTTCCGCATTTCGCACGCCATTTAGTCACTTGTGTTTTTGCTGCTTTTTTTAGCATCCATCTGCATGAGTGCTGTTTTCTCCAGCAGATTTGCGCGCCATCACAACGCAAACAAAACTGGAGGGAAGAATGAACGGGGCTGATACCGCTTGGATTATCGTCGCCAGTGCCCTGGTGCTTTTCATGAGCTTGCCGGGGCTGGCGCTGTTCTACGGGGGGCTGGTGCGCGCGCGTAACGTGCTCTCGGTCTTCATGCATGTCTTTGCCATCGCGGCGCTGATGAGCGTGCTCTGGCTCGCCTTTGGCTACACCATCGCCTTTGGCGAGGGCGGCGCGGTCTGGGGCGGGTTGGGCAAGATGTTCCTGCTCGGCATCACGCCCGACACGCTGCACGGCACCCTGCCGGAAGTGCTGTTCTTCACCTTCCAGATGACCTTTGCGATCATCACGCCGGGCCTCATCGTCGGCGCCTATGTCGAACGGGTCGGCTTTGGCTTCGTGCTCACCTTTTCGGCGCTCTGGATGCTTCTGGTCTACGCGCCCGTCACCCACTGGGTCTGGGGCGGCGGTTTTCTGGCCGATGGCGGGATCTTCGGCGCGGCAGGCGTGAAAGACTTTGCCGGTGGCATCGTCGTGCACGAAACCGCAGGCATCGCGGCGCTTCTGGTTGCGATCTTCCTTGGGCCGCGCCGAGACAAATCCAGACCGCCGCATAATCCGGGCTTCGTGATGATCGGCGCAGGGATGCTCTGGGTCGGTTGGTTCGGCTTCAACGGTGGCTCGGAACTCGCAGCAGACGGCACCGCTGCCATGGCGATCACCGTCACCCATCTTTCCGCGGCAGCGGCCTCGCTCAGCTGGGCCGCCTGGGAACGCATCAAGTTCGGGCGCGCCTCGCTGGTCGGCATCGTAACCGGCGCCATTGCCGGGCTGGCCTCGATCACCCCGGCCTCTGGCTATGTCGGTCCGGTCGAAGCGCTGGTGATCGGCGGGATTGCCGGGGTCCTGTGCCAAGAGATGGTGAACGTGGTGCGCAACTTCGCCAAGATCGACGACACGCTCGACGTTTTCGCGGTGCATGGCATCGGCGGCATCTTCGGCACAATCATGATCGCGGTGTTTGGCGCCGGAAGCTGGGCCGCGCAGCTGGGCAGCCTTGCCATCGTAGGCCTGTTCACTATCGGGATGACCGTAGCGCTGATCATCCTTGTGCGGCTGGTGACCAGACTGCGGGTGGACGCCGATAGCGAAGCTCAGGGGCTCGACCTCGCCGTGCATGGCGAACGCGCCTACGAGCTGAATTCCTGACGCTCAAAGCGGCCGAAAAACTATCGCCCGGACGTGAACCGTCCGGGCGTTTTTCATTGGTGAAGCGGCTTAGCGCCCTTCGAATGTGGGTTTGCGCTTTTCCAGAAAGGCCAGCACACCCTCTTTAAAATCACGGCTACGCCCGCATTCGCCCTGGGTTTTGGCCTCCAGCGCGATCTGCTCGTCAAAGCTGTTGCCAAGGCTCGCGCGCATCGCCCGCTTGATACCCTGATAGGAAAGCGTCGGCCCCTCCGCCAACTGCCGGGCGCGGGCTTTCCACACCGCCTCGAACTCGCCATCCGGCACCGCTTCCCAGATCATCCCCCAGGCATCAGCCTGATCGGCAGTGATCTTTTCGGCAAACAGCGCCGCCCCCATCGCCTTGGCCAGCCCCATCGTGCGCGGCAGCGTATAGGTACCGCCCGCATCGGGGATAAGGCCGATCCGGCTGAAGGCCTGTAGGAAATAGGCCGATTGCGCCGCGATCACCACATCAGCCGCCAGCGCGATATTGGCCCCGGCCCCGGCCGCCGGACCGTTCACCGCCGAGATCACCGGAATCGGGCTATCGACGATGGCGCGCAAAAGCGGTTCGTATTCGTCGCGCAGGGTGCGTTCCAGATCGACCTCTTCGGCATTGCGCCGGTCGCCCAGATCCTGCCCCGAGCAGAAGGCCTTGCCTTCACCGGTGATCACCAGCACCCGTGCCTCGGTTCCCGCGCGGCGCACCGCATCGGCCATTTCCGCCCGCATCCGGGTGTTCAGCGCGTTCATCTTTTCCGGCCGGTTCAGCACCAGCAGCGCCAGCCCCGCGTCCACCTCAAGACGGATCGTTTCGTAAGTCATAAGGCCCTCCCTGTTCGGGCGGAGAGTAGCGAAGCCGATGCAGCTTGGAAAGCGGCAGGCCGGTGCGAAAACCGGCTCTGCCGCAGGGTTATTCGGCGGGCACGCGCCTGAGCGCGGCGATCAGCGCGCGCGCCTCGGGGCTGGGGCGGCGCTCAACCCGCCGATACACCCACCCGTCGCGGCGTCTCGTTCCCCTCGGCGCGAGGCAATCGGAACGCCCTCCCACTGCGCGGGATCACGCTGGGGCAATTGCCTTTTCCATCAACCCACTGATGTTTGTGACAGCATTTTTCATCGAACTGGTGCAGACTGCGCCGAACAATACCACGATTGGGAGCAAGGCGATGACAGAACCGCGTATATTCGAAACCAAAGGCCGTGGACTGCTTTACGACAACATTGTCGACACGGTCGGCAACACCCCGGTGATCCGTATCAACCGGCTGGCACCCGAGGGCGTGGAGATCTACGTCAAAGCCGAGTTTTTCAACCCGCTCGCTTCGGTGAAAGACCGTCTGGCGCTGTCGATCATCGAAACAGCGGAACGGACCGGCGCGCTGAAACCGGGGCAGACGGTCGTTGAGGCGACCAGCGGCAATACCGGAATCGGGCTGGCGATGGTCTGCGCGGCCAAGGGCTATCCTCTGGTGGTGACCATGGCCGACAGCTTTTCGATCGAGCGGCGCAAGCTGATGCGGATGCTCGGCGCCAAGGTGGTGCTGACCCCCAAGGCCGAAAAAGGCTTTGGTATGTACAAAAAGGCGGTGGAACTGGCCGAAACCCATGGCTGGTTTCTGGCCCAGCAGTTTGAAACCCGTGCCAATGCGGCGATCCACGAAGCCACGACCGGGCCGGAAATCGTCGCCGATTTCGACGGGAAACGGCTGGACTATTTCGTGTCGGGCTACGGCACCGGCGGCACCGTCACCGGCGTGGCCCGGGTGCTGCGCCGCGACCGCCCAGAGGTGAAAATCGCGCTGGCCGAACCCGAGGCCGCCCCCCTGATCGGCAGCGGCAAGCCGCAGGCGCGCGCTGAGGACGGCACCGCCTCAGAAAGCCATACCGCCTTCCAGCCGCACCCGATTCAGGGCTGGACCCCGGATTTCATCCCCTATGTGCTGCAGGAAGCGCTGGATAATGCCTATTTCGACGATCTTGTGCCGGTTGCCGGGCCTGATGGCATTGCCATGGCGCAGGCTCTGGCCCGCGAAGAAGGCATTCTGACCGGCATTTCCGGCGGCTCCACCTTTGCGGCGGCGCGCAAGATTGCCGAAACCGCCCCGGAAGGCACGGTGATCCTGTGCATGTTGCCCGATACCGGCGAGCGCTATCTCAGCACGCCGCTGTTTGACGATATTGAAGCCGAGATGGACGCGGAAGAGATCGCCCTGTCGCGCTCGACCCCGGGCTTTCAGTTTTCCGAATAGCACCCCAAAAACTAAGATGCCCCCGCGAAGGGGGCATCTGCACAGCCAGATTTGGCTTTTAAAAGACCTCAGCCCTTCATCAGCTCATCAAGCCGTGCCTGTTCTTCGTCCGACAGCGCCAGCGCCGGATCGGTGGCTTTTGCACGGCGGCGCAGATAGACGCTGGCCCCCGCAAGCGCCATCAGAAACAGCGCCGGGCCTGCCAGCCAGAGGATCAGATTGGACCCGCCAGTCGTGGGCTTCATCAGCACATATTCGCCGTAGCGGTCGACGACATATTGCACCACCTCATCGTTGCTATCGCCCGCCACCAGCCGGTCGCGCACCAATATCCGCAGGTCGCGGGCAATCGAGGCGTTCGACTCGTCGATATTTTCGCCCCGACAGACCACGCATCTGAGCCCAGCGGAAATATCGCGCGCCCGCGCTTCCAGCGCCGGGTCCGACAGCACCTCGTCCGGGTTCACGGCAAAGACCGGGCCAGCAAGCCCCAGGATCAGGGCCAGGATCACCGCAAGCTGTTTCATTCCGCCGGTACTCCTTCGCGGATCGCCGGCTTGGCCGCGCCCGCAGCCACCCGGTAGCGCCGGTCAGTCAGGCTCAGCAGCCCACCAAGCGCCATCAACAGGGTACCCACCCAGATCCAGCCCACGAAGGGCTTGATAAAGGTGCGCACGGCCCAGCCGCCGCCTGCCTGCTTGTCGCCGATGACCAGATAGAGATCGCGCCAGAAGCCATTCTGGATGCTCGCTTCGGTGGTCGGCATCGCCTGCACCGGATACACGCGCTTTTCAGGCGTCAGGCTGGCGATCAGCTTTCCGTTTTTGCTCACGTCGATATGGGCCATGGTGGTCAGATAGTTCGGCCCCTCGCTATTGATTACGTCTTTCAGAACCACCTCATAGCCCGCGACGGTGAAAGGCTCACCAATCTGGGCTACGCGGATGTCTTCCACCTGCCAGGCCATCAGCCCGGAGATCCCCGCCATGGTGACCCCCAGCCCGGCATGGGCCAGAACCCGGCCCCAATCGGCGCGCGGCAGGCGGGTCAGGCGCGACAGACGCCCGCCCATCGGGCCACGTCCGGTGCGCGACATGAGGTCGATCAGCGCCCCCACCACCAGCCAGGTGCCAAGCAGAAAGCCGATCGGGCCAAGGATGGTCTTGCCGGTCTGCAGGGTCCAGACAAACAGCGCCATGATCACCGCCAGCCCCAGCGCCGGAAGCACGGCTTTCAGCGCCCGCCCAAGCTTTGCCCGCTTCCACGGCAGCATCGCACCGATTGGCAAAACGATGGCCAGAATCACCATGAAGGGGGTGAAGGCCTCGTTGAAGAACGGCGCCCCGACCGAAAGCTTGCGATCAAAGAACATCTCGGCAGCCAGCGGCCAGATGGTGCCGATAAACACCACGAAGGCCGCTACCACGAGCAGGATATTGTTGATCACCAGTGCGCTTTCCCGGCTCACCATCGAAAACACGCCACGGGCCTCCAACGCACTGGCCCGCGCCGCATAAAGCGTAAGCGCCCCACCGACGAAGATCGCCAGCAGCCCGAGGATGAACATCCCGCGGGTGGGATCCGAGGCGAAGGAATGCACCGAGGTCACGATGCCCGAGCGCACGATGAAAGTGCCGATCAGCGAAAAGCCGAAGGCGAGAATGGAAAGCAGGATGGTCCAGCTTTTCAGGCTCTCGCGCTTTTCCACCACGATGGCGGAATGCAGCAGCGCGGCGGCAAAAAGCCAGGGCATCAGCGAGGCGTTTTCGACCGGATCCCAGAACCAGAACCCGCCCCAGCCAAGCTCGTAATACGACCACCACGACCCAAGCGCGATGCCGATGGTCAGAAAGATCCAGGCGGCCAGCGTCCAGGGCCGCACCCAGCGCGCCCAGGCGGCATCGACCCGGCCTTCGATCAACGCCGCAATGGCAAATGAGAAGGCCATCGAAAGCCCGACATAGCCGAGGTAGAGAAACGGCGGGTGGAAGGCGAGGCCCGGGTCTTGCAGAAGCGGGTTCAGGCCCTGCCCGTCAAACGGCGGCTGAACGAGGCGCAAAAACGGGTTTGAGGTGAACAGGACAAAGCCCAGAAAGGCGACGCCGATCGAGGCCTGCACCGCCAGCACCCGCGCTTTCAGCCGGGGCGGCAGCGCGCCGCCAAACCAGGCCGCCACCGCACCGAACAGCGCCAGAATCAGCACCCAGAGCATCATCGAACCTTCGTGATTGCCCCAGACGCCGGTGACCTTGTAGAGCATCGGCTTCAGCGTGTGCGAATTGGCCCAGACCAACCGGAGCGAAAAATCCGAAGTGATAAAGGCCCAGGTGAGCGCGGCGAAGGACGCCGCGATCAGGATGAACTGCAAACTCGCCGCCGGGGCGGCCACGGCCATCCAACCCGGCCAGCCCTTCTGGGCGCCGATCAGCGGCACGATCATTTGCACGATGGCCACGAAAAGGGCCAGAATGAGGGCGAAGTGTCCGAGCTCTGTAATCATGCGCCGGACCATAGGCACATTCCGCGCGCCCGCCAATCCCGTGCGATGCGATGTCGCAAATTTATGAACAAATCCGATGAGCAGCTTCCAGCGCATGTTGGCGTCCGACGGCCTTTCCTGCCCATTCTGGCCGTTTTTACGTTATAGTGCGCTTACGAACAGGCAGTCTGTTGGGCGCTTGTTCTGTGTCTGTTTGGGGTCTGCCTTGTTGAAAGGGAACGTCATGAAAAAGCTTATTCTATCAACCGCCTTTGCCCTCGCCACGCTTGCGTCTGGCGCGATGGCGCAAAGCTGGAACGGCCCTTATGCCGGGCTTTATGCCGGATCGGCCAATGATGCGGCCGAGTTTTCGGCGGGGCTTCTGGCGGGCTATCAAGCCCAGATGGGGTCGTTCGTTTTCGGCGGCGAAGTCGATGGCTCCTATGCTTTCACCTCCGGCGACACCGAGGTTTTCGCCCGCGTGCGCGGGGGCTTTCTGCCCTCCGATCCGCTGTTGATCTTCGCCACGGGCGGGGTCGGGCTCTATAACGGCTCAACCACGCGCTACAGCGCCGGGATTGGGGCAGAAGCGCGCATGACCGATGAGATCTCGCTGCGGGCCGATTTCGAAGCGCAGAATACCAGCCTAGGTTCGGTACTGAGCGGGCCGAAATATATGCGCCTTGGCGTGGTGTGGAACTTCTGATCAGGGTAGCCAACGGAGCACCTTGGGCACCGCTGACCCTCGCGGAAGGCGGTGCTTTGTGCGAGGGTGATGCCAGACGGAGACCGATCATGCGCCAGGCGCTCGCCCTCATCCTTGCCACCACAATGGCCCTGCCCGCAGTCGCGCAAGGCCCGCAAAACTGTTGGGATACAACGTCCAAGCCAGGCTTGTTCAACTGGCAGACCACGCCCTCGCTGGCCTGCCGTGAGGGGAAAACGGTGACGGGCACTCCGGTCGCCCGCGCCGAATCCCAGCCACAGCCGATGGCGGCCCCGCCCACGCAAACCGAACCGGCTCCGCAGTTCACCTTTGGGGGCGAGGTCTATTTCGGAGTCGCAGTGCGGGTGCGTTAGGCGACAGCCTGCACCAGAACCGACAGGCCGAAGGCCAGCCCGACCGGCCACAGGAACCCTGCCCCACGGCGACCAAACGAGCGGTGGATCACCGAAAAATGCAGCACCGCGCCGACCAGCATGAAAGCCAATGAGCCCAGCAGAACCGGATGCGCCTCGCCGTCCAGAGCCTGCGCGGGCAGGCCCATCAGCCACCACCAGCCGGTGACGAGGCCGATCCCCGCCCAGCTGAGCACCATTCCCAGCGCCAGCGGCGTGGTGCGTTCGAGCCAGAGCCACAGGAAGGTGGCAGCGATCATCACGGCCATCAGCGCCATCGCCCCGAACACGACGATCAGCACCGCCGCGCCGCCGAACAACATCCCGGCCAGTTCCAAGGCACCGATCACCACAAAGAGCAGCAAGATTGCCTGTTTCATCCCTGCAGAACCTCCCGTACCGCACGATCAAGCGCCTCAGCCGCCGCGCGGTGACGCTCCAGTGCATGCAACAGCCCGGCCCCGGCCAGATACCGATGCAGGAAGCGCCCCAGCGTTTTCAGCCGCGCGCTCATGCGGAACCGCCTCGCCTAACGGGCAGCCGTTCCCTGATGATCGTGGTCATCTCGATCAGGATCGACGAGTTTTTGTCGAGCACCGCCCGCGTCGCCTGATCCTTTTGCAGATCGCGCCAGAGCAGGTAGAAAACCAGCAAAACCCATGGCCCGTGATCGCTGAGGATTTTGACAAACAGGTCAGGTGCCATCGCCCTGCCTCCAGGCCTCAAGCGCGGGGTTCGGATCGGCCACCGCCCCGGCCCCGGCGTCAAGCTGTTTCAACCCCGCGAGGTTTTGCATCACCTGCCGCGTGTTCAGCATGGTTTCGGCCATAGCGCGCTGAAAGTCCTGCCCTTTAAGCTGCTGGCGCGCGCCGAAATAGAAGCTCACAATCGCCCCCATCAGCCACCACAGCGGTTCGGGCACCAACGCCAGCCCCTGCATCCGCGCGGCAAACCAGATCGGATCAGTCATCGCCGCCACGAACAGCGACAGCGTACCAAGCGCCAGCGCCGGGCGCGGCACCCGGTTGACCCCATCCATCATCCGGTCGAACCAGCCCTTTTGTGGGGCTGAAAATTCGGCTGCAAACTGCCCCAGAACCACCGCCTGCCAGGCCGCATCGCGCATCGCCCCCGCTTCGGCATTGGGGGCAAAGATGCTGGCGGTGTCCTTGATCAGATTGCGATTGGAGCCGAAGAGCAGATTGGTCAGCGCTTCAATCACTGCCATGACGCCACCCGGGCGCGATGCTCGGCCTCTGACAGGTGATATTCATCCGAAATGAAGGCTTCGGCCCGCAGGATCCAACCGCCCTTGCCGCCGGCTTTCGTGGTTGCGAATTTGCGCAAGGTGGGGCGGTTGTCGGCCAGCCGGTAATAGTAATTGCGCCGGGCAATCCCGTAGGCATCGACGATGTGATCCGGAGCATCATCGAAGGCCGAGAAGCTGGCGCCGATGGTCTTCGGCCCGATTATCCCGTCGACCTCAACGATATGGCCCATCTGGCACAGCAGCCATTGCAAAATCCGCACCGCCTGCAGGCCGGAATTCACATACATATCAAACACACTGGGTTGCAGCTGCTTCGGCAACCGCGCCAGATGCGGGGCCTCGTAATAGTCACGAACGAAAATATCGCGGGCCTGATCGCGGCTGAGTCGGCGCACATCTTCCGACGTCACCCGCCCATCGCCATCCAGATCCATCCCCAGATGGCGCAGCGTGCCCAGCGTTACACCGTATTTCGTGGGTCCCCCCGGATCGCTCGGGTCATTCACATATCCCCCCTCACGATCGATGATCTCTTCCGCAATTTGCCGAACCGATTTCATCTACCCAATCCCGGTTTCTTCCGTGATCAAAAGGATGCACCGAAAGTCTTAACAGGGATCAAATAGGACGCACGATCTTCAATCACATTTCATGAAACGGCCCCCATCAGGGGGCCGCAAATATCGGGAATGGAATTGAGAAAATAGGCGTGAATTACGAGTCGGGTTCCTGATAGGCACCCTGTTCCTTCAGCGCATCCACCACTTCGCGCGGCATGTAATTCTCGTCGTGTTTTGCAAGAATTTCAGAGGCTTGAAACACACCATTCACGTAGCGCCCGGTGCCGATCATGCCGGAATTCTCCTTGAACAGATCGGGCAGAACCCCGGTGAATTCCACCGGCACCGAGGCCCCGCCATCGGTAACGGAAAACTGCGCCGTTTCGCCTTCGCCGCGCACCAGCGTGCCCTCTTCCACCAGCCCGCCAAGGCGGAACACTTCGTTGGGTTTGGGCGGATCGGCCACCACCTCGGAGGGCGCGCGAAAATACTGCAACGCCCCAGGGGCGGCATAGTAGAACGCCGCAAAAGCCGCGATCATTGCCGCAAAGGCCAGCACCACGATCTGGATGCGTCGTTGCTTTTTCAGCCCTTTCATTCCGGCCATGTCGTTTCTCCTCACTCCTGTCGCGCCGTCTGCGTCTTTGCCATGCCTGCTTCGGCACAAGGCCACCTTGACCTCGCGCAAACGCCGCGCGGGATCGGGGCCGCCCTAGGGGAAGACCGGCACCAAATTCAGCCCCGCCGTTTCATCCTCACCGAGCATGAGATTGGCGTTCTGAAGGGCTTGCCCCGACGACCCCTTGGCGAGGTTATCGAGGGTCGAAATGACGAGCGCGCGGTTCTCCTTGCGGTCGGCGATAACACCGATCTTGCACATATTCGATGCGGCCACATGTCCCGTCCCCGGTGCCTGCCCGAACGGCAGCACCTGCACGAAGGGCTCAGCCGCATAGCGCTGCGCCAATGCATCATAAATCGCAGCCGGATCGCCCTCGATATAGCAGCTGGCCAGAATGCCCCGGCTGATCGGCACCAGATTCGGGGTGAAAATGATCTCGACCTTGCGCCCGGCCAGCGCGGTGAACTCCTGATCGAACTCGCCCAGATGCCGGTGCTTGCCACCAAGCGCATAGCCTTCGACATGGGTTGCGCGCTCAGCAAAGAGCATGTTTTCTTTCAGGCTGCGCCCGGCCCCGGTGACACCGTTTTTCAGATCGCAGATGATCCGGTCGAGGTCGATGACGCCCGCTTCGATCAGAGGCCGCAGCGCATATTGCACGGTCGCCGCATTGCAGCCGGTACCGGCCACCAGCCGCGCGCCCTTGATCTCGTCGCGGTAAAACTCGGTGAGGCCGTAAACCGCCTCTTTCTGCAGATCGACCGCAACATGCGGCGCGCCATACCATTTTTCGTATTCCGCCGGATCACGCAGCCGGAAATCAGCGCCCAGATCGACCACTTTCACATTGCGCGGCAGGTCGCGCACCAGTGCCTGGCTCAGCCCATGCGGCAGCGCGGCAAACGCCAGATCAATGGTCGAGAAATCAATCTCATCGACCTTCACCAGTGTCGGCAGCTTCAGATGGCTCAGATGCGGGAACACATCGGCCATTTCCATCCCGGCCTTGCGGTCAGCAGACAGCGCGACGATTTCCATCGTCGGATGGGTGGCGATCAGCCTGACAAGTTCGGCGCCGGTATAGCCAGACGCGCCAAGAATAGCGATTTTATGGGTCATCGTGACCTCTTTCAGATTGTCTCTATGTAGGGATCAGCAGCAGGCGGCGCAATCAGGCCGCCTCGAAGGTGATCTTTCGTCGCAAAAACTGCGTCGCCCGGGCGCTGACCTTGCGCGGATCGCCGGTGGTCAGATATTTGCTCTCTGTCCCCGTCCCCAACATCGAGGGATGGCGTTCCAGATAGTCGGCAAGGCTCTCGGCCACCAGATTGGCCTGGCTGAACACCTGCACATCCGGCCCGAGCGCGTCCTGAAACACATCTTGCATCAGCGGGTAATGGGTGCAGCCCAGAATGGCGGCCTCGGGTTTCGGCATCTTGCGGGTCAGCGCGTCCACATGGCTGCGCACCAATGCCTCGGCAAGGATCATGTCGCCATCTTCGATCGCATCGACCACCCCGCCGCAGGCCTGCGCCTCAACATCAACCCCGATCGCCCGGAAGGCGAGTTCGCGTTGAAAGGCCCGGCTGGCCACGGTGGCGGGTGTGGCGAACAGGGCCACATGTTTCACCGCCACTTCGCGCGGCGGCGAATTGTCGCCCCAGTCGCGCTCGGTCAGCGCTTCGATCAGCGGCACGAACACGCCAAGCGCCCGCTTGCCCTGCGGCAGCCAGCTATCCTGCATCCGCCGCAGCGCCGCCGCCGAGGCGGTGTTACAGGCCAGGATCACCAGATCGCAGCCCTCTTCCCACATCCGCTCAACTGCGGCGGTGGTCAGGGCAAACACATCATCGGCATCGCGCACGCCGTAAGGTGCATGCGCGTTATCGCCGAAATAGACGAATGGGACATCAGGCAGACGCTCCACCACCGCGTCAAGCACGGTGAGGCCACCAAGCCCACTATCAAAAATGCCAACTGCCATTTCTTGCCCTCTGGGTTTTTGCACGGTTTACGCCCAAACAATCGGCAAGGCCAGAAAAAGCGCGCCCGACCATGGGCAAGTTTTCGCGCTATCGGCAGGTGTTACAGCGCGCTCTTGGCGCAAAACCGTGACTGCAATACGACAGCGGTGAAAAGCTGCGATGCTTTTGCATATGACCTTTTGAAAATGATGCTATAGGTAGGTTTGCGGAAAAAGGCCCGGGTCGCAATGGATTGGGACAAACTCAGAATATTTCATTCAGTGGCGGATGCGGGATCTCTCACGCATGCGGGGGATACGCTTAACCTCAGCCAATCTGCCGTGTCGCGCCAAGTCCGTTCGCTTGAGGAAAGCCTGAACGCCACGCTGTTCCACCGCCACGCGCGCGGTCTGATCCTGACCGAACAGGGCGAGCTGCTGTTTGACGCAACGCGCGCCATGAGCCAGCGGCTCGAAGCCGCCGTGGCGCGAATCCGTGATTCCAAAGAAGAGGTGTTTGGCGAGCTGCGGGTCACCACCACCACCGGCTTTGGTTCGCTCTGGCTGGCCCCGCGCCTGCCCAAGCTCTACGAACAATACCCGGACCTGAAAATCGACCTGATGTTGGAAGAGCGGGTGCTTGACCTGCCGATGCGTGAAGCCGATCTGGCGATCCGGATGAAAGAACCCAGCCAGGCCGATCTGGTGCGCAAACGCCTGATGAGCGTGAACATGCGTCTCTATGCCATGCCCGGCTATCTCAATACCTATGGTCGCCCGGAACGTCCCGAAGATCTGCACGATCACCGCCTGATCTGCATGAACACCTCCACCGCGCAGGTTTCTGCCGGGGCCAGTTTCGTGCAGGAACTGCTCACCTATGACGTGAAATCGCTCTTGACCGTGAACAACTATTTCGGCGGTTTGCAGGCGGTGCTGAACGGGCTGGGCGTCGGCGTATTGCCCGATTACGTCGTGCATGACTTCCCCGAGCTGGAGCGCGTTCTGCCCGCTCTGGAATCGAAAGAGATTCCGGTCTTCCTCGCCTACCCTGAAGAGTTGCGGCACTCGAAGCGAGTCGCGGCTTTCCGCGATTTCGTGACCGAAGAAATCTTCGAATATCGCCGCCGCGCCGCCGCCGAATAAAAGCAGAATCCTTTTCCGACCATGCATGGCTCGTTTACGGCCATTTTACGCTTGCTATGCACGTGACGCATAGCCGCATTGCAGCAATTCTGCTTGAACGGTGAGCACCACAGTCCTAAATCAGCTTCAAAGTTGATCATCGAGGAAACTCTGGTCAGCTTTTACCTCCCTGTTGGACTCAGGCCGGGCCTTGTGCCCGGTCTTTTTTTATCCAAATGCCCGCGCCGCTTGTTTCCGGGCGAAAAACGCGCCGGAATCCGTCTCGATTTCGCCCTTCCCGGCCCCTAGGCTCTTCCCCCCTCCCGACCAATCCCTTATGAGGCAGGCAACACCAGCCGGAAGGGATGCGCCATGACCCAAGAGCCCGAGATCACCGAAGACCTGATCGCTGCCCACGGGATCAACCCCGATGAATATGCCGACATTCTGCGCATTCTGAACCGAGCGCCGAATTTCACCGAGCTGGGCATCTTCTCGGCGATGTGGAACGAGCATTGCTCTTACAAATCCTCGAAGAAATGGCTGCGCACCCTGCCCACCGAAGGGCCGCAGGTAATTTGCGGACCGGGTGAAAACGCTGGCATCGTCGATATCGGCGATGGTCAGGCGCTGGTTTTCAAAATGGAAAGCCACAACCACCCCTCCTACATCGAGCCCTATCAGGGCGCGGCCACCGGCGTGGGCGGCATTCTGCGCGACGTGTTCACCATGGGCGCCCGCCCGATTGCGGCGATGAACTCGCTCAGCTTCGGCGAAGTCGATCACCCCAAGACCAAACGCCTTGTGCATGGTGTGGTTGAAGGCGTTGGCGGCTATGGCAACTGCTTCGGCGTGCCCACCGTGGGCGGCGAAGTGCGCTTCCATGCGGCCTATAACGGCAACTGTCTGGTCAACGCTTTCGCGGCGGGGCTGATCGACGCCGACAAGATTTTCTATTCCGCCGCTTCGGGCGTGGGGATGCCGGTGGTTTATCTCGGCGCCAAAACCGGGCGCGACGGCGTCGGCGGGGCCACCATGGCCTCGGCCGAATTTGACGACTCGATCGAAGAAAAGCGCCCGACCGTGCAGGTTGGCGACCCGTTCACCGAAAAACGTCTGATGGAAGCCACGCTGGAGCTGATGGCCACCGGCGCGGTGATCTCGATCCAGGACATGGGCGCGGCAGGGCTGACCTGTAGCGCTGTTGAGATGGGCGATAAAGGCCATCTGGGCATCCGACTCGACCTTGACCTCGTGCCGCAGCGCGAAGAACAGATGACCGCCTATGAAATGATGCTCTCAGAAAGCCAGGAGCGGATGCTCATGGTTCTGAAGCCCGAGAAAGAAGCCGAAGCCCGCGCAGTGTTCGAGAAATGGGATCTGGATTTCGCCATCGTCGGCGAGACCCTGCCCGAAGACCGCTTCCTGATCATGCATAACGGCACCTGCATGGCCGACCTGCCGCTCTCCACCCTCGCCTCTTCGGCGCCGGAATACGACCGCCCGTGGGAGCCGACGCCGGAGGCCGCGCCGCTGGCCGATGTACCCGAGCTTGATGCGATCGACGCGCTGAAAGCGCTGATTGGCACGCCCAACTATGCCTCGAAGCAGTGGGTCTATGAGCAATACGATACGCAAGTGATGGCCGACACGGTGGTGAAGCCCGGCCTTGGCGCGGGCATCGTCCGCGTGCATGGCACCGACAAGGCGATTGCCTTCACCTCGGACGTGACGCCGCGCTATGTGAAAGCCAACCCGACCGAGGGCGGTAAACAGGCAGTTGCCGAGGCCTATCGCAACCTCATCGCCGTTGGGGCAACCCCGCTGGCCACCACCGACAACCTCAACTTCGGCAACCCCGAAAAGCCCGAGATCATGGGCCAGTTTGTTGGCGCGCTGAAAGGTATCGGCGAAGCGGTCGCGACGCTGGATATGCCGATCGTGTCGGGCAACGTCTCGCTTTACAACGAATCCTACGGCGAAGGCATTCTGCCCACCCCGACCATCGGCGCCGTGGGCCTGCTGAAAGACCTCGAAACCGACCTCATCGCCGGGACGGCCCGCGAAGGCCATGTGGCGCTGGTGGTGGGCGAAACCATCGGCCATCTTGGCCAATCGGCCCTGCTGGCCGAAATCTTCAACCGCGAAGAGGGCGACGCGCCCGCCGTTGATCTTGCTGCCGAGAAGCGTAATGGCGACTTCATCCTTGCCAACCGGGCGCTGATCAAGGCCTGCACCGACCTCGCCGATGGCGGTCTGGCGCTCGCGGCCTTTGAAATGGCCGAAGCTGGCGGCGTGGGCGTGCATCTGGATGCCGACGATTGCGCCACGCTCTTTGGTGAAGATCAGGCCCGCTACCTGATCGCCTGCAATTTCGACGAGGCCGAAGCGCTGATGGTCGAAGCGGGCAAGCTGGGCGTGCCGATTTCAACCGTGGGCCGCTTCACCGGCGACAGCGTGAAATTCGGCAATTCCGACGCGCCGCTCTCCGAGCTGGCAGCGATTTACCGGGGCAGCTTCGCCGATCTTCTGGGCTGATGCTGCGCCGGGCCACAGCGCAGGATTTCGCCTTCATTCATGAGGTGGCGGGCAATCCCGATTATGCCCGCTTCATCGAAGATGTCGGTGATGATGTTCTGGCGGCGTATCTCGAAAACCCCGATTACGCCCTGGTGATCTGGCAACCGCAGGGTCAGCCTGCGGGCTTTGCCCTCTTTTGCGATGTCACCCGCCCCGCCCGTGCGATGGAACTGCGCAGGCTTGGATTGAAATCCGCAGGCGGAGGTCAGGGCCGCGCCTTTGTTGCAGCCTTGCGCGATTACGGCTTTGCCGAGCTTGGCGCCAATTGCCTCTGGCTTGACGTTGTGCCCGACAATCCCCGCGCGCTGCACCTCTATAAAGACGCGGGCTTTCACTATGAGGGCCTGCAACGCGCCCGCTGGAAACGCCCCACCGGCGATGTAGCCGACCTTCACCTTCTCTCGATACTGCGCAGCGAATGGGACGCCCTGGCCTAGAACGACCGCGTCACGCTCAGCTGACAATCGGCGCTGTCATAGTCATAGAGCGCCACGTTTGAGCTGTTATGGGTGTAAGAGCACGACAGCGAAGGTGAGAAGCCCCAAAGGTCGATCTTATCGTCCTTGAGGCTGGCCCCGATGCTGTAATAGCCATCGCTGCGCGGCCCTGACATCAACGGGAACACCCCGACATACTGCCGCTGTCCGGCCTCCAGCGTCAGGCCAGTGGTCAGCCCATTATCCCAAACCTTGCTGAACCCGGCAATCACCGCGCCACCATCATATTGCAAATGCGCCGCTTGCGGGCGGCTCATGTCCAGCCGCAGCCCGGCCGACAGATCAAGGCTCTGATCAATCCGGTGATCGAAGGTGAGACGTGCAGAGCTAAAGGGGCCATTCTGATAACTCTGGTTCGGGAAGCGTCGCTCTTCGTGCCTCAGATCGAGAGCAACCGTATCCGCAGGGGTCAGATGAGCCGACAGATCTAGGCTCGCGCCAAAACTGTATAGATCGGCATTATCGCCCCGCCAGCTTCTTTGCCCAAAGGCCGCGAGCTTAAAATCGGCAGCATCAAGCTGTTGCGCAAAGCTGAGCGACAGAAATCCGGTCAGATCATTGAAACTCGTATTCTCATAACGCTTGCCGGAAACCCGCCAATCAAAGCTGAACCGCGCGCCGGGACCAACGTCCTGCCGCAGAAAGCCCCCCACAGCGCCATAGGCACCGATACCGGACGCGGCTTTCGACGGCTCATCAATGGTGAACGTACCCAGCACCGTATCCAGCGTGATATTGGTGGTACCCCGGTTCACATTGGTCGAGGGCAGGAGCGAAAAGCTGGCATAGACACCAACCGGGCGATTCTGGTTGATGACCGTCAGAAACCGCCGATACCCGCTGCGCATGGTCTCATTCCGGTCGATTTTCAAAAGACCGGTAAAATAGTACTCAGCGCCATCATAATCCTTGCGCAGCAACAGCGTGTGCGCCAGCTCGCGCCTGGCGTTGAGATAGCCCGGATCGTCCCGCAGCACCTGACGAAACAGAGCCGCAGCCTGATCCAGCTGCCCTCTGGCCTTGAGGATCAGCCCAGTCAGGAACAGCCGATCCGCTGGAGAAGGATCGGAAGCCTCAAGCTCAGCCTGCGCCTGCGCCAGATTGCCAGACGAAACCAGATGCGACAGGCGCAGCTGATCGACCTGCGCATGAGCTGCAGAGGCAAAGCTGAATTGAAGGGCCAGCGCCGCCGCAACGGCAGCGCTGAACCGGAACACCCCAACTGGGCACTTGTCAGACATCAGTCGGCGATAAAGTCGGCAGTGATAAAGCCGCTATCCCCGCTCTGAACCATCGAAGCGCCGATTTCATCGGGGATGTTGTTGGTCGTATCGTAGCCGTAAAAATTGCCACCCAGATAGCCAGAAGCATTGGCACCGACCAGATCGACTGTCGAACCACCATTACTGGTTTGGATCGCCCCCCCGCCAAACGTGTTCCCGCTGATCTGCATTCCAGTCAGCTTGATTGTGTCAATCAAACTCGTCGTAGGGTTGTTACTTCCATCATACGCCGTGAAATTGCTGAGCGTTGCATCAACGGTGCCGGCGGAAAAATTAGCCTGAACAGAACTCGTGCCGCTATTCAGCTTTACAAGCGATCCGCCTGACGGAACATAGCGGCCCCATGCCTCGCCAGAATAGCTGGCACTACCACTGGTTGGGACATCATTGGTTGCCGTGACAATACCGACTTGCCCCACGACAGAGTAGTTGTTGCCACCGGAAGAATAGGTTTGCCTAAAATAGGTAACGTAATCATAGGTGCTGGTGCCCGGATCCTCGGTGATGGTTGAGGTTCCATCGGTGATCTTGCTGTTATTGATGATATCGTTGACCCCATTGCTGTCGGTCAAGCTATAAGTTCCGTCATCGACTGTAACCGAACCCGTCACGTAGTCGGCCGATCCAGAGAGGTTATTCACGATAACGGTGTTGGCAGTAGTGTTATACCTAACCGCAGTCCCTCCGAGTGTGCTCGTCCCGTTATTGGCCGTGCTCGTCAGCGTCTTGTAATCAATCGACGGCCCGGACGATCCACCACTAACGTCGGTCCCCATACACGCGCTCAGCGCAAGAAACGAGGCGGCAGCCACCAGCGGCGTTGAAAATTTCATATGCATGTCTGTCCCCACAGATCGTTTTTACAAAACTTGGGACGGTTAGACTTATACCCGCACAAAAATGCCGCGCGCATGAAAGAAACATCACCCGACGCAAATGCTGCGCCGTTCCACGCCACTGACGTAAATACCGTTGTTTTCTATTGTCTTCCCACCCGTAACGGATGTTTCCGTACCATTGCACCTCAACCCAGACAACGTGTCATTGGTATAGGTTTCAGCATTCCCGTGCGTCACATCGTCCACCGAGAAAAGACAGAGAGTCCCAAACCCGAGGCGCCATCCGGCCTGTAGCAACGTCAATGGCTTTCCCGACCATCAACGCCCGATGCGCGGCTCGCCAACCCAGGCTCAACCCTCGTCCCGAAATACAAAAGGCGCCCGCTGGGCCTTTGCCCCGGGCGCCTTTCAATCTGTGTAGTTGCTCAGCCGTTGGCTTCGCGGATCTTGTCGGCGGCTTCTTTCGAATAGGTCACGCCCTTACCTTCGAAGAGCTGATCGAGCTCGCCCGACAGGGTCATCTCGGTGATAATATCCGAGCCGCCCACAAACTCGCCCTTCACGTAAAGCTGCGGGATGGTCGGCCAGTCGGAGAAATCCTTGATGCCCTGACGGATCTCGTCGTCCGCCAGCACGTTCACATCTTTGTACTCGACCCCCATGAAGGTGAGCACGCCTGCCACGCGCGAGGAAAACCCGCATTGCGGCATTTCTTTCGTGCCCTTCATGAACAGCACTACGTCGTTGGTGGTGACCGTGTCGCGGATCGTGTCCTGAACACTCATTGTCTTATCCTTTCCTGTTCGCGTCTTCTATTCCGGAACCTTGGTCGTCAGCGCCAGAGCGTGCAGCTCGGCGTGACTGCCGTCCATCTTGCCTTTCAGCGCGGCATAGACGGCGCGCTGTTGCTGAACGCGGTTCTGGCCGCGAAAGCTTTCATCTGTCACTTCCGCCGCCCAATGGTTCCCATCGCCCGCCAGATCGGTGATGATGATATTGGCATCGGGAAAGGCCTCACGGATGAGGGCTTCAATCTCGGATCCTTCAATGGCCATTGGCGCGTTTCTCCAGAAGGTTGTCATTAAAATGTAGAGAGGCCGATGCCCCCCTGCAAGGGTAAGCGTGTCACACCCAATCACGCAGACGTGGCAGGAAGGCAGCTAGACGGGTGGGCATGTCGGAGGCGACGAACTCGGCAAGGCTCTCGGCGGTCCAGCCCTCTTCCGGCGCATAGGCCTCGATCAGCGCCTCGCGTTCGGCTTCGAGCGAGGCGGGCAGGTCAAGCCGGGCGGCGGCGCTGAGCAGCTCCAGTGCCTCGTGGACCTTCCGCATCGCGGCGAAGGCGGTGATCATCGGGCGGGCGAGCGAAGGATCGTCGCGCCAGTTCTCGCCGGGGAACAGCTCTTGCGAGACCCGCTGACCGGCGCCGTGGCATTCATAGCGGACACAGCCGCGAAACCCTTCGGCTTCAAGATAGCCATAGAGCTGGCAGCCGAAATCGGCGGTCAGGTTGGGGCATGGCAGACCGGCGGGCTTGCCGAAGGCGAAATCCTCGCCCTCGTCAAAGGCCAGCGCCATACAACAGAGCGCCGTACAGGCGGAACAATCGGAGGTGAGATCAGGCAGCATTGTCATGGGCCGAGGCTTGGCCGGATGGGCGCGATTTGGCAAGCCCCGAATGCGACCGCAGGCCCCGAACCTGGCACGCGCGCGAGAATGGGCGAACTCGCCCATATATGTAAGTCTATGTTCTATATAATGTTATCGCTAACTGTTTCTTCGCACACTTGACCCTCACACAGCGTCAGGCCTGATGAAAGAGTCATGGAAAGACGAATCGAGGAATATACGGTCGGAGAACTGGCCAAAGCGTCCGGTGTCAGCGTGCGAATGCTGCACCATTACGACGCAATTGGACTGCTGCGCCCTGCCCATATCGCCGCCAATGGCTACCGGCTTTATCGGCGCGACGAAGCACTGCGGCTGCAGGAAATCCTGTTCTACCGCGCCGCCGGGCTGCCGCTGGGCGAGATTGCCGCGCTCCTGGAGGGCGAAGACCGCATGGCCCGGCTGGAAGCCCATCGTGCCCGGCTGGCCCGCGATCTGGCCCATCAGGCGAAAATGATCGCCACCCTCGATCGCACCCTTTCCGAACTGAAAGGAGAGAAAGACATGACGATTGATGACCTCTACAGCCCCTTCGCCCCCGAGACACAGGCGGAGTATGAGGCTTGGCTGATCGACACCTACGGGGCCGAAATGGCCGAACAGATTGCCGCCTCGAAAGCCCATCTGGAGGCCACACCTGAGGGGATGCCAGTGGAGATGGAAGCGCGCATGGCGACCCTGAAAAACATCGAAGCGGCGCTGGTGGCGGATTACGAGGCCGGGCTGGCCCCCGAAGCCGCCGATACCGGCCCGCATCGCGCCTGGGTCGCCGATATGTGGGGTCGCCCCTGCCCGCCTGAAGCCTATACCGGGCTGGCCGAGATGTATCTGGCCCATCCCGATTTCATCGCCCGCTATGAACGGCTGAGCCAAGGTTTCAGCCAATGGCTGACCGCCGCGATGACAGCGACCAGCTGAGCGCACGCGCCTCCATTCCAATCCCATCATCAGGCTGGTCCCGCCGGGGCCAGCCCATTCAAAGGTGTGTCACCATGCCCACAAATCCTCAGGATATGCAGCGCTGCATTGGCTGTGGATCGCTCCTGCCCGCCAGCACCGGCCCGGTTCATGCCTATATGGCCTCCTCACCCGGCTGCTATGAAGCGTTCAACACGCTGATCGCGGTAGAGTTCAGCGCCCCCTGGCTGATGCAGATCCACCGGCTCACGGTCGATACCTGGGCGGTGCAGCATCCGGGCAGCGATGAAGATCGGCGGGCGATCCAATCGGTCGGTCTGCATCTGGCCCGGCTCTATGTGCAACTGACTGCGCCCCGCCCGCCCCGCGAAACCAACGCGGTGATGCTGGATTTCGCCCGCCACAAGAAAACCCTGATCCCCCTGACCGCACCGGAGCGTTTCAGCATAACGGTCGACGAGGTCGCCCCTTATGCCGGAGGCGATCAGCATATTGCCAAGGTCACGGAATGGGCCGAGGCCACATGGCAGGACTGGAGCGCGTGGCACGATTACATCCGCGACTGGATCCGCACCCATTCCGTCTTTGATCTGGTCTGACGCGGCGGGGCCAAGGGGCGCTGGTGACAGGGCGGGATTGACCCGTGCCTGCCGGAGCGGGTAGCCGGGGGCAGCACCGTGCTGAAAGGCCCAAAATGGTTTCCGAGATGCAAGATCACACCCTGCCCCGTGCCCTTGTGGCCGACGCGCTTGGCGTCGCACCCGACAGCCTGCCCGAGGGCGATCTGCCGATGGCGCGCTTTGCCACGCGGTTTCTGACCTATCTGGGCGAAACGCTGGCCACGGACGAGACCAATCACCCGGAAGCCTGGACCTTTCTGCTGTTTGATGCGCTGGTCGAAACCGCTCCGGCGCAGGCACTTGCAGCGCTCTGTGCCTGCCTTGCCCAATGCGACACGCCCGATCAGGCGGCCATGATCGCGGCGGGGCCGCTGGACGATCTGATCGCGCGACAAGGCGCGGCGCTGATCGCTGAGATTGAAACCCTTGCCGCCCGCGCCCCGCGCTTTGCCTATGCGCTGACCGGGCTGCAGCGCCCCGAGGGCGGTGCGGCGCTGCTCTGGGCCCGGATCGAGGCCGCCCATCGCGGGGCGGGCGAGCTGGATGCAGGAGATCCTCTGCCGGGGCCTGACGGGCTGTAGAGAAGCTCATGGAAACCAAAGGCTCGCGCAACCGAGGGATTGCGCGAGCCGCGCGGTGGCTTGTCAGCACCCGGACCACACGGGCCAGGGACTGGTTTTTGCACCGGGCAGGTCAGACCGGATCAGAAGGCAAACATATCCGCGTTCAGATCGGTCTGAGCGATGCCGATCAGCTCAATATCAATGTCGGCCACTTCATAATTCCCGGTATCAAGGAAGATCGTCGCGTTGCCCGCCGCATTGGTATCGAAGACCAGATTATTGAAACCGGCACCGATCTCATCGGCAACTTGGGTGAAATCGAACATGTCCTGACTGACGTCGAAATCCTGCACGATGTCATGTGACACACCCGAGCCAAGCCCACCGACACCGGTACCCAAGCCATCACCGACCTTGTAGATCAGCGTATCGGCGCCGCCCCCGGTGACGATGAAGTTATTGCCGGTGCCGCCGAAAATATCCTCGCCCGCATCGGTGCCAAAGATCACCTCGTTCAGCTTGGCGCCATATGTCCCGGGCCGGTCGTCACCGATACGATCGATCTGGCCATCGAGAAAGACATAATGCTCGCTCACCGAGTTCGGGCCATCGAGATGCATCTCTTCCACGAAAAAGCGGTTATGGTGATCTGCGTCGAGCATCCTGCGCACGGTCAGGCTGCTATCGCCCGACAGGTGAATGACGATATCATTGCCGAGTTTTTCAAATGTCAGCGCAGAGCTGTGGCTGCCGCCGGAATGATACACGCCGGTCAAGGCGATGGTGTCATGATTGGCCGCCGCCCCGCCAGTTCCTCGCTCGACGATCACATCGTGACCGCTTGATCCGTTGGCGAGGGATGCAAAGTAATAGGTGTCATGACCGCGCCCGCCAACCAGCAGATCGTTTCCCGCATTGCCGGTTAGCGTGTCATCGCCAGTACCGCCAAACAGCCGGTCGCGCCCGGCGCCACCAGATAGCATGTCATTCCCGGCATCGCCGTAGAGCCGATCATTTCCGGCTTCACCGAGCAGCCTGTCCTGCCCGGCATCGCCATGGATGGTATCGCTGCCATTCCCGCCATAGGCGGTATCGTCGCCCGCGCCGAGCTGGATTGTGTCACGACCATTGCCGCCGAAAACCATATCGGCCCCATCGCCAGCATCGATTGTATCATGCCCGCCGTTGCCCCAGATCCAATCGTCGCCAGCCCCGGCAGACAGCGTGTTGTCTCCCCTGTCGCCTGCCATGATATCGGCGAGATCAGTGCCAATATCGCCACTGGCCAGCTGATAGGTCACGCCGCCAGCTTGCAGGGTTTCAACCGCCGCGCCGCCATAGTGATTGATGATGCGAATATCGCTGGCCGGGCTTCCCGCGTGGCGCCAACGGGCGTGATCCTCTGGAAGATGGATGATCAGGTTATCCCCGACCCGCTGGACATCAGCAAAGCTGGAATAAGCGCCCGTCGCGGTTGTGTGAAACAACGCCCCGGCATTGACGATGTGATCCTCAGCGCCGTCCAACCCGCGATCATTGATGATAAAATTTCGGATCGGCCCGCCATTCGAGCTGGTCGAAAGATCGTATGTGTCAGAGCCGTTCAGCCCGATCATCCGATCCCATTCCCCGACTACAGAGACCCCTGCTGCTTGCAGTACATCTGCCCCGTTGGTGCCCCGTAATCTGTCAGCTCCGGCAGTTCCAATACGACTAACCATTTGATTTATATCCTTATAAATGTGGCTGTGATGCGTTCAGATCCATCTATGCGGGAAATTCCAGAACCAAATTCGCATCGGAACATGCAAGGGAGACCCGCAAGGCCTGTCTATCGAGATCGGGTTTAGGATTTTAAGCAGGGGCTTAACCTGAACACATAGGTCTCAGGTTTATGCGCATTTTACGCGTAGAAACCGGGCCATCTCTGCGCAATCCTTGACCTTTGTCCCGCTGCGCAGTAAGTGCACTGCAAACAAGACGCCCTGCAATCCGGCCGGGCGGGCCGCGCGGAAACCTGCGGCCATTTTTTGCCGCAGCACCGAAAGGCACAACTTGACCAAATTCACCGACCTCAATCTCAACCCTAAAGTTCTCAAAGCCATCGAAGAGGCAGGCTACGAAACGCCGACGCCCATTCAGGCAGGCGCGATCCCCCCGGCCCTTGAAGGGCGCGATGTTCTCGGGATCGCCCAGACCGGCACCGGCAAAACCGCCTCTTTCGTTCTTCCGATGATCACCCAGCTGGCCCGTGGCCGTGCCCGTGCGCGGATGCCGCGTTCGCTGGTGCTGTGCCCGACGCGCGAGCTGGCCGCTCAGGTGGCGGAGAACTTCGAGACCTATGCCAAACATGTGAAGCTGACCAAGGCGCTGTTGATCGGCGGCGTCAGCTTCAAGGAACAGGATCAGCTGATCGACCGTGGCGTTGACGTGCTCATCGCCACGCCGGGCCGGTTGCTCGACCATTTCGAGCGCGGCAAGCTCTTGTTGACCGGCGTGCAGATCATGGTGGTCGACGAGGCTGACCGGATGCTCGACATGGGCTTCATTCCTGATATCGAACGCATTTTCGGCCTGGTGCCCTTTACCCGCCAGACGCTGTTCTTCTCGGCCACCATGGCCAGCGAGATCGAGCGGATCACCAACACTTTCCTGTCGAACCCGGCCCGGATCGAAGTGGCCCGTCAGGCCACGACTTCGGAGACCATCGAGCAGGCGCTGGTGATGTTCAAACCGTCGCGCCGCGACCGTGCCGCCACCGAAAAACGCAAGGTTCTGCGCTCGATCATCGAGAGCGAAGGCGAGGCTTGCACCAACGCGATCATCTTCTGCAACCGCAAGACGGATGTGGATATCGTTGCGAAAAGCCTGAAGAAATACGGCTATAATGCCGAGCCTATCCATGGTGATCTGGACCAGTCCAAGCGCATGGAAGTGCTGCAGGGCTTCCGCGATGGCAAGGTGCGCTTTCTCTGCGCCTCGGATGTGGCCGCACGCGGGCTTGACGTTCCGAATGTGAGCCATGTGTTCAACTTCGACGTGCCGAGCCATGCCGAGGACTACGTGCACCGGATCGGGCGCACTGGCCGCGCGGGCCGTAAGGGCAAAACCTTCATGATCTGTGAGCCGCGCGACGAGAAGAACCTCGATGCGGTTGAGCGGCTCATCGAGCGGCCGATCCCGCGCGTCGAAAGCTCGCTGACAGGCGCGCAAGAAGACAGTGCGCCGGAGGCGAGCGAAGAGCGCAAAGCGGCGCCGAAACGCCCCGCACGCGGTCGCGGTCGCAAAGCCGAAGCCGAAGCGCAAGCGAAGCCGGAACAGCCCGTTGAAAGCCGGAGCGAGCCGCGCAATGAGCCCCGTCCCGAGGCCCGCAGCGAACCTCGCAATGAGCCCCGCAATGAGCCGCGCGGCGAATCCGGCCGTGGCCGGGCACCGGCGCGGCGCGGCAACGACAAACAGGTTGTCGGCATGGGCGACCATATGCCTGGCTTTATCGCCCAAAGCTTTGACGAGCGGCGCGGCTAAGCCTGATCGCAGCACATCCGGCGGGCAAACAGCGTTTGCCCCCGGCCCTACCTTTGATCCCTAAGATGCAATCTATTTTCTCGGTTTCCGCCGCGCGGAGACCGGTGAATTGCCTTATTTGAACCAGATCTTCGCGATGTGTTAAGGGCTGTGCCCTATATTTTACAGGGTAAATGGTCCCCATGTAGTTAGGGGTTTGGTATGTTTAATCGTCGTAGGCATGATCGCTATGCCGCTCAGGTGCCCTGCATTGTCCAGGCACAAGGAATTACGTTTCACTCGACAACGGTGGATCTGTCGCTCGGCGGCCTGAGAATTTCCCTGCCCTCTTTGTCAAAAGTGTTTCTGACCAGCCCGGTGCAATCGGTGCAGCTGGATGGCTTGCCCCCGCTTCGGGTGAAAGTGCGCTGGACCAATCAGAACCAGCTCGGCGCAGAGTTCACCGAGCCGCAATATGCACAGCCACGCATTCGCAAGCTGATCGAAGAACTGCATCTGCATTCGGACGCCGAGTTGGAAGAAGAAGCTATCAGCGCCGCCGAATGAGAACAGGTTGGGACACCCCGTCCCGGCGCGGAAACAGGCAGCACCGTGGTTGTGCACCCGTATGGCTGCACGCGCCCTAGTGCCCTCCCCCACACACGGCCCCAGCGGCCGCGATGGTTGAGGATCGCGCCGATCCCAAACAAACGCCCAGCTAGACGACCCACCAATCGCCCCGTGCGGACCCTTTGGGTTAACGACGAGCGGAAGCGTGTTTCCACCCCGATACGCCAAGCGCCGCTTAGAGGACGGCGGAATATCCTGCCCCCTATAGGCGCGCAGGTGGCCGCTGACCGGCGTGGTCTGCAGGAGAATGGGGGAGTGATGGTTTGGTCTTCGCACGGCCCCCTGTGTCGCCGCGATGCGTGGGAGCGTGGAATTCTGGGTGCAGGGCTGGGCCTGCGCATCCGCCCGCGTGCTGCCGTGCCGGAATGACCGCACGATCCCGAAGTGCCCCGCGCCCCCCTTTGGGGGAGCGGCGGGGTTGTGGTTCGGTGCACTCCCTGCTGCCCCTTGGGGCGGCGGGGTTACGGTTCGAGGCGGCTGACCACCACGGTGACTTCGGGTTTGTGGCCGACTTCGTCTTGGGTGCTCTTGCGGGCGATGCGCCGCAGCTCGTCTTCCAGCGCCGAGTCGTCGCGCAGGGTCTTCGGCTTGGCGCGCATCAGGAACTGGCCCAGATCCTCTTCCAGCACCTCAACCAGCGCCGCGCGGGATTTGCCGGTTTCCGGCAGGCCGACCACTTCGACCCAGGGATCCCCGAGCGTCTCGTCGTCATCAAGGATGACGTTCACGATCACATGGCCATTCAGTGCCAGCCTGATACGGTCGCGCACGATCCCGTCCAGCGCCCCGATCAACACCGTGCCATCGAGATACAGACGATCCGCTTCGACATGCTCAACGATATGCGGCGCGGGGCCGGTAAGATCGCAGAGCGCGCCATTCACCGCCACGATGGCGTTGCGGCCATTGGCGATGGCCAGTTTGGCATGTTCGCGCAGGTGCCGGTGTTCGCCATGCATCGGCACAACAAATTCGGGGTCCACCACCGCATGCATCTTTTCCAGATCGGGACGGTTGGCATGGCCCGACACGTGATAGGCATCGTGTTCGGCCACAACATCCACGCCCATTTCCGAGAACGCATTATGGATGCGCCCCACCCCACGTTCGTTGCCCGGGATGGTTTTCGACGAAAACAGGAACATGTCGCCTTCCGACAGCGTAAGGCCCAGATATTTGCCCCGGCTGAGCTGAGCTGACGCCGCGCGGCGTTCGCCCTGACTGCCGGTGACGATCAGCATCAGGCTTTCACGCGGGATGTCGCGGGCATCTTCCGGCGTCACCGTGGTGGGAAAACTGTCGAGAATGCCGGTTTCCAGCGACGCCTCGATCATCCTCCGCATCGCCCGA
Source organism: Paracoccaceae bacterium (assembly GCA_050290705.1). Classification (GTDB taxonomy): domain Bacteria; phylum Pseudomonadota; class Alphaproteobacteria; order Rhodobacterales; family Rhodobacteraceae; genus Sinisalibacter. Next base: position 206,416 of record JBNKIC010000014.1, read on the forward strand.
CCCAGCAGGCAGACCGAGCGCCCGGCGGCCTGCCCGGCCTCGGCCAGGGTTTTCACCCGCGCCACGTTCGAGGCAAAGGTGGTGGCCACAACCATCTGCGGCGCTTTCGCCACCAGCTTGGCCAGCGGTTCTTTCAGCTCGGCCTCGGAGCGGCCGGGATTGGGCGAAAACACATTGGTTGAATCGCAAACCAGCGCGCGCACCCGCCCGCCGGTGGCTTCGCGCCACATCGCCTCGTCCCAGGCCTCGCCCACACCGGGGGCCTTGTCGAGCTTGAAATCGCCCGTATGCACCACCCGCCCGGCGGGGGTATCAATCACCAGACCGGCGCTTTCGGGGATCGAATGCGAGATCGGCAGGATCGCCACCTTGAACGGCCCGGCCTGAACGGTTTCGGGCCATGGCGCGACGATGTTCACATGCTCCGGGTCCTGCCCGGCATCTTCCATCTTCAGCTTGGCGATATGGCCGGTGAAGGGTCGCGCATAGATCGGCGCGCGCAGCTCGGGCCAGAGCAGCCCAACCGCACCCACATGGTCTTCATGGGCATGGGTGATAAAGATCGCCTCGATCCGGTCGGCGTTTTCTTTCAGGTAGCTGACATCGGCCATGATCAGGTTCACGCCCGGCGTGCCGTCCATATCCGGGAAGGTCACGCCCAGATCGACAACGATCAGCCGTTCTTTGCCCGGCTCGCCATAGCCGTAGACATAAGCGTTCATGCCAATCTCGCCGGCACCGCCGAGAGGAAGATAGATCAGCCGGTTCTTGGTCATATAAAGCCCTGTTCTTTGTTATGGTTATAGACTTCTACAAGCCCGTGCATGGTAAGGTCGTCAGCAAATTCGTCAAAAATCAGCGCGTGGCTCTGGAAAAGCGGCGCTAGCCCGCCGGTGCCGATCACTTTCATCGGTCTGCCGTGCTCTTCCTTGATCCGCGCCGAGATTTCCTTGATTAGCCCGACATAGCCCCAGAAGATACCCGATTGCATACAGGCCACCGTATTGGTGCCGATCACATGCTGCGGGTGGGTGATATCCACATGCGGCAGGGCGGCCGCCGACATATGCAACGCCTCAAGGCTCAGATTGACCCCCGGCGCGATGACCCCGCCGATATAGGCGCCATCCTGATCGACCACGTCAAAGGTGGTGGCGGTGCCGAAATCCACCACGATCAGATCGCCGCCATAAAGATCATAGCCCGCAACGGTGTTGACCAGCCGATCGGGGCCGACCTGCGTGCCCGCATCGACCCGTACATCAATCGGCATCGCACAATCGGGTTTACCCACCACCAGCGGGCGCAGGCCGAAATAGCGGTCGGTGAAAACCCGCAGATTGAACACCACGCGCGGCACGGTCGAGGAGATGATCACGCCGGTGATCTCGGGCTTGATGCCATGATGCCGGGTGAGCGTATCCCACCAGACGAAATACTGATCGGCGGTGCGCTGGTGTTCGGTCGAGGTGCGCAGGGTGCACAGAAAATTCTCGCCATCCCAGACCGAGAAGACGGTATTGGTATTGCCGCAGTCAATGGCCAGAAGCATGGCGTTCCCTCAGAAAAACACATCGCCCGCCGCAATGCGGCGAAGCCCACGGGGTGTTGATAGGACAAGTTGACCCGCCGCGTCCACATCGCGGAAGGTGCCAAGGATTTCTTCGCCGGGCAGACGGGCCGTCACCACCTCGCCCAACCGGGCCGCACGGGCCAGCCAGGCCTCGCGGATCGGCGCAAAACCAAGGGTGGCAAACTGCGCCTCCCAATGGGCAAAGGCTGGCGCGAGCGCTTCCAGAAACTCATCGGGCGTCACTTTCACGCCGGTCTCATCGAAGAGCGATACCGGGCGCAGCGCGCGCGCCTCGACTGCATCGGCACCGGGCGCCTCGGCCAGGTTCACCCCGATGCCAATCGCCAGCCCCGCCGGGCGGTTCTGCACGGACAAGCTTTCCAACAGGATCCCCGCGACCTTGCCGCCGTTCAGCAGCACGTCATTGGGCCATTTCAGCGCAAAGGCGGCGGGCCGACCGGTCAGCGTCACGAAAGCATCGTGCAGCGCCAGCGCCGCGATGAAGCTGCGCAGGGCGGCTTCGGCCCCGCTGAGCCCGGGTAGCACCAGCGTGGCGGCAAAGTTACCCTCAGGGTTCACCCAGGGCCGCCCGCGACGACCACGCGCGGCGGTCTGGCGGGTGGCGGTGATCCAGGTGGGTCCGGCAAACTCGGCCAGCCGTTTGGTCGCTTCATCGAGCGTCGAGCCGACCTCGCCCAATGGCAGGTGGCCATAGCCCCGGGGCCAGTCACCGGCCATGGCGCAGATCTCCCGGAAACGAGAAAACTGCCCGGCGGGGTTCCACCGGGCAGCGATTGTCTTGCAGATTGGCGTGGACGCAGGTCAGTTGATCAGCGCCGCCGCCGCAGCCGCCGCAGCGCCTTCGACGCCGAGCAGGTTGATCACGCCGAGGACCATGATCGCCGCCGAACCCATCAGCATCACCCAAGCCGGGGCGCTCATCGGGGTTTCCAGCGTGCTACCTTCGGCCTCGCCGAAATACATCAGGTAGACGATGCGGATGTAGTAATAGGCACCGATCACCGAGGCGATCACACCGGCAATGGCCAGCCAGGTGTAGCCCGCCTGCACGGCAGCGTTCAGCACGTAGAACTTCCCGAAGAAGCCCACCATCGGCGGCACACCGGCCAGCGAGAAGAACAGAACCAGCATCGCTAGAGCTTTGATCGGCTCGGCTTTGGCATATTGGTTCAGTGCGGTGATCTCGGTCACCGGCTTGCCATCACGCTCCATCGACATGATGAAGGCAAAGACGCCGACGTTCATGGTCAGATAGATCGCCATATAGACCAGCATTGCCTGCACGCCGTAGGCGCTGCCCGCGGCGAGACCCAGAAGCGCAAAGCCCATATGGGTGATCGAGGAATAGGCCATCAGGCGTTTGATATTGGTCTGCCCGATCGCGGCAATCGCGCCGAGGAACATCGACAGAAGCGCCATCAGCGCGATGATCTGCTGCCAGTCGTCCACGGCCTGCCCGAAAGCGTCGAACATCACCCGGCCAAACAGCCCCATCGCGGCGAGTTTCGGCGCGGTGGCGAAAAAGGCCGTCACCGGGGTCGGCGCGCCTTCGTAAACGTCCGGCGTCCACATATGGAAGGGCACGGCCGAGACCTTGAAGGCCAGACCCGCCGCCACGAAGGTGAGACCAAAGAGCAGCCCCAGCCCAAGATGGCCGTCGGTCGCCGCCGTCACGATACCCGAGAAATGCGTGGTGCCAGCATAGCCATAGGCCAGCGAGGCGCCGTAGAGCAGCAGGCCCGAGGACAGAGCGCCAAGGATGAAGTATTTCATCCCGGCTTCGGTCGATTTCACAGAGTCGCGGTTCAGAGCAGCAACGACGTAAAGCGCCAGCGATTGCAGCTCGAGGCCCATATAGAGGCTCATCAGATCGCCAGCCGAGACCATGATCATCATGCCCACGGTCGCCAGCGCGACAAGCACCGGATATTCAAACCGCGCAAGCCCGCGACGCGCCATCGGCTCCATCCCGGCCAGAAGCACTGCCGCCCCGGCGAGCAGCACGCCCACCTGACCGAAGCGCGCATAGGCATCGACCCGCAGCAGCCCGCCAAAGGCTTCGCCGCTGACAGGTTCGGAGAGCCCGATCCAGAGCGCCAGCGCCGCCATCACGGCCGCCGTCACCCAGGTCACCAGCGAGGTCATGTTGTCCTTGCCGGTATAGACCGCCCCCAAGAGTGCGAGCATCGCGTAAAGGGCGAGGATCAGCTCGGGGAAAATGGCTTGAAGATCGAACGAGGTCATCGCGTTCCCCTTAATGCGTGGCCGAGGCCAGGTCCGCGACGGCGGGCATGGCTGCGTGGTATTGATCGAGAAGCGCCGTCACCGAGGGGCCGATCAGATCGGTCACAAGGCTCGGATAGACGCCGAGGATGATGGTCATGGCAATCAGCGGTGCAAAGATCGCCTTTTCGCGGCCATCCATATCGGTGATGGTCTTCAGGCTTTCCTTGATCAGATCGCCAAACACCACCCGGCGATAGAGCCAGAGCGCGTAGGAGGCCGAGAGGATCACGCCCGTGGCAGCCACGGCGGCAACCCAGGTGTTGGCCTGGAAAATGCCCATGAGGGTGAGGAATTCACCGACAAAGCCCGAGGTGCCCGGCAAGCCGACATTGGCCATGGTGAAGAACATGAACACCAGCGCATAGCGCGGCATCCGGTTCACCAGCCCGCCATAGGCCGAGATCTCGCGGGTGTGCATCCGATCATAGACCACACCGACGCAGAGGAAGAGCGCGCCTGCGACAAAGCCGTGGCTCAGCATCTGGAAGATCGCACCATCCACACCTTGCTGGTTGGCGGCAAAGATCCCGGCGGTGACATAGCCCATATGGGCAACCGACGAATAAGCGATGAGCTTTTTCATGTCGTCCTGCACCAGCGCCACCAGCGAGGTGTAGACAATCGCAATCACCGAGATCCAGAGCACGAAGTTGGTCATCACTTCCGAGCCGATGGGGAACATCGGCAGGCTGAAGCGCAGGAAGCCATAGCCGCCCATCTTCAAGAGGATCGCCGCCAGCACCACCGAACCCGCCGTCGGCGCTTCAACGTGCGCGTCGGGCAGCCAGGTATGCACCGGCCACATCGGCATTTTCACCGCGAAACTGGCGAAGAAGGCCAGGAACAGCAGCGTCTGCACGCCGCCCGCGATGTGAATGCCCAAAAGGCTGAAGCTGTCAGAGGCAAAGCTGTGATGCATCAGCGTCGGGATGTCGGTCGTGCCCGCATTCACGAACATATAGACCATCGCGACCAGCATCAGCACCGAGCCGAGGAAGGTGTAGAGGAAGAACTTGAACGCCGCGTAGATCCGGCGTTTGCCGCCCCAGATGCCGATGATCAGGAACATCGGGATCAGGCCCGCTTCGAAGAACAGGTAGAACAGCACCAGATCCAGCGCCGCGAAGACCCCGATCATCAGGGTTTCGAGGATCAGGAAGGCGATCATGTATTCCTTCACCCGGGTTTTCACGGTCCAGGTGGCGGCAATGGTGATCGGCATCAGCGCGGTGGTCAGCAGCACGAAGAGCACGCTGATCCCGTCAACGCCCATCTTGTAGTTCAGACCCATGATCCATTTGCTCTCTTCCACCATCTGAAAGCCGGTGTTGGAGGGATCGAATTTGAACAGGATCGTCAAAGAGATCAGAAAGGTCGCCGTACTCGCCGCAAGCGCCAGCCATTTGGCGTTGCGGTCCGCCGCCTCGTCGTCGCCGCGCAGGAACAGCGCGAGGATCGCGGCAGCCACCAGCGGCAGGAAGGTGACGATCGAAAGCAGATTGTCCATTACTTCGCCCCTCCGGTGAGCGCCATGATCGTGATGAGTGCGACGATGCCGATAACCATCGACAGCGCGTAGGTGTAGACATAGCCCGATTGCAGCTGTTGGGCCTTGCGGGTGAACCAGGGCACGATGCCCATCGCCACGCCGTCAATCGTGCCGTCGATGACGGTGCCGTCACCGCGTTTCCACAGGAAGCGCCCGATGGCTTTCGCAGGGTTGACGAACAGGAAGTCGTAAACCTCGTCGAAATACCATTTGTTGAGCAGGAACTTGTAGAGATGCGGCATCGCTTCGGCGGTTTTCTTCGGCATCGCCGGGTTCACGATGTAGAACCAGAAGGCGATGAGGAAGCCCGCGAGCATCGCAAAGAAGGGCGACAGCTTGGCCCAGGCCGGAGCGGCGTGGGCTTTTTCCAGCACCTCGTTTTCCGGCCCCATGAAGATCGCGCCTTTCGGAGCTTCAGCCACCATGCTGACACCGTGATCGGCAGCAGCGCCAGCTTCAGCACCGGCCTGATCGTCACCCGGCAGAGCTTCCGCTTCAGCGGCGCTAGCTTCGGCACCGTGCTCGGCCGCCGCGACATGCTCTTCCATGCCGAAGAAGCTCAGCACTTTCGCGTGGTCGCCAAAGAACGAGTTGTACCAGAGCATCCCGGCAAAGGTGGCGCCAAGCGCCAGCACGCCAAGCGGCACAACCATCACCATCGGGCTTTCGTGGGCGTGATCATGGGTATGATGATCGCCACGCGCCGAGCCGTAGAAGGTGAGGAAGATCAGCCGCCAGGAATAGAAGGCGGTGAACAGCGCCGCGATGACCAGCGACCAGAAGGCAAAGCCGCCATTGGTGCCCGCATAGGCGCTTTCGATGATCGCATCTTTCGACAGGAACCCGGCAAAGCCGATTGGAACCCCGAAGAGCTCGCCCGAGAACGGGATACCGACGCCGGTGATCGCCAGCGTGCCGATCATCATCGCCAGGAAGGTGTAGGGCAGTTTTTTCCGCAGCCCGCCGTAATTGCGCATGTCCTGCTCGTGATGCATCCCGTGGATCACGGAGCCTGCACCAAGGAACAGCATCGCCTTGAAGAAGGCGTGGGTCAGCAGGTGGAACATCGCCACCGAGTAGACACCCACACCAGCGGCAACAAACATGTAGCCCAGCTGCGACATGGTCGAATAGGCGATCACGCGTTTGATGTCGTTCTGCACCAGACCGATGGTGGCGGCGATGAAGGCCGAGGCCGCGCCGATGATCACGATGAAATTCGTGGCGGCGGGGGCGTATTCCATCAGCGGCGACATGCGGCAGACCAGGAACACACCGGCGGTCACCATGGTGGCGGCGTGGATCAGGGCCGAAACCGGGGTCGGGCCTTCCATCGCGTCCGGCAGCCAGGTGTGCAGGAACAGCTGCGCCGATTTCCCCATCGCACCGATGAACAGAAGGAAGGCCAGCACATTGGCGGCGTTCCAGTCGGCCCAGAGGAAATGCAGGCTGGCATCGGCAAGCCCGGGGGCTGCGGCGAAGACATCGTCGAATTTGATCGAGTCGGTCATGAAGAACAGACCGGCAATCCCGAGGGCAAAACCGAAGTCACCCACCCGGTTGACCACGAAAGCCTTGATCGCGGCGGCGTTGGCCGAGGGCTTTTTGTAGTAGAAACCGATGAGCAGATAGGAGGCGAGGCCCACACCTTCCCAGCCGAAGAACATCTGCAAGAGGTTGTCAGCGGTCACCAGCATCAGCATGGCGAAGGTGAACAGCGACAGATAGGCAAAGAAGCGCGGCCGGTAGCTGACGCCCTCGAATTGCGGATCATGGGCCATGTAGCCCACCGAATAGAGGTGCACGAGCGCCGACACCGTGTTGACCACGATCAGCATGGTTGCCGTCAGTCGGTCAAGGCGCACGCCCCAATCGGCTTGCAGCGAGCCGGAATTCACCCAGCGCAGGATCTCGACATGCTGGGTTTCGCTGCCCAGCGTCAGGAACACGACCCAGCTCAGAAGCGCGGCGAGGAACAGAAGCGCGGTGGTAAGATATTGCGCGCCTTTATCGCCGATCACCCGGTGGCCGAAGCCCGCGATGATCGCACCGATGAGCGGTGCAAAGAGGATAGTCTGGACCATGAACCTCAGCCTTTCATCACGTTGACATCTTCCACCGCGATCGTGCCGCGGCCACGGAAGAAGCTCACAAGGATCGCAAGGCCGATTGCGGCCTCAGCGGCAGCCACCGTGAGCACGAAGAGAGTGAAGACCTGGCCGGTCAGATCGCCCAGAAAGGTCGAGAAGGCCACCAGGTTGATGTTCACCGCGAGCAGCATCAGTTCGATCGACATGAGCAGCACGATGACGTTTTTGCGGTTCAGGAAGAGCCCGAAGATACCAATGACGAACAATGCCGCCGCCAGCCCCAGGTAATGTTCAAGTCCGATCATGTCGTCCCTCTTTCGTGACCTCTCGGGTCATCTTTCGTTCACTCAGAGCCCCTGCCCGGGCTTCACATCCACAAATTTGATCGCCGCTTTCGGATCGCGATGCATCTGGGCAACCACGTTCTGCCGCTTGATGTTCTTGCGATGGCGCACGGTCAGCACGATGGCCCCAATCATGGCCACCAGCAGGATCAGACCGGCAAGCTGGAACAAGAGCAGGTAATCGTCATAGACGACAAGGCCCAGTTGGGTGGTGTTGGGCACATCGCCGACAACCGGCGCGGCGAGCACCTGCACGCCATCCGCCGTCATCCACGGGCCGAACATCATGCCCAGCTCGACCAGCAACACCACGCCGATCAGCAGACCCAGCGGCATGTATTTCGCCATCCCGGCTTTCAGCTCGGCGAAATCAACGTCGAGCATCATCACCACGAAGAGGAACAGCACCGCCACCGCGCCGACATAGACGATCATCAGGAGCATGGCGAGGAACTCGGCCCCCATCATCACGAATATACCGGTCGCGCCGATAAAGGTCGTGATGAGCCAGAGCACCGAATGCACCGGGTTACGGCTGACGATGGTGAAAACACCCCCGGTCAGCACGGTCAGCGCAAAGATGTAAAATGCGACTGCGGCAACGCTCATGCGTCCCCCTCCTCGTTTTCCTGTTCGGCAAAGACGCTTTTCGCAAGCTCCATTGCCCGGTTCATTGCCGGAAGGCCCCCCAGCATCGACATCTGGTAGATGACCTCGGCGATTTCCTGTTCACTGGCACCGGCCTCGATGAGGTGGCGCAGCGTGACTTTGATTTGCGGCGTGGCACTGGCGCCGGTGGCCACCAGCCCGCCAAGCGTCACCAGCAGCCGGGTTTTCGCGTCCAGACCTTCGGCGTTGAAAGCGTTGCCGAACATCGCCTCCATCCAGTCTTTCGGCATCGTCGGCAAGAGCTTATCCAGCCCCTCCGGCGAAAAGCCCTCAAGCGCGGGATTGAAGGCGCGCAGCATCTGCGCCCCCTGCTCCATCATCGCGGCATATGTCCGGGCAAAATCGCTCATGTCGGGCAGGCCTCCGGCACCGTGACCAGCCCGATCAGCCAGTCTTTGCCCTCATAGGGTTCGGTTGCCAGCGTCAGATGCACCTGAACGCCCGACATCTCGAAATCCACCTCGTTGAGCGGCCCCTGTTCGGCAACCGCCCCAAGCAGGTCGGGATAATCGGCCACCAGCCGATCGCTCACCGTCTTGATCAGCCCGGAGGCATCCGGGGCACCGGCGGTCATGTAGCAAGCGCAATTGTTTGCGTCGCCCTCAAGAGACACCAGCACCTCAGGATTGAAATGCATCCCGTCCGAAGTCGGGTCCATCCCGGCATCGCGGGCCGCCTGTTCAAACCCGGCAAAATCCGGCGCCGCCGCCATGCAGACCTGCGAAAACAACCGTGCCCGCTCGGCATTCCATGCCTCAACGCCGGTGCCAGCCTCAGCCGCAGCAGCGCCAAACAGCACCGCCCCGGAGACGAGGCCCACAAGCGTGGAGAATTTCAGCGAGCGAAGGGTCACATTCAGGCCTTAGCGATAGGGGGCGTCTAGTTCGAGGTTGCGGGCGATCTCGGCTTCCCAGCGTTCGCCGTTATCGAGCAGTTTCTGCTTGTCGTAGAACAGCTCTTCACGGCTTTCGGTGGCGTATTCGAAATTCGGCCCCTCGACGATAGCATCCACCGGGCAGGCTTCCTGACAGAAGCCGCAATAGATGCATTTGGTCATGTCGATATCGTAGCGCGTGGTGCGCCGCGAACCGTCTTCACGGGGCTCGGCATCAATGGTGATCGCCTGTGCCGGGCAGATCGCTTCGCACAGCTTACAGGCGATGCAGCGTTCTTCGCCGTTGGGATAGCGGCGCAGCGCGTGCTCACCCCGGAACCGCGGCGACAGATGGCCTTTTTCGTAGGGATAGTTGATCGTCACCTTGGGTTTGAAAAAGTATTTCAGACCCAGTTTGAAGCCGACGATAAAATCCCACAGCACAAAGTACTTTGCGGCGCGAACGTAGTCGAATGCCATCGGATTACCCTCCCACGGTCCAGCGGGCATAGGCGCCCCAGAAAGCGCCGTATTGCGCGAAGAAAGCCACCAGAACAACCCAGCCCAGCGACAGCGGCAGGAACACTTTCCAGCCAATCCGCATCAGCTGGTCGTAGCGGTAGCGCGGCGTGATCGCCTTCACCATCGAGAAGATGAAGAAGAAGAAGACGATCTTGAGCAGGAGCCAGAAGATGCTGTCGGGAATGCCCGGGATCGGCGACAGCCAGCCGCCAAAGAACAGGGTCGAGATCATCGCGCACATCAGCACGATGGCCACGTATTCCCCGATCATGAACAGCAGATAGGCGGTCGAGGAATATTCGATCTTGAAGCCCGCAACCAGTTCGGATTCCGCTTCCGGAAGGTCGAAGGGCGGGCGGTTGGTCTCGGCCAGCGCCGAGATCAGGAACAGAAACACCATCGGGAAATGCGGGATCCAGTACCACGACAGAAGCCCTGCCCCAGCCTGCGCATTCACGATGTCGGTGAGGTTCATCGAGCCGGTCGAGATGATCACCCCGACGATGATCAGCCCCAGCGACACCTCGTAGGAAATCATCTGGGCTGCCGAGCGCAGCGAGCCGAGGAAGGCGTATTTGGAGTTCGACGCCCAGCCCCCCATGATGATGCCGTAGACCTCAAGCGACGAGACCGCGAAGACAAACAGGATCGCCACGTTGATATCGGCCAGCACCCAGCCCGGATTGAACGGGATCACCGCCCAGGCAATCATCGACAGCACCAGCGTCAGCATTGGCGCGAGGAAGAAGACGAATTTGTCCGCCCCCGCCGGCACCACGATTTCCTTCAGCAGGAACTTGATGAAGTCGGCAAAGCTTTGCAGTAGGCCAAAGGCACCCACCACGTTGGGGCCCCTGCGCAGCTGCACGGCCCCCCAAACCTTACGGTCGGCCCAGAGCAGAAAGGCCAGCGCCACCAGAAGCGGCACCACGATCAGCAGCACCTGCCCAAGAACGAGCAGCGCAATGCCGAGATTGGTCGTCGTGAAGAATTCATACATCGTGCATGGGCCTCAGATCGTCGGTATCCCGTTTTCGTTGCAGGCGGATGCGGTGACTTCCGCATCGATCGTCCGCAAACCTTCTGGCAGCGCGTCGGAGATGACGTATACAGCGTCTCCCGTCCAGACATTGCCACTCATATTCACGTTGGTGCGCACATGGCGGGCGAAACCATAGCCCCGGATAAGCGCATAACGCGCCGCAGCGCAATCGCCATAATCCGCCACATCCTGTTCGTCGCGCGCCCCAGTCATCTGCAGTTTGAAATCCACCAGATCGCCATCGAGCAGCGCCGTTTCGATGCCGAGATATTTCGGCTCGAACGGCAGCGCGGCCCGGCTCACCTCTGCACCTTGCGGAGCGCAAGCGGCAAGCGCCAGCGCGGCAAGCGGGGTGATATGGCGACCAGCATGGCTCATTCTGCAGCGATATCCTCTGCCTTGCGGGCTTTCGCCTGCGCCGAAAGTTCGCCCATCAGCGCCGAGGCGCGGGCAATCGGGTTGGTCAGATAGAAATCGCGGATCGCATTGCGGAAGCTGGCTTTCGCCAGTTTCTTCGGCTTCACCGCTTTCCAGGCGTTTTCCGGCACCATGTCCACGGCGCCCAGATGCGGCACCGCTTCGATCAGCGCGCGGCGCAACCCGGCAAGGCTGTCCCAGGGCTGGGTGGCTTTCAGCTCGGCCGAGAGCGCACGCAGCACTGCCCAGCTTTCCTTGGCTTCGCCCGGCGGGAAGGCAGCGCGCAGCGCCAGCTGCGGACGGCCTTCGGTGTTCACGAACAGGCCAGATTCTTCCGTATAGGCGGCCACCGGCAGGATCACATCGGCGCGGTGCGCGCCCCGATCCCCGTGACTACCCATATAGATCACCTTCGGGCCCTTCTCGATTTCCAGCTCGTCGGCGCCCATGTTGAAGATCACGTCGGCATCTTCGGTCGCAGCTTTCAGCCCGCCCTTGGTGGTCGCACCCACATCCATCGCGCCGACACGACCAGCGGCGGTGTGCAGCACCATGAATTTCGAGTTGGTTTCCTCAGCAAGCTGCATGGCGGCGGCCAGAACCGCTTCGCCATCGGCTTCGTTGATCGCGCCTTGGCCAACGATCACAACAGACGGCGCTTCAAGCACCGCGCTGTGTTTTTGGCCCAGCATACCGTCCAGCGCCACGCGGTCATCGCCGACATAGGCGTAATCATAGGTCAGATCGACCTTCTGGCCGAGCAGCCCCACATTGGCACCGTTCAACCAGGCTTTGCGGATCCGCGCATTCAGCACCGGCGCTTCGTCGCGCGGGTTGGTGCCGATAAGTTGGATGAATTTCGCACTGTCGATGTCTTCGATCGTGGCGGTGCCGACATAGGCCGAGCGGTTGCCTTCAACCAGTTTCGCGCCATCGGTGCGGCATTCGACATTACCGCCGAGGCCCTCGACCAGCTGTTTCAGGCTGAACGCGGCTTCGGTCGAGGCCAGATCGCCCACCAGACCGGCGAGTTTCTTGGATTTCTTCATCAGCTTGGCGGTTTCGGCCAGCGCTTCCGGCCAGGTCGCCGGGGCCAGCTTGCCGCCCTTGCGCACATAAGGCGTGTCGAGGCGCTGACGTTTCAGACCATCCCAGATGAAACGGGATTTGTCGGAAATCCATTCTTCGTTCACGCCGTCATGGTTGCGCGGCATGATCCGTTTGACTTCGCGGCCCTTGGTGTCGACGCGGATATTCGAACCAAGCGCGTCCATCACATCGATGGTTTCGGTCTTGGTCAGCTCCCACGGGCGGGCGGTAAAGGCATAGGGTTTCGAGGTCAGCGCGCCAACCGGGCAGAGGTCGATGATGTTGCCCTGAAGGTTCGAATCAAGCGTCTCGTTGAGATACGAGATAATCTCGGCATCCTCGCCGCGCCCGGTCTGGCCCATCTGGGAGATCCCGGCGACTTCCGAGGTGAAGCGCACGCAGCGGGTGCACGAGATGCAGCGGGTCATGTTGGTCGAAACCAGCGGCCCCAGATTGATATCGTCCACTGCGCGCTTGGCTTCGGCAAAGCGGTTTTCGGCGCGGCCATAGGCAATCGCCTGATCCTGCAGATCGCACTCGCCGCCCTGATCGCAGATCGGGCAATCCAGCGGGTGGTTGATCAGGATAAACTCCATCACCCCTTCACGCGCTTTCTTCACCATCGGCGAATTGGTTTTAACCACCGGCGGCTGACCTTCCGGCCCGGGGCGCAGATCGCGCACCTGCATGGCGCAGGAGGCGGCGGGTTTCGGCGGACCGCCCACAACCTCGACCAGGCACATGCGGCAGTTGCCAGCAATCGACAGCCGTTCGTGGTAGCAGAAACGCGGCACTTCGATCCCGGCCGCATCCGCCGCCTGAAGGATGGTCATAGCCCCATCCACCTCAACCTCTTTGCCGTCGATGACGATTTTCTTCAGATCGCTCATTTCGTGCTCTTCGCTTCAAATTCGCCGCACCAATCATAGCCCTGCGTCATCGGCCAGAGACCGGTTTCGGTCACCACAGTGCCACCGCGCACTTCGAGCACCGGCGCTTTGCGACGGCACAGGCCAGAGGTCCGATATTCTTCACCATCCCAGTATCTGCAGTCTTTACAATGCATTGCCATGATACTTACTCCGCTGCCAGTTTGCCGGCCTTGGCCGCCTTAATACGATCTTCGATCTCGCCCCTGAAATTCTTGATCAAGCCCTGGATCGGCCAGGCGGCCGCATCGCCGAGGGCGCAGATCGTATGACCTTCCACCTGTTTGGTCACGTCAAACAGCATGTCGATCTCTTCCGGCTCGGCCTCGCCTTTTACCAGACGATCCATCACCCGCATCATCCAGCCGGTGCCTTCGCGGCACGGGGTGCACTGGCCGCAGCTTTCGTGCTTGTAGAACTTCGACAGTCGCCAGATCGCTTTCACGATGTCGGTCGACTTGTCCATCACGATCACCGCTGCGGTGCCGAGGCCCGAGCCCAGCTCGCCGCGCAGGTAATCGAAATCCATCAGCGCATCGCGCATGTTTTCGCCGCGCACCACCGGCACCGACGAGCCGCCGGGGATGACTGCCAAGAGATTGTCCCAGCCGCCACGAACGCCGCCGCAATGCTTTTCGATCAGCTCTTCAAAGCTGATCGACATCGCCTCTTCCACCACGACCGGGTTGTTCACATGGCCCGAGATCGCAAACAGCTTGGTGCCCGAGTTGTTCTGACGGCCAAAGCCGGTGAACCAGCTGGCGCCGCGCCGCAGGATCGTCGGTACAACCGCGATGCTCTCGACGTTGTTCACGGTGGTCGGGCAGCCATAGAGGCCCGAGGCGGCGGGGAATGGCGGTTTCATCCGCGGCATCCCTTTCTTGCCCTCAAGGCTTTCCAGCAGCGCGGTTTCTTCGCCGCAGATATAGGCCCCGGCGCCGTGATGCAGGAACAGATCGAAATCCCAGCCCGACCCGGCGGCGTTTTTGCCAAGCAGCCCGGCATCGTAGCATTCGTCAATCGCGGCCTGCAGCGCTTCGCGTTCGCGGATAAACTCGCCGCGGATATAGATATAGGCGGTATGCGCGCCCATGGCGAAGCTGGCGATCAGCGCGCCCTCGATCAGCGTATGCGGATCGTGGCGCATGATTTCGCGGTCTTTGCAGGTGCCGGGTTCGGATTCGTCAGCGTTGATCGTCAGATAAGACGGGCGACCATCGGTTTCCTTCGGCATGAACGACCATTTCAGGCCGGTGGGGAAGCCCGCGCCGCCACGGCCACGCAGACCGGAGGCTTTCATCTCGTCGATGATCCAGTCGCGGCCCTTCTTGATGATGCCCGCCGTGCCATCCCATTGGCCGCGCGCTTTCGCGCCCGCGAGCGAGCGCTCGTGCATGCCATAGATGTTGGTGAAGATCCGGTCCTGATCCTTCAACATACGTCTTATCCTTCATCCTTCCGGCGCGCGCGCCAGATCCGGTAGGTCACGATCATCGCAAAGCCAAAGCCTGCGAGAGCCGCGAGGTCAAACAGCGCGCGGGTGCGTTGGGGCCAATCCCAATGCTCACCCGCCCATGTCGCCAAGACCCAGAGCACGCCAGTCAGCGCAATGGAAAGGCCTGCCAGCCTGCCCTGCGCCACGCGCATCTGTATTTGCGGGTCTGAGCTCATTCCTCAATCCTACGACGTCAGTAGACGTCGCCCTTCTTCACACGTTGCGAAAATTCCGTCTCGCCGCCTTCGGCAAGAACCTTCGCCTGATCCACCCAGCCATCGCGGCTGACGCGGCCCTTGAAACCCACGAGATTTTCGTCGGCCCAAGCCACCTCGGCATCGCTCCATTTCGCAATCTGGTCGAAATGGTAGAAGCCAAGCTCGTTCAGTAGCGCTTCAAGTTTCGGCCCGACACCTTTGATTTGCTTAAGGTTATCGGCACCGGCCTTGCGCGCCGCCTTGAGGCTGCGCGGCTTTTTCGGCTTCGCGGCAGACGCCTCGGCCTTGGCCGCCGGTTTTGCGGCCGGTTTGGCTTTCGCCGCCGGTTTCGCCGCCGGTTTCGCGGGGGTTTTCTTGGCGCTGACATGCACCTTGCGGCCCCCGGCGATCCACGGTGCCGACAGCGGCACTTCGGTGCCGTCGATACGCTTCACGGTATCGCCAATCGAAGTGGCCAGCGCCACCGAGGCGTTATATTGTGCCCGCCCGCCTTCATGCTCGGTCAGCGCGGTCAGGCCCGCCAGCGGCTCGGCGGCATAGCGGCCATTTTGCGGCCCCGGCACCGGCACCTCACCGGCGGCGAGCTTGTCGATCAGATCGGCAAAGTTCTCGGTGGTCAGATCTTCGTAGAAATCCTTGCCAACCTGCGCCATCGGCGCGTTGGTGCAGGCCCCGAGGCATTCAACCTCTTCCCACGAAAACCGGCCATCTTCCGACAGGGTATGCGGGGTCGGCGCGATTTTTTCCTTCGCAATCGCAATCAGGTCTTCGGCGCCCATGATCATGCAGCTCAGCGTGCCGCAGATCTGGAAATGCGCAACCGACCCAACCGGTTGCAGCTGGAACATGAAGTAGAACGTCGCCACTTCCAGCACCCGGATATAGGCCATGCCCAGCATATCGGCGACATATTCGATCGCGGGACGGCTCAGCCAGCCTTCCTGTTCCTGCGCCCGCCACAGAAGCGGGATGACCGCCGAGGCCTGACGGCCTTCGGGGTATTTGGTGATCTGAGCCTCGGCCCAGGCAAGGTTTGCCGGGGTGAATTCAAAGCTCTCGGGCTGTTCGTGGTGCAGTCGGCGCAGCATTACTGAAACACCTCATTCAGGGGCAGACATACGACAGAGGGGTGATCGCCCTTTGCGGGCTCCTCCCCGGCCATTACGGCGTCAAAATAGGCATCGGGCATGGAGAACCGGCACAGGTCGATCGACTCATACCCTTCGACCAACAGTGTTCCGGGGCTCACGCCGAGATAGCCTTCCGACTCATCAATCGCCGTTGCTAGATCGAAGACACTCTCAATTCCCGTCCCGGTGGCGGTTATCGAGAACATCGACAACGGCACACAGGTCGCCTGGGGCTTCGCCGCCGCCTTGGCCGCATCATCCCCGGCAACGACCGCATCGAAAAAGGCATCGCCACCGATAAACCGGCAAATCTCGGGATTGTTGCTGCCCGCGATCAGCACGTCATTCCCGCCAAGCGAGGTATAGCTATAGGACGTGTCAATCAGGTCGTAGAGCGCATTGCCTGGCCCAGCAAAGCCCGGGGCCGTGCCCAATGCTAGGCTCAGAGCGACCAGAGCGGCCCGTTGGGAAATCGTCTTATTCAACGGTCGATCTCCCCGAACACGATGTCGATGGTGCCCACCAGTGCGGCCACGTCGGCCAGCTGGTGACCTTTGGCCATGTGAACCAGCGCTTGCAGATGCGAATAGCCGGGGGCGCGGATCTTGCAGCGATAGGGTTTGTTCGACCCGTCCGAGACAAGGTAGACGCCAAATTCGCCCTTCGGCGCTTCGACGGCGGTATAGGTTTCTCCAGCCGGAACGTGGAAGCCTTCGGTATAGAGTTTGAAGTGATGGATCAGTGCTTCCATCGAGCTCTTCATCTCGCCGCGTTTCGGCGGGGTCATCTTGCCGCGAGGCATCACATCGCCCTGCCCGTCCGGCGCACGCAGCTTGTCGATGGCCTGACGCATGATCTTCACCGATTCCCGCATCTCGGCGATCCGCACGTTGTTGCGGTCATAGGTATCGCCATTGGTGCCGGTCACGACGTTGAAATCGAACTCGTCGTAGCATTCATAGGGCTGCGAGCGCCGCAGGTCCCAGGCAAAGCCCGAGCCACGGACCATCACGCCGGTCATACCCCAGGTTTGGATGTCTTCCTCGGTGACGATACCGATATCCACCGTCCGCTGTTTGAAAATGCGGTTTTCGGTGATCAGATTGTCGATGTCGTTGAGCACTTTCGGGAAGCTTTCCGTCCAGGCTTCGATGTCATCGAGCAGGTCAGCGGGCAGATCCTGATGAACGCCGCCGGGCCGGAAATAGTTGGCGTGCAGACGCGCGCCACAGGCCCGGTCGTAGAAGCCCATCAGCTTTTCACGTTCCTCATAGCCCCAGAGCGGCGGGGTGAGCGCGCCCACGTCGAGCGCCAGCGAGGTGGTGTTCAAGAGGTGGTTCAGGATCCGGCCGATTTCCGAATAAAGCACCCGGATCAGGCTGGCACGACGCGGCACCACGGTGCCGGTGAGCTTTTCGATGGCCAGGCAGAAAGCGTGCTCCTGGTTCATCGGCGCCACGTAATCGAGCCGGTCGAAATACGGGATGTTCTGCAGATAGGTGCGGCTTTCCATCAGCTTTTCGGTGCCGCGATGCAGAAGCCCGATATGCGGGTCGGCCCGCTCGACGATCTCGCCATCAAGCTCCAGAACCATCCGCAGCACACCATGCGCAGCCGGGTGCTGAGGGCCGAAGTTGATGTTGAAATTGCGGATTTTCTGTTCGCCCGTCTGGGCGTCTTCAAAACCTTTGCCGCCGTCCATCATTCGCCCTTCTCCTCGCTCTTTTCGTCACCGGGCAGCACGTATTTCGCGCCTTCCCAGGGGCTCATGAAATCGAATTGGCGATATTCCTGCACCAGCGAGACCGGCTCGTAGACCACGCGCTTTTCGGCTTCGTCATAGCGCACTTCGGAATAGCCCGTGGTCGGGAAGTCCTTGCGCAGCGGATGGCCGCGGAAGCCGTAATCGGTGAGGATCCGGCGCAGGTCGGGGTGGCCGGTGAAGATGATGCCGAACATATCGAACACTTCACGCTCGAACCAGCTGGCCGTCTTGTGAATGCCGGTGACCGAGGGCACCAGTTCGCCTTCTTCCACCGCGCATTTCACCCGGATGCGCTGGTTCTGATACATCGAGAGCAGGTGATAAACCACGTCGAAGCGCTGTTCGCGCTCCGGCCAGTCCACCGCGGTGATGTCGATCAGCGTCGAGAATTTGCAAGCCGGATCGGTTTTCAGAAACTCGATGATCCCGGGCAGTGCGCCAGAGCGGATTTCCAGCGCCAGCTCGCCATTGGTCACCGTCCAGGCGACAACCTGTTCGGGGCGTTTGGCTTCGATCTGAGCGCCAAGCTCTTTCAGGGCTTCGGGCATGGCTTACCTCGCAATCGTTCCGGTGCGGCGGATTTTCCGCTGCAATTGCATGATGCCGTAGAGCAGCGCTTCGGCGGTCGGCGGGCAGCCGGGCACATAGATATCCACGGGGATGATCCGGTCGACGCCACGCACCACCGAATAGGAATAGTGGTAGTAGCCGCCGCCATTGGCGCAGGAGCCCATCGAGATCACGTAACGCGGCTCGGGCATCTGGTCGTAGAGTTTGCGGATCGCCGGGGCCATCTTGTTGGTCACCGTACCGGCCACGATCATCACGTCCGATTGACGCGGGCTGGCCAGCGGGGCGGCGCCGAAGCGTTCGAAATCGTAACGCGCCATGGCGCCGTGGATCATCTCGACGGCGCAGCAGGCCAGACCGAAGGTCATCCAATGCAGCGAGCCGGTGCGCGCCCAGTTGATGATGTCGTCGGTGGTGGTGAGCAGAAAGCCTTTATCGGCCAGCTCTTCCCCCAGCGCTTTCACCGCGACCTCTTTGTCGGCCCCGGCAGTGTTGGCTCCGGTCATCACTCCCATTCGAGCGCCCCCTTCTTCCATTCATAGGCAAAGCCGATGGTCAGGACGGCGAGAAACACCATCATCGACCAGAAGCCGACCAGCCCGATATCCTTGAACGCCACGGCCCAGGGAAACAAAAACGCAATCTCGAGGTCGAAGACGATGAACAGGATCGACACGAGATAGAAACGCACGTCGAATTTCATCCGCGCATCATCGAATGCGTTGAACCCGCACTCGTAAGCCGAAACCTTTTCAGGATCGGGATTGCGCACGGCGATCAATGCGGCGGCGATGAGAAACACGAGGCCGAGAGCAACGGCCACTGCGAGGAAAATGACGATGGGGAGGTATTCCCGGAGAAGGTCTTCCACGTGAGGCTCCTTTGGCGGGTAGTGCCGCGACAGTTTGGCTCACGCCGGGGTTTACTCTTCGGTTTCCGGGCGGTCAACAGAACGCGGCCATATTTCCGAGCTTCTATTTCCAACAAATCACATGCAAGAATTAACCAATCTTCTTCTGGTATACATTTGTCTACAATTCCAGAGCAGCCCGATGCGCCGCCGCGCTGGCTTCGGAATAGCAACACAGGATGATCCGCGCCGGTTGCTCGTGCTGTGCCAACCAGTCCGAAACTTCATCCACCGCGATTCGCGCGGCTTTATCAGCGGGGTAGCCGTAGATGCCCGTCGAGATCGCCGGAAAGGCGATGCTGGTGCAGCCCGCCGCCTCGGCCAAAGCGAGCGCCTGACGATAGCAAGAGGCCAGCAGCGCCGCCTCGCCCGCATCGCCACCACGCCAGACCGGGCCGACCGTATGAATCACCCAGCGCGCGGGCAGATCGTACCCGCCGGTGATCCGCGCCTCGCCGGTCGGACAACCGCCAAGGGTTTTGCATTCGGCCAGAAGCCCCGCCCCCGCCGCACGGTGAATGGCGCCATCGACGCCGCCGCCACCCAACAGGCTGGCATTGGCGGCATTCACAATCGCGTCCACCCGCAACGTGGTGATGTCGGCGGTGATGACCTCGACACTCATGAAACGATCCCTGCGCCCAAGCCGGGCGGTCAGCTTGCGCGACTGATTTCAGCGGTTCCCAGCCCAGACATCGCCGTTCGATGCGCAAGGGCGCAATCCTCAGTAAAACAACAGAAAAATATCCGGCTGGGCTTCTCGTGTTCGGCCTGCCAGGCCAAGCATTCCTGGATCGCGATCCGGGCCGCCTGCGCTGCCGGAAACCCGTAAAGCCCGGTTGAAATCGCTGGCACGGCAATGTTGACACAGCCCGCAGCCTCGGCCTGCTGGAAACTGTTGCGATAGCATTGCGCCAATATCTCGGCCTCGCCTGCGCCACCGCCCTGCCAGACCGGCCCGACCGTATGGATCACATTGCGTGCCCGCAGGTTATGGCCTGCGGTGATGACCGCCTCGCCCGGCGCGATGGTTCCGATCTTTTCGCAATCCGCCGCCAGCTCCGGGCCTGCCGCCCGATGGATCGCACCATAAACGCCACCGGCACGCTGAAAATCCACGCCGGTCTCATTGACAATCGCATCCACATTCATCGTTGTGATCTCGGCCACGACGATTTTCAGACTCATAACGCTCCTCCCTATACGCATTCCCGGCAGGAAGACCCGCCGGGAACAGCGTGAGTATACGGTGCAGATCCGCCCCCGGTCCTTGACCAAGGTCATATCGCGGTTGTGCAATTCGTTGTTCCATCCGCAGCCCGGAAGAACGAAATCCCCTAGCCCCCGCGCGCGCCTTGCGGTATTTCCGCGCTGATGACCCAAAGCCTGACCCTCCGCCGCCCCGACGATTGGCACCTGCATCTGCGCGATGGCGCGATGCTAGAGGCCGTTCTGCCCGAAACCGCGCGCCATTTTGCCCGTGCCATCGTGATGCCCAATCTGGTGCCGCCGGTGGTGACCAGGGACGAGGCCGAAGCCTATCGCGCCCGGATCATGGCCGCCCTGCCCGATGGCATGGCATTCGAGCCCCTGATGGTGCTGTACCTTACCGAGCAGACCGACCCGGAAGATGTGGCGCGCGCCGCCGCCAGCGGGTTGATCACGGCGGTCAAGCTTTACCCGGCCGGGGCCACCACCAATTCCGCCTCCGGCGTGCGTGACATCGCTTCTGTCCGCCCGGTGCTGGAGAAAATGGCCGAGATCGGCCTGCCGCTTCTGGTGCATGGCGAAGTGACCGATCCCGAGGTTGATATTTTCGACCGCGAGGCGGTGTTTATCGACACGGTGCTTGACCCGCTGCGCCGTGATCTGCCGGAGCTGCGCGTGGTGATGGAGCACATCACCACCAAACAGGCGGCGGACTATGTCAGCGCGGGCGGTGAAAACCTTGCCGCGACGATCACCGTGCAGCACCTGATGCTGGACCGGAACGATATGCTGGTGGGCGGTATGCGCCCGCATTACTACTGCCTGCCGATCCTGAAACGCCGCGAACATCGCGACGCGCTGATGGCGCTGGCAGCCTCGGGCCATCCGCGCGTGTTTCTCGGCACCGACAGCGCCCCGCACCCGACCCATAAGAAGGAAAGCGAATGCTGTTCGGCGGGCGCTTTCACCGCCCCCATCGCGATGTCCTGCCTTGCCGAAGTCTTTGAAGAGGCCGGCGCGCTCGACAAGCTGGAAGGCTTCACCTCGCTACACGGCCCCGCCTTCTATGGCCTGCCGGTGAACGAGGGCACGATCACCCTGACCAAAGGCGCGCCGATTGCTCTGCCCGCCCCCATCGCCGCCGGGGATGACACCGTCACCGTGTTCGACCCGGCCCGCCCGCTGCATTGGCAGGTTACGGCCTGACCCGGACGCACCGCTAGAAAGGACCAGCATGATCCCCACCTCCTTCCCGCCGAAAGACGAGATTGCCCGCCTGACCGCACGGATGCTTTTGGAAATCGGCGCGGTGAACTTCCGGCCCGAAGAGCCGTTCATCCTCGCCTCCGGCCTGCCCTCGCCCACTTATATCGACTGCCGCAAGCTGATCAGCTTTCCGCGCATTCGCACCACGCTGATGGATTTCCTCGCCGTCACGGTGATGCGCGAAGCCGGGTTCGAGGCCTTTGACAATATCGCCGGTGGCGAAACTGCGGGCATTCCCTTCGGCGCGCTGGTGGCCGAACGGCTGGCCCTGCCGATGACCTATGTGCGCAAAAAGCCCAAGGGCTATGGCCGCAACGCCCGGATCGAAGGCGTGATGACCGAGGGCCAGAGGGTGCTGCTGGTGGAAGACCTCACCACCGATGGCGGCTCGAAGCTCAGCTTTGTCGACGCGATTCGCGAAACCGGCGCCACCTGCGGGCATACGGCGGTGATCTTCTACTACGACATCTTCCCCGAAACCGAGAAAACCCTTGGCGATCACGGGGTTCATCTGCACCACCTCTGCACCTGGTGGGATGTGCTGGCCGAAGCCCGCGCGCAGGGCAGCTTTGCGACCGAGACGCTCGACGCGGTGGAAGAGTTCCTGAAAGCGCCCAGAGCGTGGCAGGAAGCCCACGCTCAGAACTAAAATTACCCGAATTAGGCGCCCGGCTGGGGATAACCCACCGGGCGCTGTGTACGAATCCGCAGCGGCTGCCGCCATGGCCGAAGCACATTTGGTATTGAATGCGCGGCGTGCTACTATAGCTGCATGGCAAAGTCAGCGGGCCAGGTTATCCACATGGTTGTGCACAGGCTTATCCTGCCAGTTATACAATTGGTGTTTTTCCGCCGGGCTACCTATGCCCATCGCATGCCACGGGGGACAGAATGAACGAGATCGCACAGATCCGAAACGAGCAGACAGCCAGCAGCGAAACCGGCGACGTCGCCGATGTGATGCCGCACAATATCGAAGCCGAGCAGCAGCTTCTGGGCGCGGTTCTGACCAATAACGAGGTCTACGACCGGATTGCTCAGATCATCAAGCCCGAGCATTTCTACGAGCCGGTGCACGAGCGAATCTACCGCATCGCTGAAGAGCGGATCGCGGCCAACATGCTGGCCTCGCCGGTGACGTTGAAACCGTTTCTGGCCGATGACGAAGGGCTGAAAGAGCTGGGCGGCCCGGCCTATCTGGCGCGTCTGGCCGGGGCGGCGATTTCGTCTTTCGCCGCGCGCGATTATGCTCAGATGATCTACGAAATGCATCAGCGACGCGAGCTGATGAAGCTGGGGGCCGAGATTTCCGACCGCGCCAGCCGGATGGAAACCGACAACCAACCGAGCGAGCAGATCGTCACCGCCGAACAGGCGTTGTACCGGCTGGCCGAAACCGGGCAAAGCAGCTCGGGCTTTCAGAGCTTCCTCACCGCCGTCACCGATGCCGTGCGGGTGGCCAATGCCGCCTATCAGCGCGATGGCGGGCTGGCGGGGGTGTCGACCGGGCTGATTGATCTGGACAAAAAGCTCGGCGGGTTGCACCGCTCTGACCTTCTGATCCTCGCCGGGCGGCCCTCGATGGGGAAAACCTCGCTGGCGACCAACATCGCCTTCAACATCGCCAAGGCCTACAAGAAGGGCAAAACGCCCGATGGCAGCGAAGGCGCGGTGAATGGTGGCGTGGTCGGGTTCTTCTCGCTCGAAATGTCGGCCGAACAGCTCGCGGCGCGGATTCTGTCCGAAGCCTCGGAAGTGCCGTCGGAGCAGATCCGGCGCGGCGACATGACCGAGGCCGAGTTCCGCCGTTTTGTCGAGGCCGCCAAGGCGCTGGAAAGCTGCCCGCTTTATATCGACGACACGCCCTCGCTGCCGATTGCCCAGATGGCGGCGCGCGCGCGGCGGCTGAAGCGCGAACACGGGCTGGATGTGATCATTGTCGACTATCTTCAGCTGATGCGGGGCACCGGCAAGGGCGACAACCGGGTGCAGGAGATTGGTGAAATCTCGATGGGCCTGAAAGCCATCGCGAAAGAGCTGGATATTCCGGTGGTGGCGCTGTCGCAGCTGTCGCGTCAGGTGGAAAGCCGCGACGATAAACGGCCGCAGCTGTCGGACCTTCGGGAATCGGGCTCGATCGAGCAGGATGCCGACGTGGTGATGTTCGTGTTCCGCGAGGAATATTATGCCGAGCGCGAGAAACCGTCGGATGACCGGCTGGAAGAAATGGCCGCCTGGCAGGAACGGATGGAGCGGCTGCACCAGAAGGCCGAGGTGATCATCGGCAAGCAACGCCACGGCCCGATCGGCAATGTGGAGCTGAGCTTCGAAGGCCGCTTCACCCGCTTTGGCAACCTCGTGCAGAACTGGCAACAAGGCCGCGACGACGAGTATTGAGCCCCGTTTCGCTGGGGATGCCCGAACTCGAACAGGGGTTCAAGATTCTGTTTTATATAGCGTTACCGCTAACTGTTCGAAATTTGCCCGAAGGCGTTCGAAGGGGGATCTGAGGCGAACTCATCCACCCCTTCGGGCGGGCATGGCACCGCCGCGCAAGGTCGGGCCCAGGAGGGCGGCGAGGACCCGTTTCAGCGCGTCGCCGATCAAGCCGTTTCCCTCACCCAAGTTTCGGTGCCCAGCTCATTGCCCAATCGCCAAGCGGCTCCAGCCGGTCGAACAGTGCGCGCCCATCCCCGGTCAGGGCGTATCCATCACTCGCCTTGCAAACCAGCCCCGCCGCACGCAGCTCTTTCAGCCGCGTGTTGATCACGCTGGGCGACGCTGATCCGCAGCGGACCTGCAATTCCCGGAAGGTTCTGTTGCCGCCACTCAGGTTCCACAGAATGCCCATCGCCCAACGCCGACCGATCAGGTCGAAAAGAACCATGATCGGCTGGCCGGTCGTTGATCCCGGAACGGGTTCACCGGGCTTTGGTATCTTCGGCCCTTTGCGGTTCTCAGCCATGGTTGCTCCGACTTTACGGTTGCTTCTATTTTCGTAGCAATCTAACGCTACTATTATCGAAGCACAAAGGAACACCACAATGCCGACGAAAGCAACCCGAGGCGATATCTTCCTGTGGCTTGCCCTCGTGACGATGTGGAGTTCATCCTACAGCGCGATCAAGCTTGGTGTTGCGACAGTTGATCCCATCATCCTTGTCGCCGGTCGCATGTGGATCGGGGCCATGGTGATCTATGCCGTGCTCAGGCTGAACCGCATGACCCTGTCGCGGCGGAAGGAAGACTGGGGCCGCTATGCGGTGAGCGGCCTTATGGGCAGTGCCGTTCCCTTTCTTCTCATCTCCTATGGCGAGCAATCGGTCGACAGCGCATTGACCTCCATTTTCATGGGAATCGCGCCTGTTGCGACCGTCGTTCTGGCTTCGGTTGTGTTCCCTGATGAACACCTCACCCCGAAGGTCACTATCGGTCTTGGTTTCGGATTCGTCGGCATTGTGGTTCTTGTCAGTCCCGCGGCGTTATCCGGGATTGGCGCCGATATTACCGCGCAAGGCGCGATCCTGACCGCCGCCCTGTGCTATGCGCTGACAATCATTTATGTCCGCCGTTTCGTGCAACGACCGGCACTGGAAATGGCGGCGGGGTCAATGATCGTTGGCGCGCTGGCGCTCACGTTTCTCGCCATCGTGACGGGCGCGCGGCTGGAGAGCATCAGACCAACGGCGACGTCGCTCGGCGCCATCCTGTATCTCGGCCTGTTCTCGACCGCGCTTGCCAATCTCATCTACTTCCACCTTGTGCCACGGCTCGGCGCGACCCGGATGTCACAGGTGAATTTCGCCGTTCCGGTGGGCGGGGCGCTGATCGGCAGCCTCGCCCTGTCCGAGACGATGACCGCAGAAAGAGTACTGGCTCTGGCGGTTATTTCAGCCGCCATTCTGCTGGTGACAGCCAGAACGCGACGCGGCTGACGTTGCGCCAAAGAAAACGGGCGCGAGGTTGCCCCCGCGCCCGTTTGTTCTAATCAAAACCGCTGTGCTTAGCGGGCGAGTTTCCACAGGCCCGGGACCACGAGGGCGGCCAGGACCAGTTTCAGCGCGTCGCCGACGAGGAAGTTGGTCATGCCATACTGCATCACCCAGGCGGTGCCTTTGGCGGCGCCGAACAGATGCGCCATCCAGGCCAGGCCGAAGACGTAGATGATCGCGTTGCCGAGGATCATCGCACCGGCCATGGTCAGCACGCTGCGGTCCCAGCCCTTGCGCGCCATCGCGCCCATCGCGGCGGCGGCGACAACAAAGCCGACGAGATAGCCAGCGGTCGGCCCTGCCATATAGCCGATCCCGGCGCTGTCACCGGCGAAAACCGCAACGCCCGCGGCACCAAGGACAACATAGCCCAGCAGCGAGGCCAGCCCGAGGCGCAGGCCAAGCCCGGCGCCAATGGTGAGCACGGCAAAGGTTTGCATCGTCATCGGCACCGGCCACATCGGCACGCGGATTTTCGCGGCAATGGTCAGCAGCGCGATGCCTGCCAGAACCAGAGCAACTTCTTTCACGCGCTTGGCGCTGCCGGTCTGCGGGCCAAAAGCCTCGCCCAGAACCGTGTTCATCGTGTTCGCCATGGGTTTCTCCCCTCTAGAAATAGCTGATGCCCTTTTGCCCGAGCAATTCGCATCGCGCAAGCTGTTTGCCCCAAGGCAAATTAGACCATCGGGTAGAAATTACTGACCAGATGGTAGTCTTTGCGCGGCCCGCTTACCTGCCAGATCTGCCGCCAATCGGGCCAGGCGCTGAAATCATAGCGCACATCATAGCGGTCGGGGGCGCAATCGTGGCTGTCTTCGGCCTGCGCCTGCCCGGCCCGGATCAGGTGAAACGGCCGCCCGTCTTCATACTGCACCGCGATGCCCTCAGGGGTCGGGCGCCACAGATAGCGCCGTTCCGCCCGCATCGGGGTAGCGCCGGGAAGGTGCAACACCCCGGTTTCGTGATAGGCAAGGCCCGCACCATCGGGGGTAAAGCGCGCCTCGCCTTCAAAATGGCTCACCTGCCCTGACCGCGTATCGTCGATCCGCCGGACCAGCCGCCAATTGCCTTCAAACTCTGCCAGCTCGCGCATCTGCCCTGCCTTGTTTCCAACCTCTTCCCAGTTTAAGACCCGCGCGAACCCGTCACAAGAAAGAGGCTGCTGATGATCCCGCGTTATTCCCGCCCTGAAATGGTCGACATCTGGGAACCCGCCACCAAGTTCAAGATCTGGTACGAGATCGAGGCCCATGCCTGCGACGCGCAGGCCGCGCTTGGGGTGATCCCGAAGGAAAACGCCGAGGCCGTGTGGAAGGCTAAGGACGTGGAATTCGACGTGGCGCGGATTGACGAGATCGAAGCCGTCACCAAGCATGACGTCATCGCCTTTCTGACCCATCTGGCCGAGCATGTCGGCGCCGACGAAGCGCGGTTTGTGCATCAGGGCATGACCAGCTCGGATGTGCTCGACACCTGCTTCAACGTGCAACTGGTGCGGGCCTGCGATATTCTGCTGGCCGATCTCGACAAGGTGCTGGCAGCGCTGAAAAAACGCGCCTTCGAGCACAAGATGACGGTGCGCGTCGGGCGCAGCCACGGCATTCATGCCGAACCCACCACGATGGGGCTGACCTTCGCGCGCTTCTATGCCGAGATGGAGCGCAACAAGAACCGGCTGGAAAAGGCCAAATGGGAAGTGGCCACCGGCGCAATCTCCGGCGCGGTCGGCACCTT
Source organism: Paracoccaceae bacterium (assembly GCA_050290705.1). GTDB lineage: Bacteria > Pseudomonadota > Alphaproteobacteria > Rhodobacterales > Rhodobacteraceae > Sinisalibacter. Next base: position 234,110 of record JBNKIC010000014.1, read on the forward strand.
TGCCAATGTCGATCCGGCGGTGGAAGAGCATGTCTGCGAAAAGCTGGGGCTGCGGCCCGAGCCGATTTCCACCCAGGTGATCCCGCGTGACCGCCACGCGATGTTCTTTGCCACGCTGGGCGTGATCGCCAGCTCGATCGAGAACGTCGCCATCGAGATCCGCCACATGCAGCGCACCGAAGTGCTGGAAGGGGCGGAGTTCTTCTCGATGGGCCAAAAGGGCTCGTCGGCGATGCCGCACAAGAAAAACCCGGTACTGACGGAAAACCTCACCGGGCTGGCGCGCCTCGTGCGTATGGCGGTGGTGCCGGCAATGGAAAACGTCGCCCTCTGGCATGAACGCGATATCTCGCATTCCTCGGTTGAGCGCAGCATCGGGCCGGACGCGACCATCACCCTCGATTTTGCCCTGAACCGGCTGGCGGGTGTGGTCGAGAAGATGCTGGTCTTCCCCGAAAACATGCTCGACAACATGAACAAATTCCCCGGGTTGGTGATGAGCCAGCGGGTGCTGCTGGCGCTGACGCAGGCCGGAGTGTCGCGCGAAGACGCCTATTCCATGGTGCAACGCAACGCGCTGAAAGTCTGGGAAGACCGGGTGGATTTTCAGGAGCAGTTGCTGGCCGACAAAGACGTGGTTGCCGCCCTTGGCGAAGACGCGATCAAAGCCAGTTTCGATATGAGCTACCACACCAAGCACGTGGACACGATCTTCAAGCGGGTGTTTGGCGAGAGCTGAGCCAGGTTCTAGACGAAACAGAAGGCCCCGGTAAAAACGCCGGGGCTTTTTTATGGGGAGCAAGTCAGGCGGAAGCGTTAGAAGCAGAGGGCAGCGTCCGCCGGGCGAAAAGCGGCCCAACCATCGCACAACACCCCGCCGGGTTTCGCCGGTCGGTTGCGATAAGCTCTTGACGGAATCTGCGTGGTTTCGGAAACGGAAGCATGAGTACCGGAAAACTGACAATTGACCTCGATGCGCTGGCTGCGAACTGGCAGGCGCTGGATATGATGAGCGGTGCGGCGGTTCAGACCGCCGCCGTGGTAAAGGCCGATGGCTATGGGCTGGGCGCGGGCAAGGTGGCGCGGGCTTTGGCCGCCGCCGGGGCACGACGCTTTTTCGTCGCCGTCGCGGAAGAAGGCTGGGCCCTGCGCGAGGCGCTGGGGCCGGGGCCGGAAATTGCCGTGTTTTCCGGGCATATGGCGGGCGACACCGACATGATCCACGATCTGGGTCTGGTGCCGATGCTGAACTCGATTGATCAGGTCACCCGACATTTGGAAGCGCTGCCGGGCCATCCGTTCGGCGTGCAGCTTGATACCGGGATGAACCGGCTGGGCATGGAGCCGGTCGAATGGGCGGCGATCCGCGATCTGATCCTCGCGCAGGGGCCGCGGCTGATCATGAGCCATCTGGCCTGCGCCGATGAGCCGGGCCACCCGATGAACCAGCAGCAGCTTGCGGCCTTTCATGAGATGACCGATGGCACCGGCGTGCCGCGCTCGCTCTCGGCCACGGGGGGCATCATCCTTGGGCCGGAGTATCATTTCGACCTGACCCGCCCGGGCATCGGCCTTTATGGCGGGATGCCCTTTGAAGAGGCGCAGCCGGTGGTCGAGCTTGATCTGCCGGTGATCCAGATCCGCGACGTCGCTCCGGGCGAAAGCGTGGGCTATGGCAACAGCTTTGTCGCCGATATGCCGACACGGGTGGCGACGGTTTCGGGCGGCTATGCCGACGGGATCACCCGGCATCTGTCCAATACCGGCATCCTGTTTCACGAAGACACGCCCTGCCCCATCCTTGGCCGGGTGTCGATGGACCTGATCGGCGTCGATGTCAGCCATCTGCGCGAAACGCCGAAACAGCTGTCGCTGCTCGGGCCGCTTCAGGGGGTGGATGAGGTGGCTGATATGGTCGGCACGATCGGCTATGAGGTGCTGACCCAGCTTGGGATGCGCTATACCCGCCGCTACGCGCGCGGACGGGAATAAGAGACGCCTATCCCGCAGGATCGGCGTTAAAGACCGCACTTCAGGCCGTGTTTACAGGCTGAACGCTCAGCCCACCCGAGCGCTGCGGCCACCGCGGCGACCTTGCGGGGTGGCGGCGCCAGGCAGGCCTGCGCGCAGAACCTCGGTCATCGGGTGATCGGGTTCAGCGGCGCCATAGAACTCCAGCAAAGCGGTGATCTGGGTGGTCTCGTCGGGCGTCTCAGGCCGCCCCAGCGCCCAATCCAGAAAGATTGCCCGGCACTCCGGCGCGCTGATGTTTTCAATATTGTAGGATTCGCGGATCAGGCCGCGCGGATCGTAGTCGTGGGTTTCTCGTGCCATGCGTTTCTCTGTGCCCTGTTCGCCAGTCAGCTTTCCTCAAGCAGGATGTCGCCCGGCAGCCGCGTCATGGCTGCTTCTATCGCATGTTGTGCTGCCTGCGCCAAGGCTACGATACGCTCTTCCAGCGCTGCAGCGCTGCTTTCGCCGGTTTCGCGCAGCAGAAAATCCAAGCCCCCCTTGCCGATATCCTCAAGGTTTGGCGGCTCGTCGCTGAGCAGCTTCACCGCCGCCTGCAACCGGCGCAGGAAATCATTGGCCGCGAGCAAGGCTCCGGCCTCGTCGGGATGCAGCCAGCCAAGATCGACCCCGTCGGTGATCTGGGAGGCGACATCGCGCGGGGCACCCGGCGACAGAAGCGCCGCGCATTGCGCACAAAGCTCGATATCCAGAAGGCGTCCAGGCCCGTTCTTGGCGTTGAGCACCCGCTGCACGCCGCCCTTGGCCCCGGCGATGCGCGCGCGCATCTCGACCACATCGCGGATGGTTTTGGCCGCATCACGCGGAGCGCCCAGCACCTCGGCCCGGATCGCCTCGACCTCGGCCCCCAGATCCATATTTCCGGCGACGGGCCGCGCCCGGGTCAGCGCCAGATGCTCCCATGTCCAGGCCTCTTCGCGCTGATAGGCGCCGAAACTGTCGATCGAGGTGGCAACCGGCCCCTGTCTGCCCGAGGGGCGCAGGCGCATATCAACCTCGTAAAGCTTGCCCTCGGGCATTGGCGCCGAAAGCGCGGTGACCAGTGCCTGCGTCAGCCGGGCGTAATAGGTCCGTGCGGGCAGCGGACGGCGGCCTTCGGAATTTTCCACCCCGGCGGCATCGTAGATCATGATCAGATCAAGGTCTGAGGTGGCGCTGACATTGCCCGCACCAAGGCTGCCCATGCCGACCAGCACTGCGCCGCGCCCCGGGGGCGTACCGTGCTTTTTGGCAAACTCAGCCACCACCACCGGATAGAGCGAGCGCAGCACCGCGCAGGCCAGATCGGTATATTGTGCCCCGGCCCCGCGCGCGCCGATATGGCCGCGCAGATGGTGCACGCCGATGCGGAAATGCCATTCCTTCATCCAGCGCCGCGCCAAGTCGAGCTGTTCTTCGTAATCGCCGCGCATCTGGTTCAGCCGGGTGGACAGGTCGATGGTCAACCCTTTCTCGCCCGGCCAGTGGCTGAAGAAATCGCCACCCAGAACCGCGTCGAGCACCTGCGAATTGCGGCCCAGATAGACCGCAAGCGCGGGGGACGTCGCGGCAATATCGACGATCAGATCGACCAGCGCCGGATTGGCCTCAAACAGCGAAAACAGCTGCACCCCGGCAGGCAGACCACGCAGGAAAGCATCGAACTCGACCAGCGCCTCATGCGGGCGGGCGGCCTGACCCAGCCGGGCCAGAAGGTCGGGTTTCAGCCGGGCAAATATCTCGGCGGCGCGGGGCGAGCGGCAGGCGGGATAATTGCGCCAGCGTTCGACGATCTTGGCATCTTCCGGGCTAAGCGTGGCCACCGCTGCCGCCCCGGCGCGGCGCTCTTCTGGGGTAAAGAAATCTTCGGTAACCTCCTGCACCTCTTCCAGCGCCGCCATCAGCCGGGCCTGCCAGACCTTCACGTTGGATTCGCCCATCATGTTGACCAGGCGCAGGAATTCCTGCCCGTTATTGGGCAGGATATGGGTCTGGGCGTCGCGCACCATCTGCACGCGGTGCTCGATCTCGCGGTGGCTACGATAGTGGCGGGTCAGCACGTCGGCGGCCTCATAAGAGATCCAGTTATTTTCGGCCAAGGCCGCCAGCGCCGGAACCGTGCCGCGCATGCGCAGGGCCGGATCGCGGCCCCCGGCGATGAGCTGCCGGGTCTGGGTGAAAAACTCGATCTCGCGGATGCCGCCGCGCCCGAGCTTCATGTTATGGCCTTCCAGCTGGATGGGCCCGCCGGTGCCCTTGTGCTCGCGGATCCTGAGGCGGATGTCGTGCGCGTCCTGAATGGCGGCGAAATCGAGGTGCTTGCGCCAGATGAACGGGGCGAGGCGTTTCAGATAGGCCGCCCCGGCAGCAAGGTCGCCAGCCACCGGTCGGGCCTTGATATGGGCCGCGCGTTCCCATGTACGACCAATGCTTTCGTAATATTGCTCTGCCGTCGCCATCGCCATGATCACCGGGGTGACCGAAGGATCGGGGCGCAGGCGCAGATCGGTGCGGAACACATAGCCCTCGCCGGTCATCTCAGACAGGGTCGCGGTCATCCGGCGCGTGGCCCGGATGAAGGCGGCGCGGGCATCGTTGAAGTCGTCGCGCTCAAACCGGGATTCGTCGAAGAGCATGATCAGGTCGATGTCGGAAGAGTAGTTCAACTCGTCCGCCCCCATCTTGCCCATCGCTAAAGCCACCGCCCCGGCTGCGGTGGGGATATCGTCCTGCCCCATGCCCGGCAGCTTGCCGCGCGCGATTTCCTGACCGACGTGAAAGCGCAGGGCGATGTCGGTGGCGCGTTCGGCAAAGCGGGTTAGCGCCGAGGTGACCTGTTCCAGCGTCCAGATGCCGCCAAGATCGGCCAGCCCCACCAGCAGCGCCACCCGGCGTTTGGTTTCGCGCAGCGCGCTGTTCATCATGGCGAGGGTATCGGCGCGGATATCGGCCAGCAGCACCTCAAAGGCGGTTTCAGGCTCGTAAGATAGCATCGCGCGCAGCCAGAGCGCCTCGCGTTCGATCAGACCTTTCAAATAGGGGCTACAGCCCCCGGCCCCGGCCAGAAGCGCGCGCAGCTCGGGCGCGAGGTCGGAAAATTCGACCCTTAGCTCGGCCCCGCTGGCCTCGTCATAGGGGATCGGAACCCGGGTGATGCGGTCGGTAAAGCTCATATAAAGCCCCTGCCCCGGCACCCCGGCCAGATCAACCCGAATGATATTTGCATGGCAGACCTACCCTTCGCCCGTGCGCACGTTCTGGTTGCATTCCCGTTGTGCCAGACAGGTCTTAAGGCTTCGTGAGCGCATAAACACTTGAGATCACACCGGGGCATTGTCGCTTTCCTCGGTATCCTGACTGAAAACGTTGCGCCAGCCATAGGGGCCGCGCTTCCAGATCGAGCTGACATACATCACTTCTTCTTCTGCCGAACCGGGGCGCCGGTAGCGGGCGCGGTAGGCGATCAGGGCCAGACCGGGGCCGAGCCGCATCAGGCGGGGCAGTTCGATTTGATAGGAGGTCACGCTGGGGCCGGCAGTCAGTTGGGCCGCGTGGCCCGCACGGTCGCAAAACCCGGTTGCATAGACCCCGAGAAATTCCGGTGCGAGGGCGGCTGCATCTGCCGCCCAATCGCCATGCTTCAACGCCCCCCACACGGCGCTTTCGCAAGCCAGCAGCTCGTCAAGTGTCACATCGGCACTCATCACGCCCTCTTGCACTTGCTGCCTAACCCCGTGACATTGCCACAAAACGGAGGAATGCAAAATGTCGAAATCGCTCAAACGGGTGCGCCATGCGCTGGAACAAGCCGGGCTGGCCGTAGACATTCTGGAAATGAGCGACAGCACCCGCACCGCCGAAGAGGCCGCGCAAGCGGCGGGCTGCGCGCTCGATCAAATCGTGAAGTCGATCATCTTTCGCGGCGAGGCCGATGGGCGGGCGGTGTTGTTTCTGACTGCGGGCGGCAACCGGGTGGATGGCGCCAAAGCCTCGGCGCTGGCGGGCGAGGCCCTGGGCAAGGCCGATGCGCAGCTGATCCGGGGCCAAACCGGCTTTGCCATCGGGGGCGTCGCCCCCATCGGGCACCTGTCGCCGATCCGCGCTTTTTTCGATCCGCGACTCATGGAATTTGACCGGGTTTGGGCCGCAGCGGGCACGCCACGGCATATTTTCGCCGCCGATCCGCGCGAAATTGCCCGGATTTCTGAGGCGCAAATATCTGATTTCACTTCATAATCGAAAATAATGTAAACACGCTTCACATTTTTTCTTGAAACCGGCTGAGGGAGTGACAATCTATGCAATGTGAAAGGCATTCACATTAGACCCAACCGAAAGGATCACACAATGACAACCGCAGCCGACCCGCACACCTCCACCCCCGGTGGTTGGTTCGCCAAAACCGAGGGCTGGCTTGACGAACGTGGCAAGGGCGCCTGGATTGCAGCCATGGTGCTGGGCTTCATCATCTTCTGGCCCGTTGGTCTTGCCATCCTTGCATATACGATCTGGAGCAAACGCATGTTTTCGAACAAATGCCGTGGCTACCGCCAACACCGTCACCACCATGAATTCCACGAAGAAATGCGCAGCCGCGCCCATGCGATGCGCTCTGCCGCTCGCCCCTCGGGCAACGCCGCCTTCGATGAATACAAGGCTCAGACCCTGCAGCGCCTGATGGACGAACAGGAACAGTTCGAGGCCTTCCTCGACCGCCTGCGCGCCGCCAAGGACAAACAGGAATTCGACCAGTTCATGGATGAGCGCGTCGAAGCCGCCCGTGACGCAAGTCCGGTCGTGGCCGAAGAAGACGACGCCAAAGGCGACGACAAATAAGCGCCGCGCCGGGCCCGGTATTATCCTGGCCCGGCTCTGTTATGGGGAGTTTTCAAATGAGTATGACCATGCCCTCTGACCGTCCCGCCTATACGGCGCCGCAGACCACCCCTGTTGCCGTTCAGATTATCTCGACCCTGCTGTACGGTGCCTTTGCGATTACTTCCGTTGCCATCGCCTTCAACTATTTCTGGCCCGGTGGGCTGGCGCTGGCGATCGTTCTGGGCTGGCGGGGCGGCTTTGTGTCCCGCGAAGCACCGCAGATGGATGCCGAAGAGCTGATGGAGCGCCTGCGCGGCCTCAGCCCCGAAGCGACCCAACGCTCCAGCGGCAATGCGAGCTTTGACGCCTACCGCAGCGACACGCTGAAGCGGCTGGAAGAAGAGCAGGAAAGCTTCGAGACCTTCCTTGAGCGGCTGCGCACGGCCCGCGACAAGCAGGAATTCGACAGTTTCCTCGACGAACGCATCCAGACGGCCCGCAGCGCAACGCCGGAAGACGAGGCCTGAGCTAAAGCGGCCCCCACGCGGGACCGCCTCACCCAATCCGAAGAAAGTCCAATGAGCTATTCCCACACCGCCCAATGGGGCCTGCCCGACCCAGACACTCAGGCCGAATTCTATGCCGATATCCCGGTGAAACGGGCCATTGCCTGGGTGATCGATATTCTGATCGTGTTCACCCTCGCCTTTTTCATCAGCCTGTTCACCTTTGGCCTGCTGTTCTTTGTCTTCGGCTTTTTGACCCTGGCCATCGGGTTCATCTACCGCACCGTGACGCTGGCCAATCGCTCGGCCACATTGGGGATGCGACTGGTGGCCATCGAGATCCGCAATGCTCAGGGCGAACGGCTCGATCTGGCCACGGCGGCGCTGCATACGATCGGCTATCAACTGTCGATGGCGTTCTTTCTGGCCCAGATCGGCTCGATCGTGCTGATGCTGACCGGCCGCCGCGCCCAGGGCCTGACCGACCATGTGTTGGGCACTGCCGCCGTGAACCGCCCGGCGCGGTTCTGAAACAGCCCTTTTCAAGTGCCCGCCACAAAAATAGGCGGGCATTTACCTCTTTTTTACCTTATCCTTGGCGCTAGAGGTTTTCGTTGTTAGGCTTTGGTAATCGGGCTGTTTATCAAGAAATATCATGCGCCATTCGCTTCCGCTTGCACCACAGTTTTATGTAACCGCACCACAACCCTGCCCTTATCTTGAGGGTCGGCTGGAGCGGAAATTGTTCACCGCACTGCAGGGTGAAATCGCATCCGATCTGAATGATACGCTGTCAAAACAGGGCTTTCGCCGTTCGCAGAACGTGCTTTATCGCCCCTCGTGTTCGGAATGCTCGGCCTGCCTTTCGGCGCGCATCCGGGTGGCGGATTTTCTGCCCAACAAGAGCCAGCGCCGCACCGAAAAGCGCAATTCTTACCTGATGCGCCGCACCCGCGCGCCCTGGGCCACCGAAGAGCAATACGATCTGTTCCGCACCTATCTGGATGACCGCCACGCCGATGGCGGCATGGCCGATATGGATGTGTTCGAATTCGCCGCGATGATCGAGGAAACCCCGATCAAGACCCGGGTGATCGAATATTCCACCCCGGCCGAGGGTGACCGCGCGCGCAAGCTGACCGCCGTCTGCCTGACCGATGTGCTCGATGACGGGCTCAGCATGGTCTATTCCTTCTACGATCCGGCCAAGCGCAACGATAGTCTGGGCACCTATGTGATCCTCGATCATATCCGCCTCGCCGCCGATGCGGGGCTGCCTTATGTCTATCTGGGCTACTGGGTGCCCGGCAGCCCGAAGATGGGCTACAAGGCCCGGTTCTCGGCGCTGGAAATCTATGACAACGGCCAATGGGTCGAGCTGGACGATCCTGAGGCCTATTCCGCCGCGCCGCATCCGCTTTGCAACGACACGATTGCCGAACAGGTGGCGCAGATCACCCTGCCCGACGCGATCCCGGTAAAGAGCTGACGGCACGGATTTCGCCCGTCTGCCGAAAGAAAAAATCCAAAAACAGCTCTCCTGCGACACTTTATTCGCGTTTTTGCGTTGACGCCCCTTTCTGCCCCTCCTAATGTCCGGCGAAGGATAAGGAGCCTCTAAGAATGATCAGCATTCTTCTCGTAGTAGTAGAGCGGCGTATGGGACGGTAACGGAACCCCTGTTATTACCCCATGCGCCCCCGAAACTCGGGGGCTTTTTTTTTGGCGATGCGTGGAGACGGAGAGAGATATGACACGTCAGATGACCGGAGCAAGAATGGTGATTCAAGCCCTGAAGGATCAGGGTGTGGACACGGTATTCGGCTACCCTGGCGGGGCCGTTCTGCCCATTTATGACGAGCTCTTTCAGCAAAACGATATTCACCACATTCTGGTGCGTCACGAACAGGGCGCGGTTCATGCCGCCGAGGGCTATGCCCGTACCACCGGCAAGCCGGGCGTGGTGCTGGTGACCTCTGGCCCCGCCGCCACCAATGCGGTGACCGGGCTGACCGATGCGCTGCTCGATTCCATCCCGCTGGTGGTGCTCACCGGCCAGGTGCCGACCTTCCTGATTGGCACCGACGGGTTTCAGGAGGCCGATACCGTTGGTATCACCCGCCCCTGCACCAAACATAACTGGCTGGTGAAGGATCCCGACGCGCTGGCCGACACCATCCATCAGGCGTTCCATGTGGCCACCTCCGGGCGGCCCGGGCCGGTGCTGGTCGATATCCCGAAAGATGTGCAGTTTGCCTCCGGCGACTACACGCCGCCCGCGAAAGCGAAAACCAGCCATTACGCGCCGCAGCTCAAGGGCGACGCCGAGGCGATCACCGAGCTGGCCGCGATGATCGAGCAAGCCGAACGCCCGGTTTTCTATACCGGCGGCGGGGTGATCAATTCCGGCCCCGGCGCCAGTCAGCTGCTGCGTGAACTGGTCGAGGCCACCGGCTTTCCGATCACTTCGACCCTGATGGGCCTCGGCGCCTATCCGGCCTCGGGCGAGGCCTGGCTGGGGATGCTGGGAATGCACGGGCTTTATGAAGCCAATATGGCGATGCATGATTGCGATCTGATGATCAATATCGGTGCGCGCTTCGACGACCGGATCACCGGGCGGGTCGACAGTTTCAGCCCCGGCTCGAAAAAGGTGCATGTGGATATCGACGCCAGCTCGATCAACAAGATCATTCACGTTGATCTGCCGATTGTCGGCGACGTCGGCCATGTGCTGGAAGATCTGCTGAGGATCTGGAAATCGCGCGGGCGCAAGACCAACAAGGACGCGCTTGGCCAGTGGTGGAAACAGATCAACGAGTGGCGCGCGGTGAAATGTCTGGCCTATACCGGCTCGGACGAGCTGATCAAACCGCAATACGCGCTGGAACGTCTGCAGGCGCTGACGGCGGATAAAGACCGCTATATCGCCACCGATGTGGGCCAGCACCAGATGTGGGCGGCGCAGTTCCTGGGCTTTGAAGCTCCGAACCGCTGGATGACCTCGGGCGGCCTCGGCACGATGGGTTACGGCCTGCCCGCCTCGGTCGGCGCGCAGATCGCGCATCCCGACGCTCTGGTGATCAACGTTGCGGGCGATGCCAGCATCATGATGAACATTCAGGAAGTCGCCACCGCGGTGCAGTTCCGCGCGCCGGTGAAGCAATTCATCCTGAACAATGAACGGCTTGGCATGGTGCGTCAGTGGCAGCAGCTTTTGCATGGCGAGCGCTATTCGCAAAGCTGGTCGGAAAGCCTGCCGGACTTTGTGAAACTGGCTGAGGCTTTTGGCTGCAAGGGCCGTCAGGTCTCTGACCCGGCCGAGCTGGATGACGCGATCCAGGAAATGCTCGATTATGACGGGCCCTTCCTCTTGGATGTTCTGGTCGAGAAGCATGAAAACTGCCTGCCGATGATCCCCTCGGGCGCGGCGCATAATGAAATGCTGATGAGCGATGCGGTCGCGACCAACGCGATCACGGGCGCCGGCGGCGCGCTGGTTTAAGGAGGACGTGAAAATGGCTGCACTGAACATCAAAAAAGGGTCCTCCCGCAAATCGGCCTATGATCTGCGCGATCCCAATGCCGAGCTGATCGAACGCCACACGCTGGCGGTGATCGTCGATAACGAAGCCGGGGTTCTAGCCCGTGTCATCGGGTTATTTGCCGGTCGGGGCTACAACATCGACAGCCTGACCGTGGCCGAGATCGACCATCTGGGCCATCAGTCGCGGATCACCATCGTGACCACTGGCACCCCTGCCGTGATCGAACAGATAAAGGCGCAGCTGGGCCGGATCGTGCCGGTGCACGAGGTGCATGACCTCACGGTCGAAGGCCCCTCGGTCGAGCGCGAGCTGGCGCTCTTGAAAGTGGCAGGCACCGGCGACAAGCGCGTCGAGGCACTGCGGCTGGCGGATATTTTCCGCGCCAATGTGATGGATTCCACCCTGGAAAGCTTCATCTTCGAGCTGACCGGCACGCCCGACAAGATCGACGCTTTTGCCGAGCTGATGCGTCCGCTGGGCCTTCAGGAAATCGCCCGCACCGGCGTGGCTGCTCTGGCACGCGGCGCAGTGTAAACGATAGTGGGTCGCGCCCTGGCGCGGCCCTTCGTTATCTCAAAAAAAACAAAACAGCCCGGGGCCTTAGCGCTCCGGGCTGATGCGTTCAGGCGACGACGCGGAGATGGCACGTCACGTCACTGTCGCGGCTGTCGCTGTTGCCGTTATAGCCTGCAAGGATCTCGCGCGGATCGGCGCTTGCCGCTTCACGTGTGACCGAGAAGACATCGCGCACATGGCGCACGTCACCACGCATATCGATACTGAATACCACCCGGTCGCCGCAGCCCAAGCCGTCAACGCCCTCTGGTAGCTTATTTTCTGGCCCGAAAAACGCCAGCGGACCCTGATCTTCGCACCAGATCATGCCCGTACCGGAAACTTTGTTAAACCACAGAACCAGTCCAATCATGGTGTACCCTCCCACCTGACGACCAGCAGAGTGTTTGTCCCCTGCCCCTATCCTTTGGGATAGGTATATACCTTGGTTTTTGCAAGCCGAAGCTGCGATTTTGCACAAGATTTAGCCCACTAGAGCCCAAAAACCACAATTTGGCAAAGAAAAAAATGGGGGGCAGATGCCCCCCAAGGAAATCGGATAAGGCGCATTATCGTACCGCCCGTTGGTTTTGCCTGTCGCCTTATCCGTACGCACGCCCTGTTCAGGGCATGTTCTGCATGTGGAAGCGGCGCGTTACGCCACCCCCCGATCTTGTGTGCTCACCTCTGTTCCGGCGGGCAAGCTGGCGCCGGTCAGGAAATAGGCTTCGCCTTCTGACGGGTCGATCTCGCGCACCAAGAGCGAGAAGCTTTCGCCGCGTTCGGTGCGGAAGGTCAGCGACCCGACGTCGATCCGCCCGACCAGCGCAGCAGGAACGGAAAACGATCCCGACCCCGCCGTGATCCCGCCGCCGGTGGAGAGGATGACCTGAAGGTCAACCTCATCGCTTTCCCACCCGTCGATCACGAAACAGCCTTTGAAGACACGCAGTTCCATGGCGATGCTCAGCTGCAGCCCGTGGTGGAGCCGCAGGTGTTGCACTTCATGCAGGTGCCGTTGCGCACCAGCGTGTAGTTGCCGCATTCGCCGCAAGGATCGCCCTCATAGCCCTGCATCTTGGCTTTGACGCGTGCGTCCACCTTGGTGACGGTGCCCGAGCTGAGCGCGGTGCTGCTGCCCCCAACGGCCGAGACCGGAGTGGCGGTTTCGGGCACCAGCGTGTTCAGCGCCTGCACCGGGTCGGCGCCGTTTTTCAGCGTCACGCCGCCGCCAGCGCCGCCTTGCAGCACCACCAGCTCTTGCGGCAGGCGCTTGCGCAAATAGCCGGTCGAGCTGATCTGTTTCAGCATCTCCAGCGAGCGGCTGGCAGTGCTGTCGCTGAGCTCGCGCACATTGGCCACGCCCTCTTCTTCGCCACGACCAAGATCGTCGAATGTGTGGCCCTGCGGCTTCACATGCGCCAGATCGGTGCGGTCGAGATAGCTCACCGCCAGTTCGCGGAAGATGTAATCGAGGATCGAGGTGGCGTTCTTGATCGAGTCATTGCCCTGCACCATGCCCGCGGGCTCGAATTTGGTGAAGGTGAAGGCATCGACAAACTCTTCCAGCGGCACGCCATATTGCAGGCCCACCGACACCGCGATGGCGAAGTTGTTCATCATCGCGCGGAAGCCAGCGCCTTCTTTGTGCATGTCGATGAAGATTTCGCCGAGTTGGCCATCTTCGTATTCGCCGGTGCGCAGGTAGACCTTGTGGCCGCCGACATTGGCTTTCTGGGTGTAGCCCTTGCGGCGCTCCGGCAGCTTCTCACGGCCCGCGCGCGCCACTTCCTTGATCACCACCTTCTCGATGATCTTTTCGGCCAGCACGGCGGCTTTTTCGTGAGCTGTGCCGGAGACGAGGATTTCTTCGGCTTCCTCGTCATCCTCAACCAGAGCCGAGGCCAGCGGCTGGCTGAGCTTCGAGCCGTCGCGATAGAGCGCGTTCGCCTTCACGCCCAGCCGCCAGGACAGCAGGTAGGCGTCCTTGCAGTCCTCGATCGAGGCGTCGTTCGGCATGTTGATGGTCTTCGAGATCGCGCCAGAGATGAACGGCTGCGCGGCCGCCATCATGTCGATATGGCTGTTCACGCTGAGATAGCGCTTGCCCAGCTTGCCGCAGGGATTGGCGCAGTCGAAGACCGCGAGGTGCTCGTCCTTCAGCCCCGGCGCGCCTTCCAGCGTCATGGTCCCGCAGACATGGATGTTGGCGGCATCGATCTCGGCCGCCGAGAAGCCGATCGCGCGCAGGAGATCGAACTCGGGCGATGCCATCGCCGCCTGAT